>NZ_CAXUPS020000002.1:0-1146487 GCF_964252915.1 Bradyrhizobium sp. LjRoot220
GGGCGAGATTGTCACCCAGGCCTACACGCTGACGCTGGTCGATGAACATGGCGGCCGCTCCACCAGGGACGTCACCATCACCATCACCGGCAACAACGACGCGCCGACGATCGACGCTGTCGTTGAGACCGTGACCGATACCGCCGCAGCGGATCCGTTCGCGACCCTGTCGGGAACACTGGTTGGCGACGATGTCGATAATGGCGCCACGCTCACCTACGCGATCGACGGGGCAACGCCGGCCGGCGATGGATCGACTTCGGTCACAACCAGCTTTGGTACGCTGACGGTGCATGCCGACGGCAGCTACGAGTATGCGCCGAACGCAAGCGCGATCAACGCGTTGCCGGCCGGCAGCACCCCTGTCGATTCCTTTACCGTCGCGGTGACCGACAATCATGGTGCCACGGCAACGACAACGCTGACAGTCAACATCACCGGTGCCAATGACACCCCGGTCATCACCTCGAGCACAACGACCCAGGATGTCGAGGAAGGCACCGGCACGGTTTCCGGCGGCGGAGTGGTCGCCGACGTCAACGCAACGGACGCCGAAGGGGCGTCTGTCGTGTACGGCCTGGGTGATAACTTTGGCGGTCGCTTCGCCATCGATCCGATCACAGGCGTGATCACCATCCCTGCAGGCGCCGGACTGCTGTTCGATTACGAACAGCAGCCAAGCTACACGCTGGACGTGATCGTCTCCGACGGAGTCGGCGGTGTTGAGCATCAAACGCTGACCGTGAACGTGGCTGACGTCGATCCGGAGACCTTCACGCTCCCGGCGGGTCCGCGTCCGGGCCTGACCGTAAGCGGCGGCGCCGGCGACGACCAATTCACCACGACCTATCGTGCCGTGGATGGTTCGAACCCCAATCCTGACACCATCAATGGCAGCGGCGGTCACGATACGCTGACGGTCAACTTCACTAACGGCGATGACGGCCCGGCAACTGTAACCCTCGGTGCCGTGGGCAGCAGCGATGAAGGCTACGCGCTGATCGACGTCAACGGCGACGGTACGACCGATATTCGCGTCACTGGCGTCGAAGACATCACGTTCAACCTCGGCAACGGCAGCGACACCCTGACTCTGTCTGGAGATCTGACCGATGCCGGCGTGTCTCCAAACACCATCACGGTCGATCTCGGTGCCGGCAACGATACGTTCGACGCCACCGGCTCGAACGTGGATTATGTCGTCAATGGTGAGGATGGTAACGACGAAATCACCGGCGGCGATATCAACGATATCCTGACGGGCGGAACCGGCAACGACACCTTCCATGCCGGTTTGGGTAGCGATGAGATTCACGGCGGTGCCGGAGGCGCAGACGACGCCAACACCACGATCGATACCGCCACTTATGATGCAGGCGCCTCGATCTTGTGGGATGGCACGAACTGGCAGGTCGACAAGAGCACCGGGATCGATACGCTTCACGGCATCGAAAAGGTGGTTATCGACGGCGATACATTCTGGCTGGTCGATAACGACAGCGTCGATGGCGGCCTCGATCTCCAGGGAGCAATCGATCAAGCCGGCGCCTCAGACGTCGTTCTGTTGTCCGCGGAAGTGCATTCCGACGCGGTGACGATCGATCATGCGCTCACGATCCGCGGCGTCAACAATTCGGGGGTTGCGGGCACTGCGCCCCGAGGGGCGGAATCCGTCCTGACGGGAACGATGGCGGTGACCGCGGCTAGTGGTCTCGTGACCTTCGATGGCCTCAAGTTCCTCAATACCTCCAGCAACGCGACGGCGCATCACGGTATCGACATCCAGGCAGCTGCCGATGTCACCGTCACGGACAGCGTATTCTCGTCCAATCAAGCCAATGGCAATAATGTTGGCGCATGGGGAGACGTCGCCGTCTACGTCGGGACGGCGGCAAGCGGGGCGGTTCACGTCACCGACAACCTGTTCACCACGGATGTGTTCCCGCTGCCGGCTAGCTACTACAGCGGTGCAGCCTGGAACCGAGGTATCCTCAGCGAAACCGACGCAACCACGCTGACGGTTACGGACAACAGCTTCAATTATCTCCGGACCGGTGTCGGTATCCTCGGCAACGACTCTGACACCATTTCGAATAATACGTTTAGCCATTCCGGTACGGGTATTTCTCTCGGCGGTCCGGTCACGACACCGATTGAGAGCATCGAAAACAACACCTTCGACACAGTCGATACCGACTTCAACATCCGAACCACCTACAACGGGTTTACGTTCGATGCAGAAGCGCACGGCAACGTGTCGCAGAGTGGACAGCTGACCGTCATTCTCGGCGGCGATTTCGACGATACGATCACGGGCACGGAAGGCGACGATTACATCGCCGGCGACGCGAGTGCCCATTCGGGCGGCCTTGATTTTGGTGCAGGTTCGGCGAACCCGGATGCAAACACCCTGAAGGGCCTGGGTGGCAATGACAGCTTGCTCGGTTCGACGGGCAACGACACCGCTGTTTATGTCGATACCCACGACAAGTATCTTGTTGCGGTCACGAGCGATCCCAGCGGCTTCGTCACTGGCTTCACCAGCGTCCAGGATGCCGACACACTGTCAGGCTCCACGCTGAACGAAGGTACCGACACACTCTCTTCCATCGAGCGCATCCAGTTTAGCGATCTTACGCTGGACCTGACGCAGCCTGTGCAGGTGTTGCATGGTGGCGTGCTGGTCGGCACCTACGCCTCGATCCAGGATGCTATCGACGACGCCGGGACTCTGTCCGGCGATACCATTCTCGTGGCCGACGGTGTTTATGACAGCGTAACGGTCAACAAGGCCGTGAATATCGTCAGTGTGAATGGGGCGGCCACAACGATCATCTCCTCGTTGAGTGGCGGCAACGGCATCACGCTGACGGGCGACCTCAACGCCGGCGGCTCCGCCACCGTCCTTATCTCCGGCTTCACGTTCGCGAACAACAACGCCGGCGTCTCGGTCTCCTCTTCGACCAACCTCGACAGCCTGGTGATCGACCACTCGAACTTCATTGGCAACAAAACGCACGGCGTCGGCATGGGCAGCGGCGCGCCCAACCTCGCGGACATCAAGATCACGGATTCGACGTTCGCCCAGAACGGCGACGGCAGTTCCAATGGTGATGGCGATATCAGCCTGTTCGGCTTCCATGGCGATGCGCTGATCAAGGATGTCACCATCGAGGGCGGCAGCAATGCCGTCCCGAACAGCGGCAACGCGGATTTCGCGATCCAGATCAGCGGCTTCGAGCCGGGCACCTACAACGTGACGCACGAGATCGGCAATGTTGTCATCGACAACGTCGATATCAGCGGTTCGTACGCCAAGGTCCTGTTCTATGCGCAGGGCTATACCGGGATGAACGGCCTCGATTTCAGCCAGGGTCCGGGAACGTCGGTCGAAGGCCACGCGGGCTGGGGCTACGCGTTCTATATCGACGAAACCGCAGGCCAGGACGCACCGGAGTTCACCACCGGCATCGACGACATCATCGATCTCAGCAACGTGACGGTTTCCAACGATATCGTCATCAACGTCGGGCCGACTCATCCGCTCTATCCGCTGAACGGCCAGGCTCTCGGTTCGATCGTCAACGGCACGCCGGCGGATAACGCCGTCACCGGCACGACGGCGGACGACCTGTTCGTCGGCGGTGCGGGCGCCGATTACTTCGATGGCGGCGATGGCAACGATATCGCGCTCTACGCCTCGGCGCTGACCGGTGCCGACGTCAGCTACAACGGCGCCTCATGGGTCGTGGATGCCGGCGCGGAAGGCGTCGACACCCTTCAGAACGTCGAACAGATCGTTGATGGCGACGGCCATCATGTGTTCCTCGTCAACGACGGCGGTTCGATCCAGGCGGCAATCGATGCTGCCAGCGAAGGCGATATCATCGTCGTCGCGGAAGGCATCTACAACGAAACGATCGACCTGAATAAGAAGGTGACGCTGGTCGGCGCCAATAATAGCATTGACGGTAACAGTGGCCTGCGCGGCGGCGAGAGCGTCATCACCGGCGGCGTGCTGGTGTCCGCCAATGGTGCGACGATCGACGGCTTCCAGATTGAAGGCCAGTCCGGGCCCTATCCGAGTGGCATCTATATCCAGGCCAACGATTTCACGTTCACGAATTCCATCCTTGACGGCTGCTCCTGCGTCGGATCGGGCGCGCACGCGTTCACCACGCAGGCGGGTGTCACCGGCCTCGATTTCCAGAACAACCTGGTCACGGATTGGGACTTCGGCGCCTACATCACCGAGGGCACCTCCGGGGTCATCGCGAACAACCACTTCAGCGACATGCACGACAATTCCATCGTCACCGAATCGGTGTTGATGCTGATCAACGGCAACGACTTCGCGAATGGGGCGTACACCCATGTCGTCGTCGTGTCGGGATCTTCGGTTGTCGATCTGAACACCTTCATCAACGGCAATACGTTCGATGAACCGATTGCGGCTCCGACGCCGATCTCGGTCTATCCGAACGCGCCGGGCGCGGAGACCATCCTTGGCACCAATGAGGCCGAGCTGATCCGTGGCGGGAATTATTTCCCGAACTACACCGGCACCAGCCCGGGACCGTTCGCGGTCGATGGCCGCGGCGGCGACGACGGGATCTTCACGTCGGACGGCAATGACGACATCACCGGTGGCGCGGGCAACGATTTCATCGTCGCCGGCGATGGCACCGACACGGCCCGGTATACCGGCCTGCGTTCGGATTACGTCTTCATCCAGGCGCCAGACGGGGCTGTCCATGTTTCCGACAGCCGCCCCGGCGCGGCGGATGGCTTCGATACCTTGTACGGCGTCGAAACGTTCGTCTTCGCGGACGGCACCTTCTCGCTTGCTGCCGTGCTGGATCACGCGCCGACGGCGGCGCCCGATCTGTTCTCGGCGACCGAAAACGTGACGCTCAGCACCGGCAACGTGCTGACCAACGACTACGACCCGGATGCGCCGGGCGACACGCTTGTCGTCAGCGCCGTCAACGGCGTGAACGCCAATGTCGGCGTTCCGATCGTCGGCGTCTACGGTTCGCTGACCCTCAATGCGGACGGCACGTTCAGCTATCTGGCCAACACTGCGCTGGCGGAAGCGCTCGCAGTGGGTGTCCATGGTACCGATACCTTCAGCTACACGACGACGGATAGCCACGGAAAGACCAGCTCGACGTCCGTGGTGTTCGACGTCACCGGAGCCGAGGATGCGCCGGTCGTCGACGTGGTGCACTCGGTTGTCGGCACTACGTTCTCCGAAGCGGCCGGTGTCACCAACAGTGCGCAGGTACGGACCCAGGCAGGCTCGGTGTTCTTCACCGACGTCGATTCCACCGACACGCTGACCCTGCAGCCTCTCGGGGCAGTGTCAGTGGTCTGGAAGGACGCTGGCAATATCGACGTCAGCGGTCAGCTGACGGCAGGCCAGATTGCGGCACTTTCGAACCTGACGGCCAGCCTGGCTGGGAGCGGCAACAATGTTCACGCCGATTGGTCCTACAGCGTAGCGGAAAGCTCGCTGGACTTCCTTGGTCTGGGCGAGACGCTCACGGTAATCCGCACGGTTACGGTTTCCGATGGCAACGGTGGTACGATCAGCCAGCCGATCACCATCACCATCAACGGCCGTAACGACGCTCCGACGGTCGTCAATGATCCGGCCGCGGTGAACGAAAACCAGACGGTCGCTCCGGTCACCGGTGTGATCGGCAACGACGGCGATCCAGATGCGCACGATGCGGGCACCTTGCGCGTAAGCGCCGTGTCGTCGAACGCCAACGGCAATTCCGGCGCACTGGCTGCGGTTGGTGATCAGCAGATCATCGTCGGTGCATTCGGTACGCTCACCATCCATGGTGACGGTACCTACAGCTACACCGCCGACCAGGCGGAGTTCCTGGCGGCCGGTCAGTCGGTCAACGACAACTTCACCGTCACCGTGATCGACAACCATGGCGCAAGCAGCCTGAGCCGTACGGAACAGCTGTCGATCGCCGTAACAGGTCAGAACGATGCGCCGGTCGCCGTTGCCGACATCAAGTCGGTCAACGAGAACGCCACTGCGATCGGCAGCCTCCTGACCAACGACACCGACATCGACATCAACGATGTCCTGTCGGTCGCTTCGATCAACAACGGATCGGGCGCGCAGACGGTTCCGGCCGGCGGCAGCGTCACGCTCAATGGCCTGCACGGTACCCTGACGATCAATGCCGATGGCAGCTATGGCTACGTCGCGACCAACGAAACGCTGGCGGACGGTGACGTTGTCACGGATTCCTTCACCTACGTGACAAAGGACGTTGCCGGCGCGACCAGCGGCACTGCGACGCTCACGATCACGGTGACCGGCACCAACGATGCGCCGGTCGCGGTGGCCGATACCGCCGCCATCAACGAAGACGCGGTTTCGGTCTCGGGCACCGTCCTAACCAACGACACCGACGTTGATGTCGGCGATACGCACACGGTCGCGACCGTGAACGGCCTGGCTGGCAATGTTGGTTCGAGCGTAACCGGTGCCTACGGTGCGCTGGTTCTCAACAGCGATGGCACCTACACCTACACCCTCAACAACGCCCTGGCCTCGGTCCAGGCGCTGGCGCTGGGTCAGCAGGTGACGGATACCTTCACCTATACCAACATCGACAACGAGACTGGCGTCAGCAATTCGACGACATTGACGGTGACGGTGACCGGAACCAACGATGTGCCGGTGGTGGTGGCGGATGCCGCGGCGGTGACGGAAGATACCGATACCGGCGCCAAGCCGAACCCGGTTTCCGGCAACGTCCTGACCAACGACACCGATGTGGATGCCGGTGACACCCGCACGGTCTCGAGCGTGGCCGGATTGACGGGCAATGTCGGGATCGACGTGGCCGGTACCTTCGGCACGCTGCGTCTCAACAGCAACGGCAGCTACACCTACACGCTCAACAACGCTCTCGCCGCCGTCCAGGCGCTGGCGGCAGGCCAGTTCGTTACCGAGGTCTTTGCCTATACTGCCATCGACAACAATGGCGGTGTCAGCGTTCCGGGCAACCTGACGATCACCGTGAACGGCACCAACGATGTGCCGGTCGCGGTGGCGGATACAGCCACCATCAGTGAGGACGACGCGCCGATCGTCGGCAACGTCCTGGACAACGATACCGACATCGATCTGATCGATACCCACACGGTCCTGACCGTGAACGGGTCGGCGGGCAATGTCGGCGTCGACGTGGCCGGTACCTACGGCACGCTGCACCTGAACGCTGATGGCAGCGCCACCTACACCCTCAACAACGCTCTCGCCTCGGTGCAGGCGCTGGCGGCTGGTCAGCAGGTGACCGAAACCTTCACCTACACCAACGGCGACGACCACTCCGGCGTCAGCAACTCGACGACGCTGACGGTCACGATCACCGGCACCAACGACGCGCCGGTCGCGGTGGTGGATACTGCCGCCATCAGCGAGGATGTGGTTTCGACTTCGGGCAACGTCCTGACCAACGATACCGATGTCGACGCTGGCGATACCCACACGGTTTCGGCCGTGAACGGGTCGGCGGGCGGTGTCGGGAACAGCGTCGCCGGAACCTACGGCGCGCTGGTTCTCAACAGCAACGGCAGCTACACCTACACGCTGGCCAACGGCCAGGCCAACGTGCAGGCGCTCGCGGCCGGTCAGCAGGTGACCGACGTCTTCACCTACGTCAACACCGACAACCACAGCGGTGCCAGCAACACGGCCAATCTGACGGTGACGGTGACCGGCACCAACGACGCGCCGGTGGCAGTGGCCAACACCGCCACCGTCAACGAGGACGCGGTCGCAGCGATCTCGGGCAACGTCCTGACCAACGATACCGATGTCGATGCCGGCGATACCCACACGGTCTCGGCCGTGAACGGCCTCGCGGGCAATGTCGGGATCGACGTGGCCGGTACCTACGGCACGCTGCACCTCAACGGCAACGGCACCTACACCTATACGATCAACAACGCCCTGGCTTCGGTCCAGGCGCTGGCGCAGGGGCAACAGGTTAGCGATGTCTTCACCTACACCAACGCCGATAACCATGGCGGGGTCAGCGGTTCGGCGAACCTGACGGTGACGGTGACCGGCACCAACGATGCGCCGGTCGCGGTGGCGGACGTTGCGGCGGCCACCGAAGGTGGAAGCCCGGTCACGGGCAACGTCTTGACCAACGACACCGATGTCGATGCCGGCGACACCCACACGGTCTCGGCCGTGAACGGTCTGGCGGGCAATGTCGGAGTCGACGTCGTCGGAACCTACGGCACGCTGCATCTCAACAGCGACGGCAGCTACACCTACACGGTGGCCAACAACCAGGCCAATGTGCAGGTGCTTGCGGGCGGCCAGCAGGTGTCGGACATCTTCTCCTACGTCAACACCGACAACCACTCCGGCGTCAGCAACACCGTGAACCTGGCGGTGACGGTGACCGGCACCAATCCGGCACCGGCGATCACCACTTTCAGCCACGATACCGGCGTCAAGGGCGATCATATCACTGCCGACAGGAAACTTGAACTGGGTGGGACGGCTGACGCGGGTTCAAGAGTCGTGATCTTCGACGGTCCGAGCCAGATCGGCATCATCTTCGCCGATAGCGCAGGCAACTGGAGCTTCAATACGGCGACGCTCGCGATTGGCTTCCACACCTTCAGCGCGGTGGCCTACGACGCCCAGAACCATGCCAGCCCGGCCTCGACGCCGCTTGTGATCCAGGTGGATCCGTCCGCGGCAAACCATGCGCCGGTGGCTACGGCAGCCAACTTTGCGATCGGCCAGAACCAGAAGATCGCAATATCGACGCAAGTTTCGGTTACGGACTCCGACGCCGACTCGATCACGGGTTATCAATTCTGGGATGATAACGGCAACTTGGGTGTCGCGGACAATTCTGCCGGCGGCACTTCAGGCTACATCACGGTCAACGGCATTCGCCAGGCATCGGGCGTAGTCATTGATGTAACCGACCTTTCGAGCGTGTCTTACACGGCAGGAGCCACGGGTGATATCTTGTGGGTCAGGGCGTCTGATGCGCAGGGCTTTGGTGGCTGGACACGCTTCGATGCCACGACGAGCGTGCAGGGAAGCACGATCAACAACGTGGCACCGGATGTTCTCGTCGCCAACGTGACAGCGACAACGAAAGGCCAAGTATTCACCCATTCGCAGTTCGTGACTGCGGCAAATGATGCCAATGGTGATCCCATTGTCCGCTATCGCTTCTACGACGATCACACTGCGGGGGGAACAGCAGACGATAGTCCTGCCACCGACAACAGCGGCTATTTCGTCTACAACGGCGTTCGAATGGCCGAAGGCGTTGGATTCGAGGTTGAAGCGTCCGAACTCGGCAATTTGACGTTCCACTCCACCAGCGGGACAGATTTGCTATGGGTGCAAGCCTATGACGGTCAGGCCTGGGGAACGTGGAAGCAGTTCACGGTCACGGGAGCTGCCAATGCAACGCCGACCGTCACGCCGACCAGCGCCACCATCACGATTGCAAAAAACAGTCCAGTCTCGGCGAACGCGTTGTTCGCCGCGCAGGACAGCGACGGAGACGCTATCACGCAAGTTGAGTTGCGCGATGCGACAGACTCGGCCACGAGCGGTTACTTCGTTGTTAACGGGGTTGCCAAGGCAGGAACCGATACGATCACGCTGACGCAAACGCAGTTGGCGAGCACGTACTTCCAGGCCGGTAACGGCAGCTCGGACAATCTGTCCGTGCGAGTCTTCGATGGCTATCAGTGGAGCGGTTGGTCCAACTTCCAAGTCAACGCGCCCAATCACATACCGGTGGTGGCGATGCTTGGGCCTAATGCAGACGGAGTCGTAACAATTCCGTCCGGCCAGGCCTCTACTTCGGTATCCACGCTGTTCGATCTCCCGGCCAAGGTCACCGACAGCGACGGAGATGTTATCACCAAGTATCAGTTCTGGGATGGTAACGAAGACCTTGGCCCTTCCGATGACATCCGGGCGGTCGACAATACTGGCTACTTCACGGTCAATGGTGTCAGGCAATCCGCTGGCACAGCCATTGAGGTCTCGGCGGATCAATTGGACAGCGCCAACTTCCTCAAGGCCACTGCCGGATCCACTGAATATCTATGGGTGCGCGCCTACGATGGAACTGATTGGGGTAATTGGCAGAGAATGCATGTTACTGAATCAGCGAACGTGCCTGGCCCACTCAACAACGCGCCGGTAACGCTGGTTCACGATATCAATGTTGCCAGCCACGGGATGACATTGTCGGCGAGTTCGCTGTTCTCTTCGGCAGACGCGGATCCGACCGATCAGATCACCCGGGTCCAGTTCTGGGATGACCACCGAACGAACGGCGGCGCTGACGACAATCCGGCCGTCGATACCAGTGGCCACTTTGTCATGAATGGAACGAGGCTCGCCGAAGGTCAGGCCCTGGACTTCGCGATCAGCGACCTCAACTCGCTGACGTTCCAGACCGGGTCTGGCTCGGATCTGCTCTACGCGCGCGTGTTCGATGGCGACGCCTGGAGCAACTGGCTGAGCTTCCACGTCAATGCTCCGGTCGACCACGCTCCCGTCGTCACAGGCTCATCGAACTTCAACCTTGTGACCAACCAGGTGGTGTCGGCGCAAACGTTGTTTAATGCGACCGACGTGGATGCTGGTGACCAGATCGTTAAGTATCAGTTCTGGGACGGGACACCGGCCGCGAACAGTGCCCACTTCGCGATCGACGGGGCGCCTCAGCAAACCGGCGCCGGTATCGATGTGCTGGCCGCCGATCTCAGCTCTGTAAGCGTTACCGCCGCTTCCGTGGCCGAAACCGACCAGATGTGGGTGCGCGCCTTCGACGGCACGATGTGGAGCGATTGGCATGCGTTCAACATCACCTCGCATTAATACCGCTTAACCAAGCTTGCTTACCAAGCCCCGTTTGCCAGTCCGGCAAACGGGGCTTTCTTTTAGCCGGGGGTATCAAGGTGGATGGCAGGGCGGCGTCTGACTTGTCGTCCAGGCGAAATCGGCAGGCTTGACCCCTTGCGAGATAGCCTTTCGCAAATCTGAATCCTGAATACGCCTAACCAACCCTAAATCGCACCGTTGCGATTTTTAGCGTTTCGTTGACGATTAATTATCGGCAACTTACCGGCGCTTCACCGGGACAGCTCTCACGCAATTGGGCGCAGCGCGGTCGAGAATATGCGAGAGCCCACGATCGGAGCACTCGATGCTTCGTCAGGCGTAGCAGGCACAACGCCATGGCGTTGGTTTCAAGAGTCTGGACGTGATGCTGCGGATTTTCGATCGAAGTTTCACATTCAATACAGCCAGCATGCTTTCAACTTGAACGAATTTCGTAACGAGTCGGAAAGGCTGACGACTGGTGAACGTCAGCGGATGAAAACGAAGTATTTATCGTAGCTGTCCGATCAGACTTCGTTATCTATTCGTGGTGCGATCTCGTTAAGTCCGCACGCCTACCGTCGACCCATAAGCAAGAACGAAAAGTTCTGCAGTGGGGCGTCAAATGGCTAGCGTAACAACCGTCACCTGGACGGGTAACCAGGACATCGATGGACTCCTGACTGGGTACAAGTGGGCCCAGACATCGCTGACATACAGTTTTCCTGCCGATGGTTCGTTTTACGGTTCGCACTACGCGACAACGAACACGCAGAACACGACAGGTTTCGCACAGCTCAACGCTGCTCAGCAGGGCGCGGCGCGATCCGTGTTGGCGCAGTATCAGGCCGTCAGCGGGCTGACCTTCACCGAGATGGAAGAGACTGCAACGCAGCACGCTACTCTGCGCCAAGCACAATCGGGCGTGTCGCGCACAGCTGATAGCTACAATCCCAATCCGAGCTTTGCCGATGCGGAAAGCGGCGACTCCTGGTTCAGCAGCTATCGCACCTGGTATCTGGACCCGGTCAAGGGCAGCTACGGCTATCTGACCTTCCTGCACGAGATCGGTTTGGCGCTCGGTCTGCGTGACAACACGACCGGCACCTTGCTGACCTACGCTCACGATTCGATGGAGTACAGTGTCGAAACGTACCGCTCCTATGTCGGCGCTGCCGTCAATGGGTACCAGAATGAAGCGTGGAGCTATGCTCAGTCCATCATGATCGCGGACATCGCTGCAATCCAGCAGATGTATGGTGCGAACTACAACACCAACTCGAGCAACACCGTCTACTCCTGGAGCGCGACGACTGGCGAGCAATTCATCAACGGCGCTGGTCAGGGCGCGCCCGGTGGAAACAAGATTTTCCAGACGATCTGGGATGGCAACGGCGTCGACACCTACGATTTCTCGAACTATGCGACGAACTTGTCCGTCGACCTGCGCGCCGGCGGTTGGACGACGGTATCGACCGCCCAGCTCGCTGACCTCGGCGGCGTGACCGCTCCGGGCGCGCACATCGCGGCTGGAAACATTGCGAACGCGTGGCTCTATGACAACGATGCGCGGTCGTTGATCGAAAACGCCGCAGGCGGATCCGGCAATGACAGTATCGTCGGCAATCAGGCCAACAACGTTCTGACCGGCGGAGCCGGCACCGACGTGCTGTACGGGTTGGCGGGCAACGATACGGTCGACGGCGGCCTGGGCAGCGATACCGCCGTCTTCACCGGTGCGAGGAGCAACTACCGGGTGTCCCGCGGCGAAAATGGATCGCTTTACATTACCGATTTGCGTGCCGGCTCGCCGGACGGTTCTGACGTGCTGGTGTCGGTCGAAAATCTCCAGTTCAGCGACGGCGTGTTTTCACCCAGCGCGCTCGGCATTGCTGCTCCGATCGCCAACGCGACCACCGTCACGCTCGTGCATGGCCAGGCCGTTCCGGCATCGTGGATGTTCTCCACGTCGACCCCCTATATCCAGCAGTACCGTTTCTTTGAAGCGGCGGTGCCGGGTGGTGGTGCATTCGTTCTTTCTGGCGTCGCTCAGGCGGCGAATGCAAACATCACCGTCGATGCCGGCGATCTCGCCAATCTGACCTATCAATCGGGCAATGCGTCCGATCAGCTGTGGGTCCAGGTTTTTGATGGCGTGCAGTGGAGCGGATGGACCCAGCTTTCGGTCAATCTGATCAACCACGCACCCGCCGTGACGTCTTCGGACGTCGTCGCGAACAAGGGCCAGTCGTTCGCCGTGTCCTCGTTGTTTGGCGTATCGGATGCGGATGTCAACGACAGCGTCGTCAAGTATCAGTTCTGGGACAGCACGACAGGTCCGTCCAGCGGCTCCTTCATGATCAATGGCGTGAGCCAGGATGCCGGCAGGGCGATCGACGTTTCGGCGGCACAACTAGCCGGTACCGTGTTCCAGAGCCGGTCGGGTATGGATCAGCTTTGGGTGCGCGTGTCCGATGGCTTGGACTGGAGCGCCTGGCAGCAATTCAACGTCACGGCGCCGGTCGATCGGGCCGCCAATGTAACGGTCGAAAATATCGGCGTGGCGATGAACTACACGCTGGGAGCGAACCAGCTCTTCAGCAGCTCAGACCCCGATGGCGATACGGTAACCCAATATGAGTTCTGGGATTCGAGCGCTGATGCGACGAGCGGCCATTTCAATGTCGGTGGGGTAGCGCAGGCGGCGGGACAGGCGATCGGCGTCACTGCGTCCTCGATCAACAATGTCACCTTTACCTCGCCTTCAGCGCCCGGCACCGATCAGCTGTGGGTTCGCGCTTTTGACGGGGTGCTGTGGAGCGAATGGAAGAGTTTCGCCGTGACCGCTCCGGTTGTCCTTGCGCCCAAGGTTGTCGTGGCGGATACGACGATCGCGAAGAATGGTTCTATTTTGGCTGCGGATCTGTTCCATGCGTCGGTTCCGTACTCGTCGGAAACCGTCACGGCCTATCAATTGTGGGACGATGCCTCCGGAGCCAACAGCGGCTATTTCGTCGTAAACGGCGTGGCGCAGACGGCCGGCCAAGCGATCGATGTATCGGCTTCGAACCTGGCTCACACTTACTTCCAGGCGAATGAAGCGAGCTCCGACAGTCTTTGGGTTCGCGCAGCGACGGGAAATACCTGGAGCAACTGGGTGCACTTCACCGTCTATGCGCCGGATGCCGCGCCCGTGGTGACCGCCGCTGACTTGATCGCCACAAAAGGCGAAACCTTTCAGGCGGCCGATCTGTTCGACGCGGTCGACAGCGATGCTGGCGACACAATTTCCCAGTATCAGTTCTGGGATTCGACGGCCAATGGCGATAGCGGGTATTTCGCCATCAACGATGTCCGCCAGGGGTCGAATCAAAGCATCACGGTGAACGCATCGGATCTCGCGAACACGGTCTTCCAGAGCGGCTCCGGGACGGACCAGCTCTGGGTACGTGCCTTCGATGGCCAGATCTGGAGCGACTGGAAGGGCTTCAACGTAGTCGCGCCGATCAATCACGCGCCGGTTTCAGTCGCGTCTAATCAGATCGTGGCGAAGAATGCCACCGTTGCCGCGAGCTCGCTCTTCACCGTCGTCGATCAGGACAGCGACACCATTGCCGGCTATCAGTTCTGGGACTCCACGGCCGGAGCCAATAGCGGGCATTTCTCGATCAATGGTGTGCAGCAAGCTGCCAACGTGGCGATCGATGTCGCGGGATCCCAGCTGTCGCAGGTTTCGTTCTCCGCGAAGGCGGGCAGTGTCGACGACCTCTGGGTTCGTGCGTTCGACGGCGTGAGCTGGAGCAATTGGCAGCCTTTCTCCGTCAGTGCGCCCAATCACGCGCCGATCGCGACGGTGGGAAATCTGACCGCGTCCAAGGGTCAGGAATTTTCAGCCTCGCAGCTTTTCTCGGTTTCGGACGCCGACGCAGGCGACACGGTCGTGAAATACCAGCTGTGGGATTCAACGGTCGATAGCCACAGCGGCAGCTTCGTCGTCGATGGCGTGACGCAGGGGGCCGGCCTGGCGATCGACGTTTCGGCAGCGCAGCTCGCCGGCACCACGTTCCAGAGCGGTTCCGGCGCCGATCAGTTGTGGGTCCGTGCGTTTGATGGACAGGATTGGGGTGATTGGAAGGGCTTCACGGTGGCGGCGCCGATCGATCATGCTCCCGTTGTCACGGCGGGCAATGTCGCGCTGTCGGCGGGTCAAACGGTGACCGCTTCTTCGCTGTTCTCCGTCAGCGACGTCGACCTCTCGGACCAGGTCGTGAAGTACCAGTTCTGGGATGGCACCGCCGGATCCAGCACCGGACATTTCGCGGTCAATGGAGCCGAACAAGCTACGGGCTCGGCGATCACCGTGCTGGCCGCCGATCTTGCCCATGCCAGCTTCGTGGCGGGGACCGGTGCAAATGATCAACTGTGGGTGCGGGCATCCGACGGAGCGGTTTGGAGCGACTGGACCGAGTTTCATGTGACCTCAAGCGCACATGCTTAACCGGGGTTGAGACCTAAGATATTGTAAAACAATTGGAATTTGCGACGGCGGTGTTTCGGCTCCGCCGTTTGGCCTGCCGGCGGTAGTTGAATTTTTACTATTGGCTAATCCCGAGGCTATATTATTCGAGCGGGAAACTCCGCGAATAAGGGAGTCCTGGCGCAACCTTGTGTTGGCGCCTGCCTCTCGCTGTTTGTGTTTTTCTTCTTTTGCATCGTACATCAAATTTTGTGATTGGCGGCCGTGAGCACAATTCCTTCCGATAGAAGCGGGTCTCCCAGGGGGTCGGGTTCGTCCAGCGAACTGGTTGCCGCGCTTGCGGCGTGCCGGCATGCATTCATAACCCTGGCCATCGCCAGCGCGATCATCAACGTGCTCTATCTCACGGGCTCGTTCTACATGCTCGAAGTATACGATCGCGTCATTCCGAGCCGCAGCCTTCCGACCCTGGTCGGACTCTCGCTTCTCGCGATTTCGCTCTACGCCTTTCAGGCGGTGCTCGACCTGTTGCGTTCGCGGATGCTCGTGCGCATCGGCCGATCGTTGGGGCAGGATTTAAGCATCCGTGTCTACAACACCATCTCCCGGCTCTCGTTGACGACGCGCAGCGGCGGAGACGGTCTGCAGCCGATGCGAGATCTGGATCAGGTCCGCGGATTTCTGTCCGGTCCTGGCCCGATCGCGTTTCTCGACCTTCCTTGGCTGCCGTTCTACGTCGGGATCTGCTTCATCTTTCACTTCTGGATCGGCATTGCATCGCTTGTCGGTGTGCTTTTTCTGGTGACGCTCACCATCCTGACCGACCGATTCACAAAGGAACCTTCTCGCGAAGCCACCGGACACGCGATCAAGCGCAATTCACTCGCAGAGGCTTCGCGGAGAAACGCTGAAGTTCTGCATGCCATGGGGATGAATTCACGCATTGCCTCGCTGTGGGGTGAAGCCAACGTCAAGTATCTGGAAGCGCAGCAACGGACCAGCGATATCAGCGGCGGTTTCGGCGCAATCTCCAAGGTTGCGCGCATGGTATTGCAATCGGCCATGCTTGGCATCGGCGCATACCTCGTGATTCGCCAGGAGGCGACCGGCGGCGTCATCATCGCGGCCTCGATCATTGGCGGCCGGGCGCTTGCGCCGATCGATGCCGCGATCGCCAACTGGAAGAATTTCGTGGCGTCTCGACAGAGTTGGCATCGCTTGACGTCGCTGTTGGCGCTGATTCCCGACTTCAAGAGTCAGATGGCGCTGAGCAAACCGAGCAAGTCGTTCGAGAGTGAGGCGGTGTGCGTCAGCCCTCCCGGCGACCGGCGCGTGATTGTTCAGGATGTCACCTTCCGCATCGAGGGCGGCTCCGCCCTGGGTATTGTCGGGCCGAGCGGCGGCGGCAAGTCGTGCCTGGCCCGCGCGCTTGTGGGTGTGTGGAATCCGGTGCGGGGTACCGTCCGGATAGATGGCGCAACGCTCGATCAATGGGTGCCAGAAGAACTCGGCAAGCACATCGGTTACTTGCCGCAGGACGTCGAACTGCTCGCCGGCACGATCGCCCAGAACATCAGCCGGTTCGAAGCGGCGCTGGACTCGGAAAAGGTGTTGGCCGCCGCCAAACTCGCCAGCGTTCACGAGCTGATCCTCAAATTGCCCAATGGGTACGAGACCGACATCGGCGAGAATGGCAGTTCGCTTTCGGCAGGCCAGCGTCAGCGCATTGCGCTCGCGCGGGCACTTTATGGCGATCCATTCCTGGTCATGCTCGATGAGCCTAATTCGAATCTCGATCCGGAGGGCGACGAGGCCCTTACGCGCGCGATCCTGTCGGTCAGGGCGCGGAATGGCATTGCGATCGTGATCGCCCATCGCCCGAGCGCGCTGGCCGGCGTTGACCAGGTCATGGTGGTCGCGCAGGGACGGTGCCAGGCCATCGGACCCAAGGAAGAGGTCATGGCCAAGATGATGCGACGTCCACCCCCCGTTGCTCCGCCAGGCGGTCTGCGGGTTGTCAACGAAGCTGCAAGCACGTCGCAGTCATGAGCGCAGATACTCCGAACATGCTGGCTTCGCTCAAGAAGCACATCTGGGCGGTCGCCATTGCGGCCGTTATCCTCGTGTTCGGTCTTGGCGGCTGGGCCACCACGACTGAATTTTCCGGCGCGGTGATTGCGCAAGGCCAGCTCGTCGTCGATTCGAACGTCAAGAAGGTACAGCATCCGACCGGCGGAGTTGTGGGTGAGGTGCGAGTGAGGGATGGCGCGCCCGTCAAGGCGGGCGATATCGTATTGCGCCTCGATGAAACGCAAACCCGCGCCAATCTGGCGATCGTCACCAAGGCGCTCGACGATCTTGGCGCCCGGCAGGCTCGCGAAGAGGCGGAGCGCGACGGGTTCACCGAAATCTCTTTTCCCCAGGAACTGCTCGACCGAATGAACGAGCCGGGCGTCGCCAAGGCGGTGAACGGCGAACGAACCCAATTCAACGTTCGTCGTCAAACCCGGGATGGCCAGCGCTCGCAATTGAGAGAACGCATTACTCAGCTTCGAGAGGAAATCTCCGGATACGCTTCCCAGATCACGTCAAAAGTGAAGCAGGTCGAATGGATCACCAAGGAGCTCGAAGGCGTCAATCAGCTCTGGCAGCAAAATCTGGTGCCGTACACCCGCGTGACGACGCTGGAGCGGGAGAAGGAACGCCTCGAAGGCGAGCGCGGCCAGCTTGTCGCGTCGATCGCTCAGTCGAAGGGGAGAATGGCGGAGACGGAGCTTCAGATCCTTCAAATCGATCAGGATATGCGAACCGAGGTCGGCAAGGACCTCGCCGATATCAGGGGCAAGATAGCGGAGCTCGTCGAAAAGCGGGTTGCGGCCGAAGACCAGCTGAAGCGTATCGATATACGCGCGCCGCAGGCCGGCTTCGTGCACCAATTGACGGTACATACGGTTGGCGGGGTGGTATCGCCAGGTGAACAGATCATGCTGATCGTTCCGAGCCTGGACCTGCTCAACGTCGAAGCCAAAATTCAGCCGCAGGACATCGACCAGGTTCATATCGGGCAGACCGCCTTGCTCCGTTTCTCTTCATTCAGTCAGCGCACGACACCCGAAATCGATGGCGTCGTGAGCCAGATTTCCGCCGACGTCAGTGAAGATCAGAAGACCGGAACCCGTTACTACACGGTTCGGATCGGGGTCGCCCCCAGTCAGATTGCCCGGCTGGGAAACCTGAAGCTGATCCCCGGAATGCCCGTCGAGGCATTCATACAAACGACTCCACGGACCGTGCTGTCGTTCTTGACGAAGCCCCTCAACGATCACATCGCCCACGCGTTCCGAGAGAAATAGAACAGCGTCGGGATGCTCGCAGGCGTCTTGCACGCCCGCATCGATATCAGTTTGCAGGGCCGGGCATCTTGTCAGCATTGATCGCCAACTCCCTGAAGATGCGCCCTCGACCGAAATAAAGTATTGAAATACTTTAATAAATTGATGATTGGCGTCCGTCGAGTGATGTGCGCAGGCTCATGAGCCCTTGGAATTTACCGCCGGTATCGGGCGGGCTGGGCCGGATTGGTGCGTGCGCTTGGGCCCGAAATCGGACATAGCGAATCTTCGATACCTGGACGGCGAGATAGCGCTTCCGTATCGGGGACTGCTGCCGGTATACCGCGTCGTGGAAGCGAGCAAAAACGGGTAGCAGTGCCTCGAATCGTCAGCCTCTTGATGGTCGAAAGAAACAAAGCTCGCTTGCGCATTTGAAAATGGAAAACAGAACTGATGGCCGGACCGAATAGCACCTGGTTTCGTTATGCTGCTCTAACCAGCGGTGTCGGGCGGAAGCAGGCGATCGCAATAGTGCTGCTCTCGATCGCGGTGTCCGCGTGGCTCATCGGCAGACAGGTTCTCCACGCCAGCTGGGGCATGATCGATGATCACGACACGATACGGCTGATCGGCGCCGGCAACCATCATCTACCGATTGGGCAATATTTCCATGTTCTCTTCACGCAGACTGAATTAGGCGCGATTGGCAAATACACTCGCTTTCGTCCGTTCTACTATCCCGCCCTGCTGGGCGAAGCGGTGCTGTGGGGCGACAATGTTCATCTCTGGTATGCCAGCAGGGTCGGGCTGCTCGCGGTCTTCATTGCCGGCATATGGATTGTGGTCGCGCGGCATCTCGGCATCATTATCGGTCTGGCCGTCGTTCTCGTCGTGATGCGCGCGCCATTCTGGGGCGACGTGTGGGCCCGGCTCGGCCCAGGTGAAATCTACGGCGCCGCGGGGCTCGGCCTGTGGCTTGTCGGCATCGAGGGGATGTTTACCTCTTCGCGCAGCCGGGTGCGCAATCTCAGCCTGCTCGCGGTGACCATCGGCACTGTCATGATGGTAGGCAGCAAGGAAACCCTGTTTCCGTTCGCCGGATATTCATTCTGTGCGATAGCAGTCTATATCTACCTGCATCGCGATTCACTCGCGGCGAAGGTCCATCTTGCTTTCATCCTGGCCTACAGCTCACTGTCTGCCGTCGCCATTGGCCTTGCACTGTCACGAGCAGGCCAGGACTTTCTCGGTCAGCCGGTCGGGCTAGGGGAGCGGTTGGCAAGAATTCTGTCGCCGCTGGGCGATTCGGGTTTGCAGTTCCTGTTGCCGGCGCTGTTGCTGCTCGGTGTGACAGCCGGCGTTGTCCGGTGGCTCTCACGTGATCCGCGCGACTTTCGCAATTTGTGGCTCGGGCCGGCCGCCGTTTACTGCGCCGGAGTCGCGTTGGTCTGGAGTCTCTATCTCTCCCAATACATCGGCTACAGTGGTAAGTGGCCGACGGGCTATCGTTACGATTTTCCGGGCGTGTTTGCGCTTCCGGCGCTGGTCGTCATCAGCGTTGCCTTTGCAACGACTGTCTTGCGGCCCTTCCCTTGGTTGAATGCGGCGGTGAGGGGCTGCGCGCTGGCTGGCGCGGCTACCGCGATTGTGATGGCATTGCTCAGATTGCCGTTTCCAGTTTCGACGGCCGTTGCCGCCAATATCGATCTCACCGCGAAGTTCCAGAAAACGCTGAGCGAACTGTCGGCACTCGCCAACAAAGATCCGAACATGCCAATTGTTCTCCGGGCAAACGGGGCATGGACCTACGAAAAGATCGTGTCAGTGGCGATCTATCTGCACGGCTACTACAAGATTGCCAATCCGATCGCCGTCAAGTTTTATCCGGAGCCGAATCCAAACCCGCAACTTGCCGGTCTCGGTCAGATCATCAAGCAATGGGAATTGAGCGGCGGCCGTGACGAGTTCGTTGCTCTCGCTACGATCGCGGAACGCGCAAAGTCGGGATGCCTGAGCATCGGGTTTGACGGGCCGGCGGAGCCCAGCTGCAGCAGCGATTTCAGGATGTAGACGAAGGGGATTTGCCGGACTGCCAGCGATCTACCGGTTGTTTCCGAGGGTATAATATTGCGCCCCGAACGGCAGCAGCGAGAACAGCCGGTCGACCTTGCGGAGCAGGGTGCCGGCCGCCGGCACCGAGAAGATGTACCTGGTGCTGATGTCGCTGAAGCCCGCGCCCTGCAGAAGCGCTTCCGAATCCCGCCGCTTCAGAAGCACGGCATCCTTGTCGAACTCGCACGTATCGACGATGCGCCGGGTCACGGGATTGAGCGGATTGTGCTCGAAGATCGCGAATAATCCTCCGGGACGGAGCACCCGGCGGACGTCGGCAACCAGCGCCGGGCGCTGTGCGACGGGAACGTGATGAAACACATTGATCGCGAACGCGGCGTCGAACGATCGGTCCTCGAATGGAAGGTGAGTGCCGTCGAAGACCTCATAGCGGATGCCAGGGTTGCGTTGACGCGCCACGGCGATGCTGGCGGCTGAAACGTCAATTCCCGCAATCGCGCCAACCCGGCCGGTCAATTGCTTATGGGCATTGGCGACGCCGCACCCGACATCGATCAACTCGGCCTTGGCAGCGCCGCCCTGCCGCGCGTCGAGGATGTCGACCAGGTAGTCGTTCTTGACCCGCGCGAAGAAGTCGATGTCGAGGCCCGAGAAATTAAGCGCCTTGTTGATCTCTTCATTGTAGTTCGCGGTGTAGGCGTCGAACTCGGCAGCCTTGATGTCATCGGGCTGTTTCATCGGTCTCACCATAGTTTCCACGGCGCGGAGCCGGAGGCCCACATTTCTTCGAGTTCGCGCTTCTCTCGTAGCGTGTCCATGGCCTTCCAGAAGCCCGGGTGACGATACGCCATCAGTTGGCCGTCTGCTGCCAGTCGCTCCAGCGGCTGGCGTTCCCACACCGTTTCGTCGGCATCGATATAGTCGATGACGCGACGTTCGAGAACAAAGAATCCACCATTGATCCAGCCCATTTCAGCGTCCGGCTTTTCGTGGAACCGGGAAACAGCGTCGTGCTGGTCCATGTCGAGGATGCCGAAACGGCCGGGCGAGGGGACCGAGGTGACCGTTGCGAGCTTGCCATGGCTGCGATGGAAAGCGATCACCTTGGCGATATCGAGATTGGCGACGCCATCGCCATAGGTCAGGCAAAAGGTTCCGTCCAGATGCGGTGCGACGCGCTTGATGCGCCCGCCGGTCATGGTGTTCAAGCCGGTGTCGATGATCTTTACGGTCCAGTCGTCGAGCGATTTGGGCGTGAGGTAACGGACCTCGCGCGTCGCGGTTTGAATCTCGATGTCGTTGGTTTCGAGGAAATAGCTGGCGAAATAGTGCTTGATCATCGAGGCCTTGTAGCCGCCGCAAATGACGAAATCATTCAGGCCCGCTGCGGCGTAGAGCTTCATCACGTGCCACAAAATCGGCCGGCCGCCGATTTCGACCAGCGGCTTGGGCACGAGGTCGGTTTCCTCGGAGAGGCGTGTGCCGAACCCGCCGGCGAGAATGACCGCTTTCATGTCTTGAGCCTTCAGTTCGCCGCGTCGTGGCGCAGTTGAGTTGCATCGGCGGCTTACGTGCCGGGCTGAAAATCCTGCTGGCTCAGAATGTCGATCACCGGGCCGTCGTAACCGTTTTCCTTGAGATAACTGCGTATCTCGACCGGAATGTGCCACGCCAGATTGAGCAACGGGTTGGCGCCCCGCGAGGCCTTGAATAGGTCGTCGTCGGAGCCGATCGGGATCCGGGTGCCCGGCAGGTAATGGCCGATTTTCATCGAGCCCGGCTTTTCATGCACGATCGAGATCGCGTCGCTGTCGAGCGCCAGCAGTTTGATCAGAATGGCGGCGCGCCCCGGGAACGCCTTGCCGCGAAGCGGTCCATCGCGTTGTACGAGCGTTTTCAACTCCTCGCTCTTCTTGTCGCGCCAGCGCGTGACGCCGGTGCGCAGTGTCGCGAACTCTTCGCCGAAGCGCGCTTCCTTGGCCTCGAGATCCCGCATCGCGGAGGGCTCGACGACGGATGCCTGTTTGCCCGCGAAAATACGAATGTTGCCGCCGTAGCGCGCGGGAAACTGCACGTCGATCAGATTGAGTCCAAGCGCGCGCGCGATGAACACGAACGAGCGATAGCTGTAGGTGCGCGGGTGTTCGTGATAGAAGGTATCGAACTGATTGGTCAGCAGAACCGATCCGAGATAATGGTTCTCGATAACCAGGATGGTTTTCTCGCCGATCAGGCGCTTCAGCGCGGCGATCACGCCGCCGAGATCTTCAATGTGGGCGAACACGTTGGTGAACGTAATGAAGTCCGGCTTGCCGTGAGCCGCCACGATTTGATCCGCGGTAGCTTCGGTGAAGAAATCATGGATGGTGACGTGTCCCTTCGCCGCGCAATCCTTCGCGGCGGAGGTCGGTTCGACGCCGATCGTGGTGGCGCCCTTCTCGCGGAAGAAATCGAGCAGGCTTCCGTCGTTGCAACCGACATCGACGACCTTCTTGCCTGCGACCAGGCCGAAGCGTTGCTCGCAGGCATCGGCAAGACTCTTCATTCCGGAGAGCACATCGGCGGTAAAGCGCGACCGGTAATGATAGCTCTCGGGGAACAACTCCCGTTTCGGAACCTGAAAGCGCTGGTGCGCGGTCCGGCAGTTCTCGCAATACAGGATATCGATCGGATATTCCGCGCACGCCCGCGAGCTTCCGATCGCAACGAGATCGTCGCACATCGGATGCGCCCCGAGATCGAGGACGGGGACGAGGGTGCGGCTGCCGCACACCTCGCAATGATCGATTTCATTTGCCGGCACGGTTGTCGAATTCATTCTGCATCCATATGAAACAAGCCAAGCCATTGCGGCGCGCACTGCTGGATCAAGTCCAGTATCCTGAAATGCTTGGTGACTTTGCGTATTGGGGTCCTTTTGGCAAAGGTTGGTGCGGGCGGCAACCCCGGATGGGCTTTTCAGGCGGATTACCAGAACCGGTGCGGATCATTAGGGCGGTAGCAAATGAAGATATCGGTCATCGGCGGTGGACGTTGGGCGCGCACGATTGCGTCGGTGCTGTGCGGGCTGCCGGGCAGGTCCGACCGCATAACCATGCACTCGCCCAGCAACGCAGCGGGCGTCGAGGCGTGGGGCGCTCAGCCGCGGTTCGCCGGCCGGTTGACTGCCGTGGGTGCCTGGCCGGCCCTTGGAGCCGGTCCGGAGCGCCCGGATGCCGTGATCGTCGCCAACCGCGTGGGCGATCACTTTGCTGCCGCCGCGGCCGCCCTGGCGAGCGGTATTCCGGTACTGGTCGAGAAACCCGTTGCCCCGTCGCGTGGCCGGATTGAAGAGCTCAGCGACATCGCACAAGCCAACGGTGCGGCGCTTGGGGCCAGCCACGTGTTTTTGTTCGCACGATATATCGAGGCCTATGCCGCCTCCGTGGCCACGCTGGGCCGCCCGCAGGGCCTCCGGCTGGTCTGGACCGACGGCGCTTCGGATATCCGTCGCGGCGAGGCCAAGAGCTACGATCCGGCCGTAACGCTGTTCGATGACGTGCTGCCTCACATCGTGCCGATGGTCGGCGAATTGCAGTTCCGCGATCTCGCGCTCGTTTCGCTTGATGTTCAGCGTGGCGGTGCGCGATTGGCGATCGAAGCGCAGGCACAGGGGCGGCCGGTTTCCCTCCTCATTGCGCGCAACGACGAACGCCGGCGGCGCCATATTGAAGTCGAGACGGCCGCGGACGTTGCCGCCACCCTCGATTTCGCCGACGAGCCAGGGTTCATCGACATCGCCGGAAAGCGTGTGAACGGCGATCCGCAGTGGGACACTGCATTGCGGCCACTTGGAACAATGCTCTCTGCCTTCATGGCGGCCGTCGAAGGCGCGCCACTCGACCCGCGATTGTCGCCGGGCCGGGCCATCGCGTCCGCAGCACTCGCCGATGCGATCCGGGAGCGCTACATCGCGCATCAGGTTCAATGGCTGGAGCAGCGGCTGGGTGAACCACTCGATCCCGCTCTGGATTATGCGCTTGCGGAATTCGGCATCGGTGCAGCCGAAAACGGAGATGGCATTTCCAAAATCTGGCCGGCGATCGGCAGTCCCGCAGAACTGAAGGCGCTGTTGGCGGGAAGCCGACTAGTTTCCGAAGCGGGCTACGCCCAGTAGCGGCTCATCTGCGCGCGCATCAATTCGAGCGCGTCCTTGCCGTTCGCGAAATCCGCATACCACTGCGCGGTCCAGGCAATCGTCTCGGTGGCGTCGAGCCGCGGCCGCCATTCCAGCGTTTGCGCTGCCAGGGCGCTGTTGATCCGCAGCGTCTGCTTTTCCGGCGGAAACGAACCTGACGCCTGCTTCCAGGTGTTGCCGTTGCCGAGCCGTTCGCCGATCGCCGCCGCGACCTGGGCGACCGACATCGACTCGTCCGTCAGCGGACCAAAATTCAAAGCGGGTGGATCGGCGATGCCACGGTTTGCGATGTATTCCGCATAGCCGAGATAGCCGGCGAGGCAGTCGAGCACATGCTGCCAGGGCCGGGTCGCCGCCGGGTATCGCAGCTCGACCGGCACGCCCTTGCGCGCGGCCCGGTAGAGATCCGGAACGAGCCGGTCGCTGGAAAAATCGCCGCCGCCGATCACGTTGCCGCCGCGCGCCGAGGCCAGCGGAACCCCGAGTGGTGTGAAGAAACTCTCCGCGTAGCTCCTGACCACGATTTCGGTCGCGCCCTTGGACGCACTATAGGGATCCGAGCCGCCGAGCGGAGCGTTCTCGGCAAAGGCCAAACCGGTCTCCGCGTTCGCGTAGACCTTGTCGCTGGTCACGGTCAGGATTGTCCGCAATCTCGGGCTGGAGCGCAGCGCCTCCAACAGATTCACCGTCCCCAGAATGTTGCTGGCGAAGGTGCCGACCGGGTCGCGGTAGCTTTCCCGAACCTGTGCCTGGGCGGCCATATGCAGGACGATTTCGGGTTCGGCGGCCTCGCAAAGCGTGGCAATCGTTGAGGCATCACGCAGATCGGCGTACCAGCTTTCAACGGCCACGCGCTCGCCGACGGTCTGCCAAAGATTGGGTTCGGTCTGCGGCTCGAGCGAGAATGCGGTCACCTTGGCGCCGAGATCGGCCAGCATCACGCTGGCCCACGCACCTTTGAAGCCGGTGTGTCCGGTCAAGAGAACGCGGCGGCCGTGCCAGAAGCTCGGGGTCATTTTCATCTTCCCCGCAGCGAGACGCAGGTTGTGGGAATGGCTGCCGTCATTGCTTGGCTTGTTCCGTGGAAATGTTGGCGGTGGCCTCGACCGTTACAAGCGGCCTGAAGCGGACCTGCTGATAGATACGGCTGACATATTCGCCGATTATGCCGAGGAAGATCGCGTTCAGGCTGATCCCGAACAGCATCACGACGATGAGGGTTGCAAAGCCGCTGGGCCAAGACTTGCCGCTCAGCAACGCCTCGACGATGTAGAACAGCCCCAGCAGAAAGACAGCGATCGAGATCAGCAGCCCGGCATAGGACGCAAGCCGTAGCGGAAGAACCGAATGGCCGATGATTCCATCGAGTGCAAAGCCGACCAGCTTGCGCACTGGAAATTTGCTGCGGCCATGTATCCGCTGCGTCCGGTCGTAGGGAATGCCGGTCTCCCGCGCGGCAAACGAAGACACGACACCCCGGACGTAAGGGTTGTAGTCGTTCAGTTCCTTGAGGCGGTCGATCACGGAGCGGTCGACAAGTCGGAAGTCGCCGGCGTCGCGGGTGATCTGGTCGTCGGAAATCTGGGTGAGCAGCGCGTAAAATGCGCGGCGACCGAGGGTAAGCAGTCTTGCTTCCTCGCGGCGACGGCGTATCCCCACGACCACGTCATGGCCCTTTTCCCAGAGTGCGATGAATTGCGGAATCAACTCCGGCGGATCCTGCAAGTCGCAATCGATCTGAATGGCCGCGTCGCCGGATGCGTTTCGGTAGGCGGTCAACAGCGAGCGCTGAAAACCGTAATTGCGGGTGAAGCGGATCACCTTGACCCTGCTGTCGGCCTTGGCCAGCGCAGAAAGGTGTTCGAACGTCCGGTCTTCGCTGTGATTGTCGGTGAAGACAAATTCCAGATCGTATTGGGGAAGGTCCTTGAAAATGGCCGTCAGCGCCGCATAGGCCCGATCGACGTTGGCCTCTTCATTATAAACCGGCATGACCAGCGAGATCAGGCGTTTGCGGTCTCTTGCCCCAACATCCAAGGTCTCCGAATGCGCGTTTGTCATCTCAGCGGGCTCGATTTCGCAGTGCGTCAGTCCGAAACGTGTAAGCGGGTCCGCAAGGACATGCAACTCTCATAGGTCGGCTTGCGCGGGAAAGGGTCTGCCCTTTTCGTATCGCATGGCACGCTCGTTAAGGCATGTCCGGCAGCCGAATGTGAGGCGGTTTGCCCGTTCGACTTCGCAGGAATATAAGACGGGCACCAACCCCGAAGGTGTTTTTGTGAAGGATCGAGCCGCCGCCCTGGTGCTGCAACTTGCGGGCTTCTATTCGGTATTTTCGGGTGCGATAGCGCTTGCACTCTGGTTGATCCGTCAGCCGCTCGGAGGGCCCGGGAGTGCTGTATTCCTCTATTACTGGCTACAGGCTTCGGCCTTGATGGGAACGATTTGGGTCGTTGCCAGGTACCGTCTTTCGATGCCCTATTTGTTCGGGTTTGTCGGGACGCTCCTCGGTTTTCTTGGGCTTCAGGCTGTTCCTCTGGCGCCGTGGCTTCCAGCGGTGCCTGCCTTCGCCGTGACGGTACTGGCCGGTGCGGCCATCGTCAGGTCGGAATATTCGCTGCGTATCTGCATTGCGGCCGCCGCCTCGATGCTGCTGGCGGCAGGTTATTTCCTTCACGTGAATTCTTTCGTCACCGGCAACGTATTGAGTCCGGAACGCACACTTGCCGGCATGGCGTTGCCGGATCCGCTGTTTCACGCTTCGATTTCGGCGATCATGGTTTGGTACGGGAAGGTTGCGAGCGCATTGGATGGGCTGCAAGCCTTTCGCTACCATGTGTTTTCTCATCTATGGCTTGGGCTCGACGCGAAGGCGACGGGCATCGATGTTCTCAATGGGTATGTCATCGGCAAGCAGGTGGTAGGCTTGCCTTTGCTGCTGTTCGGACTTGGCTTTGCGACCCTGGGCTTCGTTTCGTCGCAGCGGGCTGCACCGCCTCTCGGCATGCTGGTGGTTGTACCGATTGCCGTGCTGTTCATCGTCGACCGGTTCGACGCGATGTCGTACCTGGTATCCGAAAGTCACATGTTCGGCCTGTTGCTGCTGCTGATCGGGCTTCCATTTCTGCGATCGTTCACGGATGACCAGTCTCTCTTCCCGGTCGTCACTGCGGGTCTCTACGGACTACTGCTCTCCGCGGCAAAAATCTCGATCGGTATGATCTGGACGGTCGCTGTGATCTACGTCGTGCTGTCGAGCCGAAATATCCCAAAGCGTTGCTGGGTCGTGCTGGCAGCGCTTCTCGCGCTGCAGGCATGGATCATCGTTGGTTTCACGCTGCCTGGCGACAATGTCGGCACAACGACATTCGGATTTCTGCACTTTCTCGTCACCTATCCGATGTGGGCCTTGGCGAATCTCGTTCCGATCGGTCTTGCGGGGTTTTTTCATCTCCAGGATATTCGACGCGGCGGCGGAACATGGCCCAAAATGGTGTTGCTGATGATGTTGCTCGCCGTCGGGCCGGCCTTGACGTTGCGCATCGAAGGCGGAAGCGCCTACTACTTCCTGAACGTCGGAACATGGATAGCGATCGCCAGTCTTTCAGGGCGCATCATCGACTGGGCCGGCGACCGAGCGTTTTCGGTCATGGTGACGTCGCTCACCGCAATCGCGATCTGCGTTGTTGCCCACCCCGGGAAGAACACTTCCTACGCCACGCTGATTGCGCAGCGTAACGCGCTCTACGCGCGGCTCGATCCCTCCGATGCGTCGCGTATTGCAGCACTGGGCTTGTTCGACCGCGGCGCACTCGCGGCGCTGGCGGCGAAATCCGCCGAATCGACCGGGGCAAAGATAGGACGGCTCTTCCGCGATGTTCACGCTTCAGCCGGCGACAATTTACTCGTCAGCGTGGCGCCGGAATTCTCTTCGTTCTGGACGCTGACGCCGATCTGTGAGGCGGCGCCCTTTCTGATTCCGGCGGCCTTTGGTTTGCCATTGCTGCACGGGCTGCCTCCGCTTGCGGAGAAATGCCAGTTCGGCGCCTATTACGGGTATGCGCTTTATGGGGCGGCTTCCCGTGCGACGGGGGGCATCGACGACGCCAACTTGTGTCGGCTGACGCGGCAGAGGGGGTTTGCGGAAGTCGTCGTTTTGCGTTCCGAGAATGACGTTCGGCGGCTGAAATGCGATTAAGCAATCGATCGAGCCCGAGCCCGCCTTCATCGTGCTTCGCCAGCTGCAGGCGGAGGTGGTCAGGTCTGGCGCGCGGGGCTTGTCCCGGTCTCCGTTGTCGCCCACTGGGTGTCATCTTCGTGGCGGCAGTGCTGTCGTCCAGGTAAACCATTGTTATAATTCGCATATTTCAAAATCCTGTTTCCAGCCTTGACGTTCATGCCTTGAACAGCGTAATCGTTCACGGCCTGAACAATGTCTGGGATAGCTGGTCGGGACGATGATTGGTGGCAGCGAACGTCAGGGGATGCATGAAGCGCGGATCATGCTGGATCTCCTCGAATCGGTGGAACGCGATGGCGAGCAAACCCAGCGCCATCTCGCGTCCGAGCTGGGCGTCGCGCTCGGATTGGTGAACGCGTATCTGAAGCGTTGCGTTAAGAAGGGGTTGCTGAAGGTCGGGGAAGCGCCGGCGCGGCGCTACGCCTACTACCTGACGCCGCAGGGCTTCGCCGAGAAAGCGCGTCTGACGGTGGAGTACTTCAGCTTTTCGTTTTCAATTTTTCGCCGCGCGCGCGCGGAGTATGGCGACGCGATCAAGACCGCGTCGAGCCGCGGCTTTTCCAGGATCGTGATCGCGGGGCTGTCCGATCTGGCGGAGATCGCCACCATCTGTGCGCTCGAATGCGGAACCGAAGTCGTCGGCGTGGTGGATGCGAGTTCCAGCCAGCCAAAGTTTGTCGGTTTTCCGGTTTTTGCCTCTTTCGACGAGGTCGACAGGCCTTTCGACGCCGTCGTCATCGCGGCCCTTCACAATGGCGGTGAGATACTGCGCGATGCCACCGATCGTTACGGCGCCGAGCGGGTCTATTCGCCGGCGCTGCTCGGACTCTCCGAGCCGGCCTCCAGATCGGAGGCTTCCTGATGTACGATCGTGCGGGCAAACGCTGGTATGTGGTGCAGACGCGCCCGCGCTCCGAGGCGCTGGCGGCGGCGCATCTGCAGCGGCAGGGCTTCGAAACCTATTTTCCGCGCTATCTGACGCGCCGCAGGCATGCCCGCAAGGTAGAGACGGTCGCCGCGCCGTTATTTCCACGCTACATGTTTGTCGCGATCGACATCGCCGTGCAGCGCTGGCGCTCGATCCAGTCGACGATCGGGGTGGCGCGGCTGGTGTGCCACGGCGACAGTCCGGCAGAAGTTGCAGACTCGATTATCAAAGGTCTCAGGCTGGACGAAGACGACCGGGGATTCGTTCGGCTCGAAAAGCCGTCGCCGTTCCGGCTCGGCGACAAGATACGCGTTCTCGACGGCGTGTTCTCGACTTGCCTTGGCCTGTTCGAGGGGATGAACGACGGCGAACGGATCGCAATCCTGCTCGATATGCTCGGCCGCAAGGTCAGGGTCGTGCTGGACGTACACTCGGTAGAACTGGCGTAAGGCCGGCCTCTGTCGGGATAGACGAACCGGGTGAAGCGATTCACCCGGAGTGCGGTAGCGTGGCTGAAGCGCACGTGTGAATCAGCGGCCCGCGCACCGTCCCAGGTTTCAAACTGCAGCAGTCTACGGAAATCGACATGACACATACCGATCTCGAAACCGAGGTGGAGGGTGGCCGCTTCTTCATCAAGGACGGCTCCGTTCCCGCCGCTCGCACCTCTATCGAGAGCGTCAAGAAGGAATTCGTTGACGAGAGCGTGCATGAGATTGGCGCGCCGAAACTCAGCGATCTCTGGCGCAACTTCACGCTGCTTCCGAATTTCATGCCTTTGTTCAAGGTACTGGTCTGGCGTTCGATCTCGTTGCGCTACTCGCAAAGCTTTCTTGGCTTGTTCTGGGTCGTGGTCCAGCCGATCGCCTCGACCGTCATGGTCTTTTTCATGTTCAATCTCATCAAGATCAACACCGCCGACGGCTCCCATCAGGGCATTTTTCTCTTCTCGGGAATCATGACCTGGCAGTTCTTCACGCGCGGCCTGCAGGACGCCACGGCGAGCCTGCTGGCGCATTCGAGCATCCTGACGAAGATCTACCTTCCGAAGATCATGCTGCCGCTGGCTTCGGTCATGGCAGCATGGTTCGACACGATCATCATGATGACGTTGCTGATCCTGGCGTGCCTCGCGTTCGGCATTCCGATGTCGCCACGGCTGCTGTTGCTTCCGGTGTTTCTCACCATGATATGCCTGGCATCGCTCTCCATAGGGGTCGGCCTCGCGCCGTTGAACGCCCTCTACCGGGACGTCGGTATGGTTTTGCCGTTTGCCGTCCAGTTCGGCATGTTCATCTCGCCGGTCTACTACGCGACCCGGTTCATCCCTGAAAAGTACCAGCTGCTCTACCACCTCAATCCGATGGTGACTTTGATCGAGGGCGTGCGGTGGTCGCTGCTTCCGGAAAGCCCGGCGCCGGATCTGTCATATCTTGCGATCAATCTGGCCACGATCATCGTCATGCTCGGGATCTCGGTCTTCGTCTACCAGAAGCTGGAATCCAGCGTGATTGACCGGATCTGAATCCCGCACCCAACACCGAGATATGGAATCCCATGACCGCCGTCGTCGCTGAAGACATCTCCAAGCGTTACCGCATCAATGTCGGTTCATCTGCCAACACCCTTGCCGCGCGTTTGCGCGGCATGTTGGGCCGCGACAGCGGTATTGCGCGCGAGGATATCTGGGCGCTGCGCGATGTCAGTTTCAACGTCGAGCAGGGCGAGGTTTTCGGGATCATTGGCCGCAACGGTTCGGGCAAGAGCACGCTCCTGAAAATCCTCACGGGTATCGTGCGTCCGACCTACGGCTCCGCGATCATTCGCGGCCGCGTCGGCGCGTTGCTCGAGGTTGGTACCGGATTCCACCCGGACCTGACCGGACGAGAGAACGTGTTCTTCAACGGCACGCTGCTCGGGCTCGATCACGCCTTCATTCAATCGAAGTTTGACGAAATCGTTGGGTTTGCCGAGCTTGAAAAGTTCATCGATACGCAGTTCAAGCATTATTCCAGCGGCATGCAAGCGCGGCTGGGCTTCGCTGTCGCGGTCAACCTCAGGCCCGAAGTGCTCATTCTGGATGAAGTTTTGTCGGTCGGCGACGTCATGTTCCAGGAAAAGTCGCTTGAGCGGATGACGGAACTGCGCAAGAGCGGAATCACGATTCTGTTCGTTAGTCACAGCCTGAGCAGCGTGGCCGGCATCTGCAAGCGCGCCATGCTGCTGAGGGAGGGGCGGGTCATCTCGGTCGGCGAGGTGGGTCAGGTCGTTGAAAATTACATACCCAAGGATGTGGGCGGAACCTCGAAGGTGGATTTCGGCGAAGGCTCGGCCTCACCCGCCTGCTTCCTTTCTGCTGCCCTTGAGCGTGCCGACGGTACGGAGACGGACCGGTTCGATCTGGACGAGGATATTTGGGTACGAATACGCTACCGGGTGAAGAAGCGGCTATTTGGAATGCAATTGGTGCTGTCAGTGCGCACTCTGCAACAGGTCATTGTGACTCAAACCTACGATACCGACGAGCATGAGACGTTGAGCTCGCACGATGTCGGGGTGTTCGAGAAGCGGGTTCGGATCAAGCAGCGCTTCCTAAAGGAGGGTGACTATCAGATATCCCTGATCAACGGCACGCAGGCCGATCTCTACGATGAGTACGAAGGCGTTCTCCGCTTCACCATCGAGTCCCGGCAAAATCACCAGTACAAGAGTTTCCGACGCGACCGGGCCGGATTGGCGGTTTTCCAGGGCGACTGGCATGACGTTCTGGAAAACTCGTGATGCCGCTCCGCTACCGCTCATGTTGTTGCGACGCGGGCTGAATCCTCAATGCGGCGGTTGATTCCCGTGGGCGTTCGTCAGGCCTTGAACAGGTTGCGCGGGCCTCATCCCGTGCCGCTGCCACCGGCCGTCACGACTGCCGAAACCGCCGACGACAAGCCGCGATTTGATGGCGAACATTCCCGGCAGTGGTGGGAGACGCGTGACGACGCGGGGCAAAATTCGGCGGAAGGCTACTGGAAACAAAAAGAGCATCCATTTCGCTTGAAGATTGGCGAAACGATCTCGCAGCTCGATGGGCGCGCCCTTCTTGAAGTCGGATGTCATGCCGGTCCGAATTTCTGGTCCATCCACCGCAGCAAACAGTGGGACCGGCTTGCCGGCACCGAGCTTTCCAGGCCGGTGCTTTCCTTCGCGGCAGCCACCTTGCCGGAGGCGCTGGGCCGTCCGATCGAACTGGTGTATGCGGCGGCGGATGCCTTGCCTTTCGAACCAGATGAGTTCGACGTCGTACTGGCGAGCGGGGTGCTGCTGTGCATTGGGCCGGACACCATACATTCGAGCCTTGCGGAACTGTTGCGGGTCACCCGCAAATGGCTGGTGCTGGTCGAGCCATACTCGGACGATCCGGCTGACGCGAGTTGGGCCGGAAAGGCCGATTACTACCCCAACACGACGTACTGGATCAGAAACTATACCGACCTGCTGCCGGGGATCGCGAACGTCCGGCGGAGCCATTTCGTGAAGGCGGAGACCGGTCAGGCGCTCGGCCACATGGATTCCATTCTGATCTTCGAGAAACTGTCTGTGCCGCCGCCCACGCGTGAGGAAGATAATTCGTGAGTAGGACTTTGATTGCTGCGCCGGCGTGCCATCCGTCGCCATGCCGTCCCTCGCGTCGGCTCGACGTCGCAGCAGGCGACCATATCAAGGTGTTTCCAACGGTGCATGCATGAGTATCCTGAAAAAGAGTTGGTCGAGCTTCATGCCAGAAGTCGCCAAGGTCTATTTGGACGGCTACGGTCATCCGTCGGAACGATCCAAGGTCCTGGTGACCAGCCTGCTCAAAGAGCAGTTTGGCGATAAGCAATTCCGCCTCGCCGATTTCGGCTGCGGAAACGGTCATCTTGCCAGTTTCTTCAAACAGGCCGGATTGGCCTGCGAATATTACGGCTATGATTTTTCGACGAGTCTGCTCGATGCGGCGCGCGAGCGATACGCGGACGATCCCAGGACGCATTTTCTGGAAGCCGATATCGAAGATCCGGAGCTGTCGATTGCCGCCTGTGACGTCACGCTGTTCTCGCACGTGCTTGAAACATTGCAGTCACCGCAAAAATCGCTGCTCGCCGCGCGCCGGACCTCGCCGCTGGTCATGATCCGGTTCTTTGAGCCGCCGACGGGTCGTTATGACGTGACGGAGTTACTGCAACTCAATACGGGTGGCCCTTCGACCGGGCCCTATCTGCGACGTACGATGTCGGAAGGGTATTATAACCTGCTGCTCCACGAGGCCGGGTGTTCATCCGTCGATGTTCATCAGGTCGATGGCGACAAGGACCAGGTTCACCTGCTTCGGTTCAAATAGCAGAGCTACCAGGCAAGATTACAGTATGGCATGTCTCATCAAAGCACCGGATGCCTCGGGAAAAGGATGTGTGTCCTTCACCACACCCGAACGGGACCACCTCATCAAGGATGCGGCGGTGCGGGCTGCCGTGGAGAAACTCAAGGCGAGGTTTTTCATCGGTCTGCACCACAATTGGCATGATCACGACTTTGCGTACGACCCGCTGTTCGATTTCAGCATGGCCGGCGATGACGACCTGATCGAGCGCGAAGGAAAGCCATTCGAACGCATCGGCCTGGATGCCTGCAATTTCGCGCCTGCCTCGTTTGCGCCGCGGCCGGGCGGTGAAAAGTTCTGGGACGTGATCAGCACCTCGCGCGCGGTATTCTTCAAGGGCTTGCCCGAATTCCTCCAGGCCATCCGCACGATTTACGATTCGGGGCGGCTCATTCGCGTGCTGCATCTTTGTCCGGTGCCTGCCGCCAACAAGGAAGGCACGGTTCTGCACGATATCCGGCAGCGCTTCGAGGCGATGTTCTCTCCCGAAGAGCGGCGGTTCTTCAATCTGATGACCATGGAATGGGACAATCCATTCCCGCTGGACCTTGAGACGTTGGCATTCTTTTACCGATCGTCGAGGATTTATGTACACTCGGCGCCGAGCGAGCGCCGCGCCCGCGCCGGCGCATATGCCTGGGCAACCGGCATGCCGATGGTTTCGCGCGATAACGTCGCGAGTATCCTTCCGAAGCAACTGCGCCGTCCGCCGTTCTTTTTCGAGTACGACGAGCCCGCGCAGATGTCGCAGGCTATTCTCACGGCGCTCGACGGCAAAACAGACGATCCCGAGTGGAAGGCCGTTGCCGATGAGTTCCGGATCGGGCCCTCGACGCAGCGGTTGGAAATTGCCTTGCGGGCACTGGCCACCCGGCGCGGCGAAAGCCTTTCCTCGCAAAATATCCACTCGCTCGGCTTCGATATTCGCCTCGGCCGCCATCATGGAATTGGTGGCGGAGCCAACCAGGTCGACCAGCCGCTGGGGGAGTTTTGCCGACTTCTGCTGAATATGAGTGACGCCGAATTGGCAACCGTGGCGGAATGCCGTGAGCCTGAGCTTGAAATGGCTTCTCTAACACGCGTTGCTGAATTGAAAACACAGCCGAGCGTCGCGCCACAGGAACCCAATCCAGGCTTGCGCGGATTAAAGACCGGTCTGCGGCGCCTTCTTTCGCGCGGCCGCTAAAGCAAGAATTTGATGTTGCGACTTGAAAAGAGCGGGTTAGAGCAGGAGGCAATGCTGTGAGGCTTCGTTCGGCAATTGACACCTATCACCATTGGAATCTGCTGGCAGGTATCCGGGCCGAGAAAGAACGCCGGGCCGATCCGGCAAGTCTGGATTCCAAATTACCCGGTCTGCATCCCGACAGTGCGCGGTTGCTGCGCAAGCTGAAATCATCCGGCGTCGTCGCGATCCCCGATTATTGGTCGGCCGAGAAATGTGCTGATGCTCGCGATGAAATCGACCGGTTGGCGATCGAATATCCCGATGTCGTACAGCGCAACTCCGGCGGCGCGGACAAGCGGATGTTCGGTGTCGAATCTGTCAGCGCTCGGCTCGCCGAATTTCACCACGATCCCTTGCTGATTGCGGTCGGCGAGAGGCTCGGCGGGTCCGCTCTCTACAATTTTGCGACGCTTGGCGCCCGTATCGACGCCACAACGGAGAACAACGGATCGGGTGACGGCTGGCATCGCGATGCGCATGATTTCCAGTTCAAGGCCATTCTTTATCTCTCCGATGTCGGCCCCGAAAACGGCCCCTTTGAGTATGTGGCCGGAAGCCAGAAGAAGTGGCGCGCCATCTTCGACACCGCGGTCGGTAATCTTCCGTCGGCTCCGAGTACGCGTTATGAACCGGCCCTGGTCGATAGACTGCTGTCGCGGTACCACATCCAGGCAAGCCGCTTCCTTGGCAAGGCGGGAACGCTGCTGCTGGTCAACACGACGGGCATCCATCGGGGCCGGCCGCTAAAGGCCGGTTCGCGCTACGCGCTTACCAACTACTATTATCATCCGTATCAAATCGATCGTGCGCGCGTGCAGAACTTCCCGACGCTGATGCCGGGTACCGCCGATCGGATCATCAGCGATCTGCAGCTTCCGTAGGTTTCGGCAAGCCGGTTAGAATCGACATGCGTAATCCTGATTTGCTGAAGGCGACCGAGGCAATGCAACTGGAAGACTTGCAACAGCGAATTGGAGTCGTGCGCGAGGCAATCGAGCGCAATGCCGAACTGTCGCGCCAGATGGCGGCCGGTCGCACCTCCAAATTCTGGGCCGAGATATTCGGCGAGCGTCGCATCTATCCGGATATCAACACCTTGATGGTGAGCAGGCGCGAGGGGGCGATTGCCGGTGCGGGGGACAACCCGCAGGGATCGCTGGAGCGAGAGCAGGCCTATTGCGCGCGCGTGCATCACATCTATCGGCTGATGGTTGACAAGCACTTCGTGCGCTCGCTGCCGGAATCCACCTTTGGCTCCCCCTTGGTTTTCGAGCATGATGGAATCGCGCGGAGCGCAAATTTCTGGATGAATGCCGCGACGACGGCCCGCGTCACCGATTTCGTCAAGAAATTTGGCAAGAGCGGTCCGTTGAAAGTGCTGGAGATCGGCCCGGGATGGGGCGCTTGCGTCTATCAACTTCATCACTCGATCGACGTCGAGAGCTATACCCTGGTCGATCTGCCTGAAAATCTATATATGTCGACCCTCCATCTGGGAACGGTGCTGCCGGACCGCCCGGTTGAGTTCATCGACGTCGTTGGGGAGAAGGTCACGGAAGTTCCTCGCGGCAAGATCCATGCGTGCTTGCCGGGAGCGATCAGCCGGCTTGAGGCGAAGTTCGATCTGGTCGTGAATTCATACAGTCTCCAGGAAATGGATCTTGAATCGGTCCAGCAATATATCGACTGGATCGAGACCGTACTGTCGCCGGACGGCATCTTTGTTTCGCTGAACTCTCATGCCAAAGCAGGGGTGCAGAAGCCCAGCGACTACGGGTACGAGAAATTCCACATTCATCACTGGGGCGTGTTTCGGCTGGTCCCTTCCGGGTTTTTCAATACGATTCCCTACGAGGTCGTGGCCGGCAAGCGTAACCGACAATCACCGGACTATCCCGTGGAATGTCAGGATGGTGTCGGCCGGCTGATGCAGGTTGGTTTGGACAAGGATATCGCAGGCCTTGCGGCGGCGCTGGTGGCCGGAAATCTCGGCGCGCAGCAAATTGAGCTCCTCGGCGGATATAATCAGTTCTTCCTAAGCCGCAGCGACGATGAACGTTTCCGGAAGCTTCAGCAATTGAAACATCTCGATAGTTCTCCGGCCTTGCCGTTCATAACCGCGCTGCTTTTTCTTGCGCGCGGCGACAGGAAGCAGGCGGTGCCGCTGTTTGAGGAAGCGATTGCGTCCGGCTTGCAGGGGTTTGCCAGGATCCGCGCGGAAGTCTTCCTGGCCGGGCTGGCTGGCAAAGCGGGCGCGTCGTTTCGGTCTGATGCGGTCGACGGGCTTGATCCAGCCTACGCCTATCCCGACGCGAAACACATTATCGAGACCGGCGACCTGGCCCACGCGATCGTGCACATTGACCGGGCGTTTGGACGGCACCGAATGGAAACAGCTTCGGCATAGATTGTTTGCATCATCATGAACGATAACAGCAGCATCCTGATCACCGGCGGTACCGGCTCCTTCGGTCACGCCTTTGTCGCGACCGTGTTGAAGAAGTACAATCCGCGCCGGGTGATCGTTTATTCACGTGACGAGATGAAGCAATGGGAGATGTCCAAGCTTTATGAGAACGAGCAACGGGTGCGTTTCTTTATCGGCGACGTCAGAGACAAGGAACGGCTGAGCCGGGCGCTCGACAACGTCGATTATGTCATTCATGCCGCGGCGCTGAAGATCGTTCCGACCGCCGAATACAACCCGTTTGAATGCGTCAAGACCAACATCAACGGCGCCATGAACGTGATCGACGCGGCGATCGACAAGGGCGTCAAGCGCGTCGTGGCGCTGTCGACCGACAAGGCGAGCAGTCCTGTCAATCTCTACGGGGCGACGAAGCTCGTGTCCGACAAGCTGTTCATCGCCGGCAATGCCTATGCGGGTGGCCACAACACCCGCTTTGCCGTCGTCCGCTACGGCAATGTAATGGGTTCGCGCGGCTCGGTGATCCCGCTGTTCCAGTCGATGGCCGGCCGCAACAGCCTGCCGATCACCGACGCGGCGATGACCCGGTTCATGGTCACGTTGGAGCAGGGCGTCGAATTGGCCTGTCATGCGCTGGAAGATACCGAGGGCGGCGAGATCTATGTCCGGAAGGGCCCGTCGATGAGGGTCACGGACATTGCGCTTGCGGTTGACGCCGCGGCACGCCACGAGATCGTTGGTATTCGACCCGGTGAAAAGCTGCACGAGCAGATGATCAGCGAAGAGGATTCCGCTCACACCTACGAGTACGACAGCTACTTCAAGATTCTGCCGGCGATCAATCGATGGGGAAACGAGCAGCGGATCAAGGGTGGACGGAAGGTTGCCGACGGATTCGTCTACGCTTCCGACACCAACACGGAATGGATGTCGGTCGACACCCTGCGCAACTGGATCGCAGCCAATCGCGATAGTCTGGGGAAACATTGACCGCTCCTCTCATTCCATACGGGCGCCAGGCGATCGAGCAGGAGGATATCGACGCCGTGGTGTCGGTCCTGCGTTCGGATTTTCTGACACAAGGCCCGGCAGTCGCGCAGTTTGAGCGCGTCCTCGCTGAATACTGTTCGGCCAGGCGCGCGGTTGCGATGAACAGCGCGACATCGGCTTTGCATATCGCCTGCCTGGCGCTGGGGCTCGGACCCGGGGATTGGCTCTGGACCACGCCGAATACGTTCTTGGCATCAGCCTATGCCGGCCTCTTTTGCGGCGCCGAGGTGGATTTCGTCGACATCGATCTTCGTACCGGAAACATGAGCGTCGATGCGCTGGCCGCAAAGCTGGAGGCTGCCGAACAGGCCGGGCACTTGCCGAAAATCGTGATGCCCGTGCATTTTTCCGGCCTGTCATGCGACATGAAAGGCATCCGCGCTTTGGGGGACCGCTACGGATTCCGGATTGTGGAGGACGCCGCGCACGCCATTGGCGGCACCTATCTCGATGGACCGGTCGGCGATTGCCGGTTTTCGGATGTCACGGTCTTCAGTTTCCACCCCGTCAAGGTCGTGACATCAGCCGAGGGCGGTGCTGCGATGACGAATGACGACGGGTTGGCCGACCGAATGTGCCGGTTGCGCTCGCACGGCTCGACCCGAGATCCGGCGCTGATGCAGGGTGAGCCGGATGGACCCTGGGATTATCAGGCGCTCGAGGTCGGCTGGAACTATCGGATGACGGACGTTCATGCGGCGCTCGGTGTCAGCCAGATGAAGCGGCTCGACAAATATGTCAGCCGCCGCACGCAACTGGCGGACCGCTACGACAGGGTGCTTGCCAACAGCGGACTGACGCTGCCGGCGCGCGATGCGAGCGGCAAATCGGCCTGGCATCTGTACACGGTGGGCTGGAATGAGGAAGCCTCCGGCATTTCGCGGCGCGAAGCGTTCGAGCGCTTGCGCGAATCCGGGATCGGCGTCCAGGTGCATTACATTCCGGTTCACATGCAACCGCTCTTTCAGGCGCGCGGCTTTCGGGCCGGCCAGTTTCCCAACGCGGAAGCGCATTACGCGCGAACCCTGACGTTGCCGCTGTATGCGACACTCACCGAAGACCAGCAGGATACCGTCGTCACCCGGCTGAATGAGCTGTTGCGCCGGTGAGACTGGCAGAAGCAGCAAGAGCGGGATTGATCGCGGCTGAGGGTTGTTGAGAGGGCTTGCATCGATGCCCGTAACGACAAGGGCCGTGCTTCAGGCTCGCTACGATTCGAGCCGGCTGCCCGGCAAGGCGCTGTTGCCTATCGGCCATCTGCCAATGGTCGTCCTGGCAGCGAAACGGATCATGCGGAGCGGGATAAGTCTCGTCGTCGCGACATCAAGCGAAGGGGCGGATGACGCAATCGTTCAGGTTTGCGACGCGGCCAAGGTTCCGGTGTTTCGCGGACCGCTGCAAGACGTCTACCAGAGATTTATCGGCGCAACCGCCGATCTGAACGACGACGCGTCAATCGTCAGGCTGACGGCAGACAACGTATTTCCCGATGCCGAACTCGTTCAGGAAGTTGTAGACCGGTTGAATGCAATGAACGGTTCTTATCTCTGTCCGCGCTGGCCTGAAGATGGCTTGCCCTATGGCGTTGTGGCCGAGGCGTTCCGTCTGGGAGCCTTGCGACAAGCTCGTCCCGAATCCCGCGAGGATGCCGAGCATGTCACGGCCGCGCTGCGACGCAGAGCAGGAAACTCCGGCTTCGGGACCGAACTCACGCTTTCGTATTTGCGCGCGACCGTCGATACGGCAGATGACTATTCACGCGTGACGCAGGTCTTCGATGGCGTCGATGACCCGGTCACGATCGGATGGCGGCAATTGTGCCATCGCCTTGACGCGTTGCCGGCGGTGCGGGTGCCGTGCGCTCACAAGGCCGGCCGGCTGCAATCCCAGCTGACGCTCGGCAGCGCGCAGTTTGGCATGCCCTATGGTGTGGCCAACGCGACCGGCGTGCCGTCGCCCGGCGAGATCGCCCGGATCATCCATGCCGCGATCGACCACGGCGTCACGCACGTCGACACCGCGCGGCTGTATGGGGAGAGCGAAGTCCGCATCGGGGCCGCGCTGGCAGGACGATGGCGGTCGAGGGTCCATGTCATTACGAAGCTTGGTTTGATCCAGACTGATGATGTCACGTTGGCCAGAGCGGCCGCCGCAGAGAGCGTTGCGCGGTCGCTAAAGGCCTTGGGCGGCGAGCGGGTCGAAACGCTGTTGCTGCACCGTGCTGCGGATCGCACCAGGGCCGGCGGCGTGATTTGGGACGCACTGCTGGATCTCCGGCAACAGGGCCTCGTCGGGCGCCTTGGCATTTCGGTGCAGAACCGCGAGGAATTCGATCGTGCCGCCGGCGATCCCGATGTCGAGTTGATCCAGATGCCGTTCAATCTGCTCGACCGGCGTTGGGAACGGCTGGCGCCGATGCGCGACAATCTGACGATCCATACACGAAGCGTATTTCTCCAGGGACTTCTGACCGATATGCCGGCAGCGCGATGGCCCGTCGTTACCGGGTTCGATGCCGCCGGACTCGTCGAGCAACTTCGGCGGCTGGCGTTGCAACTCGGGCGTCACACTGTCGCCGACCTCGCGGTTGCCTTCGTTCGTGCCCAGTCATGGGTCGACAGCCTGGTCATCGGTGTGGAAACCGAGGCGCAGTTTTCGGAAAATCTGGGGCGCTTTGCGGGGCCGCCGCTGAGCCCCGCGGAGGTCGAAACCGTGAAGCGCCACCTGCCGCTGCTGCCCGATCAACTGCTCGATCCCGCGCAATGGAAATTCCAATGACCTCATTTTCACTAACCGGCCGGGTTGCGCTCGTGACCGGCGGGGCCGGGCATCTCGGAAGATCGATCTGCCGCGGGCTTGCGGAAGCGGGCGCGCACGTTCTGGTCAACGGTCGGGATCCCGCAAGGACGGAAACCTTCGCCGCCGAATTGCGCGGGCAGGGACATTCCGCGGCAGCGTTGCCCTTCGATGTGACGGATTCTCAACGCGCTGCGTCGATCGTCGGCAAGCTGGAACGGCTGGACATATTGGTGAACAATGCGGCGCCCATCCACACCGGAACGATCGAGACCGTTTCAGCTTCGGCCTTCGCGTCGTCCGCCGCCGGCATTGTCGAGGCAGCCTTTGTATTGGCGCAGGCTGCCCTGCCGATCATGTGCGTTCGCGGCGGCTCGATCATCAATATCGCGTCCATGTATGGTATCGTCAGTCCCGATCCCGGCATCTACGGAAGCTCCGGCTTCAACAATCCGCCGCAATATGGCGCGGCGAAAGCCGGCTTGATCCAGCTCACACGCTATCTGGCCTGTCATCTTGCGCCTCAGGGTGTACGGGTGAACGCCGTCAGTCCGGGCCCGTTTCCGGTTCGGGAGAAACTCGCCAACGAACAGCCCGATTTTCTGGCGGCACTCGAGCGCAAGGTGCCGATGCGGCGCGTCGGCCGTCCCGATGAATTGGCGGGGGTCGTGGTTTTTCTCGCGGGCGATGCGTCGAGCTACGTGACCGGCGCGAATATTCCGGTCGATGGAGGATGGACGGCTTGGTAGCGAAGGCTCGAAATGTCCGCCGAAAACCTCGCGCCGCCGCGTCACCGGTGGCGTTGGTGAGCGTTTATCGGCTTCCGAAAACTGCGCCCGATCTTCTTTACCGGCTGCTGGAGGAGCGTGAGCCGCACGTCAACATCAGCCATCGCGGCATGCCGACCTGGAAAAACCACGTCAAGTTCATCGCCGGGCACCCCTACGCGGCGTGGTATCTGATCCGCTCCGGACGGGATTATGTCGGGGCGATCTACCTGACGGCCTTGGGCGAAATCGGCGTCGGCGTCCTCGCACAATGGCGCGGGCGCGGATTTGCCCGCGCCGCCATCCTGGCGCTGATGCGCAAGCATCCCCGCAATCGCTTTCTGGCCAATGTCAATCCTGGCAACGCGGCATCCATACGCTTGTTCCGCGATATGGGTTTCCACATCGTCCAGCAAACCTACGAGCTGCGAAGCACATGACGCCGGAGATCTCGATTCGGGGCCGCAAGATCGGGCCCGGCCATCCGCCCTATATCATCTGCGAGCTCTCCGCCAATCACGGCGGCAAGCTTGAACGGGCGCTGGAGCTGGTCGACGCCGCGGTGGCAACCGGGGCCGATGCGATAAAGATACAGACCTACACGCCGGATACCCTGACGATCGACCACCAGGGTCCGGATTTCAAAATCAGTGGCGGTCTGTGGGACGGCTATTCGCTCTATGACCTCTACAAGGAGGCGTACACGCCCTATGAGTGGCATCCGATGCTCATGGATAGGGCGCGGCAATACGGTGTCACCCTGTTCTCGACCCCGTTCGATGAGTCGGCGGTGGAGCTTCTCAGCGGGCTTGGCGCTCCCGCCTACAAGATCGCCTCCTTTGAAGCGATCGACCTGCCGCTGATTGCGCGGGTCGCGCGCGAGCGCAAGCCGCTCATCATCTCCACCGGCATGACGGACGTCGAGGAGATCGATCAGGCGGTATCGACCGCACGCAACGCCGGCGCGACCGAACTGGTGCTGCTGCACTGCGTATCGACATATCCGGCAAGATTTCAGAACGCCAATCTGCGGACGATCGGGGATATCGCCGAAAGATTTGGGGTTGTCGCGGGTCTGTCCGATCACACGCCCGGAACGGCCTGCGCGGTGGCGGCCGTGGCGCTCGGGGCCAGCGTGATCGAGAAGCACTTTACGCTGCGGCGCGCCGATGGCGGCCCGGATTCAGCTTTCAGCCTCGAGCCGGACGAGTTCCGGCGGCTGGTCGAGGATTGCAACAATGCGTGGCTATCGATCGGCTCGGCCGATTATTCCCGCAGTGACGAGGAACGCGGCAGCCGCATGTTCCGGCGCTCGCTCTATGTCGTCGCCGATATCGCCGCTGGTGAAGCGCTGACCGCGCGTAATGTCCGATCCATTCGACCCGGATATGGATTGGCTCCGAAACACTTGCCTGAAGTGCTCGGATGCAAGGCGGCGCGGCCGCTGAAGCGCGGCGAGCCTCTGGCGTGGGCCGATATCGTCCCGGCGGACGCGCTCGGTCCAAGATAGTTAGCCGGAAAGCGATGTTGACGCGCCCTGAAGCCATTCGTTTCGATCCCTACTTTCTTCCGCAATATTTGCAGTTGAATGAAGCGATCGAGCAGTTGACCGCCGATATGGTCGCGCAAGACCGGGCTGCGCTTCGCAGCGCCAAGGGTGACATGCGCTACGTGGCGGAACGGCAGTTGTTCTTTGCGCTTTTTTCCGACAGAAAACTGTATGATTACTTCGTCGCGTGCCGCACGCATGCGGTGTTGCCGGACGAAGACAGCTTGCCGTTTTGGTCGCGATGGGTCGCCCCGTATTTCCGTGGCGAACGGCCGCGCCTTGAGACGCTGGCCTGGCGGGAACGGTACTTGCGTTTTCTGTATCGCAGGCTTGGAGAGGGCTCGGTTCGCATTGAAGGCGTGGGGGAACAGCGGCCGCGGGTCCTCTTTCACGTCATTCATCCGAAGTTCGTCCGTTACCTGAAGCCGATCGCGGAAAAGCTCTCCGTGCCCTACGCCTTTCTGACCGTCGAAGACCCTGCCATGTTCGCAGCGCTGGCCGCGGAAGGGCTGCCGCGCGTCAGCATCGAACTCTCGGAACATTCGTTGGCAATGATGAAGCCGGAAGTCGAAATCATGCGCCGCAAGTTCAGGCCTGGCCTGTTCGATTCATGGTTCATCCGCTTCAACGCCGTTCGCCGGGTTCTGCGAGAACTCCGTCTTGATTGCATCGTCGTACCCGAGGGCAATGCAGCGATTTACGAACTCGTCAATCAGAGTGCGAAGGCGATTGGCGTGCGGACATTGTGCGTTCAGCAGGGCTGGGCACCCGTCGTGCATCCCGGCTTCCGAAACATGAGCTACGGAAAGATGTGCGTCTGGGGCGAAGATTTCGCTGAACTGCTGGCACCGTTCAATCCCCGGCAGCGTTTCGTGGCGACCGGCAACCACGTCATCTTTTGCCAACCGCAGGGAGATGTGGCGCAACGGAGCGCCATCGCATTTTTCCTGCAGTATGGCGCTCACTGGCTCACCGAACAAACCTGGCGTGGCATGGTGGACCTTATTGTCTGGTCGGCCGGAAGATTTCCCGATCGCGAGATTCGGGTGAGGGAGCATCCGGGAGTGCCGCTTGCGCCGGAGGATGAGCAGCGCTTGAAGGCGGCGGGAAACGTCAGGCTGATGTCTCCCGGGAAGTTTTCACTGCAGGACGTATTCGCCGGATGTCGGGTGGCGGTCGCGATAAATTCGACCACCATTCTCGAGGCGGCCGCCAGCGGCGCGGTGCCGTTGATCCTCGATGTCAGTGGATTTGGTCCCTATCACCCGAACATCGCCGAAAAGGGTGCGGCGGTCGAAGTCAGGGATTTCGAGGAGGCGAGGAACGCGCTCGAGCGCCTGATGGACGACGATACGTTTTGCGCGTCGTTCGGAGAGACCCTCGAGCGGGAACGGCCGCTGCTGTTCGCTCAAAATGGGGAACAGGCGCTGGAGGCAATTGCGGCCGAAATCGAGGACAAGAGGCCAAATAGCGGTCGCTGGCGAGGCCGCCGGCGTCTCTTGCGATGAGAGCGGCTGGGGTGTCGGGCCTTAGGGCGTTCCGTCCGGGAAACGAGCTGAATCTGTCGTGAAATTAACGACTTGGGACATTGGGTTTGCAACGGCAATACCCGTTCTGTATAGCTGGTCGAAGCCCGTTGACGGGGCATTTGGGTGCTCAGCATGGCATTGGTAATTCAGGAATCCACAGATCCTCTGGTGCGCGTCGAACATGACGGACAGTTGTTCGCCATGATCGTGCGGCACCATTTTCGCAAGCCGGGCATCACGTTCTTTACCAGCGATGAGCTGTCCCAGCAGATGGGCTTGATGCGGCACCCGGTTGGCCATGTCATCGAGCCGCACGTGCACAATCACATTGCCCGCAGCGTCAATTACACCCAGGAGGCCCTGTTCATCCGTAGTGGAAAGATCCGGGTCGATTTCTACACCGAGGCCCAGGAGTATCTTTTCAGCCACGTGCTGGAAGCCGGAGACACCATTCTGCTCATTTCCGGCGGTCATGGATTCGAGGTTCTCGAGGAGCTCGATATGATCGAGGTCAAGCAGGGCCCCTATGCCGGTGATAGCGACAAAACACGTTTCAAGGGCATCACTGCTTCCAACCCGCCGACGCTGGCGCCTGGCACGTCCACGGCCAAAAAAGGCGCGGCTGTCTCCACCTAATCCGCAAGCGCTGTTTTCGAGAAAGATGCACATGATCCCGGTATCCGAACCGCTTCTGACCGGAGCGGAAGCGAAATACGTCGCAGACTGCGTCCAGACCGGATGGGTCTCCTCAGAAGGAAAATATCTGGCGGCTTTCGAACAGGCGTGGGCGAAATATTGCGGCGCCGAGCACGGCATCGCGGTTTCCAATGGCACGACGGCATTGCAGATCGCTGTCGCCGCCCTGAATCTGGAGCCCGGCTCGGAAATCATCCTGCCTTCGTTCACGATCATCTCATGCTCGCTCGCGATTATCGAAGCTGGCTGCATTCCCGTTCTGGTCGATGTCGATCCGGAAACCTGGGCGCTCGATCTCGATCAGGTTGAGGCGAAGATCACCAGCCGGACCCGCGCGATCATGCCCGTGCACATGTTCGGCCATCCGGTCGATATGCCGCGACTGATGAAGATCGCCCGCAAGCACAATCTCAGTGTTATCGAGGATGCCGCCGAGGCCCATGGCGCCGAAGTCGACGGCCGCAAGGTGGGGGGCATCGGCGATCTGTCCACCTTCAGCTTTTACGCCAACAAGATCATCACGACCGGCGAAGGCGGCATGGTTCTGACCAGCGATGACGAGCTGGCAAAGCGTCTTCGATCGTTGCGCAATCTCTGCTTCAAGCCGGAGCGGAGATTTTTTCACACCGAACTCGGGCACAATTACCGGCTGACGAATCTGCAGGCGGCGATCGGTCTGGCGCAGCTGGAGCGGATCGAGGACCACGTCGCCAAGAAGCGATGGATGGCTGCAACCTACGCCGAACGGCTGGCCGATCTCAAGCAACTCAGATTGCCGATCGAACTGCCCGGCTACAAGAACGTTTACTGGATGTATTGCCTGATCCTGAGCGATGACGTGCCGTTCGACGCCGTGGAATTTGCCCGGCGGCTGGCGCAGGCCGGCGTACAGACCCGTCCGCTGTTTCTCGGCATGCACGAGCAGCCGGTGTTCCACGAACGCGGACTGCATCTGAATGAGCGCTATCCCGTCACCGAACGGCTGGCGCGGCGCGGGCTCTATTTGCCGTCGGGGCTGACGCTGACGATCGATCAAATCGACGCGGTCAGCAAAGCGGTGCATACGGTCCTGTCATGAGCGGCGTATTCAACGAAGCTTATGCGTCGGCCTACGATGTCATGTACGCTGACAAGAACAACGCGGCCGAATGCGACGCCGTCGTGGGTCTCTTTCAGAAATTCGGTGACGGCAGGATTTCCCGCATCCTGGATCTCGGTTGCGGCACGGGAAGGCATGCCGTCGAATTCGCCAGGCGCGGCTTCGATGTCACCGGTGTCGATTTCTCGGAAGCCATGCTGAGCCGGGCCCGCGAGCGCGCCAGTGCCAGCGGCGGGAGGCTCGAATTCGTACAGGGCGATGCGCGGACCTATCGGTCCGCGGCGCCGTTCGATGCCGTGCTGATGAACTTCAACGTCCTCGGCTATATGAACAGCAATGACGAATTTCTCGGTGCGCTGGCGACGGCGCGGGCCAACCTCCGCGAGGGCGGGGTATTCGCGGCCGACTTCTGGTATGGGCCGGCCGTCGTCGTCGATCCTCCGGGAGAGCGTTTGCGCGAGATCGTCGCCGGTGAGACAAAATTTCTGCGCTACTCCCGCGGCACGCATGAGCCCGAGCTACAGCGCATTCGTATCTCGATCAGGGTCATCGAGATCCAGGGCGACCAGGTTCGCGCCGATAGCGAGGAAGTTCACACGATGCGGTACTTCTTCCCTCTGGAACTCGATTTGGCGCTGCGCTCGCATGGCTTTAAGGCTGCGGCGCTGACCGGCTATCCCGACATCGGCAAGCCGGTAAGCGCAAAGGATTGGCTGGCAATCCTTGCTGCGGTCGCAGTCTAGCTTTTCTCCCTCGCAAGGTTTTCAATGAAGATCGGTCTCTGCGTCATCGACATGCCGGCCTCGCTTGGCGGCGGCTATGTCTTTCGCGAAAGCCTGGCGCAGGCTGCTTTGGCAAATCCGGGCCGTCACACGCTCGATCTCGTGCGGGCACGGCCCCGGCAGCCGCGCTATGCGGAAAGCCTTGGCGGATCGGTCGGCGGGGCGGTCGCGCGGGACGGTCTCGCATCGGTCCTGAAGCCGGCGCGGCTGAAGAGCGGACTGCGCCAGATCGCGGGGAGAGCGAAGCGGTTTGTTGCCGGACGCAGCGTCCCGGGTATCGATCGTGAGCTGCGCTCCTATGTGGATTGGGCGATCGAGCAAAAGCTCACCTGGCCGAATCCCGACCTGATGCGGGAGTTTGATGAGGACATCAGCAAGAAGAAGTTCGATCTGTTGTGGTTCAACAATATCGAGCCGATCCACGTCGGTATTCCCTACATCTTCAACGTCTTTGATTTGCAACACCGGCTGCAGCCGTGGTTTCCCGAGGTGAGCGACAAGGGGCAGTTTCGGTTGCGTGAGGGCAGCTACGCGGAGGCCCTCCAGCGCGCCGCCTTCGTAATTACCTCATCGGAGGAGACCAGAGGCCAGGTCGGGTTGTTTTATGGTGTGCCGCCGGACCGGATTCGCGTGATCCCGTTCCCAACGCCGCAACCGGCGGTCGACGCCGTCGCATCGGCCGAAACGCCAAAGGTGAGCGAAGCGGACCTGCGGTCCAAACACGGCATCACCGGCCCCTATCTGTTCTATCCGGCGCAGTTCTGGCCGCACAAGAATCATATCAACCTGCTTCACGGGCTAAAGGACCTGCGCGATGTCCATGGCCTCGACTTCTCGATGGTGTTCACCGGTGCCGATCATGGCAACGCGGCTCACGTCAAGGCGGAAGCCCGGCGTCTCGGGCTGGAGCACAAGGTGCATTTTGTCGGTTTCGTCGGCTATGACGAGGTGGCCGCGCTCTACCGGCATGCGTTCGCGATGACCTATGTCACATTCTTCGGACCGGATAATTTGCCGCCGCTGGAGGCTTTCGCGCTCGGGTGTCCTGTCGTGCTCTCCGACATTCCAGGAATTGAAAAGCTGTATGAGGACGCCGTGGTGCCGGTCAATCCGCGCGACGGCAGGTCGATCGCCGATGGCGTCAAGAAGCTGGTAGACGACCCGGCAGAGCGTGAGCGCCGCGTCGCCAAGGGCAGGTTGATCGCCGAGCGGAATTCAATGTCCAATTACGTTGTTCAGATGCAGGCGTTGTTTGACGAGTTCGAATCCGTCCGCCGTTGCTGGCCATAAGCATTTTCACGTTCGAGCGGAGCCTCGCGCCATGCGCGTTATGATCATCAGTACCGACTATGGGCCGTTTCTGAAGAAGCTCTATGATCCGGGCAAGTCGTTCTTCGCAAGGCTGTTCGACCGGTCCGCTTCGTTGCGCGACGCGCCCTATGCCCGGCAGCTCAAGGAGCGTAACGATACGCTGTTTGCGGGCTCGGATTTCTATTCCAGGAATTTCCACGCACTTGGTCACGAGGCCTGGGAATTTCATGTCAACAATGGCGCGCTGCAGACGGCGTGGCTCCGCGAGAGAGGGCAGGAGGTAGGGCCGCGGCCGTCGACCCCGAGCCCGCTTCGCTCGCCGATCGAGCCCGGCAATGTCGACCTCGAGGAGATCATTGTCAGGCAGGCGCGCGAGATGGCTCCGGACGTCATCCTGAACCAGGCCGTCAGCGAAGTTGAGAGCCGGGTACTGCAGCGATTGCGGCCTTACTGCAAACTGATCGTCGGCCAGATCGCCTCGCCGTATCCCGAACACGAAACCTATTCGGCATACGATCTGATGATTTCCTCGCTGCCGAATTTCGTGAATTATTACCGCAAGCGGGGTCTTGCGGCTGAGCCAAATCTGCTGGGGTTCGAGCCCGGCGTACTCGATGAGGTGAAGGTCGCCGAACGCGACGTGCCCTTGTCTTTTGTCGGCAGCCTCACGTCCGATCATGGATCGCGGTACGACCTGATCAATCGGCTGGTCGCCGAGACGGACATCAAGATTTGGGGACGTCTGGTTTCCGTTTCGAACTGGTCGCCCATCATGAAGCGCTATCAGGGCGAGGCGTGGGGTCGCGACATGTTCCGCGTGCTCGGCCGCTCGAAAATTACCATCAACCAGCACATCGACATCGCCGAGAATTACGCCAACAACATGCGCCTGTTCGAGGCAACCGGCATGGGCGCCCTGCTGATCACCGACTGGAAAGACAACATCGCGGACCTGTTCGAGCCCGGCAAGGAAGTCGTCTGCTACCGGTCGCTCGACGAATGTCTCGAACTCATCAAGTATTACTCGCAGCATGAAGCCGAGCGCGCGGCGATCGCGGCCGCAGGCCAGCGCCGCACCCTGCAGTCGCATTCGTATGCCCAGGTCGTGGCGGACCAGGCGCGCATCTTCTCGCGCTACCTGGCTGCCAAAAGCGCCCCGGCGGCGCAGTAGCGAGGGGAAATCATGGATCGCCGTGGAATAGTCCTGGCAGGCGGCAGCGGCTCGCGCCTGTTCCCGATGACGGCTGCGGTCAGCAAGCAGTTGTTGCCGATCTATGACAAGCCGATGATCTACTACTCGCTCTCGACCTTGTTCCTGAGCGATATCAGGGAAATCCTCATCATCTCGACGCCGCGCGATCTGCCGCTGTTCCGCGAACTGCTCGGCGACGGGTCGACATTTGGTGTCCGGCTCGAATACGCCGTCCAGGACCGCCCGAACGGGCTGGCAGAGGCGTTCTTGATTGGCGAGCAGTTTCTCGGCGGAGCGCCCAGCGCGCTGGTATTGGGCGACAACGTGTTTTACGGCGAGGGGTTTTCCGACCATCTGATCAATGCGGGCAGCAGGAAAGCCGGCGCCACGATCTTCAGTTACCCGGTTCAGAACCCGCGCGATTTCGGCGTCGTTACCTTTGATCAGACCGGTCACGCGACCACGATCGAAGAGAAGCCGCAAAAGCCGCGTTCCAGTTCAGCGGTGGTGGGGCTTTATTTCTACGATGAACGCGCACCGCAATTTGCCCGTGAGTTGCGCCCGTCGGCTCGCGGCGAACTGGAAATCACTGATCTGAACCGTTGCTACCTCGACCTTCGGGATCTGTTCGTGGAGCAACTGGGCCGCGGATTTGCGTGGCTGGATACCGGGACTTGCGCGTCGATGCTCGATGCGACCAATTTTGTCGCGACCTTGCAGCGACGGCAGGGGCTGCGGATCGCCTGCCTGGAGGAGATCGCCTTCCGGAAAGGATGGATCACGAAAGCTCAGCTCATGGTCAGCGCCGATCGGTGCGGCAACAGTGAGTACGGCGCCTATCTGCGTGAACTTCCGCTTTTTGCGTGAGGCGAGGCGGCGCGCAACACGGGCGATCTGGCGCGATCGCAGCCATTGGGAGAATGAGACCAATGAACAGTCCTAATCTCGATACACCACTAAGCAGGATCAGCCGTGGCAAGGCCAAGCTCGTCGACGACGACCGTGGCGGCCTTGGCGTCATCGACACCGTCGATGTCGTGCCGTTTGCCCCGGTGCGGATGTTCTGGATCGCCGATGTCGCGCGTGGAACGATCCGAGGCGGGCACGCTCACAAGCTGTGCAGCCAGTTCCTTGTCTGTCTTCAAGGCCGGATCAAGGTCGATGCCTTCGATGGAACGCTCACGCAGCAGTTCGTCCTGGAACGCGGCGATTTTCTCAATCTCGTTCCCGGGATTTTTGCCACCGAGACATTTTTGGACGACGGCTGCGTCCTGTTGGCGCTGTGCGACCGGCCATACGAGGCAGAGGACTATATTGTCGACAGGGCGTCGCTGATGCCTGGATCAGGCCATTAGCTTGCGCGCCTCCGCGCGATAGCCGTGCGCGCAACGACGTCAGGTAGAAGATGCGAATAGCGATTGTCGATAATTATTACCGGCGGTTTCTGAAGCAGCACTATTCGGACCATCCGTCGCTGGCCTCCGAGAGCTATGAGCGGCAGAAAAAGTCGCTGATCGAAGCCCGGTTTGCGACGTCCGACTTCTACTCGAGGCATCTTGGCGATCTCGGTTGCGACGTCGTCGATCTCATTCCGAATTGCCGTGAGTTGCAGCTGGCGTGGCTCCGCGAGCATGGCATTCGGATGAATTCCCTGGCTTTCTCGGTGCCGCACCGATTTTACCGCGTGCCGGTGGCTGGAAGACTGCTGGCTGCGCTGCCCGGCTTTCTCGACACGGCGATGGCGCAGATCAGGTCGATCAAGCCGGACGTCTTGTTCTGCCACGATCTGACGTTCTTTCCGCCGGCCGCGCTCCGAGAACTCAAACGCGATGTAAAACTGGTCGTTGGGCAGATCGCGTCGCCGCTGCCGCCGACGGGATTTGTCAGCGGCTTCGACCTCATCCTGACATCGTTTCCGCATTTCGTGCCGCGACTGCGGGCGATCGGCGTGCGGGCCGAATACGTCAAGCTCGGGTTCGAGCCGAGTATTGCGGAAGCCTTCCGCGGTGTTGAGCGGGACATCCCGGTTTCATTCGTCGGCGGCATGGCGCCAAGCCACAAGCAGGCGATCCCGCTTCTGGAACACCTCGCGCGCCACACGCCGATCCGGTTCTTCGGCTACGGGGTCGACCAGCTTCCGGCGCTTTCGCCGATCAGGGAAAGATTCGAGGGCGAGGTGTGGGGGCTCGAAATGTACCGGGCCCTGGCCAGGAGCAAGATTGCGGTAAACAGGCACATCGCCGTGTCCGAGAACTACGCCAACAATATGAGGCTGTATGAAGCCACGGGGATGGGGGCGCTGCTGCTTACGGAACGGAAGGACAATCTTTCCGATCTGTTCGATCCTGGCCGCGAGATCGAAACCTACCGGGATCGTGATGAGGCGGTCGAGAAGATCAATGCGCTATTGCGCGACCATGAGCGGCTCGACCGCATTGCTGCGGCGGGCAATGCCCGCACGCTGCGCGAACATACCTTTAAGCAACGGATGCGCGAGATACTCGATATCCTGAACAAACACGTTCGGGCATGATCCGGCACTGGCGAGAATTATAGGACAAAGCTGCCGGCTTTCCGGATTGCCGTCAGATCGCCAGCCGGCGGAATTTGAGCCGCTCCATGTTGTCGGCGAACTGCTGGCGGCCGAGTTTGATCTGTTCAGCAAAATGCTGCAGCCGGATATCGCCCGCCTTGCGAAGCGAAGCGCGAACCTCCGGTGACCCGGTGCGAAGAATGGCGTCGGCAAGCGAGCGGGTGTTGTCGTAGTCGAACAGAACGGCGGCATCGCCCACGAAGCTCTCGAATTCCTCGGGATAGATGACGGGTGTGCCCACCGTCCAGGCTTCGAGCGGCGGCAAATTGGCCGGACCGAAATAGCTCGGCATCACCAGGGCGCTGGCGGCGCGATAAAGCGCGCCGAGTTCCGTCGAGTCGACGAAGCCGATGATGGATACCTGGTCCGCCAGATTGTAGTGCGCGACGAGGGTGTCGATCCGCCGTCCGGCGCCGCGATCGGATCCGCACAGCACCAGCTTGTGCGTCGAGCCTTCATCCCGCAGCAGCGCCACGGCAGCGAGCAGCGTGGAGTGATTTTTGTGGGACCAGAACTGGGCGGGGTAGAACAGGTAACCAGGCTGCAGGCCGTATTTCTCGAGCACCGCGGCGTCCGCCGTGCTGTCGTTGGTCAGCGATCGCGTGACGTAGGTCGAGGGTGAAAATGGAATGCAGATGGCGCGGTTGGGTTCCAGCGCATACCGGCGACCGAGATCTGCAATCAGCCCCGCGCTATTTGCGACGACGAGCACCGCCTTTGTGCTGGCGCTGCGAAACAGTATTTCGCGCCTTTCAAATTCGCCGAACTCGCGTACTTCGTCGAACTCGGGTGCATCGCGATGGCAGCCGTCGAATATCGTGATGATGAATGGCAGCTTGTAAAGCAACAGGTGCCAGATCGACGTGGTCGTGAAGTAGACGACATCGATGCCGTTTCGCATCAGCTGCTTTTCAAGCGGCACCCGGACCCGCAGGAAGCGCTGGAAAAGATCGAATGGTCCGAGATACTTCATGAACAGCGCAAGGCCATCGAGAAAGCCCGCCTTCAGAAAGCGGGCCCTGACGCCAAATTCCTGCAACAGCTCGATGCTGCGCGCATGCGGGGTAAATACCACGATCTCGGTCCCCGCCGACTTCGCCCAGTCGCGAAACCACAGCAGATCGTTGAGCGGCTGCTGAAATCCGCCTCCGACCTCGAGCGGCTGTTCAAGGATGACGCCAACACGAAGCGGCTTGTTGAGATCGAGGTCCTTGCGGCGGTCCGGCGCCCCGACGGGAATGCCGAACAGGCCGTTGCCGTTCCAGAACCGCAGGCTTTTGCGCATGCCGTCCACAACGAGGAAGGCGCGACCGGAGACGATGTCCAGCAGCTGAAAAACCCGGTCGCGGGTGGTTTGTATCTTGCTTCTGAGGTAGCGCCGGCCATCGACCGCTCCCGATCGTTGCAGCGGCTTGGCGTCGGAAGCGTCAAAGATCGGATCGATGTTTTTTTCGATGGCAAGCAGTTCATCGACATACGGCTTGTAGATATGATTGCTGGCGGTTTGCGAGAACGGCGCACGGTACCGGCGATGACTATTGAAGATGAACCAGCCCAGCGATTTCTTCAGGCCCTGGAAGTGGAAGAAGATCAGGGAATCCTTGCCGTCGATCAGAACCTTGTCGTCGCGGACGTCGATGCGGTGGTTGCCGATATTCCAGGGCGCCAGGTTCGCACCGACGTTCTCGATCACCTTGACCCGTGCAAACAGCCGGGAGAATGAATCGAGGTAACCCTGATCGGCAAATCGGCCGCCATCGACGTAGTCGTAGCACCAATCGATGCACTGTTCGCGCCACCATTTGACGACGGCGATACCGTCGGGATCGTTCCGCGCGCCCACCCATCCGACATTGTAAATGCCGAACTTGCGTAACCTTTGCAGCTTGTCGGTGTAGCGATGCGGAATAATTGCGACCGCGGCATCATTCAATTCGGCGAAGATCGTCGCCGGCGACTCGAAGAAATACAGGTCGCCGTCGAGATAGGTCACCCATTCCGCGGTCGTTTCACGTTCCAGCACGTAGAGCAGCCACGCCGGCGTGCACGTGAAATAGTATTCGATCGTACTGCGGCTCGAACGGGTTGCCGCAACCTGGAGGTCGGCGGCTTCGAAATCCGCCATCGGCACGGCTATCAAGTCTGGCAAGTCGAGCTTGACCAGAACCTGGTAGCAGGTGTTGCTCAGGCAAAGGACCCAGAGCCGCGAGCCCGGCGCGTGCCGCTGAAGCGAATGATAGAGCGCCAATCCGCGCGACAGGTAGTTGTGATCGAAGCAAGTACAGTAAACGCGATTTTCCATTGTGCCTGTCTTTGATCGGCCATGGGTGTCCGGCGCGAAAGGAAAGTTATCTGGACGCTGGTCCTGATCGGCAATTCCTATAGCACCGGCGGGATCGGTGCAACGTATGGTGCTTCGCAGTGCATACAGTCGCGGTACCGCGGCTCAACGGGGAATGATCGCAGTTAGCCGGTTGCGGATTTCGGCATTCCACAACGGCGCTGCGGCCAACGCAACGACCAAAAGCCAAAGCGTGCATTCGACCACGAGATGGATGAGTCCTGTTCCCGGGACGAACGCGCGCAGGCTGGTTCCGAGGAGCCAGCCGCCGGGCATGACGACCGCGACGATGGCGGTCAAGAGCGCTACGTGACGAAGCGGCTGTTTGAGGGTCTGCCGCATGATGCTGACGGTGAGAAATCCAAACTGGACGACCACGTCGCACGAGACGATCGCGAACGCGGCGCCGATTGGACCAAACATCGGGATCAGCAGAAACGACAGGACAAGAAAGGCGACGAGCTGCAAGGCCTTGGTCGATGCCAGGAGCTTTCCGCGGTCACTGTAGTTGGCGTAGCTCAAGGCCAGGATCGACGGCGCGGCGATGGCCGTGCCGATCAGCAGAGTTACTGTGAGCGATGCATCATAAGGAATCGACCCGTGGGTCCAGATCGCGAAAAAATCCGGCCAGAACGCCAGCAGCGCGGATACCACGACGCTCGCCAGCAAAGTCACCAGTGCTGATCCCCGCGCATAGAGGTTTTGCAACTGGTCTTTCAGGCCCATCGCATGGTCGTGGCCAAGCTCGGCGGCCAATGGCAGCGTGACTTGCATGCATATTGTGCGCAGCAGGCCCGCGACGACGCGCGTGAGGGCCCATTGGGCGACCGCTACGCGGTCAGACACGAAGGCGCTGACGAGCAGCACAGGTGCGTTCGTCAGCGCAAGTTCCGTCGCGCCTGATAAGGCGAATGGCATGGCCATCCGGAACTGGCCGATGATCCAGCGCCACGACGGTGTGACGCGTCTGCTAGCTAGTTCCGGAAACAGCCGTGGCGCATCAACCATGAGGATATAGATCGACCACAGCAGCACCGCGGTCACGTAAACCAGGGTCACGACAAGAAGATTTCCCGTGACAATGACGGCGGCCAGCTGGGCGAGTTGAGCCGCCAGCATGCCCCAACTCTGCAAATGTACCGCGCGTCCATAGTGACCGCGTGCCCGATAAAGCGCCGTCGCCAGATTGGACGGTACCGCCAGCAACATGCCCAGCGTCATGGTCGCGAACGCCAGGTCGAACTGGGATACCGCAGCAAAACCCAAACTCGCCGACGGCGTGAACAACCACATGGCGGCCATCAACAGGACGACCAGAGCTCCCGCCAGCACGAGATAGATCCGGAGCAGGGCTGCATAGAAGTGGGCTGTCCGGCCCTCGCAATCCGCACTGGAGCGAAGGGAGAGGAATCTATTGATCGCCCGCACGTGCAAGCCGCAATCAGCGACGAGAACGAGGTTTCCGGCGGCATAGATCGTGAGCCACGCCGCCAGAACGTCGCTGGTCCAGAAGTGCAGGAAGACGGGAATCAGCGCGACCTGCTGCGTAATCCCCAACAGCATTTGAAGGAAATTGGCCGACCAGCCCTCGAGAAGCCGTCGCGAACGGCTAAGGCCCGAAACAGTCACCGCGGACCTGACAACAGAGCGCGGGCCGCCGCCGGACCGAAATCCGTCGCCGGCGGGTTTCGTCGCCGCGTCCTGCTGGCCCTCGGGGTATCAGCCATTGCGGGTTTCCTCAGGGATACCTCAATCAGCACGGGTACGCTTGAACGCATGAAATTGCCGGAGCCATCTTGTCCTTGAATCGGACGCTACCATAGCAGCTGAATTTGCAGCGGGGAAACCCTCGAACGCGCCGATCGGCAGAACCCGCGCGTTGTGACGCGTTCGGTTTCCGTGATAGGACGGCGCGTCTTCCGGCGTCGGCTGCCTGCGGGCGCGCGAAGACCCCGAATGCAGTTCGTCCGAAAGTTCGTAGATCCCGATTCCGCGCGTCAATGCTTGTGAGAGAATAAATGCCGATCAATGTGTGGGACTATCTTCGGGAATACGATGAATTGCGTGACGAGATACTGGCCGCGGTGGATCGCGTGTTCCGTTCGGGTCGGCTGGTCCTGGGGCAGGAAGGCATCAAGTTCGAACGCGAAATGGCCGCCTATCTCGGCGTTGGCGACGGTGTCGGCGTGAACAGCGGAACGGACGCGATCTACATCGCGCTGGCGGCGTTGGGTGTGAAGGCCGGCGACGAAGTCATCACGGTGCCGAACACGGCTGTGCCGACAGTTTCCGCCATCCAGACGCTGGGCGCCATACCGGTCTTTGTCGACGTGCGGGATGACGATTTCCTGATGGACGTCGATCAGGTCGAAGCGGCGATCACGCCGCGCACCACAGTCATCATTCCGGTTCACCTGTACGGGCAGTGCGTCGATCTCGACCCATTGATGGCCGTCGCGCGAAAGCATGGCCTCAAGGTGATGGAAGACTGTGCGCAGTCGCTGGGTGCGCTCTACAAGAACCGTCCATCGGGCAGCATCGGCCACGCCGCATCGTTTTCGTTTTATCCCACCAAGGTGCTCGGCGCGTACGGCGACGGCGGCATATTGTTGAGTGACGATGCGGAGGTTGTCCGACTTGCCCGCAGCCTGCGTTTTTACGGCATGGAAACGCAGTATTATTCGGAGCGGCACGGCTACAATTCGCGGCTCGACGAGGTGCAAGCCGCGATACTTTCGCTGAAGCTGCCGCGTCTCGATGGCTGGATCGAGCGTCGCCGCGCCATCGCGGCGCGATACAACAAGGCGCTCGCGGGGAGCGGTCTGGCATTGCCGCGCGAGAATGCCCATAGCCGCCACAACTACTATGTTTACGTGGTCGAGCATGAGACGGACCGCGATGGCGTGCTGGAGCGGCTGGCCAAGCGGGACATTCATTGCAATGTCTCGTACCGCTGGCCGATCCACATCATGCGTGGAACTGCCGACCTTGGCTATCGCGAAGGCCAGTTCCCGGTGGCGGAGCGAAAGGCCAAGCGGGTGTTTTCGCTGCCGATGTATCCGCACCTGACGGATGAGGAAGTCGAAACCGTGATCGATGTGTTGAAGGACGTCGTCTGAACATCCAGCGCATTCTGGCAGCCGGCGATCAGGAGTTCGGCCTCTTGGCGAACAGGTAAGTCTGCGTCGCCGAACGATGGCCTGTCACGTCGGAAACGTCGTAGGGAATGCTCGGCCATTCGCGTTCGAGCCGCAATCCGGCGTCAAGGCACAGTGACATCAGTTCCTGCTTGCCGAAGATGATCTCGACGACGGGCGAGCCATAGGCGTATTTGCTCAGGAAGGTCGTTTGGTGATCGTCAAACACCGGCACGGTGTGAAAAATACAATAGCCGCCCGCGACCCGCGCGGCTTCGCGAATGGCGGCCGGATAATCCAGAATATGCATCAGCGATACGCCGTTGAAGACGATGTCGAACGCGGAATCCGCGTACGGCAATCTGGTTGCGTCGGCTACGCCGAAGGCTGCTGAGGGATACATCGTGCGGGCTCGCGCGATCATCGCGGCCGAGTAATCAATGCCGGTATAGGCGACGCGATCGGCCAGCAGGGTCGCGAACACTTCCGAATAATAGCCGCTGCCGCAGCCAACCTCGAGCAGGCGGGGGCGCACAATGGCGGTCGCCGCGACGGCTTCCGCCGCTACCTCGAAATCGAGCCGCGGTTCTCCGCGCTTCATCGCCGCGATCAGGCCGCGATAGGCGCGTTCCTGCCGCAGCACCGTACGGGCGGCAAGCCATCCGTCCGATGAAATCGATGCTTGATGCGCCTCTTCGATGCTGGCGAGCACGCGATAGTCGGTGGACGCCAGGATATGACGGCGCAGGATTGGCGAGGCCTTGACGACGCGCTTGCCGGCCAGCCTGATGATGCCGGGGAGCTTCATCGGTTTGCCCGCGGCCCATCGGCGAGACCAAGGATTTCAGCCGCGCGATGACGGTACGTGTGCTGCGCCAGCGTTCTGGCCTGACCGGCCCGTGCAATCTCCGCTCGGCCGCTATGGTTGCGCAGGCAGCTCTCGATGACGTCAAGACATTCGTCGATTGAGCGCCACACGGCGACCTCGCGGTCCGGCGCAAACAGCGTGTCCAGGTTTTCCTTGAAGTCGGTCAGTAAGAAGGCGCCGACGCCGGTCGCCTCGAACAGGCGCATGTTGCCGGCTTCCCGGTTGGCAAAGTCGATATGCGAATTGAGCGTGATGCGCGAGCGCCGCAGCGTTTGATACATCTCTACGCCCCACACCTCGCCCTGGAAGCAGCGGTGCAGCGGCGAGGAGGCGGCAACCGATCGCGGAAGATTGCCCCACAATTTGAGGTCATATCTCTCGGCGACGGCTTCCAGCAGCGCAATCCGCTGCCGATGATCGGTGGACACAGTGCCGACGAAGGAAACATCGACGTCCGGTTCAGGCGCCTGCGGCAGTGCGCCGAGAATCGATGGTTCGAATGCCAGGTGATTGAGTTCGGACCGGACGCCGAGCTTGCGAAAGGCGTTTACGGTGGTCGGTAATTGCGAGATCATCAGATCGTAGACGGTCCAGTCCTCGCCGCGCGACGGCTCGATCCCGACCTGGCCAATCAGAACGGGATTGCCGATTGCCCGGACCCGCCGCATGAAGCTGGTGTCGATATAAAACGTATCCTGATTGAGCACCAGGTCAGGCCGGAAGTCTTCGATCTGCGCGAGCAGAATCTTCTCGGTCCGACCGTCAAGCTTCGGGCTCAGTCCGATCTTGCGCGCGAGCGGCCTTAGCATCGGCTTGAACGGTGTCGCGATGCGCTGCACCCATCCCGGAAGAGCGCGGCGCTCGGCATTTGCTGCCGCCGGCGCCTCGAACGCCATGCCGTGCTCGCGGGCCCATGCGGTTTGAAGCCAGGTATTGTTGACGTGGATTTCTGCGGCGACATGGCCGAGCGCCGCAAAATTCCGCGAATAGAAATCGGCGACGCCGAACAGGCTGGCATTTCGTGCCGCCATCTGCGCGGCATAGGAAGCACTCTCCAGTCCGCCGTGGCGGCCGTAGAACCAAGCCAGGAAGCGCGGATAATCCGCGTTGAGGACGAGAATGCGCATGGTGGTTCTAGACCGCGATCCTGAAGCCGTAATTCTTCTCGATCCATGCCTGGTAGGCGCCGCTGGTCACATCGCGCCACCATGTCTCCTGGTCGAGGTACCAATTCACGGTCTGCTCCAGCCCCGCTTCAAATCCGATGCTGCACCGGCTGCCGAGTTCGCGGGCCAGCTTGCCGGCATCGATCGCATAGCGGTGATCATGTCCCGGTCGGTCCGTGACGAAGCTGATCAGCGAGCGGCAGGAATTTCCGGAGGCTGCCGGGCACGACGGAAAGCGCGACGCCAATTTCGGGTCGATGGCAAACGCGCGGTCGAGCGTGTCGCAGATCAGGCCGACGACGTCGCGGTTGTTCCGCTCGTTGCCGCCGCCGATATTGTAGGTCTCTCCGATACGGCCGCGTTCGATCACCGCCATCAGCGCGTCGCAGTGATCGGACACGTGCAGCCAGTCGCGGATATTGGAGCCGTCGCCATAGATCGGCAACGGCTTTCCTTCCAGCGCATGAATGACCATCAGCGGGATCAGCTTCTCGGGATGCTGGTACGATCCGTAATTGTTCGAGCAATTGGTGATCAGCGCCGGCATGCCGTAGGTCACGACGAAGCTGCGCACCAGATGATCGCTCGCCGCCTTGCTCGCGGCGTACGGTGAATTGGGACGATACGGCGATGTCTCCGAGAAGGCGGGATCGGCAAGTCCGAGCGAGCCGTAAACCTCGTCGGTCGACACGTGCAAGAATCGGGCGTCATCCATCGTGCCGGCGGACCGCCAGCTGTCCAGCGCCGTCTGGAGCAGTGCAAAGGTGCCGAGCACATTGGTCTGCAGGAAGGCCTCGGGATCGGCGATCGATCGATCGACGTGAGACTCGGCGGCAAGATGCGCGACCCGCGTGAACTGATGTTCGTCAAACAGACGTCGCACCAGCGCGGCGTCACCGATGTCACCCTTGACGAAGGTGATGCTGCGGTCGGCGATCAAGGGATCCAGGCTGCGAAGGTTGGCTGCATAGGTCACGGCATCCAGCACGACGATCCGGTCCGCCGGTCGCGCGGCCCGCCACGCATGCACCAGGTTTTGCCCGATGAACCCCGCGCCGCCGCTGATCAGAATATTACGCATCGGAACCTTTGCATGGCCTGGCGCCTGCACGTTGCCGGAGGAGCCGAGCGTCTTCGTTCGACGGATTTTCACTGGGCGGGTTTTCACTGGAAGTGCCGAGAACAACTGGCAGCGACGCAAGCTTTCCAGCACTTGGCCTGAAATGCCGTTTTTACCCTGATCGATTGATAGTTAGTCCAATTTCGATCGTCAATAGCGCTGCAAATCGCTGGTTCTTCCAGGACTAGGCAACTCTGACAGGCGGGCGGGGCGTGATGTACCACAGGAGAAACAGGATGGCCGCGCCGTGGGTCACGAGGGCCGTCGTCAAGGGCACGTTGAGCAGGACCAGCGCGAGCACACAACTGGATATCAGCACGAATCGGGACGGCAGGCCGGCGGAGGCGCGGTTTCCGAGCGCGATGACGAGCCCGCAGATCAAGGCTGAAAACGGCGCCAGCCAGGGTCCAACCGATGCGATGCCTTCGGTTGCAAACAGCGACGCATTGAAATGCCCCAACCCGTAGGTCCGCTGCATCACGATGGACAGCGGCTCGTGATACGGGCACGTGACAAAGGCCTTGGCGAGCAATATCTGGCAAAAATATGTGAGATCGTGGTTGGCAAAGAAATCATTGTAGATGTCCATGGCGATGGACGGAATCGCAACCACACGCAGGTTGAACAGATGGGCGAACGGGTAGGCGTGCTGCGAAAAAAGCGCCATCAGCACCAGACCCGCGAGGAGCGGCAGTGACAGCGACAGGATCGCAGCGGTCCTCGCCCCCGACCATCTGGACAGCGCGGCGATGGCAACAAGCCATAACGGCGCGAATAACACGAGCTTGCTGAGCGTAATGGGATAGAACAGCAACAGCAGTACGAGCGTGGCTGCTGCGCGCCACCAGGCGTCACGCGCCAGAAAACAGGCGAATGCGAATGGCAACAGCACCGTGGAAGCTATTCCGATCGCGTACTTCAGGAGCGTCGGAATCTTGAGTTCGTCGCGGTAATTGTAGATTTCTCCAATGCCCACCACCCTGAAACTGTAAATTGCGCTGAACGCGATTGTCGCAACCGCCAGCAGCAGGATCAGCATCAATAGCCGCTCAAAGGCTTTTTCGCTCATCGTGAAAGGCCGAAGCGGCGAGGAGATGAGGAGCGCGGGCAGTAAGAATGCGATCGCCGATGCGGCGGCGGAGATTTCCGCCAGAAGGTGATTGTACTTCAGATCGGAGAAAGTGCTGAGCCAGAGAAAGCCAAGGATCATCGTATAAAAATAGAGCCCGATGAAGTAACCGAAGCTGAACTCGGAAAAAACAAACAGCAGGGATATCGCCGAGAATGCCGCGACCACGATGACGGCGTGTAGCCACAACCGTTCGTCATAAAACAGATGAAATGTGTGATATGGCGCCAGGTAGACCAGCGATATGCAGCAAAGGATCGTGTGAATGGCAAGCAGAACGGACAACTTCAGCCAGACTTGAATCTTGGGGCTGCCGGCCATCCAGGTTTTCATGATTCGATTGGATCTTGTCGGGTCCATCACCCGGTTCGGCTATTCACTAGCTCACTGCCCTGTCAGACACAACTTGGGGCGGTTCCTGTGGCTAGATCCTCACTGGCCTGACGGCGGCGCGCGGCAGTGAGTCGACTGCTTCAGCGCCTGCTTGCGCGAGGTGCCTGTCAAAGCGACCGGCACTGACTCCGGCCCATCCGAGGCGGGGTCGTCGGCGCCCGACTGACTTGATTTGCAAGGGCTTTTCTTAATATAGGTATCTTGGCGCATAGGGGCGCGCCGTCCGTGGCCATGGCGCTCAGTTAAGGCTTTTTCGATGGTTAGATTTGGCTTGCTCGGATGCGGGCGCATTGCCAAGCGTCACTCCGAGTTGTTGGGCGGCGGTCACATCGACCAGGCCAGTCTCGTCGCTGTCTGCGATCCCATTCGGGGCCGCGCGGATGCGATCGCGTCGAAGTTCGGTATTCCCGCACATTACGATATCGACGACTTTCTGGCGCGAAAGGACATCGACGCGGTTGCGGTGCTGACACCCAGCGGGATGCACCCTCAGCATGCCATCGCCTGCGCGAAGGCCGGCAAACACGTCGTGGTCGAGAAGCCGATGGCACTTCGGCTGGGGGATGCCGACGACATGATGCGCGCCTGCGACGAGGCCGGCGTCAAACTTTTCGTGGTCAAGCAGAACCGCTTCAACGTTCCCGTGGTGAAGGCCCGCGAGGCGCTGGACGCGGGCCGGTTTGGACGTCTCATTCTCGGCACCGTGCGGGTGCGCTGGTGCCGCGATCAGGCCTATTACGATCAGGACGCCTGGCGCGGCACCTGGGCCTATGACGGCGGCGTACTGACCAATCAGGCCAGCCATCACGTCGACATGCTGGAGTGGTTCTTCGGCGATGTCGTCAGCGTTCATGCCCGCGGGATCACCGCGCTGGCAAAGATCGAGACCGAGGACACCGCGGTCGCGACGCTCAAGTTCCGCAACGGCGCGCTCGGGATCATCGAGGCGACCACCGCGGTGCGGCCGACCGACCTCGAAGGTTCGCTCTCGATCCTGGGCGAGAAGGGAACCGTCGAGATCGCAGGCTTCGCGGTCAACCAGATCCGGCACTGGCGCTTCGTCGACGAGCTTGCCTCGGATCGGGACGTGATCGAAAAGTTTTCGGTCAATCCGCCGAACGTCTACGGCTTCGGTCATCAGGCCTACTACCAGCACGTGGTCAATTGCCTGGTGAACCAGCACGCGGCGCTGGTCGACGGTATCGAGGGCCGCAAGAGCCTGGAACTGATCTCGGCGCTGTATGAATCGATCGAGACCGGCGCCGAAGTGCCGCTTCGTTTTACGCCGCGCCTCGGCCGGCTCGGGGTCGCTTCGTGAACCGGCCGGAGGTACATCAGGCCGGTCTGCGTGACGTCGATTTCGGCGTCCGGGTCAGGATCGTGGAGCCGTGCAATCTCTATGGCTGCAAGCTCGGCGACGATTGCTTTGTCGGGCCTTTCACCGAGATCCAGAACGGCGTCGTCGTCGGCGCACGCACGCGCGTGCAGTCTCACGCCTTCATCTGCGAACTGGTGACGATTGGCGAAGACTGCTTCGTCGGCCACGGCGTGATGTTCGTCAACGACACGTTTTCGACCGGCGGCCCGGCCCACGGCAACAAGGACCTGTGGCGAAAGACCGTCATTGGCAATCGCGTCTCGATCGGCTCCAACGCCACCATCATGCCGGTCAACATCGTCGATGACGTCGTGATCGGCGCGGGCTCGGTGGTCACCAAGGACATCACGATTGCCGGAACCTATGCCGGCAATCCGGCGCGCCGGCTCCTGACCGGCAAATAGGAGCACGATCGATGCCGGTGCCCTTTGCGGATCTGCAACTGCAGTACCAGACCATCAAAAGCGAGATCGATGGCGCGATCGCGGCCGTGATCCGCGACAACGCCTTCATCCGCGGTTCCTACGTCGATGCCTTCGAGCGGGAATTTGCCGCCGCCGTGGACGTCAAGCATTGCGTGTCCTGCGCCAACGGCACCGATGCGCTGTATCTGGCGATGGCCGCACTGAAGGTGAAACCGGGTGACGAGGTCATCACCACGGCGCATTCGTGGATCAGCACGTCGGCGATGATCAGCCACGCCGGCGCAACGGTCGTGTTCTGCGATACCGACGGCGCCACGTTCACGATCGATCCGGCGGCGATCGAGGCGGCGATCACGCCGCGCACCGTCGGCATCATCCCGGTGCACCTCTATGGGCAGCCAGCGGACATGGACGCGGTCATGGCGATCGCACGCAAGCACAAGCTTTGGGTGATCGAGGATTGCGCGCAGGCGCATCTGGCGCGCTATAAAGGGCGGCAGATCGGAACGTTCGGCGCGGCCGCGACCTACTCGTTCTATCCAGGCAAGAATCTCGGCGCGATGGGCGATGCTGGGGCGGTCGTCACGAGCGACGATGCGCTGGCCGAACACATGACCATGCTGGCGCGCCATGGTGGCCTGGTGAAGCACCAGCACCGCATCGAAGGCATCAACAGCCGGCTCGACGGCATGCAAGCGGCGATCCTGTCGGCCAAACTGCCGCATCTGCAAAACTGGACGGAGGCCCGCCAGAACGCTGCCGGTGTCTACGATGCCGGCCTCAACCAGATCGAGGATGTCGTCGTGCCGCAGGTCGCGCCGGACCGCAGCCACGTCTATCACCTCTATACGATCAAGCATCCACGCCGCGACGCGCTGGCGGCGCATTTGAACGCCAACGGGGTGCAGACCGCGATCAACTATCCGACCGCGCTGCCGTTCCTTGCCGCCTATCAGCGGTTCGGTCATCGTCCCGAGCAATTTCCGAACGCCTTTGCCGATCAGGGCAAGATCCTGTCGCTGCCGATGTTCGCCGAGATCACGCGCCAGCAGCAGGCCGAGGTCATCGATCTCGTCCGCAAGTTCTAGACCGAAATAAAGTGGTGCCGCGCGAGGGCCGCTGTTTCTCAGGTCTGGGATGCACCCCAGCAACGCTAGATCTTGTGTTTTGGGATGGGTGCGAGGCCCAATCCTTTCTTTGCATGGGGTTGTTTTCGCAATTTTTGGTGCCGGCCCAGCGCTGCATCGCGTCCGAGGCCGCAAATGCATCGTTCCGAGGCGAGGCGATTCAGCGCCTGGCCATGACGCCCTAGCGCTCGTCCGCGATCACCTTGCCGTCGTTCGGCAGCGCGCCGGCTTCAACCAGTTCGACGTTGCCGCCGAGTTTTGTCACCGCGCGCAGCGTGGCGGCGAGTTCGGACTGGGCGGCCTCGCTGGGGGAGGAGGTCTCCGCCTTCAGCGTCATCAGATCGCTTTCGCCCGATCGCGTCACGACGAGGCGCAGCCGCCCCAATTCAGGGTGGCGCTTGCCGATCTCCGCGATCTGCTCCGGGCGCACGAACATGCCCTTGACCTTGGTGGTCTGGTCGGCGCGGCCCATCCAGCCCTTGATGCGCATGTTGGTGCGCCCGCAGGCGCTGGTCCCCGGCAGCACCGCGGTGAGATCGCCGAGCGCAAGCCGGATCCAGGGGTGGTGCGGGTCGAGCGAGGTGACGACAATCTCGCCGACGTCGCCGGGCGCAACGGGATCGCCGGTGCCGGGCCGCACGATTTCGAAGATCAGGTCCTCGTTCACGACCATGCCGTCATGGGCCGCCGTCTCGAAGGCAATGATGCCGAGGTCGGCGGTGCCGAACCCCTGGTAGGCATCGACGCCGCGCGCCTTGACTTCGTCCTGCAGCGATTTCGGAAAGGCCGCGCCCGAGACCAGCGCGCGCTTGATCGAGGAGACGTCGCGGCCGGCGCTGGCGGCGGCATCGAGCAGGATTTTGAGGAAGTCCGGCGTGCCGCTGTAGCCGACCGGGCGATAGGCCTCGATCAGTTCGAACTGCGCGTCCGTATTGCCGGGCCCGGCCGGGATGACCGCACAGCCCAGCGCCCGCGCCGAGGCGTCGAAAATGAAGCCGCCGGGCGTCAGATGATAGCTGAAGGTATTGAGCACGACGTCACCGGGCCGGAAGCCAGCCGCAAACAGCGCCCGCGCACCGCGCCAGGGGTCGGCATCAATGGCCTCAGGCTCGAAGATCGGCCCCGGGGAGGTGAACAGCCGTCCGAACGACCCCAGGGGCCCCTCCACGAGCCCGCCGAAGGGCGGTGCGGCCTTGTGCAGGGCAGGGAGTTCGGACTTGCGCAGCACCGGCAGGTGCGCCAGCGCAGCCCGGCTCGTCACGGAAGCCGGGTCGACGCCCTTCAGGCGTTCGGCATAGGCCGGCGCTGCCATCGCCCGGCGCAGCACGTCCGGCAGGCGCGAGAACAATTCCGCCTCACGCTGGATCGGCTCACGCGTTTCAAGGGCGTCGTAGTGGTCGGTCATGGCGTTCACAGCCAGCGCTTTCGTCGCTTGAAGCTTTTCAGGTTCTTGAAGCTCTTGCGCTGGTCGCCGGCGCCGCCGAGGTAGAACTCCTTCACATCCTCGTTGTCGCGCAATTCGTCGGCGGAGCCGTCGAGCACCACCTTGCCCTGTTCCATGATGTAGCCGTGGCTCGCGACCGAGAGGGCTGCCCGTGCGTTCTGCTCGACCAAGAGGATGGTGACGCCGAGATCGCGGTTGATTTCCTTGATGATGGCGAACACTTCCTTGACCAGCAGCGGCGACAGCCCCATCGAGGGCTCGTCCATCAGGATCATCTTCGGTCGCGCCATCAGCGCGCGGCCGATCGCCAGCATCTGCTGTTCGCCGCCGGAGAGGTAACCGGCCAGTCCCGTGCGCTCCTTCAGGCGCGGGAAATACCGGAAGACCATGTCGATGTCGGCGCCGACCTGATTGTCGGTGCGGGTAAAGGCGCCGAGCTTGAGGTTTTCCACCGACGTCATGTCCGAGATGATGCGGCGGCCCTCCATCACCTGGAAGATGCCGCGGCGGACGATCTTGTCGGGATCGATGCCGTTGATGCGCTCGCCGTCGAACACGATCTCGCCGCGGGTGACCTCGCCGTCCTCGGTCTTGAGCAGGCCGGAGATCGCCTTTAGCGTCGTCGACTTGCCGGCGCCATTGGCGCCGAGCAGCGCCACGATCGCCCCCCTGGGCACTTCGAGGCTCAATCCGCGCAACACCAGGATGACGTTGTCGTACACCACTTCGATGTTGCGCACGTCGAGCAGCGGCGTGTCGGTTTGCGCCGCCGCCGGTGCGCGATCAATCTGAGTTGCTTCTGTCATGCCGTGATCCCAGCGTCTTCAATAGACCGGCCGTTTCGTACCACCCGCCGCTGTCATCACCCGCGAAAGCGGGTGATCCAGTATTCCAGAGGCGCCTGCGATCTACCGGGGCGCCGCGGCGTACTGGATCCCCGCTCCAGTGCGCAATCGCGCACAAGGCGGGGATGACAGCTGAGGACGTTTAGACAGCCGGGCTTACCAGCCCAGCCATTCGGCCTTGCGCGGCAGGTCGATGACTTTCACCTTGTCGAGCTTGATCGCGCCGTTCTTGACGAGGTCGCTCAGCGGCGCGTCGGTCGCACCGGCGACCTTCATGCGATACAGATCGACCTTGAGCGTGCCGCGGTGATCCTTGTCGGTGAAGGTCGACGGATTGCAGACGCCTTCCATGCCGGCGGGCACCCAATCCTTCTTCTGGTAGAACCCCTTCTTGACGTTCTCGCCGGTGGCGCCACCGTTCTTGGCGGCCCATTCGACGGCTTCCTTCATGTACATCGCGGTGCAGACGCCGGCGAGGTAGTGAACCGGACGGTAGGCCGTGCCGGCTGCATCGGACATCTTGGAGATATCCATCACCGTCTTCATGCCGGGGGCGCTGCCGCCCCATGCCACGGCGGTGCGCAGCGGAAACACCACGCCGTCGGCGGCGGCGCCGGCGGCCTTGGCGGCGTTCTCGTCCATGCCCCAGACGTTGCCGAGGAACTGGACGTCGACCCCTGCGGCCTTGCAGGCGTTCAGCACCGAGATGTTCGAGCCCGCGGTGTTGCCGAGATAAGCGTAGTTGGCGCCGGAGCTCTTCAGGCTCAGGCACTGCGCGCTGTAGTCACCCGGCGTCAACGCGAACACGATCGGCGGCAGCAGCTCGAAGCCGAGTTCCGTCGCGATGGCTTCGCCCGCGGCCTTCGGCGCGTTCGGGTATGGATGGTTGGCACCCATATGGACGAATTTCGGCTTGCCCGGCTTGCCCTTGGCCTTCCAGTCTTCGGCAGCCCAGGTCAGCATGCCGCGAACGGCGTCCGAATAGCTCGGGCCATAGAAGAAATTGTAGGGCGCGGGCTTGGCCTTGCCGCCGGCGCCGGTCGGGTCCGAAAGGGCTGCCGCGTAGGACGCCGAGATGTCGGGAATCTTATCCTCGGCGAGGAAGCCGGTGAGGGCTTCGGTATCGGCGGTGCCCCATCCGAGAATGGCGGACACCTTGTCGGAACCCGACCATTTCTTGTACTGGGCGATCGCGCGCGGCACCTGATAGCCGTAGTCGACGGTATCGACCTTGACCTGGGTGCCGTTGATGCCGCCGTTCTTGTTGATCCATGCATAGGTGTCGGCGACGCCCTGTCCAAATGACGTTCCGACGTCTGACGTGGGTCCCGAATAGTCGGCAAGATGGCCCAGCGAGATCGGCGCTTGCGCGCTGGCTGAAGTCGCGCCGAGCAGAAGCGCAAGCGAAGCGGTGCTCAATAGACTCTTCGTCGTCATCGTATTTCCTCCGGTCTTTTGCTGAGGTCTTTTGTTATCGGTCCCGTTCTTAACCTCAATGCGAGAACGGGTAGAGTTTCCAGTATGCCTTGATGCGTCGCCAGCGGTGCGCCAGTCCGTCCGGTTCAAAGACCAGAAAGACGATGATGATGATCCCGATGGCCATCTCGCGCAGGAAAGCGATGTTGTTCTTCAATCCGAGGAACTGATCGATCGGGCTGTCGCGCAATGCGACGCTGAGCCATTCCATCGACTCCGGCAGCAGCACCATGAAAGCCGTGCCCATCAGTGTGCCCATTACCGAGCCGATGCCGCCGATGATGATCATCGCCAGGAAGATGATCGAGCGGTCGATGCCAAAGCCTTCGTTGGAGACGACCTGGTTGTAATGCGCATAGAGCGCGCCGCCGACGCCGGCAAAGAAGGCGGCGAGGCCGAACGACAGCGTGCGGTATTTGGTGAGGTTGATGCCCATGATCTCGGCGGACAGATAGTGGTCGCGCACCGCGACGAGCGCGCGGCCGTCGCGCGAACGGATCAGATTGGTCACCAGCAGATAGCAGACGATCACATAGGCGAGCACGACGTAGAAATACTTCTTATCGCCGCGCAGCGAGTAGCCGAAGATCGAGAACGGCTCCGCGCTCGCGGGCACGCTGCCGCCGGTGAACCATTCGGCCCGCGCGAAGAAATCCAGCAGGATGTATTGCGCGGCCAGCGTTGCGATCGCGAGATACAGCCCTTTCAGGCGCGCGGCAGGCAGCCCGAAGATCAGACCGACCCCTGCAGTGACCACACCCGCAAGCGGAATGCAGAAGAACACCGGGATGCCGAACCGGTTCGAAAGATAGGCGGACGTGAAGGCGCCGAAGCCGAAGAAGGCGGCATGGCCGATCGAAATCTGGCCGGTGAAGCCGACCACGATATTGAGGCCGAGGGCGGCAATGCCGAAGATGCCGATCTGGATCAGCAGGCTGAGACTGTATTCGTTGAGAACGTGCGGCGCAAAGCAGATCAGGACGATGCCTGATATCATCGCGTTGCGGCTGGTTCTGGTCGGAAATACGGTGGTATCCGCCGCATAGGTGGTGCGGAAATCGCCGGCGGGGATCAGGGTCTGGGTTGCCATGATGGATTACACCCGCTCGATGTCTTTGGTGCCGAACAGGCCATAGGGCTTGATCATCAGGATGATGATCAGCGCATAGAACGGCGCGATTTCGTAGAGATTGCCCCAGTGCAGATACTCACTGTCGACGAAATGTGCGACGTTCTCCAGCAGGCCGATGATGATGCCGCCGAGCACCGCACCGCCGACGCTGTCGAGGCCGCCGAGGATCGCCGCCGGGAATACCTTGACGCCATAGGCCGACAGACCCGCGGAGACGCCGTTGACGACCGCCACCACGACACCGGCCACCGCCGAAACCGTCGCCGAAATCGCCCAGGCCATCGCGAATACGCTCTTGACGGAAATGCCGAGCGACTGCGCCACCTGCTGGTTGAACGCGGTAGCCCGCATCGCCAGGCCATATTTGGACAGGCGGAAGAACCACGCCATGCCCACCATCATCGCCAGCGAGACCGCAAGGCTCATCAAATAGACGGTCTGCACCTGCAGCCCGAGGATGTTGACGTTCTGAGTGGCGAAGATGCGCGGAAACGGTTGCAGATTTACGCCGAATATCCATTTCATCAGCGCGGCGAACACGGTGGAGAGCGCAATCGTCACCATGATTACCGAAATGATCGGCTCACCAACCATCGGACGCAGGATGATCACCTGGATGGCAATGCCGAACAGGAACATGAACACCAGCGTGATCGGCATGCCCAGATAGAATGGCACCTGGTATTTCGTCAGCAGCCACCAGCACACCCAGGCGCCGACCAGCAGCAGTTCGCCTTGCGCGAAATTCACCACCTGGGTGGCCTTGTAGATCAGCACAAACGACATCGCGACCACGCCGTAGAGCGTGCCGACCACGAGGCCGTTGACCAGAAGCTGGATCAGGAGCTGGGTATTCATTCCGCGGCCTCCGCGAGCGGTGCGTTGGTTCCGAGATCCACCACCCGCAGCGTGGTGCGGATGCGCTGGGTGGTGCCGTCCTGGAAGCGGATCACGGTGTCGACCGGAATGTCGCGCTTGCCGCCATAGATCGCATCGATGATCCCGGCATATTTCTCGTTGATGACGCTGCGGCGAACTTTTCGAGTACGGGTGAGTTCGCCGTCGTCGGCATCGAGTTCCTTGTAGAGCAGCAGGAAGCGGGAGATGCGCTGGGCCGGCGGCAGCGTGGCGTTGACGGCTTCGACCTCCTTGCGCACCAGTTCATACACCTCGGGGCGGGAGGAGAGGTCGGTGTAGGTCGTGAACGAAATGCGGTTCTTCTCTGCCCATTTCGAAATGATCGAGTAGCGGATGCAGATCATCGCCGCCAGCGCGTCGCGGCCGGCGCCGAGCACGACGGTCTCGGCGATGTAGGGCGAGAACTTCAGCTTGTTTTCCAGGTATTGCGGCGAGAAGCGCTCGCCGCGCGAGGTCTCGGCCAGATCCTTGATGCGGTCGATCACCACGAGCTGGTTGTTGTCGTTGAAATAGCCGGCATCGCCGGAATGCATCCAGCCGTCCTTCATGTCGGCGGCGGAGGCTTCCGGGGCCTTGTAGTAGCCGAGGAACATGTTGGGGTGACGCACCACGATTTCGCCGACGCCATTGATGTCGGGATTGTCGACGCGGATTTCGATCTCCGCGCCCATCGGCACGCCCGTCGTGTCCGGATCGACCTTGCCAGACGGATGCTGCGTATAGGCCCCTAACAGTTCGGTCTGGCCGTAGAGCGTGCGCAGCGGCACGCCCATCGCCTGGAAGAACTTGAACGTATCCGGCCCCAGCGCCGCGCCGCCGGTGGCGGCCGAACGCAGCCGGGTGAAACCGAGGCGGTCGCGCAGGGCGCGGAACAGCAACTGGTCGGCGAGCAGGGACTGCTTGTCTTCGGCGAGCGCCGCAAGGCCCAACTTCATGCCGAGGTCATAGAGCTTTTGCTTGAGCGGCGAGGAGTCCATCACGCCGGCACGGACGTCGGCCGCAATCGATTCCCAGACCCGCGGCGCGAACAGCACGAAGGTCGGCGCGATCTCGCGGAAATCGTGCATCATGGTTTCGGGCTCTTCGACGAAGTTGACCTTCATCCGGCAGAGCAGCCCTTTGCCGAGCGCGTAGACCTGTTCCATGATCCAGGGCAGGGGGAGCACCGAGACGTATTCGTCATCCGGTCCCTTCGGGTCGAACGCCAGATACGTCGCGCAATGCCGCAGCACCCGTCCGGCGGCCAGCATCGCAAGCTTGGGGTTGGCGGTGGTGCCCGACGTGGTGCAGAGGATGGCGACATCCTCGCCCTTGGTATCATCCACCAGCCGGTCGTAGAGACCGCTCTCGCGCGCGGCGCGGGCGCGTCCCATCGCCACCAGCTTGTCGGCTTCCATCAGGCGCGGATCGTCGTATTTGCGCATGCCGCGCGGATCGGAATAGACGATGTGCTTGAGGTCGGGCACGCGCTCGGCGAGCGCCAGCAGCTTGTCGACCTGCTCTTCGTCCTCGGCGAACACCAGTTTGGCCTCGCCGTAGCTCAAGAGGTAAGCGGCTTCCTCATCCAGCACGTCGCGATAAAGGCCAAGGCTCATGCCGCCAATCGCATGCGTGGCGATCTCGGCCGCCATCCAGTCCGGCCGGTTATCGCCGATGATGCCGATGACGTCGCCGCGGCCGAGGCCGAGTTCGATCATGCCGAGCGCGAAATCATGCACACGGGTCTGGTAGTCGTTCCAGGTGAATACGCGCCACAGCCCATGATCCTTTTCACGCAGCGCGATCTCGCCGCCGTGCTCCTTCGCATTGAGCCGCAGCAGCTTCGGATAGGTGTCGGCCTTTGCGGCGCGTCCGGCGTAATCCATCATGCCGCGCTCTCCGCCGGCCTGTCATCGGGATCGACCAGGGCTTCGTCCTCTTCACCCAGATAGGCGCGTTTGACATGGGGGTCGGCGAGCACCGCGGCCGGGTCGCCCTCGGCGATCTTGCGGCCGAAATCCAGCACCATGACGCGGTGGGAGATATCCATCACCACGCCCATGTCGTGCTCGATCATCATCACGGTCATGCCGAACTCTTCGTTGAGATCGACGATGTAGCGCGCCATGTCTTCCTTCTCTTCGAAGTTCATGCCGGCCATGGGTTCATCGAGCAGGATCAGTTGCGGCTCCAGCGCCATCGCGCGCGCCAGTTCGACGCGCTTGCGCAAGCCGTAAGGCAGTGTGCCGGCGGTCGCCTTGCGCACCGACTGCAGGTCGAGGAAGTCGATGATCTCCTCGACCTTGCGGCGGTGCTCGAGTTCCTCGCGGCGCGCGCCAGTCAGCCAGTACAGCGATCCCGTGATGAAATTGTTCTTCAGGAGGTGGTGCCGCCCGACCATGATGTTGTCGAGCACGCTCATGTGGTGGAACAGCGCGAGATTCTGGAAGGTGCGGCCGATGCCGAGTGAGGGCCGCGCATTGGGATTTAAGCCGGTGATGTCCTTGCCGCGGTATAACAACTGGCCTTCGGTCGGCTTGTAGCGGCCCGAAATGCAATTGACGATCGAGGTCTTGCCGGCGCCGTTCGGGCCGATGATCGAAAACAATTCGCCATCGTTCACGCCGAATGAGACTTCGGTCAGCGCGCGAACGCCGCCAAAGCGCAGTGATACCCCGCGCACTTCCAACGTGTAAGCCACTCATTCCCTCCAGATACGGCGCTTAGGCAGCGCTCTTTATCTATCGTTATCTATCGTTCGCAATCGCAGTCGCAATCCTACATCGCCAGGTACCGCCAAGCCATCCGACTAATGATGCCGCGCGCCGCGCGATGCCTTTGTCGTCTTGCTCGGCAGGATCACATGCGCGGTAACGCCGCACCCATCTCCGCCGTTTTTCCGCGCGCCATCCGCTTGTCGGTTGGGCCATAAGTCGGCTGGCGCGAGGTGGCTCTCAATAGTGGAAAGCGTTACGCTAAAATGTCTTGTGCCTGACAATTGGTCAGCAAATTTCGACGGCGTACCGTGATCGAGGTGCTCCGCCGATCGCGCGGAACGGTTGCTCGGGTCTATTGTTGCAGCGCAATATGATGAAGCCAGGCGATAGTCGATGAGATCATGATTGCCCCGGATTCCCTGAAACGCATCGCGGCCTGGTCGCACGAACTGAACGAACGCGAGATCGACATCGCGCGCGCCGGCATCGTCGAAAAATCCTATCGCGCCAATGAATTCGTCTTCATGCGCGGCGACCCCTTCGAATACTGGACCGGCGTTGTCAGGGGTCTCGCCCGGATGGGGATCGTCTCCCGCGGCGGCAAGGCCGCCAGTTTTGCCGGCCTGACGGCGGGCGCCTGGTTCGGCGAGGGCTCCGTGCTCAAGAACGAGCCCCGGCGCTACGACGTGGTGGCGTTGCGCGACACGCGTCTGGCGATGATGAACCGCACGACGTTCATCTGGCTGTTCGAAAACAGCGTCGGATTTAATCGCTTCCTGGTCCGGCAACTCAACGAGCGTCTCGGCCAGTTCATCGGATTGCTCGAATACGGCCGCACGCTGGACGCGACCGCGCGCCTGGCACGGTCGATCGCCTCCTTGTTCAACCCCATTCTTTATCCCGATCTCACGCCGCATCTTGAAATCACGCAGGAGGAAATCGGGGCGCTCTCGGGCATCTCGCGGCAGAATGCCAACCAGTGCCTGAAGCGGCTGGAGAAGGAAGGCCTGCTCCGGCTCGAATATGGCGGCGTGACCATCATCGATCTCGATCGGTTGCGCAGCTATGAGTGACGTCTGAAGTCCGCACACCGCGAGCCGTGTTTTTTCCGGGAATCAGCGCGCCGGACGGTGGGCCCGGACCCGGCGCCTAAAGGACTGATTTCAAACGGCTTTGGGATTAGACTTCGCCGGGGCTGGATGCTATGGCCTGCGCCGCACGGTTGAGGCCTCTTGCGCGCCCGGTTTGGCTGGGCGAATGGGGGCATGACAGGGGCAAATGCCGGCCCCGCGGGCGTCCCGGAGGCAGTTTTGGGGCGGACCGGCGGCTGGAACTTACCGGGGTCGTCGCAGCCGTTGGGCCGCGCGGGCGGGGTGTTGGAGAGAATATGGCGGTTCAGGATTCGAAGCGGCGCGTCGCGCTGATTACCGGCGTCACCGGCCAGGACGGCGCCTATCTCGCCGAATATCTGCTCGGCCTCGGCTATACCGTGCACGGCATCAAGCGCCGCTCGTCCTCGTTCAATACGGCGCGGGTCGACCATCTCTATCAGGATCCGCACGCCGGCAATGTGCCGTTTCTGATGCACTACGGCGACATGACCGATTCCACCAACCTGATCCGGCTGATGCAGCAGATCAGGCCGACCGAGATCTACAATCTCGCCGCCCAGAGCCATGTCGCCGTCAGCTTCGAGAGCCCGGAATATACCGCCAATGCCGATGGCATCGGCGTGCTTCGCTTACTGGAGGCGATCCGGATCCTCGGCATGGAGAAGGAGACGCGGTTCTACCAGGCGTCGACCTCGGAACTCTACGGGCTGGTCCAGGAAGTGCCGCAGAAGGAAACCACGCCGTTCTATCCGCGCTCGCCCTACGCCGTCGCCAAGCTTTATGGCTACTGGATCACGGTGAACTACCGCGAGGCCTATGGCATGTTCGCCTCCAACGGCATCCTGTTCAATCATGAGAGTCCGATCCGCGGCGAAACCTTCGTGACGCGCAAGATCACACGCAGCGTGGCGCGGATCGAGACCGGTCTTGAGGATATGCTCTATCTCGGCAATCTCGAGGCCAAGCGCGACTGGGGCCATGCGCGCGATTACGTCGAAGGCATGCACAAGATCCTGCAGGTCGATGCGCCCGACGATTTCGTGCTGGCGACCGGCGAGACCCGCTCGGTGCGCGAGTTCGTCGAGCTGGCGTTTGCCGAAGTCGGCCGCACCATCGAGTGGCGTGGCAAGGGCGTCGACGAGACCGGCATCGACAGGAAATCCGGCAAGACCATCGTGCGCATCGATCCGGTGTATTTCCGGCCGACCGAAGTCGATCTTCTGATCGGCGATGCCAGCAAGGCGCAGGCGAAGCTGGGCTGGAAGCCGAAGACGCCGTTCGCCCAGCTGGTCAAGGAAATGGTCGCGGGCGATCTTGCGACCGCAAGACGAGAGGTTGCCAATGGCAAGAGTTCCGTTTGAGCTGAAAGGCAAGACGGTCTTCGTTGCCGGGCATGGCGGCATGGTCGGCGCCGCCTTGGTGCGCCGGCTCGCGCAGGAAGACGTCGAACTCTTGACGATCCGGCGCGCCGAACTCGATCTGCGCGATCAGGCCGCCGTCAACAAATGGTTCGCCGCCAAACGTCCGCAGGCCGTGTTTCTGGCGGCGGCCAAGGTCGGCGGCATCGTTGCCAACAACACGCTGCGCGCCGAATTCCTCTACGACAATCTCGTGATCGCGACCAACGTCATCCACGCAGCCCACGTCAATGCGACCGAGAAATTGATGTTCCTCGGCTCCTCCTGCATCTATCCCAAGCTGGCGCCGCAGCCATTGCGTGAAGATTCCATGCTGACGGGGGAACTGGAGCCGACCAATGAGCCCTATGCGATCGCCAAGATCGCGGGCATCAAGATGGTCGAGGCCTATCGCAGCCAGTACGGCTCGGACTTCATCAACGTGATGCCGACCAACCTTTACGGCAGCGGCGACAATTATCATCCCGAATACAGCCACGTCGTCGCCGCCCTGATCCGGCGTTTCCACGAAGCCAAGGTTTCAGGAGCGCGGAACGTCACCGTGTGGGGGACCGGCGCGCCGCGCCGGGAATTCCTCTATGTCGACGATCTCGCGGACGCCTGCATCTATCTGATGAAGACCTATTCCAGCGGCGAGCTGATCAATATCGGCGCCGGCGAGGACATCACCATCGCCGAATTCGCCCGCCTGGTCGCGGCAACCGTCGGCTATGTCGGCGAGATCAGCTATGACACCTCGCGCCCCGACGGCACGCCGCGCAAATTGCTCGACAGCGGCCGGCTGGCCAAACTCGGCTGGCGCGCCAGCACCTCGCTCGAGGATGGCCTCAAGCTCGCCTATCAGGCCTATCTGAACGAATCCAAGCAAGCGGCCGAGTGATTTTCCGTCATTGCGACGATGCGGCTACTTCGCTGCCGTCGCGCGCGGCGGGGTTTTGCCGAGCGCCGCCGCCATCGCCGATATCAGCGGCCGCATGAAGTAAGCGTCGTCGGCCGGCGAGATGTCGGCGCGCAGCCCGTGGGATTTGAGCTCGTCGGAAACCACGGGTCCCACGGAAGCAATCGGCGTACGCGCCAGCCCATCGCGGAGCCGTGCCTCACATCCACGTGCGCGCGCGACTTCGACGAGGCGGCGGACCTGGCCCAGATTGGTCAGCGCGATCGCGTCGATGCGGCCGGCCGCCATCTCGTCGATGGCGGTGACGATGTTGGCGTCGGCCGCCTGCGCGTCATAGACATAGGGCAGCACGGTATCGACCTCGGCGCCCTGCGCCTTGATCGCGCCGATCAGCACGCTGTGATCCTTGTCCGGATAGAGCTGGAGGCCGAGGCGGTGGCCGTTCAGGTCGATGCGCGACAGCATCTCGGCAATGCCCTCCGATGTCGGCTTTTCGGTCGTCGCCTGGGGCTCCAGCCCGATTTCGCGCAAGGCACGTCCGGGTTTGGGGCCGCGCGCGAACTTGCGGGCCTTGCCGAGCGCGGCCACGAATTCGCCCTCCAAGCCAATGCGGCGCACCACCTTCATCAGCCGGCGCAGGCCTTCGCCGGTCATCAGCACCAGATCGTCGAACGGCGCCTCGACGCAGCGCTTGATCCAGGCCTCGATCGGCGCCGGATCCGGCGCGTCGTGGATGGTGAACATCGGACATTGCAGCACGTCGGCGCCCTGTTCGGTGAGCAGGCGGGAAAACTGCGCTTCCTCGCGCGTTTCCAGGATCAGGATACGGTAGCCGCTCAGTCTGTCTGCCATGACCTCGCTCCAACGCAGATCGTCGTGCTTTGTTCATCCTGACTCCGGTTTCCGGATTGGCGCAAGCGTCTTGGCGGTGATAGAGCAGGCCACAAGCCAGCGTTTCATTCCTTTGCCTGAATTGCAGTCAAGTCCGCGCCATGCCCGATCATCAATTCGTCCTGACCCTGTCCTGCCCGGATCGTCCCGGCATCGTCTCCGCGGTGTCGACCTTTCTGGCCCATAACGGCCAGAACATCCTCGACGCCCAGCAGTTCGACGATGTCGAGACCGGAAAATTCTTCATGCGGGTGGTGTTCACGGCTGCCGACCTCGCGGTCGAATTGAGCGCGCTGCAGACCGGTTTCGCTGGGATCGCCGACCGCTTCGGCATGGATTGGCAGATGCGCGACCGCGCCAGCCACCGCCGGGTGATGCTGCTGGTCTCCAAATCCGATCATTGTCTGGTCGATATCCTCTACCGCTGGCGCACCGGCGAACTGCAGATGATCCCAACCGCCGTTGTCTCCAACCATCCGCGCGAGACCTATGGCAACCTCGATTTCGGTGCGATCCCGTTTCACTATCTGCCGGTCACCAAGGAGACCAGGCGCGAGCAGGAGCAGGCGGTCCTGAAGCTGGTGCAGGACAGCGGCACCGACCTCGTGGTGCTGGCTCGCTACATGCAGATCCTGTCGGACGAGATGTCGGCACAATTGTCGGGGCGCTGCATCAACATCCATCACTCGTTCCTGCCGGGCTTCAAGGGCGCGCGGCCCTACCATCAGGCGCATGAGCGCGGCGTCAAGCTGATCGGCGCGACCGCGCACTACGTGACCCGCGATCTCGACGAAGGCCCGATCATCGACCAGGACGTCGAGCGCATCAGCCACCGCGATACGCCCGAAGACCTCTCGCGCAAGGGCCGCGATATCGAACGCCGGGTGCTCGCCCGCGCCATGCGCCATCATCTGGAGGATCGCGTCATCCTCAACGGCCGCAAGACCGTCGTGTTCATGGACTGACCGGAGGGTGCGCGCGGAATGTTCGCGCGCCTATTGTTTGGCGCTTTGCGACGATGAAGCAGGTTTTGCTTCCTCGCCGCGTTCAGCGGCAGGCATCATGCGCTTCCGCTCGCGTTCCTTCATGAACTCGTCGTACTTCGCGGTGCCCGGCCGCGGCGGCGCATCGGCCGAAAGGCCTCCGGCCCAGACCGGGATGGCGTCGCTGACCCCGGCCGAGAGTTTTTCGTTGATGGTCCCGCAGCCGCTCAGGGAGCAGGCCGCAAGCGCGACAGCAACGATGACAAGGATATGGCGGGCACGGATCGACATTGGCGGCAGGTTACAACCTAGACCTTTAAGGATGATGGATTTGGGGCCGCCTTGCGGCACTGCGCTGCCAGTGCTTCTTTGTTGACAGGAGCATAGCGTTTGTACAAACGTACAAATAGCCGAACGTCCGAATTCGGTTTCACGATCGAGATGTCGCATGCGGGCGGTTTAGGCATCATAATACCTTAGACATTCTGGTGTGGAGGCTCCGCAGCGTGGAAGCGCATCCTTCGTCCGATTGACAACAGGCCGCGGTCAGACGCCATGTCGTCGCGCTACACGGCAGAAAAATATGGGCTATGGTGAGGCAAGGGCCGGGGACTCGGCTTAAGGCACAAGACCGCTCAGGGGGAGAAAATTCATGTCCATTCGTCACTTTCTGCTGGCCGCAGGCGCCGTTGCCGGTGTGCTGGCTGCGATACCCGCGAAGGCGCAGGATGCCGTCAAGATCGGCCTGATCCTGCCGATGACCGGCGGCCAGGCCTCGACCGGCAAGCAGATCGACAACGCCGTCAAACTCTACATGCAGCAGAAGGGCGACAAGGTCGCCGGCCGGAAGATCGAGATCATCCTGAAGGATGATGGCGCGGTGCCCGACAACACCAAGCGCCTTGCCCAGGAGTTGATCGTCAACGACAAGGTCAACTTCATCGCCGGCTTCGGCGTGACGCCGGCAGCGCTCGCCGCGGCGCCGCTGGCGACCCAGGGCAAGGTCCCCCAAATCGTGATGGCCGCCGGCACCTCGATCATCACCGAGCGTTCGCCCTATATCGTGCGCACCAGTTTCACGCTGGCGCAGTCGTCGACGATCATCGGCGATTGGGCCGCCAAGAACGGCATCAAGAAGGTCGCGACCCTGACCTCCGATTACGCGCCCGGCAATGATGCGCTGACCTTCTTCAAGCAGAATTTCACCGCCGGCGGCGGCGAGATCGTCGAAGAGGTCAAGGTGCCCCTGCAAAATCCGGACTTCGCGCCGTTCCTGCAGCGCATGAAGGATGCCAAGCCCGACGCCGTATTCGTGTTCGTGCCGGCAGGACAGGGCGGCAACTTCATGAAGCAGTATGCCGAGCGCGGCCTCGACAAGGCCGGCATCAAGGTGATCGGCCCCGGCGACGTGATGGATGACGACCTGCTCAACGGCATGGGCGATGCGGCACTCGGCACCGTCACCGCGCATCTGTACTCCGCCGCGCATCCCTCCGCGATGAACAAGGAGTTCGTTGCGGCCTACAAGAAGGCCTATAACCAGCGTCCGGGCTTCATGGCGGTGGGCGGCTATGACGGCATCCATCTGATCTACGAGGCGCTGAAGAAGACCGGCGGCAAGACCGACGGCGACGCGCTGATCGCGGCGATGAAGGGCATGAAGTGGGAAAGCCCTCGCGGTCCGATCTCGATCGATCCGGAAACCCGCGACGTCGTGCAGAACATCTACATCCGCAAGGTCGAGAAGGTCGACGGTGAACTCTACAACGTCGAATTCGCGACCTTCGAGGCGGTCAAGGATTCCGGCAAGACGAAAAAGTGAGTTTCGTGCCTGTGGCCTGCCCCTCACCCCAACCCTCTCCCCGCAAGCGCGGGGCGAGGGAGCAGAGCGGCATTCGCGGGATGTACTTCGTTTTACCGAAGCGATGGTAGGACGTACGGCTTGCTCTGCACTAAACCTCGCCCCGCGCTTGCGGGGAGAGGTCGGATCGCGCAGCGATCCGGGTGAGGGGCTCTTACTTAGACCAGTGAATCCAAGATGACCACCCTCTTCACCATCCTGTTCGACGGTGTCGCCTACGGCATGCTGCTGTTCGTGCTGGCCTGCGGCCTTGCCGTCACGCTCGGGCTGATGAACTTCGTCAACCTCGCCCATGGCGCGTTCGCGATGACCGGCGGCTATGTCTGCGCGGTGCTGGTCAACAATTCCGGCTGGCCGTTCTTTGCGGCGTTGCCGCTGGCGTTCGTTTCCAGCGCGCTGATCGGCGTGGTGCTCGAACGCTCGCTGTACCGCCACCTCTACACAAGAAGCCATCTCGACCAGGTGCTGTTCACGATCGGCCTCACCTTCATGTCGGTGGCGTCGGTCGACTACATCATGGGATCGTCGCGGATCTTCATCAAGCTGCCGGCCGCGCTCGAAGGCCAGTTCGATTTCTTCGGCGTCGGCATCGGCCGCTACCGGCTGATGATCATCGTGATCTGCGGTCTGCTCACGGTGGCGCTGCAACTGATCCTGGCGAAGACCCGGTTCGGCAGCCGCCTCCGCGCGGCGGTGGACGATCCGCGGGCGGCGAGCGGCCTCGGCATCAATGTGCCGCAGGTGTTTGCCTTCACCTTTGCCTTCGGCTGTGGCCTTGCTGGGCTGGGCGGCGCGCTCAGCGCCGAAATTCTCGGGCTCGATCCGTATTTTCCGCTGAAGTTCATGATCTACTTCCTGATCGTGGTCACCGTTGGCGGCTCCTCCAGCATCACCGGGCCGTTTCTGGCGTCGCTCTTGCTCGGCATCGGCGACGTCGCCGGCAAGTACTACGTGCCGAAGATGGGGCCGTTCGTGATCTATACCATCATGATCGTGATCCTGATCTGGCGCCCGAACGGCCTGTTCGGCCGCACCGCGACGCGGTGAACCCGATATGACCGCGCTTCCCGAAGTTTCATCGCACGCCATCGCCCGCTCCCGCTGGCGGCCGCGCGAAATCGTGTTCTGGGTTCTGTTGCTGGCCTGCGCCTTCCTGTTTCCCTCGCGCTATCTGATCATGACGGATATCCTGCGGCTGGCGCTGTTCGCGCTCTCGCTCGATCTCATCCTCGGCTACGCCGGCATCGTGTCGCTCGGCCATGCTGCCTTCTTCGGGGTCGGCGCCTATTGCGCCGGGCTGCTGGCGCTGCACGGCATCATCACCGAGCCGGTGATTGCATTGGTCGCGTCGGGCCTCGTCGCCATGGCGCTCGGCTTTCTCACCAGTTTCCTGGTCATCCGCGGTGTCGACCTGACCCGGCTGATGGTCACGTTGGGCATCGCGTTGCTGCTGGAGGCGCTGGGTGAGCGCTTCTCCAACATCACCGGTGGCACCGACGGCCTGCAGGGTATCGAGATGGCGCCGATCCTTGGGCTGTTCGCCTTCGACATGTTCGGCAAGACCGGCTTTTTCTATTCGCTGATCGTGCTGTTCCTGCTGTTCCTGCTCGCGCGCCGGGTGGTGAACTCGCCATTCGGCCTGTCGCTGCGCGCGATCAGGAACAATCCGCTGCGGGCAGCCGCGATCGGCGTGCCGGTCAACCGCCGCCTGATCGCGATCTATACGCTGGCGGCGTTCTATGCGGGCATTGCCGGCGCGCTGTTCACCCAGACCACGGCGCTGGCCTCGCTCGACGTGTTCGCGTTTGAAAAATCGGCCGACCTGATGCTGGTGTTGGTGCTCGGCGGCACCGGTTATCTTTATGGCGGCCTGATCGGCGCGGTCGTGTTCAAGATGCTGCAGGAATTCTTCTCCACCATCACGCCGCAATACTGGCTGTTCTGGATCGGCCTCGTGCTGGTCGTGATCGTGCTGGTCGGCCGCGACCGCATGCATCGCTGGGCGCTGTGGCTGCCCAATCTCGTGATCCGGAAAATCGCCGGACGCAAAGCCGTCGTCGCCGTTCCCGAAAGCGACGCGCCATGACAATCGCGCTGGAAACCAAAGGACTGGAAAAATCATTCGGGGGCCTGCGGGTCACGCGCGAGCTGTCGCTGCGGGTCGAGCAGGGCGCCCGCCATGCCCTGATCGGGCCGAACGGCGCCGGCAAGACCACCGTCATCAATCTGCTCACCGGCGTGCTGCAGCCCAATGCCGGACGCATCCTGCTCGAAGGCAGCGACATCACCGATCTGCCGGTTCACAAGCGGGTGCTGCGCGGCCTGTCCCGCACCTTCCAGATCAATCAGCTCTACGCCGATCTGACGCCGCTGGAGACCATTGGCCTTGCGGTATCCGAACGGCTCGGCCGCGGCGGCGACTGGTGGCGGCGGATGGGGACGCGGGACGACGTCAATCGGGAGGTCGCGGAGACGCTGTCGCGCTTTCACCTGCTCGACGTCATGAACGAGCTTACCGCGACGTTGCCCTACGGCAAGCAGCGCCTGCTGGAGATCGCGGTGGCGATCGCCACCAGGCCGCGCGTGCTGTTGCTGGACGAGCCCGCCGCCGGCGTGCCGGAAAGCGAGCGTCACGATATTTTGGCGGCCGTCGCCGCCCTGCCGCGCGACGTCACGGTGCTGCTGATCGAGCACGATATGGATCTGGTGTTTTCGTTCGCCGACCGGATTTCGGTGCTGGTCAACGGCGCTATGCTGGTCGAGGGCCCGCCGGAGGAAGTGGCGCGCGATCCACAGGTCAAGGCGGTCTATCTCGGCGAGGCCGCCGATGTCTGATCTTCTAGCCATCAACAGCCTGCGCGCCGGCTATGGGCAAGCGGTGGTGCTGCCGGACATGTCGCTGGCATTGGGCGAAGGTCAGGTGCTGGCGCTGCTTGGGCGCAACGGCACCGGCAAGACCACGCTGATCAATTCGATCGTCGGGATCACCCGCCGTTTCGGCGGCACGGTCACGCTCGGCGGGCTCGATATCACCGCCCTGCGGCCGGACCAGCGGGCGCGCGCCGGCATCGGCTGGGTGCCGCAGGAGCGCAACATCTTCCGCTCGCTGACGGTGGAAGAGAACATGACGGCGGTGGCCCAGCCCGGCCCCTGGACCGTCGACAGGGTTTACGAAATGTTTCCGCGGCTGAAAGAACGCCGCAGCAATTTCGGCAACCAGCTTTCCGGCGGCGAGCAGCAGATGCTGGCGATCGGCCGGGCGCTGACGCTCAATCCGAAGGTCTTGCTGCTGGACGAGCCGACCGAGGGGCTGGCGCCGATCATTGTCGAGGAACTGCTGCGGGCGCTCGGCACCATTACCCGCGCCGGGGGCATCTGCTCGATCATTGTCGAGCAGAACGCCCAAAAGATTCTGGGGCTGGCCGACCGGGTTGTGATATTGGAACGCGGCGCCATCGTGCATGATGCGGCCTCCAGCGCGCTGAAGGCCGATCCTGCGGTGCTCGAACGCTATCTCGGCGTCGCCGGCGCGGCCCACTAGGTTTCTTTTTCTGGGAGTAAGACCATGCAGCGAACCAAAGCCCCATTCCGTGCCGACGAGGTCGGCAGCCTGTTGCGGCCGCAGCGCATCAAGGAGGCGCGCGCCAAACTGGAGAAGGGCGAGATCACGGCCGAGGATCTGCGCAAGGCCGAGGACCTGGAGATCGAAAAGGTCGTGCACAAGCAGGCCTCGCTCGGCCTCAAGCTGGCGACCGACGGCGAGTTCCGCCGCTCCTGGTGGCATTTCGATTTTCTGAGCCACCTGACCGGCTGCGAATTGTACCACCCTGATCAGGGCATCCAGTTCGCCGGCGTCCAGACCCGGCATGACGCCATCCGGGTGATCGGCAAGCTCGACTTTCCCGACACCCATCCGATGCTGGATCACTTCAGGTTCCTGAAGAAGCATTGCGACACCGCGCACGTCACCGCGAAGATGACGATCCCGTCGCCGGCCGTGCTGCATTTCCGCGGCGGCCGCAAGGCGATCTCCAAGGACGTCTATCCCGACCTGGAAACCTTCTTCGAGGACCTCGGCAAGACCTACCGCAAGGCGGTGAAGGCGTTCTACGACGCCGGCTGCCGCTATCTGCAGTTCGACGACACGGTGTGGGCCTATCTCTGCTCGCCGGACGAGTTGCAGAAGGCGCGCGAGCGCGGCGACAACCCGGACGGCCTGCAGGAGATTTACGCCCGCGTCATCAACTATGCGCTGGCCGAGCGTCCGGCCGACATGGTGGTGACCACGCATGTCTGCCGCGGCAATTTCCGCTCCACCTGGATTTCCTCCGGCGGCTACGAGCCGGTGGCGGAGACCATGCTGGCCGGCACCAATTACGACGGCTATTTCCTGGAATATGATTCCGACCGCGCCGGCGGCTTCGAGCCGCTGCGTTATCTGCCGAAGGGCAACAAGGTGGTGGTGGTCGGCGTCATCACCTCGAAGTTCGGTGAACTCGAGAACAAGGAAGACATCAAGCGGCGGCTGATGGAGGCGGCAAAATTCGCGCCGCTCGAACAGCTCGCCCTGTCGCCGCAATGCGGCTTTGCCTCCACCGAGGAAGGCAACATCCTGTCGGAGGAAGAGCAGTGGGCCAAGTTGAAGCTCGCGGTGGATGTCGCGAACGAGATGTGGGGGAAGTAGCCCCGCCGTCATTGCAATGATGTGGCGGGATTCGGATTCAATCTCGCTCAGCCCTCCCTTGTCGTCGCCCGGCTTGACCGGGCGATCCAGTACGCTGCGGCTTCTCGGCACTATTCATTGGCGTCTCTGGAATACTGGGTCGCCCGGTCGAGCCGGGCGATGACACCTGAATATGGTTTAGCCTTCTCGCGGCGCATTGCGCCCGAGGTTTGCTGTTAAACTTCCCGCCCTCTCATCAAGAGGGCGCAGGGAAGACCGGGTGCGCGCTGCACCCGCGGTCCCGTGTGCGGATTGTAGATAGAAAGCTGCACACGAGCATACAGGGCAGCGGTGAACACCCGGCCTTCCCTGCGCAATGGCTTTACGGCTTATAACGAGCTCTTCCCGGAGAACGGCTCTTTTGCCTCCGTTGCGCCCTGAGAAGCAGTTGCCTCCAGGTGCATTGACGCCAGCACCGCGGCGTCAGGACCACACGTCTTTGCCGTACGCTATCCGCCACGTTCGTCGTCGCGACATCAGCGTCCACCGCAACCCGTCCAACGTCCGTGACGACGGCCGACGCCCTCTGAGTGGGACGGGATGCCGATAGATATGCCCTGATTTGACCTTCGGGAAAAGCGAAATATTTTTTATTATGGGGCTTGACATGTGTTCTGTAAATCAGAAGTGATTTGCCCGTCGGGTTGTTTTGTCGCACCTATTTGCTGTTGCGCGAGGGACGCGGTGCAACGCGCGGCCTTACGGCCTCGCATGTCACCGCAACTCGTTGACATCCCTCAATCGCGGACGAACATCGTGCTGCAATCGGAAATCACTTGCCCGCATCTTTGGCCCTGCCGTAGTTGCGGGCTATGATGCCCGCAGTAATTTGGAACGAAGAGCCGGTCATCCAACTGACCCCGATCAAAGCCAGCCATCCGTCGGACACGGTCTCATCGAGGATGATGATGCCGACAGACGCAAACGTCGCAACCGCGGCAAGAAATATTCCAACCGCGCTCAGGATCTCAATCACAGTATCGGGGCTCCATCGTTGCCGCTGGATCGAGGCTGATCTTCGGCGGCGAGGCAGATCGATGCCGACATAGAAGCTGAAAGCCCCAAAGAGCATCATCAACAAGACGATCCCGACACTTAAGGGCAGTTCGTTGTGCCGGCGCAATAATGCTGCGGCGACGTACAAGCCGCTTGAGCCTCCAATCGCGGCGAGTCCGATTCGTTCAATGAGATGCGCCGATTTGATGAGAGCAGAAGGAGCGACCCCGGTCGTCTTCGTGCCGGATGAGCTGTTCAAATTTGCATTGGCCATTTTCATGTTGCTACCTTTCCAAAAGGTGCTTGCCGGGGGACGACGCGATCAGTAGGCCGCGCCCCCGGCGCAGCCATCGTCCGGCGTGAGGTAATCTCGAGCGGCTACATCAACGCGTTTGACGGCGTTATGCGCCCATATCCCCGAAATCCGTGTGCCTGTGCAGTTTCGTTAAATGGGTTTGGCCTGGGCTCGCGCAATCCAGGTTGCCGCCACATTGCAGGGCGCGAATTTGCGCCGCTTCCGCGTGGGCACACTGCGCGCCCTCGGGTCCCCGGAAAAATCCGATGTCACTCATGACAGCAGCCGTTGGGACCGATCGAACTTCTAGCACCGGCTAATGCCGGACAGTGTGAGACACTTCACATCGTCGGCATGCTGCCGCCGCTGCAGGCTACGTCATCGTCCGGCGCTCAAGGTTCAAACAAAATTGTTTCCGGAGTAGCGTGGCACCTGATCATTCGTTGGCCGATGGTTGATATGGCGCAGATCTCCGCGGGGCATATCTCGCCAGCTCATCGATCCGCGCAATCTGGCGCCACGTTTATGGCAGTCTGAATTTTTGAATGCTGCGAGTGGGTTCCTCGCTGTCGTCGCGTGGGCGCGTCCAGCAATCCAGCCGTTTGCATCCTGCCAGTACTCTCTTGAGTAGCGGACATTTGGACTGGACACGCTCCAGAAAAATCGAAAACCGGCCGCCGCCGAATTGCCACAAACAAGACGTGCCATCCGGGAGGATAATTTTTTCGTTACCGTGGTCCAAAATTGAGCAGGCTGCCAACCAGACAGTGGGTGGTGCCAATGCAGCAGATTGCGGACTGGCTCGAGAAGCTGGGGCTTGGGCAATACGCGCTGCGTTTTGCCGAGAACGGGATTGACCTTGGTGTCCTTCCCGAACTGACGGATCAGGACTACGACAGATTAGGAGTCCTGCTCGGTCATCGTCGTAAAATGCTGCGCGCGATCGCCGAACTCAAGCAAGCCGAATTGGCCGCCGAGCCGGCTATCCGGCGCGATGCGGAGCGACGCCACCTCACCGTCATGTTCTGTGACCTGGTAGATTCGACGGCGCTCTCGGCGCGCCTCGATCCCGAGGACATGTGGGAGGTGATCCGCGCCTATCGGGCCGCCTGCGCGAGGGTCGTTGCCACTTACGACGGCATTATCGCCAGGTTCGTGGGCGACGGAATACTTGCTTATTTCGGCTATCCTCTTGCACACGAGGATGACGCCGAGCGTGCCGTACGGGCGGGGCTCGACATCATCGCCGCAATAGGGCCGCTCGAAACGCGCGCGATACAACGGGTTGAGGTGCGGATCGCGATCGCGACCGGACTTGTCGTGGTAGGCGACCTCATCAGCGGAGGCGCGTCCGAAGCGCAGGCGATGGTCGGCGATACACCGAACGTCGCCGCGCGGCTCCAGAGCCTGGCAGAGCCGGGGGCGGTTGTCGTTGCGGCTTCGACGCGCCAACTGCTTGGCGATCTTTTCACGTTTCGCAGCCTCGGCCGCCGCGAGGTCAAGGGCATCTCCGAGCCCATCGCGGTCTGGGCGGTCGAAGGCGGAGCCGCATCGGAGAGTCGCTTCGAGGCGGTGCGAACCGTGCGCTCGATTGGCTTTGTCGGCCGCAAGGCAGAGATCGAGTTTGCGCTCTCGCGCCAGCAGCTGGCGTGGCAAGGCCAGGGCCAGGTGGTCTTGATTTCCGGCGAGGCTGGGATCGGCAAGTCGCGCATTGTCGCGATGCTCTCAGAGAATCCGGCATTGGGGACGCACCGCCGGGTGCGTTATCAGTGCTCGCCCTATCATACCAACAGTGCGCTTCATCCCTTTATCGCTCAACTCGAGCGCGCTGCCGGCATCGGGTCACAGGAAACGCAAGAGCAAAAGCTCGACAAGCTCGAGGCAATGCTTGCGCTTGGAACGCAGCAGGTGGCCAAAGCGACGCCGCTCATCGCCGCTCTCCTTTCGATCGCAACTGGCGAGCGCTATCCGCCGCTCGGGTTGAATCCAGTGCAGCAGCGGCGACAGACATTCGTCGCCCTGCTCGATCAGCTCGAGGGTTTGGCACGGCAGCAACCTGTGCTGGTTGTCTGCGAGGACATGCATTGGGCCGACGCCACGACGCTTGAGCTGTTCGATCTCACGGTCGACCGGATCAGGGGACTGCCGATACTCATGCTGATGACTTTTCGACCCGAATTCGAGCCGCCTTGGATCGGTCTTCCCAACGTCAGCCTGTTGCGGCTCGATCGGCTTGACCGGCGGGACACGCGCGCTCTGGTCGAGCAGGTGACCGTGGGTCGGCAGCTGCCAGGCGAAATGATGGCGCAGATCATCGAGAGGACGGATGGTATCCCGCTGTTCGTCGAGGAATTGACCAAGATGGTGCTGGAGTCCGGACTGCTCGTGGAAGATGCCGGGCGCTATCGGCTCGATAGTCCGCTCCCGCCGCTCGCCATTCCCGCGACGCTGCAGGACTCGCTTATGGCCCGGCTCGACCGGCTGGCGCCGGTCAAGGAGGTGGCGCAGATCGGCGCTGCCATTGGCCGCGACTTCTCATATACGCTGCTGCGATGTGTGGCGGGTCGCGATGATCTGACCTTGAGCGCCGCGCTGGCGCAGCTTGAGCAAGCCGAGCTGCTCATGCGCCGTGGCACGCCGCCGGAAGCAGGCTATAGCTTCAAGCATGCACTCGTTCAGGAAGCGGCTTACGAGAGCCTGCTCAAGAGCCGGCGGCTACTGCTCCACAAGCATATTGGCGATGTCCTGCGCGACAGGTTTCCGGTCATCGCCGAAACCGAGCCGGAAGTGCTGGCCTACCACTTCACTGAAGCGGGGTTGGGCGAGGTTGCTCTCGGGTGGTGGCGCAAAGCGGGCCAGCAGGCGCTGAAACGCTCGGCATATTCCGAAGCAGTCGCACACCTCGGCAAGGCGGTCGCGATCGCCGACGGGTTGCCCGACGAGCCGGGCCGCATCATGAGCCGGCTCGATCTGCAAATTGCATATAGCCGCGCGCTGCGGGGAAGCCTTGGGCACAGCGCGCCCGAAACGGTGGCCGCATGGACGCGCGCCCGACGGTTCGCAGCTGACATCAATGATCCGGTCGAATTGGCGCCGATCCATTCGGGCCTGTTCAATGCCTGTTTGACTCACGGCGAGATCGCGCCGATGCGGGAATTGGTGGATGCAATAGTGATCGCCGCCGACCGGCGACCGGAATCGCCGGTGGCTGCAGTCGTCGCACATTGGAGCAGCGGGGTGACCTGCTGGTTCGGCGGCGATTACCTGAATGCGAAAGTGCATCTTGAGCGGGCGCTCGCGATCTACGGTGCCGAGCCGAATCCGGAGACCTTCAGGGCGTCGACGCTGGACCTCCCGTTCGTTATCATGAGGTTTCTTGCCCTGGTGCTTTGGCCGATAGGGAAGATCGATCGATCGCGCCGGCTCGCGGCGGCAGGGGTGAGTGTCTCGGGAGAAAAGCGAGCGCTCTCGCAGGCCAATGCGCTCGTTCATAAAGCCGTCTTCGACGGACTCTGCCGGGGCACCTTGCAGCAAACAGAGACGATCCTTGCCCTCGCTCTCGCCCGCGAACATACGATGCCGTTGTACGTGGCCGCCGGCACCTACCTGAACGGGCTTGCAAAGTGGCGCGCCGGCGAACAGGTGGAGGGACTGAGCGAAATGCGCCGGGGCTGGACCCTGCTGCATGAAAACGATTGCTACCTTTGTGAGCCGTTCTGGGGGATGCATGTCGCCCTGGCGAACGCAGAAGCGGGGCAACTCGAGAATGCGCTGGAAATTGTGCGCGAGTTGATCGCCTGGACAGAACAATCCGGCCAGCATTGGCTCGATGCCGAACTGCATCGTGTCAAGGCAGAGCTCCTGTTGCGTTGCGACCCGCCGAACGCTTCCATGGTCGAAGGCGCCTTCAACATGGCCGTTGAAATCGCCCGCAGCCAGCAGACGAAGACTTTCGAATTGCGCAGCGCACTTGGCCTGGCGCGCCTCTACGTGAGGAATGGTCGAGCGGCGCGCGTATCCGAACTGCTCGGACCACTCCTCGTCGATTTCGGCACGGGGCCAGATCTCCCCGAAATCGAAGAGGCGGAGAAGCTGCTCCGGCGCAGGCATTAATCTGTGCAAGGTCTCGTGAGGGCACCACCGAGGACGGGCTGTTGACGCCTTCGCCGGCCGGGCAGGGAAACGCACCTTTCCCCCGTTGGGCAGATGGTGGTAGGACATCCTGGTCACCTGCCGCTGCCCACCCCCGCGTCCCAAATCGCTATCCGATGAAGAACGATCAGATTCTCAGCCAGATATCGGAGTTCTGCCGCCTGGCCGATATGGCGGAGACGACGTTTGGCCGCCGGGCCGTCAATGACGGCAAGCTGGTGCATCGCCTGCGCGAGGGCAAGCGCATCACCATCGACACGCTGGACCGCATCCTGGCCTATATCGCGGCGTCCACACCGGGCGGGCTGCCGCCGCCGCGCGGCATCGAAGTGCCGCCGGAGAAGCGCGACCCCAGGGGCAATTTCCGCTTCTTCGAGAACCGGCAGAAATACCTGTTGTTCGTCCACACCTGCAGCGAAAAGCGGGTGATCGCGGACCGGGTGGCGCTGGAGCTGTCGAGCCTGCACCCAAGGCCGCCGGCGCTGCGGGTGTTCGATGCCGGGGTCGGCGACGGCACGGTGCTGGCGCGGGTGATGCGCTCGATGCACGGCCGTTTCCCCCATATGCCGTTCTATATCGCCGGCAAGGAGCTCAGCCTGGAGGACGTCCGGCTGACGCTCGACAAGGTGCCGGACCGACTGTTCGAGCATCCGGCGACCGTCTTTGTCCTCACCAACATGTATTACGCCGAGGCGCCCTGGCTGACGCCGGCCTCGCCCGCGGCCGCGGCCGGCATGATCTGGCATGAGGTCCCCCTGCAGGGGGCCTCCTCGGGCGAGTTCGAAACCCAGATCGCCGAAATAGGGCCGTTTCTGGAACAAAACTGGCGGGCCAATATCAGCCCCACATCCGGCATGCCGATCTATGAACGGCCGGTGGCGCTGGTGCTATACCGGGAGGATCACCGGTTCCTGCTTGATTCGATCATTCCCCGGGCGGGCCGCACAGAGGCCAATTTCGACCTCGTGATTGCATCCCAGCCATACCGGGCCAAATCCTCTGTGAATTTCCGCGCCAAGCGGATTATCGCGCCGCTGGCGCGGGCGCTGCGGGCCGGTGGCCGATTGATTGGAATTCACTCCCACGGGCAGGATCCGGGCCTGGAAATCATCCAGGCGGTGTGGCCCGGAGAAAATCCTTTCGCCGTAAGCCGTCATGAGCTATTGCGCACGGTGAAATACGAGCTGGGATCGGCCGGGCGCGATCTCAATTTTAATGCATACGCCGATAACCGTTCCATCTTCCGTTATGATATGGAAGCGCTGCCCAACGAGGTCACCGGCTCGATCGGAACCTCGACGGCCTTTGCAGCGTGGAACGCGGCGGTGTATGTCGCCCAGATCGAAGACGAACGGTTGACGGAAATGACCGAAAACGGCCGGACCCTCGATGCCACCAGAGAGGTTCTGCGCAAGCATAATGGGCTTTGGTTTTACGACGAATCCTACGTCATTTCGCGCCGTCGCGACTGACATTCCGGGATAAATGACAAAGAGAGCCCGCCGACATCAGGCGGAAACAAGGGGTTGTTGATGCGCGCGTCTTATCTGTTCACCAGCGAGTCGGTTTCCGAAGGCCATCCGGACAAGGTTTCGGATCAAATCTCCGACGCCATTCTCGATGCCTTCCTCGAGAAGGACGTCAAGCTCGGCATTGCCGACGACAGTGCGGTCAACACCCGCCTCGGCTGCGAGACGCTGTGCACGACCAACAAGATCGTGATTGCGGGCGAGGGCCGTGGCCAGTTGTTCCGCGACATTCACGGCGTCTCGGTGGTCGATCGCGAATTGATCTCGGCAATCGCCCGCGGTGTGGTCAAGGATATCGGCTACGACCAGAACGGCTTCTCCTATCACGGCGCCGACATTGAGGTGCTGCTGCATGGCCAGTCGCCGGACATCGCGATGGGCGTCGACGCCAAGAAAAAGAAGAGCGGCGAAGAGGAAGGCGCTGGCGATCAGGGCATGATGTTCGGCTATGCCTGCAACGAGAGCGAAATCTACGAAAAGGGCAGCTTCATGCCCGCGCCGATTTTCTTCGCGCACCGCATCCTGAAAGTGTTGTCCGACAAGCGCCGCAGCGGTCAGCTGTTCGACCTGCAGCCCGACGCCAAGAGCCAGGTCACGGTGAAGTATGTCGAAGGCAAAGCGGTCGGCTGCACCAAGGTCGTGGTCTCGACCCAGCACAACGAGAAGAGCCGCAACGGCAAGAAGTATTCGCCCGGCCTGATCAAGGACATGATCGCCAATGAGGTCGAATCGGCACTGCCGAAGGGCTGGATGCCGCAGAAGTCCTCCGACTTCCTGGTCAATCCGACCGGCAACTTCGTGGTCGGCGGCCCCGACGGCGACTGCGGTCTCACGGGCCGCAAGATCATCGTCGATACCTATGGCGGCTACGCGCCGCATGGCGGCGGCGCCTTCTCCGGCAAGGATCCGACCAAGGTCGACCGCTCGGCGGCTTACGCTGCACGCTATCTCGCCAAGAACGTGGTCGCGGCCGGCTTCGCCGATCGCTGCACCATCCAGGTCGCCTATGCGATCGGCGTTGCCGATCCGATGTCGCTACTGGTGGATATGCATGGCACCGGCAATGTCGACGAAAAGAAGCTCGAGAAGGTGCTGCCGCAGCTGTTCCGGCTGACCCCGACCAACATCCGCCGCACCTTGAAGCTGAACCGGCCGATCTATCGCCGCACCGCGTCCTACGGCCATTTCGGCCGCGCGCCGGACAAGGACGGTGGCTTCTCCTGGGAAAAAACCGATCTGGTCTCCGCCCTGAAGGGCGCGTTCTGATTTTCTCCGCAATCGTCCTGCTTATTCCGGAAAGCCTTTCGCGCTTTTCGGAATAAGCTTTTTCAAGGGATCAACACATGACCGTCGCCGCCAAGAAGTCTGCCTTTATCGACTACATCGTCAAGGACATCTCGCTCGCCGAATTCGGCCGCAAGGAAATCTCGATCGCCGAGACCGAAATGCCGGGCCTGATGGCGACGCGCGAGGAATACGGTCCCAAACAGGTCTTGAAGGGCGCGCGGATCGCCGGCTCCCTGCACATGACGATCCAGACCGCGGTCTTGATCGAGACGCTGGCAGCGCTCGGCGCCGACATCCGCTGGGTGTCGTGCAACATCTATTCGACGCAGGACCACGCCGCCGCCGCGATCGCGGCCGCCGGCATTCCGGTGTTCGCGGTGAAGGGCGAAACCCTCACCGAATACTGGGACTACACCGCAAAGCTGTTCGACTGGCACGGCGGCGGCACCCCCAACATGATCCTCGATGACGGTGGCGACGCCACCATGCTGGTGCATCACGGCCTGCGCGCCGAGCAGGGCGATACAGGCTTCCTCGACAAGCCGGGTTCGGAAGAAGAGGAAGTCTTCTTTGCGCTGATCAAGAAGCTGTTGAAGGAGAAGCCGAAGGGCTGGTTCGCCGAGATCGCCGGCAACATCAAGGGCGTCTCCGAAGAGACCACCACCGGCGTGCATCGCCTCTACGAGATGCAGAAGAGCGGCAAGCTCCTGTTCCCTGCGATCAACGTCAACGACAGCGTCACCAAGTCGAAATTCGACAACCTCTATGGCTGCCGTGAATCGCTGGTCGACGGCATCCGCCGCGGCACCGACGTCATGATGTCGGGCAAGGTGGCGATGGTCGCCGGCTTCGGCGACGTCGGCAAGGGCTCAGCGGCTTCGCTGCGCCAGGCCGGCTGCCGCGTGCTGGTGTCCGAGATTGATCCGATCTGCGCGCTGCAGGCGGCGATGGAAGGCTACGAGGTCGTGACGATGGAAGACGCGGCACCGCGCGCCGACATCTTCGTCACCGCCACCGGCAACAAGGACATCATCACCATCGAGCACATGCGCGCGATGAAGGACCGGGCTATCGTCTGCAACATCGGCCACTTCGACAACGAGATCCAGATCGCGCATCTGAAGAACCTGAAGTGGGACAACATCAAGCCGCAGGTCGATGAAATCACCTTCCCGGACAACCACCGCATCATCCTGCTGTCGGAAGGCCGCCTGGTGAACCTCGGCAACGCCATGGGGCATCCGAGCTTCGTGATGTCGGCCTCCTTCACCAACCAGACGCTGGCGCAGATCGAACTGTTCGCCAACAACAAGGACGGCAAGTACAAGAAGGAAGTCTACGTGCTGCCGAAGTCGCTGGACGAGAAGGTGGCCCGGCTGCATCTCGCCAAGATCGGCGTCAAGCTGACCGAACTGCGCCCCGACCAGGCCGAGTATATCGGCGTCAAGCCGGAAGGCCCGTTCAAGGCGGATCACTACCGGTATTGAGATCGACTGAAATCGCCGCATACGCGACAAAAGAGCCCCGGAGCGATCCGGGGCTTTTTTCATGGCTCGGTCCCTGATACGATCAGAGGTAGAAGAATTACAAGCCCGCCACTATGGAAGCGGGCGGCATACTTTCCAGACTTCATTTTCAGCGTCGAAAACATTGTGGAGGGAAAATCATGTCGAACGAAGCAGCCAACGTCGAGCTTCTGAAGGAAGCCTACCGCCAGTGGCACGATAGCCGCGGCGGCGCCGTCGAGGAGCTACTGAACATCTGCGATCCGGATATCAGCTGGGGTTCGGTTCCGCGGGGCGCGGTACCGCTGGCCTTTGCGAAGCAATACGACGGTCGAGAAGCATTGCAGGCCTATTTCGGCGGGCTTCTGAACGAATGGGAGATGATCAGCTACACGATCGACGAATACATTGCGCAGGGCGATGCCGTGTTCGCGCGCGGCTCGTGCGCTTGGACCAACAAGAAAACCGGAAAGGTCGCGGACACGCCCAAAGTCGATTTCTGGCGCTTTCGCAACGGCAAGGCGGTCGAATTCTACGAATATTTCGATACCGCACATGTCGCCGCCGCGGCGACCTAGCAATCCCGGTTGCAATTTCGCTCCGCCCTGCCCATTACATCGGGCAGGGAGAGCGCGATGACGGGTACCTCAGAGCATTTCGACGTCCTCATTGTCGGCGCCGGACTGTCCGGCATCGGCGCCGGCTATCACCTGCAGCAGAAATGCCCCGGCAAGAGCTACGCCATCCTCGAGGGCCGCGACTGCATCGGCGGCACCTGGGATCTGTTTCGCTACCCCGGCGTCCGTTCCGACTCCGACATGTTTACGCTGGGCTATTCGTTCAAACCGTGGACCGAAGCCAAGGCGATTGCCGACGGGCCTGACATTCTCAACTATGTGCGGCAGACCGCGGTCGAGAATGGCATCGACAAGAAAATCCGCTTCAACCACAGCGTCAAGCGCGCGTCGTGGTCGTCGCAGGATGCGCGCTGGACCGTGGAGGCCGGGCGCCAGGCAGGCGAGGGCGGCAGCGAGATCGTGCGCTTCACCTGCAATTTCCTGTTCATGTGCTCGGGCTATTACAAATACGAGCAAGGCTATACGCCGGAGTTTGCGGGCTCCGCGGACTTCAGTGGCCGCATCGTGCATCCGCAGAAATGGCCCGCGGACATCGACTATGCCGGCAAGCGCGTGGTGGTGATCGGCTCGGGCGCCACCGCGGTGACGCTGGTGCCGGAGATGGCCAGGACCGCGTCCCACGTCACCATGCTGCAGCGTTCGCCGACCTATGTGGTGGCGCGGCCCGCCGAAGATGCACTTGCCAACAAACTGCGCCGCAATCTGTCGGCCAAGCTCGCCTATCACATGATCCGCTGGCGCAACGTGCTGTTCGGCATGTACTTCTTCCAGCTGTGCCGGCGCAAGCCCGACCGTGCCAAAGCGCTGATCCTCGGCGGCGTCAAGATGGCGCTCGGCCCGGACTACGACATCGGCACGCATTTCACGCCGCGCTACAATCCATGGGAGCAGCGGCTGTGCCTGGTGCCGGACGGCGACCTGTTCAAGGCCATCAGGGACGAACGCGCCTCCGTCGTCACCAACCATATCGACACCTTCACCAGGAACGGCATCAGGCTGAAGGACGGCAGCGAACTCGAAGCCGATATCATCGTCACCGCGACCGGGCTTAACCTGCAGGTGCTCGGCGGTCTCGACGTCAGCGTCGACGGCAGGAAAGTCGATTTCGCGCGGACGCTGAACTACAAGGGCATGATGTATTCCGACGTGCCGAACATGGCCTCTGCCTTCGGCTACACCAACGCCTCGTGGACGCTGAAATGCGATCTCACCTGCGAATATGTCTGCCGCCTGATCAACTACATGGACCGGCACGGTTACAGGCAATGCGTGCCGCACAACCTCGATCCGTCGATATCGGAACTGCCGTCGCTGGATTTCTCCTCCGGCTATGTGCAGCGCGCGATCGCGCAGATGCCCAAGCAGGGCTCGAAGCGGCCATGGCGGCTCTACCAGAACTACGCCCTCGACATCGTCACGCTGCGCTACGGCAAGATCAACGACGGCGTGATGCAGTATTCATGACGCGATAGCGGCGAGCTGTCCGCGGCCCTGCGTCCGGACGCCTCATGCGTGATTTCGCGTATACGTGTGCTCGCGCGAATCGTTCAACCTGCCCCAACGGTTAACGCCGGATTAACCGGCGGCGCCTACGCTGTACGGCCTGAGGCTAACTGCAGCATGAGGAAGCCCATGGACGCCCAGCGAATTGCCGTCGATGCCGTGGTTGCATTGACCGATTGCGACCGCGATGCGGCCGTCGCCTTTATCCGCAGGCTCTATCTGGCCGGGGTCAAGGATCCGAAGCGCCTGACCTTCAAGGGCCTGCAGGCGATGGCGCGGAGCTGATTGGCTCGCGGAGCTGATAGCCTATCGCAGCCGGATGAAGGCGCCGCCGCCATCGGCATGATCCTTGGCGTCACGGTCATGGCCGGATATCCGCAAAAATACGGGCTTTGCCCGCAATCATGCTCGCCGGATGCCGGACGTTCCCATTAGGGAACTGGCGCTGACTTAATGGAGCGTTGTCGCCCTCCGACAATTTTTCGCCCAAGGTTAAGGCAAGTGTATCGACTTGTGGCTTAATGATCGAGGCAGTCCCCGAATCAGGTTTCACGAAAGTGCCTGGAGAGCTGCGTTGGCCACTGCGACATTCATTTCCAGAACGAACAACGCCGAGATCGATGGGCTGCTCAGCGGCGCCAGGTGGTCCGGCACGATCACCTATAGCTTTCCGGATTCGCCCAGCGACTATTCGGCCAACTATTACGGCAACGGAGAGCCGACGACGACGGGGTTCACCATCGCCCCCTCCGCGATTCAGCAGGCCATTACCTATGCGTTCGGACTGATCGCGAGCTATACCAACGCCACGTTCCAGTATGCCGGTAACGGCAGCGCCGACATCATGGTGGCGCAATCTCCGGAGGCCAATCCCACCGCCTACGCCTATTATCCAGCCGGCGTCCCGGCCGGCGGTGACATCTGGTTCGGCACCTCTTATCCCTTTTCGCAGGCCGCGCTGGGCAACTATTACTTTGCGACAGCGCTGCACGAGCTGGGACACGCGCTCGGGCTCAAGCACAGTCAGGAGACCGGCGGCGTCGCCGATGTCGCGGTGCCGATCGCGCACGACAATTCCCAATTCACGGTCATGAGCTACCGCAGCTACGTCGGCGCGCCGCTGACCGGCTACACCGCCGAATCCTACGGCTACGCGCAGACCTACATGGCGAACGATATTCTCGCCCTGCAGACCATGTATGGCGCCGACTATTCGACCCGTAGCGAAAACACCACCTACTCCTGGAGCACGACCACCGGACAACAATATGTCAATGGCGTCGCGCAGCTGGCGCCCGGCAACGGTGCGGGCGGTTCGGCCAACCGCGTGTTCGAAACCGTCTGGGACGGCAACGGCGTCGATACCTACGACCTGTCGAACTACGCGACGGGGGTGACGGTCAATCTCAATCCCGGCGCGTCCTCGATCACGTCGACGACGCAGCTTGCCTATCTCGGAAACGGGCACTACGCGCAGGGCAATATCTTCAACGCCTATCTGTACAGCAACGACGCGCGGTCCTATATCGACAACGCCATCGGCGGCGGCGGCAACGATTCCCTGACCGGCAATGTGATCGCAAACAGCCTGACGGGCGGCAACGGCAACGACACGTTCACGGGCGGCGGCGGCAACGACACGCTGGTCGGCGGGGCGGGGACTGACACCGCGGTCTTTTCAGGTGCTGCCGACTACTACATCGTCACCTATGACCTAGCCACGCAGGCCTATTCGGTCGTGGACCAACGCGGTAGCTCGCCGGACGGCACCGATACGGTTAGTGGGATCGAATATTTCAGCTTCGCGGATGGCGCCATTCTGAGTTCGATCTTTCAGGACCGCGCGCCGATCGTGACGGCCTCCGATTTTACGGCGACGAAAAACCAGAACATCGCGGCTTCCAGCCTGTTCAGCGTCAGCGACGCCGACGGCGATGCGATCACGAAATATCAGTTCTGGGATTCGACCGCCGATGCCCTGAGCGGGCATTTCGTGGTCGGTGGCGTGGCGCAGGGGACCGGCCAGAATATCGACGTGACCGCGGCGCAATTGTCCAGCACCACGTTCCAGAGCGGCTCAGGATCGGACACCCTGTGGGTGCGTGCCCATGACGGCATCCTGTGGAGCGCCTGGAAAGAGTTCCACGTCAACGCGCCGGTGAATAACGCGCCTGTGGCGACCGGTGCCACCGTAGCGGCGGCGCACAACCAGAGCATCGCAGCCACGAGCCTGTTCAGCGTCAACGACGCCGACGGCGACAGCATCACGAAGTATCAGTTCTGGGATTCGACTGCCAATACCTTGAGCGGGCATTTCGTGGTTGGCGGTATCGCGCAGGGAACCGGCCAGAACATCGATGTGACGGCGGCGCAGCTTTCCAGCACCATGTTCCAGAGCGGCTCGGTCTCGGACGATCTGTGGGTGCGGGCGTTTGACGGAGCCGCGTGGAGCGACTGGAAGGCCATCCGTGTCACGGCGGCTGTCAACACTGCACCCGTTGTGGCGGCTCCGGACTTCACGGCAACCCATAACCAGAACATCGCGGTTACCAGTCTGTTCAGTGTGAGCGACGCGGATGGCAACGGCATCACCAGATACCAGTTCTGGGATTCGACGAATACCTCGCAGAGCGGTCGCTTCGTAGTTGCCGGCGTAGCGCAGGGCGCCAACCAGACTATCGACGTTACCGCTGCCCAGCTGGCCAGCACCACGTTCCAGAGCGGTTCGGGATCGGATGATCTGTGGGTGCGGGCCTATGATGGAGCGGCATGGAGCGACTGGAAGCAATTCGACGTCAATGCACCCGTCAACAATGCGTCCGTGGCGACAGCCGTCGACTACACGGCGACGCATTACCAGAACATCGCGTTATCCAGTCTCGTCAGCGTGAGCGATGCGGACGGCGACATCGTCAGCAAGTATCAATTCTGGGATTCCTCCAACAGCTCGGCGAGCGGCCATTTTGTGGTTGGCGGTGCTGCCCAGGGCGCCGGGCTGGCGATCGATGTGACCGCGGCGCAGCTCCCCGGCGCCAGCTTCCAGAGCGGTGTGGTATCCGACGATCTGTGGGTGCGGGCGTTCGACGGCATCGAGTGGAGTGCCTGGAAGGCATTCGACGTCAATGTGGCGGCCAACCGCACGCCGGTCGTGACCGCTCCCGACTTCACCGCCACCCACAACCAGAACATCGCGGCTTCAAGCCTCGTCAGTGCCAACGATGCCGATGGCGATACCGTCACGAAATATCAGTTCTGGGATTCGACCAGCGGTGCCGCGAGCGGCCATTTTGTGGTCGGCGGCGCGGCGCAGGGCGCGAGCCAGAATATCGATGTGACCGCAGCTCAGCTCGCCAGCACCACGTTCCAGAGCGGTTCGGGAGCGGACGACCTGTGGGTGCGGGCCTTTGACGGCATCGGGTGGGGCGACTGGGAGGCCTTCCGTGTCACTGCACCCCTCAACCAGGCCCCTGTGGTGACGGCTCCCGATTTTACCGCGTCGACACCAAGCCAGAACGTGGCCGTCACCAGCCTGTTCAGCGTGAGCGATGCCGACAGCGATACGATCTCGAAATATCAGTTCTGGGATTCCAGCAACGACCCGCTGAGCGGCCATTTTGTCGTCGGTGGCGTGGCGCAGGGTGTCGGCCAAGGTATCGACCTGACCGCCGCGCAGTTGTCCAGCACCACATTCCAGACCGGCTCGGCATCCGACGATTTGTGGGTGCGGGTCTACGACGGCACCGAGTGGAGCGCCTGGAAGGGCTTCCACGTCAACGACTGGTACGTCTGATCGCATTCCGATCGGCTGGGCTAAACACGTCAACGTCAGGCAAAAAGCGTAATGCCCAGGTGAGCGCGATTGCTGGCTCACGGGCACTGCTGGAAGCGCGATCTGGATGCAAAAGGCCCCGGACGAGTCCGGGGCCTTTCGATTTCCTGATGTCGCGAAGCTTATTCCGGGTTGCCGATCGAAACCTTGAGCGTGCCGATGCCATCGACGCCGCATTCGATCTTGTCGCCCGGCTTGAGCTGGGAGACGCCGGCCGGCGTTCCCGTCATGATGATATCGCCGGCGGCGAGGGCCACCTGCTGCGACAGCTGCCAGATGATCTCCGGCACGTTCCAGATCAGCTCGGTGAGGTCGCCCTTCTGGGTTTCGGTGCCGTTGACCGTGAGCCAGATCTTGCCCTTTGAGGGATGACCGATCTTCGCGGCCGGCTGCAGCGCCGAGCAGGGCGCGGAATAGTCGAACGACTTGCCGACTTCCCACGGGCGTTCCTTTTTGCGCGAGGCGATCTGCAGGTCGCGGCGGGTCAGGTCGATGCCGACCGCGTAGCCGTAGACATGGTCAAGTGCCTTCTCAGTCGGAATATTGAGGCCGCCGCTCTTCATCGCGACGACCAGTTCGACCTCGTGATGCAAGTCCTTGGTCAGGGGCGGGTAGGGGATGGTGGCGCCATCGGCCACCAGCATGTCGGCGTGCTTGGCGAAGAAGAACGGCGGCGCGCGCTCGTCATTGCCCATCTCGCGGATGTGCTCGAGATAATTGCGCCCGACGCACCAGATGCGGCGTACGGGGTAGGATTTCGATTCACCGACGACGGGAAGCGAGGGCTGCGGGGGCGCGGGAATGACGTAGGATGCGGCGTTCATGAAATGGGTCTCGGCGGGTTACGGGTGGAACGGCGGCGATAGCTTTACGCTGTTGCGCTGATCGGCGCCAGACTGGGAGGATGACCGGCGTCGCGTTGTTGCAGGCGGAAGAACGAGGCGTAGCGTCCGCCGCGCCGCAGCAGGTCGTCATGCTGGCCGCGTTCGACGATCTCGCCGCCTTCGACCACCAGGATGGCGTCGGCGTGCATGATGGTGTGCAGGCGGTGGGCGATCACGATGGTGGTACGGTTCCGGCACAGATGCTCGATCGCTTCCTGCACAGCTTTCTCGGATTCCGAATCCAGCGCGGCCGTGGCTTCGTCGAGCAGGATGATCGGCGCGTTCTTGATCAGCGCGCGGGCCACCGCGATGCGCTGGCGCTGGCCACCGGACAGTTGCGTGCCGTGCTCGCCGACCGGGGTATCGTAGCCGAGCGGAAAACCCATGATGAAGTCGTGGGCACAGGCGGCCTTGGCGGCGGCCTCGATCTCGCCCCTCGTGGCGCCGACCTTGCCGAAGGCGATGTTGGCGCCGATGGTGTCGCGGAACAAATAGACGTCCTGGCCGACATAGCCGGTTTGCTGGCGCAGCGAATGGCGCGACACGCCCGAGATCGCCTGCCCATCGATCAGAATGGCGCCGTCTTTCACCTCATAGAGCCGCAGCAACAGCGCCAGCACGGTGGATTTTCCGCCGCCGGACGGGCCGACCAAAGCGGTGGTCTTGCCGGGTTCAGCCATGAAGCTCATGCGGCGCAGTACCGGCTCGCTGGGCCGGTAGGCGAACGTCACGTCGCGGAACTCGACCCGCGCGTCGGTGAGTTTCAGCGCCGGCTTGTCGTCGTCGGCGGGCTCGGTGGGTGGGCTGTCGACGATTTCCAGCAGCTTGCGCGCGCCGATCAGATTGCTGTTCAGCTCGATATTGAGCCGCGCCAGCCGCTTGGCCGGCTCATAGGCCAGCAGGAAGGCGGTCAGGAATGAAAAGAACTGCCCGGGCGAGGCGCCTGTCGCGACCACGCGATAGCCGCCATACATCAGGCCCGCGGCGATCGCGAAACCGCCGAGGGTTTCCATCAGCGGGCTCGATCGGCTGGAGACCCGCGCCATCTTGTTGGCGTTGCGTTCGACGGCGCTGATGCTGGCGTCGATGCGCTCGCGCATCGCCTGTTCGAGCGTGAACGCCTTCACGGTGCGGATACCCTGCAGCGATTCCTGCATGGTTTCCATGATGTCGGCGGTGCCGGAGAACTGGTTATGCGCGAGGCCCTTGATGCGCTTGACGAGCTTGCGCAGCACCAGCATCGCCGGCGGCGCCACGCCAAAACCCAGCAGCGCCATGTACGGATCGGTCATCAGCATGACCACGACGAGCGCGATCAGCGACAGCAGATCGCGTCCGATCGCGTTGATCAGGAGATTGAGGACCTGCGTCACCGACGTGGCGCCGGCGGTCAGCCGCGCCAGAAACTCCGAGGAATGCCGTTCGGAAAAGAACGCGATGTTTTCGCTCATCAGCTTGGCGAACAGCTGGCGCTGGTTGTTGGCCAGGATCGCGTTGCCGATCTGCGACAGGATCACGGTGTGGCCGTAGGTCGCCGCACCCTTCAGCGTGAAGATGACAATGGTGACCAGCGACAGGATCGCAATGCCGCGCACATCCTTGTCGACATAGGCCTTGTTGATGACCTCGCCGAGCAGATAGGCGGAACCGGCCGTCGTCGCCGCCGCGACGCCCATCAGCGAGAACGCCAGCAAATAGCGTCGCCAAAAAGCGAGGCCCTGCTCGGCCACCAGGCGGCGAATCAGGATCGCCGCGCCATAGGGGTCGTCAGTGATTTTTCTCGGCGTTTCTTTGGGAAGTTCGGTCATCCGCGTTCCGTCGACGGCGCTGGGCATGAAACCCGCGTGTCAGGGCTGCTACGGTGACTGCTTGCCCGCTAAATGGCGGTTTTTCAAGCCAAATAACAGCTTGATTTTACGCCGATTCCGCTTGCCGGCCGAGGCCGCCGCGCTCGTGGAACAGGCGCTCTTCCCAGGCCAGCGCGTGGGTGGCGATGGTCTCGAGATCATCATATTGCGGCGTCCAGTCCAGCGTGGACCGGATGCGGCTGGTGTCGGCGACCATGGTCATGATGTCGCCGGGCCGGCGCGCCGCATACTGGACCGCGAAATTGCGCATCGCGACGCGGCGGACCGCCTCGATGGTTTCCAGCACCGAATAACCGCGGCCATAACCGCAGTTCAGCGTGATCGAGCTGCCGCCGCTGCGCAGATACGCCAGCGCGGCGCGGTGCGCCTGCACGAGGTCGCTGACGTGAATGAAGTCGCGGATGCAGCTGCCGTCCGGCGTCGGATAATCGGTGCCGAACACATCGATCTTGGCGCGCTGCCCGGTGGCGGCTTCGACGGCGATCTTCAACAGATGCGTCGCACCGACGGTGGCAAGGCCGACGCGGCCCTTCGGATCGGCGCCGGCGACGTTGAAGTAACGCAGCGCGACATACTTCAGATCATGCGCGGCGGCGACGTCATGCAGCATCAGTTCGGTCATCAGCTTGGAAGAACCGTAGGGCGACAGCGGCCGCGTCGGCGCATGTTCGGGCACCGGCACGGAATCCGGATTGCCGTAGACGGCGGCAGTCGATGAAAAGATGAAGCGGTTGACGCCGCCCTTGACGGCTGCGTTGAGCAGGCTGCGCGTCGTCATGGTGTTGTTGCGGTAATAAGCCAAGGGATCGCGCATCGAATCCAGCACCACCACGGAGCCGGCGAAATGGATGATGCTCTCGACGCCGTGCTGGGCAAGCACACCCTCGACGAGGTTTTCGTCGCCGGCATCGCCGATGAATAGCGGCACGCCCTCGGGCAGGAAGGCGGAGAAACCGGTGGAGAGATTGTCGATCACGACGACGCTTTCGCCGGCTTCCGCCAGCGCGTGAACCATATGACTTCCGATATAGCCGGCGCCACCGGTGACAAGCACGGTCATGAGTTCACCCTCTCTCCCAGTTGTTGCCGCCGATGCTAGCCGGGGCGCGGTGAAGAGTGGGTTTCGCGATGAGTGAACTGGCCACTATGCTTAATGTTGCGTATAGGAACCTTCATAAAAGGAGCCGGACGTGCCGATCGAGAACAATTCAGCCAATGAGCTGCAGCTGATCGTGCCGAATCTGCACAGGCGCTATTCCGGCGTCACGGCAACCAACCGGATGGTGGCGCCGAAACTCGCCCAGATGTTTCGCGCCGCATGGCTCGGTTCCCACGCCCCCGACGGCATTGCGCGGATGGGTTTCGGTGATTTGCTGAAACCGTGGCGCCGCCGCACGCCACTGATCTGGCACGCGCGGCGCAATGACGAGATGATTGTCGGCGTGTTGTTGCGCGCGCTCGGCTGGCCGCTCAAACTCGTGTTCACCTCGGCGGCGCAGCGGCATCATAAATCGCTGACGCGCTGGCTGATCCGCCGCATGGACGCAATCATCGCCACCAGCGCGCTCTCGGCTTCGTTTCTCAAGCGAGACTCGACCGTCGTGATGCATGGCGTCGATACCGACCGCTATGCGCCGCCTGCGAACCGCGCGGTGGCGTTTGCGCACAGCGGATTGCCGGGCCGTTATGCGATCGGCTGCTTCGGCCGCGTGCGCGCGCAAAAGGGCAGCGACGTCTTTGTCGAGGCGATGTGCCGGTTGTTGCCGCGCTATCCGGATTTCACCGCCGTGCTGGTCGGCGCTGTCGTGCCCGAACAGCAAGGCTTTGCGAACGGCCTGAAGCAGCAGATCGAGGCCGCCGGCCTGCAGTCGCGCATCATCATCACCGGCGAACTCGAGATCGAGGAAGTGCAGCGCTGGTACCAGCGGCTGACGATCTACGCCTTCACCTCGCGCAATGAGGGTTTTGGATTGACGTTGATCGAGGCGATGTCGTCTGGCGCCGCCTTGGTGGCGTCGCGGGCGGGAGCGGCCGAATTCGTGGTCGAGGACGGCGTCACCGGCGTGCTGACACCGCCCGGCGACGTCGATGCCTTGGTGGCGGCGCTGGAGCCGCTGATGCGGGATCCCGCGGCCGCGGCTGACATGGGGATGCGGGCCCGCGCGCGCGTGCTGGAGAAATTCAGCCTCGATGCGGAGGCAAACGCGATCGCTGAAGTTTATCGGACGCTGATCTAATCTAAGCCATGTTTCAGGTCGTCATCCTGAGGTGCGAGCGCTTGCGAGCCTCGAAGGATGAGCAACATCGGTGGTCGTAGCCATCCTTCGAGGCTCGCCGAAGGCGGCGAGCGCCTCTCGGGTGAACGCAATTGCGTTCATCCCGGGGATGACGGCATTTGCTGGGAAATAATTTCCGCCACAAACGCGTCGAGGTCGCCGCCGGCGAACAGAAAACCCGGCAGGCCGACGGCTTGCCCGGCTTCGATGTCGGTCGGGCGGTCGCCGATGACAAAGCTGCCGGCGTGACGCACCGGCCAGTGCTGCATCAGATCGTGGATCATGCCCGGGCTTGGCTTGCGCCAATGATGATGTTCGAGATAGCCGGCGACGGTGCCCTCGGGGTGGTGTGGGCAATACCTGATGTCATCAATGACGGCGCCCTGCGCCGCGAGTTCGGCGCGCATCCAGTCGTGCAGCGTATTGAGTTCATCCTCGGTGAAATAACCGCGGGCAATGCCAGCCTGGTTGGTGAAGAAGAACACGAAATAGCCGGCGTCGTTCAGCCGCCGGATCGCCTTTGCCGCGTTCGGCATCCAGCGAATGCGCTCGCGCGTGCCCACATAGCCGTCGTCATGGTTGACGACGCCGTCGCGGTCGAGGAAAGCGGCGGGCTTCAGAATCGAGCGGGCAGGGGCGACGCCGCTCATTTCGGTGAGGCCTCGCGCATCATCGCCTGTTCGATCTCGTCGCAGATGCCGTGGCCGATGGCGAGATGGATCTGCTGCACCACCGGCGTGTCGTCGGTCGGCGCGATCAGCAAATGATCGCAATCGGCCCCCATCGCCACGCCTTTGGGACCGGTGAACCCGACCGTGACCAGTCCGCGCTCGCGCGCCTTCCTCAGCCCCGTCAGGATATTCGGCGAGCGCCCCGACGTGGTGAGCGCGAGCAGCACGTCGCCGCGCACGCCGAGCCCTTCGATCTGGCGGGAGAAAATCTGCTCATAGCCGTAATCATTGCCGATCGCGGTCAGCGCCGAAGTATCTGTCGTGAGCGCGATCGCGGCATAGCCGGGCCGCTCCAGCTTGTAGCGGCCGACGATTTCGGCGGCGATGTGCTGGGCGTCGCCGGCGCTGCCGCCATTGCCGATGATCAGGAGCTTGTTGCCGGCACGCAGCGCCGCAACGATCGCCGCCGCAATCGCGTGCGCGACGGCCAGCAGCGCCGGATCGCTATTGGCGCGCTCGAGCGCGATGAGCGATTGCTTCAGATGGGCTGCGATCGGGTCTTTCGAATTCTGGCTCACAATGCACCGTCAGGGTTGCAATACGCAGGTCCTAGCTTGGAAAGCCTTGGTACTGATCGCGCGGCTCACGCGCAAGCTCACGAAGGCTGATGCGCGCGGGCGGCGGCTTCGCCCAGCACGCGCTGCACGGTCTCGACCACGTCGGCGGCCGGAATGTCCCGCATGCAACGATGGTCGTTCATGGTGCAGACCGTGCGCTGGCAGGGCTGGCAGGCGAGCTGCGATTTGGTTTGCAGAACCGTCGCCGCAAGGCCGTTCAGCGGCGCCCACAGATAGGGGCTGGTCGGCCCGAAAATGCCCATGGTCGGCGTGCCGATCGCGGCCGCGATGTGCATCAGGCCGGAATCATTTGAAATCGCGACGCTGGCCGCCGCCATCGCCAGCACGCCATTGCGCAAGTCGTTGCCGGTGAGGTCACGGACTTTGGCCCCGCCGGCGGCCACGATTTCCTGCGCCAGCGCCTTTTCGCCGGGGCCGCCGATCACCCAGACCTCAAACCCGCGTTCGGCCAACAGCCGGGCCGCTTCCGGGTAGTAAGTCCAGCGCTTGGATGCCCCCACGGAACCGGGCGCCAGTGCCACTGCAGGCCTCGTACCCAGACCGTTGGCCTGCCGCCAGCGGCTGGCGTCCTCCGGCGGCACGGCCAATTGCGGTACCGGCCATTCCGCCGGCAGCGGCGCGCCATCCGGGAGCGCCAGCGCGGCGTTCTTGTCGATGAAGCGGGGCAGCGCCTTCTCGCCCCAGCGCATCCGGTTGATCAGTCCGAACCGGGCTTCGCCAAAGAAACCCACCCGCTCCGGGATACCGGCCAGCGCCGGCGCAATCGCCGCCTTCCAGGTCCGGGGCAGCACCAGGGCGGTTGCATAGCCCCGCGACCGTAATTGGCTGGCGAGGTCCCGCTGCTTGGCCACCGCCAGCCGGCCGCGCGGCAGGTCCCCAACGATCCCGGCGCGGACGCCGGGCATATAGTCGACCAGGGGAGCGCAAAGGGAGGTTACCAGCAGATCGACCGGCCGATTCGGCCAGCGCTGCCTGAGCACGCGCACCACGGTGTGGCCGCGGACGAAGTCGCCGATCCACATATAGGGGATGATCAGGATCGGCCTGGTGTCGGCCGCGTCCTCCATCGCAATTCCACTTGATGAATCGATATTCATATCTTATGCGTCTGGCGTCGGCCTTTTCCGGCTCCGGAGGTAACCGCTCCGCACCGGCAGGTAAAGCCGCACCCGGGCGGTCTTCGCCACGGCCTGCGAGCCAAGTTGCCTGCCGGGCGCGTCTGGGGCAAAGCTGGCACCGCGCAATCAAGGCAGGGGATGGCATGTTGCTGGTGACCGGTGGCGCCGGTTTTATCGGATCGAACGTCGTGGCCGCGTTGAACGACGCGGGCCGCACCGACGTGGTTGTCTGCGACATCCTCGGCCATGACGGCAAATGGCGCAATCTGGCCAAGCGCCAGCTCGCCGACTTCGTCCCGCCGACCGAACTGATGGACTGGCTGAAGGGCCGGCGGCTCGACGCCGTGATCCATCTCGGCGCCATTTCGGAGACGACGGCGACCGACGGCGATCTCGTCATCGAAACCAATTTCCGGCTGTCGATGCGACTGCTCGACTGGTGCACGGCAAACGCGACGCCGCTGATCTATGCGTCGTCAGCTGCGACTTATGGTGACGGTGAGCGAGGCTTTCGCGACGACCAGTCCGTGGAAAACCTGAAAAAGCTTCGGCCGATGAATCTGTACGGCTGGAGCAAGCATCTGTTCGATATGGCGGTGGCCGAACGCGCCGCGCGCGGCGAGCGGTTGCCGCCGCAATGGGCCGGACTGAAATTCTTCAACGTGTTCGGGCCCAATGAATATCATAAAGGCACGATGATGAGCGTGCTGGCGCGGCGTTTCGACGACGTCAAGGCCGGTCGCCCCGTGCAATTGTTCAAGTCGCATCGCGAAGGCATCGCGGACGGCGATCAGCGCCGCGATTTCATCTATGTCGACGACGTCGTTCGCGTGATGATTTGGCTGCTGGCCACGCCATCGGTGAGCGGTCTGTTCAACGTTGGAACCGGCACCGCCCGCAGCTTTCGCGATCTGATGCTCGCCGCCTATGCCGCGCTCGGCGCCAAACCCAACATTGAGTATATCGACATGCCCGAACAGATCCGCGGCAGCTATCAATATTTCACCCAGAGCGAAGTCGATCGGCTGCAGCACGCCGGCTACAATGGCGGCTTCACGGCGCTGGAAGACGCGGTCGACGCTTACGTGAAGGGTTTCCTCGACCACACCGATCGCTTCCGCTGACGGGTCACAGGTAAAGATATGTTCGATTTTGACGCCCTGTCGCATGCCATTGCCAGCCGGACCGTGCTGTGCGTCGGCGATCTGATGCTGGACGAGTTCATCTACGGCGAGGTCTCACGGATTTCGCCGGAAGCGCCGGCGCCGGTCATCGCGGTCCAGCGCAGCGAGACCAATGTCGGCGGCGCCGGCAACGTCGCGCGCAATATCGCCTCGCTCGGGGCGCACTGCATCTTCGCAGGATTGATCGGTGAAGACGAAGCGGGCGCCAAACTGAGGGACCAGCTTTCGCGGGAAGGCCGGATCGAGGCCGTGCTGGTGTCCGATCCGGGCCGGCCGACGACGCGCAAAGTGCGTTTCGTCTCCGAGCATTTTTCCACCCACATGCTGCGCGCCGACTGGGAACAGGCGCAGCCGGCGGCGCCCGCTATCGAACAGAAACTGATCGACGCGATCCTGCCGCTGTTGCCGCGCGCCGATATCGTGCTGCTGTCCGACTACGCCAAGGGCGTGCTGACGGCGCGCGTGATCCGCAACGTCATCGACGCTGCGAAGAAGCTCGGCAAGCGGGTGATCGTCGATCCCAAGAGCGCCAATCTGGCGATCTATCGCGGTGCGACGCTGCTGACGCCCAACCGCAAGGAATTCGCCGAAGCGACCCGCAGCCGGGCCGACACCGAACAGGGCATCGCGGATGCCGCGCAGGATGCGATGTATCTGGCCGATTGCGAAGCCATGCTGGTGACGCAAAGCGAACACGGCATGACGCTGGTGGTGCGCGGCGGCGAGGCGATCCATGTGCCGGCGCTTCCGGTGAAGGTGCGCGACGTCTCGGGCGCCGGCGACACGGTCGCCGCGGTACTGGCGCTGACGCTCGCCGCCAACGCCGATTGGGAGACCGCGCTGCGGATGGCGAATGCCGCGGCCGCGGTTGCAGTTAGCAAGAAGGGCACCGCCACCGTCACATCAGCCGAATTGCGCCGGAAAATCCTGCCGCATGCCTCGCTGGCGGCCGAAGAAAAAATCGTGGCGGCCGGCGGCGACCTCGATGTTCATCTGGCGGAGTGGCGCAGCCAAGGCCTCCGCGTCGGTTTCACCAATGGCTGTTTCGACATTCTGCATCCCGGCCACGTCAAAGTGCTGACCGCGGCGCGCGGCGCCTGCGACCGTCTGATCGTCGGGTTGAACAGCGACGCCTCAGTCAAGCGGCTGAAGGGCGAGGCGCGCCCGGTGCAGGACGAACGCGCGCGCGCCGAAGTGCTGGCGGCGCTGGAGGCAGTCGATCTGGTCGCGATCTTCGAGGAGGACACGCCGATCGACCTGATCACGCGGGTGAAGCCGAGCGTGCTGGTCAAGGGCGGCGACTACACCCGCGAGCAGGTCGTCGGCTACGAGGTCGTCGAGGCCTGCGGCGGCGAGGTGCTGCTGATCGATATCCTGCCCGGGCACTCGACGACCTCGCTGGTCGACCGCGCCCGCGGAGGTGCGGCGTGAACGCTGCCGCCGCAACGTCGCCGGCAAGTCAGGCGCTGCCGGCCTGGCGCGATCCTGCAGCCTGGGCCGTGACCGCGGATATTTTCGCGGTGCTGATCGCGTTCGCGCTGCCATGGTCGACCTCGCTGGTCGGCATCTTCGCGATCATCTGGCTGGTGGCGGTAGCGCCGACGCTCGATTTGCGGCTGTTCCTGCAATCGCTGAAGCGGCCGATTTGCGCGCTGCCGATCGCGCTGTTCGCGCTGGCGCTGCTCGGGACGCTGTGGTCCGACGCGCCATGGGGCGCGCGCAGCTACGCGCTGAATCCCGCAACCAAGCTCCTGGTGCTGCCGCTGCTGTTCTATCATTTCGAACGCTCCTCGCGCGGCATGTGGGTGTTCGTTGCTTTCCTGGTTTCCTGCGTGCTGCTGATGATGATGTCCTGGCTGGTCCTGATGTATCCCGGCCTGACGCTCAAGCAGGAGGATGCCGAGCGCGGTATCTTCGTCAAGAACTACATCGACCAGAGCCAGGAATTCGCGCTGTGCGCGGTCGTGCTGGCCTATCCCGTCATCACGCTGCTGCGCGACCGCAAAATCTGGCAGGCGTTGCTGCTGGTTGCGGTTGCCGCGAGCCTTCTCGCCAACATGGCGTTCGTGATCATCTCGCGCACCGCGCTCGTCACCATGCCGATCATGCTCGCGGTGTTCGCGCTGATGCACCTGACACGGCGGACCAACGTCTTGCTGTTTGCGGCCGCGATCGTGCTCGGCGTGCTGGCGTGGACGGCGTCGCCTCAACTGCAGGCGACGACCGAGAAGTTCACGCAGGAATACCGCAGCTACAAAGAAACCAAGCGGGCGACATCGATCGGATTGCGGCTGGAGTTTTGGGAGAAGTCGCTGCGGTTTTTTGCGCAAGCGCCGGTCCTGGGGCACGGAACCGGTTCGACGCGGGGACTGTTCGAGGCGGCCGCCACCGGGCCCGCGGTGCTTGCGCAGGGGACGGTGATCGGAAATCCGCATAACCAGACCCTCAACGTCGCGGTGCAATGGGGTTCCGTCGGCGTCGTCCTCCTGTATGCGATGTGGCTGGTGCATCTGTTGCTGTTTCGCGGTGAAGGCCTGGTGGCGTGGATCGGCCTCATGGTTGTCCTGCAAAACGTCTTCAGCTCGTTGTTCAACTCGCACCTGTTCGATTTTCACGAGGGCTGGATGTACGTGCTGGGTGTCGGAGTGGCCGGCGGCATGATACTGAAGGCCAGGGATGATAGGGGCGGAAGCGCGATGCGGGCGTCCAAGGGCTGAGCGAATCCCGGATCAATAACACCGGTCGTAAACGCTGGTTTGGGTGATCGAGATGAGCTATCAGCGGGGTTTGACGTTGCGGGGCAGGTTTAGTTGATCAAGAGCATGATGCGTCTTCCCCAATTCACGCTGCGGAACCTGCTGATCGCAACGCATGACGCGCTGGCGACCGGCGCGGCGTTGTTTGCCGCCTTCTATCTGCGGTTCGAAGGCGACCAGTTCTACGATCGCCTGCCGCTGCTGCTGCGCATCCTGCCTTATTTCGTCGTGCTCAGCATTGTGGTTTGCTATCTCTCGAATCTCACCACGACGAAATGGCGTTTCATTTCGCTGCCCGACGCGTTGAACATCCTGCGTGTGGCGACGATTCTGACGCTCGCGCTCGTGGTGCTCGACTACGTATTCGTCGCGCCCAACGTCCTTGGCATGCCGGTTGCGCCGAACGTGGCGGGGGCGTTCTTTATCGGCAAGATCACCATCATCCTCTACTGGTTTCTCGAGGTGTTCTTCCTGAGCGGACTGCGGTTCGCCTATCGCTATTTTCGCTACACGCGCGCGCGCCATCACGCCAAGGCCGAGAACGCGTCGCCGGCGCTTCTGGTCGGCCGCGCGGCGGACGCCGAGATTCTGCTGCGCGCCATCGAGAGCGGCGCCGTCAAGCGCATCTGGCCCGTCGGCGTGCTGTCGCCGTCGCCGGCCGATCTCGGGCAGTTGATCCGCAACATTCCCGTGCTGGGTGGGATTGACGACATCGAGGACGTGGTCCGTGATTTCGAGGCCCGCGGCAAGCCGATCGCGCGCATCGTGATGGCGCCATCGGCGTTCGAGCCCGAAGCCAAGCCCGAGGCGGTCCTGATGCGCGCCCGCCGGCTCGGCATGATCGTCAGCCGGCTACCGTCGCTGGAAAGCGGGGAAACGCCGCGGCTGACCACGGTTGCCGTCGAGGACCTGCTGCTGCGTCCGAGCGAGACCATCGACTACGGGCGTCTCGAAACCCTGGTGAGAGGCAAATCCGTCATCGTGACCGGCGGCGGCGGGTCGATCGGTTCGGAAATTTGCGAACGCGTGACGACGTTCGGCGCGTCGCGGCTGCTGGTGATCGAGAATTCGGAACCGGCGCTCTATGCGGTCACCGAAGCGCTGGTCGAGAGCGGGACTGCTGCGCAGATCGAAGGCCGGATCGCCGATATCCGCGATCGCGAGCGGATCATGCGCCTGATGAGCGAGTTCAAGCCGGATATCGTGTTCCATGCCGCGGCGCTCAAGCATGTGCCGATCCTCGAGCGCGACTGGAGCGAGGGCGTCAAGACCAACATCTTCGGCTCGGTCAATGTGGCCGACGCAGCGCTGGCAGCCGGCGCCAAGGCGATGGTGATGATTTCGACCGACAAGGCGATCGAGCCGGTCTCGATGCTGGGCCTGACCAAGCGCTTTGCCGAAATGTATTGCCAGGCGCTCGACCATGATCTGGCGGCGCAGTCGGACGGCAAGCCGCGGATGCGGCTGATTTCCGTGCGGTTCGGCAACGTGCTGGCGTCGAACGGATCCGTCGTGCCGAAGTTCAAGGCGCAGATCGAGGCGGGCGGTCCGGTCACCGTCACCCATCCGGACATGGTCAGGTATTTCATGACCATCCGCGAAGCCTGCGATCTGGTGCTCACGGCCGCGACGCATGCGATGACGCCGGCGCGTCCCGATGTTTCGGTCTACGTGCTCAACATGGGACAACCGGTGAAGATCGTCGATCTTGCCGAGCGCATGATAAGGCTGTCCGGCCTGCAGCCCGGCTACGATATCGAAATCGTCTTCAGCGGGATGCGGCCGGGGGAACGGCTCAACGAGATATTGTTTGCCAGCGAGGAACCGTCCATCGAGATCGGCGTGGCCGGCATCATGGCCGCCAAGCCCAACGAGCCGCCGATGCAGGTGCTTCGCAAATGGCTCGCGATACTGGAGGAAGCGATCGCAAAAGATGATCGTGCCACCATCAGGGCGGTGCTAAAGGACGCTGTGCCCGAATTCGGATCGAACGCCGCTTAATTCATTGCCCGCGCCGGCCCGCGTCCCGCGAGGCCGCTTCGAAAGCCAAGATGCGCAAGTCCGGAAAAGTCGTCGTCGTCACCCAGCACTACCCGCCGGACCAGAGCACGACCGCGGCGATCATGGTGGCGATTTCAGACCATCTGGCGCAGCAAGCCCCGGTTCTGGTGCTTTCGGGATCGCCGGGATCGGCGTTCCCTGGCTCTTCCGCCCAGCCGGCTGTCGTTGAAATCAGGAACCGGATGCCCGGGAAGGCCGCGCTGATCCAGCGCGCCACCGCCGAGATATTGTTCACGCTCCGGGTATTTCTGGCGTTGCTGAGGAAGTTGCAGCGGGGGGATGTGGTGCTGATGGTCACCGCGCCCTTCATGCTGCCCTATGCCGCCACCGCGGCCGCGCGCTTGAAGCGGGCGGGCTCCGTGCTGATCATGCACGACCTCTATCCCGAGGTGCTCGTGATGAGCGGATTGCTCAAACCGCAGTCGCTGGCGGCGAAGGCCATGCGCGGGCTGAACGCGCTGATGTTTCGCGCGCTGAGCGCGGTTGTCGTGATCGGGCGCGATACCGAGAAGCTGCTCTTGCAATACGGCGAGGCGATGCGCGCGAAAATGCATTTCATCCCGAACTGGGCGACCTTGTCTCCCGCGGTTCGTCCGATCCTGCCGGACAATCCATATCGCAAGGCGAATCCTGCGCGCTTCGTGGTCGGTCTTTCCGGCAACCTTGGCTTCACGCATGATCCGGTCATTGTATTCGAGGCGGCGCGCCTGCTGCGCGACAGGGCGGACATCCATTTCCTGCTGTCCGGCTGGGGCATCGGCTTCGACCGCATCAAGCAGATGCAGTCGGAAACCGGCCTGCCAAACGTGACCTTCGTCGATCGCGTGGCTGACCAGGACCTGGAAACGTTCCTGGCGGCGGCGGATGTGTGGGTGATCCCGTATCGCAAGGATCTTGCCGGCGTATCGGTTCCCAGCCGGTTCTATAATCTGCTGGCGATGGGGCGCCCGGTGATGCTGGCTTCCGAACCTGAAGCCGAGGCGGCACAGATCGTGCGCGAGCACGACGTCGGGTGGGTGGTCACGCCCGGCAAGGCCGACGAACTTGCCGGCGCCATAGCCATGGCCGCGTCGTCGCAGGACGAGGCGAGGGCCGAACGCGCGGCGGGCATCGCGCAGCGCTTCAATTTGCCGGATGCGATGCAGCGTTACGCGCAGCTCGTTCTCGGGCTCGTGCGAGGCAACCCATGACGGCGACCCGGCCCGTCGTCCTGGTCACCGGGGCAAACGGTTTCGTCGGTCGGCATCTCTCAGTCGCGCTGGAAGCAAGGGGTTGGACCGCACGGCGCGCCCAACGCGTGCTGTCGGGGGGCGACCATGAGGTCCAGATCGGGGCGATCGGACCGCAAACCGATTGGCGCGCGGCGCTCGACGGTGTTGCGGCGGTGGTGCACCTGGCGGCCCGCGTTCATCATCCCAACGAGGAGAATGCCGGCGAGATTTATCGCACGATCAACACGGAGGGGACGCTGCAGCTTGCACGGTCTGCCGCGGCGGCCGGCGTGCAGCGCTTCGTCTATCTCAGTACCATTCTCGTCAATGGCGCCACCACCGAAGGGCGGGAGCCGTTTCGCGAAGAGGACGATCTCAAGCCACGCGGCGTGTACGGCATGTCGAAGGTGGCTGCCGAATCCGGCCTCGCGCCGATCGCAGCGCAGACCGGGATGCAGGTTTCGATCGTTCGCCCGCCGCTGATTTACGGGACGGGCGCGGCGGGGAATTTCCAGCTGCTGGTCAAGGCGGTACGGCGCGGCGTGCCGCTGCCATTCGCGTCGATCCGCAATCGCCGGGCGTTTTTGGGCGTCCAGAACCTGTGCTCCTTTATTGCCCACCGGCTCGCGGCCCCGGGCGGAAATCTGGAGACCTTTCTGGTGGCCGACGGCGAACAGGTGTCGACGCCGGAATTCGTCAGGCAAATCGCGGCGGCGGTCGGCACCAGCGCGCGACTGCTGCCGGGCCCGGAGCCAGTGTTGCGCTGGCTGCTGAAACTGGGCGGCCGCGCCGAAGCCGGCGACAGCCTGATCGGCTCGCTGGAGATCGATATGTCGAAAGCGCTCGCCAGCGGCTGGCGGCCTGAACTCAGTCTCGAGGCCGGACTTCGGCTGGCGGTGGGCGCGCCCCGCCAGGACTGACTACTTAAGGCGACGTCCGTTGTTGCGAGAAGCGGCGCATCACCAACACAACCAGGATCCCGCCGATCGCAAGCAGCATGACCTGGATCGAGACTTGCTGGATTCGCGTTGCGGCAACTGCAAGCGCCGCAAGGACGAGGTTGAGCGCGAAAACTTCGCCGACGACCCGCCATACCGTAAACCCGTTGTCGGTGGCGCGCTGATAATAATGCGTGCGATGCGCGGCCCAGAACGGCTCGCGCTTCACCAGCCGCCGCAACAGCGTCGCCGTGGCGTCGACCAGATAATACAGCGGCAACAGCAGCGCGGCTGCGAATTGCTGATGCCACGCCAGTTGCAACAGCAGCCAGCCGAGCAAGAGGCCGATCGGCAAACTGCCGACGTCGCCGAGAAAGATTCTGGCGACCGGGCGATTGAAGGGCGCAAATCCCAGCAGCGCGCCGCAGAGCGCCGCGGCGACAATCGTCGTCGATGTCGCGGCGTCGCCAAGCCAGCCGAGCAGCACGACCGCCGCGGTGAGCGGCACCGCTTCGGCCACCGTCATCAGGTCGAGGCCATCCATGAAGTTGACCAGGTTCACGAACCAGAGACCGGCCAGCAGCGTGAGCACGCGCTCAATCCAGAGCGGGCAGGCCGGAATGATCCGCAAGTCATCGGGTGCGGCGAAAATCACGGCGGAGACGGCCAATCCCTGCAGTATCAGCCGCGGCAGCACCGGTATGAACCTGACGTCATCGGCAAGGCCAACGGCCGCAATGAACAGGGTCGCGCCGAAAACCGCGATCGGGATTTTCACGTCCGCCGTTCCCGCGAAAATGATGACGACCCCGGCGACGACCAGCGTTGCCATAATCACGCCGATGCCCGCGCCTTGCGGCGTCGGGAGGCGATGCGAGGACCGCGCATTGGGGTCGGCCAGCGCGTGCCGCAACAGCAGCGGCCGGGTCGCCCAGATCAGGACAGCCGACAGCAGCGCGGCCAGAACCGCGGCAAGCAGCGACAGGGACAATTGGGAATCGATCATTCTACCCGGCGGTGAAGATGGCGGATTGCGGCAGGCCTATTTCGGAACTTCGATGGCAACGGCACCCTGGGCAGCCTTCTCGGCGCTGAAGATCCATACCAGTCCGCCAACGGCGCCGACGATGAACGATACCGCGCCGAACAGCAGCGAAACGTTCACGCCTTCGTTCGTCATCAACCCGGCATATCCGAAAGCCAGCCCCATGGTGGCTTCGCGAACGCCCCAGCCGGCGATCGAGATCGGCAGCATCGTGATCAGCATGACCGGCGGTATCAATTGAAAGACCTGGCCGAACACCACGGGCGCGGCGATCGATTGCACCACGCACCAGGCGATGACCACGGTGAGAACGTGAACCAGAAGAGAGAGAGCCGCAATTTTCGGTCCGCGGTCCCAGCTGAAAATGACCCGGTTCGCGATCTCGGCGCAGGCGCGGATGTGATGCGTCGCCCACCAGCGCTTCAGCCAGGGCCACGGCAAGACGCCGAGGATCAGAAATCCGACGCCGGCGGCGAGCGCGGTAAAATCGACCAGCAGCAGCGCGGATCGCCCGTGGGGGTCGCTGATCAGGCTGTAGCTCCATGGCAGGCTCGCGACGATGATGATCGCAAGCGCGATCAGGCCGATGGCACGGTCGACGAAGATCGAATAGGTCGCGGCCCGCCAGCCGGCGCCGGCGCGCGCAACCAGCCAGAGCCGCACGGCATCGCCGCCGATCGAAGACGGCAACGTCTGATTGAAGAAGGTGCCGATCACATTGAAGCGCATCGCCTGCCTGGGCTCGAGCGGCGCGCCGCATTCAGCGCTGATTTCGCGCCATCGCAACACGCCGACGAAAATCTGCAGGAACGAGATCGCGATCGCCAGCGCGATCCAGCCCAGGCTCTCGAGTTGGATGCGCGAGGCGAGATCGTACAGATTGATCTTGCGCAACGAGAAATAAAGCAGCGCAACCGAAATCAATATCTTGACGGTCGAAAGCAGGATCCGGCGCATCTCGTTGGCGCTTGCCAGGTTTGAGAAAGGGGGTCAAAAGCGGCGCAAATCGGCGCCAGGCGCCGAACTTCGCCGCCTTGGTATGGTTTTAAAGCCAATATGGCAATAGAGCGTTTTCCAGCGAAGTGGATACCGGTCCGCGTCAAGAAAACCCGTCAAATCAAGACTCTAGAGCCCCATTCCGATTCAATCGCAGCGGAAAGGCGCTCGCCGCACATCTGGCTATTGCGGCACCCTCCGCACGGCGGGTAAAGAGGCCCGGAACGGATCGATGGCGCCGGCCGGTGGCTCGCAAGGATGTGATGTCGGATCAGACAATATTGGTCACCGGTGCCGCGGATTTCATCAGGCCCGATATGACGAATTTTCCGCGCACCGGCGCGATTCCCGGGGGAGCGCCGATCGGGCTCTTTAACCATGGCAAGATGCGTCGCGATTTCGCCCATATCGACGACGACACCCGTGTAGTAATGCGCCTGGTCGATCGGGTACGTCGTGATGACGGTCCGGCGCGGATCCTGCAAGGTCGGCGATCGTCATCCGGAAGCGCCGCCCCATGTGGTAGCGGTTCCGGAGAAGGAGTTTGGCCGCTTTGCGGTCAAGGATATGTTGCCGATGCAGCCGAAGACGTAACCGATGCCTTCGCCGATCTGATGCGAGAAGCAGGCTTCAGGGCCGCAACATCGATCGACGACGGCAGCCGCGACTTTGTCGCCTAGCGTCACGACCACTACAGGATTTGAGGTACCGATGGACCGACGAATTATTCCCCTGATCATGTGCGGCGGCGCCGGAACTCGACTGTGGCCGGCCTCGCGCGAGGTCCATCCGAAGCAGTTCTTGCCCTTGTTCGGGGCACGTTCGACGTTTCAGGACACGCTGATACGGGTATCGGATGCGTCGCTGTTCGAACGTCCTGTCATCATCACCAACAATGCCTATCGCTTCATGGTGCTCGAACAACTGGCCGAGATCGGCCTGGAGGCCGATGTGCTGCTGGAGCCGATGCGGCGCGACTCCGGACCTGCGATCGCGGCCGGTGCCGCATTTGCGCAGACGCGCGACAAGGAAGCGATCATCCTGGCGCTGGCGGCCGATCACGTGGTGCGCGACACCGCAGCCTTCGTCGCCGCCTGCCGTGAGGGGCTGACGGCTGCGCAAGCCGGACACATCGTGACCTTTGGCGTCCAGCCCGAGCGTGCCGCCACCGAATATGGCTACATCAGCCCCGGCGATGTTATCTCGGGGCAGGTTCGCGCGGTCGCAAAATTCGTCGAAAAGCCCGACGCGGAAACGGCGGCGGGTTATGTCAAATCGGGCTATCTCTGGAACAGCGGCAACTTCATGTTCCGCGCCGCGGTGCTGCTCGATGAATATCGCAAGGTCGACGCCGGCAGCGTTCGGGCGGTGGCTGACTCCGTCGCCAGCGCCGGCAGCGACCTCGGTTTTATCAAGCTCGATACCGATACGTTCGCTTCCGCCAAGTCGATCTCGATCGACTATGCGGTGATGGAGAAGACGTCGCGCACCGCCGTGGTGCCGGTCGCCTGCGGCTGGTCCGATGTCGGCTCCTGGCATGCGGTGTGGGAATTGTCCGACAAGGACGGGCAGGGCAACGCCGCGCGCGGTGCGGCCGTGTTCGAGGATTCGCGCAATTGCAATGTGACGACCGACCGCGCGCTGGTCGCGCTCGAAGGCGTCGACGATCTCGTGGTGGTCGCCACGCAGGACGCGGTGCTGGTTTCCAGGCAAAAGGACGCCAACGGGCTGAAGCGGCTGGTTGCGACATTGAAGACCGTGGCGCCGCAGGTGACCGAGGACCACATCAAGGTGCACCGGCCCTGGGGCTCCTATCAGTCGGTCGACAATGGCGAGCGTCATCAGGTCAAGCGCATCATCGTCAAGCCCGGCGGACGGCTCTCGCTGCAGAAGCACCATCACCGTTCCGAGCACTGGATCGTGGTGCGCGGCGCCGCGCGCGTCACCGTCAACGAACTGGTCAAGACCGTGCACGAAAACGAATCGATCTACATTCCGATCGGCGCGGTGCACCGGCTGGAAAATCCCGGCAAGATCCAGCTCGAACTGATCGAGGTCCAGACCGGCAGCTACTTTGGTGAGGATGATATCATCCGCATCGAGGATGATTATCAGCGGACGTAACGCGGGATGAGTTCGGTTGAAGCGGCAGACGTCATCCTGAGGTGCGAGCGCAGCGAGCCTCGAAGGATGGGCCACGGGCGCTTCTCATCCTTCGAGGCGCGTGAGGGCGCGCACCTACGGGTGAACGCAATTGCGTTCATCCCGGGGATGACGCGATAACGCTCCGAGCGAAACTACTGCACGTCCCGCACGACGCGAAAACCATTGGCGAAATAGCGCACGTCGAGATCGTACCGGTAGCGCGCCGCCGACGTGACCGTATTGGCCTTGTTGGCGAACGATCCGCCGCGCAAAACGCGCTGACGGCAATTGCCCTGCGTCCAGGCCGAGCCGTCCTTGGGCGCATTCTTGTAATTGTCGTTCCAGCAGTCCTCGACCCATTCGTAGACGTTTCCGGATGTGTCGTAGAGCCCGAAGCCGTTCGGCCGGTAGGATCCGGTGCGCATCGTCCGGCGCAGCGAGTCGCCGCAATTGTCGCAATTGGCGTTCGACTTGCCGACCTCTTTGCCCCACCAGTAGGTGGTGGTGGTGCCGGCGCGCGCGGCATATTCCCACTCGGCCTCGCTCGGCAGGCGGTAGTTGCGGCCGGTCTTCTGCGTCAACCACAGCACAAACGCCTTGGCGTCCTCCCAACTCACGTCGATGACCGGTTGATCGCCGCGGCCCCAGCCGCGATCGTCCGGCCGGTGCCTGCATTTGCCGTCCGAGACGCAGGCATCCCACTCGGCGAAACTGGTTTCGCGCCGTTCGATCGCGAAGTTCTTGGCGATGGTGACCCGGTGCGGCGGTCCCTCGTAGGGGCTGTCCTTGCCGCCCATGTCAAACTCGCCCGACGGCACCACGACCATTTCCGGGCAATCCGGACAGTCGCGAAACAGCTCGCCGGGTTCGGGCGCCGCGGCCGTCTGGGCGGCGGCCGGGCCGGTGGCGAATAAAAAAATCAAAAATGCAAAAAATCTGAACATCATACCCTCGGCCTCAATTGCGCCGGTCGTCTTGCGGCCGCCTGTTGCTCCATCGTGCCCGCAACACGCCATAAAATCAAAAGTCGCAGTGTCGCTATCGACCGTTTAGGACGGAGGTATTATGGTACTGTCAAAGCTCGCCCGCAGGCGGACGTGAGCATGTGCGCCTTGTAACGACCGTTCGCGGCGCTCCGGGCAGGGGACGATATTAAATGGCGCAAATCCAGTGTACTATTTCACAGACGCATTACAGTTCTTGAGTTATTTGAGATTTTGGCAGCCGGCCTGCCGTAATTTTAGGAGGTGTGTGTGTTCTCCAGAGTATCGACCGGAATTGCTGTTTCGCTTTTGATGCTGGCAGGAACGATCGGAACGGGCCACGGACAGCAAAAGCCGGTCGGTGGTCCCAATCCCTCTCCCCCCGGTGCGGCCGTTTACTTCGTTGGTCTCAAGGACGGTCAGACCGTTCCGACCACTTTCACCGTGAATTTCGGCCTCAAGGGCATGGGCGTCGCGCCCGCCGGCTCCGACAAGGCGAATGCCGGACACCACCATTTGCTGATCGACACCGAGCTGCCGCCGCTCGATCAGCCGATACCGAGCGACTTCAATCATCTGCATTTTGGTGCGGGGCAAACCGAAGCCGAAGTGACGCTGCCGGAAGGCGAGCACACCCTGCAGCTGGTGCTCGGCGACAAGGACCATATTCCGAATACGATTCCGGTGATCTCCGAGCGGATCAAAATTCGCGTGGTGACCGCCTCCCAGATGCCTGCGGCAGCGTCGGCGGCGGCGGCGGCGCCCGCCACGACCAATCCCGTCAGCGCGGGCCGCAAGAAATCTCCTGATGGCGCCAAGGTGTATTTCGTCTTTCCGAAGAATCGCGGCTATGTGACACCGACGCCGGTCATCCGTTTCGGCCTGATCGGCATGGGCGTCGCACCCGCCGGCTTCGAGAAGGTCAACACCGGTCACCACCATCTGCTGATCGATACCGACGTGCCGAACCTCGATTTGCCGATTCCCGCCGACTTCAATCATCTGCATTTCGGCGCCGGCCAGACCGAAGCCAAGATCACGCTGCCGCTCGGCAAGCATACCTTGCGATTGCTGCTGGCGGACGAGCTCCACATCCCACACGATCCGCCTTTGCTGTCGGAGCCGATCACGGTCACGGTTACCGCCAACGGTCGTCCGCCCGCGAAGAAGAAGTTTCGCAAATATCGTCGCTATTACTAAGGGGGCACTTTCGGAGCCTGCCATGAGCACACGTCGTCCGATCTGGATTGCAGCTCTGTATAGTCTCGTGCTGCTGACCTGTTCGATCAGCGTTGCGAAGGCCGACCGGCGCGTCGCGCTGGTGGTCGGCAACTCGAATTACAGCAATGCGAGCCTGTTCCTTTCCAACCCGAAGAATGACGCCACCGACGTCGCCGCCGCGCTGCGCGGCGTTGGTTTTGAGGTGTTGCAGGCGATCGACGCCAACAAGCGCGATCTCGATTTGAACATGGCGAAGTTCGCCCGGCTGGCGATCGACGCCGACGCCGCGCTGTTCTTTTACGCCGGTCATGCCGTCCAGTATCAGGGCCGCAACTACCTGATGCCGACCGATGCCGAAGTCGAGGACGAGATCAGCTTCCGTTACCAGATGACGCCGCTCGACGACGTGCGCGCCGCGCTCGACCGCGGCGACGGCGTCAAGATCGTGATCCTCGATGCCTGCCGCAACAATCCGATCGTCAACGCGCTTCGCCGCAAGAAGAAGTCCGGCGACAGCCGCGCCATCGATGCGGTGCGCGGCGGCCTTGCCAAGATCGACAAGGCCCAGGGCATGGTGGTGGCCTATGCCACCGCGGCGGATGAAGTCGCCGCCGACGGCGACGGCCGCAACAGCCCGTTCACCAGCGCCTTCCTGAAGCGGCTCAAGGAGCCCGGCCTCGAGATCGAACAATTGTTTCGGCGCGTCGCCGCCGACGTCAACGCCCAGACCGGCGGCCGCCAGCGGCCGGAAACCTATGTGTCGCTGCTGAGCAATTACTATCTCAACCAGACCGACCGGATCGCGTTCGACAAGATCAAGGACTCGCCCGATCCCGCCGTGCTGCAGGACTTCATCGCCAAGTTCTCGACGTCGAGCTACGTGCCGGAGGCGCAAAACCGCATCCAGCGCATCGAGGCCGCGATTCGCGAGCGCCAGAACCTGGAGGCCCGGCAGCGGGAAGCAGCCAGGCTCGCGGAGGAACAGCGCAAGGCCGAGCGTGAAGCCGCGCTGCGCAAACTGGCCGAGCAGGAAGAGGCGCTGCGCAAGCAGGAGAGTTTGCGCGCGCAGGCGGCGGCCGAAAAAGTCCGTAAGGAGCGCGAGGCCGCCCAGGCGCAGGAAGAGCAGCGCTTGCGGCTCGTCGCCGAGAAAGAGCGCAAGGAGCGTGAAGCTGCCAAGGCGCAGGAAGAGCAACGCGTGAAACTCGCGGCCGAGCGGGAACGCAAGCTGCGGGAAGAGGCTGCGCAGTTGCTGGCCGAGCAGGCCCGGACCAAGATTGCCGCGATCGACCGGAAGGAGCCGCCGTCGCTTGCCGGCATATCCACTGAGATCCGGACGCTGCCGCCGCAGGCCGCGCCGGCCGCTGCCGATCAACCCTGCGATCGCGACGGGGCCGCGCTGGCGCAGTTGCGCAGCAACCCGTCGCTTGAGGCCGTCACGGAGTTGGAGCGCAGCCTCAGCTGCGAGAAATTGCGCGCACAGATCCTGAGGTTGCGGGAAAGCCTCTCGGCGGTCGCCCATGCGGCGCCAGCCGTCGCCGCGCAGAGCAAGCCGATCGTTGAAAAAGTTACCCCGCCGCCGGCCGTGGTTCTCGCGCCGCCGCCAGCGCCGCCGGCTGCGCCAAAACAAGAAGCCGCCCCGAAGCCGCCGGAGCCGCCGAAGGCCGTCGTTGCGGCGGTCGGAGCCACACCGAACTGCAAGCAGGACGAAGCTCGACTTGCCAAGATCCGCGCCAATCCCTCGCACGCCGATCTGGCTTCGTTGGAGCGTGAGCTGAGCTGCGAGCGCTTGCGCCCGCAAATCGTACGGCTGCGCGAGAGCCTGCCCAAGGAAGCTGCCAAGGAAGCTGCCAAGGAAGCAGCCAAGGAGGCGGCGAAACCGAACGAGCCGGCGGTTGCCGCCAATCCGCCGACCCTCCAGTCGGCCCAGTCCGCGCCGACCGGGGCGAAGCCGGCGCAATCCGCGCCGATTGTTCAGGTCCGAAGCTGTGACGAGGAAAGGGCCACCCTGGCCAAGCTGCGCGCCAGCCAGTCACGCGAGGATGTGGTTCGATTCGAGCGTGAGCTCGCCTGCGAGCAGTTGCGGCCCCAGGTCATCCGGCTTCGCGAAAGCCTGTCCGGCGGGTAGCCAGGAAAAACGCCACTAAACCTTAGCCACCAGCATCGGTCGCGGCAGCGGCCGATGCACTTAATTCCTCCATATTGCAGTGGCCTAAGCCCCGCATGAGCCCTGCCCAATCACCGTTTTGTGTGCCAGTCGAAGTGTCTCCCGGGCTGTAACTCTTTGAATCAAAACGTGTCCGGATAGAAGGGATGGCATTCGCCACATTTGTGGCGGCGTGCTAGAGAACCCACCGGGGACGTTGGAGCATGATTCCGGAAAGCGCCTGCCTCACGCGATGCGGGGTGGGCACCGGTCTTCCGAAAGGATCGTGCTCAAAAGCAACGAAATGTCTGTTGGGGTCGACAATATGAGTTCCAAAGGGTTCGGGTCGGATGCGAAGTCCGGCGCCACGCGCGAATTGCGCGTTGGCGTGATCGGTGCCGGTGTGATGGGCAGCAACCACGCCCGCGTGCTGGCGGGCCTGCCCGGCATCACGCTGGTCGGCATCGTCGATCCGCTGCCGGAACACCGCGCGCGCGCCACCGAACTCGCCGGCTGCCGCGCTTTCGAAGCTCTCGAGGAATTGCTGGCCGAGGGCGTCGATGCCGTCACCATCGCAGCTCCGACCCATCTGCATCACGAGGTCGCGCTCGCCTGCATCGCGCGCAAAATCCATATCCTGGTCGAGAAGCCGATTGCGCCGACCGTGCAGGAGGGGCGGGACATCGTCGACGCCGCGCAACGCGCCGGGGTCACGCTGATGGTCGGCCATGTCGAGCGCTTCAATCCGGCGGTCGCGGCAATCAAGCAGGCGATCTCCGGCGAGGACATCCTTTCGATCGGCATCACCCGGGTCGGGCCATTTCCGCCGCGCATGTCGAATGTCGGCGTCGTCATCGACCTTGCCGTGCACGATATCGACCTGATCCGCTGGTTCACCGAATCCGACATCGTCGAGGTGCAGCCGCAGCTCTCCAGCGCAGTCGCCGAGCGCGAGGACATCGCGCTGCTGCAATTCCGCACCGCCTCGGGCGTGCTCGCCCACATCAACACCAACTGGCTGACGCCGTTCAAGGCGCGCAACGTCACGGTCGCGACCCGCGGCAAATATGTGATGGGCGACTTGCTGACGCGTCAGGTGACCGAGTGCTTTGGCTTCAAGCCCGACGGCAGCTATTCGATGCGTCATCTGCCGGTCGGCCATGACGAGCCGCTGCGCGCCGAATTGATCGCGTTCCTCGATGCTGTCAGGTCCGGCAATGTGCCGGCGGTTACCGGCGACGAGGGCGTCGCCAGCCTCGAAATCGCGATCCGCTGCCTCGAAGCGCCGGCCCGGCCCGCGGCCTCCTCCGCGCGCAAGGGTCCGCGCCGCGTCGTCGGCTGATTCCCGTTCAACTCATTCCCAGCAAGGCTCCATGAACCAGCACATGCGTCCAGAACCGATTCCCCTGATCGATATCGCCGCGCAGCGCCGCCGGCTCGGCAAGTCGATCGACGACGCCGTTTCCCGCGTGCTCAACCACTGCCAGTTCATCAATGGCCCGGAAGTAACCACGCTCGAGACGGCGCTGGCGGCATTCAGTGGCGCCAGACATGTCGTGAGCTGCGCCAGCGGCACCGATGCGCTGCTGATGGTGCTGATGGCCAAAAACGTCGGTCCCGGCGATGCCGTGCTGTGTCCGTCGTTCACGTTCTGCGCGACCGGTGAAGCCGTGGCGCTCACGGGGGCTGTACCTGTTTTTGTCGACGTCGATGAGCAGACCTTCAACATGGATCCGGCCTCGCTCAAGCGCGGCATCGCCACGGCGCGGCAACGCGGGCTAAAGCCCCGCGCGGTGATCGTGGTCGACCTGTTCGGGCAGAGCGCCGACCACGACGCCATCGGCGCTGTCGCGGAGGCCGAAGGGTTGTTTGTGCTAGACGATGCCGCGCAAGGTTTTGGCGCCAGCTACAAGGGCCGCAAGCTCGGCACCTTCGGGCTCGCCACCGCGACCAGCTTCTTCCCGGCCAAGCCGCTCGGCTGCTACGGCGATGGCGGCGCGATCTTCACCGACGATGACGAACTGGCGAACACGCTGCGCAGCATTCGCGTGCACGGCCAGGGCTCCGACAAATACGACAATGTCCGGCTCGGTCTCACCGGACGGCTCGACACCATGCAGGCGGCGGTCCTGATCGAAAAGCTGAAGATTTTCGAGGATGAGATCGCGGCGCGTAACGCCATCGCGGATCGCTACGCGCGCGGCCTCGGCAATGTCGTGACCGTGCCGCGGCTTGCCTCCGGCTGCAGCTCGGTGTGGGCGCAATACACCATCCGGCTGCCGAAGGGTACCGATCGCGACGGTTTTGCCGCCGCGCTGAAGGCGCAGGGCATTCCGACCGCGGTCTACTACACCAAATCGATGCATCAGCAGACCGCGTACCGGGATTTTCCAGTCGCGGACGGCGGCTTGCCGGTGAGCGAAAGCCTTTCGGAAGACGTCATCAGCCTGCCGATGCACGCCTATCTCGACGAGCCGACGCAGGACCGCGTCATCCAGGCGGTGCGCGGCGCGCTTTCCGCCTGATTTTCGGCGCGATAACGTTTTCGAAGAAAACGCTTCAAATAAAATGCTTCGGTTCTGATGCAATCGGAACCGAATATGCGCTAGAAGCGGGCTCATGCTTGGGCGCATCTTCACCGTCGGCGGCTATACGCTTCTTTCGCGCGTGACCGGTTTTGCGCGCGACATCATGCTCGCGGCGATCCTTGGCGCCGGGCCGGTCGCGGACGCGTTCTTCGTCGCGCTGCGGCTGCCCAATCATTTTCGCGCGATCTTTGCCGAGGGCGCCTTCAACGCCGCGTTCGTGCCGGCCTATGCCCACCTGCATGGGCAGAACCAGGCCTCGGCAAAACTGTTCGCCGATCGCATCTTCACGCTGCTGCTCAGTGCCCAGATCGTGCTGCTCGTGGTGGCGTGGCTGTTCATGCCGCAGGTGATCGGCCTGCTGGCGCCGGGATTTTCCGACGATCCGGCGCGCGGCGAACTTGCGATCGCGCTGACGCGGATCACCTTTCCCTATCTGCTGCTGATCACGCTGGTGACGCTGTACGGCGGCATGCTCAACGTCATGCATCGCTTTGCCAGTGCGGCGGCGGCGCCGATCTTTCTCAATCTGTCGATGATGGCCACTTTGGCGCTCGCCGCGTTCTTTCCGGGTGCCGGTTATGCCGCCGCATGGGGCGTCCTGATCGCCGGCATCCTCGAATTTCTGCTGCTGGCAGGCGATGCGGCCAGGAACGGCATCCTGCCGAAATTCAGCGTGCCCAGGCTCGACATGGATGTACGCGCCTTCTTTCGCGCACTGGGCCCCGCGACCATCGGCTCGATGGGAACGCAGGTGGCGTTGTTCGCCGACACCATCATCGCGACGTTTCTCGCCGCCGGCGCGCTGTCGGCGCTGTACTACGCCGACCGCCTCAACCAGCTGCCGATCGGCGTGATCGGGATCGCGATCGGCACGGTGCTGCTGCCGGAATTGTCGCGCCGATTGGCGGCGGAAGACCACGCCGGCGCCGCCAAGGCGCAGCGGCGGGCGTTCGATTTCACGCTGCTGTTTTCGATCCCGTTCGTCGCCGCGTTCCTCACGGTGCCTGACGTGATCATGCGGGCGATGTTTGCGCGCGGCGCGTTTTCGAAGGCCGACGCCGCGGCCGCGGGCGCGACACTGGCCGCCTATGCGGTCGGGCTGATTCCGTTCGTGATGATCCGCAGCGCGGTCGCAACCTTCTATGCCCGCAAGGATACCGCAACCCCGGTGAAGGCGGCGCTGACCGGCGTTGCGGTCAACGTCGCCTTGAAAGTCGCCCTGATGGGCACGCTGGCCCAGATCGGTCTCGCGCTCGCGACCGCGATCGGCGCCTGGATCAATTTGTTGTTGGTGCTCGGTTTTGCAGTGCGAAGAGGATTTCTCCAGCTGGACCGCGAGTGGCTCATATCGCTCGCCAAGTTCGCGATATCTGGCATCGTGCTTGCGGCAGCCCTTTGGCTGACCGCGCGATTCGCAGCCCTCTATTTCGCTCAAATGACGAGTTTTCGCGACGAACTCGCGTTGCTCTTACTTATGTTAACCGGCATTTTTGTCTATGGTTTTTCCATCCTGGTGCTGTTCGGCAGAGGCTGGATTTTCAGACTGATCCGCGGCTAAACCCGTTTGCGCTTGGCGGCGAACCACGCCAATATGGCGCGAAATCAATCAGGCTATTGGAGATACGATGGCAGCTCCCATCAAGTTCGGCGTCGGTCACAGCGTCCGCCGCAAGGAAGACGATGCGCTCATTCGCGGCAAGGGCCGCTATACCGACGACGTGTCGCCGTCTGCCGCGATGCATGCGCTGGTGCTGCGCTCGCCGCACGCGCACGCCAAGTTCACCATCGACGTCACCAAGGCCCGCGGCATGCCTGGTGTCGGCGCGGTCCTGATCGCCGACGACGTCAAGGATCTCGGCAATCTGCCCTGCCTGTTCAATTTCGAAGTCGATCCGTTCACCGGACCTCCTTACCCGATCCTCGCAAAAGATGAAGTCCGTCATGTCGGCGACGCCGTCGCCTTCGTCGTGGCCGATACCATCGATCAGGCCCGCGATGCGCTCGAGGCGATCGAGGTCAACTGGACGCCGCTGCCCGCCGTGGTCGGCCTTGTCAACGCCGTCAAGAAGGGCGCGCCGCAGGTCTGGCCCAGTCACGCCGGCAACATCCTGTTCGACGTGCCGATCGGCGACAAGGCGGCAACCGACGCCGTTTTCGCCAAGGCACATGCGGTCGCCGAAGTGTCGATCGTCAATCCGCGCGTCATCACCAACTTCATGGAAACGCGCGCGGCGGTCGCCGAATACGATGCCAAGAAGGATCATCTGACGCTGACGATCGGCAGCCAGGGCAGCCATCGCCTGCGCGAGATCATCGGCGGCATGGTGCTCAAGATGCCGCTGGAAAAGATGCGGGTGATCTGCCCCGATGTCGGCGGCGGCTTCGGTACCAAACTGTTTCCGTACCGCGAATACGCGCTGATCTCGGTCGCCGCGAAACGGCTCAAGAAGACCATCAAATGGACCGCCGATCGCGCCGATCACTTCGTCGGCGACGCGCAGGGACGCGACAACGTCACCGTTGCGAAGATGGCGCTCGCCGAGGATGGCAAGTTTTTGGCGATGGACGTCGACCTGATGGGCGACATGGGCGCGTATCTGTCGACCTTCGGCCCCTACATTCCGCACGGCGGCGCCGGCATGCTGCCCGGCCTCTACGACATCCAGACCTTCCACTGCCGCGTCCGCACGGTGTTCACCAACACCGTGCCGGTCGATGCCTATCGCGGCGCGGGCCGTCCCGAAGCGGCTTACGTGATCGAGCGGCTGGTCGACGCCTGCGCGCGAAAACTTGGGCTGACGCCCGATGCCATCAGGCGCAAGAACTTCATCCCGCCGAAGGCGATGCCCTACAAGACCATCACCGGCAAGGTTTACGATTCAGGCGATTTCACCGCACATATGAAGCGCGCGATGGAAGTTGCCAACTGGAAGGATTTCCCCAAGCGCGCCAAGGCCGCCAGGAAGGAAGGCCTGGTGCGCGGTATTGGGCTGGCAAGCTATGTCGAGGTCTGCGGCACCATGGGTGAGGAGACTGCAAATGTGGCGCTCGATCCCAATGGCGACGTCACCATTCTGATCGGCACCCAGTCGAGCGGACAAGGCCATCAGACCGCCTATGCGCAGCTGATCGCCGAGCAGTTCGGGCTGCCGCCCGAGCGCGTGCACATCGTGCAGGGCGACACCGATCGCATCGCCACTGGTCTCGGCACCGGAGGTTCGGCCTCTATCCCGACCGGCGGCGTCAGCGTGCAGCGTGCGGCCCATGATCTCGGCGGCAAGCTGAAGGAGATAGCGGCCGAAGCGCTGGAAACCAGTGCGGGCGATCTGGAGATCAGCGACGGCAGGATACGGATCGCGGGCACCGACCGTTCGGTGAGTTTTGTCGATCTGGCCAGGCGTCCGGGCGTCGATCCGTCGAAGTTGAATTCGAGCGCGACCTTCACCCAGGCTGATGGCACATACCCGAACGGCACCCATCTCGCCGAAGTCGAGATCGACCCGGCGACCGGCATCATCAAGATCATCAACTACGTGATCGTCGACGATTTCGGGGTGACGCTCAATCCGCTGCTGCTTGCCGGCCAGGTGCATGGCGGCGCGATGCAGGGGATAGGTCAGGCCTTGATGGAGCGGGCGGTGTTCTCCAGCGACGGCCAGCTCGTCACCGGCACGTTCATGGACTATGCGATGCCGCGCGCAGCCGACGGCCCGTCATTCCACTTCGAGACCCACAACGTGCCCTGCACCACCAATCCGCTGGGGGTGAAGGGCGCGGGCGAGGCCGGCGCGATCGGCTCCTGTCCGGCGGTGGTCAATGCGATCATCGAGGGGCTGTGGCGGGAGTACAAGATCGACCACATCGACATGCCCGCCACCCCCGAACGGGTCTGGATCGCGATTCGGGAGGCCCAGCGGCGGCATAACCTTTGATTTTTTGTCTGGAATGAATCTAAACTCCCGGGGTTGGCTCAATGAGGCAAGGTCCGCGGCGATCGCGGACCGGCATCAGTCAAAAACAGGGGTTTGCCGAATGAAACGGGTATTGTTGGTTGCAGGTGCACTGTTGCTCAGTGTCGGCGTTGGCGTGGCGCAGCAGGATTCGGTCAAGAGTGCCCAGGACACCATGAAGGCCAACGGAAAGAACGTCGGCGGCGTGCTGGCTCCGATGTTCAAGGGCGAAAAGCCCTACGACCAAGCCGCGGTCGATGCGGCGCTCAAGCAGCTCGACGACACCGCCAAGAAGCTCCCGGCCATGTTCCCCGCCAGCGTGAAGGATGCCAAGTGGGAAGGCGACTACGCCCCCGCGCCGAAGATCTGGGACGACAAGGCCGGCTACGACGCCAAGGTCGCGAGCTTCGCCAAGGTGGTGGCCGACGCCCAGGCCAAGATCAAGGACCTCGACACGCTGAAAGCGAATTTCCCCGGCATCGGCAAGGAATGCGGCGCCTGCCACGAGACCTTCCGCCTCAAGAAGGGCTAGACCATCGCTGGACAAGACAGAACGAGGCTGGATGCGTAACGCGTCCGGCCTTTTCGTCATTCGCGTGCGAGGACCTGGTCGCTCATCGCCTCGCCGCCGAAACGGCGTTGAGTTGCCGAAATTTTCGTGGAAGCTTCGGGCTGAAATTGCGTCCATACTGGCCATATTGAAACGCCCGATGACGGATTGGTGAATGCTGAAACGACTGTTCCTTCTGGCCGTTTTAGCCGGCATCGCCGGTCTCGGCATTTTCTGGTGGCTGACGATACCGGCGGTCGTCGCTGCGACTGCATTGCCCGCGTACACGCCCAACCTCGCCAACGGCCTCACAGCGTTCAATGCCGGCGGATGCTCCTCCTGCCATGCCGTGCCGAACCAGCCCGATCGCCTCAAGCTCGGCGGTGGACTGCCGCTGCCTTCGCCGTTCGGGACGTTCAACGTCCCCAATATCTCGCCCGATCCGAACGATGGCATCGGGCGATGGAGCGAAGCGGATTTCGTCACCGCCATGCTCAAGGGCACTTCGCCTTCGGGCGATCATTATTTTCCGGCGTTTCCCTACGCCTCCTATCAGCATGCGAAGGTCGAGGACGTCAGGGATCTGTTCGCTTATCTGAAGACGTTGGCGCCGGTAGCCGGCAAGGTGCGCGACCATGACGTGCCGTTTCCGTTCAACATCCGCCGCAATGTCGGGGTATGGAAATTCCTGTTCATGGACGGCAAGCCGTTCACGCCTGACGCCGGCAAATCCGCGCAATGGAATCGCGGCGCCTATCTCGTCAACAGCCTCGGTCACTGCGCCGAGTGCCACAGCCCGCGCAATCTCATCGGCGGCATCGTCGAAGCGCAGCGCTTCGCGGGCGGTCCGAATCCGGAAGGCAAGGGCTGGGTGCCCAACATCACGCAGAAGCGGATGTCGGACTGGAGCGCGAAGGATTTCGCCTATTTCCTCGAGAGCGGGCAGACGCCCGACGGCGACACCGCCGGTGGCTTGATGACGCGTGTGATCCGCAACACCTCGCAATTGTCGCCCGAGGACCGCACCGCGATGGCGGAGTATCTGAAATCGCTGCCCGCGGTGGAGGGACCGCCGCAGCCGAAGAAGGCGGAGAAGTCCTGACGCTTTAGCGTGCTCGCAACAGCCTCGCCGTCATCCTGAGGTGCGAGCCTTGCGGTGCACTTGCACCGCTGGGCGAGCCTCGAAGGATGGGCCACGGGCCGTACTCATCCTTCGAGGCGCGCAAGAGCGCGCACCTACGGGTGAACGCAATTGCGTTCATCCCGGGGATGACGGCGGACAGTGCGAGCGCGACGCCCCGGTCTGACGTCTTCACGCTCTAACTAGAACGTATTGATCAGGCCGGCCTTGGCGAGTGCGGCCTTGCGCGCGCCCATCCACTCCTCGGTGAGTTTTGCCGGATCGGCCGACGGGGTGCCCTTGATGTAGTCGGTCCACGCCGCGATCAGAATTTCCTGGCGCTTGAACAGGGCGTTGTTGTGCTTCTCCTGGTCGTCGCTCCAGGCGCCGGCTTCCTTTAGCGCCTTGACCGCGCCTTTGTGCACCGGCACCGCCCAATTCTTGGTTTGCCCCTTTACCGCAAGTCCGCTGGCGCCCGGCGCGTTGTCCTTGTATCCGTCATAGCCTTCGATCAGCGCCTTGGTCAGCATGTAGACGTCGTCCTCAGGCTGGCTCGCGTAGACCGTATAGATCGGATACGGATAGGTGCCCATCTGGACCGGCTTGTCCTTGGAAAAATCGCCGGCGCCGCAGGTGGCGTTGTGCTCGGTGAAGTACGGGCCGACCTTGCGCACGCGATCCCACCCTGCCTTGTCGGCGTGCGGCAAGGGCGGCCAGACGATGCCGCGCGGCGAGGTTTGCAGCTCCTTGGCGGGGCCCGCGATCGTCGAAGTGAACGCGGCATCAGCATCGTTGTTCACGACGCCTTTCCACATCGCATTGTTGCCCGAAAATTCGACGATCTTGACATCCTTGGCCGTCAGGTTCGCGAACGCCAGCATCGCCAGCACATTCTGGTTGAGTGCGGGCGAGCCGACCACGAATCCGATGCGCTTGCCCTTCAGGTCCGCGACGGCTTTCACACCAGTGTCGGCGGCCGCCGCCACCGAAAGACCGTTGCAGTCGACCGAAGACAGCGTGATCTGGACCGCCTGCGGTCCCCACTCCCGCGTCGCGAATTCAAACACGCCTTCCTGCGCGAAATAAACGCCGGCACCCATCGCCGAGATGGTCGCGCGGTTGAGTCGCAGCGGCTGAAGCCGGGCGACGTCGTTGCCGGCGGGCAATACGCGCGCATCAGCGCCGTATTTGTCCTTCATCATCTTGCCGATGGCGACGGTAATGTTAAACCCGGATGTCCCGGTGTCATAGGCCGTCATCGTCACGGACGGCGGCAGCTTCACCTGCGCGCCCGCCGTCGATGCCGCGAGCGCGGATCCGGCCAGCACAACGGCCGCAAGCTTCAAGATCGGATAGATCATTCATTCCTCCCCTCGGAAGCTGACGTTGCAGCCTTGAGACGCTTTGTCGCCTGTGCTTCTGGCCGACAAACGGGCGTCAGTCGGAAACAGGCGCTGCGTATTGGAGCGAATGCTTGCGGATTTCCGCTTCTACTGCAAGGCACAAGCAGGGGGGGCCGATCCGCGTCAGCTTGACGCGTTGATCATGGCTTCAGGATAGGCACTCCGCGCGCAGGGTCTGAAGCCGTCCAATCAGGTGAGGTGCTAGCTGGTGCCGAACGCCTTGAAGGTGATGATGGTGTGGGTGTCCTGGATGCCGGGAATGACCTGCACCTTCTCATTGACGAAATGGCCGATATCGGTGGCGTTATCGACGTAGAACTTGACCAGCAGGTCGTAATCGCCGGCGGTGGAATAGATCTCCGAGGCGATCTCGGCTTCCGCGAGCGCATTGGCCACCGCATAGGACTGGCCGAGCTTGCATTTGAACTGGACGAAGAAGGGAACCATGGCTTGTCGTCTCCGAAGGGGCGATTTGCACCCAATATAGCGTTTTCGAGCCGGGTGGATACCGGTTCAGGCCAGGAAAACGTAGAGGAAAACATGCAGGAAAACGCGCCGCAATCAGGACGTCAAAAGGCCGATGAAATCAGCCTGAAACAGTCACGAAACCGTATGGCGTGAACCCCTTCAGATCCCGGTTCGACCAAACATCAAACGGGAGATGAAGATGATCAAAGTCGGTTCGAAGGAAGAAGTTGCCCTGCTGCTCGCATTCTTTGGCGTGCTTGACCTGCCGGTCCAGGCGCCGAAGCGCAAATGACGCTGCTTGTCGGCCCATTGTTGTTCGTGTTGCTGGGCTTCGGCGCTGTCAAAGCCAAAAAGGCGGGCCTCTCCGGCTGGGAGGTCCTCCTCATGGTCGCCGTCGGCAGCCTTGTGATTCTGGTCGTCATGTTCGGATTCCTGACGTGGGGCTTCCGCAACTTCGGTTAGCGCATTGACCTGCCGTCTGCCGCGCGAGGGCTAGCCAGCTTGCTGGCAATGGCCGGCCGCGCTAGGACAGGCTATGGTCCCGAACACACCAGTTGCACGAGGCGGGCGATGACGCCGATCGCGCTCACAATCGCCGGCTCCGATTCGTCCGGAGGCGCCGGTATCCAGGCCGACCTGAAGACGTTTGCCGCGCTCGGTGTCTATGGCGCCTCTGCGATCACGGCGCTGACGGCGCAGAACACCACCGGCGTCAGCGGCATCCATCAGGTGCCGGCGGAATTCCTCACCGCGCAGATCGACGCGGTATTTTCCGATCTCGCCGTCGGCGCGGTCAAGATCGGCATGGTGGCGCAGCCCGCGAGCATCGATGCCATCGTCGCGGGGCTGACGCGCTGGTCGCCCAATCATGTCGTGCTCGATCCCGTGATGGTCGCGACCTCGGGCGATCGCCTGCTGGCGACCGAGGCCGTCGAGGCCTTGCGCACCAGGCTCATTCCGCTCGCCTCTGTCATCACGCCCAATCTGCCGGAGGCCGCGGCCTTGCTCGATGAGCCTATGGCGACGGACGAAGCCGCGGTCGAAAATCAGGGCAGGCGGTTGCTGGCGATGGGCTGCCGCGCGGTGCTGATCAAGGGCGGCCACGGGCAGGGCGCCGAGAGCACCGATTATCTGATCGACGCGAATGCCACGATCACGCTGGCCGCTCCGCGCATCGCCACCAAAAATACCCACGGCACCGGCTGCTCGCTGTCATCGGCGATTGCGGCCGGCCTTGCCAAAGGCGATAGTCTGGAAACCGCCGTCCGCAACGCCAAGGCCTGGATCAGTGCCGCGATCGCAGCCGCGGACCGCTTCAGCGTCGGCCGCGGCCACGGCCCGGTCCATCATTTTCACGGGTACTATTGAAGGCGCTTCCGTGCGGCGTCTCTGCCAGCGCCGATGCCCGCGAGGGGCGACCATACGCCCCGGGAGCAGTCCTTGTCCAAATGGCCCATTTGCGGGACCATGCCCGGCACCTATAATTCAGCGCCTGAAATTCAAGAGAAGCGCGACGCCGCCAATGCGCGGAACAGTGTCGCCATATCCGGGAGGGAACGCCTTGAAACAAAAGAACCTGCGCTACGCCGTATTGACCGTTCTGGCGGGCCTTGCGATCGCCGCCAGTCCGGCCCTGGCCCAGACATGGCCGGAGAAGCCGATCACGTTCGTGGTGCCATTTGCGGCCGGCGGCGGCACCGACGCGTTCGCCCGCCCGCTCGCAGCCCAGCTCGACACCCAGCTTGGCAAGCGCGTGCTGATCGAAAACCGCGCCGGCGCCGGCGGCACGGTCGGCGCCTCGGCGGCGTCCAAGGCCGCTCCCGACGGCTACACCTTCTTCATGGGCGCGGCGCATCACACCATTGCCCCCTCGCTCTATCCCAACCTCGACTACGACATCGAGAAGGATTTTATCGCCGTCGCCGTGATCGCGCGTCCGCCACAGGTGATCGTCGTTAACCCCGAAAAGGTCGCCGCCAAGACGCTTGCCGAGTTCATAGCCTTCGCCAAAGCGAACCCGGGCCAACTGAACTACGGCTCCGCCGGGGCCGGCACAACCCACCATCTGGCGGGCGAATTGTTCAAGATCCTGACCAAGACCAATATCCAGCACGTCCCTTATCGCGGGGCGGGGCCCGCGATGCAGGATCTGATCGCCGGCCATGTGCCTGTTGTGTTCGACGGCATGGGCTCGTCGGCAGGACCGATCAGGGCCGGGCAGTTGCGCGCGCTCGCGGTTGCGGCGCCGAAGCGGGTAGCCGCGTTCCCCGATCTTCCCACGGCCAAGGAAGCTGGTCTGGCCGATTTTGAAGTAGCGACCTGGTATGGCCTGTTTGCGCCCAAGAACACGCCGCCGGCGATCGTCGAACGCATGATCAAGGAGGTGCAGCAGGCGATGCAGACGAGCGCAATCAAGGAGGCTTGGGAGCGCAACGGCTCTGACGTTCCCGACGTGACGGGCCCGGCATTCGCTACCATGGTATCCGCCGAAGTCGCGCGCTGGCGCAAGGTCGTGAAGGAAGCGAATGTGAAGCTGGACTAGCCGGCTCGCCGGCACGTTCCGCGTCGCCACGACGTGGCGCGATGTGCAAGAGGCAAGCATCGACTGGCTTCAAAGCGGGCACCGCCGCGGTGCCCGCTCGCCCGCTGCGCATGGCGCCGGGCGCGGAAGTAGCACTTCCGCGCATGCCCCAAAGTTCGTTAAGATGAAGGTTGAACGGTCGCGGGAGTCCTCTCGGCCCAGCACCAGCGGATTTGCAATCTATGACTTGCACCCTATGGCTTGCACCCTAACGGAGTGATCACATGAAACGCCGTACGTTCCTCAAAGGCAGCGCCGTGGTCGGCGCGACGACGCTGGTTGCGGCACCTGCGATCGCGCAAGCAGCGCCCGAGATCAAGTGGCGCCTGACCTCGAGCTTTCCAAAGTCGCTCGATACCATCTTTGGCACGGCGCAAACCTTTGCCAAATACGTCGCCGATGCCACCGACAACAAGTTTCAGATCCAGACCTTTGCGGCCGGCGAGGTCGTGCCTGGCCTGCAGGCACTCGATGCCGTGAGCACCGCGACTGTCGAGATGGCGCAGACGCCGCTGTATTTCTACATCGGCAAGGAGCCGGCGCTGACCTATGCCACCGGCGCCCCCTTCGGCATGAACCATCGCCACCAGCATTCCTGGTGGACGTTCGGCGGCGGCGCCGACCTCTGCAACGAGGCGCTGAAGCCGTTCAAGGCGCATGCGATCCTGTGCGGTAATTCCGGTACGCAAATGGGCGGCTGGTTTCGCAAGGAGATCAAGACCGTCGATGATCTCAAAGGCCTCAAATTCCGCATCGCCGGAATGGGCGGCCATGTGCTCGCAAAGCTCGGCATCGTGCCGCAGCAGATCGCGGGCGGCGACGTCTATTCGGCGCTCGAGAAGGGCTCGATCGACGCCGCCGAGTTCGTCGGTCCCTACGATGACGAGAAGCTCGGCTTCTACAAAGTAGCAAAGTACTATTATTACCCCGGCTGGTGGGAAGGCGGCGCCATGCTGCACATGATCGTCAACGACGAGAAGTGGAACGCGCTTCCCAAGCAATACCAGGCGATCCTCAACCAGGCGGGTTCGGCGGCGGGCGCCTGGATGATCGAAAAATATGACAGCGTCAATCCGGCCGCCCTGAAGCGGCTGATCGCGGGCGGGGCCGAGCTGCGCGCGTTCCCGCTACCGGTCATGGAAGCCTGCTACACCGCCACGCAGGATCATCTGAACGGAATCGCCGAGAAGAGCCCGCTCTTCAAGAAGACCAAAGAGAGCCACGACGCCTACATGAAGGAAGTGCTGTTCTACACGCAGATCGCGGAAAATTACTACGACAACTATTTGCTCAGCAAAATGCGCAAGGGCTGAGCGCGTCCGATCGGGAGAGGTGGGATGGCTTGCTGGTTTTGGGGCCAGCAAGCCGTCTGTACTGAACAACCCCACCGCCAATCAACTGGCCGTGACTTAGCGCCAGGACTCGAGTTCGACGGCCTGTTCACATATGCCGCGGATCGGTTCCCCGCTGGCGCGAGCCCACCTAATTCGTGCACGGCGAAAGTTCGCCTACCAGATGGATTGCACCGCCAGGACGAGCGCCGCTGAAAGCAGCGACGACACGGCGAGCAATGTCCAGTCCGGCCTCGCGCTTCCTGCCGTTATCCTTTCGACTAATAACTTTATCCGCTCGATCATTCGTCCTTGGGAAGCCGGTCAAGATAGGCGAGTCCGGAACACGTGAGTTCTTCAGCCTCGCTCTGGCTGGCCTCCAACCTCCCTTGCAGATGTCGCTCCAGCAGGCATCGTCGGCCGTCCGCCGCGTCGACATCGCGATGCGTCGCAAGATAGACGGTCCAGGCCGTGTCGACCGCCTTTCGAACGAGAGTTTCATCAACCATCCTCCAGCTCCAACAAGTGTGACTACCGATGGCAACTCAATTCGTCCGCGGAGGTTTCCTGTTTTTCCCAGTCCGTGCGGGCTTTAACGGTAACAGATATTGCCAGTCGGAGGCACCGTTTGCCACGGCTTGGTGGCCGACCTGTTCCGCCCTTCGTTCGCGCCCGGCTCCTGCCTCGCCTTCCTCGGCCGCTTGACGGCCGAGGGCCGGAAGCCGCCATCCGGATTTTGAATCAGTTCGGAAGTAACGGGTTGGTCGTTACGAACGCGACTTCCGCTTGGGGCATTTGCGAATCGGTCAGGTCACCAGGCCATGTCCGCAACGCTGCCGAAAGCGGAGAGCAGATTCAGGATTACTCCGCCAATGTGCTTCCTCGATTGCTTAAAATTTTCTGCAAATTGATAACGGCCAAACAACTGTTCCGGCAAAAGCTTGGCGTTGTTAAACCCGGCCTTTATCGCGGGCGTGCATCCTCCTGCAAAAGGAGGCGCATAAGCGATGCCCATTTTTCAGTATTTTTCCGTCGTAGGATCAGCGCTGTTCGTATTGTTGTTTGTTTCCGACGCTTGCTTGCGCGACAGCGAGAGCGATACCCGCTTCGACGGGTCGCTCTATCAAAGCGCCATCTACGCGCCCCGGCTGGTGGAAACCCTGACCGAGCCGCGCTTCACACGCGATGCGACGCCGGCTGATCGCGTAAGAGAAGTGTTTGCCCAGTTCGTGCCCAATGAGGGCAAGCGTGGCAAACGTTACTCTTCGGCATCGACGCGCGGGACTTAATTTCTTCGCGTGCATCGCGGCGCGCGCGACCCGATCGAGCGCAGCGCCGCGATCGCTATCGTCAGTCCGCGACCTCGATCGCCTTGCCGTTGACGCGCGTCTCGTGCTGCAGATTATCGACGGTCACGTGTGTGTCGTACCAGGTGAGGCGAGGCCGCACCCCGAATCGTTCCGTCAGTTCCGCCACGCGCGCCTCGGTAAACCAGGCCTCCGCCGATTGGCGGCTGTCCCAGAGATAGACGCCCCCGGTGCCTGTCTCGCCATTGAGGTAGTCCTTGCGGATCAACCCTTTGGAGGCGAGGCCGCGATAGATCGGCGCGCTCGACGTGCCGCCCGTGATCGCCTGTTCCTCGCTGCGCTTCGGTAGATCGAATTGGACGATAACGATGCAATTGGCCATGGCGGTCTCCTCGGTTCGCATGAAGGGATCGGGCGGGGCACCTGCGCCCAGGTTACGCTAGTTGCCGAACTTGATGCCGGCGTCCTTGATCACTTGCACCAGCAACACGGCGAACAGGTTCGCAACGAACGTCATCGTTTCCTCTGCTGTCCCGCATGCCGGTTTGCGCGGTCATCGCCGCGGGACGTCGAGGAAGTGTGACAGCAGCAGGCGCCGCCCGCAAGGCGGCGTGGCGGCGTCCGTGCAGCCACGCTCATCCACATTTTCGCACCGTTGCGTTTTGGACGATGGTGCAACAGCAAGCACCGCCGCGTCCCGGCCTTGAGCACAGATGCGCAATTGCGCATCGGGGGACCCATAACCGCAGGGAGGAGTTTTGCGAACGGTCTCTGCTACCGAGGCTTGATCGAGAGACCACGCGGTATGGGTCCCGGCGCAAGGCCGGGACGACACCGAATATATGTATGCAGCTAGACCGTAAATCTACCTGCCGCCGCCGTCGCTTCCCTGTCGCATCGCGCTGCTATCCGCTTTGGCAGGGGCGCGTCATTGATTCGCGTGGGGCCATCGGCCGCGTCAGTCGTCATCGCCCTGTCACAGCAAGCTGGTAGGTGCACAGGCATGGGTAGTGACTCCTCGAGTGAAGAGAGCCCGGAGCGGCGCTTTCGCACTTTGTTTATCTCCGACGTCCATCTCGGAGCCCGCGGCTCGCAAGCCGACCGGTTGCTCGACTTCCTCAAGAGCCATGACGCCGACACCATCTATCTGGTCGGCGATATCGTCGATGGCTGGGCGCTGAAATCCAACTGGTACTGGCCGCAATCGCATAACGACTTCGTGCAGAAGATGCTGCGCAAGGCGCGCAAGGGCGCCAAGGTCGTCTATGTGCCGGGCAACCACGACGAGTTCCTGCGCAGCTATTACGGCACCCATTTCGGCGGCATCGACGTGGTGGAAAACACCATCCACGAGGGCGTCGACGGCAAGCGCTATCTCATCATCCACGGCGACATCTTCGACCTGGTGGTGCAGAACGCGCGCTGGCTCGCCCATCTCGGCGACAAGGCCTACGATTTTGCCATTCAGATGAATCGCCTGGTCAATTTCTTCCGGCGCATGTTCGGCGTGCCCTATTGGTCGCTGTCGCAATGGGCGAAGTTGAAGGTCAAGAACGCCGTGAACTATATCGGTGCGTTCGAAAAGACGCTGGCCGGCGAAGCGCGGCGTCACGGCGCCGACGGCGTAATCTGCGGCCATATCCACTACGCCACTATCCGCGACGAGCACGGCATCCGCTACATGAACTGCGGCGACTGGGTCGAAAGCTGCACCGCGCTCGTCGAGCATGAGGACGGCCGGTTCGAAATCATCACCTGGGCCGATCCGCAGCGTCGGCTGGCGCCGGTTCCTCGCGTCGCGGCGCGCGCGGCATGACGCATATCCTGGTCGCGACCGATGCATGGCATCCCCAGGTTAACGGGGTGGTGCGGACGCTGACCATGATGGCGCAAGCCGCCAAAGGATTCGGCGTCGACGTCAGCTTCCTGACGCCGCAATCGTTTCGCACCGTTGCGATGCCGAGCTATCCGGATCTGGAACTCGCGCTGCCTTACCCGGCGAAGATCGCGGCATTGATCGAAGCGGCAAAGCCGGACAGCATTCACATCGCGACCGAAGGCCCGATCGGGCTCCTGGTTCGCCGCTATTGCCGCAAGCACCGGCTGCCGTTCACCACCAGCTTCCATACGCGCTTTCCGGAGTACGTCTCGGCGCGCTCGCCGATCCCGGAAAAATGGGTGTGGGGCGCGCTGCGCTGGTTCCACCGGCCGAGCCAGGCGGTGATGGCGGCGACGCCGGCGCTGTCAGCCGAATTGCGCCAGCGCGGATTTCGCAATGTGGTGCTGTGGTCGCGCGGCGTCGACACCTCGCTGTTTCATCCGCGCGAAGTTGACCTCTGTCTGCCGCAGCCGGTGTTCCTCAGTGTCGGCCGCGTCGCGGTTGAAAAAAATCTCGAAGCCTTCCTCGATCTCGATCTGCCCGGCACCAAGCTCATTGTCGGCGATGGTCCGGCCCGCGTGGCGCTGGAGCGGAAATATCCGGATGCGGTGTTTCTGGGCGCCCGGCAGGGCGAAGAACTGGCGGAGATCTATGCCGCCGCCGACGTTTTTGTATTCCCGAGCAAGACCGACACCTTTGGCCTGGTTCTGCTCGAAGCGCTCGCCAGCGGCCTGCCGGTTGCCGCTTTTCCGGTCACCGGTCCCCGCGACGTGATCGGTGCGGCGCCGGTCGGCGTCCTCTGCGACGATTTGCGTGCCGCCTGCCTGGACGCGATGCAGATCGCACCGCAGGCCTGCGTGGCGTTTGCCGCCGCCCACACCTGGCAGGCCTCGGCGCGCGTCTTTGTCGAGCATGCCCTCAACGTCCGCGACACCGGTTCCGAAGACGAAGCGGTCGAATTGGTGGCTGAAGACCCGCATTTCGCCGCCTGAATTCACCGGAATGCGTCTTGCCCGACTGTCCACGGACGCGATACAAAGTGGACATGACGGATCAAGCCTCAATGGCACCGATCGGGCCTGCGGATATCGATGCGGCGGCGCGGGTGGTTGCGCCGTTTGCGGTGCGAACGCCGCTGTTGTCATTCCCGGTCCTCAACGAACGGGTCGGGACCAAGGTCTTTCTCAAGCCGGAAATGCTGCAGCGGACCGGTTCTTTCAAGTTCCGCGGCGCCTTCAACAAGCTCGCATCGATCCCGCAAGCCGAGCGCAGCGGCGGCGTGGTCGCGTTCTCGTCCGGCAACCATGCCCAGGGCGTGGCTGCGGCGGCGCAGATCCTCAATATGCAGGCGACCATCGTGATGCCCAAGGACTCGCCGCTGACCAAGCGCGAGCGCACCAGGGGCTATGGCGCCGAAGTCGTGCTCTATGACCGCGACAAGGACGATCGCGAGGCGATCTCCAGGGACATCGCCAGCAAGCGCGGTGCGACGCTGGTGCGCCCCTATGACGATCCGTTCGTGATCGCGGGGCAGGGCACCGCCGGCCGCGAGATAGCAGAGGATATGGCCTCGCTCGGTCTGGCGCCCGATATCGTGGTGGCGCCGGCCTCCGGCGGCGGGCTGATCGCCGGCGTTGCCACCGCTGTCAAGGCGCGCTTTCCGCTGGCAAGCGTGATCGTCGCTGAACCCGAATTCTATGACGATCACGGCCTCTCGCTGCGCGCCGGACATCGCGAAGCCCACCACGCCGCCGATCGCACCATTTGCGACGCGCTGATGGCCGCGATCCCCGGCGTGATGACGTTCTCCATCAACAGCAAGCTGCTGGCGCAGGGCGTGGTCGCGTCCGACGCCGAAGTTGGCGCCGCGGTGGCCTATGCCTACCGGGAATTGAAGCTGGTGGTCGAGCCCGGCGGCGCCGTCGGTCTCGCCGCCTTGCTGGCCGGCCGGATCGATGTCCGCGGCAAGAACGTCGTCATCGTGCTGTCAGGCGGCAATGTCGACGCCGACCTATTCGCCAAGCTGGTGGCCTAGGACGACGCGATCAGCGCCTGAACCCGCCTCCGCCGCCAAACGAACCGCCACCACCGAACGAGCGGCCGCCCCCGAACGAATGCCGCGAGTGCCCAAACGAGCTGCGCGAGTGGCTCGCGGCGAAACGATGACTGGAGTGGCCGTGCATGCCGCCGCCCATCCTGCGCGGTCCGTGGTCGTGGAAGCGGCTCTTGCCATGCATGTGATGGCCATGGGCGTGGCCGTTCATCCTCGAGCCGGTTTGCGTGAACCTGTCCGTCCGGTGGCCGTGCATCGCGGCGGACGCACCCATTCCATTGGCCGATGACGCCAGCGCCGGCGCACGGTGGCCGTTCGAAAATCCATGGTGGCTCGCAGGCCTCGACAGGCGGTTGAATTGCATCAGCGGAATGCTTCTCGGCTGCGCTTGCAGCCGCAAGGCCGTGCGCGCATACGGACTGTCGGGGAAGCGATCGCGGAACGAACTGTAGCCGACGGCTGTGTTCGCCTTTACCGCCTTGTGCCATTCCGATGACTGCCGCCAGTTGCCGAGCAGCGCGCGGACGCGCTCGGACAGCGGGTCGGACGGATACAGCCGAATGAACTCCTCATAGTGTTCGGGCGAACCTTCCGACAAGACGTAATCATAGGCCTGACGCACCGAACGCGAAGGCAGGTTCGACGCCATCTGGACAACGGGGCCGCGATCGGGCGCGCGGGTCGCCGCAACCGCCGTATCGCCGAAGAAATAGAAGTCGTTGGTCAGCGACGAACTTTCCCATGGCGTCTGCCGGCCGCCGGTGGCGTTGTTCACTTCGAGACGGACGCGCTTGAACAATTGCTCGATCGGCAGATTGGGCTGCCGCGCGATGTTGAGGAACGCCGAGGTATAAGGGCTGTGATTGCCGTCGCCATCATGGGCCACCATGCCCGGCGCCGTCGAATATCCGACGATCGAGCCGCTGGGCGCATCGACCATCGCAAGGCCGCGCCCGGAATCGTCGACGTCGGGAAACGGATTGTTGCGGCAGGCGTCGAGCACGACGATCCGCATCCGGCTCGAGATGGTCTCCAGCGTTCCCATCAGATCGACTAGGCGCACCGAATTGCCGTCGAGGTCCGACAGCTTGGAAATTCTCGCATCGATCGGCAGCAGGTAATTTTCGCCCTCAAGCTGCACGCCATGCCCGGCATAATAGATCATGGCGACCGCATTGGGTCCGCGATCGGCAACCTTGGAAACAAAATCCTCGACGACCTTGACCATGTCGCTGCGCGTCAGATCGGTCGCGGCAGTGACTTCGAAGCCCGCGGTGTTGAGCAGTTGCGCGACCGATCGCGCGTCGTTACCGGGATTGGCGAGCGGCGGCGCGACCTGATAGTTCGCGTTCCCGATCACCAGCGCGACCCGCTGCTCCGCCGGCAATGACTTCGTGCCGGCGCTGATGGCGGCGTTCACCGCCTCGGCGGAAGCGGGGCCGGTATGCGCCAAGCTCAGCAGGCCGCCCAGCAGACCGGCGCACAGCAGGAGCGATTTGAAACGCGGCATGGTGTCCTCCATCCAATCTCAAGGTGAGATGTCCGGGGACAGGCTAGGTTGAGGTGAGGACGCTGTACGTGACCTTGGTCACGATCCGGCTTCGGCAATCATTCGATGGGAGGGAGAACCGGCTCTACGAGAAGAACGCGATCTTCTCGGCCTGGCTCATGCGCCGGATCGGGGCCAGCGGATCGTTGGCCGCGATGGGTCTGCGGACGAGGCCGCTGGCGATGATCGACGAGCCGAGCGAGACTTCCAGCGCCGGTTCCGGCACGGCTTGGGCGACCGGCTGGGGCGGTGGCTGAACCGGCCGTTCGGCCGCCGCTGCCATTGGCTCGGGCGGTACCGGCTCGGGCAGTGCTGGCTCGGCCACTTCAGCGACGGCTTCAGGCTCGATCGGAGGCGGCTCTACAAGGTGGGCTTCTTCAACCATCGGCCCGGCAATCCGAGCTTCCTCAGCCATCGGCGCTGCGACGTGGGCGTGCTGGACCTCCGGTTCGACGAACTCATCATCGTCGATGGGATCAGGCGCGCCCATCTCCATCGCGATCATGTCGAGCACGGCTTCGTCATGGGCATCGGCGGCCTCGGCCGTGAGTTCGACCGCATCGGCGGTCTCCATCGCGGCGGTTCCGACTTCCTCCAATGCGGCGTCGGCCTGGGAGACCACAGCTTCGGCGGCTACAACTTCAGTAGCCACAACTTCAGCGGCCACGGCTTCGGCGGTCGGTGTTGCAGCGTCGCTCGAAAGGGAACTGGTTGCAGCCTGAGCACCTTCCGATGCGGGGGCTTCCTCGACGATCTCGGCGACAGCCGGCGACTCGGTCTGCGCCGCCGGCGCTGGCGCGGCGACATGGGCTTCTGCAACCGGCGTATCAGCCATCGGCGCTTCAGCGACCGCAGCGGGCGTCTCCTCCTCGCCGAACTCCGCGATGCGGCCCGCAATCGAGGCGAACGCGGCCTGCAGCGCGGCCTTGGCCTCGTCGGAGGAGATTTGCTCGGCGCCTTGCTCGATGACCTGAACCTGCGAATCGATCAGGTCGCAGATTCGGCTGTCATTGCCGATTTCCCGCAAGCGCCAGGCGATCTCCCGGATCACCCGCGCGCCCTTGCGCACCGGCACCAGCTTCTCGTTCAGCGCGAGGCCGTCGATCGCCCCTATCGCCGAGGTCTGCGCGGCCTCGAGCGCACCGCGAATCGCAATCAAGGCCTCGACTAGTTTGGCTTCGGCGAGGCTGTTGTCCGCGACGGCGGCCGCGGCGTCGCGCTGGGCGTCGGCGGCCTCGCGCTGGGCGGCGAGGCTCTCTTCCTTCTGCGCCGCCAGGCTTTGCTCGATCCGCGCCACGGCGTCGAGCACCATGCTGGTGTCGGCGTTGCGGTTGCGCTTGGCATATTCGCCGAGGAACCAGCGGCCCCGCGAAGTCTCCATGAAGGCTTCGCTGATCGCAGCATAGTCTTCCTCGCCCGGCAGCGCGGCGCGTGCTGAGATCGGCGAAAGGGCGAATGCTTCGTCGGCCATGCTAAACTCTTCGCGCAAATCGCCGCGCGTTGCGATAACGAAACAACACGATATCGGGCGAATCGCAATTGAATTGATGCCAAGCGAATCACAAATCCCCATCGCATCTCAAGGCGCATCGAAGCGATTCGCGACGCGGCTGGCGCTGTTTTACGGCGCGACGTTCGGCACGATGGGCACCCATCTGCCGTTTTTCACGCTGTGGCTGAAGTCGATCGGCATCGACGCCTCCTGGATCGGAATCATTTCCGCGGTTCCGGCGGTGACGCGCTTTACCGTGCTGCCGTTCGTGACCGGTGCTGCGGGGCGGATTTATTCGCTGCGCACGATCCTGATCGTCACCGCGACCGCCACCGCGCTGGGCTTTGCGGTGATCGGCACGCAATACCTGCCGCTCGCGGTGCTGCTGGCCTATGCCGTGACCTGCTGTCTGTGGACCCCGATGCTGCCGCTGACGGACGCCTACGCGCTCGGCGGCGTGGCGCGGTATGGCTTGAATTACGGGCCGCTGAGGCTGTGGGGTTCGGCGGCCTTCGTGGTCGGCGCATTGGTCTGCGGCCTGCTGGTCGATTTCATTGCAGCCAGCCAGCTGATCTGGGTCATTGCGGCGATGGCCGCGCTTGGCGCCGTTGCGAGCCTGGGGCTGCAGCCGCTGGACCGGCCAAAGCCGCCGGCGACCGCCGTGCACGGCGGAAACGCCCTGCTGCGCGATCCCGGCTTCCTCGCCATCATCGTTGCGGCCGGCCTGATCCAGGGCAGCCACGCCGCCTACTACGGTTTTGCGTCCATCAGCTGGCAGGCGTCCGGTCTTGACGGGCTGACCATCGCCGGCCTGTGGGTGCTGGGCGTGCTCGCCGAGATCGTGGTGTTCGCGCTGTCGCCGCGTTTCACGCTGGCGCCGTCGCTGCTGGTGGTGATCGGCGGGCTCAGCGCGGTGGCGCGCTGGCTGATGTCAGCGCAGGAGCCCTCGGTCGCGGTGTTGTCTGCGGTACAGCTCGCGCATGGCCTGACCTACGGATTGACGCAGGTCGGCGTCATGGGACTGCTGGTGCGTCACGTGCCCGGTCACATGATGGCGCGCGGGCAGGGCTATCTTGCGGCCTGCGGCGGCATCATCAGCGCCACGGCGTCCGTGGTGTCGGGCAGGGTCTATGAGAATTACGGGCAGAATGTCTATTACGTGATGGCGGCGATGGCGCTGGTGGCTGCGATCGTGATGTGGCTGGCGCGGCACCGGCTAGCGCGTCACCCCCAGAGCGTGGCTTCCGGCGGGTAGACCAGACTGCCTTCGTAGCGCAGCCCGCCGTCGCGGTCGCGCGCCAGCAACAGCGGGCCGTCGAGATCGACGAAGCGCGCCTGTGGCGCCAGCAGCATTGCCGGGGCCATCGCCAGCGAGGTGGCGACCATGCAGCCGATCATGATCTCGAAGCCGAGCGCGCGGGCGGTATCCGCCATCGCCAGCGCTTCGGTCAGTCCGCCGGTTTTGTCGAGCTTGATGTTGACCGCGTCATAGCGTTCGCGAAGGCCGCTGAGCGAGGCGCGGTCATGCACGCTTTCGTCGGCGCACACCGCGATCGGCCGCTTGATGCGTGCCAGCGCGCCGTCATTGGCGGCGGCAAGCGGTTGCTCGACCAGCGTCACGCCGAGTTCGGCGCAGGCATTCAGGTTCCGTTCGAGATTGTCCGACGTCCAGGCCTCGTTGGCGTCCACGATCAGCTCGGATTCGGGGGCGGCCTTGCGGACGGCGGCGATCCGCATCCCGTCGCCGTCGCCGCCGAGCTTGATCTTGAGCAGCGGCCGGCGCGCCGCCTTGGCGGTCGCTGCGGCCATCGCCTCCGGCGTTCCCAGCGAAATCGTGAAGGCGGTGGTACAGGCCCGTGGCGCCGGCCGGCCGAGCAGGGTCCACACCCGCTGTTTCCTGCTTTTGGCCTCGAGGTCCAATAGGGCGCAATCCAGCGCGTTACGGGCGGCCCCTGCGGGCATCGCAGCCTGCAGGGCGGTTCGGTCCAATCCTCTGGACACCGGTTCCTGCATCGCCTGAAGGGCAGCCAGGGTCGCTTCCGGGGTTTCGCCATAGCGGGGGTAGGGAACACACTCGCCGCGCCCGGTACGGCCGCCATGGCTGACTTCGGCCACGATTGTGACGGCCTCGGTCTTGGCCCCGCGGCTGATCGTGAACGAGCCGGCGATCGGCCAGCGCTCGATGCGGGCCACAAGCTGTCGGTCAAATTCCTGGGATCGGCTGGAAGTCATTTTAAAATCTGGCAATTTCTGAACCGTGAGCTTGCTCGCCGCAACCAACTATGGCTGGTTAGGGACAGATTCTACAAGGCAAGGCGGCGTGCCGGACCATACCTTTTGCATCACTAGCGGGCGGGCCAGGGGGCGGGCATCGTGAGCGCAGACCCGACACTGGAGCGGATCGTCCAAGGCAACGGGCTTGCGCTGTGCGCTGCCGGGTCATGGACGGCCCGCTTTGCCCCCGTGCTTGAGCGGATGGTGGCCGATGCCGAGAAGCTTCGCGGCAGCCGCCCGAACATCTTCATCGACGTCTCCCAGGTGTCGAAGCTCGACACGTTCGGCGCCTGGCTGATCGAGCGGCTGCGCCGCAGCCTGACCGACGGTGGCATCGAGGCCAAGATCGCCGGCCTGTCGGCCAATTATTCCAGCCTGGTCGACGAGGTGCGCCGGGTCAAAGCCGAGCCTGTCGTCGAGACCCGGTCAGTGACGATCACGGGCATGCTGGAGCAGATCGGCCGCAGCGTGGCTGGCGTCGGCGGCACCCTGGTCGGATTGATCGAGATGCTCGGCGCGGTGCTATCAGCGGCAGGCCATGTCCTGATTCGTCCCCGCGGTTTCCGCCTGACCTCCACCGTGCATCATCTGGAGCAGGTGTGCTGGCGCGCGGTGCCGATCGTGGTGCTGATCACGTTTCTGATCGGCTGCATCATCTCGCAACAGGGCATCTTCCACTTCCGCAAATTCGGCGCCGACATTTTCGTGGTCGACATGCTCGGCGTGCTGGTGCTGCGCGAAATCGGCGTGCTGCTGGTGGCGATCATGGTGGCGGGCCGCTCGGGCTCGGCCTACACCGCCGAACTCGGCTCGATGAAAATGCGCGAGGAGATCGACGCGCTGCGCACCATGGGCTTCGATCCGATCGAGGTCCTGATCCTGCCGCGCATGCTGGCGCTGGTCATGGCGTTGCCGATCCTGGCGTTTCTCGGCGCGATGGCCGCGCTCTATGGCGGCGGTCTCGTCGCGTATCTCTATGGCGGCGTCGAGCCCGAAGCTTTCCTGCTGCGGCTGCGCGATGCCATCTCGATCGATCATTTCATCGTCGGCATCATCAAGGCGCCGGTGATGGCCGCGGTGATCGGCATCGTGGCCTGTGTCGAGGGGCTTGCGGTGCAGGGCAGCGCCGAATCGCTCGGACAGCACACCACGTCGTCGGTGGTGAAGGGAATCTTCTTCGTCATCGTCATGGATGGCGTGTTCGCCATCTTCTTCGCATCGATCGGAATGTGACCATGGCGGGCGAGATTTCCGATGCCATCATCCGGGTCCGCGACATCACCGTGCAGTTCGGCAAGACGCGGATTCTCGACGGGCTCAATCTCGACGTGAAGCGCGGCGAGATCCTCGGCTTCGTCGGCCCATCCGGCGCGGGCAAATCCGTGCTGACCCGCACCATCATCGGCCTCGTGCCCAAGGTCGCCGGCCGCATCGAGGTGTTCGGCGTCGATCTCGACAAGGCCAGCACGACCGAGCGGCGCGGCGTCGAGCGGCGCTGGGGCGTGCTGTTCCAGCAGGGTGCGCTGTTCTCCTCGCTCACCGTGCGGCAGAACATCCAGTTTCCGGTGCGCGAATATCTCAACCTCTCGCAGCGCCTGCTCGACGAGGTCATGGTCGCCAAGCTCGGCATGGTGGGCCTGAAGCCCGAAGTCGCCGACCGCTTTCCGTCCGAGCTTTCCGGCGGCATGGTCAAGCGGGTGGCACTGGCGCGCGCGCTCGCGCTCGATCCGGAACTGGTGTTCCTGGACGAGCCGACCTCAGGCCTCGATCCGATCGGCGCCGGCGACTTCGACGAGCTGGTCCGCACCCTGCAGCGTACTTTGGGGCTGACCGTTTTCATGGTAACCCACGACCTCGACAGCCTTTATACGGCTTGCGACCGTATCGCCGTTTTAGGGAACGGTAAGATCATTGCCGCAGGATCGATTGCCGAGATGAAGGCATCGCAGCATCCCTGGCTTAATCAGTATTTCAATGGCAAGCGCGCCCGCGCCGTTGTGGTGTAGGAGTATTTGATGGAAACGCGGGCGAATTACGTCCTGATCGGAGCCTTCACCCTGGCGGTGATCGCGGCGGCGTTTGGTTTCGTGCTCTGGTTCCAGAGCCTGCACACGACCAAGGCGCGCAGCCCGCTGCGGGTGATTTTCGAGGGGCCGGCGACCGGCCTGCGCAATGGCGGCAGCGTCAATTTCAACGGTATCAGGGTAGGCGAGGTCGTCCGCGTGAAGCTGGACAACCCGCGTCGCGTCGTCGCACTGGCGATGGTCGAGAACAACGCCCCGATCCGCAAGGACACCCTGGTCGGCCTCGAATTCCAGGGGCTGACCGGCGTGGCGGCGATCTCGCTCAAGGGCGGCGATGAGGCCGCGCCCCCCGTGCCGCTGGACGAGGACGGCGTCCCCGTGCTGACGGCCGATCCGGCCGCGCTGCAGGATGTCACCGAGTCGATCCGCGCCACCTTGCAAAACGTCAACCGGATCGTCGCCGACAACCAGGAGTCAGTGAAGAACTCGCTGCGAAACCTCGAGACCTTCACGGGCGCGCTGGCGCGCAATTCCGAGAAGATCGACAACGTCATGCTCAAGGTCGACGGCGTGATGCTCAAGGCCGACAATCTCATGCTCGGTCTCAACACCATCGCGGGCGGCGCCAATGGCGGCGAGTTGAACCTGATGGTGAAGTCGATCAAGGAACTGGCTGACGATCTCGACAAGCGCACCGGCGCGTTGATTTCCGATGGCCGCCGTACGCTCGGCGACATCAGCCGCGCGGTGAACAATTTCGACCGCAATCCGAGCCGGGTGATCTTCGGTGGCAGCAACAACGCCGCGCCGGCGGCGGAAGCCGCGCCGCCACCGGCCAGGCCGGCCGCGCCCAGACCGCCCGCCGCGGCCGCTGCCCCGAGCGGACAGAAGCGGCAGTAGGGCGCGGGCTACTGCAGCGATGTTGACTAGTCAGAATTGCGAAGCGGATTGATAAAATTCAATGCTGTGAAATCCTTCTCGTTGTCGGTCACCACCACGCAGTCGTTCGCCTCGGCTATCGCGGCTATGATCATGTCGAGCGCGCTGCGTGGCCGACCCTTAGCTGTACCGTCGGCCATAAGCCGGCCCCAGATCAATCCCGCCTTCTCTTCGAAAGGGAGGACGCGGCCTGCGAAGAGTGCTTGTGGCCCTTCCGGACCGGCGAACCAGGTTTCCAGCAAAGCGCGCTTTTTTCCTTTGGGCTTCTCCAGCAAACCGCGCTGGATTTCGCCGATGGTCAGCGCAGAGATGAACAGATCATTGTCGGTCTGTTCCGCCATCCATGCGAGAAGGGCTTTGGATGGATCAGGCTTGGTGACATTGCTGATGATGTTGGTGTCGAGGAGATAGCGGGTCACAGGTCGACTTCGCGGCCGCTGGTATGCGAACGGGCAAGATTGAGATCGGCTCCGACAAGTGGCGACCGGCGCAACGCGGCGAGAATGCCGCCCTTCCTTGGCGGCTCGCCGGCGATCGTCTGGCTGATTGTCGCTCGAATCCGCAAGGCTTCAGGATCGTCTTCAGCAAGCCGTCTTGCCAGGGACCGGATCAGTTCGCGGTCGGTATCCAGGCCCAGAACTTCAAACCGTGCCATGCCGCGCTTGACCAACCGGGTCCGGTAATTCCGGAGCGCTCGCTTCTGTGCGGTGTTGCCCATGGCCAACCTCAAACCCGAATATATCCAGTAATATATCCAGATTTTCGGTCCGCAGCAAGAGTGCTTTCGCTGCCTGGCGAGTGAAAAAGCGCAAAAACCCGCCAAAAAAGAAAACGGAGGCCGCGAGGCCTCCGTGTATTCCACGTCTCCGAAGCCAAACCTTACCCCAGCCGTCCCGCCGCATGGGCGAGCAGGGTGTAGACGAGGCCGGTCTCCGAGGTCAGGTGGCCGCGCAGCGCCTGCGGACCGCGATCTTCGCGGGCCACCTCGTCGAGCAGGCGCTCGAACTCGGCGATGTAGCGGTCGACGGTCTGCTTGAAGGCGCGGTCGGCGCGGTATTTGCGGGCGACCTCATCGAACGCCTTCTGGCCGGCCGGCGTGTAGAGCCGTTTCGAGAACGCCTTGCTCTCGCCGCGCTGGTAGCGATCCCACATCTCGGCCGCGAGATTGCGGTCCATCAGCCGGCCGATGTCGAGCGACAGCGATTCCAGCGGATTGGCCGGGCCTTGCGGCGCGCGCGGACGGGGAGCGGCTTCACGACCGCTCGGACCGCCGGCGTCGGTGCGGCTGAGCAGATCCGACAACCAGCCGTCGCGGCCGCCGTCCTGGCTGCTCGCCGGGCTGACCGGCGGCGCTTCGGTGCGGCGCGGCGCCGGCATGCCGAGATCCGGCGGCGGCAGGTTCGACGCGCTGCTGGTGTCGCGCATGCGCACGTCATTGCGGCCACCACCGCCACCAGCGGCTGCCATCACAGGCTCTTCCTGGCGCTGCACGCTGGCGCGGCTCGTCGTCATGACGTCGAGGCCGCGGCCGTGATGGGCGACGATCCGGTTGAGTTCGGCCAGCGCCTCGATCTGGTCGACGATCACCTTGCGCATCTGCGCGGTGTTATCGGCGGCCTCCTGCGGCATTTCCAGCACGCCGCGGCGCAGTTCGTTGCGGGTGGCTTCGAGTTCGTGATGCATCTCGGAGGCCATCTGCTTCATGGCCACCACCATGGCGCCGAACTTCTCGGTCGACTGCTTGAACATCGCGTCGGTTTCGGCGTTGCTCTGCTGGTACAGCTCGTTCATGGCGTCGATGGTCTGGTGCCGCTCATTTTCGGCGGCGGCACGAACCGCCTCGAATTGGCGGCTGATCGCGGCCGAGCCGGCGCCTGCGGTCTCCGCCACCACGCGGGCGATGTCGCGGGCACGTTCCTCGGCGGCGGCAAGCGATTCATCCAGCAGACCGGTGAAGCGCGACAGCCGCTGATCGAGGTCGGTGGTGCGCAGATCGATGGTGGTCACCAGCGATTCTAGTTGCGATTTGCGTTCGGCGACGGACGTCGTGGTGCTGCGGTTGGCCTGTTCGACCGCGGTCGCGGCATCGACCAGCGCCTTGCCGTGGGTTTCGAACTCGCTCGACAGCGAGCCGAGATCCTCCAGCGCCTTCGAGGTCTTGGTGTTGAAGGTGGTGAGCTGGTCTTCCAGCGTCTGGGTCGCGACGCCGTTGCGCGAGGTGACGTCGTTCATGGCGGACACGAAGTCGGCCACGCGGGTCACCAGGGCGCGCTCCAGCGAGTTGAGGTTGTCGTGGGCACCGGTCAGCACTTCCTGCAGCAGGATGTTGCCTTCACGCAGCCGCTCGAACAGCGCGACGGTGTCGGTCCGCAGGATCTTGCTGGTCTCCTGCATTTCGGTGACGGCCGCGATCGAGACCTGACGCGACTGGTCGATCGCCGAACGCGACGACTGCTCGAGATCCTTCAGCGACTTGGCCACCGCGCCGGTTGCCATATCGCCCGCGGAGGTGATCGTGCGGGCGACTTCCGAGCCATGGGTCGCCATCGATTGCGAGAACGCCTGGCCCCTCGTTTCGATCGACTTCAGGCTGTCGGCGGTGACGCGGTCGAGTTCGGTCGTGAGCTGGATGGTCTTGGCGCTGAGCGCCTCGACCAGCGAGCCGCGGCGGCTGTCCACGATCTGCGCCAGACGATCGGTCTGCTGCTGAACGTAAGTGACGATTTCGTCGGTCTTGCCGGTCATCGTCGAGCCGAAATTGCTGCTCGCGGACAGCACCGAGCGTTCGATGTCGGCGGAGGTCGTCTTGACCTTGGAACTGACTTCGTTCGACGCGGCGACCAGCGCGCTCTGGGCGTTCTGCGCCGAGATCTGGATGTTGTCGGTGGTGCTGGCGGTGACCGCAGCGAGCGAACGCTCGATGTCGGTTGCGATCGCCTTGATCTGGTTTGCGGCGTCGGCCGAGGTCGCGGCGAACGAGCTCTGCGCTTCGCGCGCGGTGCCGAGGATCGAGGCGGCGGTGCCGGCGCCGACCGCGCTCAGCGTGCGCTCGACATCGATCGCCAGCGACTTGACGTGCTCGGCGGCTTCCGTCGAGGCTGACGTGAGCGCGTTCTGCGCTTCACGGGCGCCTGACGTGATCGACTCGGCGGTAGCATTGCCGGCCATCGAGAGCGAGCGTTGCACGTCGGCGGCCAGGGCCGTGACCTTGCCAGCGACATCCGTGGATGCGGCGAGGAGGGCGTTCTGGGCTTCGCGTGCACCCGACGTGATGGCCTCGGCGGTGGCCATCCCGGCGGCAGACAGCGACCGCTCGACATCGGCGGTGAGCGACTTGACCTGGCTGGTGGCATCCGTCGAAAGCGTGACGAGGGTGTTCTGGGCTTCGCGTGCACCTGACGTGATGGCCTCGGCGGTCGCGGTACCGGCGGCCGACAGCGAGCGTTCGACGTCGGCAGCGAGCGACTTGACGTGGGTGGCTGCATCCGCGGACGCGTTGATCAGGGTGTTCTGGGCGTCGCGGGCACCAGCGGTAATCGATTCCGCGGTGGCGGTACCGGCGATCGACAGCGAGCGCTGCACGTCGGCGGCGAGCGACTTGACCTGGGTTGCCGCATCCGAGGAAGCGTTGACCAGCGTGCTCTGGGCTTCGCGGGCGCCGGCGGTGATGGCCTCGGCGGTCGCGGTACCGGCGATCGACAGCGTACGCTGCACGTCTGCTGTCAGCGACATGACCTGATTGGTGGCCTCGGTCGAGGCGGCGACCAGCGTGCTCTGGGCTTCGCGGGCACTGGCCGTAACGGCCTCGGCGGTCGACGTGCCGGCGAGCGACAGCGTACGCTCGACATCGGCGGCGAGCGACTTGACGTGGTTTGCCGCATCCGCAGACGCCGCGACCAGTGTGGACTGGGCTTCGCGGGCGCCGGAGAGAACCGACGAGGCGGTGGCGCTGCCGGCGGCGGTGAGCGTGCGCTCGACGTCCTCGGCAAGCGACTTGATCTGGGTAGCGGCTTCGGTGGAAGCCGATACCAGCGTGGTCTGCGCTTCGCGGGCGCTGGAGAGGATCGAATTCGCAGCACCGGTGCCGACGGCGGTGAGGGAGCTTTCAACCTCGGCCGAGGTCATCCGCAGCTGGGCGCCGACATCGGACGAAACCGTGAGCATGGCCTGCTGCGCGGTGCGTGCGCCGGTCTGGATGGTTTCGGAGGTGTTGACCACGAGGTTCGTGAGCGAGCGCTCGGCGTCCTCGACATGGGAGCGGATGCCCGAGGACAACAGTTCCGCGCGCGCCATGAGGTCGTCGCTGGCCTGACGGCCGCTGCTTTCGATGCGGCCGGCCACGGCTTCGACGCGCGAGCCCAGGAGATCCTCGAACTGCGCGACGCGCATGTCGATGTCGCTGGCAATCGCGCCGACCCGGGTTTCGATGCCCTGGTGGATGTCCTGGAACCGCGCCGCGATGGTGTCGGTCAGATGGGCGCTGCGGCCATCGATGGTCTGGGTCACGCTGGTGATGCGCTGGTCGACGGCTTCGACCGCCTGCGCGGTGCCAACGGTCAGCGACGTGGTCACGTTGGTGAGGCGCTGGTCGATGGCCTCGACGGCTTGCGCGGCGCCAACCGTCAGCGAGGTCGTCACGTTGGTGAGGCGCAGGTCGATGGCTTCGACCGCTTGCGCGGCGCCTGTTGTCAGCGACGTCGTCAGGTTGCTGAGGCGCGAGTCGATCGACTGGATGGCTTGCGTGGTGCCTCCGGTCAGCGACGAGGTCAGTTCGGTGAGACGCGAGTCGATCGAGTGGATCGCCTGCGCGGCACCGTCCGTCAACGAGGTCGCGAGCGTGCCGAGGCGATCGTCGATCGTCTCGGTGACCGACCTGGCGCGGTTGTCGAAGGTCTGCTCCAGCGCCTTCAGGCGGCCCTCGACCGCCTCGTCGAAGTACCTGATCTTGGTGTCGAGCGAAGAGTCGAGATGGTTGACGCGCGTGCTCAGCGTGTTCTCGAACTGCAGCAGGCGCTGATCGAGAGAAGCGGTGATCTCGCCGCTATTCGAGATCAGGCGGGTGTCGAACGTGTCGACATAGTTCTTCAGGCTGTCGTGGATGTCCTGCGTCCGCTGACCCATGCGCTCGACGATCTCGCCGCCGAAGGTTTTGACGGTGCGGTCGAATTCGGAGATGTGGCGGGTGATCAGGGCGCCGAGCGTGCCGCTGTCGCGGGCGAATTTCTCGACCAGTTCGCTGCCCTGGTTCTTCACCAGTTCGTCGAACGCGCTCATCTGCAGCGAGAGGCTGTCGTGCGCGGTCTCGGTCTGGCTGACGACCTTGGCGACCAGCGAGTTCACGGTCACATCGAGCGCGTCGCTGGCCTTGTCGCCGGAGGTCATGATGCGGGTCGCCAGGCGGTTGCCGGCCTCGTCGATCTTGCTGACGAGATCGCCGCTGCGCAGCTCGAGCTCGAGCAGCAGCGAGTCGCTGGAATTCTTCAGCGAGTCGTGGACCTGTTCGGTGCGGTCGGAGATGCCGTCGACGATGGTCGACGAACGCTGCTCGAACTCGCCGGTGATGCGGTCGATGCGCTCGTTCAGCATCTCGTGGACGCGATCGGCCAGGTCGACGAACTCGTCATGGACGTGACCGGTCTTGAAGTTGAGGCTGGTGGTCAGCCGCTCAGAGGCGTCGAGCACGGCGCGTGTGGTCTCGGCGCTGGCTTCCTCGAGGCGGTCGAGCAGGTCGCCGCCGCGCTCGCCGAGCGCGAGAATCATGTTGTCGCCGGCATGGCTCAAGGCGGTGGTGATGTGGCCGCCGCGTTCTTCCAGCGCGCCGGTGATGCTTTTCGCGACTTCGTCGACGCGCGAGGCGATCGCGTCCGAGATCAGCGCGATGTCGTGGCGCAGGTCGATCTGCACGCCGGAAATGGCGCTGCGAACCTGTTCGGCCTGGCCGACCAGGTTGTCGCGCTGATGGGCGATATCCTGCAGCAGCGCCCGGATGCGCACTTCGTTGTCCGAATAGGCACGCTCCAGCGCTGCGACTTCATTGGCCACCAGCGTTTCCAGTTCGCCGGCGCGCGCGATCGCGCGTTCGACGCCGTCGCCCATCGCCGCGACCTCGCGGCGGATCGCCTGACCGACGGTCACCATCGAGTCGGAGGCGGCACCTTCGGGCTCGGAGAAGCGGATCGCGACCTGCGCCATCGATTGCGCGATCATCCGCATTTCCTGGCCGCGCCAGGCCAGGCTGGCGAGGAAATAGAACAGCAGCACCGGCGCAAAGAACAACGCCGCAAGGCCGCCAAGCACGAGCACGCCGCCGCTCTGTCCCATCGCGGCCTGCAGCGAAGGCAGGAAAGCGGCGGTCAGCAGCGCGCAGCCGACCAGCCAGACGCCGGCGAACACGGTGGCAAGCGTATAGACGCCGCGGGCCGGGCGGCCCTTCTGGATCGCCTGCAGAATTTGTCCGATGGTTTCGCGATCGTCATTGGCGGCACGACGCGGCGAGCGCGGCTCTTCGATCGGATCGAATACCGGTCGGTCTGCGCCAGAACGCGTATCAACGCGCGTATCGAATGGATTGTCAGCGTAGTCCGGGGGCGCAGACGAACTGGCGGGCTGCGAAAAGTCGTTGCCGACCGAATGCCGGTTGGGATCGACCGTGGTGTCGCTGATGTTGAGCGCTTCCTGAATGGCGGAAAGCGCGACTTCGGTGGGATCTTTGACCTTCTTGGGATTGTTCGCCATGTTCAGTCGAGCCCTCTTACTTTTTACGCGTCCTGTTGGTCTTGCGACTGATCTTGCAAACGCCCCCGCAAGCCCCAACCTGGAATCTTTGCCCCGCACGGAACGCAACCGCGCCCCATCGGCGGCTTGTCCGCTACATCCGCAAACATCCTATTGGCTGAGCGATGCGAATGAAATGGTCGCGATTAAGACTTTCTTAATCATCGTTAACAGCTTTGTGGCTTAAGGCCTTACGGACACTCGAAATTCCTGTGGGAGAGGGCCATTTGCGGCAACTCCTCGGCAAAAGATGGGCGAAGTTGCGGCAATATCGCCGAACGTTTCGTTAACCAGTTTCATGATTGGCTGGCCAAAACGGCCCTGCCCGGATCGGTCCGGCGGGGCGATGTGGATAGGCCATGCCGCTTCATCTCGAACGGATACATTGGATGCCATCGCCGCCACTCGCTCCCGATGACGGTCCGATCGATTTCGAACACCTCAAGCGCATGACGCTTGACGACGCCGGCCTCGAGCAGGAGGTGCTGGCGATGTTCGCGGCCCAGTCGGCCACGCTGATGGCCACGCTTGCCGCCGTGCCGGCCGATGCCGGCGCGCTGGCCCACACGCTGAAGGGCTCGGCCCGCGCGATCGGCGCCTTCGCTGTGGCGGAAGCCGCCGCCCGGCTGGAGACGGTCCTCGCGAACGGGGCCGATCCGTCCAGCCTGGTGACCGAGCTCGGCGATGCCGTTGCGCTGGCGCGGGCGGCCATCGAGACGGTCCTGCGCCGTTCCTGAACGGCCGGCGATCCGGCGGCGCCAAAACCCTGCCAAATTAGCCCCTTAGGTTTTCGCCCCGACCGCTAGCGCTGTGCGGATCGACCCGTTATAGGACTGCCGGGGACCTTCCTACCGCATTCCGGCAGCACGAGCGATCATGGCCAAAATCCACTTTGTCGACCATACCGGCGAAAAACGAACCATTGAGGTCGAAAACGGCGCGACCGTGATGGAAGCCGCGATCCGCAACGCCATTCCCGGCATCGAAGCCGAATGTGGCGGCGCCTGCGCCTGTGCGACCTGCCACGTCTATGTCGACGAAGCCTGGCGCGAGAAGGTCGGCTCGCCGACGCCGATGGAAGAAGACATGCTGGATTTCGGCTTCGATGTAAGGCCGAATTCGCGCCTGTCGTGCCAGATCAAGGTCTCCGACGAACTCGACGGCCTCGTGGTCTCGACGCCGGAACGGCAAGCGTAGGAAAAGCGCAGGATCTGGTCCGGCGGCGCCGGATCGTATCAGCGCGCTCCGGCGCGCTCCTTTCCGACAAGTTCCTCGCCGGCCGCATAAACCGCGCAGTCATCCGCAAATTTGGCGCATGCGGCAAGGGCCGCGTCGTGCGCGGCGGCGGCCGAGCGCTGCCCGCCGCGGTAGCCAAAGGTGCCGGTCGGAGACACCGCAAATGCCTTGTGGGGGCTCGCGGACAGATAGTCTGTAAAAGCTGAACGGCCTTTCTCACCCAGCCGGGGCGGCGGCGAAAGGTCCGCCGGAAGCGGTGCTGCGGCCAACTCCCGCGTTCCCAAATTCTGCTCGCGCAGGAAGCGATCGACCATCGGGGTCCATAGCGGAATGCCCCTTGAGAAAAGCGTGTGGCCGTCGTCGCCGAACGCGGGGGCGTCGATCAATTGAGCGCGGCCGCCGCCGCCGGTGAAGGCCGCGTGCAGCCGGCGAGCCAGGTCGGGGCCAAAGAACTTGTCGTTCTCCGCATAGATCCACAGCATCGGAATGCGTGAGGTCCGGCCGAGCGTGGCAAACGCGCGGACCAGTGCCGCCTCGTCGCAGACATCGTCGTCGCCACGTGAACCGCGGCCGCCGGCGAAGCTGATCGCTGCGACGAGGCCGGGTGGCGCGGTCGCGGCGAGCGCGATGCTGGCAAAGCCGCCCGCCGAGGAGCCAGCCGCGATCATGCCGCTGGTGGAAACATCGCTGCGGCCCTGCATGGCGCGGATCGCAGCGCCCAAGTCTTCGGCAGACGCGCGGGCCGACCGCAGATAATCGCGATCGGAGCAGGGACCGTTGCTCTCGGCATAGCGGCCGCCGGAGACGCCGTAGCCTCGCCGCATCACGACCAGTGCGGCGAAACCGCGCCGCGCGAATTCGATCGCCTGCCGGTACATTCCGTAGGGCGACATGGTTGCCCGCGCGGTTCGATCGCGCGGTGCGCCATGAGTGATCAGCGCCAGCGGATAGCGTCCACTGCCGGACGGCCGCACCAGCATGGCTTCAAGGCCTGCCGGTTCCGTAGCCGTTATCGGAATCCGCAAATCCTCGCGATAGTATCCATCGGCTGCGGCGGGCTGCATCGTCGTGGCGACGATCAACACCGCCAGCAGCAGCACCGCGCGCATTATCGTCCGTCCATTCCGCGCCGCAGCCAGCGCTGGAAGTTTGCGATGATCTCCGCGGTCAGCGGTGTCGGCTTGCGCGTGGCTTCGTCGAGCAGCACCGATACCGATTGCGCCGAGGCAACGCAGATGCCTTCGGCAAATACCACCTGATCGAACGTCACGGAGGTGCGGCCGAATTTCACCACCCCAAGTCCCATTTCGATGGTGCCGGGCCAGCGCAGTTCGGCGCGGAAATGCATGTCGAGCCGGACCATGATCCAGGTGACGCCGTCCGGGCTCAGCCCGTAGCTGCGATCCTTCATCAGCGTGACGCGCCCGGTTTCGAAATAGGTCGCATAGACCGCGTTGTTGACGTGCTGGTTGGGGTCGAGGTCGGCGAAACGCACATTGTCCGTCAACCGGTAGGGGAAATCCTCCAGGCGCGGCGTTGAATCGAGGCGGGCAGGGGCGTTCACGGGGCAGTCTCCGAAAGTTTCACGCCGTTACAGCCCAGTTATCCTGCGCCGGCAAGGGGTTGAGGCGAAGGCCGCGCATCATATTATGGCTTTCCTGTTGCACCGGCGTTGGTTAGACAGACGCTGGCCCAGAAGCGCCGCCCAGGCCATCGGCGCGGTCCAACCGAAAAGAAGCTTTAGATGAGCGAAGCGATCAAAACCGATGTGCTGATTATTGGCGCAGGTCCTTGCGGACTGTTCGCCGTGTTCGAACTGGGCCTGCTCGATATGAAGACGCATCTGGTCGACATCCTCGACAAGATCGGCGGCCAGTGCGCCGAGCTCTATCCGGAAAAGCCGATCTATGACATTCCCGGCATTCCCTTCGTCACCGGCCAGGGCCTCACCGACGCGCTGCTGGAGCAGATCAAGCCGTTCAATCCGACCTTCCACCTCAACGAGATGGTGGAGACGATCGAGAAGATCGGCGATCCCGGCTTTCGCGTCACCACCGACGCCGGCCAGGTGTTCGAATGCAAGGTGGTGGTGATCTCCGCGGGCGGCGGCTCGTTCCAGCCCAAGCGCCCGCCGGTGCCGGGCATCGAGGCCTATGAGGGCACCTCGGTGTTCTACGCCGTGCGCAAGATGGAGCAGTTCCGCGACAAGAACATCCTGATCGTCGGCGGCGGCGATTCCGCGCTGGACTGGACGCTCAACCTGCACCCGATCGCCAAGCGCGTGACGTTGTTGCACCGGCGCGACGATTTCCGCGCCGCCCCGCACAGCGTCGAGCAGATGCGCGCGCTGGTGGCTTCCGGAAAAATGGACCTGAAAATCGGTCAGGTCACCTCGCTTGAAGGCGAGGGCGGCCAGCTTTCGGGTGCCATGATGAAGGACAGCGACAACGCGGTCTCCAGGGTCGAGTGCGATACGATGCTGCCGTTCTTCGGGCTGACCATGAAGCTCGGACCGGTTGCGAACTGGGGCGTTGCGCTCGAGAACAATCTGGTGCCGGTCGAGACTGCCGCCTTCGAGACCAATGTGTCAGGCATTTTCGCGATCGGCGACATCAACACTTATCCGGGCAAGCTGAAACTGATCCTGTGTGGATTCCACGAGGGCGCGTTGATGGCGCAGAAGGCGCACCGCTACGTCTACCCGGACAAGCGGCTGGTGTTCCAGTACACGACCTCGTCATCGAGCCTGCAGAAGAAGCTCGGCGTCAACTGACGGCGGGCGCGAGCTGACGAAAGTATTTGACCGGGAGTTCGACCGACGTTCATTTTTACAGCCGCACCCTGAGCTGTGCCATTCGGAGAGCGCCGTGAAACGTTGGTCGAACCGAGCGAGGCGGTGCGCGGCTATTTTGTTGTTGGGCTCGGCGCTGTCGGCGCCGGATAGCGCCATCGCCCAGATTGCCGGTTCGGCCGACAGCATCAAGGTCGGCGTCCTGCATTCGCTTTCCGGCACCATGGCCATCAGCGAAACCACGCTGAAGGACACCGTCCTGTTCCTGATCGACGAGCAGAACAAGAAGGGCGGCATACTCGGCAAGAAGCTCGAGGCCGTCGTGGTCGATCCGGCGTCGAACTGGCCGCTGTTTGCGGAAAAGGCCCGCGAGCTGATCACCAAGGACAAGGTCGCCGTCGTGTTCGGCTGCTGGACTTCGGTGTCGCGCAAATCCGTGCTGCCGGTGTTCAAGGAGCTCAACAGCATCCTGTTCTACCCCGTGCAGTACGAGGGTGAAGAGAGCGAGCGCAACGTGTTCTACACCGGTGCGGCGCCGAACCAGCAGGCGATTCCTGCGGTCGACTATTTGATGAAGCACGAAAAGGTGAAGCGCTGGGTGCTGGCCGGCACCGACTACGTTTATCCGCGCACCACCAACAGGATCCTCGAAGCCTATCTGAAGTCGAAGGGCGTCGCGCCGGAAGACGTCATGATCAACTACACGCCGTTCGGTCATTCGAACTGGCAGACGATCGTGGCCGACATCAAGAAGTTCGGCTCAGTCGGCAAGAAGACCGCCGTGGTCTCCACCATCAACGGCGACGCCAACGTTCCCTTCTACAAGGAACTCGGCAACCAGGGCATCAGAGCGACCGACATTCCGGTTGTCGCGTTCTCGGTCGGTGAAGGAGAACTCGCCGGCATCGACACCAGGCCGCTGCTCGGCCATCTGGCCGCCTGGAACTACTTCCAGTCGATCAAGGATCCGGCCAACGAGAAGTTCATCACGGCCTGGCAAGCCTACAGCAAGAGTGCGAAGCGCGTGACCAACGATCCGATGGAAGCCACCTATATCGGCTTCAAGATGTGGGTGAAGGCGGTCGAGCAAGTGAATTCGACCGAGCCGGACAAGGTGATCGACGCGCTGCCCGGCATCGAAACTCCCAATCTGACCGGCGGCATCGCCAAAATGCTGCCGAACCATCACATCACCAAGCCGGTGTTCATCGGTGAAGTCAAAATCAACGGTCAGTTCGACGTGGTGTGGAACGCCCCGGGCCTGGTGGACGGCGATGCATGGTCGAACGAGCTCGAGGGCTCCAGGGACCTGATCGGCGACTGGGTTGGCAAGAAGTGCGGCAACTACAACACCAGGACCGACAAGTGCGGCGGCAACCCGTGAAGCCGGTTGCGTATCGAGCCGGTTCCTGGCTCTCGCCGGCAGCGATTCCAACCGAAATATGACCGAATGGCGCGGCAGGTTCGCCGCGGTCTCGCGAACATTTGGCCAGCCACTGGAACCGTCCGCGAAATGGCCTTAGTCTGCGGCCATTCATCTTGTGAATTAGTCAGGTGATGATGATGCGAAATGCGCTTTCCCTGCTTCGACTGATATTGCCGGTTCTGATGGCGCTTGCGTTCGCAAGCGAACTTGCCGCGCAAACGGCGGAGCCGTCCGCCGCCGGGCTGTGGCAGAAGGTCGAGAAGGGCAAGCCGGTCGGCTGGTTTCTGGTGGTCGATCGCGACGGCATCTATGAAGGCGCGTTTGCCAAGCTTTTTTCCGAGCCCGGCGATCCGCCCAATCCGATCTGCTCGAAATGCACCGACGATCGAAAAGATCAGCCGTGGCTCGGGCTCTCCTTCATCCGCGACATGAAGCGAGACGGGCTGAAATACGAGAACGGCAACGTGCTCGATCCGCGCGATGGCAAGATCTACAAGGCCAAGATGACGCTCAGTCCGGACGGACAGACTCTGACCATGCGCGGCTATCTCGGCTTCTCGCTGTTGGGCAAGGACGAGATTTGGACCCGGTTGCCGGACACCTCGCTGGCGCAGGTCGATCCTGCCGTCGTCGCGAAATATCTGCCAGCACAGGCGGCGGCGATGAAACCGCCCGCTGCGAAAGCGCCGGCCGCGAAGAAGGCGACGACGCCCGCGCCGGCACCTGGAGCGCCGGCCCCCGTGCGCTGAGCGAGACCGCTAACGCGGCTCTTCAAAATTGGCGAAGGGAGCCAGGTGCAACTTCAATTGTATGGGTAAGGATTTTTTGCTCGCAATCGCGCCGACGCACCCGTTGTCGGGCGGGGCCATGGCTTCCACAAATTGCGCGATGATGTATTCGTGCCCCTGATTTGCCCGACGCGTCAAACGTTTTTTCGTTTGGCAAAACATCAACGCTGGCAATCACTTGCTTTCTTTGCATGGGGTTGTTTTCGACATTTTAGTTTGGCCGCGGCCTAACGCGTCCCCGGCAATAGCGGGATCGGCGATATCGGCTGCGAAATCACTTCGGGCCCGGCATCCAGTTGCAGCACGGCGGCTGCGGCCGGCAGTGCCGCGTCCGCCATCGCGGCGTGGCCTTCGGCGGTCGGATGCACGGCGCCGCCATACACCGCCGACAGAACCCCCCAGGTCGCATCGTGGATGTCGGCAGGTTGCTGCGACGACGGCAGGCCCTGTGGATAGGTCATCGCCGCAAAGTAGCTGTCATTGGCGTCGCGGATCCAGCGCGCCCGCGGCAGATAGGCGCGATACTCGCCGGCGCTGCGGCCGCACAGCATCGGCTGGCTGGCGGCGGTGACGATGTCGGGATCGAAGCTTTCGCCGCTGGCCGAAAAGCATTGCCGATCGAATTCCGGATCGCTCGCCGCGCGCGCACAGAATCCATGGCCTGCAAAGGTGGCCTGATGCGCATCGACAAAGCTCATGCGGTCGGCGGCCGGATTGCGGCACAGGATGCCGGACTGGCATAGCGCGAGCGCTTTCAACTGCGGCAGGAATTCGCGTTCGACGAAATTCGAGACGGCGGCGAGTCGCTGCGGCGCGGCGTTGAACGAGGGGTGAATATCAAAGCCCGCCCGTCCACCGGGGCACGGCGCGCCGTTGTCCGCCAGCGTCGGGTTGGCGTACGAGGTGTAGATCACACGGGACATCTCGCCGACCAGCGGTTTCAACGCCTCGCGCAGCTTGGCAAACCCTTGCGGGAGGTCCCGCATCAGGGCGCCCCGCGCATCGTCCACCGACGCCAGCACGCCGCTGCGCCGGAACAGGGCGCGCTCCGTCGCGGTGTCGACGATCACGTCGGCGACCAGCCCCGAAAAATAAATGTCGTTGGCGCCGATCGACAGCAGCACCAGATCGAGCCTGCGATCGGGCTGGCGGCTTTTGGCCGCCGTCACGGCTTCGCGCAGTTCGGCGAGCTGGGCGTTGACCGTGCCGCGGCAGTTGCCCGCTTTCGATGGCGGGCAGTCACGGGCGCGCTGCGAGCCGAACAGGCCGTCGGCGATGGTGGCGCCGGTGCAGGCCAGCGGCAGATACGTCACCGCGATGTGCGGATATTGTACGGCGAGCGCCAGGGCGGTCCGCGTCTGGTAGCTGTAGAGCGAGCGGTGGCAGGCTGCATTGAGCCAGAGCGCGCTCTGGCGCTGCCATACGGCCAGCGTATCAGGCGCTTCACAGGCCCGTCCGCCCTTATAGCCGGCGCGGCTTGGACGGTAATATTGTGACGCGGCCGTTCCCAGATAGGAGCGGAAGCAAAAGCCTTCATCTGACAGCGCGATGGGCCGGTCCGGATTTCCCTCGCCGGAGGCGATGCTGTCGCCGAGGCCGGCGATGAAGATGTCGCGCACCGCGATCTCGGTGGCGACGCGCTGGCTGCCTTCCGAGCCGGCGGAGACGTCGACGCTGGCAACGGTGGTGCGGCCGTAGCGGACGCGGAAATTGACCGGCTCGGCGCAGTCGAAAGTGGATCCCTGCGGCCCGTCGCCATCGTCGAACGACCAGGCGCAGGTGGCGCCGACCGGAACCGGTCCGGTCAGCCTGACGGTGATCGGATGATCGATCGGCGTCAGATAGCTTTCCTTGACGTTGTCGCGGCTGCAGGGCTCGCTGACGCGGCCGGCAAGATCGATGCAAAGCCGGTTCACGGTGTTTCGTGCCCAGCCGCGGCCGTCGCTTTGCAATCCCAGCGCCTGTTCGGCGGCCAGAACGCTGCGGCCGCGGCCGCTGTCGGTGTGCAGCAGGAAATCCCGTTCTTCCCGGAACAGGCGGAAGCGGTTGCGAACCTCCCACGAGATCTGCAAGGCGCCGCCCCCGGGCGCAGTCTGCGCGTCCGCAGGGGAAGGCGACAGCGACCCCAGCGCGCCGATGAGCAGCGCGACGGTTACTAACGATCGAGGGAGAATTCCGGCCATGGCGCGTTTGACGTTAGCGGTAAGGCAGAAATAAGAGAATGCGATAGCAGCCCAAGAGCGTTTTCCAGCAAAAGCCTGCCCCGGACTTGATCCGGGGTGGACACCGGTTCGCGTCAAGAAAACGCGTCAAATCAAGAATCTAGAGCCCCGTTCCGATGTAATCTGAACGGAAAAGGCTCTAGCCTATAAGACAGGACGGCAACAATAATTTTGCCGTTACCTTACGTGACTTTGGGCCGGGTTGGACGATCCCATCTGGGCCGGACGGGTGAGTGCTAGGACTGGCGGCTCTTGATCGGCTGCCGTACCCGGGCCGAGGCCGTATAGGCCCCCGCGAGCTTGCGGCGTTCCTGCCAGGGCTGCACCACGCTAAGCCAGACTTCGCGCGCTCCCATGATCGAGATCGAGATCCCGAAGGGAATCAGGAAATACAGGATCCGGAACACCACCAGGGTCGCCAGCAATTGTTCCTTGCTGAACTGGGGTAGCGCCACCAGCATCGCGGCGTCGAACACGCCGATGCTGCCCGGCGCATGGCTGGCGAAGCCAAGAAGTGTTGCGAGGATGAAAACCACCGCCAGCGAGACGAAATCGATATGGGGCTCCGCCGGCATCAGCAGATACATCGCCAGCGCGCAGAACCCGAGATCGACCACGCCGATCATGACCTGCAGCAGCGTCAGCCGCGCCGAGGGCAATACCACCTTCCAGCCGTTCTGACCGAGTTCGCGGCGGTTCTCGCCCATCACCAGCCAGAGGAAATAGGCCGCGATGCCGGCAAGACAGCCGAGTGCGATCAGCCGATTTATCGCTGGCGGCAGCAGATCCATCGCCGTCGCCGCTTCGGGATGCCAGGCCATGCCGATGCCGAGCACGAACAGATTGCCGAGCCAGAAGGTCAGGCCCGAGAGGAAGCAGATCTTGGCGACGTCGATCGCACTCAGCCCGTAGTCGGAATAGATCCGGAAACGGATCGCGCCACCGGTAAAAACGGTGGCGCCGATGTTGTGGCCGATGGTGTAGCTGGTGAAACTCGACAGCGCGGCGATGCGATAGGGGACGTGGGTCTTGCCGATGGTTCGCAACGCAAAGAAATCATAGAAGGTCAGCGTGCAGAACGCGCCTACCACGCACAAGGCGGCCAGCGCGATGCGATGCGGCGCGATTTCCGTCAGGGCGGTCAGAATAATCGCGGTGTCGACCCCCTTCAGGGTGCGAACCAGGTGGGTGACCGCAAGAATGATGATGAGGAGACTCGCAGCGATCCCGAGCCGTTTCCAGCCGATCTTCTCCTTGAAGCCACGCCCGAGCGTGGTCAGCAGCCGATGCATTCATCCTCCCGGCGGGGTAGCAAAGAAAAACCTGTCAAAACGATCAAAAAGAGACGACAGGGACGGTCAGACGCACCGTGCGTGAAGACCCATAAGCCAAAAACGAGCCGTTGTGCAGCCCTTGACAAGCCTGGCTTCTGCATTCGTTCGGCGGGCCTGTCATACGTCCTACATATGTTGTGGCGTCAACAATTTTGAGTCGCGACCAAAGGTGTTTCCGGCCCCTTTAACCGAGCCGTTCCGCTGTTCCCTTGCGCTTTTCGGGAAGTTTCAGCAACGTCTCCGCCGCCTGCAGTCCGGGGCCGCCGCCGAACATGAAGCGCAGATCGGGCTTTTAGAAGGCTTGCGCTTTCTTGATCCCAAAACCTCGATCTCCCTCGATCCCAGGGCCTCGCGCACAAGGGGGGACTCTTCGCCCAGGACATTGCGCGCATGCATCGATTGCAGGACATCTATTGTTACGCCGCGAGATAACTCGTGAAAGCGCGGCCGTCGATGGCCGAGAAGGCGCCAGGAAAGCAGCTTGGACAGGGCTTTTTGAGTCGTGCCGATTAAATCAGCCATGCCGTCAGCTGTTGGGATGGCCGGCCATTCATCCAGGAGGGCTGAGGAAGGCGAGGCCCCACTGGATGCTGCGCCGATCAGCGCCACCCCGGTCCGTTGAGGCAAAACGCCGCGCGCGAAAATCGCGCGGCGTCGCGCGCCGGTGGCTGCGATTCTTGCCGGCCTGAGGCTGGTGCGGGCAGGCCTGATTCGAAATCAGGTCGCGGTTCGTCGTTTTGAAAGGCGCGGGGGGTCAATACCGGGAATCTGCGGGCAACGGCAATAGCCCGCAACCCGCAGGCGAGGGCGCCAAGCATTTGTTCACCATCGGTGCAGCCGAAACCGCGGCGTTAACTTCAATGCACCATTCGCGCCGTCATTACAGACTGATAGCGGGGGTCTGTGATGTATCAAGTTTTGAATTGCCTCGTCACCGAGCATGATTTGCGGCTGGTCGTTCTCGGCGGCATCATTTGCTGGCTGTCCAGCGCGGTAGCGATCAGCCTGTTTCATCGTGCCCGGGCTTCACATGGCCGCACCCGCGCGATCTGGGTCGGCCTTGATGCGGCGGTCGGCGGCTGCGGTATCTGGGCCACTCACTTCGTGGCGATGCTGGCCTACGATCCCGGCACCGGCGCCGGATATAACATTCCGGTCACCCTGATGTCGCTGATCTTTGCGGTGTCGATCGCCGCGATCGGCCTCAGCATCGCCTTGCTCAACGAGCGCCGCTCGACGATTGCGCTCGGCGGCGCGGTCGTTGGCGCTGGTGTCGCAGCGATGCACTACACCGGCATGATGGCGCTGGAGCTTCCGGCGCGCATCGTCTGGTCGCCGGGGATCGTGCTGGCTTCCGTCCTGTTCGGCGGCATGTTTGCAGCGCTCGCGCTCGTCGTCGCCGCGCGGCGGGATGACCGCAATCATACCTTGGCCGCCACCGGCCTGCTGACGATCGCGATCGTTTCCCACCATTTCACGGCAATGGGAGCCGTCACGCTCGTTCCGGATCCGACCCTCGCCACCGACGGTTTGTCGATCTCGCCGGCCGCGCTTTCCTTTTTGACCGCCGTCGCAGCCTTCGCCATTCTCGGCATATCGTTCGTGGCGGCGCTGCTCGACCGACGTTCAAGCAGCGAAATGCATCAGCAGAAGCTCCTGCTCGACTCGGCAATCGGAAACATGTCGCAGGGACTTTGCATGTTCGACGCGGACGGCCGCATCATGCTGTTCAACGAGCGCTACAGCGAGATGATGGATCGGACCGACATGCCGCTGCAGGGCCGCTTGCTGGTCGACGTTCTGCAGGATCAGAAATCGATCGGAAAATGGGACGGCGATCCCGACGAGTTCTTCGCCAAGGTGGTGGCAGCGGCCAAAGCCGGCGAGAGCCTGACCAGGGTCGTCACCCGCAACGGACGTTCGATCCGCGTCGTCGATCAGCCCAAGAAGGGCGGCGGCTGGGTCGCGACCTTTGAGGACATCACTGAATGGCAGGCGGCCCAGGAGCAGATCACGCACATGGCGCGCCATGACGCGCTGACCAATCTGCCGAACCGGACGTTGTTCCGTGAGCAGCTCGAGAAGGCGCTGCGCCTCGTCAAGCGCAGCGATCAGCTCGCGGTATTCTGCCTCGATCTCGATCATTTCAAGGAAATCAACGACTCGCTCGGCCATCCGGTCGGCGATGCCTTGCTGAAGGAAGTCGCCCGCCGGCTCGGTGAATGTGTCACCGAGCACGATACGGTGGCAAGACTTGGCGGCGATGAATTCGCGGTCGTGCAGTTCTGCAGCGACTGCGATCCCTCGGCGGTGGCCTTGCTTGCCAGCCACATCGTCGAGAAGATCGGAGAGCCCTACGATATCGGAGGTCATCAGCTCGTCGTCGGCGTCAGCATCGGCATCTCGCTGGCACCCGAGGACGGCAAGAATCCCGATGAACTGCTGAAGAAGGCCGATCTCGCGCTCTATCGCGCCAAGGCGGACGGCCGCGGCACCTACCGCTTCTTCGAGAGCGGAATGGACGCCCGCGCCCAGGCGCGGCGCATTCTGGAACTGGATCTGCGCGCGGCGCTGCAACGCGACGAGTTCGAAGTCTATTATCAACCGATCCGCGACGTCGCCAGCGACAGCGTCGTCGCGTTCGAGGCCCTTGTGCGCTGGAACCATTCGCTGCGCGGCATGATCGCACCGGCGAATTTCATTCCGCTGGCGGAGGAAACCGGCCTGATCATTCCGCTCGGCGATTGGGTGCTGCGACGGGCCTGCGTCGACGCCGCTGGCTGGTCCGAGGATATCACCGTCGCCGTCAATCTGTCGCCGGCACAGTTCAAGAATCCGAACCTGGTAGTGTCTGTGAAGTCCGCGTTGCAGGCCTCCGGTCTTGCGGCACATCGCCTCGAACTGGAGATCACCGAATCGGTGCTGCTGCAGAACAGCGAGGCGACGCTGGCGGTGCTGCACGAACTTCGCAGCTTCGGCGTCAGGATATCGCTCGACGACTTCGGAACCGGTTATTCGTCGCTGAGCTATCTGCGCAGCTTCCCGTTCGACAAGATCAAGATCGACCGTTCGTTCGTCAGCGAGCTGGCCACGCGCGACGATTCGATGGCCATCGTCCGCGCCGTGACTGGCTTGGGCAAGAGTCTTGGGATCGTCACCACGGCGGAGGGCGTCGAGACCGAGGCCCAATTCGATCTGCTGCGCCGCGAGGGATGTACGCAGGCGCAGGGCTATCTGTTCAGCAAGCCGCGTCCGGCCGCCGATGTGCAAGCGATGCTGTCGCGGCCGCGTGCCCGCATCGTGGCCTAGGCGGAGAGCTCGAAGTCAGGCCTCGAAGTCAGGCCTTGCGCAGCGCGAAATGCGCGCCGCAGAATGCCATCACGGCGCCGAGGCATAACGCCGCAAGACCTGAAAGCACGCCCGAAATCGTCGGGATCGGGCTCGGTGCCGAGGCCGCCTGTCCGGCGCCGGCCAGGATCAGCACGCCGACCGCGATCAGGAACTGCCGCATCCGCTGCGGGATTTGGCCGGACACCGCACTGTGCATCAGATTGGCGGTGAGATAGCCGCTGCAAAAGCCGACGGTCGCAATCAGCCACCACGCAATGGCGGCGCCCGCGGGCATGAATTCGCGGGTATCGGATCGCCACAAACCGCCGAGATCGAGCCCGAAGCGTGCGCCCAGCATGTGAACGGCCAGCGCCAGCAGTACCCCGGAAATCATCGCGCCGGCCAAAATCAGGCGTCGCGGAAAATAGGTCGTCTCGGCCATGGCCTGCTTGTAAGATAAAGCCGGCTGGCCGCGCAAGCTGCGTGCCCAGCCGCTACCGGGATTTTTGAATTGCCAACTTCGCTACCGGACAAGACGGAGATATCGGGCGAGAGCGCGCCAGAGACCCGCTACGTCTACAAGGCGTCGCTGATCGGATCGGCGCATGAATTCAAACTGACCGATGCCGGCTTGTCCTGGCATATCTCGGGCAAATCCGGTGTCTGGCGTTACGCCGACATCGCGGCGGTCCGCCTCAGTTATAAGCCGTCGTCGATGCAATCCCGCCGTTTCCGCGCCGACCTCCAGGGCAAGAATGGTGGACGCATCGCCATTCTCTCGACCACCTGGCAAACCGTTTCGCTGATGGTGCCACAGGATAGCGACTATCGTGCCTTCATCACCGAATTGCATCGGCGAATGGCCGAGGCGGGCAGCAAAGCCGCGTTGTTCGCCGGTATCGGACGGATCACCTACGCCGCGGCACTTGCGATGGTGACGTTGCTCGGCATCGCGATGGCAGGACTTCTGCTGCGCGCGTTCGCGACCGGTGAATGGTACGGCGCGTTGTTCCTGGTTGGATTCGTCGCGCTGTTCAGCTGGCAGATCGGCGGCTTCATCATGCGCAACAGGCCGCGCACTTACGACTTCGATCATTTGCCGACAACACTGCTGCCGTAGTTCCGCAATCAAGCGCAATCAAATGTGACTTCGCGAAGCGCGCGGCGTACGGCATCGTAGCGGCGCGTTTTGTCGCGGCTGGATGGGCATGTTGCGAGCATGATGACGGATCGAAGCGCGCGATTGCCGACCGAGGCCGAGATTGCGGCGATCAACGCGCGGCATTTAATCAGCACGCCGCTGAAGCCGGCTGACCTGTTGTTCGTGTTCGGAACCCGCGTCGATGTCGAGGAGCGCGTCGATCAGGCCTTCAGGCTCTGGCGCGACGGGTACTTTCGCTGCGCGATTGTCAGCGGCGGGATCACTCCGGGCTCGGACCGTTCGGAATGTGAAATCATTGCGGACGCGATGATCGCGCGCGGCATTCCGCGCGAGCGCATCTTGCGGGAAGATCGCGCGATGAACACCGGTGAAAACGTGATCTTCTCGCTTCCGGTGATCGATGCCGCGCTGGGACTGACGAACATCCGCAGCGTGATTTGCCTCGGCAATACCTGGACCGCGCGCCGCTATCCGATGACGCTGCACCGGCACTGGCCGGAAGTGGAAAAGATGCTGGTCACCGTCGACAGTTTCGCAACGCCGCGGTCGCTCTGGCACACCGATTGCGAATTCCGGCGCCGCATTCTCGCCGAATGGGACAAGATCGAGCCGTACAAGGTGAAGGGCTTTATCGCGGAGTGGCCGGTGCGGTGAGGGGGGCGGTCAAGCTATTCGGTCGAGTCGAAATCTTCTTCCCCGGCGCTCAGCATTCCCGCCAATACACGCAGGCCCGCATCGAGTTGATCGATCGGTGGCGCGGCCAGCGCCAGCCGTACCGCGTTCGGCGCGTATCCGGGGGCGACCGCGAAAGTCGACGAGGGCGTCAGCGCGATGTCGCGGCGGGCCGCGGCCGCGACGAATGTCTGCGACCGCCAGTGCGGCGGCAGCGTCAACCACAGATGATAGGATTTCGGGTTCGCCTCAATCTCGAAGCCGGCAAGGCGCTCCATGGCGAGGCGCTGGCGCCGCTGCGCATCGGCTCGCTTCAGCCTGACGAGTTCGGACGCGGTGCCGTCGGCCATCATCCGTTGCGCGGCCGCGAAGGCGTATCCCGACGCGGTCCATCCGCCGGAACGAACCGATGACATGATACTCTCGCGCAGACGTGGCGGTGCGGCGATGAAGCCGAGCGCCAGACCCGGTGCGACCTTCTTGGAGAGGCTGTCGACCACGACGCAGCAATTCGGCGCCAGCGCAGCCAGCGGGGCTTCGTCGTCGAGGAAGCCATAGACGGCGTCTTCGATGACGGTGAGATCGAGTTTCTCGACGACGCGCAACAACTCGGCGCGGCGTGAGCCGGGCATTGTCATGCCCAGCGGATTTTGAACCGTCGGCTGGACGTACAGCGCCGATAATTGCGCGTCACGGTGGGCCTTTTGCACGGCGTCGGGACGCAGGCCGTGTTCGTCCATCGCTAGCGGCACCAGCGTCACCCCCAGCCGGGCGGCAATGCCTTTGATGAAGGGATAGGTCAGGGACTCGACGCCGCAGCGGCCGCCCGGCGGCACGATGGCGGCAAGGGATGCGGCGATGGATTGCCGGCCGTTGGCGGTAAAGACGATCTGCTCGGCCCGTGCCGACCAGCCGCTTCGGGAGATGAAATCCGCCGAGATGCTTCTCGCAGCCTGCGTTCCGGCGCTGGTGCCTTGCCGCAAGGCGACTTCGAGCGCTTCGGGCCGCTCCAGGCCTTCGAGGCTTTTCGCGATCAGGGCCGATTGCGTCGGCAGCATCGGATAACTGACTTCCAGATCGATGCGGGCGCCGCGCGGCTCCGTCAGCGCGGTGATCGCACGGGGTGCCTGTCCGGAAATGAACGTGCCGCGGCCGACTTCGCCGACCACGAGGCCGCGGCGTAACAATTCCGTGTAGACGCGGCTCGCGGTGGAGACCGCGATCTTGCGCTCATAGGCGAAACTGCGTTGCGGCGGCAGGCGATCGCCCGGTTTGAGCCCGCCATTGGCGATCTCGGAGGCAACTGCATCGGCAAGCCTGAGATATTCAAACCTTGACATTATTGCACCGAGATCAATGTTTCACTTGCACCGAGAAATGTACCGGATCATTTTGAACCTATCAAGCCTGAGATTGCACTGAGGAGAGTGCAAGCAATCAGACCTAGGGCGCAGCCGCTGATTCCCAGCGATTGCGTCGGCGGCAGCACCTTGCCGCTGAAAGACCAACCGGAGCAGACCAATGACCACGATGCCCCAAGCCGCAGCCCAGCCTGCAATTTCCCTTAGCTCGGGCGGATTGCTCCGCCGGTTCGGGATTTGGGCGCATGCAATTGCAGTCTATCTGGATCGCCGGGCGGCGATCAAAGCGCTGCGGCAGCTGGACGATCGTGAGCTCCGCGACATCGGCCTAAACCGCAGCCAGATCGAGGACGCGGTTCGGGGTCTCGCAGATCCGGATCTCGGCGGCTTCGGTAACGGCCCGGTGCCTCAACCTGTGCGATAAAACACATGCGGCCCGTCGATCGACCGGGCCGCATGGTGATCGCATGTCTTTGTTGCTCCTTCAGTGCCGCACCACCAGCACCGAGCATTTGGCGTAGCGCACCACATGGCCGGCATTGGAGCCGAGAAAATAGGTTCGCATCGCCGGCCGATGCGACGTCATCACGATCAAATCGGCCTTGATCGCCGCTGCCTCCTCGAGGATCTCGTGGTAGATGCCGCCTTGCCGCACCACGGTGGAAATGCGCGAGGCCTCGATGCCGGATTCCTGGGCCACGATCGCGAGCGCTTCTTCCGAGGTCTGGCGTTGCTGGGCGTCGAAATCGGCCGGCACGTATTCCGCCAGCATGAGCGGCGTCGTCGGCATGACGTTGAGCAGCCGCACCGTGCCGTTCCAGGTCCGCGATAGCGTCGCAGCTGTCGCAATCGCAGGCTTCGCCAGGTCGGTGTCGGCGAGATCGAGCGGCACCAGAATGGATTTGAACATCTGCGCCTCCTGTCAGCGGCCAGCGTACCATGGCGGCGCCGCGATGTCCGCCCGCCTATCTTTGCATGGGGTTGCTTTCGCGATTTTGTGCCGAGGCCCGCCGGTATGCCCTCGAAGAGCACCGCGCTGCGTCCTCTCCAGCTCACCGTGCTCTAGTCGTCGGACGTCTGCTTCAGCAGTTTCGGGCTGATGAAGCGCACGAGTGTGCCGCGGCGAAACGCCACCTCGCTCCAGTCCTCGATCGCAAAGTCGAGGATCGCAAGGCCGCTGGTCGGCAGATTGTGCTCGAGTGCTTTCTTCGCGGCCGCATCGCCGCTGCCGGACAACGCCAGCGCCAGTTCATGCATGCCGGGATTGTGGCCGATCACCATCAACCGCCGGGAATCGGCGGCTTCGGCCACGCGGACGATCTGCAACAGATGCGTCGGGTCGGCGCCGTAAAGTTCGGCCAGGAACTCGACCTGCGGCGGGACGAAATCCTTGGCGGCATCCTGCATCGCCTGCCGGACGATCTCCCAGGTCTGCAGCGTCCGCACCGCGGTTGAAACCAGAACCGTGTCGGGAACGGGTAGGTGGCGGCCGATCCAGCCGCCGACGGCCGCGGCATCGAGGCGGCCGCGATCATCGAGCCGGCGATCCTGGTCCTGCCCCGAGGGCGCGTCGTGTTCGGTCTTGGCATGACGCAGCAGCATCAAACGGCGCATGGGCGCAATCTCGATTCGTTTTGGCCTGAATTAATCTACAAGCTCATGCCCAGGACAAGGTGACAAGCGCCGCAGCGGTCCGTAAGAAAACGCCATGGCAGAGACTTTCACAAGTGCGACCAACGGTCCGGACGACGACGCGCCGTTTCGCTCGCGGCTGTCGTTCGACCTCGATGTCGACATCTGCGTGGTCGGGGCTGGGCTCGCCGGCCTGACCGTGGCGCTCGAGGCGGCGCGTCTTGGCGCCAGCGTTGCCGTGCTCGAAGGCCGGCACGTCGGCTGGAACGCGTCCGGCAACCAGCTTGGTACCGTCATGCCAGGCTATAGCCTGCCGATCGGCGAGTTGATCGAGCGCGTCGGCCTCGAGGATGCCCGCGAGCTATGGGCGCTGTCGAAGCAGGGCGCTGATTACATTCGCGCCGTGGCGACCGAAGAGGCGATGCCGGGCATTGCGCTGAGCGAGGGGGCGCTGGAAGTCTCCAATGTCGACGCCGGCGAAACGCTGATCAGCCGGCTGCAGACGCTGAGCGAGGATTTCGAAACCGAAGTTGAGGGCTGGCAGGTCGATCGGGTGCGCGATCAGCTCAAGACCGGGCACTATTTCCACGGCATCTATTACCCCAGGGCGTTTCAGGTCGACGGCCGCAAATATGTCCAGCGTCTGGCTGGGCTCGCAAGGCGGGCAGGCGCGCGCATCTTCGAGGACACGCCGGTGGTCAGCATCGACCCTTCGGGCATTCGCAAGCGCATCGTGACGCCGTCGGCGCGGCTCCGTGCATCGCACATCGTGCTGGCGGGCAACATCCATCTTGGAGCGCCGCTGCGGCGGCTGTCGGAAACGCTGCTGCCGGTCTGGCGCTATGCCGCTGTAACCGAACCGCTTGGCGCGCGCCTTGCTGAGGCCATCACCTTTCAGGGATCTGTTACCGACAGCGACGGCATCGATCATTTCCGGATCGTGGAGGGCGACCGACTGATGTGGGCCAGTCCGGAGACGTCCTGGAACGCGCGGCCGCGCCGCTTCGGCGCGACCATCCAGCGGCGAATCGCCACGATTTTTCCAACGCTCGGCAAGGTTGGCATATCCGACGTGTTCGGCGGCGCGGTCGGAGTAACCGTGCACGGCATGCCGCAGATCGGCCAGTTGCGCAAAGGATTGTGGGTGGCCAGCGGCTTCGGCCGCCAGGGGATGAACACCGCGGCGATGGCGGGGCAATTGGTGGCGCGCAGCATTCTGTGGGGCGACGAACGCTGGCGGCTATTTTCGCCGTTCGAACTGGTCTGGGCAGGCGGCACAACCGGGCGGGTCGCCGGTCACCTGATCGGCATGTGGGGGCGGGGAAGTTCTGCCGCCGCGGGCGCGCTGGCCCGTTATCGGGAAGGCGGGCGCGCCAAGGAACAGATTCGCGAGGCGCGGGTGGCCGAGGCCAGCCGGCAGGCCGGAACCAGGCCGCCACTCCGCCGCCGTCCGCCGGATTCTTCGCAGCCGCGGTCGGCCCGCCCGCAGCCGGCGTCGGACGCCCCGGAGGGCGCAGTGCCGCCGGTCGCCCCCTCGCAGGAAAGTGAGCGAATTCGGGACGGATCCGTGTAACTTCCGCACGAGCGCGTCGTATTTGATGGCGAACCATCTTGTTCCGCCTCGCACGGAGACCCCGATGATCGACCGCCGTATCCTGCTCGCATCTGTTGCCGGCCTGTTCGGCCTTGTGACCTTCCGCTGGTTGCGCACAACGCCGGCTCAGGCCGCCGGGAAATTCGAGATCGAAAAGACCGACGCCGAATGGCGCGCGCAACTGACACCGCAGCAATATGAAATCCTGCGCAAGCACGGCACCGAGCGTCCGGGTTCGAGCCCGCTGTTGAAGGAGCATCGCAAGGGCATCTTTGCCTGCGCCGGGTGTGACCTGCCGCTGTTCTCCTCGGAGACGAAATTCGAGAGCGGCACCGGCTGGCCGAGTTTCTATCAACCGCTCGACAACGCGCTCGGCAAGACCGAGGACCGCGCCTACGGCATGCTGCGCACCGAAGTGCATTGCCGACGCTGCGGCGGCCATCTCGGTCACGTCTTCAACGACGGCCCGAAGCCGACGGGTTTGCGCTATTGCATCGATGGATTTGGGCTGGTGTTTCACCCGTCCTCGCCATCGGCCTCCTAAAGGCTCGCGCCCGGCAATTGTTGCCCCGCCCGGCAATTGTGCCCCGGTCTTTCGACCGGGGCTTTTTATTTAAGCGACTGATAAATATCAATTTTTGCATCTGGCACGGCGCTTGCGACATCTTCTCCCGACGCGGCCTGCGATGACGCGAGACCGGCGAGCCGCCCGGATCGAACTTGGAGAGAATGTCATGGGTATCTTCGGCGCTCTTACGACAGCGGTCGGCGGCCTCCGCGCGCAGTCGTACGCACTGGAAAACGTCTCGGGTAATATTGCGAACTCGCAGACCACGGCGTTCAAACGCGTCGACACCAGTTTCCTCGATCTCATTCCGCAGACCGCATCGACCCAGCAGTTGGCGGGTGGCGTGACCACGCAATCGCGCAGCACCAACTCGGTGCAGGGCGACGTGCAGACGGCCTCGGTCGCGACCTTCATGGCCATCAACGGCGCCGGCTTCTTCGCCGTGCAAAAGCCCGGCACCTTCACCGACGGCACGCCGGTGTTCGACGGTGTCGACCGCTACACACGGCGTGGCGACTTCCAGATCGACAAGAGCGGCTATCTCGTCAACGGCGCCGGCTATTATCTCCAGGGCGTTCCGATCGATCCGACCACCGGCAACCCGTCGGGCAGTTCGCCGCAGGTTCTCAAATTCCAGAACGACTTCCTGCCGGCGCAGGAAACCACCAAGATCGACTATCGCGCCAACCTCGCCTCTTATCCGCTGACGACGAGACACGATACGTCGGTTCTGGGGTCGGAATTGCTCGCACCGGGATCTTTCAGCGCCGGACACAATCCGCTGGTGGTGGGAACGCCTCCGGCGCCGTACACCGACTCGTCGACCAGCGGCACCGTGCAGAGCAACAAGGCGACGCCGTCGGTCGCCAATACCGGCGCGACCACGCTTTCGGGCGCGGCAGGCACCAACTCGATCTCCGCCAACTTCGCCGTGGGCGACACCATCACGGTCAACGGCACGGTAGTCACCTTCGTGGCGGCGGGTGCCGTCGGCAATCAGCTCAATGTTACCGACGACATCGACGACTTGCTCGCCAAGATCGACTCGATCACGGGAACGGCAATTCCGTCCACGATTACGAGCGGTTCGATCACGCTGCATACCGGAACGGCGGCCAACCTCTCGGTCACCAGCTCGAACCCGACGGCATTCGCAGCCCTCGGCTTCACCGGCACCGCTTCTGCGACACGCGGCGGCGGCGGCACGATCGGCACCGGGCAGGTGGTCGGCAACGACAACTCGACATTCCTCGATCAGAGCGTCGCGGGAGGCGCGGTCACCACCTACGACGTGTCGGGCGCGCCGGTGAACCTGCAGTTCCGCTGGGCCAAGAGCGACAGCTCCTCGCTCGGCCCCGGTCATACCGATACCTGGAACATGTTCTATCAGGTCAATGCCAACGCGACCGGCACGCAGGTGGCATGGCAAAACGTCAATACCAACTTCACTTTCTCTGCCTCCGGCCAGATGTCGCCGGCGATACCGTCCATCACGCTCACCAACGCGGTCGTCAACGGTGTTTCCCTCGGCAGCCCCGTCATCAACTTCGGCACCGGTGGTGTGACCCAGTTCGCCGACGCCAACGGCAACGTCCAGGTCAACCAGATCCAGCAGGACGGTTTCCCGGCCGGCCAGTTGCAGTCGGTCGGTGTCAGCACCAACGGCCGCATCGTCGGCAATTATTCCAACGGTCGTAACCTCGATCTCGCCGAAATCTCGATCGCGACCTTCAACGGCACCAACTTCCTCAAACGTGTCAACGGCGGCGCCTTCGAGGTGACCGACGAATCCGGCGGCGCATTGTTCGGCAAGTCTGGAACCATCGTCGGTTCGTCGCTGGAAGGATCCAACACCGACATCGCCGACGAGTTCACCAAGCTGATCGTGACCCAGCAGGCCTATTCGGCCAACACCAAGGTCATCACCACTTCCAACACGATGGTGCAGGATCTCCTGAACGTGTTGCGCTGATCCGCGATCCGTTCCTTCGCGATGCGATTTGAGATGGGCATTTAGTCATGGGTTTGAGTCAGGCTCTCTCTACCGCGATGTCAGGCCTGCGCGCGACGCAAGCCTCGCTCGCGCTGGTCTCGTCGAACGTCGCCAACGCGGAGACGCCGGGCTACGTCAAGAAGACCATCAACCAGGTCGCAGGCACGACCGGCGACTTCGGTTCGAGCGTACTCATCAACGGCGTCAACCGGCAGCTCGATCAGTATCTGCAGACCCAATTGCGCACCGAAAATTCCGGCGCGTCGTACTCCGAGGTACGTTCGACCTATCTCGCCAACCTGCAGAACGTCTATGGAAATCCGGACGAAAGCGGCACCATCGAGAATGCGTTCAACAACCTGCTGACGGCGATGCAGGGCCTGTCGACCAGTCCGGACTCGCAGTCGGCGCGCATCGGCGCGGTCGCCGCGGCACAGGCGATGGCGCAGCAGCTCAACTCGACGACGCAAGGCATTCAGAACCTCCGTGCCAACGCTGAGACCGGCATCAACGACTCCGTGATCACCGCGAACAACGCCATGGCCCAGATCGCGGCGATCAACATCAAGCTGCAGAACGGCGGCGGCCAGACCGACGCTTCGACGGCATCGCTGCTCGATCAGCGCGATCAGTATATTGATCAGTTGTCGCAGCTGATCGACATCAGAACCGTGACCAACAATCTCAATCAGGTGACGATATTCACCAATTCCGGCGTGCAGTTGGTCGGCACCGAGGCCTCGAAGCTGAGCTTCAACCCGCAAGGTACGGTCACGCCCAACACCCTGTACAACACCGATCCAACCAAGAGTAACGTCGGCACCATCACCATCAACTTCCCGCATGGCGGCAGTTACGACATGGTGTCGACCAACTCGATCCGCTCCGGCAAGATCGCCGCCTATCTCGAGTTGCGCGACAAGACGCTGGTGCAGGCCCAGGCCCAGGTCGATCAGTTCGCGGCATCGATGTCGAGCGCGCTGTCGGACAAGACCACGAACGGCGTCGCCGCGCCTGGATCCGTCGCGCCGCAGGCCGGTTTCGACCTCGATCTGGCCGGGCTGCAGTCCGGCAACATCATTCACGTCACCTACAAGAACAACATCACCGGCGCCACGCACAATCTCTCGATCGTGCGCGTCGACGATCCGAGCGTGCTGCCGCTGACCAACGCGGCAACGCTCGATCCGAACGACGAGGTTCTCGGCGTCGACTTCTCCGCGGGCATGGGCTCGGTGATTACCCAGCTCAACGCCGCGCTTGGAGCGACCGCCGACCTTCAGTTTTCAAATCCGTCGGGGTCCACATTGCGGGTGCTGGACGACGGCGTGCCGAATCGTTCGGACGTCCTCGCCGCGTCGGTCACCACGACCATGACGTCGCTGACCAGCGGTAACGTACAGTTGCCGCTGTTCACCGACAATGGCGCGCCTTATGGCGGGGCGATCACCGCCAACGGCTCGCAGCAAATCGGATTGGCGGCCCGCATCAGCGTCAATACCGCGCTGCTCGGCGATCCCTCGCGCACCATCGTCTATTCCACCAATCCGCTCACGGCCGCCGGCGATACCGCGCGTTCGGACTTCATTCTCACGCAATTGTCGACCGGGTCCTATCGCTACTCGCCGACGACCGGCATCGGCACCACGGGGGCTCCGTTCACCGGCACGCTCACGAACTTCGCCAGGCAGTTCATCAGCCAGCAGGGCGAGGCGGCGAATGCCGCCAAGCAGCTGGCAGACGGCCAGAACGTCGTGCTGAACACTCTGCAGAACAAGGTGAACGCTACTTCCGGCGTCAATATCGACGACGAAATGGCGCATCTGCTGGCGCTGCAGAATGCCTATTCCGCCAACGCGCGTGTGATGTCTTCGATCAAGCAGATGTACGACACGCTGATCCAGTCCATGTGAGGATTTCATGTCTATCGACGGCGTTAGTGGCAGGACATCCTATATCGGGAGCTCGATCATCGGGCTGCGCAATCAGCTCAACGATCTGACGCAGCAGCTTGCGAGCGGCAAGGTCTCGACGACCTATGCCGGGCAGGGTGCCGATCGCGGGTTTGCGTTGAGCCTGCGTGCGCAGGTCAGCAGCATCAATGCCTTCGCGAACACTGCGACCAACGTCAATACGAGAATCAGCGTTCTAAACCTGGCGCTGCAGGGCTTGGCCAACATCGGTACGGCGGTAAAGAGTGCCGCGGCTGCGTCGACCATCGTGCTCAACAACAACGGACAGACTTCCGGCCAGATCACGGCGCAGGCGGCGTTTTCCAACGCCGTCTCGCTGCTCAACAGCCAGTCGGGCGACCGCTATCTGTTTTCGGGGCGCACCACCGACAAGTCCGCGACTGTGCCGGCCGACGTGATGCTCGCCGGCACGGGAACCCAGGCCGGGTTGACGCAATTGATCAACGAGCGCCGGGAGGCGGATCAGGGCGTCGGCAACATGGCGCATCTCACCGTCGCCTCGCCGCCGGCGACGACGACCGTTACCAGCCTTGCCGAAGACGGCTCGTCCTTCGGGCTGAAGCTTGGCGCCATCAGTTCGTCGCTGACCGGCGCGACCGTGACGCAGCCGGCCGGCGCGCCGCCGTCCGCGACCATCGATCTTGGCGCCGTCAATCCGAATGATGGCGACAAGATCGCGTTCAATTTCAATCTGCCCGATGGTACCAGCGAGACGATCACGCTGACCGCGACTACGACAAATCCGCCGCCATCAGGTTCATTCCTGATCGGTGTCGACACCGTCGCGACGACCGCGAATCTGCAGGCCGCATTGACGTCGTCGATCCAGACGCTGGGCGATACCGCGCTGGTTGCGGCATCGGCGATTGCCGCGTCGGATAATTTCTTCAATCCGTCGGCAACGATCACGGGAAGTGCGGTCAACAACCAGGCGGCGGTCCCGGCGCCGATCACCGGCGCCACGCTATTGTCCGGCGCGGCGGGAACGGATTCGCTGGCCACGAGCTTCGCAGCGGGCGACACCATCACCGTCAACGGAACGCCGATCACATTCGTGGCCGCCGGCGCGACCGGCGACCAGCTCAACATCACCGACAGCGTTCAGGCGTTGCTGGCGAAGATCGATTCGATTTCCGGTGCCACGACGCCATCGACCGTCAGCGGCGGAGTGATTGCATTGCACGGCGCCGACAGCGCTGATCTCTCGATCAGCAGTTCCAACACGACAGCATTTGCGGCGCTTGGGTTCAGTGCCGCGGCAACGGCCACGCCTGCGCCATTGCGCGTCAACGGTCCGCCGTTTGCCACCGCCACGAACCTGATCGGCGGCACTCCGGCCAACACGGTGTCGTGGTACACTGGCGAAGTCGGCGCCGATCCCGCGCGCGGCACCGCGATCGCGCGCGTCGATCAGGCGGTCACGGTGCAATACGGCGCGCGCGCCAACGAGGAGGCACTGCGCTATCAGCTGCAGAACATCGCGGTGTATGCCGCGGTCACGACCAATGCCAACAACCCGAATTCCAAAGCGCAGGTGAATGCGCTTCAACAGCGCATTTCGGCAAACCTGGCGCCGCAGAACGGGCAGCAGTCGATCCAGGATATGCAGGCGGAAATGGCCGGCGCGCAAACCGCGATCAAGGGAGCGACCGACCGTCAGACCCAGCTCAAGGGAATGGCGCAGACGATGCTCGACTCGATCGAGGGGATCAATCCGGACGAGGTGGCAACCAAAATTCTGGCGCTGCAGACCAACCTGCAGGCCTCGTATCAAACCACCTCTATGCTCTACCAGACCACGTTGACCAAGTACCTGCCGATCTGATCTGACGACTTTCATCGCAAGCAAAAAGGCCTCCTTGCGGAGGCCTTTTCGTTTGGCGCCGTTGCGACGCTCAGGCTGACTTGAGGTCGGGCTCGCTTTGGAGCTTTCGCGCGCTTTCGAGGATCTGCTCCTCATGGGCGATGAGCTTCTTCGCTTCCTTCAGCGCGTGATAGAGATCGCCGTTCAAGATGTAGTTGTTGATCCCTTCGATGAACGGCCATGCACTGGGCATCGCGGTCAGGATATCACGCACCAGGCTGAAGTAGGTTGGGTGGTGGGCCATCGGGTCCGGCGACAGATACATGAGCTGCACCGCGAGATAGATCAGCTTGGCCGGGGTGTCGGCGCTCTCGGGCGTCAGGATGTCCTTTTCGCGCAGGATCGGAATCCTGTCGCCGTCGATCAGGAGCCTGGCACGTTGGTCGGTATTGGTGACCACGCAGGCGCCGATGATGATTCGTTCGTGCGGCTTGAGCTCGACTTTCAAGGCCATGCCTGTTCTCCATTGACGCTTGTCGCGCCAGTTCTGGGTGCCCGCCGGCGGATTCGGCATCCTTTCCGATGATGGTTAATCAATCGTGAATGGGCCGTTGGTGCCTGTGCGATAGAGCGTGGCTACTCGCGGCCCGTAAGAACACGGGGCCGCCGGCCAAGCGGGCTATTAATTTGAAATTCAGCCTCTTTATGCGCGGGTTATTCGACCGGATTCATTTTTTCTTAGAGACTTGGTTTCAGAGTGAGCCGTCGCCCGATCGAGAGGTCGGGATAGTGGCTCGTTTTATTTTCACACCAGAAAGGTATGAAACATGTCCGGTATTGTTCTCTCGGCTTCGGTTCGCCAGAACCTTCTCTCGCTGCAGTCGACCGCAGATCTGCTCGCGACCACGCAGAACCGCCTTGCCACCGGCAAGAAGGTCAACACCGCCCTCGACAACCCCACCAACTTCTTCACCGCGCAGTCGCTCGATGCACGCGCTGGTGACATCAACAGTCTGCTCGACGGCATCGGTAACGGCGTGCAGGTGCTGCAGGCCGCCAACACCGGTATCACCTCGCTGCAGAAGCTGGTCGACACCGCGAAGTCGCTGGCCAACCAGGCGCTGCAGAGCGCGGTCGGTTACTCCACCAAGTCGAACGTCTCCGCGACGATTGCCGGCGCAACCGCAACCGACCTGCGCGGCACCACGACCTACACCAGCGCCACTGCGGTCAGCAACGCGCTGTACAGCGGCGCAGCCGGCGGCACGACCGCTGTGACCGGCGCGGCGACCCTCGGCGCCACCGCCGGCGCGCTTGTCAGCTCGGCTGCGGTGACGGACAACACCGCCGGCGCCGTTAATATCACGGCCGCCACCAAACTCTACGGTCCCGCCGGCGGCGCCGCGGGCACTGGCGGTCTGACGACCCAGGCTGCATCCTCGTTCGTGGATGGCGATGTCCTCACCGTGAACGGCAAGACGATCACGATCAAGTCGGGCACCGTTCCCGGTGCTGCCACCCTCGCTGCCGGGCTCAGCTCGGTCGGCAACGTTGTGACGGATGGAACCGGCAACTCCACCATCTACCTCGGTGCTGGTGCGCAATCGGACGCCAGCGTTGGCGATCTCACCACCGCCATCGACCTTGCCAGCGGCCGTCAGTATGTCGCGTCGGTCGCCTCCGGTGTCGCCACCCTGGGCGGTACCGCCAGCACCACCCTTGCCGGCATCACGACGCTCAGCAGCTCCACGGGCGCTGATCTTTCGATCACCGGCAAGGCCGACAGCCTCAAGGCACTTAACCTGACGGCTGCAGTTGGCGCCGGTAACACCACGCTCACCGCCGCTCGTGCGACCAGCGCTGCCAGCATCGCCAACCTGGTGGAAGATGGTTCGACGCTGAACGTCAACGGCAAGACCATCACCTTCAAGAATGCCAACGCTGCGGCCCTCGGGGCGGTTCCGACCGGCTCGGGCATCAGCAACACCAACCTGCTGACCGATGCGGCCGGCAACTCGACCGTCTTCCTGCAGGGCGGCACGGTCGCCGATGTCCTCACCGCCATCGACATTGCTACCGGCACCAAAACCGTGAGCATTGCGGCCGGTGTGGCCACCGTCTCCAACGCCGCCGGCGCGACGGCGTCGACGGTCGCCGCGAACGGCACGCTCAGGCTCAGCACGGGCATTGCTGACGACCTGAACATTACCGGCACCGGTAATTCCTTGTCGGTGTTTGGTCTCACGGGTCCCACCGGCACCGACACCAGCTTCACCGCGACGCGTACCGCGGCGCCTGGCAGCCTTGCCGGCAAGACCTTGACCTTCACCGCCTTCAACGGCGGCACGGCGGTCAACGTCACCTTCGGCGACGGCGCCAACGGCACGGTCAAGACCCTCGACCAGCTCAATGCCGCGCTGCTGGCCAACAATCTGGCTGCGACGGTGGATTCGTCCGGCAAGCTGACGATCTCCGCCAGCAACGACTATGCTTCGTCGACCCTCGGTTCGGCATTGGCAGGCGGTGCGATCGGCGGCACGGTCACCAGCTCGGTCACCTTCACGACCGCGACGGCTCCGGTTGTCGACGCTTCGGCGCAGACCGTCCGCGCCAACCTGGTCAAGCAGTACAACGACATCCTGTCTCAGATCACCACCACTTCGCAGGATGCGTCGTTCAACGGCGTCAACCTGCTCGGCGGCGATCAGCTCAAGCTGACGTTCAACGAAACAGGCAAATCAACCTTGAGCATCACCGGCGTGACGTTCAATGCGGCGGGCCTCGGTCTTGCGAACCTGACGAGCGGCACCGACTTCATCGACAATGCCGCCACCAACAAGGTTGTGGGCGGCCTGGCGGCTGCTTCGACCCTGCTGCGCACGCAGGCTTCGGCTTTGGGTTCGAACCTGTCGATCGTGCAGATCCGTCAGGACTTCTCCAAGAACCTGATCAACGTGCTGCAGACCGGCTCGTCGAACCTGACGCTGGCCGACACCAACGAGGAAGCGGCCAACAGCCAGGCGCTGTCGACCCGCCAGTCGATCGCGGTGTCCGCGCTGGCGCTGGCCAACCAGAGCCAGCAGAGCGTGCTCCAGCTGCTCCGCTAAGTCCGGCGCGAAGACAACGATCAAGGCGGCGGGGGAAACCCCGCCGCTTTTCTTTTTGGGTGAGAGAAATAAATTTCGGTCGCGCGAATAAAACGCCTCAAAGCAAAAATTTTGGTCTCGATGTTAATCTCATTAGAACCCGCGGCGGGCAAGGTGGTGAAAATGTGGATTTCCGGCGAACCGCTGACACAATTGGTAACCGCCGCTAACCATATTTAAAGGCACGGCTTGTATGAAAGTTGGGCAGTTTTCGAAGTCCCCGCGGTCCTGCCAACCGCCCCATCGAGGTTCTTGAATGTCCAATGCAGCCCAGGCCTACGCTCGTACGTCGCAAACGACGACATCTCCCCGTGAAATCGAAGCGCAGGCGCTGCTGAAGGCCGCACGGCAACTCCAGGAAGTTCAGTCCAACTGGAATGGTCCCGACAATGCCATGCACAATGCGTTGCTCTTCAATCGCCGGCTCTGGTCGATTTTCATGAGCGCCGCGGAAGCCAACGAAAATCCGCAGCCGATCGAGGTCCGGCAGAACATCGCCAACATCGGCTGTTTTGTCATGAAGCAGACCGTCGACATGCAGATGAACCCGGATCCGGCCAAGTTGAAGTCGTTGATTGACATCAACTGCAACCTGGCCGCCGGTCTGTCAGGCCGCGCCTAACAACACCTGGATGAGGGCAAGGGAGCTGTAGCATGGCCGACGTCCTGAGCATCCTGTCGGCCAACTACAAGACCGTCGGGATGACGGTGCCATCCAAGACTCCGTACTTCGCGGTCAATCCCGACAACTATCAGGGCGATTGGACCGGCAAATACGCCGACAACAAATCGTTCAAGATCACGGTCTCGAACGTGACCGGCTTTCGCGCCAAGGTGCACTACCAGAGCGGTGGCACCAACAGATATCAGGAAGTGCTGATCAGGGATAATTCGTTTCGGATCGGCGACGCCAAGTTCACGCTGATGAGCAACGGCAAAGCCGAAATCAAGAACGTCGTCACCGATCCCGCCAGCGGACAGACCTATCTGGACAAGGCTTACGCGACGCATGTCACCTGATTAGCGGATCTTCCGGTTTCAAGCCTGCCGGTCGGTCACGCGAAGACGCTGCGGGGCTTCCCTGGTCAGGTCGAGCGCGCGGAAATAGGCGCGGCGGCGCAGCACGGCTTCCTCGGGGAATTGCTTCACAACCTGGCTGGTCCGGTTATCGACGACCTGATAGACGATCGTCCGCGCGTCGCGATCGATCACCACCTGGTTCGAGACCGACGCACTCGAAATCGAAACGCGGACCGCGGCGGCATCGCCGGTGCGTGCGCCGGCGTCCGACGCCACGACGCTCTGTCGCGCCGGCAATTCGGTCGCGACCGCATGATTCGCCGCTTCGCTGATCGGTTGAACGATCGGCGCGGCGACCGGTGCCCCCACCGGCTTGATGTTGAAATCTGTACTCATGGCAGCCTCCAGGCTTCCTTCGAGTCAAATCCCAACCCCTCTCAAACCGCAATATAGCTTGGCACCCCTCAACACGGTGTTAGGGAACGCGCTGAATCCCGTGCATATACGGGGACACGAATTTATCGAAAATTGTAAGGTTTGTCCGGAGCGAATTGGCGTCGCGCAGGCCGAACCTTGATTCGCTAGAGCGAACGGCTGACCGCGAGCGGCGTCATGTTGCGCGGCCCGGGCGCCGCGCGCTGGCCGCTCGCGGTATAGGTATTGGGGATGTTGCGGCGCTGGATCTCGACGTTGACGCCGCGCACGATGCCTTCGGACACCGCATGCGCGGTCGCAAGCACGGTGAGGTTGACCTGCAGCATGGCGCGGAACGTGTCGTGGTGGCGTCGCAGCGTGGTCAGCAATTCAGGCGATACCTGCGCCAGATATTTTTGCGAGGTCTTCAGATGTTCGACGGTGATCATGTAGCGGCGCGATAGCTCGCCCTTCTGGCCCTCCAGCTCCATCGCTTCGCGCACCTTGCCGGCACGAACCAGTTCGGTTTCGCGCTCGATGATCCCGAGCAGCGCGCTCATCACGTCCATCAGGTCTTCCGCGAGCTTGCGGGCCTCGGCCGGAGTCGAAATCGCCTGTGCCGGTGCGGCGGCGGGCTTGGCTTGGGTTCGCTGATTCATGGCGGGGTTCCCTTATGTCAGCCGGCGCGGTTGGCTTGCTGCAGGATCAAGGTACGGAAGACGTCGTTGGAGATGCCGACGCCGCCGGATTTGGCGAACGACTTCGAATATTCATCCGTCAGCATCGAGCGCCAGACGCCGGTGCCGGGGGTATCGCCGAACGGGCCGGCGCCCTTGATGCCGGCGGTCATCTGCGAAAACATCGAGTTCAGGAACATGGCTTCGAAGTCCTGCGCCTTGGCGCGGATCTTCGTCTGCGCCTCGGGCGAAACCTTGGTCAGGGCTTCGGTCAGCAGCGGATCGGTGCGCGCCGCGGTCCTGCTGTAAGCTTTGGTGTGTGAGGGATCGACGATGCCGCCCAAGGTGCTTTGCATCACATCACCTCGATATCGGCCTGGATCGCGCCGGCGGCCTTGATCGCCTGCAGGATGCTGATGAGGTCGCGCGGACCGATGCCGAGGCCGTTGAGGCCGTCGACGAGTTGCTGCAGCGAGACGCCGTCCTTGACGACCGCGAGTTTCTTGCCGTCTTCGGAAACCGATACGCTCGAGCGCGGCGCCACCACGGTTCGGCCGCGCGACAGCGGATTGGGCTGGCTCACTTGCGGACTCTCGGAAATCGAGACCGTGAGGTTGCCCTGCGCCACTGCCACGGTGGCGACGCGCACATCGCGGCCCATTACGATGATCCCGGAGCGTTCGTCGATCACGATCTTGGCGGCGAGATCCGGTTCGACCTGCAATTGCTCGATCTCGGTCAAGAAGGCGACGACATTGCCCTTGAATTCCGCGGGGATCGCCAGCTGCACCGTGGAGGGATCGATCGGCTCGGCGGTCTTGACGCCGAGGAAGTCGTTGACCGCCGCGGCAATGCGCTTGGCGGTGGTGAAATCGGCATTGCGCAGCGCCAGCCGCACGTTGGGCAGGCGATTGAGCGCGAATTCGATCTCGCGTTCGATGATCGCGCCGTTGGGGATGCGGCCGTTGGTCGGAACGCCGCGCGTAATGCTGGCGGCAGCGCCTTCGGCTGCGAAACCTGCGATGGCGAGCGAGCCTTGCGCCACCGCATAGACGTTGCCGTCGGCGCCGAGCAGGGGGGTGACGAGCAGGGTGCCACCCTGCAAATTCTTGGCGTCGCCGAGCGCGGAGACGGTGACGTCCATCCGCGTGCCCTGGGTGCCGAACGCCGGGAGATTGCCGGTGACCATCACGGCGGCGACGTTGCCGGTACGGATGGTGGCGCCGCGAATGTTGACGCCCATGCGTTCCAGCATCGCCTGCAGCGACTGTTTGGTGAAGGGGATGTTGTTCAGCGTGTCGCCGGTGCCGTTGAGGCCGACGACAAGGCCGTAGCCGATCAACTGGTTCTGACGTACGCCCTCGATGTTGGCGAGGTCCTTGATCCGCGAGGTCGCGCCTGCGGACATGGCCGACAGCGCCAGCGCCAGCAGCGCCGCGCAGCCCACCCAAAACACTCTCGCCGTATGGATGCCGGGCATCCCGATGCTCCCCTTGAAGTCTTTCCGGACGACACGCCACTCCCATGACGGTAGTCCGCAATTAACTATGCGAGATCGGTGCCACGCGGATTCGGTGGCCTAGTCCGTTGAAAGTGCTGTGCTTTGTTCGGTTGTGCGCGATCCGGCCGAGCTCGCGGCGCCGGCGAAACTGCCGCGCGGCGGCAGATTTTGCCGGGTCGTTTACGCGGCATTAACCATAACGCGGCGAAGCTCCCTGCAATCGACCGCGAGATCATGACGATGCGCATCTACGGACCCAACGGCACCACGCTTGGATCGCCCGCGAGCAACACGCGGCGTACCAGTTCGACCGGGTTTTCGCTGCCGGATGCGCCGGCGACGCCGGAAGAGACTCGCTCGGCGGCCCCGCCGAAAGCCGCCGGCAGCATCGACGCGCTGCTGGCGATGCAGGGCGTCGAAGATCCGACCGAACGCCGCAAGCGGTCGGTGGCGCGCGGGCGCGGCGCGCTCGACGTGCTCGACGACCTCAAGCTCGGCCTGCTGTCCGGCAATCTCGATACCGCCACCATGAACCGGCTGCGCGATGCGGCGGCCAACCTGAAATCCTCCTCCGGCGATCCCGGCCTCGATGCGGTATTGGCCGAGATCGAGCTTCGGGTCGAAGTCGAACTGGCCAAGGCCGGGCAGTTCTAGGCTTCGCGTTCGCTTCACATCCTGTTTGCTCACGCCGCCATCGCGCTGCGCTGCGCATCGTAGCGGCGCTGCGCGTTCAGCACCTCCTTGAGATTACTTTCCGCCCAATCACGCAACGCATCGACGGCGGTCGACAGCGTCGCGCCCAGCGGCGTGATCGAATATTCCACGGTTACCGGCACGGTCGCGATCACACGGCGCTTGATCAGCCCGTCGCGCTCCAGACTCTTCAGCACCTGCGACAGCATCTTCTGTGAGATGCCTTCGATGGCACGGCGCAGCGCGTTGAAGCGCATCGGCTCGTCGCGCACCAGGAGCAGGATCAGCACCGCCCATTTGTCGCCGACGCGATCGAGAATCTGGCGGGTCGGACAATTGGCGGCGTAGGCATCGGGTTTCATGTTGGCGGCTTTCGCATTCCCGTTTTTCATGGCGGTTACTCCGGCGTAATCAGGTGAGTTCAAAGTGCTCTCTTAACACCAACGCTCTTTGCGTTATCTAGTCACCATTGGATACTACATCCATCCCATCGCAAGGAGAAACCCTGATGAAGATCGCCGTCGTCGGCGCATCCGGCAATGCCGGCTCGCGCATCGTCACCGAACTGGCCAGCCGCGGCCACACCATCACCGCCATCGCCCGCCACCCCGAGAAGATTGCGGGCCAGCCCAACGTCACGGCCAAGCCGGGCGACGTGCAGGACCAGGCCGGCCTGACGGCACTGTTCGCCGGCCATGACGCCGCGATCAGCTCGGTGCATTTCCTCGACAGCGATCCGGTCCGGCTGATTGACGCCGCCCGTGATTCGGAGGTCGGCCGCTATCTCGTGGTCGGCGGCGCCGGCAGCCTCGAGGTGGCGCCGGGTGTCCGGCTGGTCACGACGCCGAACTTTCCCGTGGTATACAAGGCCGAGGCCGAGAAGGGCGGCGCCTTTCTCGACCTGCTGCGCCAGGAAAAGGAGCTGAATTGGACCTTCCTGTCGCCCTCGGCCCTGTTCACGGCAGGCGAGCGGACCGGCAAGTTCCGGCTCGGGACCGACCAGCTTTTGAGCGCTTCGGACGGCAAAAGCTGGATTTCCTATGAGGACTTCGCAGTTGCACTCGCCGACGAAATCGAGCGTCCAGCCCATATTCGGCAGCGTTTTACGGTCGGTTACTGACCAGGAAGGCCGCCCCGATGGCCTTGCCTGTGCAAGATCTAGCGGGCGGCCTTGCCTTGGGGACGGCCGATATTGTCTGTCACAACCCGCCGCTATATAAGGCCCGCGCGGACGGACGATTTTCCGGGCCGCCTTGTACGCGATGGGCTGACCTTGGAAAAGTTGAAGAATTATCGACCGTCCGAAAAAGAGCCTTTCATGAACGACCGCCAGCGCGATTATTTTCGCGCCAAGCTGCTGGCGTGGAAGGACGAGATCCTGCGGGAATCGAAGATCACCCTGCAGACCCTCCAGGAAGAGAACGTCAATCATCCCGATCTGGCTGATCGCGCCTCTTCCGAAACCGACCGCGCGATCGAACTGCGCGCCCGCGACCGCCAGCGCAAGCTGATCTCGAAGATCGACGCCGCGCTGCAGCGTATCGAGGACAACACCTACGGCTATTGCGAGGAGACCGGCGAGCCGATCTCGCTCAAGCGGCTGGAAGCCCGGCCGATTGCGACGCTGTCGGTGGAGGCGCAGGAACGTCACGAGAAGCGTGAAAAGGTCTACCGGGACGAGTAGAGTAACCTCCGGCTTCCGGCCGCAGCGCGCGGTCGGCATTGCCGGTTTGTAACCAGAGAGCTGCCGCCGATGGACAAAATTCTCGCGGCCGCCAAGCGCATTGCCGGCGCCCGCCGCAGCCGCAGCCCGCTGGCTGCGCTTTCGTCCGACCTCGCGCCGCAGGACGAAGCCGAGGGCTACAAGGTTCAGCGCGCGGTCCACGATTTGCTGCTGCCGCAGGTCGGCAGCCTGGTCGGCTACAAGATCGGCTGCACCAGCGCGGTGATGCAGCAATATCTCGATATCCCGCATCCCTGCGGCGGCGGCGTGTTCGCCAAGGGCGTGCATGAGTCTGGCGCCAAGCTGCGCTTCGGCGATTACATCCGTGTCGGCGTCGAGTGCGAAATCGCGGTCCGGCTCGCGCGCAATTTGCTGCCGTCGGAAGCGCCGTTCACCGCCGAGTGGATGATGGAGGCGGTCGAGGCCTATCACCCCGCGATCGAGATCGTCGACGACCGCTACGTCAAATGGGAAACGCTGGGCGCACCGACGCTGGTCGCCGATGATTTCTTCGCCGCCGGCTGCGTGCTCGGCCCGGCAATCCCGCGCAACGACGCGCCTGATCTGCTCAATGTGGTCGGCCGCGCCATCATCAATGGCACCGAAGTCGGGCGCGGTACCGGCGCTGATGTGCTCGGGCATCCGCATAATGCGCTGGCCTGGCTGGCCAATCATCTGGCCGAGGAGGGCAAGGGCTTGCACGCCGGGCAGATCGTTCTGACGGGGAGCCTGGTGAAGACCGCGTGGCTCAACGCCGGCGACAGCGTGGTGATGGAGCTCGACGGGCTCGGCACGGTGGCGGCGAGCTTTCCGGATTGAGCGGGAATCATGCAAGGGCAGGAGAGCGTTCCCTCGATCCTCGAAGCCGATGCGCGCGGTGAAATCGCCGAGATTTTTGCCGACATCCGAAAGGTGCTCGGCACCAGCGTCGTCAATCTGATCTGGCGCAACCTCGCGACCATGCCGGGCGCGCTGCCCTGGACCTGGGCCACGGTGCGGCCGCTTTATCTCGGCGCCGCGCCGCTGCATGCGCAAGCCATCAGGCGCACGGTCGCCTTGCCGGATCTGCCCGGCTTTTCCGCCGACACGTTGCTGGCCGCCGGTATCGATGAATCCGACCAGGCCATCATTCGCAACGTGCTGGACAGCTATCAACACACCAATGCGCTGGCGCTTGCTGTACTGTCGGCGTTGCTCGCGCATTTCGAACCGCGCCCGGCCGAACCCGTCACGGCCGCCAGCGCCGCAGCCCCGCCCTCCGGCGGCAAGATTCCGGAACTGCCGCCGATCGACGCGCTCGACCCTGAGGTGGCGCAGCTGGTTGCGGAATTGAACAGCTTTGGCGAAGACACCGAACCGACGCTGATCGCCAGCATGTACCGGCATCTGGCGTACTGGCCGGCGTATCTCGCGCTGGTGCGAACCCTGCTGGCGCCGCTGCAGGCGGACGGCCGGCTCGATGCGCTGACGCGGTCGACGCGCGCGCTCGGGCATGCGCACGGCGCGATGCTGGCGCCGCATTTGAAACCGGCGGCGCCGCCGGAGACGCTCGGGGATGCGCTGAAGTCTTGTCGCCTGTTCGTCGAACATCCGATCGCCCGCATGACCGGGCTCTGCGCGCTGATCCGCCGCGCCACGCCTGAGTGAGCAGATTTGTAGCCCGGATGAGCGGAGCGACATCCGGGGCCGCTGCCTGTGCGAATCCCGGATGTCGCTTCGCTCATCCGGGCTACGAACTTTTCGTCAGCTCCCCGAGCACTTCAGCTCGGTCCGGTCGTAGAACTTCTTGATGGCATTGAAGGGAACGACGAAGCGTTCCGGATAGCCCTTGAACCATACCAGCACTTCAAAGCGGTCGTCCTTCACGTTCAGCTTGCCGAATTCGTATTGCAGGACGACGGTCATCTCGTTCGGATATTTTTCCAAGAGGTATCCCGGCATTTTCACGCCCTCGGTCCGCGTCGTGAAGGTGATGTGGACCGGATGTTGTTCGGCCGCATGCCAAAGCGTCTCGGCGATGGCAAAGCGCGCCGGCGTCGTGCTGCAGGGTTCAGCCGCCACGGCGCCCGATGCGCAGAGCATGGTCGCCGCCAAGGTGAACAGGATTGCTGCTTTTCTCGTTGTGATCGCCTGCATTGGTCCGTCTCGCGTTGTCACAGTGCTTCTTGCGTTCAGTTGCGGTGGAGGCGGCACAGGTTCATATGAGGAGCAGTGAATGTGCGGGAGGTCACAGGCCATCGCATTACGCCGTCGTCCCTGCGAACACGTTCGCAGGGACGACGAGGATATGGTTTCGCCTTCTCGCGACGCGTTGCGCCCGAGGCTTGCATAAAAACTTCCCGCCCTCCCAATTAGAGGGCGCAGGGAAGACCGGGTGCGCGCTGCACCCGCGGTCCCGTGTGCGGTTTGTAGATAGAAAGCTGCACACGAGCATACAGGGCAGCGGTGAACACCCGGCCTTCCCTGCGCAATGGCTTTACGGCTTATAACGAGCTCTCCCCGGAGAACGGCTCTTTTGCCTCCGTTGCGCCCTGGAAGCTATTGCCTCCAGGTGCATTGACGCCAGCACCGCGACGTCGGGACCACTCGTCTTCACCGTACGCTTCGGCGCCTTTGGTCAAGGGCACCGTCACGTCCACCGCTACCCCGTCCAACGTCCGTGACCACGGCCGACGCCCTTCTGACTAGGACGGGATGGCCAAACTATGCCCCTGAGTCGGTCTTACGGAAAAGCGAAATATTTTTTATTTTGGGGCTTGACATGGCTTCTGTATAACAGAATTGATTTGCCCCGGCTTTCGCCTTCCCCCTTCGCTCTTCGAGCTACGGCGGGACAGGTCGCTCGTTGAGCTACGGCCGACGGGTCGTCGAGGCTATGCCCGGCGCGGCCGTCGGGCCAACAGGCCGCATGGTTTTGACTTGCCCGAGCGCAAATCCGCTCTTTCACCCCCGAGAACGACGCACTACGCTGTCGCCGACGCAGCAAGCCTTGTCCGACCAATCAATCAGGCAACTGCGCAACGGAGGGAAATGATGCCGCAGACCACGCCCGTGAACCGCCGCAAATTGCTGACCGTGCTCGGCGGTTCGATCGCCGCGCCGTATCTCGTGACCCGCGGCGCGTTTGCGCAGGAGGCCTGGCCGACACGGCAGGTGAAATACGTCAACGGATTTCCAGCCGGCGGCGCCACCGATACGCTGTCGCGGATCATCTGCCAGAAGATGAGTGACCTGTCCGGACAGACCTTCGTGGTCGAGAACAAGGGCGGCGCCGGCGGCGTGCTGGGGGCGGACGCGATAGCGAAATCGCCGCCCGACGGATACACGCTTGGCCTCGGCGGCATCGCCAGCAACGTGCTGGCGATCGGCAGCTACACAAAACTTCCCTACGATCCGCGCGGCGATTTCACCTTCATCGGCGGCATGTGGCAATTGCCCAATATCCTGGTGGCGAGAAAGGATATGTTCTCCTCGGACATCAAGGAATTGCTGGCCGCGTTCAAGAAGGAGCCGAAGAAGTACACTTACGCCTCGGCCGGCTTCGGCACCACGCTGCATTTGTCGGGCGAGATGATGAACAGCATGGGCGGCGTCGAGGTCAACCACATTCCCTATCGTGGCGCCGGGCCGGCGTTGACCGATCTGCTCGGCGGCCGCGTCGACCTGTTGTTCGACAATCTGCCCGGCTCGTTGCCGAGTGTGCGCGCCGGCCAGGTCAAGCCGGTCGCCGTCACTTCGCTAAAGCGCATCCCGGAGCTTCCGGATGTGCCCACCATGGCCGAGGTGCTGCCGGGATATGCGATGACGTCGTGGACCGCGCTGGTCGGGCCGGCGAACATGAAGGCCGATCTTGTCGCTCAGGTCAGCGCGCTCACCGTCAAGGCGCTCGCCGATCGCGGATTGCAGGAGCGCTACGCCGAGCTTGGCGCGACGCCGTGGCCGGCATCATCGGCCGAGATCAGCAAATTCCGCGATGACGAGGAAAAGCGGTTGCTGCCGATCATGCAGGCAGCTGGGATCAAGCCGGGGTGAGGGGCTGGTGGACATGGAGATTAAGCTTGTGGGCTATCTCGTCGGCGCCAATTTCTGACGCGCGAGAGCCCGTTAATCGCGGTGTCTCCTGGTCGATCGATTCGCGCGGTTTTGAAGGCCTCATTCACCATCATCCGTGTATAGCCACTCGCGATGCGCCTACCCCCGACCCAAAACGGGAGATATAAAATCTCTGTGCAGGCAAGTTGGTCTTTGGGCGCCATCGAACAACACGGTGATGCCAGTGGTACGAGGGCTCACTTCAATGACAATGCCAGCCCGATCAGCCAGCTCTGGGCACCGAACGGCTCCAAGCTTACTCATCCTGAAACGGGTGCCGACAACAATTCTGTCGGTCTTCTGGTCAATCATTATGGCTATTCGATAAGTCGAAAAAAATCGCCTTCAATAAAGCCAAGAGTCGGATCGCAGGGATCACACTAAATCGGATCAATCTCGTAAACAATCTCCGGAATATACCGGACTCCGCAAACGCAAGTAAGCTACGTATCGCATCGCAGCATTAATCGTTACTCATGAGCACGCGGCCAGCGCGGGAAGGCGAGTAAAGCCAGCCACACGACGCCGCCGCTTTCGGCATCCGGCGGTCAAGTCGCTGGAATTTGCCGCGACAGCTGAAATCGCACGTCCGCCAGGTACACGCGATGCAGAAAGGCAACGCCCCGACGGAATGTCATCCGACCAAGAAAATCTCCTTAGTATTTCCCGAACCAAGCGTGTATTTCCGAGACCCAGCTGGGGACGGAGCGGGCCATGGAATTATTTCGGGCTGAGATGGTGGCCGTTTTGGAGAGCGAGACGGACAAAACCTGCCCGTCTTGTAGTGAGAGGTTGAAGCTGGTTCGAACAATGGTGAGCCCGCGCACCGGCTGCATCGTCCACATGTTCGAGTGCCCGTGCGGACAGCGGACTTGGGTCGATTAAGAGTATCTTTGGTGGCGCAAAAAAATGGCGGCACCGGACGCGGTGCGCTACCGACGCAGCATCCGGGCTTAATAAGCTATTTGACTTTATCGTAACAATCGAAGGCGTGGCGCACGCGAAGCCGGCGCCAGACTTGCCCTTATCACCTACTCGTTTTAGCCACGTGCTCCGGCCTATTTTTCTCTAAGCACTCTGAGAGCCGCAATAGCCTCGGCCGTAGGTTCTCGTGCGTGAGGCGCGCGAGCCATCCAAAACCGATATTTGCGCGGCTCGCGGCGCTTGAGGATCGGCCAGGTAAATGCCATCGCGCGAGTGATACTGCCATCGTTATCAACGAGCCAAATCCGACCGAGGCTCAACGGAATAGGCGTTTCTTCAGTTCGCTTCCATTTGCTGGGACTGGGTTCAACGGCCTGTCGAAATCGCTTGAACAGCATTGGCTTGCCCTCGCTTTCCCACGCCTATACTAACCGCCAAAACCCAGCCGTCCAGCGGGCGCTTACACGCGCCGCCTGTGCGGTGGCCCGGCTCCCGCGCACCCTGCTTGAGGCCTCCGGACTGAATGACTAATCAGCGGGCTTCTCTGGCACACCGGGTCGAAAGTGTAGGACCACAGGAGTGGCCACCAGCAGGACATCTCCGCATTGGGAAATCGAGCGCCGCCGCGGTTGTTGCCAGCAATATCCTATGACACCATCCAGGCACTGAGTTGTTATGACTTCTGGATGCCTATGCCACGTCGGAAATATACTTGGGAAAAGCTGTCGGATGAGCAGTTGCTCGAGCAACGCCTCAGTAGTCTGAGGGTTGCGGTCAAAGACACCTGGCTCGAGGATTGCCTCGGCACGCTACATGAAGAGCTTCAAGCGCGGGGCATCCGGCTGCGGCCACACGCATGGATATCGAGCGAATGGTTTAGCCCAGCAGATGTGCCGGGCATCGCCATCCCGTTCTATCTTGCTCATCCCCGCCTGATGAAACTCGAGAAAAAAATGATGCTCGAGGTAGAGGGAAGTACCTGGTCGGAGTGCATGGCCATCCTCCGTCACGAGGCAGGCCATGCCGTGCAGCACGCTTACCAGTTGCAACGCCGCCGACGCTGGCAACAGTTGTTCGGCCCGTCCTCGAAACACTATCCGCTCTACTACCGGCCCAATCCGGCCAGCCGGCATTACGTCCAACATCTTCGGCGCTGGTACGCGCAGAGCCATCCGGACGAGGATTTCGCCGAAACCTTTGCGGTGTGGCTGCGGCCGCGGTCGAAATGGCGGACACGCTATGCCGGTTGGCCGGCGCTGAAAAAGCTCGAATATGTCGACGAGCTGATGGGCGAGATTGCTGGCGAGCGGCCGCCGATCACGTCACGGGAGCGCGTCGATCCGCTGTCCAGGCTCAGCCAAACGCTTGGCGAGCACTACCGGAAAAAGCAGGCATTCTACGCTTTCGAGCCGCCGAGGACCTATGACCGCGACTTATCGCGTCTGTTCTCCGCCGATCAGCGACATCGGCGGGCGCAGCCGGCGGCGTCCTTCATCAGACGCCACCGCGCGCAAGTCAGGCGGCTGGTCGCGCAATGGACGGGTGAGAACCAGCTTACGCTCGATGCCGTTCTCGATGACATGATCTCCCGCTGCCGCGAACTCGATCTCCGGGCCCCAGGCTCGGAGCGGAAGCTCGTGATCAACTTCACGATTCTGTTGACCGCCAAGACCATGCACGCGCTGTTCGGCCCGTCACGCCGCAAATGGATCGCGCTATGAGACGCTTGCGCATTCTCGTTCTGATGCATCCGGATTTCTTGCCGCCGGACTCGATCGACGGATACGCTGCGCAGGAAATCAACCGATGGAAAACTGAATTCGACGTCGTGAGCACCTTGCGTGCGGCAGGCCACGATGTTCGCCCGCTCGGCGTGCAGGAGGAAATCAAGCCGGTTCGGGACGCGATCGAGAGTTTCAAGCCGCATGTGGTGTACACATTGCTGGAGGAGTTCCACTATACGTCAGGGTATGACCAGCACATCGCGAGCTTTCTCGAACTGATGAAAGTCCCGTATACCGGGTGCAACCCGCGCGGCCTGATCCTGGCGCGCGGCAAGGATCTGTCCAAAACACTGGTGCACCACCGCCGGATTGCGGTGCCGGCCTTCGCCGTATTTCCGATGCGCCGCAAAGTCAAACGGCCAACGCGTCTTGCGCTGCCGCTGATCGTCAAGAGCCTGAACGAGGATGGTTCCTTCGGCATCTCGCAAGCATCCATCGTCGATACGGACGAGAAGCTCGCAGAGAGAGTCGCTTTCGTCCACGAGCGGATCGGAACTGCCGCCATCGCAGAGCAGTACATCGAGGGACGTGAGCTCTATGTCGGCGTGCTCGGCAACAATCGGCTGCGAGTTCTGCCGGTTTGGGAATTGAAATTCGGCAGCATGGGCGGTCAGGGGGCCCGGCAGATTGCCACCGAAAAGGTCAAACACGATCCCAGTTATCAGGAACGCGTCGGAATTGTAGACGGGCCAGCCGAGAACCTTGCGCCGGAGGTATCCGCCCGTATTCAGCGAACAGCGAAACGCATCTACCGCACACTGAAGCTCGATGGATACGCACGCATCGACTTTCGCCTCGCTGCCGATGGCACTCCGTATTTCATCGAAGCGAATCCCAACCCCGAAATCGCGAAGAGCCAGGAGTTCGCGACAGCCGCTCGGCATGACGGGCTTGACTACCCCGACCTGCTGCAGCGCATCCTGGCTCTCGGAATCAGCCGGGCAAAGGCGGGCGCATCCGTGGGCTGAAAGGCAACGCAAAAGGTGACGCTGCCGTGCGGCAGACTTGAAGACGAAGATGGCGGGTTACGCTTCCGCCTTCGCTCCGCCGTAAATGCTCAGCCGATCAATTCAACCTTGCCGGTGTCCAGCCGATAAATTCCGCCGACGATCTTGATCTTGCCCTCGGCCGCGGCGGCGCTGAGGATCGGCGTCGCCGATTTGAGCCGCGCGACGACGTCGATGACATTCTGGCGGGTGGCGTTGGCGAGCTTGTCGCCGGGTTTGTCGGCGCTGGCCTTGACGGCAGGCGCAAGCGCGGCGACCAGCGACGGCAGGTGGCCGGGCAGGGTGGTATTGTCCTTGAGCGACTTGATCGTGGCATCGACGGCGCCGCAGCTGTCGTGTCCGAGCACCAGGATCAGCGGCGAGCCGAGCACGGCCACGCCATATTCCAGGCTCGCGACCGAATCGTCATTGGCGAAATTGCCGGCAACCCGGCAGACGAACAGATCGCCCCGGCCGGCGTCGAAGGCGTATTCGGGCGCGATGCGGGAATCCGCGCAGCTCAGGACGCTGGCAAACGGGTTTTGACCCCCGACCAGCGCTTCCCGCTCACTTTTGAAATCATGCCGGCGCGAGGCGCCTTCGACGTAACGCGCATTGCCCTTCAACAACCGGTCGAGTGCTGCGTCCGGAGACATCTTGTTCTGTGGCTTCGGCGGCGGCTTGGTGTCCTTGGCGAAGGCCGGCGGCGCAAAGGCCAGCGGTGTCAAGGCGAGCGGTGCCACGGCCAGGCTTGCGGCGATGCCGCCCGCGAATTGAAGGAAACGGCGGCGCGACGTTTCCCTAACTTCAACGGCGTCGCTGGCATCGCAGATGCGGCACATGGCATTTTCCTTGAGGAGAGGAACGCAATCTCAGGCGATGCCGATGTTATGTCATTGCGCGCGAGGCGATGCAACCGATCTCGCCGGCTGCAACTCCAGCGGGCTCGCCAGGGCGAGGTCGGATGAGCGCCCGATGCGTAAAGCCACCGGGCCGCGCCAATGCGCGCCGACGATAAACGACGCGAAAGCCGTCGATAGCTGCCGGTTAGGCGGTCGGTCGCCTTACGCCCGCGACGACGCCTGCCGCGAACCGCTGTAGGCGTCCCAGCTGCCCCAGCTCACCTGCGCGAGGCTTCGCAGATCGGTCGCCAGCGGCCGCTTGGTTTGTCTTTCGTGCGCAGCGATGCAGCGCTGGGATTCCGCGATCTTGCGCTTGAGCTGGGTCAGCGCCTTTTGTTGCGCATGGCCGGCCGCGCCGGTCATCTCGCCGACGTGGAAGCGGGCGATTTCCAATGCCTTGACGGCCTGGCGGTTCTTCTTGAGCTGAACCCGGTGCCAGGCGATGTTGCTATTGCTTTCAGCGATCATGGTTGCATCCGTGATCAAGATGAATGGGCAGGAGAGGGAGCGCTTGCGCTCGCCGGCCTGGTGGTCGACCAGGTCAGTCTCGTGGATGCTCTCCTGGAATCTCAGGATGAGACGGCTTGGTTAACGCGGGGTTAATGGCGCGGGGATGCTCGGCGGATCAACGCCGTCACCGCTGCTCCGCCGTCGCCGGCTTCTGATCGTCATCCGCGAGGCACCGGATCACGAAAGCGGTCCAGTCGCGCGGCAGCACCTTGGCGATGTGGGCTTTGCGGCGGCATTCGAGTTGCTCGGCCTTCTTGGCGTTGGCCTTCTCCTCGGTGAGGGAGGATTGCCTGATCCGGCGCAGCGTCACCGGCTCGCCGTCGGACTCGAATTGCAGCTCGAATTTCCGGCCGTCCCTGGCGGTCGCCGCACAGGAGATGCTGGAAACCTGTCGGGTCGCGATGATTCCGACCTGACGGCAGGTGCCAGTCGATGATTCAACCATTGGTACCGGCAAGCCGTCGACCTTCGGCCTGTCCTTGGAGTTCAGCAGCATCCGGTCGACCTGCAGTTCATAGATGTTTTCCTGCTCGCGGCGGCCGGTTTCGCCGGAGAATGAAATGATGTGGCTGTCGTCCCGGGGATCGTCGAGCACGATGGTGAAATGCGCGCGGCCCTGCTGGCCATGGAAATAGGCCACCGCCTTGCAGCCGAAATCGCTTCCGGCAATCCTGAGCTTGGTGCACCTGCCCGAGATGTGCGCGTACATGTCGATGTCAGGCTCGTCGCGTTCCACCGCGCCCGCCGCCCACGATGGCATCGCCGCAGCGAGAATGGCAATGAGGAACGGCCAACGGAAGCGCATTGTCATGTCCGGTTCAGGAGGATCGGCCCGGGTAGGCACCGCGAGAGGTTTGGTTCGAATCGCATGCTGCCGGGACTCTTTGTCGTTTCGATGGAACTTTTTCCCGGAAAACCACGGCAATCTCCCGCACTGCAGCGGAAAATTATGGCCCTTTTAACCCAACACTAACTTGGATTGCTAACCGGGCTTCCATTCATCGCTGGCCTAATACCCATAGCCTCCTGCGTGATCGATGCGAGGGTTGGGACTTGAAGATCGGAGCCAAAGCGGGTTCAGACGTCGCACAGGGTTACGCCGTGCGGCTGATGCAACATTTGGTGGTTCCGACCTTCGTGCTCAATCCAAGACGGCGTGTTGTCATCTGGAATCGGGCCTGTGAGCGCCTGACCGGCGTCGCCGCGGCTGACGTCATCGGCACATCAGACCATTGGCGCGCGTTCTATCAGCAGCAGCGTTATTGCCTGGCCGATCTGGTCGCGCTTGGACGGCCCGACAAACTGGGCCAGCTCTATCCCGAGCACACCATCCCCGAAGACGGGGTCGGCTTCTCCGCCGAAAACTGGTGCGTGATGCCGAAGCTCGGCAATCAATTGTATCTCGCCATCGACGCCGGCCCGATCCACGACGAGGACGGCAAGCTGATCGCGGTCGTCGAGACCCTGCGCGACATGACCGATCAGAAGCGTGCGGAGCTGGCGTTGCAGACCCTGGCCGCGAGCGACGGCCTGACCGGTCTTGCCAACCGCCGCTCGTTCGACCAGACGCTGGCGATGGAATGGGCGCGCGCGCAACGGACCAGAAAACCGTTGTCGCTGCTATTGTGCGACGTCGACCATTTCAAACTCTACAACGATTTGCACGGCCATCAAAAGGGCGACGAGTGTCTGCGCGCGGTGGCCGACGCGATCGCCAAGAACGCATTTCGTCCGGCCGATCTTTCGGCACGCTATGGCGGCGAGGAGTTCGCCGTCATCATGCCCGAAACGGATTCCGCCGGAGCGTGCAAACTGGCCGAGCGGCTGCGCGAGGCACTGTCGCGGGCCCGGCTGCCGCACGGCGCACCGGGCGTCGCGCCCTTCGTGACGCTGAGCATCGGTATCGCGACGCTGGTGCCGAGCGAGGACACGCGCTCGGATTGGCTGCTGGGGCAGGCCGATCAGGCGCTCTACGCCGCAAAATATTCCGGCCGCAACCGCGTAGTGTCCGCCGATAAAGTGCTCGCCGCGTTCGCCGGCGCGCAGGATCTGCGCGCGAGCGAGGCGCCGGTCCGCAAGCGCCGAATGAAAAAGTCGGCCTAGCGCATCTCCTCGTTCGGTGGCTTCATCCTTCGAGACGCACGCCAGCGCGTGCTCCTCAGAATGAGGTTTGAGACCCTCATGGTGAGGAGCGCGGCAACGCAGCGCGTCTCGAACCATGCGGCCATGGAAAAAACGACCGCGGCCTCCGTCAGGGGAGCTGACGGAGGCCGCGTTGGAACACATCGTCGCGCCTAGGTTCGCAACGAGGTGTGGGAGCTCTTCAAAAGACTCTTAGTTGGGCATGATCTTTTCCAAAAACCGGCTTCCACTTTTTGGGATCATGCCCCTAGAACGGCAGCAATACGTCCATCACCTGCTGGCCATAGCGGGGTTGCTGCACGTCGGTGATCTGGCCGCGGCCGCCATAGGCGATACGGGCCTGTGCGATCTTCGAGGAATCGATGGTGTTGTCGCTCTGGATGTCTTCCGGGCGCACGATGCCGGCGACGATCAGTTCGCGGATTTCGAAATTGACCCGGATCTCCTGTTTGCCTTCGACAACGAGGTTGCCGTTCGGCAGCACCTGGGTCACGACGGCGGCGACGTTGGTCTGCAACGCTTCCTGGCGGTTGACCGATCCCTTGCCGTCGGTGGAGGCGATGGCCTCCGCGGTCAGGATCTTGCCGGGCAGGATCTTGTTGGCTTGTGTGATCGTCTCGGATCCGAGGAAGTCGGAAATGCCGGAGTCTTCCTTGCTGGAGCGGCTGCGCTGGGTCTGGTTGGCGATGTTGGCCTTGTCGGTAATGTTGACGGTCACGGTCATGATGTCGCCGACCCGCGCGGCGCGCTGGTCGCGGAAGAAGGCGCGTGAGCCGTTCCGCCACAGCGAGTTCGCGTTGTAGGAAGCCTGCTCCGGCTTCGGCATCGGCATCTGCACCGGCTTGTAGCCGGGCTGCGTGGTCGGATTCTCGATCTCGGTCAGCTTCGGCTTTTCGCCGATCTGGGAGAGGCGGTCGATCGAGGAGCAACCGCTTGCGAACGCCGCCACGGCCAGCAAGGCGCTGGTGAGAATCAAGCGGTTGATACGGGAAACTGACATTTACATTACTCGGCTTTTGGAGCGACTGGCGAACTGAGTTTGGCGACGGCGACGGGGGCTACCTGTCCGGCGTTGCCGAGCGAGGAGGTGGTATCGGCGGCGGCCGGGGTGGGACGGGGCGGGGCGACGATGATCGAGACCTGGCCGCGGCCGGTCACGGTGCCGGAGACCGTGCGCTTGGATTGCATATTCATGACGTTGACGACGTCGCCTTCGGTGCCGTTCTCAAGCGCCTTGCCGCGCACGGTGAGATAAAGCCCGACTGAATCGTAGATCAGCGTGACGTTCTGGTCGCGCTGCACCAGGTCCGGCCTGGCGAGGTCGGCGACCCGGACGGCCTGGCCGGCGCGCAACTGACGGCGCGCCTGCATGCCGACCGCACGGTCGCGGGTGGCGGCGTCGCTGCCGACTTCGGACTTGGGACGGCGCTCGACCACGACGTCGGAGGATTTCAGCACTTCGTTGCGCTCGATCCCGCGCGCCAGTACCGCGGCCTCGATGGTCTCGACCGCCGTGCCGGTAAAGCGCAGCTTGGTCGGGGCCGTGCCGCTGTCGTTGGATATTTCGAAGGTGATGTCGAAGCGGCCGTTACGCGGATCGAAGCGCACGATGGCGGCCTGCATGCCGCCGGTGTTGGAAGCCTCCAGCCTGACATCGCCGGGGTCGCGGTCGAAGGTCAGGCTCAGGTTGGCGGCCTCGCCCAGGCCGTTCTTGCGCTCGAGCGTGCGCGCGACCTGCTGCTCGATGTCCTTGCCCTCGAGCGTGCGGGCCAGCCGCGTGACCGAAATTTCCTTGAGGTCCCTGGTGTCGACGCCGATCACCTGATGCGAGCGCAGCGCGTTCAGCACCTGGGCAACCGGCAGCGAACCGGTGGTGCCGAGATCCGGGGCGCGGTAGATCGCGATCTGCGAAGCGCTGCCGGCGTTGTCGATGATGTCGCCGATCCGCACCAGATCCCCCGTTACCGTGACGCTGGCGCGCAGCGCGGGTGCGGCGATGACTTCGTTGCGGGTCTGCGCGGCCGCCGTCGCCGCGGAGGCGGCGAAGAGGGCGGTGGCGAGGAGGAGCGCGCGGGCGATCATGACAAGTCCTCAGCGGAACATGTTGGCGGTGGATTGCATCATCTGGTCGGCCGCGCTGACCACCTTGGCGTTCATCTCGTAAGCGCGCTGGGCGGCGATCAGGTCGGAGATTTCGGTGACGACTTCGACGTTGGACTGTTCGAGGCTGGACTGCTGCATGTCGCCAAAGCCGTCGGTGTTGGCGATGCCGTCCTGCGGCGTGCCGGAGGCCGGCGTGTCGGTGAACAGATTGTCGCCGATCGGATTGAGGCCGGCCTTGTTGATGAAGCGCGTCAGGCCGATTTGTCCGACCGTGGTCGGCGTGGTCGAGCCCGGCAGCAGCACCGAGACCTGACCCTGGGCGTTGACGGTAAGGCCGGAAGCGCTCTGCGGAATCGTGATGGTCGGCTGTACCGGGTTGCCCTGCGAGGTCACGACGCGGCCCTGCGCGTCCATCTGGAACGAGCCGTCGCGGGTATAGGTGTAGGTGCCATCTGGCATCTGGATCTTGAAGAAGCCTTCGCCGCGCACCGCGATGTCGAGTTCGTTGCCGGTCGGCAGCAGCGTGCCCTGGCTCATCAGGCGCGGCGTGCCGACGGTCTTGACGCCGCCGCCGATGTCGACGCCGACGGGCAGGATGGTGCCCTGATCGGACGCCTGCGCGCCGACCCGGCGCACGTGATCGTAGATCAGGTCCTGGAACGCGGCGCGCTGTTTCTTGTAGCCGGTGGTGCGCAGGTTGGCGATGTTGTTGGAGATCACCTGAACGTTGAGTTCCTGTGCCGCCATGCCGGTCGAGGCTGTGTAGAGTGCGCGCATCGATCAATGCCTCAGGGTTATGCCGGAACTTCGGCGAGTTTTTCGATGGCGGATTTGTGCAGTTCGCTCTGCTGCTGCAGCAGGGCCGAAATCTGCGTGTAGGCGCGCGTGATCTCGATCATGCGGCTCATCTCGGTGACCGAATTGACGTTCGACTTTTCGATGAAGCCCTGATTAACCCTGGACGTGGTGTCGGCCTGGGCGACGACGCCGGGGCCTGCCGAATAAAGGTTGCTGCCTTCCTTCTCGAGCTTCTGGGCGTCGGCGAAAGAAACCAGCCGCAGCTTGCCGCGGACCGAGTCGATGCGGCCGGTGCCCTCGATCACGGTGATGCTGCCGTCGGCGGCGATGTTGATTTCCTTGTCGGTCGGCTGGAACACGATCGGGCCGGAGGTGCCGAGCACCGGATTGCCGCCGGCGGTGACCAGTTGGCCCTGATTGTTGATCTGCAGGCCGCCGTCGCGGGTGTAGCGCTCGCCGGCCGCGGTCTGCACCGCCAGGAAGCCGCGGCCGTCGATCGAGATGTCGAGCGGGTTCTTGGTGATTTCAGTATTGCCTGCGGCGAAATCCTTGAAGGTGGCGCGGTCCTGCACGAACGAGACGCGGCGGTCGGCGCGCATGAAGTTGTCTTCGTGGGCGGGTGAGCGCAGATATTCCTCGAACAACGACCGGTCGGCCTTGAAGCCGTTGGTGTTGATGTTGGCGACGTTGTTGGCGACGACATCCATCTGCCGCTCCAGCACCATCTGCCGCGATAGTCCGACGAGAAGCATATTCTCCATCGGTGGTTCTCCCCTTCATCGATCCGTGAGCGGCTCTCCCAAGCCGGCCACCGATCTCTCGAACCACCCAGGCTCTCCCAAGCCCCGTGGTCCGCCAACATCTCAGCGAAAGCCGTGCCAGTTTGGAAAACGGCGATTTTTGAAGGAGTTAGCTATTTTTCCGGGGCGGGTACGGACGGCAGAAAGGTGTTGTTGACCATGTTTGCCCGGCAGATTTTTCCTAGTTGAGGCGCCGTGGAAAGGTTCCGTTAACCATTATTACCCTAGCGTTGCATATGAAGAGCGCGCGTGTGCGCTGGCGGCTTTGGTATCGCGTCTTGGGCCTCGTTCCGGCCCGGCTGGTGGGCAATCGCGTTCGTTCCCAAATGGATCGGGCGGGGCAATGGCGGACAACGAAGCGGAAAGTGCTGCCGATGGCGCGGAAGCTGCCCCGGCCAAAAACGGCAAGCTCAAGCTGATCATCGCCGCGGTCGGGTTCGTCGCCATCCTCGGCGCCGGCGCGGGCTGGTTCTTCCTGATGCGCGGCGGACATGGCGAGGAGAAGCACGCGGAGGCGGCGCCGCCGAAGCCGCCATCCTTTGTCGAAGTGCCCGACATGATGGTCAACCTGGTCGGCGGCCCCGGCGAGCGTGTGCAGTATCTCAAGGTCAAGGTCGTGCTCGAGGTCAAGGAAGAGAAGCAGCTCGAGGCGATCAAGCCGACGCTGCCGCGCGTCACCGATCTGTTCCAGACCTATTTGCGCGAACTGCGCCCCAGCGACATCAACGGTTCGGCCGGATTGTTTCGCCTGAAGGAAGAGCTGACCAAGCGCGTCAATGTGGCGCTGGCGCCCCACCACGTGAACGCGGTGCTGTTCAAGGAAATCATCGTCCAGTGACGCAGCAGGTCTCACATCATGGCCGGTAACGGTAAAGACCTCGACCAGGACGCGATTGCCGCCCAATGGGAGGCCTCGCTCGATTCCGAGGATCCCGCGGCGGCGGCGGAAGAAGCCGCGGCCAACGAGCTTTCGGAGAGCATGGCCCTGCAATGGGCCGCGATGGTCGAGGACGGCAGCCGCGACTTCGGCAACAAGGCCGGCGGCGAGCGGGTCCTGTCGCAGGAAGAAATCGACAATCTGCTCGGCTTCACCGTCGGCGACGTCAACCTCGACGACAATTCCGGCATTCGCGCCATCATCGATTCGGCGATGGTGTCCTACGAGCGTCTGCCGATGCTCGAAATCGTGTTCGACCGCCTGGTGCGGCTGATGACCACGAGCTTGCGCAATTTCACCTCCGACAACGTCGAAGTCTCGCTCGACCGCATCACCTCGGTGCGGTTCGGCGACTACATGAACTCGATACCGCTGCCGGCCGTGCTCAGCGTGTTCAAGGCCGAGGAGTGGGAAAACTTCGGCCTCGCGACCGTCGATTCGAGCCTGATCTATTCGATCATCGACGTGTTGCTCGGCGGCCGCCGCGGCCAGACTTCATTGCGGATCGAAGGCCGTCCCTACACCACGATCGAGACCAACCTCGTCAAGCGCCTGGTCGAGGTGGTGCTGTCCGATGCCGAGCAGGCGTTCCGGCCGCTGTCGCCGGTGACCTTCTCGATCGACCGGCTGGAAACCAATCCGCGCTTCGCCGCGATCTCGAGGCCCGCCAACGCCGCGATCCTGGTGCGGCTGCGCATCGACATGGAGGACCGCGGCGGCAATATCGAGCTGCTGCTGCCCTATGCGACCATCGAGCCGATCCGGCCGGTGCTGCTGCAGATGTTCATGGGCGAAAAGTTCGGCCGCGACCCGATCTGGGAAGGCCACTTTGCGACCGAAGTGGCGCAGGCCGAGATCGCCGTCGACGCCGTGCTGTATGAAGCCAACGTTCCGCTCAAGCAGCTGATGAAGCTGAAGGTCGGCGACACGCTGCCGCTGGAAATGAAAAAGGACGCGCTGGTGTCGGTCCGCTGCGGCAACGTCGTGCTGACCGAAGGGCGCATGGGCCGGGTCGGCGACCGCGTCGCCATCCGCGTCACCAAGCAGCTGCGTAAACCGCATACCACCTTCGCGATGTTCGAGAAGGCCGACGAGCAAACCAAGTTGATGGAGGCACAATGAGTCATTCCCTTGGAATCGTAATCGAGAGTCTGGTGGCGGTGCTGCTGCTGCTGACGATCGGCTACTGCATGTTGCTCAACAGCCGCCTGAAGCGGCTGAAAGCCGACGAGCATTCGCTCAAGGCCACGATCGGCGAACTGATCACCGCCACCGAAATCGCCGAGCGCGCGATCGGCGGCCTCAAGCATACCGTTCGCGACGTCAACGAGCATCTCGGCAGCCAGCTGACGGCGGCGTCCCAGATGTCCACGCATCTGAAGGGCATGCTGGCCGAGGGCGACGGCGTGATCCGCCGCCTCTCCAAGATCGCCATTGCCGCACGGCCGCTGACGCCGGAGCCGGAAACCGCCGCCCCCAAGGTCTCGACCGCGAGAGCCGTTGCAGCCGCGGCGGAAGCATTCTCGGAACGCCGAAGGGCCAGTGGCCTCGCCGCATGAAATCGTTTCGCGACATACGTGTCATTCCGGTGGTGCTGGTCGCTGTCTTCGGCCTCGCGGTGCTGAAGGTGGCCGGCCTGGTCATCGATGGGGGATACGTATTCGCCTATCAGCCGCAGCAGCCGGCCAAGAAGTCGTGGGCGCAGGATACCTTCAACTTTCCAGGGGGTCCCAAGATCGTCAGGACTGATTCAGACGACATCACGGGATCAGTGCAGGAGAAGCCCAAGGAGGCCCCGAAGCCGGCGGCCCCCGCTGCCGCCGAACCGCCGCCGCCGCAAAACGGCACGGTGGTCTTTCCCGAAGCCAACCAGCAGGCGGTATCGCCGTCCGAGCGCGCCATTCTCGAGCGGCTGCAGGCGCGGCGGCAGGAACTGGAGCAGCGCGCGCGCGAGATCGAGATCCGCGAGAGCCTGTTGAAATCGGCCGAGAAGCGCATCGAGGGACGGGTCGAGGAGATGAAGGCGACCGAGGCGCGGATCACCACCGCGACCGGGCAAAAGGCCGAGACCGATGCCGCGCGCTTCAAGGGCATCATCACCATGTATGAGGGCATGAAGCCAAAGGACGCCGCCAAGGTGTTCGACCGGCTCGAGATGTCCGTGCTGTACGAAATCGCCTCCCAGATCGCGCCGCGCAAGATGTCCGACATTCTCGGCCTGATGCAGCCGGAGGCGGCCGAGCGGCTGACCGTGGAACTGGCACGCCGCGCCGGGACCGACAAATCCGCCTCAACGGCCGAATTGCCGAAAATCGAAGGCAAGATCCTGTCGCAAAAGCCCAATTGACGCGGATATTTAACAAAACCTTAAGCCAGCCAATTCAAGATTCAGGCGGGCAGGCGAGTGCGCTTCGCCGGCCGGAATCGTTGAGTCTGAAAGACATCCTGGATGGGGCAGAGGGCCGCCGCTGGAATTGGGTCGGGCCGCGCATTGGCGCGGATAGGCCGGCGTTGCCTTGACGTAGCGCTTGGTCTGCGCTCGTCACTCGCAACCTTCGTGGTGCTCGCCGGCGTGATGGTGGCGTCTCACAGCCAGGCGCAGGATCCCGTCAAGGGCGAAGCGACGTTCACAGCGTCCGGCGGCTACGCGCGGCTGGTGCTGAAGCTCGCCGAGGACGTCGAGTCCGACGTCATCACCGCCGGCTCGATCATCGTGATCCGCTTCAAGCGGCCGGTGGACATTCCCGTCGAAAAATTGAGCGATGCGGTGCCCGATTATGTCGGGTCGGCGCGGCGCGATCCCGATGGTTCGGCGATCCGGCTGTCGCTGGCGCGGCGGGCGACGATCAACACCATGACGGCCGGTGAGCGGATCTACGTCGATTTCCTGCCCGATAGCTGGACCGGCCCGCCGCCGACGCTGCCGGCGGACGTCATTCGCGAACTGGCCGCGCGGGCCCGGGCGGCCGAACGCGCGCTTCGCGCCCAGCTCGCGGTCGCCGCGTCGAAGAAGAAGCCGCCGGTGCGTGTCCGCGCCTCGATGCAGCCGACTTTTGTCCGCTTCGTCTTTGAAATGCCCAACGGGGTCAACGTTTCTTCGGTGCTGAACGAGCAGAAGCTGACGCTGCAGTTCAACGGCGTGCTGGCGTTTGATCTGGCCGATGCCAAGGTGGCGGCGCCGCCGAATATCGCCTCGATCACGCAGCGGACCGATGGCGATTCCTCCGCCGTCGATATCGTCTTGATCGGCGAAGTCGACGTGCATTCCTTCCGCGAGGAAAAGAACTACGTCATCGACGTCGCCTTCCAGCAGGCGGACAAGCCGGCGGCGGAACAGGCGCAAGCCCCGGCGGCTGCGCCTGTCGTTGCGCGTGCGCCGACGCCGGGTCGATCGGGGATCGCAGCGCAGATCGCGACGGCCGAGGCGGGCGCCCACACCAGGCCGCTGAACGATTCCATACCGCCGCAGCAGCCGCCGCAGCTTCCGCCGGTCACGTCGGAGGCAATCGCCCAGCAGGCCGGGATCGAGATCAAGCCGGGCGAGCCGCAGCAGGCGCCGCCAGCACTTGAAAAAGCGCCGCCGGCCCCCGAGACAGCGCCCCGCGCGTCCGAGACAGCGCCGCGCCCGACGCCGGTCGTCGAGCAGGCTGCTGCCGCGGAGAAGCCGGCGCCTCAGGCGGCTGCGACGGCACCCGCTGCGGAAAAATTGCCGGTTGCGCCTCCGCAGCCAGCGCTTGCGGCTGACAAGATGGCTCCGGTGGAGACGCCGAAAGCAGCGCCGCCTTCGCAAGCAAGGCCCGCCGCCGCGATGGAGTCGCCAAAACCGGTGGCGCCGAAGAAAGCCCCGGCGGCTGCCGTTGAGGTTCCGAAGCAAGCAGACCCTCCGGCGGCTTCCGTCGAGGCGAGGCGGGACAGTGACGGCCTGCGCGTGATGTTCTCGTTTGCCGCGCCGACGCCGGCGGCCATGTTCCGTCGCGCCGACACGGTGTGGCTGGTGTTCGACCAGACCGGACCGATCGATGTCGAGCCTTTCCGCGCCAAAGGCGGGGCCATCATCGGCGACGTCAGCCGGCTGCCGCTGGAAAAGGGCCAGGCCATACGCATCCGGCTCAATCGTCCGCTGATGCCGTCGCTCGAAGGCGATGGCCGCGCCAACGGCATCGTCTGGACGCTGACATTTGCCGATCGCATGCAGGCGCCGCCGCTGCCGCTGCAGGTGTTGCGCAACATCACCGATCCGGCGCTGGCCAATGTCAGCGTGCCGCTGGCGAACCCCGGCCTCATGCATCGGCTGGTCGACCCCGACGCCGGCGACACGCTGCTGGTGGTCACCGCGCCGCCGCCGACCCGCGGCTTCATCAAGCGTCAGGACTTCGTCGAGCTGTCGCTGCTCGAATCCGTCCACGGCGTCGTTATCCATCCCAATTCCGACGATATCACCGCCGAGGTCGGATCCGACAAGGTGATGCTCGGCCGGCCGGGCGGGCTGACGCTGTCATCGGCCGACGTCTCCGCCGAACGCGCCACCGCCGCGGTGCGGCCGCTGTTTGACGCCAAGGAATGGCGCAAGAACCGCGAGGAGAATTTTCTCAACCGGCTGGATGCGCTGATCAACGCGACGGCCGCCGCCGGCGAGGACAACGTCTCGCACGCGCGGCTCGACCTCGCCAATTTCTATATGGCGCGCGGGATGTTTCATGAAGCGAGGGGCGTCACCAACCTCATCCTCTCGGAGACCAAGGTGGGGTCCGAGGAAGCCGCGGTGTTGATGGTGCATGCGGTGGCCAGTATCCTGATCGGCAACCCCGAGCGGGGATTGAAGGACCTTGCCAATCCGGCGATCGGCAACGGCTATGATTCCCAATTGTGGAAGGCGCTCGCCTTTGCACGTCAGGGCAAATGGGCGGACGCGCGCGAGAAGTTCAAGAACGCCGAATTCTCGATCGCCGCGCTGCCTCTGGAAATGCAGCGCATCGTCACCGCCGATGCGATGCGGGCGGCGCTCGAAGTCAAGGATTACGCCGGCGCCTCGCGCCGCCGCAGCGAACTCGAGGTGGTCGGTATCCCCAAGGAGATGAAGCCGGAAATCGCGGTGTTGCGCGGCCGGCTGGCCGAGGCGCTTGGCCACGACAAGGACGCGCTCGATGCCTTCCGGTTCGCCGCACACTCGGCCGACCGCCCCTCGGCTGCCGAAGGCAAGCTGCGCGAGGTGCTGTTGCGTCAGAAGCGCGGCGAAATCGGCCAGCCCGAGCTGCTGCGCGAGCTGGAAACCCTGTCGGCGATCTGGCGCGGCGATGCGATCGAGCTGAAGACACTTTCCGTGCTCGCGCAGCTCTATTCCGACGCCGCACGCTACGGGGATTCGCTCGCAGCGGCCAAGACCGCGACCCGGCTGCAGCCGAATTCCGAATTGTCGCGCCAGGGCCAGGACGCCGCGTCCGCGCTGTTTGCGCAGCTGTTTCTCAGCCCCAAGGGCGAGGACATGAAGCCGATCGATGCGCTCGGCCTGTTTTACGAGTATCGCGAACTGACGCCGATCGGCCGCCGCGGCGACGAGATGATCCGCCGCCTGGCGGACCGCCTGGTCGCGGTCGATCTGCTCGATCAGGCCGCCGAGCTGTTGCAGTATCAGATCGAAAAACGGCTGGAGGGTGCCGCGCGCGCGCAGGTGGCGGCGCGCCTGGCGATGGTCTACCTGACCCATCGCAAGCCGGATCGCGCGGTCGCCGCACTTCGCACCACGCGCATCGCCGATCTCTCGGGCGAGTTGCGCCAGCAGCGCCTGTTGCTGGAGGCGCGCGCGCAAAGCGACGTCGGACGCCACGATCTTGCGCTCGACATCATCTCCAACATCACCGGACGCGAGGCGATCCGGCTGCGTTCCGACATTTACTGGGCGTCGCGGCAGTGGCGCGAGGCCTCCGAACAGATCGAACTGTACTATGCCGATCGCTGGCGCGACTTCAAACCGCTGAACGCGGTGGAGCGGGGCGACGTCATCCGCGCCGTCGTCGGCTATGCGCTTGCCGAGGACGCCATCGGGCTGGCGCGCTTCCGCGAGAAATATGCGCCGCTGATGTCCGGCGAAGCCGACCGGCTGGCGTTCGACATCGCCAGCAAGCCGGCCGCCGCCAGCAGTGCCGAATTTGTCTCGATCGCCAGGATGGCGGCAGGTGTCGACACGCTCGATGGCTTTATCCGCGAAATGAAGGTCCGCTTCCCCGACGCCACCGCCCGCGCGCCGGTTTCGCCCGAGACAGCCAAGGGCGAGCCGGTCCACACCGGCGCCTTGCCCGCGATCGTTGGATCAAAGCGCGCCGATGCGGCAAAATAAAGCCGTACCGTTCCGAGCCTGAGCGGGGCCGCCGGATTTGCACTCCGGCCTTGCGTCGCGTAAGCGAAACTCACACATCAAGCCGTATGGATTTGTCGTTCGATGCCGCTGACCCGGGGCCGAATTATAGGACACGACAACGAGCGATTGGCGTTCAAGTTCACCATGTTGAATGGGGACGAGACGATCGAATGCCAGATCAGTGACGCCGCCATGGACGAGCTTGCCGGCGTGAAGGGGACCGAAAGCCTGGCCAGGCAGGCGCAGTTTGTGGCGTTGCGAGATGCCGTCGAGCGCATCGCATCCGACATGTTCGACGCGGCACCGGCCATGAAGGGCTATGTCGTCAGGATATTTACCAAACACATCCGAAAATAGCCGTGCGGCTCGCGCGGGCGTCGGTCTGGCGCGAAGGGTGCTCGGCTCTATTTCGACATGATTTCATAGACCCTGACGCTCGATATGTACGGATTGCTCCGCGCCATCGCCTCGGCATCATCAAGGCCTGCGGCGTTTACGATCGTGTAGCCGGTGATCGATTCAAGACCCAACGGCAAATCCCTGGTGCCGGCCTTGGAGATTTCCCGGCCTCTGCTGAAATGGCCGCCCATATCGACGATGTTGTCCTTCATCGCCTCGAACCATTTGCCCCAGGCGGCCATGATTTCCGGCGTGGGCTTTTCAAATCCATAGTGCAACAGAACGAATTTCTTCACGATCTGCTCCTTTACTGGGGTGAGGCGGTCGTCGTCGTTCCACGCCTGCGCTCGGCGAGGTCGAACATCTGCGGCAGTTTGCGAATAGGCGTCACCGGGCCGATGATTTTCGCGCGATTGGCTGCGATGGCGTCGTCGAGCGACACGCTCATGCTCACGATCTGGAGCACGGCGTCGAATGGTGCTTCCAGCGTCGCCTTGCAATCGGTGATGCCCCGATGGATGGCGGTTCCGCTCTCGCTGCCTGCAACGGTGAAGTCGGCAGACTTTTTTCCATGCGTCACGATGAGCCCCACGTTTATCTTGATCACCGGCGTGCGTTTGGCGATGGCGTCAAGCCCGAGCATGACCCAATCCGGCTCGAATGCGTCCCCGGGCACCGGCGGAAACAAAAAACGTCCGCCCCAGCGGATCAATTCCCGGATCGCCGGCTGAATTTCGCGGCCGATCTCGGTCAATTCGTAGACCTGCGCGTTGGCCGGCCTCGGCAGCGCAGTTCGGCGTATGATGCCGCTTTCGGCGAGGTCTGCGAGGCGCGCTGTCAGCAAGGTCGGACTCATGCCCCCGAGGTGGTCCTGAAGGTCGCTAAATCGTTTCGGCCCAAGCAAGAGTTCTCTGATGATCAACAGCGTCCAGCGTTCGCCGATCATCTCCGCCGCACGCGCAAGCGCACAAAACTGCGGATAATGGAGATTGCTCATTCCGGAAGGTTCAAGTTGCCGGACCCTAACTGGAGTTGCGGTAGGCGAGGGCGATCAGAGGGCCCACGATCAGGAACTGCAGGAAAGTGAACGCCGTCTCGAGAAATACGTAGTCGGAGATCGAAGCCATCGGATGCTTTGCCGCGACGGCCAGCGTCGTGAATGACCACGACAACAGGCCGGCGCCGAATCCGTAGAGCAGTCCATTCTTCAAGAGGGAACTGCGCTGGCCAGGAAACAGGAGGGGATAGGCCCATGAAAAGATCACGCTTTGAATGATCATCGAAGCCAGCCCGAACGGGATGATGGGGTCGGCGCGGTAGATGTGAAGTGAATGATACTGCGATTCGAACAGCACGAGATGCCAGACAAAGGCGATCGGAAACGAGGGAACCAGATAGGCAGCCATACCGAGCCAAAGACGGCCGGCACTTGCCGGGTGTCGTGTCGATGGAGCCATCGTCATCGGTGATCCGATATGCTACATTTTTAATAGTACATACTACAAAATATGGAGTCAACCAACCGAGGTTTAGTTCGGCCGAAATTCCAGTCCGAATCAGCGGTTTTTTTCATCCCCTCGACAGATGGCCTCCGAACCGGCAACCTGTGGCGCATAAAACCAAAGACACCACGGGGGGAGCCGTTGCCATGAGCAAGCCAGCCAAGACCGAAGCCGAACTCATTGCGATGGCAAGGGCCGAGTTGAAGGTCCATGCCGATTGTCCGGATGGAATGGTGATCTCCGTGCTCCGCGATGGCGATTCCTGGGAGTTCCGCGCAAGTGCCGAACAGGCGACGATCGACAAGCCAGGCTATCCCGAATGCGTCGCGATGCTGGTGCAGATCGGCGACCACCTCAGCAAGCAGTATGATTTCAAGGGGTGAGTTTTCTCGTGGGCAGACCGCCGCATAGCCGCAGGAGTGCCAGACAATTGGTCGTGTGCATCAGCAGCGCAGATTATCCGGCATCGCTGGAACGACGAAAGATCTACGTGGCGCTGCGTGACGTGGCTGCAGAAAAGCAGGGGATGCTGCGTATCGCGGACGAGTCAGGGGACGATTATCTTTATCCCGCCGCGCTGTTCCGGACGATCGCGTTGCCGCGATCGATCAAGAAGGCCGTGTTGGCCCCGTGAGGAAACCGAGACGCTAGGGGTAGCTCGGCGATCATCTTGGCTAGCAATAGGGTCGAGCGGTGAGGGGTCACCGCTGCCTATTTCGCAGGCCTGCGCACGGCGTAGGCGGTGCGAAGTCCGGGCACGAAGCCGCAAGCCTCGTAGAACCGGTGCACGCGCGGATCGGTGCGGCCGCTTTGCATCAAGACCTGATAGCAATCCTGCTTCCACGCCTCGGCGAGGGCTGCCGCGACCACCGCGCGGCCGTGGCCGCGTCCCTGAAAATCGGGATGGGTGGCGACGTTCTCGAGAATGCCGTGCTGCCGGCCGCCGCGCAGCAGGTTGGGCGCGGTGATCAGCGTGCAGGTTGAAACGATTCTACTGTTTTCATCCGATACGAAGACCGCCAGTCCTTCGCGCGCGAGGATCTGCGCCCAAATTATGCTAGCCCGCGCCGGTTCTGCGCTTTTGCTGACATCGCAAGCGGCAAACAGCGTCAGCAGCGCACCGAGATCGGCGGCATTTACCAGTCGCGCAATTGTCATCGGTGAGCTCCTTGTTTGAAACGGTTTCGGTCCCAAATCGTACCGTCCCAAGCGGCGCAAATTACGAGAGACGGACTAGGTTTGATGGACAATCCCGGGAAGAATACGCGCGGAGCCATGGTTCCGGTCGCGATAGCCGTCGTGGTCGCGGTGATCGGCACGGCCGCCATGCTGCTGGAATTCGGCACGAGGGACGAGGTGGCGGGCAACGGCATCGGCATGGTCACGACGGCTGTCGTTGAGAGGGCCGGCGCGACCGCGTATCCGACCGCCCGTGACATCGGCGCGGATCAAATCCACTACGTCCCGTAACTCTGCACCAGGCTTCCTGCCACCAGCGACCAGCCGTCGACCAGCACGAAGAAGATCAGTTTGAACGGGAGTGACACCACGACCGGCGGCAGCATCATCATGCCCATCGACATCAGCACCGAGGCTACCACGAGGTCGATGATCAGGAAGGGCAGGAACAACAGGAAGCCGATCTCGAAAGCGCGCTTCAATTCGGAAATCATGAAGGCCGGCACCAGAATCCGCAGCGACATGTCGTCCGGCGTCGCCGGCGGCGGCTCGCGCGACATGTCCAGGAACAGCTTGAGGTCCTTCTCGCGCACATTCTTCAGCATGAAACCGCGCAGCGGCACGGACGCCTTTTGCAGCGCTTCCTCGACCCCGATCTGGTTGGCGACCAACGGTTTGATGCCGTCGTCATAGGCTTTTTGCAGCACAGGCCCCATCACGAACGCGGTCAGGAACATGGCCAGCGCAATGATCACGGAGTTCGGCGGTGCGGTCGCGGTGCCGAGCGCGGTGCGGAGCAGCGACAGCACCACCACGATCCGGGTGAACGACGTCATCATGATCAGGATCGAGGGCGCGATCGAGAGGATCGTCAGCAGCGCGATCAGCTGGATCGCGCGTTCGGTGACGCCGCCACCGCCCTGGCCGAGATTGATACTGATGTCCTGCGCCAGCACCGGGTCGGCGAGCGATCCGGCGGCTATCAGTGTGGCAAATAATACAACTCTACGCGGGGCTTTCGCCGATCTCACGAAGGAGACTTCGGGCGGCCGAGCAACGAGGCCATTTCGTCTTCGAGGTTCTCAAACCCGCTCTTCTGCGGTGCTGCGGGGGCCGGCGTCTCGCTGCGCGAGGGGCGGGCGGGCGGCGGCTCGGGCGCGACCGGAGGCGCGATCGGGGCGTCGGCCGGCCGGCGCAAGGCAGCTTCGAGCCGCTGCGCCATCTCGGCGAGATTCTGGTCGGCGCTGGACTGCGGCGGCGGCGCCGGCGGAGGCGGCGGGGCCGCCGCGCGCTCGGGCGCGCGGACCGGCGGCGGTGCCTTCGACGGCTCCAACGGGCGTTGCGGCCGCGGCATCATCGGCTCGCTTCGCTCGGTACGGGTCAGGCGCGGCGGGGCCGGATCGGGACGCGGTTCGGGGCGGCTGGCGATCGGTTCCGGCGAGAAGCCTGCCAGCGGGTCGCTGCGATCGTTGCGGCGCTCCGCCATCGGCGGCGGCACCGGACGACGGATTTCGTCGGCGAAAGCGGGGCGTGCCGGGCGCGGCGGCGGCTCGGGCATCTGCGGTTCGGCGTGATCGAAGGGCTCGCGCGCGCCATCGTCGTTCCAGCCGGCGTCCGGCAGCGGCGCGATGCGCGGCGGCTGCTCGCCGGTGATCGCCGGCCTGGCCTGCTCACGGCCGGGCATGGCACGGACGATATTGGGTTCCACCACGATGTCGCTGGGGCCGCCGATCATCAGGAGATGTTCGACATTGTCGCGCCGAACCAGCACCAGCCGCCGGCGGCCGTCCACCGCGGCGGCGTCGATCACGGCCAGCCGCGGCATCCGCCCGCGATTGGGGTTGGCGCCGAGGCGGTTGGTAGCGAAGCGGCGTACCAGCCATGCGGCGACGCCAATCAGCGCCAGCACAGCGATGAATGCGAAGATGAAATATGCTGTCTGCATTCTCTAGTCCCCGGCCTCAGGCCGTTCTCACATGCTTGCTTCGAGGTGTGTGGATCTGATCTTTCCAAGTTGAACATGATTCTTCCGAATCCATGTCCCGAAGATCCGTCGAACCGACGAATCACGCCCGAGATCAGCCTTATTTCTTGATTCCCCACGGCAAACGCTGCCGCCCATTAATTAATAGACCAAGAATCGCTTGATCCAAAACGACTTCTGAGCGCCCCGGGCCGCGTTGGCCGCTGCTGGTTAACGCAGGCATCGTGGCGAAAATGCGCTCTTTTCGCGTCAGCTCCGGCGCAAGCGCGTTGTCCACGGCCGGTTTCGGCGGATTTTAACCAGCCGTTAACCATACACCGGGCAAATTCTGCCTACCTCGCGGCGTCGGCCAGAGGTTAACGAGGACCCGCTCGCGATGGCCATCAACGATCTTCCGATCCTGTCGGCGCTGCGCACCAAGATGCAGTGGCATCAGGAGCGCCAGCGGGTGCTCGCCGAAAACATTTCCCACGCCAACACCCCGAACTTCAAGCCGCGCGAGCTGATCGAACCGAAATTCGACAACAAGGGTTCCGCCGCCAGCGTCGGCGGAACATTCGGATCGATGGGAATGATGCGCACCAGCGCCAGCCACATCGGCCTGTCCGGCGGCGCCCAGGCCTTCAATGGCGATGGCGGCAAGAGCGGATTTCTGACGCGGCCCGCCGGCAACGCCGTCAATCTGGAAGACCAGATGATGAAGGTCTCGGCCAACCAGATGGACTATGCGGCGGCCACTTCGCTCTACAGCCGCAGCCTCGGACTTCTCAAAACCGCCATCGGAAAGCGCTGACGCGCTGCAATTTAAGGGAACCGGATCATGGCAGATGATGGTGGAAGCGACTTTGCCCGCTCGATGAGCATCGCAACCTCGGGCCTGCGCGCGCAGGCCGGGCGGATGCGGGTGATCTCGGAAAACATCGCGAACGCCGATTCCACCGCGCCGAATTCCGCCGGCGATCCCTATCGCCGCAAGGTGCCGACATTCACCTCGGCGCTCGACCGTTCGATCGACGCGCGGGTGGTGACGCTCGGCAAGGTGCGCACCGACCAGTCGCCGTTCCGCATCAAGCACGAGCCGAGCAACCCGGCGGCGGACGCCGCCGGCAACGTCAAATATCCCAACGTCAACCCGCTGGTCGAAATGACCGACATCCGCGAAGCCCAGCGGTCCTATGAGGCCAACCTCAACATCATCAGCGCCACGCGCCGGATGATCCAACGCACGCTCGACATCCTCAAGGCCTGAAACAGGAATCATAGACCATGGCTTCACCGACCGTTGCAGCAAACGCCTACGCCGCGCTCTCGCGCATCATGGAGACCGGCGGCGCGGAGAAGGGCGGCCAGACCTCCGGCGGCCCGTCGTTCGGCGCGCTGCTCAAGGATGCCGTCGGCAGCGTGATGGAAGCCGGCAAGAAGTCCGACGCCCAGTCCATCGCGATGACCTCGGGCAAGGCCAACGTCATGGACGTGGTGACGGCGGTGGCCGAGACCGACGTCGCGGTCTCGACCCTGGTGTCGGTGCGCGACCGGGTGATCCAGTCCTACGAAGACATCATGAAGATGCCGATTTGACGTCCTTGGACGTCATCCCGGGGCGCGCAGCGAACCCGGGATCTCGAGATTCCGGGTTCGCTTCGCGCCCCGGAATGACGCTGTGGAAAGAGCGAGTCAAAACATGACCGGTGCTGAAACCCTCGACGTGGCGCGCGATGCGATCTGGACCATTGTCGTGGTGTCGTCGCCCTTGATGGTGGTCGGGCTTGTGGTCGGTGTCGTGGTGTCGCTGTTTCAGGCGCTGACGCAAATCCAGGAGCAGACGCTGATTTTCGTGCCGAAGATCCTCGCGATCTTCGTGACATTGCTGCTGGCCTTGCCGTTCATGGCGGATTCGCTGCAAGGCTACATGATGCGGATATCGTCGCGAATCATAGGCGGATGATGCACTGTGGCTAGGTCATGCGCGTCGATATATCCCTGCTGCCGGCCCTTGCCGCCACTTTCATGCTGGTGTTTGCCCGCGTGGGGGCGATGGTGATGCTGTTGCCGGGGTTTGGCGAGAGCAACATCCCGGTCCGGATCAAGCTCGCGATCGCGCTTCTGTTGACGCTGATCATCCTGCCGCTGCACCGCGCCGCCTATCAGGTCGATTTGACCTCGATGAGCGCGATGGGCGTCCTGATGGTGCACGAGATCATCATCGGCGTGGTGCTCGGCGCCACCGCGCGGGTGACGCTGTCGGCGCTGGCGGTCGCAGGCTCGGTGATCGCCCAGCAGCTCGGCCTCGGCTTCGTCACCGCGGTTGATCCGACCCAGGGCCAGCAGGGCCTTCTGATCGGCAACTTCCTCACCATCCTCGGCATGACGCTGTTGTTTGCCACCGACAGCCATCATCTGGTCATCGCGGCGCTCAACGAGAGCTACCGGATCTTCTCGCCGGGCGAGACGATGCCGACCGGCGATGTCGCCGCACTTGCGACCCGGGCTTTCACCGCCGCCTTCAAGATCGGCCTGCAATTGTCGGCGCCGTTTCTGGTGTTCGGCCTCGTCTTCAACCTCGGGCTCGGCATTCTGGCGCGGCTGATGCCGGCGATGCAGGTCTATTTCGTCGGCGTGCCGCTCTCGATCATGATCGGCTTCCTGATCTTCGCTGCCGTCATCACCGCGATGATGGGCACCTATCTGAACTACTTCACCGGCGTCATGCACGAGCTCACGCCGCTTCGATAAGATAAAGCCAGGGCGCCGCGATGGCCGACGACAGCGACGATAAAACAGAAGACCCCACGCAAAAACGTCTCGATGACGCGCATGCGAAGGGCGACGTTGCCAAGAGCCAGGAGGTCAACACCTGGTTCGTGATCGCCGGCGCGACGCTCGTGTTGTCGACCTTCTCGGGCTCGATCGGCGGCGGCATCCTGATGCCGCTGCGCAATCTGATCGCCAATGCCGGCACGCTGCGCGCCGACGGCACCGCGCTGCTGCAACTCGGCAACACGCTTGGCATTGCCGTGCTGGCGGCGATCGGTGTGCCGCTGCTGATGCTGATGATATCAGCGATCGCCGGCAACATGATCCAGCACCGCCTGGTGTGGTCGTCGGAATCGCTCACGCCCAAATTCAGCAAGGTGTCGCCCGGCGCCGGCTTCAAGCGCGTCTTCGGCAAGCAGGCGCTGGCAAATTTCCTCAAGGGCCTGTTCAAGCTGATAGCGCTCGGCGCCGTCATGATGGCGGTGCTGTGGCCGGAGCGCCACCGGCTGGAGTCGTTTCTGGCCTTCGACCCGTCGGCGATCATGGGCGTCACCACCAGTTTGACGCTGCATCTGATGGGGGCGGTGGTCGCGATGCTCGCGGCCGTGGCGATCGCAGACTACTTCTTCCAGTATCGGCAGTGGTTCCAGCGGCAGAAGATGTCGCTGCAGGAGATCAAGGACGAGTTCAAGCAGTCCGAGGGCGACCCCCACATCAAGGCCAAGATCCGGCAGTTGCGCCAGGCCAACATGAAGAAGCGCATGATGGCGGATGTGCCCAAGGCCAGCGTGATCATCACCAACCCGACCCACTATTCGGTGGCGCTATCCTACGACCGCGGCATGTCGGCGCCGGTCTGCGTTGCCAAGGGCGTCGACAATATCGCCTTCAAGATCAGGGAGATCGCCAAGAAACACGACATTCCGATCGTCGAAAACGTGCCGCTGGCGCGCGCGCTGTACGCCACGGTCGACGTCGACGACGAAATCCCGGTCGAGCACTATCAAGCGGTCGCCGAAATCATCGGCTTTGTCATGGGGCTGAAGCGCGAGGTTGCCGGCCGGCGCAACTGATGGATAGGCCAGAAATAACCCTGAAATGCACACAACTTGTCAAATAGCCGCCTGATGGACTTGCGCTTGCCGGTCCGATTGAGGCACTCAGGGGAGGCGCGCAAATCAGCGCGCCTTCCATGCCGACGGGCTTTGCGTCCCCTGATATGACCGCCGAAACCGACAGCCATCCGTCCCCCGAGCCCTTCGCGGCCCATGAGCCGGCGCGGCGGAGCGGCAGCATCGTGCTGGTGCTGCTGGTGGCCGCCGGCATCGTCGCGGTCGCGGTCGTGCTGATGACCATCGGGCGCGCCCAGGCCCAGCCCTATATCCTCGGCGTGCTGGCGCTGCTCGCCATGGTCGGCCTGTTCAACCTGTTCGCCTTTGCCGCGGGCATTATCCGTTTTACCGACCGCAGCGCCGACGATCCGGTGATGGGGCGCATCGCCGACCACGCCTATGACGGGCTCGCGGTCACCGACTCCCGCGGCCACGTCGTCTATTCCAACGCCGCCTATCTGGCGCTGACCGGGGCGGCGAGCCCCCAGGAAGTGCGCCCGATCGAGCGCGTCTTCATTGGCAATCCCGACGTGTCGGAAGCCGTGTTCCGCCTGCTCAAGGCGGCGCGCGAAGGCAAGCGGCAGCAGGAGGAAGTCCGGATCGCAGGGACCGACGGCGCCCACGGCCGCTGGCTGCGGATGCGGGTCCGTCCCCTCGGCGCCAGCAAGCGCGAGGCGAAATATTCGGTGTGGTCGATCGCCGACATCACCCGGGACCGCGAACGCCAGGAGGACGTCTTCAAGGAGCTGCAGCATGCGATCGAATATCTCGACCACGCGCCTTGCGGCTTCTTCTCGGTCAGTCCTGCCGGCGAGGTCGTCTATGTCAATGCGACGCTGGCGGGCTGGCTCGACCACGACCTTGCCGAAATCGGTTCGGGCGGGTTGAAGCTGACCGATATCGTATCGGGCGACGGCGCGTCGCTGCTGACCTCGATCGTGGCGGTGCCGGGCGAGGTCAAGACCGAAGTGTTCGACATCGATCTGCGCATGCGCAGCGGCAAGACCATGCCGGTGCGGCTCTATCACAAGCTGGCGTTCGGCGCCGACGGCGTGCCCGGCGCGTCGCGGACGCTGGTGATCAGCCGCGCCCGCGACGAGCATTCCGATCCGGAGCGCGCCGCCGAAGTGCGCTTCATGCGGTTCTTCGACCACACCCCGATGGCGATCGCGACCGTCGACCGCGCCGGCGCGGTGGTGCGCGCCAATGCCCGCTTCGCCAAGCTGGCGCAAAGCCTGAGCGCGGACGGTGCCGCGAACAAGTCGATCTTCCACACCGTCAACGCCCGCGACCGCAGCCTGCTGATTGCGGCGATCAACCAGGCCGCCGAAGGGCAGGGCGACATTGCGCCGGTCGAAGCCATGCTCGACGGCGTCAAGGAGCGCTGGGCGCAGTATTTCGTCACCGCGGTCGAGGAGGACGAGCGCGAAACCGAGGCCGCGATCGTCTACATGCTGGAGACCACCGAGCGGCGCACGCTCGAGAACCAGATCAACCAGTCGCAGAAAATGGACATGGTCGGCCAGCTCGCCGGCGGCATCGCGCACGATTTCAACAACGTGCTCTCGGCCATCATGATGGCCAACGATTTCCTGCTGAACGCGCACAAGCCGACCGACCCGTCGTTCCAGGACATCATGCAGATCAAGCAGAACGCGACCCGCGCTGCGACCCTGGTGCGGCAGCTGCTCGCGTTCTCGCGCCGCCAGACCCTGCGGCCGCAGGTGCTCGATCTCGGCGACGCGCTATCCGATCTCACCATGTTGTTGCGCCGCCTGATCGGCGAGAAGGTCAAGCTCGACCTGGTGCACGGCCGCGACCTCTGGCCGGTCAAGGTCGACGTCTCGCAATTCGAGCAGGTGATCGTCAATCTCGCGGTCAACGCCCGCGACGCGATGGCCGACGGCGGCAAGCTGACGGTCAGGACCAGCAACGTCACGACGGATGAAGCCGCCCAATTGTCCTACAAGGGCATGCCGGCGGCGGATTACGTGCGGATCGACGTATCCGACACCGGCACCGGAATCCCTACCGAGATCGTCGACAAGATCTTCGAGCCGTTCTTTTCGACCAAGGAAGTCGGCAAGGGCACCGGTCTCGGGCTGTCGACTGTCTACGGCATCGTCAAGCAGACCGGCGGCTTCGTCTACGTCGATTCGAAAGCCGGCGAAGGCACTTCGTTCCGCATCTTCCTGCCGCGGCACCGTCCCGAACTGGAAGCCGCCCCCGAGCCGCAAGCCGTCAACGGCGCGAAAGAAGCCGCGGCTGAGGCGCCGAAGCCGCAGGCCGATCTGACCGGGCAGGGCACGATCCTGCTGGTGGAAGACGAGGACGGCCTGCGCTCGCTCAACGCGCGCGGTCTGCGCTCGCGCGGTTACAGTGTGATCGAGGCCGCCAACGGCCTCGAGGCGATGGAAGCGCTGGAGGAGAAAAACGGCGCCGTCGATCTCGTCGTCTCCGACGTGGTGATGCCGGAAATGGACGGCCCGACGCTGCTCAAGGAAATGCGGCAGCGCAACCCCAACCTCAAGATCATCTTCGTCTCCGGCTATGCCGAAGAGGCCTTCGACAAGAGTCTGCCGGAAAACGAGCAGTTCGCCTTTCTCGCCAAACCGTTCGCGCTCAGCGCGCTGGTCGCGAAGGTGAAGGAGACCATGACGGCGTCGTGAGACCGCTCCGACTTTCGGTCAGCGTCCCCCCGATTTCAGGATTTATTGCGCGGCGGCAACGCGGCCCTGTTCCCGACGTTTGAGCCGGAAGCCTCACGAGACCATACATTTGCCGTTCTGAATGGGGTTAAGGTGTCCGGCCGGTGCCGTCCTGGCTGCGCACCGCACCGATGCTGTTCGAGAAGGCAAGCTGCATGACAGATCCTGCCACAGTCCCTGACGCGGCCGAAGCCGCGGAAATGGTGCATTTTCTGCGCCGTTTTGCCGACCTGATGTCCAACGGGCAAAACGCCGAATATTTGATGCGGACGGCCGATCTGCTGGAGTCGCTGATGGCGCGCGTTTCAGGCGCCCACGATGAGGAGCAGCTCTGGCGATACAAGTACGAAACCCTGACCCATCAAAATGACGAGCTGGAAACCGAGTGCGAAAGCCTCCGACATGACATCGAGCGGCACGTAAAACTCTCCAGTTTCATCATCACCGAGCGCGATACGCTCAAGACGACGCTGCAGGAGCGGGAGGCGGAACTGCGCGAACTCGGCAACGCGCTGAAGCAGGAACAGGACGCATTGAAGCTTGAACGAGGCACCTTGAAGCAGGAACAGGAAACGTCGGCCGCGAACGCGCAAGCCCATGAAGGCGCCCTGGCAGAACTTCGTGCAGGGATCGATGAGGAGCGTGTCGCACTGAAGGCAAGCCTGGATGCGAGCATCAAGCAAATCGAGCAGCAGCGTAACGACTTTCTGCGCGAGCGCGACGAGCTCTCGGCAAGGCTGTCGCAGAGCGAGGCCGTCATGGCCGAATTCCGGCTTGCCTTTGACCGGGAGCGTGACGATTGGCAATCCCGGTTGCGATCGCGCGAGGATGAATTGGCGGCGATCCGCGTCGCGACCGCGAACGAACACGAGGAGCTGCAGCAAAGAATCGAGGCGCTCGAGGCCAAGCGGGAGGAGCTTCGATCGGCATTTGACCGGATCAGCCAGCTTGGCGTGACGGACCAGCCTGCGGCGGCACAGGGCGGTTCGCTCCCGGTCCAGCCGCATGACCGGGATTCGGTGCCCACAGCAAACAGCGCCATGGTGCCGAAAGAGACCTTGCGTCAAGCACGGGCGCAATTCGAATTTCTGGCCAAGGAATGCGTTCGCCGCGGCGATGTCGCGACCCAGGCGATGTGCGAACTCGGGGCCCACACGATGGATCAGGCCCTCGTGGCCGAGGAAACGACGCATCCATCGCCGGTCGGTGAGGTGGCGTTAAGCATCCTTGGGCCCATCGACCCGCGTCCGACTCGCCAGGTCGGCGCGGAAAACTTGCGAATTCCAACAGGTTCAAGCCCACAACCGGCCTAATCGTCACATCCCCGCGACTGAGGGCCGCAGCTTTGGTTCCCGTTTACGGCTTCACTTTTAAGCGGGTCTGCCCATCTTAGGGGCTGCTTCCCCATGCCGGGGAATTGAGGAAACAGATATGAATTTCTCGCAACGCACGCGCGGAATTGTCCGGGCCTTCGCCATCGTCCTGTCGCTGGCGGTTCCCGCCGCGATGGCCATCACGGCGGCTGACGCCCGTGTCGGCGGTGGCAGCAGCTCGGGTTCGCGGGGATCGAAGACCTATTCGGCTCCGCCCAGCACCACTACGGCGCCTAACGCGGCGCAGCCGATGAACCGTACCTTTAGCCAGCCGGGCGCTCCGGCGGCCGCTGGTGCAGCCGCAGGGGCGGCCAAGGGCGGCTTCTTCAGCCGGCCCGGTATGGGCATGATGATGGGCGGTCTCGCTGCCGGCTTCCTCGGCGCCGGCCTGTTCGGCATGCTGTCCGGCGGCGGGCTGGCCGGTGGCCTCGGCGGATTGGCGTCGATTATCGGCCTCGTGCTGCAGATCGGCCTGATCCTGATCGTGGTCAAGCTGGCGATGTCGTGGTGGCAGCGCCGCCACACACCCGCGAACGCTTATGCCAATAATACCGGACCTGCCGCGGGTTCAGCCCCGCCACAGACCGGTGGCGGCTTCGGTTCCGGAATGGGCTTTGGACTGGGATCGAGCACCCCCGCGCCGCTCGAGATCGGGCCTTCTGATTACGAGGCGTTCGAACGGCTGCTTGGCGATGTCCAGGCCGCATGGTCGAACGAGGACGTCGCGAAGCTGCACACGCTCGCAACGCCCGAGATGGTGTCGTACTTCACCAAGGACCTCGAGCAGAACAAGGCCAACAACGACATCAACAAGACCTCCGACGTCAAACTGCTGCAGGGTGACCTCGCGGAAGCCTGGCGCGAAGGCCAGACAGACTATGCGAGCGTCGCGATGCGCTTCTCGCTGGTCGACAAGACGCTGGAGCGTGGCACCAACCGTCTGATCTCGGGCAGCGACACCCCGATCGAGGCGACCGAGGTGTGGACCTTCGCCCGCCAATCCGGCGGACATTGGGAACTCTCGGCGATCCAGCAGACCAACTGATCTTCTGCTGAACGCTAAACATGCAAGGCGCCGCGGTTCATTCCGCGGCGCCTTTTGCTTTGCCGCTGTGGATTCGGAATAATGATTGCCGCGGCGTGTTGATGACGGCGTTACCAACAAGAACAATTGGGAGGATTCGATGAACCTGGTTTTCAGAATAACCTCACCGGCCTGTTTCGCCCTCGCGGCGGTCACGCTTCTCGCCGTCGCGCCGGCACAGGCGCAATCGGCCGACACCAGTTTCTTCGTGACCAGCACCCCGATCGGCAATGGCGGCAATCTCGGCGGCCTCGCCGGGGCCGACAATCAATGCCAGACGCTGGCGCAGGCCGCCGGCGCCAATGCTTCTGGAGTCAAGACCTGGCGCGCCTACCTCTCGACCCAGGCCGCTGATGGCAAGCCGGTCGTCAATGCGCGTGACCGCATCGGCAAGGGGCCGTGGAAGAATTCCAAGGGCACCGTGGTCGCCAAGGATGTCGCCGAGTTGCACGGCGCCAATAACCTCACCAAGCAGACCGCGCTCTCCGAGAAGGACGAGGTCATCAGCGGCCGCGGCGATACGCCGAACCGCCACGACGTGCTGACGGGGTCGCAGCCGGACGGAACGGCGTTTGCAGCTGGCGACGACCGCACCTGCAAGAACTGGACGAGCAGTACGCAGGGGGCCGCGATGGTCGGGCACATCGACCGCGTCGGCCTGCGTGACGACGAGGCCTCAAAATCCTGGAATTCGTCGCATCCCTCGCGCGGACCGGACGGCGGCTGCTCGCAGAACGACCTGAAGACCACCGGCGGTGACGGCCTGATGTATTGTTTCGCGGCGAACTGAATTCATTCCGGAACGGGGAATACGGAAATGAGCCGATGAAGATCATCGACGCGCAGGTTCACATCTGGTCGCAAACCGTGACGCCGACGTCCGGCCTGCATCGCAAGGTCGAAAGGCTCACGGCCGAGGAGGTGTTGCAGGAGATGGATGAGGCGGGGGTGGATGCCGCCTTGATCCACCCGCCGAGCGGATGGGATCCCGATTCCAATGCGCTGGCGATCGAAGCGGCCCGGAAATATCCGGACCGCTTTGCCGTCCTGGGCAATTTTGCGCTCGAAAATCCGGACGAGCGCAAGCGGATCCATGGCTGGCGCAAGCAGCCTGGCATGATGGGCCTGCGCTGGCCGCTGCTGCTCGAAGAAGACCAGAAACGGCTCTACGACGGTTCGCTCGACTGGATGTGGCCGGCGGCCGAAAAGGAGGGGCTGCCGCTCGCAATGATGGGCGGATTGTTCCTCCCAAAATTTCGCGAAATCGCCGAACGCCATCCCGGTCTGCGGTTGATGCTGGATCATTGCGGTCTGAACCGGCACGGGCAGGATGCTGAGGCCTTCATCCACCTCGACGAATTGGTGGCGCTGGCGCGATTGCCGAACGTCGCGGTCAAGGCGACCGGCGCGCCGCATTATTCGACCGAAGCCTATCCGTTCCGCAACATCCACGACGGGCTGCACCGCATCTTCGATGCCTTTGGGCCGAAGCGGATGTTCTGGGGCACCGACATCACGCGGATGCCCTGCAGCTACCGGCAATGCGTCACGTTCTTCACCGAGGAGCTGCCGTGGCTGAAGGGCGCCGATCTGGAAGACGTGATGGGCCGCGGGCTTTGCGCGTGGATCGACTGGGATTACGCGAGCGTGCGGGGCTGACTCCCGCTAGTTCAATTTATAGGGCTACCCGGATTCGGAGCGGATATGGTTCTGCATTGAGTGTGCCCACGTGGCGAACGCACTAATCGATGCGAGCTTCGGGTGCCCGGACTGGTACATGAGGTAGAACCCGTAACCCGGCAGTGTGAGTTTCGAGACTTGCACGAGTGCGCGGCTCGCAAGCTCAGGCGCCACCAGCACATCGCTGCAGATCGCAATACCCTGACCCGAGATCGCGGCTTCGATTGCGTGCAACTCTTCACGGAACGCGAGGCTTTGCAGTTGTGCGAGATCGGGCACGCGCTTGAGACGGCTGCGCGCCACCGTCTGCCAGCGTCGCCAATTCGGCGCGTCAAGGTCCGTGGATGGCCAATCGATCTCGATGAGGGGAAAGTTCGCCAGTTCGGCTGGCTTGAGTGACTTGCCCTGATCGCCGACGAGTCTTGGACTCGCAACGACGCGGAAGATGTCGCGGGTCAACTCAATGCAATGACCACCCGGTGGCGGCCTGCGGGCATAGCGGATCGCGATGTCGGCCTCGCCCGCCGCAAGGTCGAGAACCGCATCTGTCCCAAGGATATCAAGTTTAAGGCGAGGAAAAGCGGCGCGCCAGTTCGGCAGCCGAGGTACGAGCCACCGTGCCGCAAACGCATTGGTTGCCGTGATGCGGAGCCGCTCGCCCGTTGTGCCCTGCCGCACTGTCGCCAGTGCATCCGCGAAAGTTTCGAAGCCATCGCGGATCGTCGGGAAAAGCTGTTCGCCCGCCGTGGTCAGCTTGAGCGGACGCGGCCTGCGGCGGAACAGCGCCCTGCCGCAATACCGTTCGAGCAGCTTGATCTGATGGCTGATGGCCGTTGGCGTCACGCGCAGCTCCGCCGCTGCCATCTTGAAGCTCAGATGACGAGCCGCTGCCTCGAAGGCCCGCAACTCGGTTAACGGCGGCAGCTTGCGCATGGCCGCAGTCTAGATGAAATCAGTTCATCCTGCACATGAATTATGCGAGCTTGCGTGGACGGCGCATCGCGGCCGAGAGTGGCGCAGGCGTCTAACACGGTGATCGCAGATGCAGGCAAAAGCCGCCGGCCAGGTCTCGAGCTATCTGGGAGCAATCAAGCGGCTTGCGCCTGTGATCGCAGAGCACCGCGCTGCGTTCGACAGCGAACGCCGGTTGCCGGACGCGGTGTTCGATGCGCTGGCGGACGCTGGTCTGTTCCGCCTGTGGCTACCGCAGGCACTCGGGGGTCCGGAGCTGTCGCCAGGCGATTTTATGACCGTAGTGGAGGCCGCGTCCGAACTCGACGGTTCGGTCGGGTGGCTTGTCGGCAATGGCGGAGGCATGAGCCGGATCGGCGGCTATCTGCCCGAACGGGTGGTGCGGGAGTTTTTCTCAAATCCGCGTGTCTTCGTCACGAGCGCCACCGGTGCTGTCGGCGAAGCGCAGAAGGTGGAAGGCGGCTACCGCGTCAGCGGCCGCTGGCCGTTCGGCAGCGGCGCTCCTCACGCGTCGCACTTCATGGGACTCGCGAGCGCGAAAAGCGCGGACGGCAAGGACGGGCCACCATTGTGCTGCTATTTCGAGCGCCGCGATGTCGTCGTTCACGACACCTGGCGGGTGTCGGGCTTGCGTGCCACGGGCAGTTGCGACTTCGAGGTCGGCAATCTCTTCGTCCCCGAGCAACACACGCACAACTTCCAGGAATCTCGCCCTACGCAGGACGGGATCGTGTACCGGTTGCCCAGGCTGTCGGCGTTCGCATGGACCGTTTCTGTCGTGCCGCTCGGAATCGCGCGTGGTGCGATGAACGCCTTTGTCGAGCTTGCGAGCCGGAAGGCCCGGCTAGGTGTCAGCACCCTGCTGCGTGACCGTGAGATCGTGCAAAGCAACTACGGCCGGGCGGACGCCTTGCATCGTGCGGCCCGCGCCTTCCTGATCGAGGCGATGTCGGAATTGATGGCGGCCTCGGTAGAGGAGGGGCCGCGCCTTATCAGTGCCCGCGCGGTGTTTAGAACGGCTTGCACCCACGCCGCCGAAAGCGCGCTGCGGATCGTCGACATGCTGGCCGCCGAAACGGGAGCGGCGGCGATTTTCGAGACGTCGCCGATCGAGCGCTTTGTCCGCGACGTCCATGCGGCGGTAAAGCACATCGCCATGACCCCGAACAACTATGTGGTGTCGGGCCGGGTGGGGCTTGGTCTAGAGCCCGGCACCCCACGGTTCTGACCCGCATTATGGAATGATCACGATGCTTGCGTGCGGATCTTGACCGATGCGTGCACCGTTCAGGATTCGTTAGCGATGTTCATCAAGGTAAATTTTGTTTTCAAGTTGACGCATGGTGCTGCTCGGCTAGATCATTCAAACGGACGAAGTTGCGTGCAACTTCGCAGGATTTTTCTTCAAGCCAGCAGGTATATCATGTCTCGCGTTATTGCCGCCGCCTTCGCCACCGCGCTCGTCGCTGCCGTCATCCCGACCGCCGCTTCCGCCGGCTGCTATTCGTGCTATCAGCCGCAGCCCTGCTGTTATCAGCAGCAGTATGTGCAGCAGGTGGTGCCGCCGCAGTACCGCACCGTGCAGGAAACCGTGATGGTTTCGCCCGGCCGCGTCAGGGCCTATCGCACCCCGCCGCGGTTTCGCACCGTGATGGTGCCGAAGACCGTGATGGTTTCGCCCGGCGGCGTCCACTACGAGCGCACCGCCCCGCAATACGCCGTCCAGGAGCGCGTTGAAATGGTTGCGCCCGCCCGTGCCTATTACGCGCCGGTGGCGCCGCGCTGCGCCACCTGCGGTTATTGAGCTTCACGCACGCCGCCATCGCCTGAAGCCGTCGCCCTGGTCGACGACGGGTTCACGGGATCGCGGCGCTGATGCTCGAAAGCCATGCCCGGCTTTGAGGCCGCCTTTCAGGCGGCCTTTTTCTTTGTCGTCTTCTTGACGGTCTTCCTGGCGGTCTTCTTATTTGTAGCTTTTTTGACAGCCTTCTTCGTAGTTTTCTTGGCGGCTTTCTTCGTGGTTGTCTTCTTGGCCAGGTAGGCGCCGACGCTCTTCGACGAGTGCCCAACGGCGGCAACCGCTGCTTTCAATTTGGCCGGGGTGACCTTGAATTTCTTCGACCAGTAGCGGACCTCATGGGGCTGGCTCATTGCGATCAGGGCGCGGTCGGCAGCCTTGTTGTTCTGCTCTGTGATGTAGGCTTCGACTTTCCTGGCGGAGCGGCCGACCTTCTTGACGGCGGCTTTCAAGTGGGCCGGCGTGATCTTCAATTTCTTCGACCAATAGGCGACTTCGTAAGCTTCGCCCATTGCGATCAGCGCAGCATCGGCACCGCCGCGCTTCGTCTTGTTATCCGCCATCCCATGCTCCTGTCATGTTGTGAAATTCGGCACCCAGGGGGCAACCTAACATGGCCGTCCGCCCTCGGACAGATTCGGGCCTGTGGAGAATTCAGGCCGGGCGGGCCATTGTTGCGGGCGCGTTTTCCGGCGACAGTTTCGCAGCTGCGCGTGACGAACGAAATTCGGACTGATGTGTTATGGCTGTGAGCAGGCTGCCGTGGAGATGCCATCGATGCGCTATCAACTCTATTACTGGCCGCACATTCAGGGCCGCGGCGAATATGTCCGGCTTGCGCTGGAGGAAGCCGGCGCTGTCTATACCGACGTGGCGCGAAGCGGCAACGGCACGAGTGCCATGATGAAGATGATGGAGACCGCGAAGGGCACGCCGCCGTTTGCGCCGCCGTTCCTGAAATCAGGAAAGCTCGTGATCGGCCAGACCGCCAACATCCTACTCTATCTCGGATCGCGGCACGGGCTGGCGCCGAAAGCGGAGGCGGCAAAGCTGTGGGTGCATCAGCTGCAGCTGACGATTGCGGATTTCGTACTGGAAGCTCACGATACCCACCATCCGCTCGGCCCGTCGCTCTATTACGAGGAGCAGAAGGCGCCGGCGAAAAAGCGCACCGCCGAATTCTGGAAGTCACGCGTGCCGAAGTATCTGGATTATTTCGAGGCCTTGCTGGCTGCCAATGGCGGCGCCTGGGTCACCGGCCGCCGCCTGACCTATGTCGACCTGTCGCTGTTCCAGATCGTCGAGGGCCTGCGTTACGCCTTTCCCAAGCGCATGAAGGCCTTTGAAAAGCGCATCCCCCGCCTGGTCGAACTGCGCGACCGCGTCGCCGCGCGGCCGAACATCAAGGCCTACCTCGCCAGCGATCGTAGGATTGCCTTCAACGAGGATGGGATTTTCCGGCGGTATAAGGCGCTGGATATCTAGCTTTTGTCATTCCGGGATGCGCCGCTTGGCGCAGGCCTCAGATGCGCAATTGCGCATCGGGGAATCCATACTCCCGATCGTGGTTATGGATTCCGGGCTCACGCTTCGCGTGCCCCGGAATGACAATCACTATCGATTGCGTCCATCCACCGGCGTCATCGCCAGCTTCGACAATTCGACGCCGTCGATGCAGCTCACGTTGAGCGCGATCACGTCGCTGCCGTCGGGCTTGGTGCCGCGGGCAAAGACGTCGACGCCGCAATCGATGCAGAGCTGATGGTGGATGGCGTGCTTGTTGAAGAGATATTCCCGCAAGTTCTCCTCGCCGGCGCGGAGATGAAAGCTCTTCGGCTCCAGGAAGGTGAAATGCAGGCCTTTCTTGGTGCAGATCGAGCAGTTGCAGTCGGTCACCATGGCCAGGTCGGTGGTGCATTCGAACCGCACCTGGCCGCAATGGCAGCCGCCCGTATAGGTCTTGCTGTCAGGCATCGTATCCCCCTCACCAGATTCCCGGCAGCAGACGATAGCGCACCCGCGCAGCGTAGTCAGCATAGCCCGGCAGCCCCGCGATCAGCGCGCGCTCCTCGATTCCTGCGCGAATAGCGAACAGGACGGCGAACACCGGCGCCAGCGCCACGCCCCACCATGATCCCACCAGCAGCGGCACGCCGAAGAAAAACAGCATGACGCCGCTGTACATGGGATGGCGGACAAAGGCGTACGGGCCTGTCGAGATCACGTGATGGTCGCGCGCGGTCTGTACCTTGATCACGGGAGCTGCAAAGGAGTTTTCGCGAAACACCCACATGCTGACGCCGGTCGAGAGCAGGAACATCGCAAATCCCAGCACCTGCAGCGCCAGGGGGACGTGGGAGGCCTCCATGCGCCGGTCCAGTCCCATCGCGACGATCCAGATCAGCGCCGTGGCGGCGAACACCAGCATGAATTTCTTGTCGCTAGCCGGTTGTTCCTCGCGCGCCGTCAGCCGCAGGCGTTCGGCCAGCAGCGCCGGATCGTGTTTCGCGAGCCACAATCCGCAAGCCGGGCCGAGCACCGCCGACGTCGCCAGCAACACCCACGCGCCCGGCCAATCCAGCGCGCCGGCGGAGGCGAACAACAGCACACCCATCGCGACGATGAAGAAAGTATTCTGCAGCAACAGCTTCGCGATCATGCGGTATCCCCATTGCCTGGGGCATCATGATCGCGCGATTTTTCGGCAAACTTGCGGCGTTCGGCCAATCTCGTGGGGCCCGGCGGGCGGCCCTTATGCGAGCTGGTCGATCCGCGTTCCCTGTCCGGGCGGCAGGGCGGCAAGCACGGTCGGCTTCGGCAGGCGCGTGCCGTCGGCGGCGGCACCGTTTTGGACATCGGCGCGCTTTACGTCGACGGGCTTCAGCTCAGGTTTGGGCGCGCTGGCTTCAGGCGGCTTGATCTGCACCGGCGCGGACACAGCTGAGATATCCATCGGGAACTATCCTCTTCGTTGCCTCCGACACTGGAGCCATTGAAGCGAACGATGTGTGAATGCCGGCCGGCGATCCTGCCCGATGGTGAACGGGGGGCTCGCGATTTCATTAGAATGCCGTGGATTCCAGCGAGCGCCGCTACTCGTCCTTGCCGCGTGTGACTGCGATCGCCGCCTCGGTCTTGGTGCGCGTGCATTCCATGTTGAGACGGCGGTAGCGCATCGAAACCTTGTCGCCGCGCAGGATGCCCATGCGCTTCAGGCAGCGCGTGGTGCCGGTCACGGCGTCCGGTTTCGGAATGGTGAAGACGAGGGCTGCGGCCGCGCCGACCAGGTTGGAGAACTCCGGTTTGAATTTGCGGTCGGTCTTCGCGTAGAGCTCGAGCGAGTAGTTCTGGCCGCGGCAGCCGATCGAAAATTCCTTGGTCGCGGGATGCGTCAGATAGACGATGTTGCGGGCCTTGAGGTTGACCTTGACCCCGTCGATCTGGCTCGCCAATTGCTTGGCGACGTCGTCGCAGCGGTCGGCGCGGGCCGGCGAGGCTGAGAAGGCGGCTAGCGCAAGTGCTGCTGCGAACAGGACCGATCGGCGAAACTGTCGTCGTGATGCCATTTGTAAATGCCCCTTGCGCCCATTGAAGCCTGCGCGGCAGCTTCCTGCAAGAGCCCTGGTCGAATGTCAATCAGAAGCCGCGTCAGCTGTGCGTCAGAAACCGTAAATGGAAACGCCGATATAAAACACGATCATAGCGAACGCGGCAAAGGCGAAGGCGCTGGCCGCCACCAGCGGATACGCGATGATCTGCGCTGGCGTCCGGAACGTGCTGAATTCCAACCCCTGCAATAGAACCGGGGGCAAGTAGCTCAGCCAGGTCATCACGACCATCGCGGCGAGCGCGATGAGCGCGTGGCGCACGCGGCCGATCGCCGCGAATATCAGCGTTGCCAGCGCCAGCACCGGATGGATCGCCAAATGCAGCTTGATGACCGCGCCCTCGATACCGGGACCCGGGAATTCCGACATGTCCCCCAACAGATTCGGCGCACTGGACAAGCCATGGACGAGCTCGATCAGCGCGATCACGCCCAGCGCAATGCGCAGGCCGATCCGGCGCGGGGTGGGCGTGGCAGGGGCTGTCTCCGCCTCCGGGGCAGGCTTCCTGATATCGATCGTCGTCATCTCTGTCCTCATTGCTTTGCCGGCGTCAGGAGCCGCGAATGGTGACCCGGATCGCAAGCGCCATCACGGCGACGACGTTGAACAAGGTGGGAATGCTGACCAGTGCGGTGGCAAGGCCCAACCGCCGGTTGCGCATGGCAAAGCCGATGAACGGCCAACAGCGGAAAAATGATGATCTGCGCGGGCCACCAGATCACGCCGATGCCGGTGAGATCCATTCCTGATGACACCACGGTTGGCATGAACATCAGCCAGGTCACGATGATGACCGCGCCGAGTTCGACAATCGCAGGCCGTACGCGCCCGGTGGCGGCGAACAGCAATGCCGCCAGCGCCAGCAAAGGATGCATGACGCTGGCGGCGCCACTGAGGCCTGACACCACGATTTCAGGATCACCGAAGATCGCCCAAGCCACCGACAGGCCGTCGAGGACTTCAAGTACCGCGATGATGATCAGGACGATGTGTAGATCAAGCCCGCGCTGGGCCGACGGGATTGGGGGAGGGGCGGGCAGGCTGGTTGTTTCGGTCATCGCGGCCACGGTCGAATCGGTCCTCGCCCCCGGGAATGGGATGGCGAGCATTGGTGTTGGCCGGGAGCTTTTGGGTTCAGGGAGGCGGAGCCTTTTGCACGAGCCTCCCTCGCATTTCCGTCAGGCGGTGATCACGTTTCCGCTCCGCGCCATCTTGGTTAGGGTCGCTGCCAACGTGGAGTGGTAGGTCGTGGGTTACGACGTTCCGTGGCGGGAGATCTGACAGTAGCCGGTCACCGCTGTCTCGACCAGTTCGAGCTAGCCGAGGGCTGGAGTTTTTATCGCTAAAGGAACTCCACGGGCATCGCAGCTGCATTTTGAACGCTTCTAACGTCAAGCAAAAGCGTCTAGATAGACCTCCAAACTCCCCTAGAGGTCCGCCCATGAACGCCCCCACCGCCTTTCCCGACCCCAAGCCCGTTCCGCCCTACAAGCACACGCCGCTGTTTCCGCTGGGCGCGGACACCACGCCCTATAAGAAGATCACGACGGACGGCGTGCGGGTCGAGAAGGTGCTCGGCAAGGACATGCTGGTGGTGTCGCGCGAGGCGCTGCGGGCGCTGTCGGAGGCCGCTTTTGGCGACATCAACCATTATCTGCGGCCCGGCCATCTGAAGCAGCTGGCCAACATCCTCGAGGACAAGGAAGCCAGCGACAACGACAAGTTCGTGGCGTTTGATTTCCTCAAGAACGCCAACATCGCCGCCGGTGGCGTGCTGCCGATGTGCCAGGACACCGGTACAGCGATCATCATGGGCAAGAAGGGCGCCGGCGTCATCACCGATGGCGACGACGAGGCGGCGCTGAGCGAAGGCGCGCGCGACGCTTATTTGCGCCGTAACCTGCGTTATTCGCAGGTGGCGCCGATCTCGATGTATGAGGAAAAGAACACCGCCAACAACATGCCGGCGCAGTGCGAGATCTACGCCGAGGGCGATGACTCTTACAAATTCATGTTCATGGCCAAGGGTGGCGGCAGCGCCAACAAGAGTTTTCTGTTTCAGGCGACGCCGTCGGTGCTGACAAAAGACCGCCTGCTGGCGTTCCTGAAGGAGAAGGTGCTGACGCTCGGCACCGCGGCGTGCCCGCCCTATCACCTGGCGATCGTGATCGGCGGCACCTCGGCCGAACTCTGCATGAAGACGGTGAAGCTGGCGTCTGCGCGCTATCTCGATGCGCTGCCCACGCACGGTTCAGCTGACGGTAACGCCTTCCGCGATCTGGAGATGGAGCAGGAAATTTTGAAAATGACGCAGTCGCTCGGCGTCGGCGCGCAGTTCGGCGGCAAATATTTTTGCCACGACGTGCGCGTGATCCGGATGCCGCGCCACGGTGCCTCGCTGCCCATCGGCCTCGGCGTGTCTTGTTCGGCTGACCGCCAGGTGCTCGGCAAGATCACCAAAGACGGCGTCTATCTGGAGGAACTCGAGCATAACCCGGCGCAGTATCTGCCGGCGGTCGAGCAGGCGCTCGGCGGCGAAGTCGTAAAGATCGATCTCAACCAGCCGATGAAGGATATTCTGGCGACGCTTTCAAAACATCCGATCAAGACACGGGTGTCGATGACCGGCACCATGATCGTCGCGCGCGATTCCGCGCACGCCAAATTGCGCGAGCGGCTGGAGAAGGGCGAGCCGCTGCCGGACTACTTCAAGAACCATCCGGTGTATTACGCCGGTCCCGCCAAGACGCCCGATGGTTACGCGTCAGGCGCGTTCGGTCCGACCACCGCGGGCCGGATGGATTCTTTCGTCGACCAGTTCCAGGCCGCGGGCGGCTCGATGGTGATGGTCGCCAAGGGTAACCGCGCGGTCGCGGTGCGCGAGGCCTGCAAGAAGCATGGCGGCTTCTATCTCGGCTCGATCGGTGGAGCGGCGGCCAACCTCGCCGAGCACTGCATCAAGAAGGTCGAGGTGGTGGAATATCCCGAACTCGGCATGGAAGCGATCTGGCGCATCGAGGTGGTGGATTTCCCGGCCTTCATCATCATCGACGACAAGGGCAATGATTTTTTCAAGGAATTGAATCTGGGGTAGTCGTGCCTCGTTCGGCAGCATTGTGAGCGAGGATATGATGATCGAGTGGTTCGACGACCTGAAGGTCGGTATGCAATTCAAGAGCGACGGGGTGACGGTGTCGAAGGACGACATCATCCGCTTCGCGACCGAATATGATCCACAGCCGTTCCACCTCGACGAGGAAGCGGCGAAGAACACCATACTTGGCGGCCTCGCTGCTTCCGGATGGCAGACAGCGGCCATTGCGATGCGGCTCGCGTCGAGTTGTCGTCCGTTCGGACCACATCCGCTGTTCGGCGCTGGTGTCGATGATCTCCGCTGGCTGAAACCGGTGCGGCCCGGCGACACCATTCATCTTGAAGGGGAACTGGTCGAACTGGTGCCGTCACGCTCGAAGCCGCATGGCGTCGCTCGCATCAAATGGACCGCCTACAATCAGCACGGCGAGGCGGTTTACACCTTCAATCCGATTGCCATCGTGCCCAGCCGCCCGAAGTGAGTGCGAGGTCAGGGCACAGGGTCCTCGGGCTCGACGGATTCAGCAAGGGCTGGGTCGCCGTTTTCCTCCACGGCGATGCGCATGAAATCTCCTTCCATGGCGACGTCACGCAGGCTCTGTCGCGTCCGTTCGATCGAGCGAGCATCGATATTCCGATAGGTATGACGGTCGATGGCGAGCGCGACTGCGATGTGCTGGCGCGCGCAATGTTGCGCCCGCACACCTCGCGAGTTTTCACGGGGGCGCGGCGCTGGATTTGGCAAGACTTCAGCGATCCCGACGAAGCGAACGGGGAATGCGTGCGACGCGGCCAGAAGCGAGTGTCGCGCCAGCTCTGGCATCTCGGACCGAAGATCATGGAGGTAGACGCTTTCCTGCGTGAGCATCGCACGCTGGACATCCGCGAGGTCCATCCCGAGTTGGTGTTTCTTCGGTTGAACGCAAACAATCCCTTGCCGTCGAAGAAATCCGAGGAAGGAGATTCCCTTCGTCGGAGGTTGCTCAAGCGGAGCGGGCTTTGCGATATCGACCAATGGCTCAGCAAGGCGCGGATCGGCACCGGCGCGAAGCGCGACGATGTGCTGGACGCCTGCGCCGTGGCAATTGCCGCGCGCGAACCTGCTGGGAGTGTCGGATCGCCCCAGCCGGACGCGCACAATCTTCCGATGCAGATCTGGTTTTAGTCGATGGCTTCTCGAACGTAGGGGGCCACGACGAGATATGTGCCGAGATCGCCTCACCGTGGGGTGGATTCATCCTCGACAAGAAACAGGCTTTGCAGGTCTCCGTTGAGCTTTTCGCCTGCGGCTGAGAGCAACGTGAAACCCGCTTCGTCTCCATCTATTTGGTTCACGCCATCCAAGACACCCAGGATGTTTGAGGCCATATCCAAGCTCACTTGGCGCATGATCTCAAAGAGAATCGACCGCTGCTCTTCTGTGAGCGAGCTGAAGAGTGCCAAAGCACTACGCCAATAACGGTCGGATGCCTCAGAGGCAGACATTATTGAGAAAAAGGTCTCGATAAATCGAAACATTTTCTTCGACAACGGCTCGCATAATCTCAGAGGCAAATACCTTCGGTGTCATAGAGGAGCGCCCAAAAAGGATTTTGGACATTTGGTCTTGCTCATTTGAATTAGCTGCTGAAATGGTGCTTGCCCCCGACTCCTCAACTGCAATTCGTCACCTGGTTGGAGCACAGGCTGCGCCACCAGCCGCGGACACCGTCTTCGCTTTCGACCAGGCCCCAATAGCCGCTGCAGGCGAGCAGCCGCTTCGGGCCGCCGTCGGTGTCGAGCGTGCCGCCTGACTTGCGCATCGCCGGTGTCCACTTCGCATCGGCGAATGGCGCCTGAAATAATCCTCCCATCCGCGTGGCGCCATTGGCGTAGTTGGCTCCGACCTTGTTGGCGGCGACCCAGCCGCGCCCTGAATATGGCTTTGGCGCGTTGCGCGGATATTTCTTCTCGTCCTCATATTCCTTGCCGGGCGGCGTTGCGCCCTCGATCAGGAACCAGCCGTCCTTGAAGCCGATGATGCGAAATTCAGTGAGCCAGCCGCCTTCCGGCGTGTTTTCGCTGCCGCGCGTCTTCAGCCGGTAGGGTGGCGGCAACGTGCCCAGCACGCGCGATTTCACCGACGGCTCGGCGCGGACGTTGAGGCCCTTGGGGTCACGATCTTCGGACCACGCGCCGAAATCGCAGGGTTCGGTCCCGGCGGGCAGCGCCGCGCGCTTCGCCGCGAGTTCGGCGTGTCGTTGCTCGAACCCGCTCTCTTCACCGTCGGGATCGGTCATCGTGGTGTAGCGGTTGCCGCGCGCGGGGTCGCTGCGCGGCTTCAGTTCAGCCGATAGCGCGTGCCGCGCATCCTTATCGAGCGTGACGACAAGTACTTCGCGGGGTGCGAACACGCTGAAGTGCGATTTCGGGTCGTTCGCGCTGGCCGGATAGACCGCGAGGTATCCGGTCATGTCCGTGGTGCGGTACGCTTCGCCCGCGACAAAGCCCGCCGGCACCAGAGCGAGCGCGCTGGCGCGCCATGCCGGCTCAGGCTCGGGCGCGGATTGTGCGATCGCCGCCGTCACCAGGGAGGCGACGGCGGCGATTGAAAGCAGGGCGATCTTTTGCATGCAGCAAAACAGCGAGGGAGCGAAGCTGCTCCCTGACGCTCAGGCCCGCGTCCCCGTGAACGGAAAGCTGCCCATCGGGCCGATGCCCATTTCGCCGGACATGTTGTCGCCGGAAACCTTTCCGGTGAAGGCGAGCGTCAGCGGCATCGGGTTGGTGATGGAGATTTTCCAGGCGACGTCGTCGCCGTTGGCGGTGCCGTCGAAGATTTCGCCGGAATTGCCGTCAGCGCCTTGGGTGCCCGTCAGCGTGCCGCCGGCATTGTTCAATGTCAGCGTCGCCTTGCGTTCGCCCATCGGCGTGGTCATGACGATGTTCCAGTTTCCGTCCACGGCCATCTTGGTCTCCCCGATACATTTCCCAGTAACCGGAATGGTCCTGGGTTCTCCCGCGGCGGTATAGCCTATCTGGCCGCGCAAGCCCAACCCTGTTGTTTTGCGCCACTCAGGCGGCGCGGGCGGCCGCGCGCAGGCGGTTGCCGACCAGGACGCGGAATGCGACATACTGCGCGGCGAACATGGCGATCTTGGCGCCGATCAGCACCACGGTCACATAGAATGTCCACAGCTTCATGTCGCCGGTCATCGCCACGCCGATGGTGCCGGCGGCGAGTACGAAACACAGCGCGGCCCAGGCGTAGCCCGCGGCGGTGACGTACTCCGGAATGGTCTGGGTCACGATCGGCGGCATGTAGCGCAGCATCCAGCCGCGCTTGAGCATGATGGCGCCGATCGCAAAATGCCCGATCGCGGGTTTTGCCAGCACGAAGCGCGGGTCGTGGGTCAAAAGCGTCGCGCTGCCGAGCACGATCACGAGCGCGAGGCTGGCCCAGGTCATGTAGCCGAGCTCCTTGCCCTTGATGCGCGAATAGATCACCTGGCCGACGGCGCCTGCGATCGCCACACCGGTTGCCAGCAAGACATTGTTTGTGGCGAGGTAGATCGCGAGGAACACGATGGTGGAGAAAAAGTCGGCACCTAATCTCGCGAATACGTCCTTCATCGTGCTGTCCTCTGCTGACTGCGGTGATTGATGTTAAGTCTCAGTGGGTTTCGGGCAAGGCGTTGGCGGGCGGGGTGCCATACTTCGCCTTGCGGTGTTCGGGATACCATTTGGTGAAGTAGACCGCACTGTTGCGGGCGGCGAAGGCGATCAGCAATCCCGACCATAGCGGCAGGCCCGGCACGTAGATCAGCGCAGCATTGCCGGCCATCATCAGCAGCATCGACGCGACCCACGCCCAGGTGATGATGTAGTTCGCCTTGATGAAACCGGGCAGCTTCGCGGTCTCGGCATCCACTGCTTCGAGCGCATATTGCAGCGTGAAGGGTTTTCTGGCCACGATCGAGCCCAGCGTGACCAGGAATATGCCGGCATCGACGGCGAACTTCACGCCGGAGATGCTCAAGTCGGGATCGATCTCGGTGACGTAGCCGCCGACCGCGGTGAAGACCACCACCGAGCCCGCACCGAGGATCTTCAGCGAGCGGCCGCGAACCCTGTCGTACGCGATCACCGCGAGGCAGATCGCAGCAGCGGTGAACAGGCTGACGTCGGCCGAACTCAGCAGCATCAGCAGGGAGAAGGCAGCGTAGGGGGCGAGGATCAGGAAGATCGTCATGGCAGCCTCTCAGGCGATATCTTTACATCGTAAAGATACTCTAGAGAGGTCCGTAGGAGCGGTCAAGAAAAATCTTTACAGTGTCAAAATAGAAGCATGCCAGAGATTGTATTCAGCTCATGTTCCGTGTCGATCCTTGATCACGGCCAGAATCGCGTCAGCGCCATCAGCGCGGCTACGAGCAGTATGAGGAGGGTGAGCAGAATGCCGCCGACTCGGCAGATCTGAAACTGCATGGAGCGTGGGCCGACATACATGCCGAGCGGATGCAGCAGCCGCGCCGCCAGCAGTCCGCCCATCAGCAGATGTACCCGCACAGCCGGCACTCCCGACGTCTCAAGCATCGCGACCAGCAACGCGATGATGGGGACGTATTCGGCAAAGTTGCCGTGCGCGCGAATGGCGCTGCGCAGCTCGATATTGTCGCCGTCGCCGAACACGACGCGGTGTCCGAGCCGCAGCCGCGAGACCTGCAGGCCGAGCACGAGGTACAGCAGCGCAAGAATGGCGAGATAGAAGCCGGTGATCGCAGGCGCGTGCATGTGTGTTGCCCCCGGGATGACTCATAACGTCATTCCGGGGCGCGCGTTAGCGCGAACCCGGAATCTCGACCTTGTCGTATTCAATTATCTCGAGATTCCGGGTTCGATGCGTCGCATCGCCCCGGAATGACGGGCTAGCTAGCGCGTCAGTTCGCACTCACCCAATTGCCATGGAATCCGTCAGGCACGCGGTGCCCGAGATGCACCAGCGCCACCGGGCCTGCTTCGACATCCCTGGCATTGAACACCGCAAGGTCGCTGCGATTTTCGCGCGCGCGCCAGACGGCGGCCAAGAGCCAGCCGTCGCCCTCGGCGGCGTCTTCGCCGCGCTCGACGAAGACAGCTTCGGAAATGGTATCGCCGGCGGGCAGCAGATAATTGCCGAGCCGCTTGCCCTTGCCGTCGACATGCACGATGCCGGCGAGTGCGCCGAACATCGGCAGGTCAGGATTGGCGCAGGCGTACCAGCCGTGGTTGCTGGCGAGACCTGCGCGGCGATCGTCGATGCGCGGGAATTCACCGGTCAGATCGTCGAGATAAACTTGCGTGAAGCGGTCGGTATTGCCGGAGAGATCGAAGGTCCAGCGGCAATGCCGCGCGCGCGATTTCGCCGGATCCGTCGGCGAGCCGTCGGGATGGGTGAACAGCGGCGCCTCCTCAAACTGCATCACGTCGGCGACGACGAGATTGCCTTGTTCCCACGCGTTCATGACGTGGAAGACGTAGCAGCTTTCGGCGCGGAACCAGACGATGTCTTTGGCGGAGCCGTTGCGCTTCATGACGCCGACATAGGCGCCTTTCTCCGGCTCCCAGGCGTAAGGCGGCTTGCCGCGCATCGCCCGCTCCATGCTGCCGGTGATGGGCAGGATCGGAAACAGTAGGTGATTTTCGGTGACGATGAAGTCATGCACCATGCTGGCATAGGGCGCCTCGAAGCGATCGAAGCGCGTCACCACGCCCGCCGCATTGACTGATCCGAACGACAGGGCAGGGGTCAAGGGTCCGGCTGCGTTATAGCCGAAGAACACCATCTCGCCGGTGACGGGATCGATCTTGGGATGCGCCGTGAAAGGCCCGGCGATCGCGCCCTTGTAGTCGCAATAGCCGAGACGCTCCAGAGTACCCGGCTCGATCTCGGTCGGCATGTGGCCTTCTTCCAGCGCCAGCAGGCGGCCGCCGTGGAAGATGATGTTGGTGTTGGCGACGCCGCCGTCCTGGGTGATATCAGGCGGCGCGTCGGGCAGCTTGCGGCCGAAGCCGCCGAACAGCGCGCGGCCGGCGTCGTGCTCGGCAAGCCATTTCGGGGTGCGGACCCAGCGGTTGCGATAGCTGGCGCGGCCGTTCTCGAGATGGAAGGCGTGCAGCATGCCGTCGCCGACGAACCAGTGCGCGCCCGGCGCCTCGAATTGCGGGTTGGGGCCATTGCGATAGAGCGTGCCGTTGAGCTCGCGCGGCAACTCGCCGGTGACTTTCAGGAACGGCGCGTCGCATTCCATCGGAATCGGCGCCAGATTGCTTCGCGCCGGATTGGTCGCCACTTGGTCAAGCATGCGTCGTCGCCTCCCCTGATTTATCTTTACAACGTAAAGATACGTATAGGAAGACGCGGCGCGCCGTCAAGCAAAATCTTTACAGTGTCAAATTGGGCCCTAAGTCGGCATCACGAGAAAATCGAAGCCGGGCGCACGCAAACGCGCGCCCGGAATCTTGATCACATCGGTTCCGAGTTCGTCGCTGACGCTGGCTTACGCCGCCCCCACCCAATTGCCATGGATGCCATCGGGCACGCGATGTCCGAGTTCGACCAGCGCGATGGGGCCGCCGGCCACATCGGTGGCCTGGAATACGGCAAGATCGCTGCGGTTTTCGCGGCCGCGGCAGATCACCGACAGCAACCAGCCGTCTCCTTCGCTGGCGTCATCGCTGCGGGCGACGAACGCCGGTTCGGAGAGGGTATCGCCCGGCGGCAGCAGATACTGGCCCAGCCGCGATCCGTTGCCATCGACATGCATCACACCTGACAAGGCGCCGGCGGCCGGCTGGTCCGGATTGGCGCAGGAGTACCAGCCGTGGCGGTTGGGAGAGCCAACGCGGTCGTCGCATACGCGCGGGAATTCGCCGGCGATGTCGTCGAGCCAGGTCTGGGTGAAACGGTCGGTATTGCCAGCGAGGTCGAAGGTCCAGCGGCACAGCCGGGCGCGCGTCTTGCTCGGGTCGGTCGGCCGGCCGTCGGGATGGCTGAACAGCGGTGGTTCGCCGTATTGCATCACGTCGGCGATGATGCGGTCGCCTTCCTCCCAGGCATTCATGACGTGAAACACGTAGCAGGTCTCGGCGCGAAACCAGACGATATCGCCCGGAGCGCCGCGGCGTTTCATGACGCCGACATAGCCGCCCTTGTCGGGCTCCCAGGCGTAAGGCTGTCCGCCGCGCATCACGCGCTCGATGCTGCCGGTGAGCGGCAGGACCGGAAACAGCAGATGATTTTCGGTGACGATGAAGTCGTGCACCATGCTGGCATAGGGCGCTTCGAAGCGCTCGAACCGCGTCACCACGCCCGACGCATTGACCGATCCGAACGACAGGGCAGGGGTCAGGGGTCCTGCGGCATTGTAGCCGAAGAACACCATTTCGCCGGTGACGGGATCGATCTTGGGATGCGCCGTAAAGGGACCGCTGATGCCGGCACCGTAATCGCAGTAGCCCCGCGTCTTCAGCGTGCCGGGCTCGATCTCGGTCGGCAGATGGCCCTCTTCCAGCGCCAGCAGGCGGCCGCCGTGGAAGATGATGTTGGTGTTGGCGACGCCGCCGTCCATGGTGGTCGCAGCCGGCGCGTCGGGCCGTCGCAGGCCGAAGCCGCCGAACAGCGCGCGGCCGGCGTCGTGCTCGGCCTGCCATTTCGGGGTGCGGACCCAGCGGTTGCGATAGCTGGCGCGGCCGTTCTCGAGATGGAAGGCGTGCAGCATGCCGTCGCCGACGAACCAGTGGGCGCCGGGCGCCTCGAATTGCGGGTTGGGCCCGTTGCGATAGAGCGTGCCGTTGAGCTCGCGCGGCAACTCGCCGGTCACTTTCAGGAACGGCGCGTCACATTCCATCGGAATCGGCGCGGTATTGGTCCGAGCCGCCTTGGTCGCCACTTGATCGAGCATCGAGCGTTCCTCCGGGTTGATCTTTACAATGTAAAGATACCACTACGCGGCAAGGCGGCCATCGTCAAGCAAAATCTTTACAGTGTAAAAATTGACGCTATAAGGATTCGCATGACGAGAACATCGAGAGAAAGCAAAGTGGTCCGCAGTCCCGCGCGGAAGCGTCGGCCGGCGAAGGCGGGCGCGGAGAAGCCGGCGGGCCGCCGCCGGCGTTCGCCCGGCGATACCCCCTATCATCATGGCGATCTGCATGAAGCGTTGCTGAAGGCGGCCGAGCGGGTGCTGGAACGCGACGGCCTGGCCGGGCTGACGCTGCGCGCGGTGGCACGCGAAGCCGGCGTCTCGCATGCCGCGCCAACCCATCATTTCGGTGATCTCACCGGTCTGGTCAGCGAACTCGCCGCGATCGGTTTCCGGATGTTCAATGCGGCGATGGAGGCTGCCGGCAACAGCGAAACGCATCCGATGATGCAGGGGCTGGCGAGCGCCAAGGCCTACGTCGCCTACGCGCAGGCGCATCCAGGCATGTACGGGGTGATGTTCCGCAGCCAGCGGCTCGATTATTCGCGCCCCTCGCTGCGTGAAGCCGCCGAGGCCTCGTTCGCCGGATTGACCGGCGGGGTCGCCGCCAGCCGGCAGGAGCATATCTCCACGGATACGTTATCGCTGGATCAGGCTGCCGCGATCGCGCGCGCCTGGTCGCTGGTGCATGGGTTCACCATGCTGCTGCTCGATGGCCGCCTCTCCGGTATTCTGGAGCGATTGCCCGAGGGCACGTCTGCCGACAAACTGCTGGACGCGATGCTGCGCTCGACCGTCGGCCGCGGGCCGGCAGTGTAAACCACGGCACTATCGCCCACGGTGCCCTACATCGCCCTGCGGTGATCCGCCTTGAAGTGATCGCGCAGATGTTGCGCCAGAAGAATGGCTGGAGGCTGCGCGGTCTGCGATACGTGCAGCCTGATTTCCGCGGTCGGCAACGCCGGCAGGCCGTCCTCGCTGCCCAGCATTCGCAAGGATCGTGGAAACGTTCCTTCCTTTACAACGGTCACCGCCAATCCTTGCGCCACAATAGCCTCGACGGCTCCGTGGCTATGGCTGATGAAGGCAATCCGCCACCGCCTTTCGCTGCGATCGAGCGCGGCAATCGTCCAGTCCCGAAACAGACATCCATTCGGATAAAGCGCAACCGGCAACGGGTCGATATCGCGGACATTCAGCTCCGGGCTGCCGGCCCATACCGCGCGTTCGCGCCGTAGCAGTTCTCCCGATTTTTCACCCTTGGCATGCATCGCAACGACCACGTCAAACGCTTTGCCGACCCGACCGGTCATGCCGGAGGTCAGACCGGTTTCCATGTGCAGTTCGATGCCGGGATAGGAATTGCAGAACGCCTTCAAGATCGGAGGCATCAGGATGGTCCCATAGTCGTCCATCACGCCGAGCCGCACCTGGCCGGCAATCTCGTGCTGCCGCAGCCGCTGAATGGCCTCCTCGCCGAGGCTCAGGATGCGGCGCGCATAGCTAACCAGGCCTTCGCCGGCCACGCTGAGATCGACGCGATTGGTCGAGCGCGCAAACAGCTTGAGCCCAAGCTGATCTTCCAGGCGCTTGATCTGGGTACTGACGGCGGACTGTGTTCGGTTGAGCGACGCTGCTGCATCCGTGAACGAACGATGGTCCGCCACAGCAATGAAGGCCCGCAGCAGATCAGGATCGAGTTGTGCGGTGCTCATGCCATTCCGTGATAAAATTCATCTCAATTATTCGTTTTACAGATAATAGCGCGCCCGCTACCTCTGCCGCAAGACTTGCGCGAGGAGCGCTTAAGTGACAGAAATTATTGGCATATTATCTGCGGTTGCATCCAGTTCGCTGGGTGGGCTATCGGTCGGCGTGACCCGGCTCGTTGTCGGCAGCACCGACCCCATCACGCTCGGCGCCTTCAGGTTCGGAATCGGCAGTCTGCTGCTGTTGCCGCTCGCCTGGCGGCATCGGGCGCGCTGGCCCAACGTCGCTGCGCTGGCGCCGATCGCGGGATTGGGGCTGCTCTATTTCACTTTGTTTCCCGTGCTGTTCAACGCGTCCTTGATCTACACGACGGCTGCCCGTGGCTCGCTCGCGCTCTCGACGCTGCCATTACTGACCATGCTGGTGGCGGCGATGCTGCACGTCGAGACACTAACGCGCGCCAAAACGGCAGGGGTGGTGATTGCCACCGTGGGAGTGGCTGTTGCGCTGTTCACAGGGCTTGGCTCGGCCCCCTCGACGGCGTGGCGCGGTGATCTGTTGATGGTCGCCGCCGCGCTCTGTATGGCCTTCTACAGTGTCTGGTCGAGGGCATTGGCAAGGCAATACGGAGCGATGGCCTATACCGCCCTCGCCATGACCTTTGGCGCTCTCGTGCTTGTCATTCTGGCCTGGCTGCGTGGTGGCTTCGCCGCGACGGTGTCATTCGGGCCCGTCCAATGGGGCGTTGTTGGGTTCCTCGGTTTGTTCGGTGGAGCCCTCACGTTCTTGCTGTGGTCGTACGCCCTGCAGCGAACGACGCCGACGCGGGTCGCCATCTCCGTGACCGTCAACCCGATCGCGTCCGCGATCTTCGGGGCGTATGCGCTGGATGAGCCGATTACCGTCAATCTGGTAATGGGCCTCTTGCTCGTCGCGGCAGGGATTTCGGTTGCATCCTCGCCGTCGAAAGAGGAAACGGTCCGGATATAGGCCGAAACGGCGCGTCCAGCGGATGCGCCTGGGCCAGGTGTCCAGTTGACTTTGTGACGAAGGTCGGCTGTGCACTCTATATAGCCGATCGAAAAAAGCCGCCCGCCGGGAAGGAACCAGCCGTGACAGATTCGAACATTGTACGCATCGACCGCCATCCAGGCCGCTCGACCCAGACCATCGGGATTGCGCGCGAACTTGGCACCGATCCAGACCTCATTCACGAGCCGTCTGTCGGCGTGGTCGGCACCAAGGGCGACAGCCAGTGCTACATGGGTGTGATGGCGAAGGTCGATGCGATCCACGCCAGCCTCAAGAGCCGGATCGGCAAGGGCGCGGGCCAGATGAAGCTGCGCCTGGTGCAGCCGGAATACACCATCGCGACCTCGGACGGCATCCGCAATGGCACGCGCGAAATGCGTTACTCGCTGATCGGGCGTGAGATCACCCACGACGCGCTCTGCGAACATCTGAGCGCCACCGGACTTGCCGGCACCATCGCCGTCGTGGCCTGCGACAAGCCGCCGGTCGGCACGCTGGCCGCGCTGCTCGAGCACAATGAGCCCGCGATCATCATGTCTGACGGCGCGATCCATCCCGGCACGGATCCGAACACCGGCGAGAAGCTCGACATCGTCAGCGCCTACCAGGTCGCCGGCAATCCCGATGCGGAATACCGCCACCACATCGCCTGCCACGCCTGCCCCGGTTACGGCAGCTGCGGCGGCATGTTCACCTACAACACCATGCAGACCTTCATCGGTGTCGTCGGCATGCAGCCGCTGCACATGGTGGCACCGCCGTCGGACGATCCCCGCCGCCTTAAGGAGTTTCCGGACCAGCTGGTCGAGTATCTCGCGCAGATGATGGCGAAGGGCCTCAAGCCGCGCGACATCGTGGTGCGCGATTCAATCCGCAACGCCGTGATCGTCGCGATGGCGATCGGCGGCTCGACCAACGTCACGCTGCATGCGCCGGAGATCGCGCGCGCCGCAGGCTTTGCCGACTTCTGGAAAGAGGTGATGACGCCGGCCGAGTTCAACCATCTGTCGCAGTACGTCGTTCCGGTCCTCACCGACGCCCGCCCGTATGGCAAATATTCGATGGTCGACATCGACGCCGTTGGCGGCGTGCAGGTGATCGTCCGCGAACTGCTGGAGGCCGGGCTGCTCAACGGCGACGTGATGACCTGCACCGGCGAGACACTGGCCGAGCAGGTCAAGCGCCTCGGCGCGAAAACTGCCGACGGCACGGTGATCTATCCCGTCGCCAAGCCCTACAAGCCGACCGGTGGCCTGCGCGTTCTCGGCGGCAATCTGTCGCCGGAATTCTCGGCGATCCTGAAGCTTGCCGGCGTCGAGGGCGGGCTTGAAAACAACCTGTTCCGCGGCAGAGCGCGCGTGTTCGAAGGCGAGCAGGGCCTGCTGGCGGCGCTCGACAAGGCGCCCGAAGGGTTCCAGAACAATGACATGATCATCGTGCGCTACGAGGGTCCGAGCGGCGCACCGGGGATGCCCGAAATGCTCGACCCGACCTCGCGCATCACGACGTTGTGCCGTGAGCGCGGCATCGTGGTGGCGCTGATGACCGATGCGCGGTTCTCCGGTGGATCGGTCGGCCTCGTGATCGGCCATGTTGGTCCCGAAGCGGGTCTTGGCGGCCCCATCGCCTTCGTCGAGGACGGCGACGAGATCATCGCCGATCTGAACAACAACGAACTCAACTGCACGGCGCTGGCCGATCCTGCCATTCTGAAGGCGCGCAAAGCGGCTTGGGAAAAGGTGGTGGCTGATAATGGCGGCCTGCACCCGAACTGCGGCGTCGCCGACACCCGCCTGCTGCACCGCGCGCGGCTCAGCGCAGTCCCGGCCACCCGCGGTGGCGGCCTGCATCCGAACCGCGAGGTCTGGGTCCGCGAGCCGCGCGAAGCCACACGCTCGGGCTTCGTGCCGAAGAACAAGCACCGGCCGGAAGCGGAGAAGGCTTTTTAGAAAGGGCCATGGCGTTTTCGAGCGAAGCATGCCCTCGGACTTGATCGGGGGGTGGATACCGGTTCGCGTAAAGAAAACGCGTCAAAATAAAACGATGAGATTAGGTCGAATAGCATCCGCGAAGGGACTGCGCTCCCTCTCCCGCTTGCGGGGGAGGGCGGGGTGGGGGTGTCTCCGCAATTGACACTCCCGACGTGGAGAGAGCCCCCACCCGGCGCTTCGCGCCGACCTCCCCCGCAAGCGGGAGAGGTGCACCGAATCTGCGGCCCCACCGATTCAACTTAACTTCATCACGCTCCAGCGCTTCGCCAGGCTCACGGCGCGGCCGGTCTCGCCGATAATCTTCACCTCGTCCTTGCCGCATTTGAAACTGCGGGCGAGGTCGTCAGCGGCCTTGCGGGCGAGTTCGTTCGGATTGGGGTTGGCCTGCGCGTCGATATAGGCGACGTGGCAGGCTTCGCCGGGCGGCAGCCTTGTCACCGCCAGCATCGGCTTGGCGGTCGGCCGGCCCTCCTTGTCCGGATCGCTGTTGTCGGCGATGTGCCAGCGCTGGATGATCGCGAACGGCTTGCCGTCCACCGCGCGCCATTCGACGGTGTTGGTGGTCGAGTTGAACGGGCCGAACCAGTTTTGCGCGGCCGGCTCCCCGGCCGCCGCGGCGCGGTTGCGGCCGACCGAGACGGTTTCGCGCAGGTCGCCTTCGCTGATCAGCACCACGAGCCCCGCTTTGCCGAGGCAGACCCGCGTCGTGCTGCCGTCGAGTTCGCTGGGCTTGCCGATCGTGCGGCAATCCTTTGGCGCCGTGGACGTGTAGCTACTGCTGAATGTCTGTGCATTTGCCGTTGAAGGCGGGCCAAGCCCGGCACCCGCCACACAGGCCAATGCCGTCAAATAGTGATGGTTGAGGCGTTTCATCCCTTGGCGTCCGTTGGACGTCCCCTCTGCCGTCCCTGGCTTTTGGGAACCATGATATTTCAGACGTGTGCAATCTGGGGAAGGTTCAAGGAAGCCACGCGAAATACCTGACATCGGCGCGGAATCGTCCTAGAAGAGCGGCTTCGCCATTCCCTTCACTAGCGTGTCAGTTATATCAAACTCATGCCTGCCATATCCCCGAACAAGCCCTATCGCGTCGGCCGCTCCCGCACCGGCCTTGGCCTCTTCGCCACCAAGCCGATCAAGAAGGGCGCTAAAATCGTCCGCTATCTTGGGCCGCTGCTGGATTCGAAGAAGAAAAAAGACGACGCGATCGAGAACAAATATCTGTTCGAATTGACCAACCGCTGGACCATCGACGGTTCGGTGCGCGCCAACGTCGCCCGCTACATCAACCATGCCTGCAAGCCGAACGCGGAATCCGACGTCAAGCCGCGCAAGCGCAGGGTCATCATCCGCGCCATCAAGAACATCGAGCCGGGCGATGAGATCAACTATGATTACGGCACCGACTATTTCAAAGCCTACCTGAAGCCGATCGGCTGCAAATGCGACGCTTGTGAAAAGAAGCGCAAGAAGAAGCGCGCCGAGGCGAGGGCGGAGAAGCTTCGCCTCAAGGCAAAGGCGGAGCGGAAGGCTCTGAAGGAGGCCGAGAAGCAGAAGGCGAAGGCCGCCCGGGCACGCAAGGCTAGGGAAAAAGCCAAAGAAGGAGACAAGCAGAAGCTGGTCGCCAAGAATGGCACCAAGACCAATGGGGCCAAGGCGAACGGCGCCAAGCTCAACGGCAAGTCCTTGGACGGCAAGTCGCTGAACGGACACGCCCGCAAGATCCCCACCGCAAAATCCGGCATTCTCGCAAAACCCCGGCAGGCTGCGGAAAGCCGCGCGACGGTCTGAGAAACCCGTCATTCCGGGGCGATGCGAAGCATCGAACTACGATGTGCATTTGCACATCGGAGAATCTCGAGATTCCGGGTTCGCTTCGCGCCCCGGAATGACACCGTCTAGCCCGGCTTCCGCACCGATTTCGGCAACGCCGAATCCCCAAAATCTATCGCCGAGCGCTGAACGATCGTGCCGGACGCATCGACCACGACGCGGAAGCGGCGATGCTCGGAGAAGAACGTCAGCCGATGCCGGCCCTGATCCGCGTCGACACCGCGCTCGGAAACGCTGGTGATGGTGCCGGCGCGCATTCCTTCGCGAAGCCGCGGCAGCGCGATGCCGAGGCCTTCGGCGACGATGGACGCATCGATCTGGACGGCACCGTCGGCAAATTCGATCGGCTTCATGCCACGCCTCGCGCAGGCCTGCTTCTCGATCGTGCAGGATAGGCGCATTCCGCCAGCGTCGTGGCGTCGAGCTCGCGCAAAAAGGCTTCGCGCGCCGCAGCGAGTTTTGCTTTCAGCCGGCAGCGCGGCATCAGCGCGCAACAACCGCCATCCTCACGAAAACATTCGACCAGCGCTTCGCCTTCCAGCGCGCGCACGACCTCGCCGAGCGTAATCGATTGCGGCGGCCGCGCCAGGCTGAACCCGCCACCGGCGCCGCGCTGGGTCGAAATGAAGCCGCCGTCGGCGAGATCCCGCACCACCTTGGCCAGATGATTGCGCGAGATGCCGAACTCGGCCGCGATTTCGTTGGTGGCGAACGAGCGCGCCGGTTCTCCCGCCAGCCGCATCAGGGCGCGCAAGGCAAAATCCGTAAACGACGTCAGGCGCATGGGAGGCCTTCAAAGATGTGACTTGGCAGACCTTCTATAGCCGTCTAAATACGCATTTGAAATACCTATTTAAGGAAACCCGCGATGACAGGGGCGGAACGGCGCGAGGCGATCACGGCCGAGATCATGGAACGGACCGGCATCACCGAGGCCATGATCGAGGAACTGGTGCACGGCTTCTACGCAAGAGTCCGCCGCGACACGGTGCTGGCGCCGGTATTCGAGGCGCGCATTACGGATTGGGAGCCGCACCTGAAGCAGATGTGCGCGTTCTGGTCGTCGGTGGCGCTGATGACGGGCCGCTACCACGGCACGCCCATGGTGAAACACGCGCCGCTGCCGGTCGACGCCGGTCATTTCGACCGCTGGCTCGAACTGTTCGAGGCGGCCGCCCGCGAACTCTGTCCACCGAAGGCCGAAGCGCATTTCGTCGAACGCGCACGGCGGATCGCAGCAAGCCTCGAGCTTGGCATCGCCGGCGGGCAGGGCCTCATGCTTGCACCTGGCGAGAGATTTCGGCGCAACGAAACAGGAGCCGTGCAATGACCAACCAGACGCGCGCGGTACCCAATCAGGATCAGGCCAACCCGTATTCCGGCAGCAGCCTGCTGCCGATGCTTGTTATTGGTCTGGTGCTGACGCTGGCCGGCATGTTCGCGGCGTTGGCGTTGAGCTAGCCGCCAACGCGTGAGGCCGGATTCGGCTAGCGGGCTTTTTTCTTTGAGCTGTTCAGCGCTGCAGCGGCGCTTATCAGCGTCTTGAAGGCATCCGCATCGATTTCAACGCCCTCATGGATATCGATCGCGCGCCTTGTGTTGCCTTCGAGGCTGGAGTTGAACAGTTTTTTGGGGTCCTTGAGCGAAGCGCCCTTGGCGAACGTCAGCTTCACGGCGCTCTTGTAGGTCTCGCCGGTGCAGATGATGCCATCGTGCGACCAGACCGGAACGCCGCGCCACTTCCATTCTTCGATCACGTCAGGGACTGCCTGTTTGATCAGCGCGCGGACACCGGCGAGCGTCTTGCCCCTCCAGTCGCCCAGCTCCTTGATCCGCGCGTCGATCAGCCGCGAGGGGGATTCGTCTCCGCTTGCTTCCTTCGGGCCGCTCTTGTCCTTCTTCATGGTTGTTGTCGCTTTCTCATGGTTGTTGTCATCGCCCGTCTCCCGCTCACATTCGCTCGCCGGGCAATTTGCTGGCTTGCTTCACCCAGGCGGTCAGCTGAGCGTCGTCGAGCGGGTTGTCCTCGTGGATGTCGAGATAGCGCACTTCCTTCTGCCTGGACTCGCCGGGAGGGATCGGGCGTAGCGACGTGCCGCGGAAGAAAGCCACCTTGACGTATTTCGTGAAGACGTGGATGCCGAGGAACCAGCCTTGGCCCTCGAACCCGTACAGCGGCGAGTTCCATTTGACGGCCTTGTACACGCCGGGGACGGCGCGCGTGATGAGCGCGTCGAGGCGCCGCCCGACATCGCTCTTCCAGCCCGGCATGGCCGCGATGTAGGCTTGCACCGGGGCGTCGCCGTAGGCCTTCGCGATTTGCGGATTGCCGCCCGACAGCAGCTTCGGCTTCGCGGCGCTCGTCTTGGTGACGGCCTTTGTTGCCTTCTTTGCGACCTTCTTCGCCGGCTTCCGCGACGTCTTGCCCGCCTTCATGTCCATTCCTTATCCCGGCGCGCCACCGCTGCGCCATTTGGCGGCATAGGGCAGCGCGAACAAGTACAGACCGGTGAACAGCAGCAAGGCAAGCGGGAGCAGCGCCACGAAACCCAGCCAGTCGGCATGCGTCCCCCGTGCCACGGCGATGAAGTTGACGATGACGGTCACCGTAAAGGCCATGGACAGCCAGCGGTGGATCTGGCGAAGCCACATATTCCAATTCAGTGCGATCTCCTCTCGTTACATGCCTTGAATATTTCCTTGGCTTTGCCTGCAGGCTTCACTCACCCCGCGCCAAGATCTGCTCCAATTTTGCAAAGAACTCCTGCCAGCCCGCCTTGGCGCCGCCATAGGCCTGCGGCTGATCCGGACGGAAGCCCGACTGCTCCATGCGCAGCAGGGTTCCAGTGCCGCTCGGAGTGAGAGTCCAGGCGACGACACTGCTCAGATTGTAGGCCGCTTCCTCGTGCTTGAAATTCCAGGTGTAGGTCAGCTTCTTGTGCGGCTCAACGGCGAGGACCTCGCAGTCCAACACGCCGCCCCATTCGCCGCGAAGATTGAAATTGTGACCCACGACAGGCTTGAAGTCGTTCTTCATGAGCCACTCCTCGATCAGGTGCGGTTGTGTCAGCGCGCGCCAGATCTTTTCCGGCGGATGAGGGATTTCGCGTTCGACAACGACGGAGCGCGTTTCGGTCGCAGTGTTCATTGGTCCATCCTCTTCAGTAGGTCCTCAAGATCGTCGAACCGGTTCTGCCAGAAGCCGGCCATCTGGCTGGTCCAGTCGATCAGCGGGGAAAGCGCGCCGAGCTGCGCACTGTAATGGGTCTGTCGTCCTTCATGGCGGTCGCGCACCAGCCCGGCCTGCTTCAGCACGCCGAGATGTTTTGAGACGGCTGGTTGCGAGACTCCGGCGCGGGCCGTCAGGGCGGTGACCGTCTGCTCGCCGTCGCGGCACAGCCGTTCGAAGATCGCCCGCCGCGTTGGATCGGCGAGTGTTCTGAACAGCACGTCATGTACGTTCGGCATCTGGAATTGATAACCCGTTGGCTATGGGTAGACGTATAACCATCCAGATATGTGTTAGTCAAGTGGGGTAGACTCTACGATTATAGGCCTTCTTCAGTAGGTGGCACCACACCGGGGCAGGACAGTTCAGCCTAGAATTACCATACCGTGCTGGTTATGCATTAAGCGGAAAGGCGTCTGCCAAGGGTGCCAACGGGGCACCCGAATTCGCGCCCGATGACATGGAAGCCTGTCATCGGGCGCGCGCAATTCACATCGAGCTCAGGCGGTCACCACGCCGCCGCTCTTGCGCAGTCCGATATATTGCAGTTCGGCAAACACGCCGGTCGCAATCGCCTGCGCGGCGACGAAGATGACACCGAGCAGGTTCGGGCTGACCGCGCCCGAGAACAGCAGCGCGATACTGCCTAGCGTCCACGCGGCATTGCCCACGATCACCAGCAGCACCAGCGCCTTGAGCACCGATTGCCGCGTGCCGAGCCAGCCGACCAGCGCGGTATAGGCGATGAGAAACAGCCCGCTCTCGCGCAACAGGGCTTCCGGCAGATTGAGGAGGGGCGCCAGCAGGCCGGCGCCGAGCGTAAGGCCGACCGCCGCTACGCCGCTGAAGACGGCGTCGGCAAGCAGCGCGCGGCGCAGGAATGAGGATGGGTTGATCATAGTTCTCTCCTTTGGTTTTACGGGGGTGGTTGGGGGTTAGCGGAACCAGGACCGGAGCTGACGCCAGCGCCGCATCGGGCACAGCGCCTTGCCGATCCGGTTCTCGATCGTCTGCACCTGCGCGACCACGAAAACGCCGGTGTCGTGCACCAGGGGTTCCGGCACGTTCAGGGAACGGGCCAGTACCCAGACCGCCAGATTGTGCAGGGCTCGAAAGATCGAAAGCATCAGCATGGGTCATCTCCTGTGACTGTGAAGATGACCCGGTCCGCGACCCAATTCGATTACGTGGGAGGTAATGGAAGCTGAGAAATTCGCATGGTAGGTTTTCCACCATGAACGCACATGCTTCCACGGCGCGAGCCGAACGCACCCAGCCCGTCCATATCGGCAATCACCTGCGCGAATGGCGGCAGCGCCGCCATCTCAGCCAGCTTGATCTGGCCGGTGACGCCGAGATTTCGGCGCGTCATTTGAGTTTCGTCGAAACCGGCCGCGCTGCGCCGTCGCGCGAGATGGTGCTCAAACTGGCCGAACGCCTGGAGGTGCCCTTGCGCGAACGCAATGTATTGCTGGTGGCGGCCGGCTATGCACCGGCCTTTCCGCAGCGCTCGCTCGACGATCCCGCGTTGAAAGCGGCACGGACGGCGATCGACCTGGTGCTGAAGGCGCACGAACCCAATCCGGCGCTGGCCTATGACCGGCACTGGAATCTCGTCACCGCCAACCGCATGGTGGCGCCGCTGCTCGAGGGCGTCCCGGCGCGGCTGCTGGGCCAGCCCCTCAATATCATGCGGCTGGCCTTCCATCCCGAAGGGCTGGCACCGCGCACGGTCAACCTTGCCGAATGGAGCAGTCATCTTTTGGAACGGCTGCACCGCCAGTGCGAGGCGACCGCCGATCCCGAGCTGCTAAAACTCTATCACGAGCTCAAGGCCTATCCGATGCCGGCGCGTTCCGGCCCGCTCTCGCCGGACAATGTCGCGATCCCGTTCAAGCTCCGGCAGAACGGCGAGGTGCTGAGCTTCATCTCGACCACGATGATCTTCGGCACGCCGGTCGACGTCACGCTGTCCGAACTGGCACTGGAGACGTTTTTCCCCGCCGACGATCTGACTACGCAGCGAATGCGGGAGATGGCGGCGGCGCTCACCTGACGCGACACCGTGAGCTTCGGAAGCAACGCTCGCCGCATCAGCGGCCTAGCCCTAGTTCGCCTTCTCGATCAGGCTTTCCAGCAGCCGCTTCAAATCCGCCGTGGCCTTGTTGCCGTAATTCTCGGCGATGAAGGCTTCCTGGTTCAGCGCCAGCGAGTTCAGGCGCTGGGTCAGCGCCTTGCCGCGGTCTGAGGAGAACATCAAAACCTTGCGGCGGTCGTCGGCATCCTGGACCCGGTAAACGAGGGCGTCGGACACCATCCGGTCGACCATTTTGGTCAGGGTCGGATGATTGAGCAGCACCGCTTCGGCGAGTTCGCCCATCGAGTGGCCCTTGCCGTCGGACAACACCTTCAGGATGCGCCATTGCTCGACCGGCACGCCTTCCTTGCGGAAGCGCGCGTCGAGCTGGCGATTGATCTCCCGGTTGGCCTGCGCAAGCAGGTAGGCGAGATGCTCGGTAATGGGTTTACTGGGCGATTTGGCCAAGGCTTTTGAACTTCGTAATGGGTTTGGATGAATCTTTAGCGCTCTTGCTTGAACTCTATGCACGGGAATCGTTGAATATTCAATATTTTCCACTAGGATATTTTCTGTTGCCGATCACCTTGCCGATGGTAGTCTGATGGCGCCGGACTAAAGAAGCTGAAAAGGAGAGCGAATTGCTCTCGCTATCGCCATTTGAAAAGTTCGGCGGGCCAACGATGCCGCCGGAATTGCTGCTCAAGGGGTTTCCGGGGCTGGGGACGGGCACCTCGGAGCCGGCGCTTGGCCCGTTTCGGGCGCGCCGCGACCGCAAGAAATTGCGGATCGCCAATTTCGTCGGACTGTCCGGTCCGTCGGGCATCTGGGGCCCGGCCTCCATCAACAGCACGCTTTTGGGCATTTCCGAGATCAACCGCCGCGGCGGCATTCTCGGCCGCGAAATCGAAGTCGCGTTCCATGACACCGGCGGCGATATCGACGACGTGACGCGCACCGCTTCCGACATCGTCGCGTCCGAGGACGCCGACCTCGTCATGGGCTCGCATATCAGCGCGGTCAGGGTGGCGCTGCGCAAGGTCGTCGCCGGGCGCATTCCTTATTTGTACACGCCGGTCTATGAGGGCGGCGAACGGACACCCGGCGTCATGGCCATCGGCGAGACGCCGGGGGCGCAGTGGCGCCCGGCCATCGACTGGCTCGCCAAGGCAAAGCATGCGTCGAACTGGTATCTGATCGGCAGCGACTATGTCTGGCCGTGGCTGTCCCACCGGGCGATCAAGAAATACATCGCGGATGCCGGCGGGCGTGTCGTCGGCGAGGAGTTCGTGCCGATCGGCGAGCACAATCACGGCAACCAGCTGGCGCGTATACGGGCCGCGAAGCCCGACGTGGCCCTGCTCACGTTGATCGGCACCGACAGCGTTGTCTTCAACCGTACCTTTGGCGAGCAGGGGCTCGGCTCCCGCATGCTTCGTCTGGCGGGGGCGATGGACGAGACGGTGCTGCTCGGGATCGGCGCCGACAATACCGAAAACCTGTTCTGCGCCTCCGGCTATTTCATCGACCAGGCCTCGCGCGAGAACGACGCGTTCCGCTGCCAGTACGAGACCTCGTTCGGCCGCAACGCGCCGCCGCTCGGCTCGATCGCGCAGTCGAACTACGAAGGCTTGCGGTTTCTGGAGACGATCGCGGCACGCGCAGGCTCGCTGGCGAGCAAGCCGCTGCTCGCCGCGGCCGCGAACGTGGATTATCAGGGCGCGCGCGGCACCGTCGGCATTCGTCGCGGCAGCGCCAGGATGCCGATCTATCTTGCGGCCGCCAACGGGATCGATTTCCAGCTGGTCAAACAGTTCTGAGCGCGAACGCGTAACGCTTCGCCAAGGAGGTGTTGCAAAATAATACTTGAAAAGGAAAACATTTCCGTTTCTAGTGATCGGAATGGGTTGGGGCCCTTTCGCAATCTTCTTCGCGAGCCGTCAAAGAAACAGGAGAATCCATCGTGACAGTAGCGCTTCCTACTCCCGATCAATTGCGCGCGGTTGCCGACCAATGCGGTCTGGCCTTGACCGATGAGGACGTCACCTCCTTCCGTGGATTGATGCAGGGCTCGATCGATGCCTACAACGCCGTCGGCGCGATGGCCGACGAAGTCCCGATCGTGAAATACCCGCGAACCCCGGGCTATCGCCCGGCCCCGGAAGAAAATCCGCGCAACGCCTGGTACCGCAAATCGACCGTCAAGGGTGCGGCGAGCGGCAAGCTGAAGGGCAAGGTCGTCGCGCTGAAGGACAACATCATGCTGGCCGGCGTGCCGATGATGAACGGATCTGCGACGCTCGAAGGCTATGTTCCCGATTTCGACGCCACCGTCGTCACGCGCATGCTCGACGCCGGCGCCGAGATCGCCGGCAAGGTGCACTGCGAATCGTTCTGCATCTCCGGCGGCAGCCATACCAATTCGACCGGCCCGGTGCACAACCCGCACAAGATGGGATATTCCGCAGGCGGATCGTCGTCCGGCAGCGCAGTCGTGGTCGCGCTCGGTGAAGTCGACATGGCGATGGGCGGCGACCAGGGCGGATCGATCCGGATGCCGTCGTCCTTCAGCGGCACCTACGGCATGAAGCCGACCTGGGGGCTGGTGCCCTATACCGGCATCATGCCGATCGAGATCTTCGTCGATCACACCGGGCCGATGACCGCCAATGTCGCCGACAACGCACTGTTGCTCGAGGTGATAGCCGGTGACGACGGCTACGACCCGCGGATCAAGTCGCCCAAGGTGGAGGATTACACCAAGGCGCTGGGCGCCGGCATCAAGGGCATGAAGATCGCCATCGTCAAGGAAGGTTTCGAGCAGGCCGGCGCCGAAGCCGACGTCAACCGGAGCGTGATGGAAGCGGCGAAGCGGCTGGCGAGCCTCGGCGCGACCGTCGAACAGGTTTCAATCCCGGCGCACATGGTGGCACCGGCGGTCTGGACGCCGATCGGCGCCGAAGGCATCGCCCAGACCATGATGTTCGGCGACGGCTATGGTCTCAGCCGTTCGGATCTGTACTCGACGTCGCTGATGGATTTTCACCGCGGCTGGCGCGGGCAGGCGGACTCGCTGTCGGAAACGACCAAACTGTTCCTGATGCTCGGCGTCTACATCAACAACAATTTCGGTCCGCGCTACTACGGCAAATCCGTCAACATCTCCAGGCGTATCACCGCCGCCTATGACAAGGTGCTGGCGAATTACGATCTGCTGCTGATGCCGACTACGCCGATGAAGGCGACGCCGTTGCCCGCGCCCGGCGCCAGCCGGGAAGAGGTGTGCCAGCGCGCCTTCGAGATGATCTCCAACACCGCACCGTTCGATATCACGCACCACCCGGCAATGTCGGTGCCGTGCGGCATGGTCGACGGACTCCCGGTAGGTCTGATGCTGGTCGGCCGGCACTTCGAGGAATCGACCATCTATCGCGCGGCGCACGCCTTCGAGCAGGCGGCAGATTGGAAGAAAATGTAAGCAGCCGAACCCGCAAACGCTGCTGGATGCCATATGGATAATCTGTTCGTCGCACTGTTCGAGATCCTGAGTTTCGGGGCGATCGTCGTTTTGGTCGTGCTGGGGCTCGGGATCATCGCCAGCATGATGGGCATCTTCAACTTCGCGCAGGGCGAGTTCGTCCTGCTCGGCGCCTACGTCACCTATATCGCGCACAGCGCGGGTGCACCGGTCTGGGTCGGCATGGTGGCCGCACCGTTTGCCGTCGGTGCGCTGGGATTTGTGCTGGAACGAAGCATCGTGCGGCGATTTTACGCCGCGCCGATCGTGGCGATGCTGGGCACCTACGCGCTCGGCCTCATCATCCGCGAAATCGTCCGCGGCCTGATCGGCGGGCTCTATCTGTCGGTCCCGGAGCCGCTCGGCGGCTCGGTCAACATCGGGACCATGCACTTTTCCACTTGGCGGCTGGTCATCATCCTGATCACGGCGCTGGTGATGATCGGCAGCTATCTGCTGCTGGCGCGCACCGCCTTCGGCTTGCGAATCCGGGCGTCGCTGGAAAACCCGGCGCTCGCCCGCGCCTCCGGCATTTCGACCAATGCGATCTATGGCGCCACCTTTGCGTTCGGCGCCGCGCTCGCAGGTCTTGCGGGCGCGCTGATCGTGCCGGTGTTCTCGCTGTTCGCCGATCTCGGCCTGCGCTTCCTGATCCAGGGTTTTGTTGCCGTCATGGTCGGCGGGGTGGGCTCGTTCGCGGGACCCGTCGCGGGCGCCGGCGTGATCGGCACACTCGCCGCGGCGCTGCCCTGGATCATCCCGCCCGTGATTGCCGACGTCCTCGTGTTCGTTCTCGCCATCATCTTCATCAAGTTTCGGCCGCAAGGCCTGATTTCAGGAAAAGGGGTCTAGTCCATGTCCAGCGATCGCAGCCAGCTCAACCGCCGGCGGTTTCTCTCCAATTTCGCCTTTGCCAGCACCGCCATTGCCACCGGCGTCGGCAGTTGGGTGGTTCGCCCCGATTGGGCCAACGCGGCGGCCGCCCCGATCAAGGTCGGCATCGCGACCGACTTGACCGGCCCGATCGGTTACGCCGGCAACGCGGATGCGAACGTCGCGAAAATGGTGATCAAGGAAATCAACGATTCCGGCGGGTTGCTGGGCCGGCCGCTGGAGTTGTTCATCGAGGATACCGCGTCGAATGAATCGGTCGCGGTCGGCAACGTCCGCAAGTTGATCCAGCGCGACAAGGTCGATCTCGTGCTCGGCGGCATCACCAGTTCGATGCGCAACGCCATCAAGGACGTGATCGTCGCGCGCGGCAAGACGCTGTACATCTACCCTCAGCTCTACGAGGGCAAGGAGTGCACGCCCTATCTGTTCTGCACCGGCCCGACGCCCGCGCAGCAGTGCGACGAGTTCATTCCCTGGCTGATCAAGAACGGCGGCAAGCGGTTCGCGCTGCCGAGCGCCAACTACGTTTGGCCGCACACCCTGAACGTCTATGCGCGCAAGGTGATCGAGGCCAATGGCGGCGAGGTCGTGTTCGAAGAATATTACCCGCTCGACCAGATCGACTTCAGCGCCACGGTGAACCGGGTCATTTCCAACAAGGTGGACGTGGTGTTCAACACCGTGATCCCGCCGGGGGTAGGACCGTTCTTCAAGCAGCTCTATGAGGCGGGATTCCTCAAGAACGGCGGCAGGCTGAGTTGCGTCTACTACGACGAGAACACGCTCAACATCAATCAGGCCGCGGAGATCGAGGGCCTCGCGAGCTGCCTCGACTATTTCAAGGCGCTCACCCCGGAAGATCCGTTCAGCGCCAAGCTTCATGCGAGCTATGAGAAGCAGTTCCCGGGCACCTTCCTGTTTGCAGCGGGAAGTGCGGCGACCGGGACCTATCGTGGCCTCAAGCTGTGGGAAGCGGCGGTCAAGGAGGCCGGCAAGATCGATCGCGACGGAGTTGCGGCGGCACTGGACCATGCCAAGATCGCCGACGGTCCCGGCGGGCCTGCGGAAATGGTTCCCGGCAAGCGGCATTGCAAGATGAAGATGTACACGGCGGTTGCCAAGGGCGGCAATTATGAGATCGTGGCCCGCAGCGCTGGCCTCGTCGATCCCAAAGAATGCTGAGAAGGATGCCGACAGGGAATGCCGATGCAGAGCGCGCGGCGGCGGATGACCGCCGCTGCCAACTCGGGAGCTGGTCTGCCGGCGATCTGATGATAGAACCGACACCGACGACGTCGCTGCGGCTTCCCCTTCGGGTCGGCCGCTCCCGCCGATGGCAAGTGCTGCCGATCATTGAAATCGTGGTGCTGGCGATCGCGGTGCTGCTGCCATTCGTGCTCAAGGACTATCTGACGATCTATGCCACGCGGGTCCTGATCCTGTGCCTGTTTGCGCTGTCGTTCGATCTGGTGTGGGGATATGCCGGCATCATGAGCTTTGGGCAGGCCGTGTTCTTCGGCACCGCCGGCTATGGGGTAGCGCTGATTGCTCGAGATCTCGGCGTGACCTCGATCCTGATCGTGCTGCCGGCCGGCCTGTTGATCGGTCTTGCCTTCGCGCTGCTGCTCGGCGGATTTCTGCTGCTCGGGCGTCATCCATCCAGCGTGATCTTCGTTTCACTGGGCACGCTGACCGGCTCCTACGCGGCCGACCGCGTGGCGCGGGGCTGGTATTACCTCGGCGGTCAGAACGGCATTCCATCGATCCCGCCGATGACGCTGGGCAGCTACGACATCACGGAGGGGCCGGTCTATTACTACATGACGCTGGGCATTCTGCTGGCGGTCTATCTGCTGTGCCGTTTTCTGGTGCGGTCGCAATTCGGTCTGGCGCTGGCAGGTCTGCGCGAGAACGAGCAGCGGATCGCCTTCTTCGGCTACCAGGTGCAGCGCCTCAAGGCGATCATCTTTTCCTTCGCGGGCGCCGTCGCGGGGCTCGCGGGCAGTCTCTATGCGTTTCACGAAGGATTCGTCTGGCCCAACATGCTGGGCGTGGTGATCTCGACGCAGGTGGTGCTCTACGTGTTGTTCGGCGGCTCCGGCACGCTGATCGGCGCCGTGATCGGCACGGTCGCGATCGAGGCGGTCAGTTTCTGGCTGTCGAACTCTTATCAGGACATCTGGCCGATCATTCTTGGCATATTGCTGCTGCTGGTCATTCTGTTCCGCCCCGCAGGCTTGGTCAGCCTGATCCTGAGCGAGCGCGAGCGTGTCGGCAGTTTCGGCCGGCTGCCGCAGGAGGGCGATCGTGGCTCTTCTTGAAGCGCGCGGCCTGATCAAGATATTCGGCAAGCTGACGGCGCTGAACGGCGCTGATCTTACCGTTGCGGAAAACGAATTCCACGGTCTGATCGGACCCAACGGTTCGGGCAAGAGCACGCTGATGAAATGCGTCGCCGGGGCGGAGATCCCGACGTCGGGCACGGTGACGTTCGGCGGCCGCGATATCTCGCAAGCCCCGCCGGCGGAGCGGGCGCGCGCCGGCATGAGTCTGAAGTTCCAGATCACCAGCGTGCTGCCGGCACTGACGCTGTACGACAACATCCTGCTGGCGCTGCAGGCGCAGACCTCGCTGCCCAGCCTGGTGTTTTCGCGCAGCCGCGGCGTGCTGCACGACCGCGCCATGGCCATGCTCGAGCAATTCCGTCTGGTCGATCGCGCGGCGGAACCGGCGTCCGCGCTGTCCCACGGCCAGCAGCAATGGCTTGAAATCGCGATGGCGCTGGCGCCCGAGCCGAAATTGCTGCTGCTGGACGAGCCGACCGGCGGCATGAGTCTCGAGGAACGCCGTGTAACCGGTGAACTGCTGCAGCCGATCAAGAAAAAATGCTCCCTCGTCATCGTCGAGCACGATCTGGATTTTATCCGGGACATCTGCGACCGGCTGACCGTGCTCGACCAGGGCAGCGTGCTCGATTGCGGCACGGTTTCGCATATCCAGTCGAGCGCCCGGGTTCAGGAGGTCTATCTCCGTCGTGCCTGATCAGGACAGATATCTCGACATCAGGAATATCGATGCCGGTTACGGCCGGAGCCAGGTGCTGTTCGGCGTCACCATGGCCGTGCCGTGGCGCGGCGGCGTCGCCATTCTCGGCCGCAACGGCGCCGGCAAGACCACGCTGATGAAGGCGATCGTCGGCGAACTGCCGCTGCTCGCCGGCTCCGTCAGCCTCGATGGCCGCAGTGTCGGCGCGCTGCCCACCGAGCAGCGCATTCGCCTCGGCGTCGGCTACGTTCCGCAGGAGCACGCCGTATTCGCCAGGCTTTCGGTGCGCGATAATCTGGCCGTCGGCGCCTTGACCAACCGCGACAGCCAGGCCGTCAACCGCGTGCTGGAGATATTTCCGAAGCTCGGTCAGCGCATGGAGCAGGTCGCCGGCACCTTGTCCGGCGGCGAGCGCAAGATGCTGGCGATCGGCCGCGCGCTGCTGTCGGAGCCGCGGGTGCTGTTGCTGGACGAGCCGACCGAAGGCGTCTGGATCGGCGTGATCGAGGAAATCACCGAGCGCCTGATCCTGCTGGCCAAAGATATCGCCATCGTGATCGTCGAGCAGCATCTCGATCTCGCGCTTCGCGTCGCGGACCGAGCCTTTGTGCTCGACCGCGGCCGGGTCGCGCTATCAGGATCGTCGCAGGAAGTCCGTGACGATCCGAGGCTGCTGCAGTATCTGGCGCCTTGAAAGACCCAACGTCGTCATGGCCGGGCCGGGCATGACGAGCTGGATGCTAAAGCGCCAGATTCTGTTTGCTTACGGTGGTCGCGCTGCCCTGCAGCATATCCGGCGACCTCGGCGCGCTCGGTGGCCTTCCGGCTTGAAAATGGGGGTCATATCGGGCTCCGCAGGTGAGTTATTGCCCGATTTCTACGGAGACCGGCCCGCGGCCACAATAACCGCAGAGGTTATGTAATGGCGGCATGCGGCCCGGGGCCTTGTCTGGGGCTCCAATCGGCCTATTTTCCGGCCATCATTCAACAAGGGACGCCGCCGATGAGCACCTTAAAACCGCTGAAGATCGACATCGTCTCCGACGTGGTCTGCCCGTGGTGCTATATCGGCAAGCGCCGGATCGAGAACGCGCTGGCGCTGGTGCCGGATGTGCCGGTCGAGGTGCGTTGGCGGCCGTTCTTCCTCAATTCCTGGGTGCCGCGCGAGGGCATCAGCCGCGACGAATATCTCACCGCGAAGTTCGGCTCGGTCGAGGCCTACAAGGGCATTGCCGGCCGCGTCGTCACGGCCGCCGGCGAGGAGGGCCTGACCTACCGGCCCGAGCTCGTAAAGCGCCAGCCCAATACCACCGATTGCCATCGCCTGATCCACTGGGCGGAAGCGCAAGGCAAATCCGCCGAGATGAAGCAGCGGCTGATGGAATTGTACTTTCGCGATGGCGGCGATCTCACCGACGTCGACGTGCTGGTGCAGGCGGCCGCCGATATCGGCCTCGATGCCGACGACGTGCGCAAGCGCCTTGCCACCGATGAGGACGTAGCCCTGATCTCGGGCCAGGCGCAGGAGGCGTCCGAAAAGGGCATCTCCGGCGTGCCGACTTTCGTGCTCGCGCAAAAATACGCCATCTCCGGCGCGCAGCCCGCCGACCAACTCGCCCGCGCCATCCGTCAGGTGTCGGAAGAGATCAACGCGCAGGCGGCGGGGTGACGCGGTGGTCTTCTCCCTCGCCCCGCTCTTGCGGGGAGAGGGTTGGGGTGAGGGGCCTCTCTCCGGTGAACGCGGTGTTGCGATTGCCAGTGTGCCTCGCCCCTCACCCGGATCGTACCGGACGATGCTTCGCATCGCCGAGACGATCCGACCTCTCCCCGTAAAGGACGGGGAGAGGTGAGCTTCGCTCGCTAGCTCCTTGCCGCTCTCACGCCCTGATATGTCCGCACAACCAAGAAACCAAGGGAAACTCCCATGATCTACGAACTGCGAACCTACACCGTAAGACCCGGCACGCTCGGCGACATGGTGAAGGCGGCGAGCACCGTGTCGGCTGACATCCGCAAGAACGACTACGGCAAGCTCGAGGGTTACTGGATGACCGAGATCGGGCCGCTCAACCAGGTCCTGCACATGTGGAGCTACGACAGTTTCGAGGCGCGCGCAAAGCTTCGCGCCGAGCTCGCCAGGAACCCGCGCTGGACCAGTGAGTACATTCCGCTGATCCGTCCGCTATTGGTCCGTCAGGACGTCCGCCTGATGAACGCGGTGAGGCCGCCGGTAGCCCCGGCATCCTCGGGCAACATCTACGAACTGCGCAACTACCGCGGCAAGCCGGCCGGCGGCCTCAAGCAGTGGCTCGATGCGTTTACCGCGGTGCTTCCCGAGCGCGAAAAATACTCCAAGATCGTCGGCCTCTGGCTGACGGAAGCCGGGCAGCCCAACGAGGCCTGCCACATCTGGGCCTATCCCGACCTCAACGCGCGCGCGGAAGCGCGGGGCAATGCCATGAAGGATCCGGCCTGGCAGGAATTCCTCGGCAAGGGCCCGGGCTTCCTCGACGAGATGCACTCGACCATCATGCTGCCGGCGCCGCATTCGCCGCTGAAGTGAGAGGGAAGCCCTTCGCGCAACATACTCCGCCGTCATCCTGAGGTGCTCGCCGTCTTCGGCGAGCCTCGAAGGATAGGCTACGGGCTCGAACTGTCATCCTTCGAGGCTCGCAAGCGCTCGCACCTCAGGATGACGGTCCTCATTTGCCGGCGCTAAACGCCCTTCAAATAATAATTCGCGCGCTTACCCAGCGCGATGCGGCGCAGCACGCGACGCATTGCCATCGAGGCGCGCAGCGGCTTGATCGCCGCCGTCACCGTGCGGTAGAAGGCCAGCTTGACCGCGTCGCGCACCGGCTGTTTGCCGGGCGGCTGCTGCGGCCAGCCGATGCCGCGCAGCATCGAATTGAAGAAATGCAGGTCGTTGAGGCGGCGCACCTCGCGCGTCTTCCAGGTGATCGCCATCGAGATCGAGAACGAACCAGCGGTCCGCACCCAATGCGGCCACTGATACGGCACGTAGCAGCCGTCGCCGGCGAACAGATGAAATTCCTTGCCGCGCGACGCAAAGCTCTCGTCATATTTCAAATTGCGATGCTTGGTCATCGAGCGCTCGATCTCGTCGTCGGGCACGATCGCGCGGTCGTTGTTGTCGAAAATGGTGAAGAACTTTTCGCCGTGAATATGCACGAAGAAATTGTCTTCGCTGTCGAGGTGGAACGGCGTGGTCGAATTCGGCGAGGACACGAACAGAAAACCTTCGAGCTGTTCGAAGCCGGCGTCGGCCAGGCTGCTGAAGCCGCGCGCGCGGGCGACCGAGAGCAGGGTGTCTTCCAGCAGTCGGCGGTACTCCGGCGAATTCTCGACGCGCTTGAGCACCATCCAGGCGCCGGCGGTCTCGATGCTTTTGACGACTGCGACCGGATCGAGATCGACCGAGGGAATGGCGTCGGGATCCTGGCTGATCGCGACCTTGCCGGAATTATACTCGATCAAATCGCGCGGCAATTCTGCCGCCAGTTGCGCGATGCGCGGCAGCATCAGCAGCGGATGGCCGGCCAGCTTGTGGCGGATCGCGAACGGTTTGAGCGGAAAGTCGCGGCGTAGCGCGTCGTTGTCGGCGGTGATCACGGGCGCTACGGCGGTCTGCGTGTTCATGAGGATTTCTCCTGACGTTCCCTGATGAAATGGATGGCGCGGCGGGCCGGCTCACGGGCCAGCCGGCGCAGCGTCAAGGCGGTTTGGGCAAGCCGTGCGACCACATCGCCCCGCCGCAGCGGAATCAGCACGTCGCCGATGGCAAGCCGTCCGCGCCAGATCGGGTTGATCATGGGATGGTCGGCATTGGCGGTGGAATCGACCAGCGTAATCGCAGGATCGGCGCAAAGGTGCCGGGTCAAATCCAGCGTCAGCTGCACGCCCGGCGAGAACTTTGAGAAGCGCTCGTCGACACCAAGCTTGAAATAGAAGGCGTGGTCCTGCTGCCGCAGCACGATGGCCGCGGCCACCGGTGTCTCGCCGGCGCGCAACGTCACGATCTCGCATTGACCGGTGGCCGCGAGATCAGGCGTGGCGCGGCGGATAAAGGCCGCATCGCCGGCGTGCTGCACCAGCGCGGTGCCGCGCTTGGCCTTCCAGCCGCTGGCTTCCAGGTTGAGGAATGTTTCGAGTGCGGCCGTGACTTCGGCCGCGGTGCGCGCGATGTCGAAATGCACCTCGCCATGGTCGCCGAGCCGGTTTCGCTGCCGGCGCAGCTCTTTCAGCTTCTTCGGCCCCAGCGCGTCGCGCAGCAACTCCTCAGCGTCAAGGCTGGCATCGAGGGCGGCGCGGACATGCGATTGCAGCACACGCGGCTTGAGTCCGTCGCGGGCCAGCGCTTCGGTGAAAGCCTTCATCGCGGCGCCATCCAGCGACATGTCGCGCAGCATCAGCGCGTGGGCGCCCGCCTGCCGCGCGCCGTCCAGCAGGCGGGCTGCCGCTTCTTCGGCATTGTCGCGGTCGAGCAGCGGCGTCGACAGCGAGCCATAGGGATCGGCGCTGACCCAAACCGGCAGCGGAATCTTGTAGGCGCGCCACATCGAAATCACAGGCATCAACCCGGTCAGCTCGGCGGCATCGCTCCAGGCACTCAGGGCAGAGGCGCCGCCGCGGCCCCGCGCGGAAGCATTCACGGCCGATTCCCATTCCGGGAGGTAATAGCCGTTGGGCTCGGCGGTACGCCCCGACAGCGCGCGCCATTGGGCGGCGGGGACGTCGGCAAGCGGCGTCAGCGCACGGGCAGGTTCTGCCGCCGGTGTGCGCGTGCGTGCGGCATCCTTACCTGATGCGCGACGAACGACTGATGTCTGAACAATCTCGGCCACGTTCCCCGTTTCCCCGGTCGCAATCCCGCGGCGGCACCGACAGGGTACCGTCTGCCTGCGCACCACGTTCCGGGGCGACGCTAGTCGAAAGAAATGGAAAATGCCGTTGAGCCGACGCTCGGATTCGAGCAGTTATTTTAACGGTCGATTCACCATGCCGCTGCGAAAAGCGGGGCCGCGTCAGGCGACGATCGCCTCCGCCGGAGCGGCGAGAAACTGCCGTTCGAAATCGGCCGCCGGCATCGGCTTTCCGAAGCAATAGCCTTGGCCCTCTTCGCAGCCCATGCTGACCAGGAAATCGGCGGTGGCGCGGTTCTCGATGCCTTCGGCGATCACCGACAGCCCCAATTGCTTGCTGAGGCCGATGGTCGAACTGACGATCGCGGCATCGTCCGGATTGCCCAGCAATCCGAACACGAAGGAGCGGTCGATCTTGAGGCCGTCGAGCGGGAATTTCTTCAAGTAGCTCAGGCTCGCATAGCCGGTGCCGAAATCGTCGAACACGATGCGCACGCCGAGCGCCTGAATCTTCTGGAACGTGTTCAGTGCGCCTTGCTCGTCGAGCAAGAGGATATCCTCGGTGAACTCGAGTTCGAGACTGGTCGGGCTGAATCCGGTGTTGGCGAGCACATCGGCGACCGAAGCTGCAAGGTCGCCCGACTGCAGCTGCGAGGGCGAAAGGTTGACGCCCATGCGGAGCTTTTGTCCGGCGCGCTCCCACGCCGCACCTTGCGCGCAGGCGGTTTCGAGCACCCAGTCGGCAATCCGTTCCGAAATCGGCGAGGTGTTGACAACGGGCATGAACTCCGCCGGCGAAACCAGGCCGCGGACCGGATGGCGCCAGCGGATCAAGGCTTCGGCGCCAATCAGGCGATTGTCGCCCAGATGCAGCTGCGGCTGATAGAACAATTCGAACTCGTTGCGTTCCGCCGCCAGCGCCAGTTCGGCTTCCAGCGTCAGGCGGGTTTCGAGTTCGCGCCGGATGGAATCCTCGAACAGCAGGTAGCCGCCGCGTTTGGTCGCCTTGGCGCGGCTCAGCGCCAGATGCGCGTTGCTCAGCAGCTCGTCCGCAGTACGGCCCCCGGCGGGGAAAACCGCAGCACCGATCGAAACCCTGACCCGGTGCTGGCGCGTGCCGGCGAGCAATGGTGCGTCGAAGGCGGCACCGATCCGCATCGCGAGCGCGCTAATATCATCGCCGAGATCGTCGATCGAAAGTGCGATGGCGAATTCATCGCCGCTCAGCCGCGCTACCGTGCCGGTGCCCGCCATCTCGGCCGCCAGACGTTCCGACACCGCGCGCAGCACCAGATCGCCGCTGGCGTGGCTGAGCAAGTTGTTGATCTGCTGAAAGCCGTCGAGACCGACCACCAGCAACGCGATCTCGCCGCCATCGGTCTCGGCTTTCGAGATCATCGTGGTCAGCTGGGCGTGCAGCGTGTTGCGGTTGATCAGCCCGGTCAATGAATCATATTCCGCCAGGTATCTGATGCGTTCGGCTTCGCGCTTGCGCACCGAGATGTCGCGCAGGATCGCGCCGAACTGAAATCCGTCGGTGCCCTGCCAGCCGGAGAAACTGGCCTCGACCGGGAAAATCTCGCCGTTCCTGCGCCGTCCGTCGAATTCGATCACGGTGCCGGCGGCAAGATCGGTGGCGCTTCGGACCGCAAAAGACGCCGCGGCGAGCCCCTCGTCGCGGGCGCAGATGGTGTCGAACGGACGGCCGATCATCTGTTCCGGCGCATAGCCGAAGATCGCCGTCGCACCGGGATTCCACACCGTGATCAGATAATTGGAATCGGTACAGATCAGGCCGTCGCCGAGCGACATGGCCACGCGCTGGAAGCGGTTTTCGGCGATCCGGCCCAGCAAATCCCTTACATCGATTTCGTCCAGCGCGATGGTCGCGACGTAGACGATGATGGCGATATGAAACAACGAGGTGTCGAGCATCAGCGGGAACGCCGCCTGCAGCAGGAAAGCGACGCCTTCGATGCCGACAGCCATTCCCAGCAGCATCGCCGCGCGCCTTCCGGCGGAGACCCGGCGCCACGACAGCAGCATCACGAGGCCGAGCAGGCCGAGCACGGCCATGGTGACGACGTTCGAGGTCCATTGCAAGGCGCGGTTCTGCAGCAACGATTCGGCAGCCAGGGTTTGCAGCACGGGTCCGGATACGATGACGCCGTTGGGGACGCTGAAGCGGTCGCCGAGTTCGAGCGCGGTGCCGCCGACGATGACCTTCTTGCCCTTCAGCTTTTGCAGCGTCGCCGGATCGCCATGCAAAACGTCGGCAAAGGACACGCGCGGCACCGACGTACTTCGGATGCTGTAATCGATCAGGAACGGCGCACGCTTCTCGGCATATTGCCCGGCGAGCACGGCGGCCATCGAGGGCACGAACTTGCCGTCGAGCTTGTCGCCAAACGGATAACGGCGCACCAGGCCGTCCGGCCCGACCTCGACATTGACCAGCGCCGGCCAGGAATGATCGGTGAACTGCGGCAGCGGGCGGTTGACGTGCATGGTGGTTCGGTCGGCGCCGGGCTGCTGGAACGAGGGCAGCACGACCGATCCGCCGGCTTTTTCCAGCGCTTGCGCAAAACTCCGGTCCGACGCCGCATCCGACGGAGTGCTGAAATCGACGTCGAGCACGATGTCCTGCACGTCCGCGCCCTGAAGCTGCTGGATCAGCTCGGCATAGAGCCGGCGCGACCAGGGCCAGACGCCGATCTTGTCGATCGACGGCGCATCGATCGCGACGACCACGATATCGCCGCTGGCCTCCCGCGACTGCCAGGCGAAACGCAGGTCGGCCAGATCATGGCGCAGCGCGCCATGCCAGCCGCACGACAGCACGATTGCCAGGGCAATCATCGCGAAAATATGCGGGCGATACTGTTTCACGGGTTACCGTCCCCCAACGGCAGATCGATTGACGAGAAGGTTAGCTATCTGTTCTTGCCATGGCCGCTACCACCGCCATTTCCACCGCCGTTGCCATTGCCGTTGGTGTGCTTGTCGCCGTAACGGTTGTTGTTGTGACCATTGCCGTTGGCGCCATTGTTGCCGTTGCCGCTACCGTTGTTGCCGTTTCCGCTATTGCCGTTTCCGTTGCCATTTCCACCGCCATTACCGGAGCCGGTGATGGCCGCGACCGCGGAGCTCTGGGATGAGGCGGCGGATGTGCCCGCGCTTGCCGCGCCGGCGCTGGTCGCCGCGACGTTGCCAGCGTTTCCGGTGCTTGCGGCCGAATTGGTTGCCGTGCCGGATGAACCCCAGATCGTGTTCTTGTTGGCCGCGTTTCGGTTACCCGCATGCACCGCCGATTTGTCGCGGGCGAGGCCGTTGGTGACCTTGTGGACGTTGACCTTGACTTCGCCGATCGCCGACGAAATCCGGATGCCGCCGTGCTTTGCCATGCCGGCGACCGCGCGGTGGGATGCCTTGTTTGACGTCTTGTCCGCCGCTTTGTCGGCGCTGGCGCGGGCGCCGTTGCCCGGCGATTGGATGGCCTGTCCGATCGCGGTATTGCGCGGCGCGGTGAGGCCGGCGCGCGGCACCGGCACCCGCTCGATCGAAGGCGTGCGCGGTTTACCGGACTCGATCGGGCTCAATGTCCCGGATCCGCCGAGCGAAAGCCCGCCTTTGCCATGTGCGAAGCTGGTCGCGTGCTGGCCTGGCTTGACCTGTGCGATCTGTCCGGTGCGGAAATCGGCCACTTCGACCTGGCCGCGGATCACATCGACGCTGGTGCTGGTGGCGTTCACGGTGACGCGAAACTGCGTGCCCTTGACCACGGCGGCGAGGTAGGGGGTCTCGACCTCGAAATGCCTGACGTTGCGCTTTTCGACGTCGAGCAGGATCGAGCCGGCCTGCTGAACGATCGTCGTCGACAGCCCTTCCTTCTTCTCCGCGGGCACGCCGACCACCGAGTTCGGCGCAATCATCATGGATTCTTCGCCGCGCTTGAGCAGCACGCGACCGTTCTTGCCGGTGCGAATGGTGTCGCCCGGCTTCAGGAATTCTTCCGGCTGCAGCGACGCCGGCTGCGCGCCGCTATGGGTGCGCCACACCTCGCCGGAGGACTTGCTGACCGTCCAGGCGCCGTCATCGGCGGCGATGGCGCTGGAAGCGGCCGCCAGAAAGAACGTCGCCGTCAGAAGCCGCGAGATGTGATGGGCCGTGCGCATGAACTGTCTCCAGTTGCCGAATTCTCCCGAGATTTAGAGGAAAAGTTTCAACATTGAGTGAGTGGGAACCGCGGGTATCCAAGCGCGGCGTTAACCGTTCGTTGACCATAAAAACCCTATAAAAATCATATGGCTAACGGTTCTCCCCAGATTCAGGCCCCGCTGTCCGTAGTACTACGGGTGCGCGCTGCTGTACCTGTAGCCGGGCACCGGTCCCTGGTCGCTTGCCTGTTATTCCTGACCGCATTCATCGCCGTCCTGCCGGCCCGCGCCCAGCACGCCAGCCCCGGTTATGACCCGAGGCAGACCGAAAAGCGCTTCGAGGATCAGCAGATTGATCAGACGCCGGGTGGGCGGCCCCGGTTGCCGCGGACGCCATTCGCCCGGCCGGAGGGAAAGGCGGATACCAAGCCGCTGTTCGTGCTGCGCCACGTGGTCATCGCCGGCGCCGTGGCGATCCCGCGCGAAAAACTCGATACCGCCTATCAGCCCTACCTCGGCAGAAAGGTCTCGCAGGCCGACCTCGCCGACATGGCGTCCGCGGTCAGCGATATCTATCGCGCCGCCGGTTTTCATCTCTCCCGGGCAATCGTCCCGGTGCAGGACATCAAGGAAGGCCGGCTTCGCCTCGAGGTCATCGAAGGCAGCATCACGGAGTTGACGCTGAAAGGCGAGGGCGCCGGAGAGTTCGGGATCCGCCCGATGCTCGATATCGTGGTGAGCGAACGGCCCGCGCGCCTTGCGACGCTGGAGCGGCAACTGCTCCTGATCAACGGCCGGCCCGGCATACGCATCCTGGACACCGGGCTCGAGGAGATCGGCACCGCCAGCGGCCGTTTCCGCCTCGTCGTCGAACTGAAGACCTGGCATCTCTACACGTCGTTCGGCGTCGACAACATGGGATCGTCGGCGGTCGGACCCTGGCAAAGCTACGGCACCGCCGCTTTCAACTCCTATCTCGCGCCCGGCGATTCACTGGTGCTCAATCTCTCGACCACCCCGGGCGATCCGAGGCAGCTCGCGTTCGGCCGGCTGTCCTATGAAGTGCCTGTGGGCACCGACGGCGCCCGCATCGGCGCGTCCGGCTTTTACAGCGAGGTCTGGCCGGGCGACATTCGCCACCTCTACAGCGACAACACCAAGACCAAATCGTTCGAATTTCACGGCAGCATCGTGCCGCTGCAATCGCAGCAATCCGGTTTGACGCTGACGGCGGGGCTGGGATTCAGCAATGTCAGGGAGCAGGACGTGTTCGGACCGATCTACAACGATCGCATCCGTACCCTGAACCTGACCGCGGATTACCGGCTCAAGGATGATTTCGGCGGCAGCAACTATCTGACGTTTGGCCTTCGTCAGGGCCTCGACATCATGGGCGCCTCGCACCGCGACGACGACTTGCTGTCGCACGACGATGCGTCCGGCAGATTCTCCGCGCTGAATTTCTGGTACGCGCGCTACCAGACGCTGTCCGACGCCTGGTCGGTGAAACTGTCGGGCGCCGGCCAATGGGCGTCAGGGCCGCTTTTCCTCTCGCAGCAATTCTATCTCGGCGGCATCGCATTCGGCCGCGGCTACGGCAGCGCGGAGATCAGCGGCGACAACGGCATCGCCGGCTCGTTCGAACTGCGCTTCGACCACAAGCTGAACTATCGCTATTGGAGCAGCGTTCAGCTCTATGGCTTCGTCGACGCTGGCGCCGCCTGGAATGCCGGCTACACCATGGATGAAGGTCTCGCGCTGACCTCGGCGGGCGGCGGCGTGCGCTTCTTCCTGTTCGATGACTGGCAGGCCGACATCGGCGTCGCGGCGCCGCTGAGCTATCGCGCGCCTGATAATTCCAGCCGCAGCGCGCGGCTATTGTTCTCGCTATCGAGCGCGTTCAAGCTTTGCCCGGCACGCGCGACGACGCGCTGTCTGTAGACGGCTCCAGTCCAAGGATGGGTTGAGCTCTTCGCGAAACCCATCGCTCACGGATGATGCATGTGATGGGTATCGCGGAGCCTGCCATCGGGCGCGCATGTGCGCGACCCGTTGGCATCTATCCTACGCGCTGCCGGCAGTTTCCCCGGTTGCGCTGATGCAGCGTTGGCTCGCCGGCGCGGGCCGGCGAGCGGTAGCTTCGTTAGCCAACTCTGAGATTTTCCGCGGAGGTCTTGCCGCGGTTTTCTTTTTCTTCGTAGCTGACCTTGGCGCCCTCATTCAGGGAACTCAGTCCCGCTTTTTCCACCGCCGAGATATGCACGAACACATCCTTGCCGCCGCTGTCGGGCTGGATAAACCCGAACCCCTTGGTCGCGTTGAACCACTTCACAGTACCTGTCGCCACGTCCGCACTCCCTAGTTTTGATCGAGGAGGTACCCTAGGTCCGTCCGAGGGTGCTCCGCAAGGGTCTTGGGGCCGGATCGGCGGTCGGCAAGGCCTGTCAAGCCAGGAGGCTGAGGACCTTGGCCGCGCGCCAATCTGTGACCGTTCGAGGCTTATTCGCCCGCTTCCGCCATCTGGTATTGCACCGGCGTATGGTGCCAGCCCTCATCGTGCTTGCGCCAATAAGTATCCTTCAGCCGCGTCGAGATCGGCCCCGGCCGGTCGTTGCCGAGGATGCGCGTTCCGATGCGCGACGCTGGCATGACGCCGCCGGCGGTGGTCGCCAGAAAAACCTCGTCCGCGTGGTCGAGCGCCGATCGCAGGATCGGTTCGACCGCCGCCTCGATGCCGAGTTCGGCGCATAGTTCCAGCACCGATTGCCGCGTGATCCCGCGCAGGCTGCCGCGATCGGGCGTCGTCACCCTTCCGTCGCGCACGACGAAGACGTTGAAGCCGGGTCCCTCGGTGAGAAAACCCTGCGCGTCGCACAGCACGGCGGTGTCGAAACCGGCATCGTGCGCCTCCAGCAGGCCGGAGGTCAGGTCGTTCCACTGATAGTTCTTCACGGTGGGATCGACCGACGCGTCCGGCACGCGCGGCGTCGAGGCGACAAGGACGTGGGCGCCGCGCGCCTGCACGTCCTTTGGCACGACGTCGATCCAGGGCAGCGCATAGGCGATCAAATGGTTTTCGCAATCCGCCGGCCGCCGCGATCCCATAACACGCGGCCGTCCGCGCGAGGCCACCATCGCCACATAGGCGTCCGCAAGGCCGGTGAGGGCGACACAGCGATGCAGGATCGCCTCGATCGCGCCGCGGTCTTCCGGCGGATGGATCCGTCGTTTCGCCATCGAGCGCTCGAACCGGTCGAGATGGTCGGCCAGCCGGAAGAAGCCGCCCTTGAACACGTGCACGACGTCATAGACGACGTCCGAGCGCGTAAACCCCCAATCCGTCACCGGCAGCGTCGCCTCGGCGATCGGGACATAACGGCCCCGGACGTAGCCGGCGCCATCGGGGTAGGGGGCGGTGGTCATGGGGTGTCTCCCGGCCTGTAGTGACGGATCCTTCGGCTAGTTCGCCCCGCGAATTTCAAGGAGTCAACGACTTGAATGTCCGCGTTAACCGGCCAGCAACGTAAACTTATTCGGCCGGCGCAAACTTGCGGTGATTATAGCGTGTAGCGTGTAGGGCGGGTTCGCTTTAACCCGCCATCTTGCACATAATGCGGCGGGTTAAAGCGAACCCGCCCCACATGCTGCGTCGCCTCGCGTGCAACCGGAATCTGGATGCGATGGGTGCGACAAATCAACCCGACGGGCAAATCACTTCTGATCTACCGAAATCATGTCAAGCCCTGAAATAAAAAATATTTCGCTTTTACGGAAGTATAAATCAGTTTATATCTCCACCCATCCCGTCCCGCCAGAGGGGCGTATCATGATCGTCACGATCGTTGGGACGGGTCGCGGTGGACGTTGGCAGTGCCGATAACGAACGGCACGAGAGCGTACGGCAAAGGCGTGTGGTCCTGACGTCGCGGTGCTGGCGTCAATGCACCTGGAGGCAATTGCTTCTCAGGGCGCAACGGAGGCAAAAGAGCCGTTCTCCGGGGAGAGCTCGTTATAAGCCGTAAAGCCATTGCGCAGGGAATGTCGGATGTTCTCCGCTGCCCTGTATGCTCGTGTGCACCTTTGTTTGTGCACTTCGCACACGAGATCGCGGGTGCAGCGCGCATCCGGCATTCCCTGCGCCCTCTGGATTTGGGGGCGAATGTTACTTGCAAAGCTCGGGCGCAACGTGCCGCGAGATCGCGAAACTATTTCCCCGTCATCCCCGCGCAACGGCTGCGCCGTTGTCGCTGGAGGCGCGAGCCTTGCGGTGCACTTGCACCGCTGGGCGAGCCTCGAAGGATGAATCGGCCACAGTCGGGCCGTCGTCCTTCGAGGCTCGCCGAAGGGGCTCGCACCTCAGGATGACGGGTTTGAGAATGAGCGTATCCCAGAGACGTCAATGATTGAATCGAGGAGCCGCGGCGTACTGGATCACCCGCCTTCGCGGGTGACGACAGCACGGCGTGGAGCGGCACGTTGACATCATTCAAATCCGTTACACCAAGCCCGCTAAACCGGCTCGTAGCTCTCGCTCGTGCAGGTATCATCCCCCTCGACGTGGCGGCGATCGAAGATCACGCCGTTGGCAATCGTGATGCGATAGGTCTGGGTGCCGAGCGGCTTGCCGTTCACTGAGGTCAGATCGGCCTTGACGCAGGCGGTCCAGCCGGTTCCGCGCAGCTCGGGGCGCGGCGCCGAGACCTGCACCCCCCTTGGATTCGACGCCGCCAAAAACACCGAATCCAGTTTTTCGCTGAGGAGGCGTTTGACATCGGGAGGCGGCTCGAGCGGCGGCGGTTCGGGCGCTTTGGCGCGCATGAATTCCGGCACCGGCGAGCGGACGTCGGCAAAGCCGCAGCCGGCCAGAACAAGCACTCCGCCCGCCATCAACGCAATCTGAACAACGATCCGCCCCATCGCCGGCTTTTTACCCCGGGTCGGCAAAAATTGCGCCCCCCGGCGGCGATCAAATTGTGCGGCCAATGGGTCGCCCGGCGATCAACATTTGCTGAAAGGCGCGTCCGGACGGGCTATCCTGCACCGGATACCCGATCCCGGGATTGCCATCGTCCCGGCCGGAACGTCGCGGAGCAGGGTGGCGGAGAAAGCAGGGGGCGATGAAGACCTTGACGATTGCGGCGTTCATTCTGGCGCTGCTTGCGCTGCCCGCGCACGCCCAGGCCCGGCGGCCGCAGGGCGAGGAGCAGAAGGCAAAGCAGGATACCAGGCCGAAGGTCGACGAGAACGCCTACAAGGCCGCGCTCGATCGAATTCCCGAACCGAAGGAGAAATACGACCCCTGGGGCGTCGCGCGCCCGGCGGAACCCGCCAGGAAATCCAGGTAAGCCAAAGCGTGATGACGTCAAATCGCGCAGGCATTCGCCTGCGACAAATTCGTCGTTGTCTTGAGTCTGTGTCCCACCTCACATTGCCTGACTTGCTTGAACCTTTACCACCGACACCATGACCAATTTGCAGCCTGCATTGCCGGAGGTGGTCCCATGTTTCGTCACGCGCTTTTCAGTTTAGTGTTGCCGGCGGCGCTGCTGTTGGGCGCGCCTTGCGCCTCCGCCGAAAGCCGCCTTGCGCTGGTGATCGGCCAATCGGCCTATAAATCCGTGCCGGCGCTGCCCAATCCGATCAACGACGCCAGGGCGGTCAGCCAGATGCTGACCGAATCCGGCTTCGAGGTGTCGACCGCCTCCGATCTGTCGCAGAGCCAGATTCGCGAGCAGCTGTCGGAATTCGCCGCCAAAGTCGCCGCCAAGGGCGGCGATTCGATCGCGCTGGTGTATTACGCCGGCCACGGCGTGCAGATCGACGGCGAGAATTTTCTGGTGCCGGTCGACATCGATCCGAAGCGGGAATCCGACATTCCGATCCAGGCGGTGCGGCTGAACGACGTCCTGAACACGCTGACCTCGGCGCCGAGCAAGATGCGGATCCTGCTGCTCGACGCCTGCCGCAACAATCCGTTCCCCGCAATCGCCAAGAGCGCCGGCGGTGGGCTCGCGATCATCGACGCCAAGATCGGCGCGCCGAATACGTTCCTGTCGTTCTCGACCTCGCCCGGCGCGGTGGCCGAGGACGGCACGGGCAGCAACAGTCCCTACACCACCGCGCTGCTCGCCGCGGCCAAGGAAGCCAACATTCCGATCGAGGAAACCTTCAAGCGCACGCGCGTGTCGGTCAACAAGGCGACCGACGGACGACAGACGCCGTGGGACAGCTCCTCGCTGACCGAGGATTTCAGATTCTTCGGCACCCCGGTGCCCGGGCCGAAGCTGGCCTCGACCAGGAAAACCGTCGAGGCGTGGACGCGCGAGCTGAAAGGCAAGCCGGTCGAGGCCGCAAACGAGATCATCGTCGCCGATGGCACCGATGAATCCTACGAGGCGTTCGCCAATCTGTATGCGCAGACACCGCTCGGTGCGCTGGCCCGTGACTGGCTCGCCCGACACAGGCGCATGGTGGCGTGGAACGACGCGGTGGTATTGAACACTGCGGCGGGCTATCGCGCCTTCCTGGCGAGATTCCCGGACAGCGACCTGGTGCCGACCGCGCGCACGCTGGAAGAACGCCTGCGCAACCGTCCCGAGATCATCCCGGCCGTGGCGGTCGGCGGTGGCGCTGCGCCGCAGAACGTCGCGCTGACCTGTCCCTGCACCACCCCGCCGGCGTTGAAGAAGAACACGACGCCGATCAGGCGGGTCGATCCGGATCCGCCCAAGCGGGTCGAACGCGCGCCGCCGAAGCGCACGCGCGGGCCCGACTATGAGGATGAAGTGGTCGTTCGCCGTCCGCCGCCGCGCGAGGTGTATGAGCCTGCGCCGCTCGGGCCGCCGATCGGCATCGGCATCGGGATCGGAATTGGTGGCGGCGGCTACGGTGGTGGACGCCACGGCGGCGGCGATCATCAGGGCCGGGGTAGATACTGACGCAGGTTTGGCGTAATCGGTTTCGCAAGACAGTGCCGCAGCGCGCTGCTTCCGTTGCGGGGAAATCATGCGAAGCCTGATCGGCCTGTTCGCCTTCGTCGCGCTCATCATTTCCCCGGCAATATTGTTTCCGGCCTGGGCCTGGGAGCATTGGGGCGGCGATCGCGGCGGGATGCGGTTCTCGAAGCTGGCGCAGGTCACGCCGGACAATGTCGGCAACCTGGTCCGCGCCTTCGAGTTTCGCACCGGCGATCTCGATCGCCGCGCGTCCGAAGTGATGAAGCGCAGCAAGTTTCAGGCGACGCCGCTGTTCGTCGATGACAGCCTGATCTTCTGCTCGCCGTTCAACGAAGTGATCGCGCTCGATCCCGGCACCGGCGCGCAGAAGTGGCGCTACGATCCGAAGATTTCGACCAGCCAGCGCCCGGCCAACCGCTACAATTGCCGCGGCGTCGCCTATTGGGTCGACAGCGAGGCGCTAGAGGACGCCGCCTGCCGTGCGCGGATCTTCATGGGCACCAACGATGTCCGCGTGATCGCGCTCGATGCCCGCACCGGCATTCCCTGCGCCGATTTCGGCAACGGCGGCGAGGTCAAGATCGAGACCGGCGCGGCGCTAGAATGGCCGGGCGAATTTCAGATCACGTCGGCGCCGGTGGTCGTCAGCGGCGTCGTCATCGTCGGTTCGGCGATCGCGGATAACCGCCGCGTCGAGGCGCCACTTGGTACCGTGCGCGCGTTCGATGTCAGGACCGGACGGCTGCGCTGGGGGTTCGATCCGCTGGTTCATGGCGGCGTGACCTCAGGACACGCCAATGTCTGGGCGCCGATGTCGGCGGACGAGGACCGCGGGCTGGTGTTCCTGCCGACCTCGTCGCCGAGCCCGGATTTCTGGGGCGGCAAGCGGCCGGGCAACAACGAGCATGCCAATTCGGTGGTGGCGTTGCGTGCCGAGACCGGCGAACTGGTGTGGTCGTTCCAGACCGTGCATCACGACGTCTGGGACTACGATGTGTCGGCGCAGCCGACGCTGGCGCGCATCGATACCGGGGACGGCATGCGCGATGTCGTGATCCAGCCGACCAAGCAGGGCTTTGTGTTCGTGCTCGACCGCGACAGCGGCAAGCCGGTGTGGCCGGTCGAGGAACGCGCCGTGCCGCAAGGCGGCGCCGAGGGCGAGCAGCTGTCGCCGACCCAACCGTTTCCGACCCACGTGCCGCCGCTGTTGTCGCAGCGGATTTCGGCGGACGATGTGTTCGGCCTCATTCCGTTCCGCGATCGTGCGCTGTGCCGCGCGCAGGTCGAAGCCGCGCGCAATGACGGCCTCTACACGCCGCCTTCGACACACGGGACGGTGGTGTTTCCGATGACCGGCGGCGGCGTGAACTGGGGCGGGGCGGCGTTCGATCCGGTCAACCAGATCCTCTACGCCAACACGTCGCGGGCGATCCACATCGTCAAGTTACTGCCGCGCGCGGAGGCCAGAGGTTTCAGTCCGCCGCCTGGCCATGATTTCGGTCAGCAGCAGGGCGCGCCGTTTGCGATGACGCGCGCGACGGTGTTCTCGCCGCTCGGCCTGCTGTGCAACAAGCCGCCCTGGGGCGAGATGGTGGCGGTCGATCTCAGGGCCGGAAAAATTCTCTGGCGCTCGCGGGTCGGCACCACGGAGGATCGCGCGCCGCTCGGCATCGCCTTCAACTTTGGCACGCCGCTGGTCAACGGTGTTGTCATTACCGCCGGCGGACTGGCCTTCACCGGCGCGATGGATGCTTACCTGCGCGCCTTCAACAGCAAGACCGGCGAGGAGTTATGGCAGGGCCGGCTGCCGGTGCCGGGCGTCGCCAATCCCATGACCTATCTCTGGAAGGGCGAGCAATATGTGGCGATTGGTGCCGGCGGTCATTCCGAGTCGGGCACGACGATCGGCGACAGCGTGGTCGCGTTCCGCCTGGCGCGGGCAGGGGAGGCGCCCACGCTATGGTCGCGCACCATCGACCGGCCGGGCGGCAGGTTCATGGCCATGGCGATCGCAGCTGGCTTCATCGTCGCGCTGCTGGTGCTTGCGGCGTGGCGCTGGCGCCGAAACCGTCGTGCGAAACGTAATCGTGCTCTGTTTGAGAATCCCATGTAGCGAAGCGCAATGGCCGACGATCGAATTCAATACAACCCGCGCTTGCGCATGCATTCGGATTTCGTTTACGACAATGGCCGGGAAACGTGCTGGCGCGGTTTTCCGGCATTGGTGCCGGCTTTCACCGTCATGCGCCAAGGGAGAGCATCATGAAGACGAGTGTTTCGATCCTGTTTGCGGCGTCGCTTACGCTTCCGCTAGGACTTGCATCCGTCCCGGCGCAGGCTGTCGTTCTCGACCTGTCGACCATGACCTGCAAGCAGTTCGTCGATGGTGGCGATGACACCATCAAGATGGTGCTGACCTGGATGGACGGCTGGTACAAGGGCGACTCCGACGAGGCGATCATCGACACCGATGTGTTCGTGGAGAACGCCAAGAAGTTCGGCACCTATTGCGGAAAGAATCCGACGATGAGCATCGTCAATGCGGCTGAATCGGTTCTCGGCAAGTAACGCGTAAAAAGAGCTACAGCATCGCGAACGCGCTCGAGACCATTGCTACCGGCTTGTTGTCGGTGGCGCTGGAGAGCGTGACGCGGCCAAAGCTCATGGTGCGCCCGAGGCGAACCACGCGCGCATCGGCCAGCACGTCGGAGGCCGTGACGGCGCGCATGAAGTGCGTGGTCTGATCGACCGTCGTCATCGGACGATAGCCGCGATTGGCGGCGAGGTTGGCCACCACCATCGCGGTGTCGGCAAACGCCATCAGCGACTGACCGCAGACGGTGCCGCCGTTGCGGCACAGCCGTTGCGAAAACGGCATGCGCAGGATCGCGCCCGGCTGCCAGTCGGCCGGACCGTCCGGCGGCGGGATAATGTCAAAACCCTCGATCGACAGATTGAGGTCCAGCACCCAGGGCGCAAACACCTCGCCGAGCACGCGCTTTGCGTCCGCGATGCCGAATTCCGCCGACTGCTCCTGTTGCATGAATGCTCGTTCCTCGCCCGATGTTGTTATCCGCACATTGTAAGGCGCATTCGGCCGAAATGACCATGGCAAGCCAGGCTCCATTCGGCTTGAAAATGCCAGACTTGGGGGCCATGATCGTCGCTTCAGGAGCAGGGGCGCGTTGAATGTTTCGCCGGGTGGTGTTGATTTTGGGCCTGATCGCCATGGGCCTTGCGCTTAGCGGCTGCACCAAATGCGGTCCGATCTGGGACGACTGGGTGCAATCCCCCAAATCCTGCAAGTCGGACCGGCTTTGAAGCACTGACGCCTATGCTTGGCGGCGCGGCTGCGGCGGTGATATACCGCCGAAGATGCTGGGGAGAGCGTCCCAAAGGAGAGCGTGTGATGAGAATTCTGAGCGCGGCCGCGGTGATGGTGTTGCTGACGGCGCCTGCCTACGCGCAAATGCCCAACCTCAACCTGATGCCCGAAGTCGCCACCAAGACTCCGGAGGAGAAGGAACAGGATGCGATCAGGGAAAAGGCCTACAAGGAATCGCTGAAGAAGATTCCCGACACGAAGGCCTCTTCCGATCCGTGGGGAACCGTGCGCAACAACGAGACGCCCAAGGCGGCCGCGCCGGCCAAGCCGAAGACCAGCGGCAGTGCAGCCAATAGTCCTCGCTAGCCAAAAGCCCGATAACCCAAAAGCCCCATAGCCGAAGCTCCAAAGCAGACTCGGAATCGTTCCCCGCCGGCCCTATATTGAACCTGTCGTCCTGTGTATCGGAGTTGCGACATGGTCATGCGCCCGCGCGATCTGGCCAGCCGGATGGCCACCCGGCGCAAGCCGGATGATGGCTATCTGCGCGAGACCTTCACGCTGCCGCGCGAGATAGCGCGGAAGCGGGCGCGCGATTTCCTCAGCCGCTATCCCAAGGCGGCCTATATGAGCGCGGTCGAAAGCTGGCGCGAACTACCGGGCGGCGACATCGAGTTCACGATGCGGCGGCTCGCCAGCGCGGATTAGAAGGCGTTGGTTGCAGGCCTAGCGTTTCGAGCCAGCGACTTGCTTGATGGGGGCCGCCGCCAAGGCGCCTGCCTGATCCAGCGACTCTGCAACCAGGCGGATTCGAAAAACCGGCTTCCGGGACTCGTCCAGAAGCTCCATCTGCCACTCGGTATTTTCGCCGAGTTTGCGCGACACCTCGGCAACCATGTCGCTGCAGACGCCGGTCATTTCCTTCCAGGCCGCATTCCGATCGGGAAACTCGGCGCCGGCATTACAGATGTCGCCGTGCTCGCCGTTTCGGACGCTGAAGAAGAAAATCGGCATGGCACCATGACTAATGCGGCGGGGCAAATGCGGTGAGGCCGCTACGTGCACCACGGGTCGGAACCGGCGGAGTGGATTCCTCGACCGGCCAAAGATCAATTCCGGTCATTTACGGGATTAAGCACCTATCGGCTCCATGGCCCAAGCGTCGGCTCCGCCGCAACGTCTAGCAATCATTGAAGAATGTTTCGTCGTTGCTGCGCCGGCCGGGCGGGCTAGCCAGCCTGGCTTTTTTTCCGCTCGCGGTCGATCCGCAGCTGCACCCGCCTCACCGCCAGCAAATAAAGTTTGGCCTCGGTTTTGCCGGCGACGACCCTGTCGTCGATCCGGAATTGCCATTTCCAGATCCCCGGAGCTACCGCCGTCACGCTGTATTCAACGCCCTTGTAAGTCATGAAGCAGCCCTGTCCGGTCCAGCCGCATTCAATCCGAGAATGTCACCTAAAATTGTAAATATTAATTGATGCTCGTTAAGGGAATAAGCGGGCAGGTGGTTTCGGGGAAGCCAGTCGATGGCCGGTATGCTTGAGTTCGCGGTCAACCTTCAGCTGAACGCGGCGCATGGCGAGCAGGAGCAGCCTTGCTTCCGTTCTTCCGGACCTGAGGAGACCGCCGATCCGGAATTGCCACTTCCAGATGTCCGGAGTTTCCGATCGTGTCAGCGTATATTCTACGCCTTTGTGATTCATGGGGAATCTCCCGCGCGCCCGGAATCAACGAAGCTGGGCGAGGAAAGTTCCATTGTCTGATAGCGTACTTTGCGCGCCCGCGTTGCACTCAACGCGCCCTGCAAACGCCGCGTGAGTAACCATTCCTGCCTTAAACGGGTTCAGAGCGCCTTGCTGGTTTCGCACGAGCCGCGGGGTGCTGCAAAGCCGCCAGCGATCTGGAAATGCCTGCAGAGGCAGTCTGTTACCTTTACAGGAGCGGCCCAAAACGCACCGCGCCGCGCAAGCGGAATATGGTCGCTTGGCGGCGCAGGCTTATACCCCGAGTGATGCAATGTCCCAGGCATTGATACGTCGCGGCGGGCCTTCAAAAGGTTCAACGTCCTCGGCCAAATAACGAAGCGATCGCCGTCGCCAGGGCGGCGCACTCAATCGAACGTGACGCCGATACGCTTTTCCCTGCGCCAGACGACATGGCACGGCCGCTTCAATTGCTCTGATGGCACGAACAGGGTGAAGCGGTCCGGGATGAACAGCGGGCTCACGACCTCAAGTGCGGCGCCAGTCTGCGAGAGATTCCGAACGGTGCAGTCGATCCCGCCGCCGCCGAACTCGATGGTTCCGGCCTTCAACGTGCGCCGCCGCGGGGCAATGCGGGTCTCGTCCATTCGCCCCATTATATCCTATTTCAAGGCCGAATGGGTGGGACTGCGGGAACCGTGCGGGGGTAAGGCGCGAACACAAGGCGAAAAGCTGGGGACCAACCCTCAAGGGACGGCCGGAACTTTGTTCTTGCCCGGAGAACTACGGGAGAGAGCTATCTGGTCGGCTGAACCGGACGGGAAGCGAGGCAGCCGAGCGCGAGCTGCGCGATTCGAGGGCAGCATCACGAGACCGGTAGCGGCTCCGGAACTTTGCTGGAGAACCGGCAGCCCAAACGAACAAGCCCCGGCCCAGAGGCCGGGGCTCGTCCGATGAAGCGTCGATTAGCCGAAGATGCCGCCGATGGTTTTGACGAAGCCGATGACGCCGCCGATGATTTCTCCAGCGAGGCGGCGATACCTGCCGAGGCCATCGCCACCGCCGGTGCCGGTTCCGTTGCCGTCGCCATCCTTGCCGCCGGTCGCAATATCGAGTTCATCGATCGTCAGTTCGCGATTGTTCAAGTTGATCATTGTCGTCTCCCGTCGTTGGAGCGAGACCATTCCCGCCACCCGTGATCAAAGGGATACGCGCAGATCCGATCGCTCGCTGTGATGAGTGTCACGCTCCGAATTGAGCCGCTGCATGTTTCAAATCTGCCGATTGGAAATGGCGTCGAGCTACCGGCAATGAAAAAGGCCGCCAACCGAGGCGGCCTCTTGATGCGGATGGCATCGCGCGCCTAAGCAGTGCTCGATAAGTACGAAGAGGTTTTGAAAGCTACTGCAATAAAAGAGGCCGCCAATCGAGGTAGCCTCTTAATCCCGATTTTGCCCCGGCATTACCGCATTTGCATGCTCATCTTCGGCTTCGGCGGGTGTATGGCGTCCATCAAGTTCTTGCCCACAGCGGCCAGGTACGCCTCGACGATCCGGTTGATGATGTTGCCGCCGCTGACCTGCTCGAGTTCGTCAAACGACAGTTCGCAGATTTCGTTGTTGAGTTCGCTCATGTCTGTCTCCTGTTTGTGGGGCAGGACCACTCCCGCCAGCCTCGATGACAGGGATAGGCCGGCCCGCGATGCGCGGCTGTGATGGCCGTCACTCTGGCAATTGGGCAATTGGGCCAGCCCCTGGAGGCCAGCACGGTTGGCATCTGGCCTACGCGTGGCCGCGTTCCACCGAAGGTGCTGGCGAAGAAAGCGGTTGGCGTTATTCGCGGATCGGAGCTGGTCCGCTGCGGTGCTCGCGCTTGTGCGCCCCCATGCGCATGCTCGGGGTCTCCGCAATCATACGGGCGCAAATCGCTGGCCACGTTTCACCGCCATACATAGTGTGCGAGGACCGCCAAGCGAGCCGGATGAAAGGTGGGTCAAATGAAAGCCGTGACGCCAAAGATCAGAGAGCATAGGTGCGCCGCCTGCAATGGAACGGGCTTTCCCGTGGTGAAGCAGCCCGTACTGGCAACTCACAGAATTTATCCTGAGAAGTGTGAGGCCTGTGCCGGCAAGGGCAGAATTACGGACGATAGCTGAGGCGGCGCCGGGCACGCGTTTCAATGTGCAGCGTTTCAGTAATGGATGCCCTTATGTTGGCTGCTGCATCTGCCGCCGCCACCTTACCAGTGGAGCGCGTGATCTCCGGCAACCCGGATGATTCTGGCGACCTGTTGAGCCTTGGAAGCCAAGCCGCGAAGTAGGCATAGCGCCGTTGCAGCTTGCGGGAATGTTTCCCTCTGGCAAATCGGGAAGGTGTTCAATCCATTCCCCGATCGCGCGGGCCTAATGGGTTTATAATGATTTGAATCACGCCGCTCGTGCCGGGCCTTTGAGAACACCGGGTAAACACGGTGAGATCATTCGTTAACGCGAACTACGACACTTCGAAATTCAGCATAAGACACCGGGGGTTAAAGGCGGACGGCAACGCCTCGAAAAAAGAACATATTGCGAACATAGAACAAAGGTGGTACAAGCTCTCACCGTCAATCGAATCCCTGAGATCCTCGCCGTCCGTTTGTCCCGCTAGCGAATCCCCGCCATAAGGAGCACGACCAATGTCCGCCACTGCCCTGCGTATCGTCGAAGGATCCTCCATGGATAAGACCAAGGCCCTGTCCGCCGCGCTCTCGCAGATCGAGCGCCAGTTCGGCAAGGGTTCGGTGATGAAGCTGGGCAAGAACGACCGCTCGATGGATATCGAGACGATATCGTCAGGCTCGCTTGGACTGGACATCGCGCTCGGCGTCGGCGGCCTGCCGCGCGGGCGAGTGGTCGAAATCTACGGGCCGGAATCCTCGGGCAAAACCACGCTGGCGCTGCACACAGTGGCGGAAGGCCAGAAGAAGGGCGGCATCTGCGCCTTCATCGACGCCGAACACGCGCTCGACCCGGTCTATGCCCGCAAGCTCGGCGTCAACATCGACGAACTCCTGATCTCGCAGCCCGACACCGGCGAGCAGGCGCTGGAAATCTGCGACACGCTGGTGCGTTCCGGCGCGGTCGACGTGCTGGTCGTCGATTCCGTCGCCGCCTTGGTGCCGAAGGCCGAGCTCGAAGGCGAAATGGGCGATGCGCTGCCCGGCCTGCAGGCGCGGCTGATGAGCCAGGCGCTGCGCAAGCTCACCGCCTCGATCAACAAATCCAACACTATGGTGATCTTCATCAACCAGATCCGCATGAAGATCGGTGTGATGTATGGTTCGCCGGAAACCACCACCGGCGGTAATGCGCTGAAATTCTACGCCTCCGTTCGCCTCGACATCCGCCGCATCGGTGCGATCAAGGAGCGCGACGAAGTCGTCGGCAACGCCACCCGCGTCAAGGTGGTGAAGAACAAGCTGGCGCCGCCGTTCAAGCAGGTCGAATTCGACATCATGTATGGCGAGGGCGTTTCCAAGATGGGTGAAATCCTCGACCTCGGCGTCAAGGCCGGCATCGTCGAGAAATCCGGCGCCTGGTTCTCTTATGACAGCCAGCGGCTGGGCCAAGGCCGCGAGAACTCGAAAGCGTTCCTCAAGGCCAACCCCGACATGACCGCGAAGATCGAGATGGCGATCCGCCAGAACTCCGGCCTGATCGCCGAACAGATTCTCGCCGGTCCCCCCGAGCGCGACGCCGACGGCGAAGAGCCGGCCGACGAATAGGACTTTTCCGAAATCTCGGATCGCCTGATCCGGGTTTCGACATAGCGGGTGCTGAGAACGTTGAGTTGCCGACGTTTTCAGTGCCCGTTTTGTTTTGCGTGGGAGGGCAGCGAAGATGACGCGCCTGGTTCTGACAACAGGCGACTCGGCAGCCGGATGTCTCTTGCGCGCCGGCGTCGCCGACATCGTGATTCCGCTCGGCTTCCGGTTTGTCTGGGGCGAATTGCCGTCCGACGCGAAGCTGGAAGCCATGTTGGGACCGGGCTCGCTGGATCACTTTCCGCAGCATCGGCTTGGCGAGTTTCATTTGAAGGGGATGGGCCCCCTCGACCTCTGCGAGCGCTGCGAGGCCGTCGAATTGTGGTTCGACCCGGCGCCGAACACACAACTCATGCTTGCTCAGCTTCTGGATTATCTGAGCTCGCGTGAGAGCATCGTCGCGAAGCTGACCTTGTTTCAGGCGGACGTCGACATTGCCGAACAAGCTCCGGAAACGATTTCCAAATGGCAGCCACCGGGCGTCAAAATATCGAAGGATCATCTCGAAGCTGCCAGCATGGCTTGGCAGGCGTATCGGCAGCCGACGCCGCGGGCCTGGGCTGATCTGCTTGACAGGGACTTCAGTGTCCTGCCGCAGCTTCGGCTGACCGTGCCGGAATTGCTTGAAGAACTGCCGATGTCCGTAACCGGGTTAGGCGCGACCGAAATGCGGATACTTGAACTGGTTGCGGCGGGTAATGCGACTCCGTTCGATCTCTTTCCGGGCCACAACAAGCGCAATACGCGACGTGTGTTTGGCTACTGGGAAGTCGGATCGCTGCTGGACGGGTTAGCCGCGGGTCCGGCACCTGCCGTGGCAGGCTTGGAGGAGGGGCCGTTTACGGATGAGATGCACGAGGACGCTGCGCGCCTCGCGCGGTACAGACGAAGCAAACTATCGCTGACCGCGCTCGGCGAGGCCGTCCTGGCGCAGACTGAGGATTTCAGCCGGCACAACCCGATCCATCGCTGGTGGGGCGGGACGGAATTGACCAATGACAATCTGTGGCGCTGGGATCCGTCGAGCAAGGCTTTGATTTAGCCCTGAGTGAAAGTGTCTCGCTGTTGCTAGGACTGTTTCAAACCTTGAGTTGTCGCGTCTTCGATTGTTTTTCCTTATGAGTGAATTGGTCGGATCGATGAAACCATTAATCCTTGGCGGTGAGGGCGGCTCGAATTTCGAAGCTTCGGGCCGAACCGAGGCGCCCGTCACATTCCTGTTTCGCTTCGTGGATGGCAAGTTGCCGCCTCCGGATGAACTAGCATTCTACGTCGCTGCGCAGACGGAGCAGCATGGCCCCGGCGGCCATTGGTCGGTCTATACGTTCCGCTGGCATCGCCAGCTTGACAGCCTAAAGACACTGAGCCTGGTCGAGGCCTGCCGGCCGTTTGAGACCGTTGAGTTGTGGTTCGATCCGGCCCCGAACGATCAGTTACAATTGGTATGGCTGCTCGATCTCCTCAGTCCGCATCCGGAGGTCATAGCCAAGTTGAAGGTGCGGCTTGTCGACCTCGATCTGCTCATGGTGGAGCCGGAGCCACTCGCAAAATGGAAGGTCCCTGCCATCGACGTCACCGAGAGCGAGATCGAGACGGCAACCATGGCCTGGCGGGCGTATCGGTCCGCAACGCCGGAAGCCTGCTTCGGTTTGCTGGCCGAGGATTTGAGTGCGCTGCCCTTGTTAAGACCGGCCTTGCTTGACCTGCTCGAGGAGCTACCTTCCCACGCGACCGGACTCGGCGCGACGGAAATGCGCTTGCTGGAACTCATTGCGCGAGGCTACACGCTCACGAATGCGCTGTTCTATCTCTATTCGGTTCGCCGGCGGCGGGTCTTTAACACCCGGGAAATCGGATTCCTGCTTGAGGGGCTGGCGCACGGCCCGAATCCAGCGATCGCTGGCCTTGACGACGAGTTGCGCACGCTTGGCAGGGAGAACTATCGCGGCCGCGGCGAGGCTTACCGGCGAAGCCTGCTATCGCTAACCGAGCTCGGCTGGGCGATTGTCGCGCACAAGGAAGATTTCAGCCGCTACAACCCAATCGATCGCTGGTGGGGCGGGACCAGATTGACCAATGATCGTCTGTGGCGCTGGAATCCGGCGCTCGTCGCGCCTCAACCATCCCGGCCTTTATCGACTTTTGTCTCCGGACCAGCAACCCACCCGTATCGTCAGCCGCTTTGATCGGTGCGCGAGGGTTGCCCCGACCGAGCCTCGGCGATGCCACCCACCGCCACACGCGCGCGACTCACTCCGCCGCCTGCGCGTAATCCGAAACCGGCGGGCACGAGCACACCAGGTTGCGGTCGCCATAGACGTTGTCGACGCGGCCAACCGGGCACCAGTATTTGTCCGTCCGCGAGGTCCCCGCCGGGAAACAACCCTCGGCGCGGCTGTAGGCGCGGGCCCAGGCGTCGTCGGCGATATCGTGTACGGTGTGCGGCGCGTGGCGCAGCGGCGACGCCTCGATTTTCCAGCGGCCGCCTTCGACCTCGGCGATCTCGTTGCGGATCGCAATCATCGCATTGCAGAACCGGTCCAGTTCCGCCTTCGACTCGGATTCGGTCGGCTCGATCATCAGCGTGCCCGGCACCGGAAAGCTCATGGTCGGGGCGTGGAAACCGTAATCGATCAGCCGTTTGGCGATGTCGTCGACGGTGACGCCGCTGGTCGTTTTCAGCGGGCGGGGGTCGACGATGCATTCATGCGCGACGCGCCCCTTGGCGTTCTTGTAGAGCACCGGGAAATGCGGATCGAGTTTTGTCGCGATGTAATTGGCGTTCAGGATCGCGATCTCGGTCGCCCGCGTCAGGCCTTCGCCGCCCATCATCAGGATGTAGATGTAGGAGATCGTCAGGATCGACGCAGAGCCGAATGGTGCGGCCGACACCGGACCGATCGGATGCGGCACCGTGCCGTCGGTCGCGGGATGGCCGGGCAGGAATGGGGCCAGATGCGCCTTGACGCCGATCGGTCCCATGCCGGGGCCGCCGCCGCCATGCGGAATGCAGAACGTTTTGTGCAAATTGAGATGGCTGACGTCGGCGCCGTAATCGCCGGGCCGCGACAGGCCGACCTGCGCATTCATGTTGGCGCCGTCGAGATAGACCTGGCCGCCATGGCCATGCACGATGTCGCAGATATCGCGGATGTGCTCCTCGAACACGCCGTGCGTCGAGGGATAGGTGATCATCACCGCGGCGAGGTTTTTGGAATGCTTCTCCGCCTTGGCGCGGAGATCGTCAACGTCGACGTCGCCTCTGACGTCACAGGCGGTCACGACGACTTCCATGCCGACCATCGCGGCGGACGCCGGATTGGTGCCGTGCGCGGACGAGGGGATCAGGCAGATTTTGCGATGCGGCTCGCCGCGCGCGGCGTGATAGGCGCGGATCGCCAGCAAGCCGGCATATTCGCCCTGGGCGCCGGAATTCGGCTGCAAGGAGATCGCGTCATAACCGGTGATGTCGCACAGCCATTGCTCAAGCCGCTTGAACAGCGCGTGATAACCCTTGGCCTGCTCGGCGGGCGCAAACGGATGCAGGCTGCCGAATTCGGCCCAGGTTAGCGGGATCATCTCCGCGGTCGCGTTGAGCTTCATGGTGCAGGAGCCGAGCGGAATCATCGCGCGGTCGAGCGCGAGGTCGCGATCGCTGAGCTTGCGCATGTAGCGCAGCAGTTCGGTCTCGGAGCGGTGCGCATGAAACACCGGATGGGTGAGGAACGCGGTGGTGCGCTTCAACTCGGCCGGAAGCGCCTCGCGTGCGCCAATCTCGATTTCCGCATAAGACAGTTTGCCGCCGAACGCGCGCCACACCGCCTCAATCACAGCCGGCGTCGTGGTTTCGTCCACGGCAATCCCGAGCGTGGCTTTTCCAGATGTGTCCTGGCCGATGCGCAGATTGATCTTCTCGGTGCGGGCGCGGGCGACGATCTCGTCCTGCTTGGCGCCTGATGACACCGTGACGGTATCGAAGAAGTTCTGCGAAGCGGGCGCAAAGCCGAGCTTCGCCAATCCCGCCGCCAGCACGGCGGCGTGCCGGTGTACCTGGCGCGCAATGTAAGTCAGGCCTTCGGGGCCATGATAGACCGCGTACATCGAGGCGATCACCGCCAGCAGCACCTGCGCGGTGCAGATGTTGGAGGTGGCCTTTTCGCGGCGGATGTGCTGCTCGCGGGTTTGCAGCGCGAGGCGATAAGCGGGCTCGCCGCGCGAATCCACCGACAGTCCGACGATGCGGCCGGGCAGCGAGCGCTTCAGCGCGTCGCGCACCGCCATATAGGCGGCATGCGGCCCGCCATAACCCATCGGCACGCCAAAGCGCTGCGCCGACCCGATCGCGATATCGGCGCCGAGTTCGCCGGGCGATGCCAGCAGCGCCAGCGCCAGCAGGTCGGCGGCGACGACGGCAAGCGCCCCCTTGGCGCGCAGCGACGCAATCGCGGGGCGCAGATCACGCACCGCGCCGGAACTGCCGGGGTATTGCAGCAGCGCACCCAACACGTCCGCTTTGTCGAGATCGGCGAGGGGATCGCCGACGACCAGTTTCCAGCCCAGCGGCTCGGCGCGGGTGCGCAGCAGCGCCAGCGTCTGGGGATGCACGTCCGCATCGACGAAGAACGATTTGCTTTTCACGCCAGAGAAGCGCTCCGCCAGTGCCATCGCTTCGGCGGCGGCCGTGGCCTCATCAAGCAGCGAGGCATTGGCGACGTCGAGGCCGGTCAAATCGCAGATCATGGTCTGGAAGTTGAACAGCGCCTCCAGCCGGCCCTGGCTGATCTCCGGCTGATACGGCGTGTAGGCCGTGTACCAGGCCGGGTTCTCCAGAATGTTGCGCTGGATTACGGCGGGCAGGATGGTGCCGGAATAGCCTTGGCCGATCAGCGAGGTGAATACCTGGTTCTGCGCGGCGAGCTCGCCCATATGCGCGAGCGCTTCGGTTTCGCTGAGGGGACGCCCGAGATCGAGCGGCGTCTTCTGCCGGATCGAGGACGGCAGCGTCTGGCTCATCAACTCGCCGAGACTCGCGGCGCCGACGCTCTCCAGCATCGCCGCGACGTCGCGGGGCGAGGGGCCGATATGGCGGCGCACGAAATCGGTGGCGGCCTCGTTGGTATGCTTGAGCGGCGCGTTCATGGTCTTTCCTTTATGCTCGTCATATCGCCCACTTGCCGTCATGCCCCGCGAAGGCGGGGCATCCAGTACGCCGGGAAATCAGCGATTGAGCCGAAGGGCCGCGGCGTACTGGGTCGCCCGGTCCCAGTGCGCAATTGCGCACAAGGCCGGGCGATGACAGCGAGTATGTGGTCGCAAATTGCTTCATCTCTCACGCGGTGTGTTTGGCGTAGGCGGCTTCGTCCATCAGGCCGTCGAGTTCGCTCTTGTCTTTGATCTTCAGCTTGAAGAACCAGGCCTTGCCGGCGGCGTCGGAATTCACCAGCGCGGGTTCGGCGGCGAGATCCTCGTTGACTTCGAGCACGTCGCCGGAGATCGGCGCGTAGACGTCGGAGGCGGCCTTGACGGATTCGACGACGGCGGCGGCTTCCGCCTTCTTGAGGCTGCGGCCGACCTTGGGCAGTTCGACGAACACGACGTCGCCGAGCTGCGACTGCGCGTAGTCGGTAACCCCGATGGTGGCGACATCGCCCTCGATGCGGAGCCATTCATGGTCGGTCGTGAACAAAATCGTCATGAGATGTCCTTCAGCGTTTATAGGTGTTGGGAACGAATGGCATGGCGGCGACCTGCAGCGGCAGGCGCTGGCCGCGGACTTCGGCGAACACTTGCGTGCCGGTCGCCGAAAGCTGCGACGGCAAATAGCCCATCGCGACAGGCGCATTGAGGCTCGGGCCGAAACCACCCGAGGTGACCTTGCCGATCGGCTCGGCCGACGTGCTATCCGCAAACAAAACCGCGCCTTCGCGCACCGGCGCGCGGCCTTCGGGCCTTAATCCTACGCGGCGGCGTGCGGCACCCTTTTCAAAGTGCGCGAGAATAATTTCGGCACCGGGAAAACCGCCGGCGCGCGCGCCGCCGCTGCGGCGGCTTTTCTGCACCGACCATTCCAGCGCGCCTTCGACCGGGGTGGTCGTGGTGTCGATGTCGTGGCCGTACAAGCAAAGCCCGGCCTCGAGGCGGAGGCTGTCGCGCGCGCCCAGGCCGATCGGCAGCACGTCGGCATTTTCCAGCAGCGACTTCACCAGCGCTTCGGCATGCTCGGCCGGAACCGAAATCTCAAACCCGTCTTCGCCGGTATAGCCGGAGCGCGAGACGAAGCAGTCGTAGCCCGCCACCTTGCGCGGACCGGAGTCCATGAATTTCATGGCGGCGAGGTCTGCACAGAATCTTGTCAATGCCGATTCGGCCTTCGGTCCCTGCAGGGCGATCAGCGCGCGGTCGGCCAGCGAATCGATCACGCAGGCATCCGAAAGGTGCGCGCGCAGATGGGCCTCGTCCTCGGCCTTGCAGGCGGCGTTGACCACCAGAAACAGATGGTCGCCGAAATTCGCCACCATCAGATCGTCGAGAATGCCGCCATCGGGATTGGTGAACTGCGCGTAGCGCTGCCGCCCGGGTGCCACCGCAACGATGTCCTGCGGCACCAGCCGTTCCAGCGCCAGTGCGGCGTCCTCGACCTTGCCGGATTTCGGCCGCAGCGCGAATTGGCCCATATGCGAGACGTCGAACAGGCCGGCGGCGCTTCGCGTGTGCTGATGTTCCCGGAGCACGCCGGCGGCGTACTGCACCGGCATTTCATAGCCGGCGAATGGAACCATCTTGCCGCCGCGCGCCACATGGAGCGCGTGCAAGGGTGTGTGATGTAAGGGAGATTCGTCGCGTGCCAGCATCCCAAGGACCCTCCAGGGTTCGGGGACCAGCCCCCGAAAACCCAAAGAAAGCCCCATCTGTCGCTGTGCCTGAGAGTATTATCCCGTCGGCGGACACCTCATGGCCAAAGCCCTTCGGCGTCTCTTTCCAGATGCTAGTCCGTCACGAGGGTCCGTTTGCCTGAGAGTTTCCGGGGCGGTTGCTCCTTCGGCGCCGGCGCTTAAGCCGATCTCTCCCGACGTGACGTCTTGAACAGATGGGAGGGAAACACAGCCATGGCAAGCCTGTCAACGCGCGGAAGGGCCTATCAACCAGTCTTGTGTGCTGCGGCAAGCCTATGATCCGCCTGCACAGTTTCTGGACACCGCCTTTGGCCTTGTCTAAAAGCGTTCGGCCGGCAGAAAAGGTCTATTTGCGGCCTGACCCGGTCCACTTTCCGATTGGATGAACATGAGCGGCGTCAACGAGATCAGGTCGAAATTTTTGGACTATTTTGCCGAGAACGGCCACGAGATCGTGCCGTCGTCGCCGCTCGTCCCGCGCAACGACCCGACCCTGATGTTCACCAATGCCGGCATGGTGCAGTTCAAGAACGTCTTCACCGGCGTCGAGAAGCGCCCGTACCAGCGCGCCACCACCTCGCAGAAATGCGTCCGCGCCGGCGGCAAGCACAACGATCTCGACAATGTCGGCTACACCGCGCGGCATCTCACGTTTTTCGAGATGCTCGGCAATTTCTCGTTCGGCGACTACTTCAAGGAGCGCGCGATCGAACTCGCCTGGAACCTGATCACCAGGGACTTCGGGCTGAAGAAGGACAAGCTGCTCGTCACGGTTTATCACACCGACGACGAGGCGGCCGGGCTTTGGAAGAAGATCGCGGGCTTCGGCGACGATCGTATCATCCGCATTCCGACCTCAGACAATTTCTGGGCGATGGGGGATACCGGGCCGTGCGGCCCCTGCTCGGAGATCTTCATCGACCGTGGCGAGCACATCTGGGGCGGACCTCCTGGAAGCCCGGAGGAAGACGGCGATCGCTTCCTCGAATTCTGGAATCTCGTCTTCATGCAGTTCGAGCAGGTGACGAAGGAAGAGCGCCTGCCGCTGCCGCGACCCTCGATCGACACCGGCCTCGGGCTGGAGCGTATGGCCTGCATCCTGCAGGGCGTCGACAGCGTCTTCGAAACCGATCTGTTCCGTAACCTGATCGATGCCGCCGCTTCGGCGCTGGGGGACGGACCGCGGGAACAAACCGTGGCGTCGTTCCGTGTCATCGCCGACCATCTGCGCTCCTCCGCCTTCCTGATCTCCGATGGCGTGCTGCCCTCGAACGAGGGCCGCGGTTATGTGCTGCGCCGGATTATGCGCCGCGCGATGCGCCATGCGCAGTTGCTCGGCGCGCGCGAACCTTTGATGCACCGCCTGGTCTGGGCGCTGGTGCGCGAGATGGGGCAGGCCTATCCGGATCTGGTGCGCGCCGAAAAGCTGATCGAGGAAACGCTGCAGCTGGAAGAAACCCGCTTCCGCAAGACGCTGGAGCGCGGCCTGTCGATTCTCGACGAGAAGAGCAGTGGCTTGAAGAAAGGCGACATGTTCGATGGCGATACCGCGTTCACGCTGTACGACACCTACGGTTTCCCGCTCGATCTCACCCAGGACGCGTTGAAGTCGCGCGGCATCAGCGTCGACCAGGCCGCGTTCACCGATGCGATGGAAAAGCAGAAGGTGAAAGCGCGCGCGTCGTGGTCTGGAAGCGGCGATACCGCGAGCGAGAACATCTGGTTTCCGCTGCGCGAAAAACTCGGCGCCACCGAGTTCCTCGGTTATGAGACCGAGAGCGCCGAGGCCGTGGTTTCGGCGCTGGTCAAGGACGGCAAGGAGGCCGACAGCCTCAAGGCTGGTGAGACCGGATCGATCGTCCTCAACCAGACACCGTTTTACGCGGAGTCCGGCGGCCAGGTCGGCGATACCGGCGTGATGATCGGCGAGGGCGTCAAGTTCCGCGTCACCGATACGCAGAAGCGGGCCGGCGATCTCTTCGTGCATCAGGGCACGGTGGAGCAGGGCACGCTGAAAATCGGCACTGCCTTGCAGCTCGAGGTCGACCATTCACGGCGGTCCTCGATCCGCTCCCATCACTCGGCGACCCATCTGCTGCATGAGGCGCTGCGCCAGGTGCTCGGCGACCACATTGCCCAGCGCGGTTCGCTGGTGGCGCCGGATCGCTTGCGTTTCGACTTCGTGCATCCGAAGCCGATCACCGCGGAAGAACTCGCGCGCGTCGAGGATATCGCCAACGAGGTGGTGCTGGAGAATGACGAGGTCACCACGCGGCTGATGGGGGTCGATGACGCCCGCGATGCCGGCGCCCGTGCGCTGTTCGGCGAAAAATATGGCGATGAGGTGCGCGTGGTGTCGATGGGCAAACAGTCCCGCGAGCACGGCCAGAACGCGCTCGGCTGGTCGGTGGAATTGTGCGGCGGCACGCATGTCCGGCGCACCGGCGATATCGGCCTGATTTCAGTGACCGGCGAAAGCGCGGTCGCCTCCGGCGTTCGCCGCATCGAGGCGCTGACCGGACGTCACGCGCGAAAACACGCCAACGACACCATGCAGCTTGCCAGGAACGCGGCAGGCGAGCTGCGCACCTCGGTCGAGGAAATGCCGGGGCGCATCGCCGCGCTGATGGAAGAGCGCAAGAAGCTCGAGCGCGACCTGTCGGAGGCGCGCAAGAAGCTCGCGATGGGCGGCGGCGGAGGCAATGGCGCGGCGGCAGCCGGCGGCGTGCGCGAAGCGGGCGGCGTCAAGTTGTTGGCGCGCGCGGTCGAGGGCGTCGAGACCAAGGACCTCAAGAGCCTGGTCGACGATGGCAAGAAGCAGATCGGCTCCGGCGTGGTCGCGATCGTCGGCGTCACCGAGGACGGCAAGGCCGGCGTGGTGGTTGGCGTCACCGCCGACCTGACGTCGCGCTTCAGCGCCGTCGATCTCGTCAAGATCGCGTCCGCAACGCTCGGCGGCAAGGGCGGCGGCGGGCGGCCCGACATGGCGCAAGCCGGCGGTCCCGACGGGGCCAAGGCCGATGCCGCCTTGTCGGCGATCGAACAGGCGATGGCCGGCGTTTAACGGAACGCTCAGCCCTTGCGCAGGAACACGTAATCCGCCGAGTAAGGCACGTTCAGAAAGCTGCCGACAACATCGCATGCGCCGTCACGCTTTCCGCCCTTGGTGTTGATCCGCTGCACTGTGGTGACATCGGCAAGCACGCCGCTGCCGCGCCGGGAGGTTACTTCAAGCTTCAGCCAAGGGATGTCATTTGCAGTCGTGCCGGGGGCGTTGCCCGCGACCTTGGCGGCCACGGCGCTGCCGTCGCTATGTTCCCAGGTCGGTCCGGCATAGTGACGGCCGACGGTTTTGCCATCGGCCAGCAGCGTCGCGATTGGTTCGCGGAATGACCAGATCGGCTTGCCGTCGACGCCGGCCTTGCATTCGTAGATTTGCGCGCCCTCGGCATGCAGCGTGGTGACAACTATCTGGCCTGGTGCGGCGATGGCTTCGGGCAGTGGGTCGGCAGCATGCGCGGTCGCTGAACTCGCCAACAGCAGGAGGGTAATCGCGGCAATGCGGTGTGGAAGCATGGCGATGCTCCAAACTCGTCATTGCCTGCAACAAGCGCAGAGCGCTTGTGCAAGGGAGCGAAAGCGACGAAGCAATCTATACTTTCTCCAGTGAAGGATGGATTGCTTCGCTTCGCTCGCAATGACGGTGATGGTTGCTGGCTGGTCGCGGGGCGGCTTACTTCGCCGCCGTCGCCTTGGTGAGGTTTTCCGCGACCTTGTCGAGGAAGCCTGTGGTGGAGAGCCAGCGCTGGTCGGCGCCGACCAAGAGCGCGAGGTCCTTGGTCATGTAGCCGGCTTCGACGGTGTCGACGCAGACCTTCTCCAGCGTGTCGGCAAACTTCGCCAGTTCCTCGTTGTTGTCGAGCTTGGCGCGGTGCGACAGGCCGCGGGTCCAGGCGAAGATCGAGGCGATCGAGTTGGTCGAGGTTTCCTTGCCCTTCTGGTGCTCGCGGTAGTGCCGGGTCACCGTGCCATGCGCGGCCTCGGCTTCCACGGTATCGCCGTCCGGCGTCATCAGCACCGAGGTCATCAGGCCGAGCGAGCCGTAGCCCTGCGCCACCGTGTCGGACTGCACGTCGCCGTCGTAGTTCTTGCAGGCCCAGACATAGCCGCCGGACCACTTCATCGCCGCCGCCACCATGTCGTCGATCAGGCGGTGTTCATAGGTGATCTTCTTGGCCTCGAACTTGGCTTTGAACTCGTTGTCGTAGATGTCCTGGAAGATGTCCTTGAACCGGCCGTCATAGGTTTTCAGGATGGTGTTCTTGGTCGAGAGATAGACCGAATAGCTCTTGGCGAGGCCCTGGTTGAACGAGGCGCGGGCGAAATCGGCGATCGAGTCGTCCAGATTGTACATCGCCAGCGCAATGCCGGCGCCCGGCGACTTGTAGACTTCTCGTTCGATCACCTTGCCGTCGTCGCCGACGAATTTCATCGTCAGCGTGCCCTTGCCGGGGAACTTGAAGTCGGTAGCGCGGTACTGGTCGCCGAAGGCGTGACGGCCGATGATGATCGGCTTGGTCCAGCCGGGCACCAGGCGGGGCACGTTCTTGCAGATGATGGGTTCGCGGAACACGACGCCGCCGAGGATGTTGCGGATAGTGCCGTTGGGCGACTTCCACATTTCCTTGAGGCCGAATTCCTTCACCCGGGCCTCGTCCGGGGTGATCGTGGCGCATTTGACGCCGACGCCGACCTTCTTGATGGCGTTGGCGGCGTCGATCGTGACCTGGTCATTGGTCTTGTCGCGGTATTCCATCCCGAGGTCGAAATACATCAGGTTCACATCGAGGAACGGGTTGATCAGCTTGTCCTTGATGTACTGCCAGATGATCCGGGTCATCTCGTCGCCATCGAGTTCGACGACGGGGTTGGTCACCTTGATTTTTGCCATGACGGAGGGGGCCTTTTTTGGAAAACCGCGCGTTTAGCGGCGGATGGGATGGTGGTGCCGTCGCTATAGCACCCGAAAACGCGTGCTGGAAGGCGATTGGCGGTGCAGATCTGGCTGCTTTTCAGGCGAGCCCGAAACGCCGTTCCAGCCAGCTTCGCGCCTTGCCCGGCGGCATGGCGCGGATCACCGCGGCGGCGTTGCGATTCTGCCGGTGCTGGATTTCGGCGATGTGCAAATAGAGCCGGGCGGCACGCCAGCTGTGGTCGGGATGGCAAAGCTCCAGAATTCTGCGCCACACCGCGTTGGCATGGCTGGGGTGCTCCGTAAAACAGCTGTGCCATAGAATCTCCAACGCGTAGGCCTGCGACGCGCGGGGCTCGATTTGGGGTGCCAGCGCAAGGCACTTCTTGAGTTCGCGCTCGGCGAAGGCCAGCCGTCCCTGCTTGAGCGCCACGCGGATCGGCCATGCCATCACGGCGACCGTGCCATAGGCGTCATGGCATGATTGCGCTTCACGCGCGGCTTCTTCCAGAATCGACAAGGCAGCGCCCGGGTCCGCGTGTTCCGCAACCGAGGCGAGGGCCTGGACGCGATACCACGCGTCGGGACAGCCGCGCGCCGCCCGCAGCGCCTCGGCGGTGTCGGTCGGCGCCAGCTGCCCCGCCCGCTGACGCCCGATCAGGGACGCGCGCGACGGCATGGGCGTATGCGGATAGCGTTGCTCGCGGGAAGACATGAGGCTTGGTCGCGGCGCGAGCGGACACGGTTCGCGGTAAGATCCGCCTCCGGCTCGATCAGGGTCAGAACGCCGCCTGTGTCGCCGTTCCCGCCACCACGTACCAGGTCACGAACAGGCCGCAGATCAGGGCGCCCGGCAGGCTCGAGCCGGTCCGCCGCCAGGTGAAAGTCGCGACCACGGCGCAGATCGCCAGCAGCGGCACGAACTGGATGGCGACGATGGTCGAGAGCGGCACGAAGCCGGGGTCGGGCAGCGGGTCGAACAGCTTTCCGGTCAGCCACAGCGTGCCGTATTGCAGCGCCAGCAGCACGATGAAGCCCAGTGTCAGCGCCAGGATGTTGCTGAGATAGAGGGAGGCGCGGCCGGCCGCCATGGTCGAGAAATTCCGGTGCAGCACGTGCAGCGCGATCACGAAAAACGCCGTGAATGGCACCAGGTAGATCAGGAACATCAGCGCCTGCCTGGCGCTCATCAGCTTCAGCGCCACGATCCAGAACCGGAAGTCGATCTTGAAGGCGAGGTCGGCCAGCCACAGCGCGGCATAGCCGATCGCGACGGTGGCGAGCGCGATCACGACCGACTGCCCGACGATCCCGGCCCGCCTGGCCCGCTTGGGCGCGAACCGCATCAAAGCCAGTGTGATCAGGGCGTTGATGACCGCCCAGACCATGATCTGGTTGGTGATGCCCTGGGGCAGCCAGGCTGACGGCTTTACAAAAGTGCCGGCCAACGCCAGGGCCGGATAATAGGTCAGCGCCGGGATGAACGCGGTCAGGATGAAGGCCGTGGTCCAGCGCCGGCCGTCTGCCGCCGAATGGGCCGGCATGGTGCCGTCGGCGATTTCGGGCAGCCGCAGGCGGGAATACATCTTGGCTTCCAGCAGGGCGTCGAAGGCACCGATCAGGAGAACGACAAAGCCGAGCAGGGCGATGAGCGTGCCGATTTCCTTGCGGAACCAGATCTGGTCACCGGCCGGCAGCGGCGCGCCGCCCTTCAATGTCTTGGCGAACCAGTCGAGGCTGTAGCCGATCGCCTCGTGGGAAATGTGCTCGGCCGGGTGGGTGATGGCCGGCGTATAGAGCACCCGCGCGGTGCCTTTGGCGATATCACCATAGACCTTGCCGGGTTCGACCGGCCCCTGGGTACCGAACATGGCCCACAGTTTTGGGCTCTGGGTGACGTCCCGGGCCCGATCGACGCCCCACATCAGGGTCGAGAATTCCTCGTATTGGGCGAACACCAGGGCAACGTTCCGCGGCCAGCTCGGGGTGCCGTCGGCGGCGAACGGCTTGCCGGTGGACGACCCCTCCAGCACCATCGATTGGTAGTCGTCGGGCATCGCGGCCGCGGCGGCCAGCACGGCCCAGCCGCCCATCGAATGACCCTCGAGGCCGATATTGGCCTTGTCGACGAACTCGAGACTGCGCAGGTAAGCCAGCCCGTCCGGCCCCCCAAACCCGTGGGCGAAGGCGGGCGGGTCGCTGTAGCCGTGGCCGGTCTGGTCGAGGGCGAGGACGACATAGCCGCGGCGGGCGAACTCGATGGCAAAGCCGTCCTGGGTCTCGCGCGAATTGATGTAGCCGTGGGCCGCGAGAATCCCCGGCGCCGGAATCTGCGGCGTGGCATTGGCCGGGATGTAGAGCAGGGCACTCATGGTGTTGCCCTTGGCGCCCTTGAACCTAACGTCCTGGATCCGGATGCCGCCGGCGGTCTGGGTCAGGTGGGCCAGCAGTCCGCCGGCCAAAATGAGGAGGACACCGGCAATCGCCAACGACCATCTGCCGCGCATGGACGTCTCCTCTTTGGCCTCAGCCGTTGACCCGGCCGCCTGTTTGTTTGCAGCTTCGCTTTGAGTGTGATTGTTAGCCTACCCGCGTACTTTAGGCATTATGTATTTGATATCGCTCGATATTGCTCCATGGCGTGACGCCCAACCCACGATTAACCCACGCTGCTATTTTGGCCCTCGCACGGGTCGGAGATGAACGCTAGTGACGCAAACAGGGGCATGTCTGTGGAACAGGAGGTCGGTGGTTCGAGCCCACCCAACTGTACCACTTGATTCTCAGTATAAATTATCGATTTGGCCTTCGAGCACTACCTTGGAGAAATCCCGCTGCGCTAATGCTTGAGCTAATGCGCGCCAATGGCGGGGACAATGAATTACGCCCCGCCGAAGGCTAGTTTATCGGGTCGAGTTCTCGCTTTGTCCTTGTGCTTGGTGACGGGCTGCAGTTGAATGTTGCCGGCGAGTCGCGTTCCGCGACACGCGAGACCTCAGCATGACAGAGCACCAATTCGGCGGCGCTTGGACCGAGCTTAAGCTCGATGCCATCTGCTATTATTTGGAATGCTATACCAAGGCTCTGACCCAAAAGAATTTCGATCTTTGGTACGTGGACGTTTTCGCCGGCACGGGTGATCGCACCAACGAAAAGCTCACTGGTGGGCTGCTTGAGCGCCAGCCGGTGCAATGGGTGACGGAAACCCTACCGGGCTCTGCCAAACGAGCGCTGAATATCCGGCCAGCCTTCAAGCACTTCATTTTTAATGAGAGCGACGATCAGCACAACAAAGCCCTGCACGCTCTCAAGGCCGCTAACCGGTCGCTCGACATCGAGATCATTGACCGCGATGCCAACGCAGCCATTAGAGAAGTTTTTTCACGGCAGGTCTGGCGGCGCGGCGCTTCCGGTGGAGCTCGTGCGGCAGTGTTTCTTGATCCCTATGCACTGCAGGTGGATTGGGCGACCCTGGAACTCTTGGCAAAAACGCAGTGCGTGGACGTCTGGTATCTATTCCCACTTCAGGACGTCACTCGCCAGCTTGCGAACAAGCTCAGCGGCGTCGGCCCAAAGCAGAAAAAACTGGATCGAGTGCTAAGTCCCGCATGGCGCGATCTTTATGAGCTTCCGCCGCCCACCAGCGATCTCTTCGCGAAAACATTATTCGACGCGATGATCCCGGAATTCGCTGCTGATGAACGACGCAACGCAACCAAAGCGCAGATTGAAACTTGGTTCAAAGGTCGCATGGAGACACTTTTCCCATACGTCTCCGAACCGCTGCCGCTCTTCACCAACATCAATCAACAGAAATTTTCGTTGTTCTTGGCGGTCGCCAATCCGAGCGCGCCGGCAATCGATCTCGCCAAGAAATTCCACCGGTACGTCATGAAAAACTATGGGCCGACGGCATCTCGTCGTATGTCCGCCCATTGAGCATCCGGCCAGCGGCCTTCTTATTCTTGCCGCCCCACTGTTTGAAAAAGAACGCTGTACCTGATTTCCGGCACATCGCTTCGATCTCGCTGACCCATTCGGGGTTCATAGGTCTTGCTCGCGGACCGCTTTCGCCGCCGACGATTGCCCAATCGATATCTGTGAGGTCTCCGGCCGCGACCGAGCCAATTAAAGGCTCTAAGGAAACAAACCGGATTGCCGCTGGTACTTTCCGAATATCATCGAGTCGCGATAGCACACGTCCATCCTCGACGCTGGCACCGAGCCAGACGTTTGGCAGGATCTCGAACTCTGGCTGAGACAAGATCGCGGCCATTCGGTCCGGCCGCTTTGTGAGAATTTGATAGGTGTGCCTCGGGGTCGCTTTCATCGTGGCCCATACGCGCGCAATGAAATCGGGCGGCACGTCCGTGTGAAACAAATCGGACATCGAGTTGACAAAGACCTTGCGCGGCTTTGACCACGACTTCGGCACGTCGATGGACTTGTGATCAAGACGGACCTTACCCGTCCAAACTGATCTTCCGCCGCTCTTTCGAGTAAGGCCTTTGTATTTAGGCTGGCCCATTGCATCGAGCCGAGCGGCCATCCGCATGGCATAGCAATTTGTGCAGCCCGCAGTCAGCACCGTGCACCCCGCCACGGGGTTCCAGGTCGCATCAGTCCATTCAATTGACGTTTCCGCCATCTCCGATCCCCTATGTCCCGCCAGAGATGATGACACTCAAGTGTTAATTAAAGGTCCTTTGTTCACTGTTTGTTCTATCAGTGAGTCGCTGTTGCGTAAATCAGAAAGTACCCGTTAGAGTCGTAATGGAACTCGAGTTCTGGGGACCTCCATGGATCTTGATCATTTTCTGACGGAAACGGTTGCGAAAAGTGTGCAGCATCGCAAGTTCTACCATTTTACCGACCGCAAGAACTTACCGCTGATCCGGCAGCATGGTTTGCTATCCACAAAAGAATTGAAGCGGCTTGGACTGTTCAATGGGATCAAGACTGGCGGAGATGCAAACAGTCTCGCCAGCGATCATGCAAAAGGTACTGACGACTATGTCTGCCTTTGCTTCACTAGCAGTCATCCGATGGTGCATACGGCGATGAATGACGAGCGGAAGCTCGATCCCGTGTATCTTGAAATCCATCCAAACGTAATCAAATTGCCGAACGTGATGATCACAAACGCTCCGTCAAACCAGGCGGGAATAGTTCGCGTCCCGGCCGCAACAGCGCTCGATCAATTGGACCTAGAGGTGATCTATACACGTACAGACTGGAGTAACGCGGACATACAGAGCCGCCTGCAAAAGGCGGAAAAGTACGAAATTCTTATTCCGACAGGCTTGGTAATCCAGCATATAATCGGAGGGCTTTAAACGGGACGCGGATCGATGGCTGAAAGACCAGTTTTTGTACCTTCGGTGACTGGCACCCAACTAGTCCAACAGGTTCAGGTTCGATTTCCTTGGCACCCGGGACTAGCACCGTCACAAAAAAAGAAGAACGTGGTGGAATTGCACCTAGCAGCCAGCGCTCAGGGCCTTAGCCCATTGCTGGAAATCTCCAGCAAGTCAGATTTGGAAGTCGGACAACGGCTCAGCGCCTTCCATCTAAAAATAGATGCAGACGGAGAGCCGACAACAGTCGAATGCGCGTTTCAAGGAAGCAAAGTGTTCGAACACGGCGGCCCCTTCACCGATCTCTTTTCGAAAACGAGCAAGGAGGCAAAGCAAGACCCAAGGATCAAGAACTCAGGTCGATTGATTGGATTTCAATTTGAGGGAAAAAACTTTCCGACCTCGCCTATTACAATGTTCTACGACTGGCTCTATTTCAAAGCGCTATACCAGCACCGCGACTGGATTGCGCGCCGAGAAGAGTGGGCCGGCTTCACAGATATCGAATTCAACCCAGAGCGCTCCGTGAACTGCCAAGCTCGGTCTTTTGCTGCCTTCGTTTCATTGATCAAGCGTCATCGGCTAGAGAAGACGATGTCATCATTTGATGATTTCAAGGCGCAGATGGAGTCTTCTTCGATCTAATGATTGCACGCGACCGTCTTGAAAGGCCGTCGAGCACGGTATTCCCGTCCCCGTATCTTCGCTTCACAGATCGCACGAAATCTAAAAGAGCTGCGCCGCATGAAGAAAATGGCTACTAAGTTTAAGCCGCTATCAACAGCTCCGTGAAACTACTCTTTGCCAGCCTTTTTGGGTCGGCAGACTGCCCGAACCTCTATCTTTGTTCCTTCAGCGGTTGGTTTGCCGAATTCACTCTTAAAATCATTAGCCGCTTCGGCGCAAAGCTTCTCATTCGCGAAGCCTGCTAGATAGTGGCTGAATGACTCCGGGTTATTTCCGCCCACTAGAATCATCAAAATCATCACCCATTCCATGCCCTATCCCCGTTGGTAAAAGTGAAGCTATTTGTCGGCCAGCGTCATGCCGCTCTCACGCGCCCTCTCAGTGAAAGCTTTCATCTCATCAGTCTCGCTGCCGTACATCCCGTAGTATTTCGTCAGACCACGGCAGAGCATAACCCAGGCCTCAAACTTGCGGATACATCGGTCCTCTTGGTCATTGGAGTGCTTGAGCCAGTCCCTCGTATCATTCAGGAACGTTGCCCATTCCTTTTCTGTCTTGAAATCGGCTGGCCGCCCCGCCTTCATTCTATCGAACAAAGGCTGGGGCATGCCGCTGAGGAGCATTCCTTCAGCGGCGCATGAGAGCGTCATCGAAGCCTCATATTCGCCTATTTCATACAAGCGGATCGCAACATCGATCTGACGACCCGCAGCTTCCTTTTTAGTTACAATCCGCATTTCCATCGCGGCAATTATCCTGGGATCAACCACGGCCCTTTAAATCCTTCACTTGTTCGTACTGCCTTGCCCTAGTTCCGTTTGAGGCCCTTGAACGAGCTTTGCCTGAGCAAGCCTTCCGAGGTGATGTCCCGGTATTCAATGTCCGCGAAAAACACCGGGTCTACCCAAGTCGCCTTGGGCTTTTTGACCTGTCTGGTGAGCTTCGATTTCGGGCTGACAACGGAATCAAGCTGCTTTCGGATTTGGCTAGAAACCGTCCGAGACCAGCCCGTGCCGACCTTCCCCATGTAGACCAAATCCTTGCCTTCTTTCTTGCCAAGGTACAGCGCAGCGACGCCGGTAGGATCCTTGACGAAGCCGATCACCGGGAACTTCCCCTTGATGACAGTTTTGATTTTCAGCCAAGACTCAGTTCGCTCCGATCGGTAAGGCGCAGTCGCGTTCTTGGAGATGATGCCTTCCCATCCCAGCTTCGCGGCATGCTCAAACATCTCCTGCCCGTCGCCGGTCAAATGTTCACTGTAGAGGACCGGCATATCGATATCGTTTTCGCCGATTAGGTCAGCCAGCATTTCCTTGCGTTCGAGCTGGGGAAGTTTGCGGAGATCGCCATCACGCCAGAGCAGGTCGAAGGCGTAGTAGACGAGCCGATCCTGCCTGCCTGAGGCAAGTTCGGCTTGAAGTTCAGAAAAATTGGTCCGGACTTCGTGGATGACGACCACTTCGCCATCGATGATGGCTTGCCCCGGAATATCGAAGGCGCTGGCAATCAGTGAGAAGCGCTTGGTCCAGTCCAATCCGTTTCGGGTGAAGACCTTCTTCTTCCCGGCGTTGACGTGCACCTGGACGCGGTAGCCGTCGTATTTTATTTCGTGAATCCACTGGTCGCCCTTGGGAGCTTTGCTCTTCAGGGTCGCAAGCTGGGGCTTAATGAACCCCGGCATCACCGGTTTGCTATTCTTCGCCACTCACGCAACTCACAAAAAATACTATTCTGCGTCTTCCTTACGAGGCACGCAATGCATTTTGAACGATAGAAACAACGGTGTCGCCCGGCATTCGGCCGGTGGTTGGCAATCGTTCGGCTAAAGTTAGCACCGCCCGCCACACGTCGGGCTTATCCATTACGGCGCACGCTTCCTTGGACCGCTCCACAAAAAGTCCTTTTGCCTCAGGTTGGTTCAAGCCGATCCTTTGACAAGTTTCAATGGCCATCTGATGGTCATCGCTGCACCCGTGGTCAAGCCAGACCGAGTCGAATGATACGCCTCCGAATTTTGCTTGCGCCGCTGCTCCGGCGGCAAATTCAAAAAGCCGCACGCTCGCCCATTCCAATGGATCGATGCCCATAAAGGAAAACAGCTTGCGCCATTCTTCCACCGTCGGCCATTTGTCTTCCCTGATGCCTTCGCGCTCCCCAAATTCCTTAAGCCCGGGCATGTGCAGCGGTAGTTCGAACATGGAGCAGTGTGGAGTGCCCCGGTCCATTTCTATCCAACGGATAGCGTTTTCATTAGTGATGCCTACGCGGCCTATAGAGAGAACGCGGGCAACGGCATGGCCGGACTCATGGACGGCAATACCTCTCCTTGCACCCCCACCGAAATCCATTCGCTCTCCTCCAATGACCAGATCGCTGCAAAAACGTGCGATAAGTATCGCTCTAGGGGGTGCGGAACAAGCCCGTCGCGACTTCAAGATCGAAAACCTTCACGATCACACGACTCGGCGCGCGAGTCCCTCAAGCTGTTCAAGGTTCAGGGTGGAAAGGGTTCGCAGGGCTTCTGCACGGCGAGAGCATTCGGGATCGACTGACGCCGATGCGTTGCCCAGCATCACAGTGACTGCGGCGCGGTTTGTCTTGGTGAATTTGCCTTCCACGCCACTTCGGCCATAGCGTCCCATAACTAGGTCGCGCAGATCGGTCTTTTCGTCTTCGGTCAATTCGACCAGACCGTTTACGAAGTCGCTAATCCTCTTGGGCAGGATACCCGTCGCCTCCGTTGCGAATGAAAGGAGCGTCATGTTGCCCGGCGACACCAGCGCCTGCTTGAGGGCAAAATCAGCGTGCCACAATTCGAGGCGGCCCATGGCGTCCTCGCCAAGGTCAAGGCCGACTAGCGCGAAGTCTTCCAACTCCTCGCGAGGGATCGCCGTTACGCGTGCGACTTCACGCAGCGCCGTGCGATCAAGAGTCCTCAAATTAATCCTGATACGTTCGCGGTCAGCCATTTCAGTTTATCCTCTATCTCGTGTTTATGGAGTTCTGCCGCAGCGTCTTGCTCGGCATATACGTCCGCGAGGTCCTTCGGCCACAGTTTGACTGCGGGTCGATCAACCCAGGTAATGAGGCATTCGGGGTTTGCGGGATGCTCGGTCACCGAAATCTCGAACAGCGCGACCCTACTAATTAAGCGCCATCCGAGCAGACGCTTCGCGCCGATGGAGAACCCGTATTGCTTCCCGGCGCGAATATCGGACGCGACGCGTGCCACGCCCGGTTGGCCTTCTGCCAAAACGGCCTCGGCCCAAAGACCGCGCTCGCGCCTTTCGATCAGCGTGAGCGTGCCTGCGATCCTGGTTTCATCGTGGTCGAGGTACAGGCGGACATCCTCGGTCTCGACTGCACCAAAAGCGTCATTGCTGACGCTGCGCCAGCGCTTGTCGACGTGTGGTGTGCTGGCGTACCCGGCAATCCGCATAGTCACACGCCGCCGAGTGTGCGTTTCAAGTCGCCGAGCACGGCGCTCAGGATTACGAGTCGCGAGGTTCGTTCGTCCATACCGCACATATGAGCGAGGTACACCCGGCAGCATTCGAGGCCTTCGGTGCGCGTATCAACGATGCCCTCTAGGACAAGGTCATCCGCAAACTTGATGAGCGCGCTGCTCTTGGACAAGTTTTGGGCCACGTTGCTGCGCTCGCTTGCCGTAAGCGGCAGCTTCTTTACAGCGTTTCCGTCTTCGTCTTCAATCATTGGGTGACTTCTCCATTGAGCGGGTCAACCATCCGACCAACTCCTTGTTCTGCACGCCGTCGATAGGCGTAGTGAACAACTCGCTATGCTCACGGATCAAACGCGTGAGCCTGCGGGCATCGTTGCGCCCCGAGACTAGGCGCATAGCGACAATCAGTTTTTCGAAAGACGAGAGTGTGTTGAGTTTTTCGGTCATTGGGCCTCATCCGGGCAACGCCATAAAGGCAGGGGCAGTGAACTCAAGGATTTCAGATGACGCAGAGCGCGTCGGGCGCGATTGGATCGCGACGATTGCAGGATGACACAGCGCCGGACGAGATAACGATATGTCTTTTCGGCTGCACCTCAGAGATGCGTTTGCGGTACAACTAAAGGTTGAGATGTACCTTTACACTCCTGAACTAGTCGCCGACAAACAATTATCGACAACGCGCAACGGCGCAAACCAAACGGAGCAAGCAAATGGCATTCATCGTAACCGTCATCCACAAGGGCAAAGAAGTTCCTCTGCGCGGCACCGTCTGGGCCTTCGAAATGGATCGCGCGACGAAGCACGAAACCCACGAAGCTGCCGAGGCCGCGCTCGTCGCAGCGAAGAAGTTCATGCACTCGCGGGTGTACAAGAAGGCGACCATCAAGGAGATCAAGGACGAGTTCGCGGCGCAGGCCGACGCGTCGCTTGTCGGGGACGACGGCATCAATGCCCCTGAGTGCACGTTGCTCGAACCGCAGGGCACAACCTTGACTCAAGAAGAGATCGACGCATTCGAGTTGCCTGCGGCCGTGGTTGACGTTCCGGCGTTCCTGCCCACAGGGGGCGCACCTGAGGCCGCCAAGGTCAAGGCCCCGGCTGCACCGAAGGCCCCGACGAAGAAAGCCCAGGTACTCGCCCTGATCGAAGCCGCGCCGCACAGCGTCGAAATGATCGCCGCCGAAATGAGCATCACAACGGGCGCAGCAAACGCGTTGATTGGCGACCTCAAGCGCGCAAAGGTGCAGATCGAAACCATCAAGGTCGCGGGCCAGAAGGTGCAGTACAAGGCCTGACACTTTCGAATACCGAAGACGACGAAGGGCCTCGCAACAATGCGGGGCCGTTTTCGCGTTTTGGCGGCGCGTTGTAAGCGCCCGTGATGCGTCGAAATTTTGGGGTCCCCCATAGGCGGCGCTCGCAAAATAGCGAAGTGACCGGACCCACTCGCAACCCTCGCCGCCGTCGCGCAAGCACCCGAACGTCGCGACGAGTGTGCCGTCAAGGGCTCGTAGCAAAGGCACATTGCCGACGAAGACGCAACCGGATACCCTTGTTCAATGTGGATTACGTTGGCGGCAAACGGTCCTATGGCTCTATACACGGGCTGGCTTCTGAAAAAGAAAGCCGTGCAAGCGCGCGTTTTCCCGTCGCCAATCTCCAAGGCGTTCATAACAGACCTCTCGATAGATATCGCCCGCCGATACAGCAGGCGAACACCCAATCGCTATCAGCACGCCCGACTAGCCCGTGATTATCTATTTGAGCGGGCCATGAAGAGGATAAGGGGCACACCGGTCGCATACTACGATTTTATCGACGACTTTATGTCCCGACACAATGTAGCGCCTCTGCCACCCCTTTTGCCAAATGCTCCCGAAAATCCTGAGGAGCCTACAGAGGCGCAGAAAATAATCCGATCCATAACCAACGATGCTTCTCGATGAATTTGATGTACCGCCTATTTGGCCTGTTCCCATTGTTCTTGCTTGCTGCCTGCGACGTAAACGAGCGCAGTGTCACGCTCCTCAGATGCGAACAAACTCCCCTCGACAGCAACTTCCGATGCCCGAAGATTGTTGGCAAAGGTTCGGAGATGATTATCAAGGTCAATACGAGCACGCAGAAGGTTCAGCTCGACGTAACCGAATTTAATGGCCAATTCTTCCCCGGCCAAATTATCCTGGACAAGTGCTCAGTCGTTGATGCGAAGAACTGGATATGCAGTTCTGAAAGCAGGAGTAATGCCCCTGCCTTTAAATTTGAGATCATTACGACCCATGGCATGTACCGGGGTCACTACTACTACAAACTCGAGGGCGGGGGCCCACCCTATTATTACTCATCGAGCGTGAGCGGATTACCGCGAATGATGGTCAACACTGGTCTTTGGAACTATGAGGAGGCGCAGAAGCATGACTAGATCGGCCATCTTTTCCATGTCCTCGGTGGACACGGGAGCGCTATGGATCATAGGCCGTCATAGCGGTGCCGCGGGCCATCTCTTGCGCGATGTTCTCACGGTGCCGAAGGGCCGTATGGCCCGGCCCTAAATTCCGCGACTAGTAGCTCGGCTTCGGTCATCAGTCGTGCGGTCTTGGCATGATTTCCGATCACGGGCGGGGGAGAGCCGAGCGGTATCGCCGGGGCAAGGTTTGGTGCGGGCTTCTCGGGCGGTGGTTGATCGCGGAATCTGAACAGCCGAACTTCAACGGGGTATTGGGCATCGACTTGGCAGAGTGTGACCGCGCCAGCGACCGCGTTCGCCACGTCGTCATGAGCGCCCGGGGCGTGGTCAACGGTATCGCGACCGCCGCGCGCTGTGCGACGTTCTAGGTTGCCGAGTTGCGTGGACAGGCGCTTGATATCTAGTAGCCGCGCCGTGCCGCTGTTGAGACGTGGCAATAAGTCCAAGTACAGCTCTGATCGGTTGCGCTCGCTGTGGACGTATTCGACACCATGCTCGGCAAACTCTGAGACGACCCATTGGCTCGCATATCGATCGCCCGTGACCGTTGTCAGGCCATATGACTTAATGGTGACGCAGAGTTCCGCGACGGTGGTTGCCGGGTGGAACGGGGCAGGGACCTCTCGGACACAATCGAGGATCGAGTACGCGCCGACCGCGTGGGCAATAGCCAGCGTGAAGGAATCCGACGAACCGCCCGATGGGTCGGCAAAGGCGACATATTGCGTCTCATGGTTAGGTGCCCGTTCAGCGACAGCCGAGTCCACACATGCATCAATGACTGACTGCGCAACGAAGGCGGAAACGTCGGTTCGGAATTCGGCACCGTACTCGGCTGACGCGGCTTGCTGGTCGTCGGCGTAGGCATCGGCAATGACGCCGTGGTCGCGGCTCAGGGTTGGATTCATTCTCCACGTTGGGGCTTTCACGACCAGAACGTTGTCGCCGTTCTTCTTGAAGTGCTTTTTATACTTTGAATACAGCAAACCACGGTGAGCGTATGGGCTGGAAATGCCGATCAACAGCGCGCCGGGAATGGTTGCCATTGCGGGCTTGAGGGCATCATAAACCGCGGTATCCGGATTTACGGTGGTCTCGGTCGAAAGCCAGTATGCGACCTCGTCCAGAACGCAGGCGACGACTGTCCGACCGCGAACGCGTCGCTTGTCATTCGTGGTGATTGAGATCATCAACCCATTGGTCAGTTCGATGCCGTCGCTCAGTTCGTCCTTCACATAAGGCTTGAGAAGCGGCTGCTCGAACATGGCAGTGACGTACTTCAGACACACAGCCGCTTGGATGCGGTCCACGGCGAGTAGCTGAATAACGCCAGTTTCACCCGGGGTTAGGTAGTCCGTGAACTTGCGTTCTTCGTTCGCAATGGTCGCGAGGTAGACCACGATGCTTGCGGCTTTCACGTCTTTGCCCGAGCGACGGCCCGCGATGATCCATGCTTCGGTAGCCTGCTGCGACTGCGGCTCGGTTCGCCCGGTCAATTCCGTGAAGATGCGCAGTTCGTCGGGATCGAGGGGATCGCCGAAGATGGCCTTGTCCAAGACGCGCCATGTGTCCCAGGTCGAGCCGGCTTCGGTATCACCGTCGAACCACGGGCCGAACAATTCAGGGAGGCAGCATGCTTCTGCGTATGTCGTGCTCATCAGTCTTTGCCTGGGTAAAGATCTACGCCGTGCTCGATGGGCGCTGTGGTGACAGGCGGTTCGCCCTTCTTGACGAGCTTCAGCGCTGCTCGCCGATCCAGAAACGCCTTGAGGTCGTTGGGCTGCTCGGCCTTCTTCTCGAGGCCCAAGCTGGTGAACAGGCGCAGCATGACCGTCGTACTGCGGGCGTAGGCTTCACTATCGAAACCGCGTCCGGCAAGATGCAGGGCATCGGCGTATTCGCATGCGACTTGCAGCGTGATCGCACGTTGCAGGAGCGAATACTTTGCCACGGGCAGACGCCCATATTCCGTCTCGTACAGATGATGCAGATACTGGGTGCGCCACTCCTGCCAGTACCCCATGCCGGGCGTCACCTTGGCATGCTCGTTCCACTCAATCGGCGTCATGCCGATAGTCGACTTATACTCGGTCATAACGTTGTCCTTCCGGTACTGTGCGTTCGATCAATCATAGGTTGAAACATGGGTTGACACAAATTATCTTTTGATTGTCGTTTGTTATCAACGCGGAGCGATTGTTGACGTTGCAATCGACCCGCGTCCTACGAGGGCAACCCGAGCGGCAGCGATTTTAAAGGGGGTACACTGCGTTGAAATTTTCGCCCTGCATTGCGACGCCCGAACGTCGCGAACGCATCACGGGTACCCGCATCGAATCGTAGGGCGGCGCGAACGTGGTGGCTTTGGGTTGTCGTGGTATCGACGTGTGCTGGCGCTGAATATCGTTGGCGAGGCGATGCAACCCATGGGCGAGTGCCGCACGGCATCGCGGACGCTGGCCGAGAAGCGGTGTACGGGGTCGTATCGGGTATGCAAATCGGCGGTGCGCAGAAGACGACAACAAAATCAATGACTGTATTGGGTGTACGGGGTGTAAGGGGTATGTTTGATTTTATGATAAGGCCGATTTCGCTCTTATATATATTCGATTTTAAGCCCTGAGCTTTGAAATCGCGATCAAAGCACCCCCGACGGCCGTACAACACTCCTACTATTCCTAAATATCGCGCTCATTCTTCGTTTGCCGCGCAGCTATCCAACCTCACTCCTCACTTTCATCATGATCCAAACGAAGCCACCATTCTCCGGCAGTGCCGTTGCCAACCCACATATAACCCTGCGCCTTCGTACCATCGAGCCGAACCGACTGATTCTTATACCCAAGACGCTTCATGATCGCCGCTACCCTGTTCGAGTCAGTCTGCGTGAACTGCCCAATGGGACGCTCTAGCAACTTCGACAATATCCACGCGGCACCGCGAACCTTGCGATAAGGCTTCTGTGTCGCTGAACCACCCGGCCACGACTCATTGGGCCAACCTTCTGCACATCCCGGGGTGTGGATCCCGCCTTCCAGCAGACGACCGCGAAGCACCAACTCCCATGCATCCATCTGCGACCAACGCTCATTGACCTTGACCTGCTCGTCGAGAAACCATTGATCGGTCGCGCCGGGGGCCGGCCACCACTTTTCCCCGGTGCGGATGCGTGTGACAGCCTCTGCCCAAATCTGATCGACGTTGCGAGCCAGCGCGTCGTGTCGGATGCCATCAACGTTCTCACCCAGATCGACGACCCAGTAGCGGCGCTCGCCCGTTGGGTCGCGGAGGAAAGGCTCGGGGTTCGCGGTACCGACGGTGACGAACTGGCGCGGATACTCAACGAAATCCACGTCAAAAGCTTTTCGGTATTTGTCGCTGAGGCGAGTCTGGAATGCCTTGTAAGCCAGGTTATCACGCCGGCTCAGCGACGACATCTCGGACATTTCAATGAACCAGTGGCCGCGCATCTTTTGCTGGCCGTCCTTTGTGGCGAAGTCGTCGGTGTATTCGACCACGCGATCCCCTGACAGAATGCGCAGCGCTTTGTTCTTACCCTTCCCCTGCTTGCTCACGAACACCAGCATGTTATCCATTTGGCAGCCCGGCTGAAGCGCTCGGGCGGCTGTGCCGATTGTCCACCATCGTTCGATCTGACGGTAGTACTGCGTATCGGGCGCTCCCGTGAGCAGATGCATCCAGCCGTCCCGCGACGTTCCATCCCACTGCAGGTTGAGCAAGTAATCTTGCAGGGAGTCGAACTGATTGACGCGGGCGACGCGGGTAACAGCCGCGCGAACCTGCAGCGGCCTGATTGTTGGGATCGCCGCGCGCTGCACTGTTCTTGTCACGTCGAAGTACTCGTCTTGGCCCATCGCGGTACCTGACCCCGACGATGGTTCGCCAAACTTGATCTCGTCCCTAAACTTGTCGTAGCGAATTACGTTGCCGTACATATTCGAAACTGCGATGGCCGCGTTCTCTTCATTGGCAATGATAGCGCCAGAACCATCGTCGCCGCGCATGAGTTGATCCTGCCAGCGCGCGGCCTTACGCTCGGTCATGAGTTTGGCAATGGCTTGATCGAGCATATTCTTAAGCGTCGTGGTTCCTTTGAAGGTGCCACCAGACGAAAAACCATGCACACCTGAACCGAGAAACAGCATAACGAGCGTTGCTTTTTGCCCCTCGTCCAGACTCCCGTTAAATACTAGCAGCGCAACCTTATTGATTATTGGCTTTAGTTTCTCCGGGTAGGTCGGCTCGCCGTGGTCTTTGCGTTTCATGGCCTCGACGCGAAACCCAGCGATATCGCGCTTGATGGTTTCGTATGTGGGCACCTCAACGGGCAGCGTGCCATCGTCCCCGGCAACGTTGCCAATCGCCTTCGCGATCTCGGCGCCATGGGCTGCAGCGGCCGATATGTCAGGCCTTGAGCGTGGGTTCGTGAAGCCCTTCTTGATGCCGCTACGGATTGTCGCCTCGATCCCTTTAAGGGTGTGTGCCGCAACGCCTCCGTTGAATTCGGCGGCTTCAAGAAGTGCGCGCTCGACTGCGGCACGGTTAAGCTCACCGCCGGCAATTAACTCGCCCAATTGCATGGCGGCGATATTGAGGTGGTGGTTTCGGCCTGTTTTTAGCGCGCGGTATGCGCCGACAATGTTCCTAAGAGCGCCGGCGGCCCATGGCGACATCTCGGCGTTCGGAGCCAGCGGGGGCTTTGCTTCGCCGGGTGCCGCCGCGTGCTCGCGTTCGCCCGGCTTCGTTATCAGCTCAAGCAGACCGTCCGGCGGCTCGGAGATATTCGCCGGATCAAACGGGCTGTCCCATGTGTACTGAGCGAGGCCACCGTCGCCGTTGTCGCCAATCGATGGCGAGACGACAATGTAGCCGCCGTCGCCGCGAATATCGATCCCTGAATCCTTTGCTTCGTTGGCACCGTCGGTAAGGGTGCCAGCGCTGTTTCTTACAGGGTGATCTTTTGGCACTTTGAAAAGAAGATGCTGACCGCCGCGCGGCGTGTGGGACATTTGGGTTTCGATGACCCACCCGCGCTCAGCGACCAAGGCGGCCCATGTAACGCGACCATCTCGGGTCAGAACGCCATCTTTGTTGTGCTTCGGGGCGTCAGGGTCAACAGCTATGAAACCAGATGTGCTACCTGTTGGCACGGCGACGTTAGCGTCGGGCCACTGATGCCACCAGTTCCGAATCGTTGTCTCATTCTTTGAAGCATCGCGGAATCCGTTGGTGGTTCTAGGAATTTTCTTGTGAGGCAAGCACGGAAACACTGGGATGCCGTGCGACGCGTACATCAACGCCGCATCCAATAGCAGATTTGCACCGGGCGCCACGGTCGATACCGGCGTATCAACCCAGACTTTTTCGGCATTGGTGAATACTTCAGTCACTTCGTTGTCTCCTGCATTTTATTGTTGACGGTGCAGGATATGGATGAACGCGACGCCTTTTGCCGCGCTGCTTCCGCGTCGACTAGCGTGCCACGTATGCCGCGATTAACACCGAACTGAACATGACCGCGAACTGGACCGATCTGAATCTGTACGGGCTTACGTTTGCCCCTGGCGATGGCATCGGCGATGCGACGCTGGCGGCGGTTCTGCGTACTCATGCCGACACCCAGCGCCGAACTTCGGCTTCTACCTGCACGCGCGGCCGACCTGACTGGTGCGCAATCGCGTCGACTACGCCAACGTAAACGTCTGGCGTTAGTCGGCCGCAGGCATGGAAATCGCTAACCTCTTTGCAGACGAGAGAGACATCGCTGCCGTGGTTTATAAGAGCGATTGCGTCGCGCAACGCATTTAAGGCTGCGCTCATGCGACCTGCTCCGCCGCTGGGGCACGATACCCAGACGGGTCTTTGACCCACGCAGCGATATCCGCTTCACGCCACGCGATGGCGCGCGCACCGAGCTTGACGGAACGGGGAAACGTGCCCTCCCGCATCTTTCGATAGATGGAGTCCACCGCTGAGTAGCCCGTAATGGTCAGGACTTCAGGGAGGCGCAGGAAGCGCGGAAGAATTGGTTCTTGGGAATCGGTCGTCACGGGCACACCCCATTACTTTAACGCACCGAGTTTTTAGAGTCTGCGAGAGGTGCGAAGCAGGTGGTGTGGTGACCCGTTGCGTTAATATACGTCGCGATTTTGATTTGCAATATGACTGATCGAACGAAACGAAAATTTATTGAGTCGCTCGTATCGGGATGACGTTCGCACTCGATGCCATAGGTGGGGCCGCGCAATATGTCGACCAATCGTCCATGAGCCTGCGGCGTTTCTCAAGCGCGTCAGAACGTCGGTATGCGGCTTCTGTCTCGCTTTTCACCTTATGAGCCAGCGCCATTTCGATCACTTCGCGCGGAAAGTTCGTCATGTCACCGGCCCAATCGCGGAACGACGACCGCATGCCGTGAACAGTCAAGGTTTCACATCCATCCATATCGCGGAGGTATTCCAACATAGCCGAACTCGATAGGCCGCTGGTTCGTCGTGCGCCGGGGAAGATGAATGGCGAGCCTTTTATTCGAGGGGTCGTCTTGATTATTTCTAGTGCCCTCGCACAAAGCGGAACGCGGTGCGGTCGGTCAGACTTCATTCTTTCGGCCGATAGCGTCCACAACCCGGTGGCGAGGTCGATCTCGCTGTCGACAAACTGCCTAATCTCGTTGCTTCGGGCCGCCGTCAGAATCGTGAACTCAAGGGCGCGTGCCGATATGCAATCCTTGGCGCGCAGCCGCTCCATGAACGCGGGCAGGTCGAGGTACGGCATCGCCGGGTGATGCTTGGTCTTCGAAACCTGTGAAGGCGCGGCCAGAAGACTCTCCATGTGACCCCGCCACATTGCAGGGTTCGCCCCCTTTTCCCTGAAACCGCGAACAGCTGCCCAGTCAAGAATGGCCTCAATACGACCACGAAGGCGGCTTGCCGTCACGTTGACGGTGGTCCAAATCGGCTCAAGGATTTTGATTATGTGGCCGGTTGCTATCGACGAAACAGGCAGGTCCCCGATAACCGGGTAGGCGTAGGTCTCTAAGACTGCAGTCAGCGCGAGTGCCGTCTTCGGGTCGCGCCATCCTGCTTCCTTCGCCTTGATGAAACCCTCCGCCGCCTGCTTGAACGTCACGGTAGCGACGGCCTCGGCCCGCTTGGCTTCCCTTGCGGCGAGGGGGTCGATACCGTTGAAGACCGACTGTCGGGCGGCGAGGGCGAGGTCGCGAACCTCCTTGAGCGTCTCCCACAGAGTTACCGATCCGAGGCCCATCTGCCGAACCTTCCCATTGAAGGTGTACCTAAACGACCAGCTCTTCGTGCCGGTCTGTCCGACCTGCAAGAACAAACCTTGTCCGTCGCAGTACAGCCCCGGCTTGTTAAGCGCCTTAATCTTGAGGAAGGACAACCTGTTTATACTCGTCATCTTCACTCAACCCTACGTTCAACCCATGTTTGATTGCGCGAACGTATCGGGTGTCAAAATAACTTACAAGGCGATAAATCGTATATCTTTCAGTCACTTACTGCCGCTTATAATGACGCAAAATAACGCAAAATAACTCAAAGGTATGGGTAGCCTATCCGAAAGCAGGAGGCGCACAAGCTGCGCCCGATCAAGCCCAATTGAGGCTTTGACCGAACTTTCGGAAACGCTACTAACCCTGTTGTCTGGCTTGAGAATTCCGGCCGTTGCCGTGGCCGGTCATCGAGGCATGGAATGAGACGTTGAATCGGATGCTTCGCATCCTGATTCAAAACCTTCAGAAGTTGAATCAGCTTCCGAACCTGAATTGGAAAGTGACGCGAGAAATGTCCGGATCCGGGACCGATAAAACCAAGTCTGGTTTGGACTTAGCCGGACCTGTTGTAGTTCTTGTCGAACCGCAGCTCGGCGAGAATATCGGCATGGCCGCGCGAGCGATGGGCAACTTCGCTCTTTCCCGTTTAAGAATCGTGAATCCGCGCGACGGCTGGCCGAACGTCGCCGCGCAACGCGCCGCGGCGGGCGCCGACCAGATCCTGGAGAGCGCCGAATTGTTCGACTCCGTCGAGCAGGCGGTCGCGGATCTGACGCTGCTGTTTGCGACCACCGCCCGCGCCCACGACCAGGCCAAGCCGGTGGTGGCGCCTGCGGACGCCGCGGTCGAGATCGCCGCCCATGTCGCAGGCCGGGGCGGGGTCGGCATCATGTTCGGCCGCGAGCGCTACGGTCTCCAGAACGAGGAGGTCGCGCTCGCCAACCGGATCATCACCTTCCCGGTCAACCCCGGTTTCGCCTCGCTCAATTTGGCGCAGGCGGTGCTCTTGATCGGCTACGAGTGGTTCAAGCTGTCGACCGGCGGCGCCCTGCCGTTCGCGATGCCGGAACATTCCGAGCCGGCCTCCCAGCACCAGATGCAGGCCTTCTTCGACAATCTCGTTCGGGAACTCGACAAGGTCGAATTCCTCCGGCCGGTCGAGAAGCGGGAGACCATGCTGGTCAACCTGCGCAACATCTTCACCCGGATGGAGCCGACCAAGCAGGACATGCATACCCTCCACGGGGTGGTCATGGCGATCGCCGAGGGGCGCAAGGGTCCGGCCAAGGGCGGCGTGCTCGACGGCGAACAGGCGACCCGGCTGCGGGCGCTGTTGGCCGAACACAGCCAGGCCGCCGCGCCCTCCGAAAATGGAACCGTCCGTGGGCTGGCCCGGTTGCTGCGCCGCAACCCGACCGACGCCGAGCGGATGCTGTGGCAGGCGCTGACCCGGGACCGCCGCTTCGCCGGCCAGTTCAAGCGCCAGACCCCGGTCGGCCGCCACATCCCGGACTTCGTCTCCTTCGTCCACCGGCTCGCGATCGAACTGGTCAACCGGACCGAATCGGAGGCGATCGTCGCCGACCGTGCCGCGCGGCGGAGCTGGCTCGAGGCGAGGGACTACCGGGTGGTCGAGATGCGGGTGGCGGAGGTGGAGCGGGACCTTGAGGCCGAACTGGGACGGCTCGAGGCCAGCCTGCGGCCGGTGGGCTAACGATCCCGGCCCGCCCGGGTCCAGAAATAAAAATCGCGAAAACAACCCCATGCAAAGATAGGACGGGCCTTGGCTAGACGGCCACGAGCTGCGCCGTCCCAGCCGCCCGCTTCGGCTTCTTCACCCTGGATGGCCCGAACAGGGAACCGGCGGCCAAGGCGGCGGTGTCGGCGACACCCGGGTCTCGTGACACCATGGCGGCGACGATGGCGCCGTCGATCAGCAGCGCCAGTTGATGCGCCAGACTCTCCGGGTCCGCCGCGCCCATTTCACCGGCGAGCTTTTCGATGTGCGCCAGCACCACCTTCTTGTGCTTTAGCGCGATGGCGCGAAACTGTTTGGCGTCCTTGTCGTGCTCGGCGACGGCGTTGATGAAGGGGCAGCCGTAAAACCGCTCTTCGCCGAACCAGCTCTTCAGCGCCGGAAAGATCCGCGTCAGCTTTGACTGCGCGTCGCCGCCGCCTTCCTCCATCGCGCCGATGAACCATTCGCGCCAGGCCTTGCCTTCGCTCTCCAGCACGGCGTGCACGAGGTTGGTTTTCGAGCCGAACAATTTGTACAGCGTGGTCTTCGCAGTGCCGGCTTCATGGATGATGGCGTCGATGCCGGTGGCGTTGATTCCGTTTTTGCAGAACAGGTGAGTGGCCGCGCTGAGCAGACGGCCGCGCGCCGACTCTTCGTCGTTTGCAGCGAGCGCTGCGGCGACGGCCTGCTTCTTCGAAACTGATTTGCCCATGGGCGTCAGTAAATCGAACCGCGGCGAAATCATCAAGTCGCATCTTTGTGCGCGCAGAATAATCGCCAACACGCGGCAATTGCATCGGCTTTGTGCACGGCGCGGCTGATCAATTTCCGTGCAGGCATTGCTAAGCAGCGAGAGAAGTTCGGCTTTTGCTTTTGGCGAGGTCTGGCACGCTTCATGCAGGAAACAGACCGTTCGGTATCCTACCCCCAGGGAGAAAACAACGATGACCGCGGTCGCTCAAAAAACAGTGCTCACAGGCTGCCTCGCGCCGATCGACAAAGGCGGGCTTGAACAGCTCATCGCCAACGGCAAGGCCAACCCGAAGGTCATCAAGACCTTGAAGTGCAAGACCGTGGCGGAAGGCAAGTTCCGCCACGCCAACTACATCCGCAACCTCGCGCCCTACATCGTCGACGAGCCGCCAGGACTGCTCGGCGACGACACCGCACCTAATCCCTCGGAAGCGTCACTGGCTGCGCTGGGCTCCTGCCTCGCGGTTGGTCTTCATGCCAACGCCGTTCACCGCGGCTGGATCGTCAACAAGCTCGAGCTCGAACTCGAGGGCGATCTCAATATCACCGCGGTGTGGGGCACCGGCGACGTCAGCGAAAAACCGGTCGGCTTCACCGATGTTCGCGTCAAGGTCGATATGGCCTGCGAGGGCGTGTCCCAGAGCGAGATCGACGCGCTGGTGACCCACGTCAAGCAATGGTCGCCGGTAGCCAACACTTTCACACGCCCGGTCAACCTCGAAGTCAGCGCCTAGCGGCCGCGCAACCAAGACCTCAGAACTAAACCTCGAAATTGGCCTGACAATTGACCTTGGGTGCGGAGGGTTTCATGGGTTCACCGGCGGTATCCCGGCTCGCGGTTGACGATCTTCCATCGGCATCGATTGCCGATCAGGTCGCGTTGATCGCGCGCAAGAACCTCGCATCCCAGGCGATCGCGATCGACGAGGGCACCGTCTATCCCGACGAACTGCTGCGGCGCCTCGGCGATGTCGGGGCATGGGGCAGTCATCAACCGCTGAATGGCGCAGCCGATCTGCGCTGCGCCATTCAATCCATCGCCGTTCTCGGTGAAGTCTGCGGGGCAACCGCCTTCATGGCGTGGTGCCAGACCACGCTGGTCTGGTACGCCGCCAATTCAAGCAATCCGACACTGGCCGCAAAGTTCGCCGACAAATTTGCCACGGGACAAGTCCTCGGCGGCACCGGGCTCTCCAATCCGATGAAGAGCTTCTTCGGGATCGAGAAGCTCAAGCTGAAGGGCCGCAAGGTCGATGGCGGTTACGTCGTCAAGGGCGCGCTGCCCTGGGTCTCCAATCTCGGTGCCGATCATTTTTTCGGCACGATCTTCGAGCGCGAGGACGAGACCGGACCGGTGATGTTCCTCGCCGATTGCTCCAACCCGGCGATCACGCTGCAGCCATGCAAGCCGTTTCTCGCGATGGACGGTACCGGCACTTACGGCGTCCAGTTCCGCGACGTTTTCGTGCCCGACGAGCTCATCCTGGCCGACCCCGCAGCTCCCTTCGTCAAGAAGATCCGCGCCGGCTTCATCCTGCTGCAGGCCGGCATGGCGCTCGGCCTGATCAAGGACTGCATCCAGATCATGGATGAGGTCGACGCGCCGCTCGGCCACGTCAACCGCTATCTGCCGCAGCAACCGATCCAGTTTCGCGAACTGCATTCGGAGTTCGAGAAGGAGACGATGGCGCTGGCGTGCGATCCCTACAACGCCGACGAAAGCTACTGGCGCCGTGTCATCGCACTTCGATTGCGGCTCGGCGACGCCAGCGTCGCGGCCGCGCATGCCGCGATGCTCCATTGCGGCGCGCGCGGCTACCTGAAGAGCCACCGCGCCCAGCGCCGGCTGCGCGAAGCCTATTTCGTCGCCATCGTCACCCCCGCCACCAAGCAGCTTCGCAAGATGCTGGCGGGCGACTGAGTTCGGAAGAGGATTTTTCGGTTCGACCCCCAACTGCAACCCAAGAACAGGAGAGGCCTGCCATGACGGACGTGCTGATTACTGCCGGCGAACTCGTCGAATTCTTGAAAACGGAGCCGTGTGTCGTCATCGACACCCGCAATCCCGACGCCTACGGCGCGGGACATCTGCCCAATGCCGTCAACGTCCATGAAATCTTCACGTACCTCGCGACCTCGACGCCGGAAGGCATGCAGGAGCTGAAAACGAAATTCGCCGACGCGTTCGGCGGCGCCGGACTTTCCGGCAAGGAAACCGCCGTCATTTACGAGCAGTCGATGAACTCCGGCTTCGGCCAGTCCTGCCGCGGCTATTACCTGCTCACGATGCTCGGCTATCCCAAGATCAAGGTGCTGCATGGCGGTTACGATGCCTGGGCGGCCGCAGGCCTGCCGACCACGACGGACGTGCCGTCGCCGGTGAAAGCGTCGTTCTCCATCGTGCCCGAAGCCGGCGAGATCCTGATCGACGCCAAGACCATGCTGGCCGCACTCGGCAAGCCCAGCATCGCGCTGCTCGACGTGCGCGATGTCGATGAATGGATCGGCGACAGCTCTTCGCCCTACGGCAAGGATTTCTGCCCGCGGAAGGGACGGATTCCCGGCGCGGTCTGGCTGGAATGGTACCGGATGATGAAACCGACCGCGGAAGGCCCGCGCTTCAAATCGAAGGACGAGATTTTGGCCGAATGCGCCACCGTCGGGATTTCAGAGAATACGCCGGTCTATCTCTATTGCTTCAAGGGCGCGCGGGCCTCGAACACCTTCCTCGCGTTGAAGAACGCCGGCGTGAAGGACGTTCGGATGTATTTCGGCTCCTGGAACGAATGGTCGCGCGATCCGTCGCTGCCGATCGACGAGGGCTTGCCGACGGCTGCCCGCGTCACCGGCAAGGCGGCATAGGACGTGCATGTTTCTCGCGGCCCGGTCGAAACAGGCCGGGCCGTGAATGAATTGACCCGGTACGCGGCGGATAAGGGCTTCCGCCGCGCCGGCGTGACAAAGGGGCGCAGCATGTCCACCTTCGACGATCCCTTCGACGCGAGCCGCGAACTCTCGCGTGCCGGCTGCGTCTGCGGCCAGCATCGCTCCGCAGCCGAACACGAACATGCGGCATTGGCGCTGCGTTGCGAGCCCGTCGAGAGCGAGCAACAGCGCTACGAGGGCGTGGTCGCTTCCGCCGTGGTGCGGGCGATGTTTCCGCAGGACGCCGCGCGCCGCGCCTTCCTGAAATCGGTCGGCGCCTCGACCGCGCTGGCCGCGATCTCGCAATTCTTCCCGATCAAGGCGGCGACCGAAGCGTTCGGCAACACCGGTACGCCGGAGAAAAAGGATCTCAAGGTCGGCTTCATCCCGATCACCTGCGCCACGCCGATCATCATGGCCGCGCCGCTCGGCTTCTATGCCAAATACGGCCTCAACGTCGAAGTGGTGAAGACCGCCGGCTGGGCGGTCATTCGTGACAAGACCATCAACAAGGAATACGACGCCTCGCACATGCTGGCGCCGATGCCGATCGCGATTTCGCTGGGGCTCGGCGCCAACGCGATCCCGTTTGCGGTGCCGGCGATCGAGAACATCAACGGGCAGGGCATCACGCTCGCCATGAAGCACAAGGACAAGCGCGATCCGAAGGACTGGAAGGGCATGAAGTTCGCCATTCCGTTCGACTATTCCATGCACAATTACCTGCTGCGCTATTACCTCGCCGAACACGGCCTCGATCCCGATACCGACGTGCAGCTGCGCTCGGTGCCGCCGCCCGAAATGGTCGCCAATTTGCGCGCAGACAACATCGACGGCTTCCTGGCGCCCGACAACATCTGCCAGCGTGCGATCTATGACGGCGTCGGCTTCCTGCATATCCTGTCCAAGGAAATCTGGGACGGTCATCCCTGCTGCACCTTCGCGGCGAGCAAGGAGTTCATCACGCAGTCGCCGAACAGTTTTGCGGCGCTGACGCGGGCGATCGTCGATGCGACGGCCTATGCCTCGAAAGCCGAAAACCGCAAGCAGATCGCAGAGGCGATCGCGCCGCCCAATTACATCAACGCGCCGGTGACGGTGCTTGAACAGGTGCTGACCGGGACCTATGCCGATGGGCTCGGCGGCGTGAAGACCGATGCCAAGCGCGTCGATTTCGATCCGTTCCCCTGGCAGTCGTTTGCGGTGTGGATGCTGACCCAGATGAAGCGCTGGGGCCAGATCAAGGGCGACGTCGATTACAAGGCGGTGGCCGAGCAGGTCTTTCTCGCGACCGACACCGCCAAGGTGATGAAGGAAATGGGGCTGACGCCGCCGGCGTCCTCCTACAAATCCTTCTCGGTGATGGGCAAGACCTTTGACGCCGCCAAGCCGGAGGATTATCTGGCGAGCTTCAAGATCAGGAAGTCGTCGTAGAGGTTGATGAGATCAGGTTGACCTGGCGCGACATCCGAGAGTCACCTCTCCCTTCGGGAGAGGTCGGCGCGCAGCGCCGGGTGAGGGGTTACGGTGTCTCTTGGGCAGCACCCCCTCACCCGATTTGCTACGCAAATCGACCTCTCCCCGCTAGGGAGAGGTGAAGCGGACGCGCGGGCTAGCTGGTTCGACCAAAAATCATCACGCATCCGCCTGCCGCGAACGGGCGGCCGAAATCCCGAGCGCCTTCATGCGCGAGGCCAGCGTGGTCGGCTTGAGGTCGAGCATTGCGGCAGCACCGCCTGCGCCGAACACCTTGCCGTTGCAGGCGGCAAGGGCGGCCAGGACGTTGGACCGTTCGTGATCGCGCATCTCGGCTGACGTCATCACGGCCGGCCGGGCCTCGCTCTTCTGGCGGCTGGCGCTGGCCGGTGCGTGCGCGCCGGCCATATCAGGCAGATCGATCCGCAAACGTCCGTTCTGCGACAGGATCGCCGCGCGCTCGATCACGTTCTGCAGTTCGCGGACATTGCCGGGCCAATCGTAACGCTGCAGCCGCCGCGCATCGCCCTCCGACAACCGCAGATCGGATTTCAGCTCATTGCTCTCGCTCATCAAAAAATGCTGGGCCAGCAGCGGAATGTCCTCGCGGCGGTCGCGCAGCGGCACGGATTCCACTGGGAACACGTTGAGCCGGAAATAGAGATCCTCGCGGAACCGGCCGCGCTGCACTTCCTGCTTCAGGTTCCGGTTAGTGGCGGCGATCACGCGGACATCCACGGTGCGGGTGCGCTCCTCGCCGACGCGCTCGAAATTGCCTTCCTGCAGCACACGCAGCAGCTTGCCCTGCAACTCCAGCGGAATTTCGCCGACTTCATCGAGAAACAGCGTGCCGCCATCGGCGAGTTCAAACCGCCCGATGCGGTCGCGCACCGCGCCGGTGAAGGCGCCCCTGACGTGCCCGAAGAACTCGCTCTCGAACAGTTCACGCGGGATCGCCGCGCAGTTGACGCGGATCAGCGGCCGGTCGCGGCGGTTGCTGGCTTCATGAATGGCGCGCGCGATCAGTTCCTTGCCGGTGCCGGACTCGCCGGTGATCATGACGGCGGCCGTGGTCGGCGCGACCAGCTTGACCTGGCGCAGCGTCTTCTGGATCGCTTCGCTCTGGCCGATGATGCCGCGCGGGTTGGTCTCGATCCGGATTTCTTCCTGCAGATAGGCGTTTTCCAGCTCCAGCCGCTCGCGCAAGCGGTCGACCTCGGCGAGGGCGGCGTGCAGTTTCTCGTCGGCTTCGCGGCGGTGGCTGACGTCGCGAAACACGATCACGGCGCCGACCACCGTGCCGCGGTCGCGGATCGGCGTCGACGTGTACTCGACCCACACCGGCGAGCCGTTCTTGCGCCAGAACACTTCGCCGTCGACGTTGTGGACCGCGCCATCGCGGAACGCGGCATAGATCGGGCAGTCTTCGTCGGGATAATGACTGCCGTCGTGGTGGCTGTGGTGAACGATCGGATGGATGGCCTTGCCGACCAATTCCTCGGCGCTCCACCCCAGCATCCGCTCGGCGGCCGGATTGACGAAGGTGGTCTTGCCCTCGGCGTTGACGCCGTAGATGCCTTCGCCGGCGGCGCGCAGGATCAACTGGTTCTCGCGCTCGATATCCTGGAATACCCGTTCGACACGCTGCCAGGCGGCGAGCCCGCCGCGCATATGGTCCTCGGCGGTCGCGTCGACGTTGCGGCGGCGGCGCTGCTCGAGATCGCTCATGGTGAGCAATATCAGCGTGCGACCGTCATGCGGCACCATCGATCCCGTATATTCCAGCCGCAGCTTCTGGCTGGTGGCGTGGCGCGGCGTCAGCGCGTTGGTCCACCAGGCACCCTTGTCGAGCACGGCCTGGCTGAACACGATCAGCGCAGGCACTTGCCCGGCATGCAGCGCGCTGAATTTGGTTTCCCGCAGCAACGTCCGATCGTAGCCGAGCAGGGCGCAGGCGGCGGGATTGGCATCGATGATTTCGTCTGTATCCGGATCGAGCAGCAGCGTCGGCTCGACCAGATAATCAAAGGCGATAGTGCGCAGATCGAGATCGCGCGCCGTCGCGGCATGCGGATGCGGCGTCGGGTCCATTCTCCAAAACTCCGAGAAATCGTAATTCGGCTACGATATTTCGTGTATCACGAATTTTCGTAGCCGCCAACAAGCCAGCTAAATAGCTGCAATGATTCGATAAATTCGGTCTGCCGTGGCTGGCACACTCCTTGCGTAATTAACTTCAGCGTTACGCAGGAGGTTTCATGTCCACGTTCGACAATCCGTTCGATCCCGCCCGCCAACTCCATTCCAAGGGTTGCAGTTGCGGCAGGCACGTTAGCGATGCCGAACATGATGCCGCCGCGCAGCTTGCGCTGCCGCCGGCTGTTACCGCTTCCGAAGAGGCCCGATACGAGAACGTGGTCGCTTCAGCCGTGATGCGCGCGATGTTTCCGCAGGATGTGGCGCGCCGCGCCTTCCTGAAATCGGTGGGCGCTGCGACCGCCGCCGCCGCGCTGTCGCAATTCTTTCCGCTCAAGACCGCGACCGAGGCCTTCGCGCAAGGCGGGCCTCTGGAAAAGAAGGACCTCAAGGTCGGCTTCATTCCGATCACCTGCGCGACGCCGATCATCATGGCGGCGCCGATGGGGTTTTATGCCAAGAACGGCCTCAACGTCGAAGTCATCAAGACCGCCGGCTGGGCCGTCATTCGCGACAAGACCATCAACAAGGAATACGACGCGGCGCACATGCTGTCGCCGATGCCGCTCGCGATCACCATGGGCGTCGGCTCCAACCCGCTGCCCTACACCATGCCGGCGGTTGAAAACATCAACGGCCAGGCCATCACGCTCGCGGTCAAGCACAAGGACAGGCGCGACCCGAAGACCTGGAAGGGTTTCAAGTTCGCGGTTCCGTTCGACTACTCCATGCACAATTACCTGCTGCGCTATTATCTCGCCGAACACGGCATCGACCCGGACGCCGATGTGCAGATCCGCGCCGTGCCGCCGCCGGAGATGGTCGCCAATCTGCGCGCCGACAATATCGACGGTTTCCTCGGCCCCGATCCGATGAACCAGCGCGCGGTCTATGACGGCGTCGGCTTCATCCACATCCTGACCAAGGATATCTGGGAGGGGCATCCCTGCTGCGCCTTCGCCGCATCGAAGGAATTCATCACCTCGATGCCGAACACCTATAGCGCCTTGCTCAAGTCGATCATCCAGGCCACGGCGTTCGCGCACAAGGCCGAGAACCGCAAGCAGATCGCGGAGGCGATCGCGCCGGCGAATTATCTGAACCAGCCGCAGATCGTGCTGGAGCAGATTCTCACCGGCACGTTTGCCGACGGCCTCGGCAATGTGGTGACCCAGCCGAACCGCGTCGACTTCGATCCGTTCCCCTGGCAGTCCTTTGCGATCTGGATCATGACGCAGATGAAGCGCTGGGGTCAGCTCAAGGGCGATGTCGATTATGCCGGCATCGCCGCGCAGGTCTATCTCGCCACCGATGCTACCAGGTTGATGAAAGAGGCGGGACTGACGCCGCCGAGCACGACGACCAAGAGTTTTTCGGTGATGGGCAAGACCTTCGATCCGGCCAAGCCCGAGGATTACCTCGCCAGCTTCAAGATCAGGAAGGCGAGCTGATGGCGGAGACGCAACTACATTTGCCGCTGTCGTCCCGGCGAACTCAGATGCGCAATTGCGCATCGGGGGGACCCATACGCCGTGCCCCTTGTATGGGGCACAACGTCAACGACCTTCTTTCATCATCACTGCCGCGGAGTATGGGTCCCGGCGTTCGCCGGGACGACACGTTGAGGGAGCGTACCCAATGACCTCCTCCTTGCGTCTTCGCGCGGCGATCGTGTCGATCGTGCTGCTCGCCGCGTTCCTCGGGATCTGGCACATTTCTACGCGCGGCACTGGTACCGTCGCCAACATGACGCCGGAATACGCCAAGCTGATGGGCCTGACCGCGACCGCCGGCAAGTCGGCGATGCCGGGCCCGCTCGATGTCGGCGCCAAGCTGTGGGAGCATCTGAAGAGTCCGTTCTACGACAACGGGCCGAACGACAAGGGCCTCGGCATCCAGCTCGGCTTTTCCATCGCCCGCGTCGGCCTCGGCTATTTCCTCGCGGTGATCGTCGCGATACCGCTTGGCTTCCTGATCGGCATGTCGCCGCTGTTCAGCAAGGCGCTCGACCCGTTTATCCAGGTCCTGAAGCCGATCTCGCCGCTGGCCTGGATGCCGCTCGCGCTCTACACCATCAAGGATTCCAGCATCTCCGCGATCTTCGTGATCTTCATCTGCTCGGTGTGGCCGATGCTGCTCAACACCTCCTTTGGCGTCGCGGCCGTACGTAAGGAATGGATCAACGTCGCCCGCACGCTCGAAGTCGGGACCGTGCGCCGCGCCTTCACCGTGATCCTGCCGGCGGCGGCGCCCACCATTCTCACGGGCATGCGGATATCGATCGGCATCGCCTGGCTCGTGATCGTCGCGGCCGAGATGCTGGTCGGCGGCACCGGCATCGGTTACTTCGTCTGGAACGAATGGAATAATCTTTCGATCACCAACGTCATCATCGCGATCCTCCTGATCGGCATCGTCGGCATGCTGCTCGACCAGATCCTTGCGCGGTTCACGCGCATGGTCACGTTCCCGGAGTAGCTGATATGACCGACAAATTCATCTCGATCGAAGGCATCGCGCGGCGTTATCCCGGCGCCGATGGCGGCCAGATCAGCGTGTTCGAGGATCTCTGGCTGTCGATGTCGCGCGGCGAATTCGGCTGTGTGATCGGCCATTCCGGCTGCGGCAAGACCACGGTGCTGAACATCCTGGCCGGCCTCGACGAGCCGAGCGAAGGCGCCGTGATCGTCGACGGGCAGGCGATCGAAGGCACCAGCCTCGACCGCGCCGTAATCTTCCAGAGCCACGCGCTGCTGCCGTGGCGCACGGTGCTCGGCAATGTCGCCTATGCCGTGACCTCGAAATGGCGCGACTGGGACCGCGCCAAGGTGAAGGCGCATGCGCAGAAATTCATCGATCTGGTCGGGCTGACCGGCTCCGAGCACAAGCGCCCATCCGAGTTGTCTGGCGGCATGAAGCAACGCGTCGGCATCGCGCGCGCGCTGTCGATCACGCCAAAAATCATGCTGATGGACGAGCCGTTCTCGGCGCTCGACGCGCTGACGCGCGGCACGCTGCAGGACGAGGTTCGGCGGATTTGCCTGGAGACCGGACAGACCGCGTTCATGATCACGCATGACGTGGACGAGGCGATCTATCTTGCCGACAAGATTTTTCTGATGACCAACGGCCCAGGCGCCGTGCTGGCCGAGATCGTGGAAAATCCGCTGCCGAAGGACCGCGGCCGCATCGATCTGCACCGCCATCCCTATTATTACGCGCTGCGCAACCACATCGTCGATTTCCTGGTCAGCCGCAGCAAGACGTTTGCGGCCACGGTAACCAACCACGATCCGCGCAACGTGCCGATCGTGCGGCCGGGCAAGCCGGAACTGGTGGTCGCATCGAACATCGACGAGCAACACGATCAGTCGACGTCATGGCCGGGCTTGTCCCGGCCATCCACGTCGTCCTGAAGTGAACGAAGCAAGACGTGGATGCCCGGGACAAGCCCGGGCATGACGGAAGTCAAGGAGCCTGACATGAAACGCGAAGACCTCACCGAAAAGCTGCTCGACATCAAGCGCGAGAAAGGCTGGAGCTGGAAGCACATCTGCGAAAAGATTGGCGGCTATTCGGAAGTGCTGATCGTCGGCGCCATTCTCGGCCAGATGAAACTGACAAAGCCGCAGGCGGCGAATGCGGCCGAGTTGTTCGGCCTGTCGAAGGGCGAGACCGCGATGCTGAACGAGGTGCCGATGCGCGGCACCGGCACGCCGATGCCGCCGACCGATCCCCTGATCTATCGCTTCTACGAGATGGTCCTGGTCAACGGTCCGGCCTGGAAGGCGCTGATCGAAGAAGAATTCGGCGACGGCATCATGTCTGCGATCGACTTCGACATGGCGATGGAGCGCGTCGCCAATCCGAAGGGCGACCGCGTCAAGATCACGATGTCCGGCAAATTCCTGCCGTACAAGTATTACGGCGCGACGGGGAATGTGCCGGAGTATGGCTTCAAGGAGGGGTGACGTTGGCGTCGGGCGGCGACGGCAACGTCATTCCGGACGGCGCGAAGCGGCGATCCGGAATCTCGAGATTCCGGGTTCGATGCTTCGCATCGCCCCGGAATGACGGCGAGAGTAAGCCTCCGCATTCTCACGCCGCGGCGAACGCCGCCCGCACTTCCTTGATCGGCGCCATCTCGCGCACATAGGTAAATGCGCCCTGATCCTTCATTTCACGGGCGCATTTGAGGAAGGCGGCGAGCGCCACGCGCGCCATCGCGCCGCCGACGCTGATGCGCTTGACGCCGGCGGCGGCAATCTGCGGCACGGTCAATGTCGGGTCGGCAAATCCCATCACCAGATTGAAGGGCTTTCTGACCGACGACACCACGGTGCGGATGGTGTCGATGTCGTGCACGCCGGGTGAATACAGCACGTCGGCGCCGGCGGCCTCGAACGCCTGCAGCCGCTTGATGGTGTCGTCGAGGTCGTTGCGGCCCCACAGAAAGTTTTCGGCCCGCGCCGTCAGCGTGAACGGGAAGGGCAGCGCGCGGGCGGCTTCGACCGCCGCATGCACCCGCTCGACCGCGAGCCCGAAATCATAAATCGGGTTACGCGGGTCGCCGGTTGAATCCTCGATCGAGCCGCCGACCACGCCGGCTTCGGCCGCCCGTGCAATCGCCTTGGCGGCGGTCTTCGGGTCGTCCGCGCCGCAATTCTCCAGATCCGCATTGACGGGAAGGTCGGTCGCCTCCGCAATGGCACGGCAATTCTCGATGATGGCGTCGAGGCTGACGGTGGCGCTGCCGAGCGTGTTGGCAAGCCCGAGACTCGTGGTCGCCAGCGCCTCAAAACCCATCGCCGCGAGCAGCTTTGCGGTGCCGGCATCCCATGGATTGGGAATGATGAAGGCGCCGGCCCGGGTGTGGAGCGATCGGAACAGTTCGGCTTTTTTCATCTGGCTGCGCATCGGTCGTTTCCTTCAATTGATTGCTTTCGCGGCCAACATAGGAGGCTTCCGCCCATCAACCTAATTTGTTATTTCTCTTTATCTCATCAGCTTTTTGCATGGACGAATATGGACAGCGATGCGCTCAACACCTTCCTGACGGTTCACCGCCGAGGTGGAATTTCGAGTGCCGCCAAAGTGCTGCACCGTTCGCAGCCGGCGATATCGCGGCGCATTGCGCTGCTGGAGCAGGAACTCGGCATTCCCTTGTTCGAGCGAATCGCGGGGCGCACCATGCTGAGCGATGCCGGACGGGTGATGGTGCCGTATGCCGAGCGCGCGGTCGCCGCCGCGCAAGATGCGGAAAATGCGGTGCGGGCATTGGCGCGGCCGGATTCGGGACCGGTCGCGCTCGCCGTGGTCGGCACGCTCGCCGGTGGCCGCCTGTCCGAAATCCTCAAGCGGTTTGCGGCCGAATATCCCGGTGTCGAATTGACCTTGCGCACGGCGACCAGCGCGGAAGTCAGCGATCTGATCCGGCGCGGCGAAGCCACCATCGGGCTTCGCTACGACCGCGACCGCTCGCGCGATCTCGATTGCGAATTATTGCTCGCCGAACGGCTTCAGGTCGTGTGTGCGGCCGATCATCCGCGCGCCGGCCGGCGGGTCGCGAAACTGGCCGATTTGCGCGACGAACGCTGGATCGCGTTTCCCGTACTGCCGGGGCGGCGCGAGATCACGGCGTCACACGTGTTCGCGCTGTTTCAAACCCATGGATTGGGGGAGGTCGACTGGACACCGGTCGACAGCCTGACCGCGCAGAAGCGCCTGGTCGAGGCTGGCCTTGGCATCGCCTTGCTCTCGGAAAGCAACGCTGCGGAGGAACTGAAATACGGCTCGATCTCGACCATTCGCGTCGGCGATCTCACGGCGAGCCAGGATGTCGTGACGGTGACGCGACGCGGCGGCTTTCTCAGCGCGGCGTCGCGGCGGTTGTTGGAAATTGTCCGGGCGGAGTACGGCGGGACGAAAGCTTCGCGGCGTTGAGCAGTAGTCCATCCGTCGTCATTCCGGGTCTGGTCCGAAGGACCAGACCCGGAATCTCGAGATTCCCCGATGCGCAATTGCGCATCTGAGGTTCGATGCTGCGCATCGCCCCGGAATGACGGTGCCCGTTACGTTCCCGCCTTCACCTGGGCGACGGCTGTCGCCATCAGCTCGTCCATCTTGGCGCGGAGCTGCGGCTCGGTGAGGGCCACGCCCTTGGCGGTGAGGTCGCCCATCACCTTGCGAATGACGTCGGAATCGCCGGCTTCCTCGAAATCGGAGGCGACCACTTCCTTGGCGTAGGCGGTGGCGGCGTCGCCGGTCATTCCGAGCTTTTCTGCTGCCCACATTCCGAGCAGCCGGTTGCGGCGCGCCTCGGCCTTGAACTTCTGCTCCTCATCGAGGGCGTATTTCTTCTCGAAACCTTCCTCGCGCTTGTCGAAAGTGTTCATTTCCTGAGTTCCAATCCCTGCCAGATGCACGCGGGGGCCGCGTTGTGGCGGCGCCGTCGCCTACCTAGATAGAGGGGGCGAATCGGCAAAACAACGGGCCGTTAAGCCGCAGTCTACAGGTATAAGTTGGGCCCAATTGGGCCGGGTCGATTGTGCTGGGTAGCTCAATCGGATAGGTTGCCAGGAGGCTTGGTTCTTGTTCTGTTTCCAGGTGGTTAAGATCAGGTTCCAGGCCTTCACGGCAGCTCCGTCGTGGTCGTAAACCCTTGTCATCCGGAGCACACCAAATTCATGGATTTCAACAAAACACGGTACATCCCTATGAGCCGTCGACGCCGCATTTATGAAGGCAAGGCCAAGGTCCTGTATGAAGGCCCGGAGCCGGGAACCCTGATCCAGCACTTCAAGGACGATGCGACCGCGTTCAATGCCAAGAAACACCAGGTGATCGAGGGCAAGGGCGTCCTCAACAACCGGATTTCGGAGTACCTGTTTCAGCACCTCAACGACATCGGGGTGCCGACCCATTTCATCCGCCGCCTCAACATGCGCGAGCAGCTGATTCGCGAAGTCGAGATCGTGCCGCTGGAGGTGGTGGTGCGGAACGTGGCGGCGGGATCGCTGTCACAGCGCCTCGGCATCGAGGAAGGTACCCAGCTGCCGCGCTCGATCATCGAGTTCTATTACAAGAACGACCAACTCAACGACCCGATGGTCTCCGAGGAGCACATCACCGCGTTCGGCTGGGCGACGCCGCAGGAAATCGACGACATCATGGCGCTCGCCATCCGCGTCAACGACTTCCTCACCGGGCTGTTCCTGGGCATCGGCATCCGTCTGGTCGATTTCAAGATGGAGTGCGGCCGGCTGTTCGAGAACGAGATGATGCGGATCATCGTCGCCGACGAGATCTCGCCGGACTCCTGCCGGCTGTGGGACATCAAGTCGAACGAGAAGCTCGACAAGGATCGTTTCCGCAGGGATCTCGGCGGCCTGCTGGAGGCCTACACCGAGGTCGCAAAGCGTCTGGGTATCCTGATGGAGAACGAGCGGCCGGCGGGTACGGGTCCGGTGCTGGTGAAGAGCTGATCGGTCGCCGTCATCCTGAGGTGCTCGCCGGCTTCGGCGAGCCTCGAAGGATGGAGATGAAATACAAGGTCGCCCTTCGAGGCTCGGGCTTCGCCCGCGCACCTCAGGGTGACGTTCGGAATACTGGGCCAAGAATATGAAAGCACGTGTTACCGTTACCCTGAAGTCCGGCATTCTCGATCCGCAGGGCAAGGCCATCGAAGGCGCGCTGAAATCGCTCGGCGTCGATGGCGTCGCCAGCGTCCGTCAGGGCAAGGTGTTCGACATCGAACTGTCCGGCTCGGACAAGGCCACGGCCGAGGCGGCGTTGAAAGAAGCCGCCGACAAGCTACTGGCGAATACCGTGATCGAGAATTATGCGATTGAACTGAAGGGTTGAGGGTAGGCGAGATGGCCGAAGTGACGATGGAGCCGATGTTCGAGGTATTGAAATCGGTTCAGGCGCGTCTGGCCCAGGTCGACGGTAAGGTCGACGAGTTGAATCAACAAACGCAAGCATTACGAACATCGCAAAACGGTATTCGTCAGGAAATTGCGAGTGTGTTCCAGGAAATATCCGGCGTTCATGCGACGCTTGTTCGCCACGAGGGGCGTCTGGATCGCATCGAGAAGCGTCTTGAACTGAACGAAGTGCCCACGCAATGAAATCAGCCGTTCTCGTTTTTCCCGGTATCAATCGCGAGCGCGACATGGCGCGGGCGCTCAAACTCGCATCGGGCCATGAGGCCGCGATGGTCTGGCATGCCGAGACCGCGCTGCCCAAGGGGACCGATCTCGTGGTGGTGCCCGGCGGGTTTTCCTACGGCGACTATCTGCGCTGCGGCGCCATTGCGGCGCGTGCGCCTGTGATGGACGCGGTGCGGGATTTCTCGGCCAGTGGCGGCCTGGTGCTCGGGGTCTGCAATGGCTTTCAGATCCTCTGCGAGGCCGGGCTGCTGCCGGGTGTGCTGATGCGCAACGCGCAGCTGAAATTTGTCTGCCGCGATGTGCACCTGCGGGTCGAACGCTCGGATACCCCGTTCACGCGCGGCTATAATGCCGGCCAGGTTATCCGCGTGCCGGTCGCGCATGGCGAAGGCAATTACGAGGCCGATGAAGAGACGGTGAAACGGCTCGAAGGCGAGGGGCGGGTGCTCTACCGCTATTGCTCCGCCGAGGGCGTGGTCGACGAGAAATCCAACATCAACGGCGCTGCGCAGTCGATCGCCGGCATCGTCAGCGAGCGTGGCAATGTGCTGGGTATGATGCCGCATCCGGAAAACCACGTCGAAGACATCATGGGCTGCACCGACGGCCGCGGCCTGTTTGCCGGCCTCGTCGCGCATCTGGAAAAAGCGGCGTGATTGCCACTACGGCGCGGATGCTTTCAGCGCTGGCAACGTTTTTGTTCGTTGCCACTGCGGCCCACGCGCAGGATTACCCAAAACGTCCCGTCACCATGATTGTGCCGTTCGCGGCCGGCGGCACTTCTGACGTGATCGCGCGCGTGGTCGCCGAAGAGATGACCAAGGCGCTCGGACAGCCGATCGTGATCGAGAACATCGCGGGCGCCGGCGGTTCGACCGCGCTGACGCGTGCGGCGCGCGCGGATGCCGACGGATATACCATTGCGATCGGCAACGCCGGCACCAGCGCGGCGACCTATACGATTTATCCAAAGCTGGCGTTCACGCCGGACTCCTTTGTGCCGATTGCGATGGTGGCGAAGACCTTCGGCATCGTCGCACTGCGCAAGGATTTTCCGGCCAGGAACCTGCAGGAGTTCATCGCCTACGCGAAGAAGAATCCCGGAAAGATCAATCTCGGCCACGCCGGCATCGGCTCGTCGAATTTCCTGATCTGCAAGAGCTTTGCGCAGGCCGCCGGCGTCGACGTCACGCTGGTCGGCTATCGCGGCGCCGCGCCTGCGCTGACGGACGCGATCGGCGGCCAGATCGATGGGGTCTGTGATGCCGCGGCGTCCGTATCGCAGGCGATCGACGACAAGCTGGTGAAGGCCATGGTGGTCGGCTCATTGGTGCGGCTCGCGACCTTGCCCGACCTGCCGACCTCGGCCGAGGCCGGGCTTCCCGAATTCGAGGCGCAGGGCTGGAACGGCCTGTTCGCGCCAAAGGGAACGCCGCCGGCGGTCATCGCGAAATTGAACGCCGCAGCGAAGAGCGCGGTGGAGAGCGGTGCCGTCAAAAAGCGCTTTCACGATCTCTCGACCGTCGCGCCCGACGCCAACGAACACACGACGGAAGTGCTACAGCAACTGGTGACGCGCGATATCGAAAAATATCGCAAGCTTTTGGCGACGCCACAATAAGTCTGCAGTTCTGCCCATCAGCCGCGCCGTGTCCGGCTGGCCTGAAATTTGCTCCTAAATCCTCCGGCGCCCTGCTGAATTCGGACTTTCCGATCGCTGGACGGAGGACTGTCATGCTCATCAAGCTTTCCCGCACTTTTGCGCTTGCAGCCGCCTTGCTGTCGTACCAGCCGGCGATGGCCGAAACCACGCTGCGCATTGCGATGACGGCATCCGATATACCCACCGCAACCGGAATGCCAAATAACGGCTTTGAAGGTATGCGCTTTCTCGGCTATCCGGTCTTTGAAGGGTTGGTGCTGTGGGATTTGACCAGGACCGACCGACTGGCGACCCTGCGGCCCGGGCTCGCGCAAAAATGGGAGCAGGACCCGGCCGACAGCAAGACGTGGATATTCCATCTGCGCCGCGGCGTGAAATTCCACGACGGAACCGATTTCAATGCGGATGCGGTGATCTGGAATCTTGACCGCTATTTCAACAACAACAGCCCACAATTTGAGCCGCCGAGTTCGGCAATTTCACGATCGCGCGTCCCCGTGATGGGAAGCTACAAGAAGGTCGATGACGACACCGTCGCCATCACGACGACCAAGCCGGTGTCGTATTTCCCCTACATGGCGGTGTACCTTCTGTTCACGTCGCCCTCGTCGTTCGAAAAGGCTGGCCGGGAGTGGGCCAAGGTCGCGACGCTGCCCGCTGCAGGCACTGGGCCGTTCCGGATCACCAAGGTCGTGCCGCGGCAAGAGGCGAATCTCGCCCGGTGGGATAAATATTGGGATGCCACCCGGATGGCGAAGGTCGACAACGTCGTCCTGATGCCGATTCCGGAAGCGAATTCGCGACTGGCCGCGTTGCGCGCCGGTCAAGTCGACTGGATCGAAGTGCCGCCGCCTGATGGTCTCGCTTCCCTGAAATCGGCCGGCTTCACCATCACGACCGGCTCGTATCCGCATGTCTGGCCCTGGTTCTACAACATCGGCGCGACGAACAGCCCTTTCAAGGACGTCAGGGTTCGCCAGGCCTTGAACTATTGCATTGATCGGGAAGGGCTGGTGTCGTTCCTGAATGGGACCGCGGAGCCGTCGGTAGGCTGGCTCAAGTCCAGCGATCCCGACTTTGGAACACCGGCCAACCGCTATAAATTCGATCCGGCCAAGGGCAAGGCGCTGCTTGCCGAAGCAGGATACACATCTGCAAAGCCGTTGTTGTTCAAGGCGCTGATTTCGAATTCCGGCTCCGGGCAAATGTTGCCTTTGCCCATGAACGAATTCCTGCAGCAGAATCTGAAGGAAGCCTGCGGCGTGAATGTGGAATTCGGCGTGATCGAATGGCAAGTGCTTTTGACGGCCGCCCGGGCCACACCCGATCATGCAAGCTTGCAGGGGGCGATGGTGCTCAACATCAGCTCGCCCTCGTCAGATGCCGGTGTCATGGCGCGCTATTTTGCGGCCGCGAATTTTTCGCCGAACGGATTTAATTTCGAGCAGTGGAAAGACGACGAATTCGAGGATGCGCTCACCACGATTTCGGAGGCGACCGATCCGAAAGCCATCTCGGCCGCGTATCGGAAGGCGCATGAACGTATCGTCGATAATCCTCCCTGGCTTTTCATCGTCCACGATCTCAACCCGCGCGCGATGAGCAAGAAGATCAAGGGTTTCGTCTCGCCGCAGTCGTGGTTCGTCGATCTGACCCTGGTCAGCCTGCAATAGAGAGCCGCCCAGCTTTCACCGGCCGCGCAGCCGGTTGATCCACTTGCCGTAGCGATCGCCGGGAATGGTCATCGCGGCGACGCCGGCCATGACCAGCACGAGGCCCAGCGCCAAATTCGCCGGCACGCTCTCGCCGAGCAGCAGCACCGACAGACCGACGCCGATCGGAATGCGCAGATAACCTTGCGCGTTGGTGGTGAGGGTGCCGAGCCGGCTCAGGCACATGTAGAACAGCATCAGCCCGAACGCGCTCGAGAAAATGCCCATCGCCACAGTTGCCGCCAGCGCTTCGGCCGTCGGCCGCAGGGCCCAGGGGTGATCGACGATCAGCGACACCGGGAGCAACACGAAGCCGCCGAACAACAGCGAACCCGCGGCCACCACCATCGGATCGTATTCGGTCAGCCGCAGTCCGAAGATCGTGGCGCAGGCAAAGGAGAGGGTGGCGATCAGGATGACGATTTCGGCGAACACGTCCTTGCTGAGACCACTGACCGCGTCGAGCCCGATGATCGCGGCCGTTCCGGCGAGGCCGAGGATGGCGCCGACCAGCTTCAACAACGTCGCCGGCTCGTGCCGCGTGATGCCCCAGGTGATGAGGAAGGCAAAAATCGGCGTCGTTGAGGCCAGCACCACGGCGCTCGATGCCGGTACATATTGCTGCGCCCAGGTGATCATCAAAAACGGGATCGTCGAGTTGATGCTCTGCTGCTGGGCGAACAGCTTCCAGGCCTTGGCGTCGGTCGGGAGCCGCAACCCGCGCGCGTACAGGATGACGAGCAGGAAGGCGGCCGCGATCAGCGAGCGGGCCGAGATAAAGGTGATCGGCGGAATCGAGCCGAGGCCGATCTTGGTCAGCGGATAGGTCGAACTCCAGCAGCACGCCAACGCCAGCAACAGCACATAACCGCGCCAGCTGCGCTGAGTTGAGGCAATGCTAGGTGGCAACGGCGCCTGCGTCGGTCCGCGGCTTCCACTTCACCCGCTTGATGGTGCCGGAAAAGGTGAACAGCGACCGTTCGCCTGATTTCAGCACCCCGCGCAGGAAGATCAGGGAGCCGCCGGCGCGGGTGATCTCGCCCTCGCATTCGACCAGTTCGCCTTCGCGTGCCGCATCGAGGAATTCGCAGCCAAATGATACCGTCACGCCTGGACCTTGCAGCACCGACGACGCCAGCGCGAACAGGCAATAATCCGCAAAGGTCATGAAGCAGCCGCCGTGAACGTTGCGCATACCGTTGAGGTGCTTCTTTTCGACACGGAACGCGGCGCGGACCCGGCCGTCTTCCTCCACCCGGTGCCAGAACGGCCCGTTGTTGGATTCGAAGCTGTCGCGGGTCCAGGTGCGCCAGCCAGCGAATTCGCCCTCGGTTTCGACGTACAAATCGGGACGTTTGACGAATGCAGTATTGGAGAGGTCATTCACGAAATTGGGCCTTCCTTTGCAGGTTTAAGTCCTTAAATCCGATCCCGACGGGTTGTGCAAACGCCGATCCCGCACAGGGCTCTGCAAAGCTCTGGACAGGGCGGAAATGCGTCCTAAAAGGCCTTTTCGCAGCCTCTCGATCTTCCTATTAAGGGATCCATGAACCAGCCCCAGATCACCCCCGAACTCGTCGCCAGCCACGGGCTGAAGCCGGACGAGTATGAGCGCATCCTCAAGCTGATCGGCCGGGTGCCGAGTTTCACCGAACTCGGGATTTTTTCCGCGATGTGGAACGAGCACTGTTCGTACAAGTCCTCGCGCATCCATCTGCGCGGCCTGCCGACCAAGGCGCCCTGGGTGATCCAGGGCCCGGGCGAAAACGCCGGGGTGATCGACATCGGCGACGGCCAGGCCGTCGTGTTCAAGATGGAGAGCCACAACCACCCGAGCTACATCGAGCCCTATCAGGGCGCCACCACCGGGGTCGGCGGCATTTTGCGTGACGTGTTCACGATGGGCGCGCGCCCGATCGCGTGTCTCAATGCGCTTTCGTTTGGTGCGCCGGAGCATCCCAAGACCCGTCATCTGGTGTCGGGCGTGGTCGCCGGTGTCGGCGGCTATGGCAATTCGTTTGGGGTACCGACCGTCGGCGGGCAGGTGCGTTTCCACACCCGCTATGACGGCAACATCCTGGTCAACGCGATGGCCGTCGGCCTCGCCGACACCGACAAGATTTTTTACGCCGCGGCCTCCGGCGTGAACATGCCGATCGTCTATTTGGGCTCCAAGACCGGCCGCGACGGCATTCACGGCGCGTCGATGGCGTCGGCCGAATTCGACGACGACAGCGCCGAGAAGCGCCCGACCGTGCAGGTCGGCGATCCCTTCGCGGAGAAACTGCTGCTGGAAGCCTGCCTCGAAATCATGGAAGCCGATTGCGTGATCGCGATCCAGGACATGGGCGCGGCCGGGCTGACCTGTTCGGCGGTCGAGATGGGCGCCAAGGGCGATCTCGGCGTCGATCTCAATCTCGATGCGGTGCCGACGCGCGAAACCGGCATGAGCGCCTATGAGATGATGCTCTCGGAAAGCCAGGAGCGCATGCTCATGGTGCTCAAGCCCGAAAAGGAACAAGAGGCCGAGGCGATCTTCAAGAAATGGGGGCTCGATTTCGCCGTCGTCGGCTACACCACGCCGAGCAAGCGTTTTGTGGTCAAGCATGGCGGCGACGTCATGGCCGATTTGCCGATCAAGGAATTGGGCGACGAGGCGCCGCTGTACGACCGGCCGCATGTCGCGTCCGCGCCGTTGCCGATGGTGCGCGCACAGGACGTCAAGCCGCCGATCGGCATTTCGGCGGCACTGGAAAAGCTGATTGCGACGCCCGAGCTCTGCTCCAAGCGCTGGGTCTGGGAGCAATATGACCACGTCATCCTCGGCAATACCGTGCAGCGTCCCGGCGGCGATGCCGCCGTCGTGCGGGTGCAGGATGGCCCGAAGGGGCTGGCGCTCACGGTCGACGTGACGCCGCGCTATTGCGAAGCGGATCCGTTCGAAGGCGGCAAGCAGGCGGTGGCCGAGGCCTGGCGCAACATCACCGCGGTCGGCGGACGGCCGCTTGCGATCACCGACAATCTGAACTTTGGCAATCCGGAACGGCCCGAGATCATGGGCCAGTTCGTCGGCTGCCTGCAGGGCATTGCGGAAGCCTGTCGCTCGCTCGACTTCCCGGTCGTGTCCGGCAACGTCTCGCTCTACAACGAGACCAACGGCCGCGGCATCCTGCCGACACCGTCGATCGGCGGCGTCGGGCTGCTCGATGATTTCACCAAGTCCGCCACGCTTGCCTTCAAGGCGTCAGGCGAGGCGATCCTGTTGATCGGCGACGCCCAGGGCTGGCTCGGTCAGTCCGTGTATCTGCGCGATGTCTGCGGCCGCGAAGAGGGCGCACCGCCGCCGGTCGATCTGGCCGCCGAAAAGCGCAATGGCGACGTGGTGCGCGGCATGATCCACGCCGGCACCGCCACCGCGGTGCATGACGTTTCCGACGGCGGACTTCTGATCGCGCTTGCCGAGATGGCGATCGCAGGCGGCATCGGCGCGCAATTGCTGGCCGCACCTGCTTCGATCGTGCCACATGCCTACTGGTTCGGCGAGGACCAGGCGCGTTACATCGTGACGGTTTCGGCGGCCGATGCCGGGCGGGTGCTGGCGAAGATGAAGGGTGCCGGTGTGCCGTGTGTGCGGATCGGCACGACAGGTGGCGATGCAATCGCGGTGGCCGGTGAAGCACCGGTCGCGGTAGCGTCGCTCAACACGGCGTTCGAAAGCTGGCTGCCGGCGTATATGAGCGGCAAGGCTTCCTAGCCCACCGTCATTCCGGGGCGATGCGGAGCATCGAACCCGGCATCTCAAGATTCCGGGTCTGGTGCTAACGCACCATCCCGGAATGACGGGCTTAAGTTCACAACACCTTCTTCGCGCCGGGAATCTGTCGCAACGCCCGCGTCAGTGCCCAGCTGAACGTGACGGTCAGCACGAAGCCGACCGTGGCCTTTACGATCGCGGGCAGGTCGTAGTCGAACAGCCAGTATTGCAGCCACAATGCGATCGGGTAGTGCACCAGGAACATGCCGTAGGCGTCGCCCTGCATCGGATCGAGCAGACTCCAGCCTGAGTGCTTGAACCTCAGGAAATAGGCCAGGATCAGAAACATGATGGCGACGCTGAAGACCGTGAAGCAGATCGCGTAGAGCCCCTCGTACCAGTCCGGCAACGGTGACGGGTTCCCGAGTATTTCGCGCTTGATGAAGATCAGCACCCACAGCAGGCAGTACGGAACCAGCGCCAGTATAAACCAATCCCAACTGACCTTCGCCATCCGGCCGTCCGCCGCCAGCAGGCCGCGATCCATCATTTGAACGCCGATGCCGGCACCGAAAAAGAAGTAGGTCGCATAGAGCATCACGCGGCCGTGCTGAACCGAGAACGGCCCGAACTGGAACCAACTGCTTGGTCCGTAGTGAACCAAACCGGGAATGTAGAATGCAGCGGTCACCGCCAGCATGACCGCGAAGAACACCGCGGGCCGGCGGCGACCGTGCAGCGAGAGACGATCGATCGGATCGAGCATGTTGGGTGACAGCCGGTACAGCAGACACGCAACCAGGTCGAAACCGAGCAGGACCCAAAGGAACCAGATCGGTCCGCTCGGCCACGGGCCTTTTGTGATCGTGGTCCACCAGAATTCAGAAAAGCCGATTTCGGGATGGTGCCGCAGCGAGATGGCGTAATAGGCGATTGGAATGACCGTGAACGCGCAGATCACGAACGGCAGGGCAAGCCGAAACAGCCGATCCTGCAAATAGTTCAGCGGTCCTTTCCGGGCGATGCCCGGCCATGCGAACAGGCCGGACAGAAAAAAGAACATCGCCATGAAGAAACTGTCGGTGGCGAGCACGATCATGTCGAACCCGAAGAAATACTTCGGATCGGTGTGGCCGAAATAGGTATAGGGGATGACCGCGTGGTGGAGCAGCACCACCAGCGTCAGAAAGGTGCGGGCGCGATCCAGCGAAAGGTTACGCGTTTTGACCTTGGGCACGGCGTGAACGTCGGCATGTCCCGCGGTGGAAATCGATGTCATGCGCGCCTCCCCAGCCAGGCTGTTTTGCCGCGAATGTTGCAGCCTGGAACCCGATTCAGCAAGGCCAATCATGACCTTTCGAAGCGCTGCACCCCTGTCGGGGATTCGCTAAAAATGTCGGGAGCGCGCGGGCGTAGCAGGCACCAACGGTGTGATGCCTCGGGTCCACGCCCGGCCAAGCCTAGCCAAGGCGGATCAGGCCCTCAGGCCACTTCCTCGATCTTGACCTTGTCCGGATAGAACGCCAGGTGGCCGGCGATCTCCGCCATCGCCGGAAACGGCGTCTCATAGGTCCAGATCGAATTCTCCAGGGTCTTGCCGTCGGCGTTGATGCTGAAATAATTCGCGTCTCCCTTGTAGGGACAATGCGTGGTCCGCTCGGTGCGGGCCAACAGCGCCATACTGACGTCGCTGCGCGGCACATATTGCACCGCCGGATAGCTCGCCTCCTTGAGAGTCAGGGCCTGGGTAGTATCGGCGATGACCACGCCGCCGGCCGAAACCCGGACGCGCTTGGGGTTGGCCGCAATGGTGATCGGATGGTCGGGACCGGGAAGTTTCATGGTTCTGGGCCTCTTTTTGGGTCAGCCGGATGTGACCGGACGCCTCGGCTTGAAAGGGTTTAAAACGTCTGGACCCGGGATATAGTGCCGGGAAGGGTGACCTAGAAGGGCGTACGCGCTAGGTTTGCCTGTCACGGTCGCGAGAACCGGCCGTGATTCGAAACATCTGACGGAGACATGCTGGAATGCCGATGGACGCCCACGATATCGAATCGATGATCAAGGCAGCCATACCCGATGCCGAGGTGACGATCCGCGATCTGGCCGGCGACGGTGACCATTACGCGGCGACCGTGATTGCCGAGTCCTTCCGCGGCAAGTCGAGGGTCCAGCAACACCAGATCGTCTACCAGTCGCTCAAGGGACAGATGGGCGGCGTGCTGCACGCGCTGGCGCTGCAAACCGGGGTGCCTAGCGGACCCGGGGTACCTGTCGGACCCGCCGGGATACCTGGCAAAGCTGCGGTGCCGGAAGGCTAATTGAAGCAGCGGGGCGCGCCGATGGCGGCGGACACACACGGCGCGCTGTTCCGCCCGATCGTGCCGAACCAGCACAGCCGGGTGACCTACGCCGAGCTGTTCTTCGATCTCGTCTTCGTCTTCGCTGTCACACAGATCTCGCACACGCTGCTTGGCCATTTCACGCCATCAGGGGTCCTGCAGGTTGCGCTGCTGTTCCTCGCGATCTGGTGGGTATGGGTCTACACCGCCTGGATCACCAATTGGCTGAATCCTGAAAAAACCCCGGTCCGGCTGCTGCTGTTTGCGATGACGCTCGGCGGGCTCGTGCTCTCGACCTCGATCCCGAAGGCGTTCGACGATCGCGGGCTGTGGTTCGCGTTGGCCTATGCCGCGATGCAGGTCGGCAAGACCGTTTTCTTGTGGGTCGCGACGCCACCATCGCGTCCGCGGGCGCGGATGAACGCGATCCGCATCACGTCGTGGCTGGCGTTGTCGGCGGTGTTCTGGATTGCGGGTGGATTTGCGAACGGCGAAACCCGGCTGGCGCTGTGGGTGATCGCACTTGTCATCGAATATCTATCGCCGGCGGTGCGGTTCTGGATACCCCGGTACGGAGCGTCCTCGGTCGCCGACTGGGTGATCGAGGGCGGCCACATGGCCGAGCGCTGCGCATTGTTCATCATCATCGCGCTCGGCGAATCCATCGTCGTGACGGGTGGGACTTTTGCCGAACTGGCCTGGACCACGGAAAATGTCATCGCCTTCGTGTCAGCGTTTGTCGGCACCCTCGCGATGTGGTGGATCTACTTCCACAAGGGCGCCGAAGCCGGCTCCGAGCAGATTTCAGGATCGAGCGAGCCGGGCAGGCTGGCGCGGCTCGCTTACACCTATCTGCACATGCCGATCGTGGCCGGCGTCATCGTCACGGCGGTGGCCGATGAGCTTGTGCTGAAGCATCCGGGCGGTCATTCCGATCTCAGGACGGTGTTGAGCGCGATCGGCGGCCCGCTGCTGTTCCTGATCGGGACGATCCTGTTCAAGCACAGCTTTCGCGGTTTCCTTCAACTCTCGCATGGCGTCGGCATCATCGCATTGGGCGTGCTCGCCTGGTTCGCCGGCGGACTGTCGCCGCTGTCGCTCTCGATTCTCACGTCGGCGATCATGGTGGTGGTCGCGGTATGGGAATCGATCTCGCTGAGGTCCAGCGCGGCGGAGTAACCAGTCCGCGCGCGCCGCTCGACATGCTCTCGCGAAGGGCCGCGATGCTATTTCCGAGCGACAACGTTCTTGAGGACGAGGTCTGACAACTGGACCACCAGGGCACGAAGCCTGACGTTTTCCTCAAGCAGGGCCGTCGATGCAGCACTCATTTGGGAATCAAGTCCCTCGTCCTCGGTTGAAGCTCCGACCCAAGGCTTCCGGTTCCCGGACGCCGTATACGCGTTTCCCATAACTATTCCCTGGCACGAACTCACCCCAGCCAAGCCGTTTCGGCAAGATTAGTTGAGTCCGGGTCAAAATTTGGACGTTTCGAAGGGGAAATGACAGCGCGGGTGCAGCGGCTTGCCGGCGTAGAGTGACGAAATTGCAAATTTGTTAAGCATTTGCTTTCATACGGGTTACGAAGGTGCTGGTGCGCGGCGGCGCGGGCACGTTTCTTTGCAAGTTAAATCTGACCAGCGCGGTCAACTCAGTTTCCACGGCCCGGCCGTGGCCGAGAACGCGCGCCTATGAAACAAAGCGAAGCACGTGCCCTGATACTCCAGCAATGGGATGACTGGATTCTGAACCAGACGATCGATCCTGGCGGGCCCACCGGGAAGGATTCGTTGCGGTTCTTCTACGAGCTGCAGGACGACGGGTCGCCGCTGCTGGATTTCCAATCCCGCGGGCAGGATAAATGGCGGATCATTCACGGTTGGCTCTTGAGCGCGGAGCGGTTGTCAGACCATTGGTTCACGCCCATGGGCCGGATCATACCCACGCGCAAGGTGCGAGCGGCCCGAGTCAAGTCGACGGCGAAAGTGTGAGGCGGCCTCAGCTTGACGCCGCCAGCGCGTGTACCGAGAACATCCTGCCGTTGTCGGTCCATGTCTCCCGCACCTTCCAGTCGGCACCGCGTGCCAGCGCGTCGAAGCGCTCGAGGCTGTATTTATAGCTGTTCTCGGTATGGATGCTCTCGCCGGGACGGAACGAGAAATTGTGCCCGAGCACGCGCACGTTCTGCGCCTTGCGGCTGATCAGATGCATCTCGATGCGATGGCGGTCGCGATTGTAGATCGAGCGGTGGGTAAAGGCGGAGAGGTCGAAATTGCCGCCGAGCTCGCGGTTGATGCGCACCAGCACATTGAGGTTGAAGCGCGCGGTGATCCCGGCCGAATCGTTGTAGGCGTCGTAGAGCACGCGTTCGTCCTTCTCGAGGTCGACGCCGATGATCATCTGCGCGCCGTCGCCGAGGATTTCGCGGGCGGTGCGCAGGAACGCGCTGGCCTCGTGCGGTTCGAAATTGCCGAGCGTCGATCCCGGAAAGAAGCCGAGCTTCGGCATATCGGCGATCTCAGCCGGCAGTGCAAACGGTGCTGTAAAATCCGCGGCCACGGGATAAACGTCGAGGCCGGGGAAATCCTTGCGCAGGGCATCGGCCTGCGCATTGAGGAAATCGCCGGATATATCGACCGGCACATAGGCGCCGAAGTCGCTGCGTTCCAGCAGCAGGCGCGCCTTCGTGGTGGCACCGGCGCCGAATTCCACCAGCGCCGCTCCCTTCGCGATGATGGCGGCTATCGCATCGCCGCGGTCGCGCAGAATGCCGAGTTCGGTGCGCGTCGGATAATATTCCGGCAACACCGTGATCTGTTCGAACAGTTCCGACCCCGTGGCGTCGTAGAAATATTTCGGCGACAGCCGTTTAGGATGCTGCGCGAGGGTGCCGATCACGTCTCCCGCAAACGCGGAAGTCTGTTCGTCGAACTGGTGCGCTTGGGCCAAAGCGAGGGCGTGCACATTCATGGTATTCTCCCGAACGCGCTTCCCGGCGCGCTATTTGATCATCGGTTGGGCACGGTTTGGTTCGGAAAGGCGATCCTCGCCTTTTCCCGATCATGCTTGAGAAAAGTCAGGCGTAGTCTGCAAGGCGCAATCCCGTGAATTGCCAGCGGTGGTGCGGATAAAAGAAGTTGCGGTAGGTGATGCGGCTGTGTCCGGCCGGAGTGGCGAGCGAAGACCCGCGCAGCACCAACTGGTTGACCATGAACTTGCCGTTGTATTCGCCGAGCGCGCCTTCGATGGCGCGATAGCCCGGATAGGGCGAGTACGAACTGCGGGTCCACTGCCAGACGATACCGAAGGCATCGTTCAGCTGGCCGGCGCGGGCCGCGACTTCCCATTCCATTTCGGTCGGCAGGTGCTTTCCGCTCCAGCGCGCGAACGCATCCGCCTCGTAATAGCTGACATGGCTGACCGGAGCCGACGGGTCGATCGGCTGCAGCCCGCCCAGCGTCATGATCCGCCATTCGCCGTCGACCTGGCGCCAATGGCCGGGGGCCTGCCACTGCTCGTTGTTCACGGCAGCAAAGCCATCCATCAGCCACAGCGTCGCCGTCGCGTAGCCGCCGTCCTTGATGAAGGCCAGCCATTCGGCGTTGCTGACGAGATTGCGGGCGAGTTTCACCGGGCCGACCAGCGCGCGGTGCGCCGGCTTCTCATTGTCGAAATGGAAGCTGTCGTCGGTATGACCGACGGTATGGATGCCCTCGTTGAGGGTGATCCAATCGTCGCCGCCCCGTGCCGGGGCAGGGAAGCGCCACGCCGCATCGTAGGCCGGGGGGATCGGGTTCTGCGCAAAGGCGTGCAGGATGTCGGTCAGCATCAATTCCTGATGCTGCTGCTCGTGGTTGAGGCCGACTTCGACCAGCGGTACCAGACGGGCGAGGACGTCGACGTCGGTGGTTCGGAAAAATGTCACGACGGCGGCATCGACATGGCGGCGATAGGCCGTGACTTCGTCCGCGCTCGGGCGCGTCAAGTGACCGCGCTGGTGGCGGGCGTGGCGGGGGCCCGCGCTGACATAATAGGAGTTGAACAGGAAAGCGTAGTCAGGATGAAAGACCTGGTAGCCCTCACAATGCTCGCCGAGCAGGAATTGCTCGAAGAACCAGGTGGTATGGGCGCGGTGCCACTTCGTCGGGCTTGCGTCCGGCATGGACTGGATCAGCTGGTCCTCGGCGCTCAGGGGAGCGGCCCGGCGCTCGGTCTCGTCCCGCACGGCGAGATAGGCGCCGGCGAGTCGCTCGGCGAGAGTGCCGGAATCGGAAAGGAGTGACGGGGTCGGGGTGGCTGACGCGGCCGCGGCGGATACAGATTTCGTCACTGGTGGCTCCGGTTCGGGAGAGAACGTTTCTCTGGCAGAGGGGTTCCTAACGGACAGTCCGTCCTAGATAGGGGTTCCGATCCGGGAAAAAAGCCTCCCGGCGCCATGATATTGATACCGTCAGACTATGAGCGGGCTGGCCTTCCGGGCCCCGCGTCAAGGTCGCGCATGCCAGCTCCTCGCCATTTTACTTTGGATGCACAACGGTTTGGGCTACATATATACCCAGTATCGGGTTAAATCGGACGAGCCGGCCCGTAAGGCTTAGCCGCAGGGGGCTGTGCCCCAAAAGGAAGCGAATATGAGCATCGAGCAATTTATCGACAATGAAGTGAAGTCGAACGACGTCGTGCTGTTCATGAAGGGAACGCCGCAGTTTCCGCAGTGCGGTTTTTCGGGGCAAGTGGTCCAGATTCTCGATCACGTGGGCGTCGGCTACAAGGGCCTGAACGTTCTGGAGTCCGCTGATCTGCGCGACGGCATCAAGACCTACTCCAACTGGCCGACCATTCCGCAGCTCTACGTCAAGGGCGAATTCGTCGGCGGCTGCGACATCATCCGCGAGATGTTCCAGGCCGGTGAATTGCAGCAGCTGTTTGCCGACAAGGGTGTCACCGTCAGCGCGGCGGCTTCGGCCTGAGTTCGACCGCCCGCCAGATCGGCAACGCGCGGCTGGAAGTCATCGTTGCCGACATCACCACCCTGCGCGTTGACGCCATCGTCAACGCCGCGAACTCGTCTCTGCTGGGCGGGGGCGGCGTCGATGGGGCGATCCATCGGGCGGCCGGTCCTGAGCTGTTGGCCGAGTGCCGCACACTGAATGGCTGCGCAACCGGCGATGCCAAAATCACTCGAGGCTATCGGCTCGAGGCTCGGCATGTGATCCATGCGGTTGGACCAGTGTGGAACGGCGGCGGTCATGGTGAAGACGCACTGCTCGCCTCCTGCTATCGCCGCGCGCTTGAACTAGCTCAGGCCAACGCGCTTTCTTCGCTGGCCTATCCTGCGATCTCCACCGGCGTTTATCGTTTCCCTGCTGACCGCGCGGCTGACATCGCGGTCGCAACGGTTGTCGATGCCCTGAACGCAGCGCCAGACGTCGGCAAAGTGATCTTCTGCTGTTTTTCTCGCGACAGCGCCAGATTGCATGAATCGGTGCTAGCTACCTACGGCAGCCCTTGTGCGGACTGACACACGACCGCTACACTCCCGGGGCGAATTCCGGGGGGTCCAATGAATCCACGTCAATTGTTGCGCGCGCTGGTTTGCGGTGCGCTGATGCTGGGCGCGCCGCCGCTCGCCCGCGCCGAGGGCACCTTCGATATGCCGGCGGGCGCGCGTTTCAATCAGGCGAAGCTCGCCAAGGTCAGCGAGTTCTTCGCGAACGAGGTGGCAACCGGCAAGATCGCCGGTGCCAATGTCCTGATCCAGCAGCACGGCAAGCCGGTTTATCATCAGACCTTCGGCGTGCAGGACGTGGTCTCCAAGACACCGATCACGGACAAGACCATCTTCCGCCTGTCGTCGCTGACCAAGGCAATCACGTCGGTCGTGGCGATGCAGCTGATCCAGGACGGCAAGATCAAGCTCGACGATCCCGTCTCGAAATACATTCCGTCGTTCGCAAATATGAAGGTCGGCGTGGAGAAGAAGGCCGAGGACGGCAACAGGACGCTCGAACTGGTGCCGATGACCCGCCCCATAACCATTCTCGACCTGATGCGTCACACCTCCGGCATCACCTATGGGTTCTATGGCGACAGCCTGGTGCGCAAGGCCTACAAGGAGGCCAATCTCTATGCGGGCGATTTCGACCTCGCCGAATTCGCCGAGCGGATCGCCAAGCTGCCGCTGCACAACCAGCCCGGCGCGCTCTGGCAATACGGTCATTCCACCGACATCCTGGGGCGGATCATGGAGATCGTGTCCGGAAAATCGTTGCTCGAGATCGAGAGAGAGAAGCTGCTCGACCCGCTCGGCATGACCGACACCGGTTTCTTCGTCACCGAACCGGAGCGGTTGGCACGGCTCGCCCAGCCGGTGCCGAACGACAGTGATTTCCGGGTAGGCCGCCAGTACCGGACCGAGGTTCGCCAGAAGTGGGAATCCGCCAGCGGTGGCATGGTATCGACCATGTCGGACTTTTCGCGCTTTGCGCAAATGCTGCTCAATGGCGGGAAATTCGACGGCAAGACCTATCTCAGCCCGAAAACGTTCGACTTGATGGCATCGGACCATACCGGCAAGGACTCCGGGGTGGAGCGGGACTATTTCTATTTTCCCGGAGACGGCTTCGGCATGGGACTTGGATTTGCCGTGCGCACCGATCCCGGCAACGCCAAGCCGCCGCCGCCGGGATCGCTCGGCGAATTGAAGTGGGACGGCGCTTCGGGCTGCTATCTCGTGGTCGACCGCAAGCAGGACATGTTTTTCGCGCTGCTGGAACAGACCCCGACCGAACGGCAGCGCGTGCAGCGCACCCTCAAGCAGCTGGTCTATGAAGCGATGGAGAACTGACATTCTTGCCCGTCGCTTCCTTGTCGTGGCGGCGCTGGCGGTTGTTGCCGTCGGCGCCGACTGGCCGCCATCGGCGTGCGCGGAATCAGCGGCGCCGGCCGGAGCGGGTTTTTCGCGCGAAGGCCTGACGCGCGTCGGCGACTATATCCGCAACGAAATCGCGACCGGCAAGATCCCGGGCGCGATCCTGCTGATCCAGCAGCACGGCAAACCGGTCTATTTCGAGAGTTTCGGCGTCCGCGATATCGCGACCAAACTGCCGATGAGCGCCGATACCATCTTCCGGCTCTATTCGATGTCGAAGCCGATCACCTCGGTGGCGGCGATGATGCTGGTCGAGGATGGCAAACTAAGACTCGACGATCCCGTCTCGAAATACATTCCGGCCTTCGCGGCGACAAAAGTCGGCGTCGAGAAGCGCGCCGATGATGGCACGCTGACGCTGGTCGAGGAGCCGCTCGAGCGGCCAATCACGATCACCGATCTGCTGCGCCATACCTCCGGCCTGCCTTACGGCTACATGGGAGGCGGTCTGGTACGCGCCCGCCACGCTGAAGCTGGTCTCTTCCGCCGCAACCTGACCAATGCCGAATTTGCCGAGCAGGTCGCAAAACTGCCGTTGGTCGAGCAGCCAGGCACGCGATGGGACTACGGCTATTCCACCGACGTGCTGGGTCGCGTGATCGAGGTGGCGTCGGGAAAATCCCTGCTTGAATTCGAACGGGAACGGTTGCTCGGTCCACTCGGCATGAGCGAGACGGCGTTTGTCGTCACCGATCCGGCGCTGCGGCCGCGCATTGCCGAGCCGATGCCGACCGATCGCGCGATCAGCCCGGTCACCAACGTGCGAGATCCGATCGAGCCGAGGCGGATGGAGTCCGGCGGCGGCGGCATGGTGGGTACCGTCGGCGACTACGCTCGCTTCGCGCAGATGCTGCTGAACGGCGGCACTTTCGAAGGCCGCCGCTACCTCAGGCCCGAGACGATCGCGCTCATGACATCGGACCATATCGGTGCGGAGACGAAAATCGCGCGCGACTATGGCTATTACCCCGGCGAAACCAGCGGCTTCGGGCTCGGCTTTGCGGTGCGCACGTCGGTGCCGCCGAACACCTCATGGCCGCTCGGCGAATACCGTTGGGACGGTGTCGCCGGCACGTTCTTCTTCATCAATCCGAGGGACGACATGTTCGCGATCTTCATGGTGCAGACGCCGTCGCAACGCGGACGCATTCAGCTTGCCTTGAAAACGCTGATCTATCAGGCGTTGGCAGAAGAGCGTTAGGCCTCGCGCACGATCTCGCGCACCAGACCCACCGTCTCCTCGATCATCGCGGCGCTCACATCGAGATGGGTGCAGGCACGGATTCGCCCGTCCATCATCGCCAGCAGCACGCCGCGCTTGCGCAAAGCCTCGACCATCTTGTCGCCGGGGATGCCGGCGCCATCCGGCTTGAAGAACACCAGATTGGTCTCCGGCTGCTGCACCTCGATGCCATTGATCTGCGACAGCCCCCGCGCCAGCGCCCGCGCGTTGGCATGATCGTCGGCGAGACGGTCGACGTGATGGTCGAGCGCGTAGACGCAGGCCGCGGCGCAAATGCCGGCCTGCCGCATCGAGCCGCCGAGCCGCTGTTTCCAGCGCCAGACATTATCGATGAAGTCGCGGGAGCCCGCGATGGCGCCGCCGATCGGCGCGCCGAGGCCCTTGGAGAAATCGATCCAGGCCGAATCCCAACCCGCGGTCATGGCGCGCGCGGAAATTCCTGACGCGACGCAGGCGTTGAGCAGCCGCGCGCCGTCCATGTGAGTGACGAGCCCGTTGGCCTTGGCGATTTCGACGACTTCATCGAGTGCGGCCTTCTTCCAGATCGTGCCGCCGCCGATATTGGCCGTTTGTTCGACGCTGACGACGGTTTGCGGCGGCTGGTAGCGCGAGCGCGGATGCAGCGCGGCACGAAACGTCTCGGGCGAGAATTGCCCGTCGTCGCCCGGCAACGGCATGATCTGGAATCCGCCGAGGGCGGCATGGGCGCCGCCTTCGCGGGCGATGATGTGCGCGCTGGCATGGGCCAGGATTTCGTCGCCCGGCCGGCACCAGGACAATGTCGCAGCGACGTTGCACATGGTGCCCGACGGCATGAACACGGCGGCTTCCTTGCCGAGCAAGTCGGCGACGCGTTCGCAGAGCAGATTGACGGTCGGATCGTCGCCGAGCTGCTCATCGCCGACCTCGGCCCGCGCCATCGCCTCGCGCATCGCCGCCGTCGGCCGGGTCTGGGTGTCCGACAGCAGATTGATGCGGACAGGCATTGCCTTGGGATCGCGCGGGGGAGGGGTGTAGGTGGTCATGACGGGCTCTCGGGATTTGCAAATGTCGGGGGAGACGAAGGCGTTATCTGAAGCGCAGATTTTCGCGGGACAATTGGTCGATCGATCTGCACCCCATCAGCTTCATGTCGCGCTCGATCTCGGCCCGCATCAGGCCGAGCGCGCGCTCGACGCCGGCCTGGCCGGCTGCGGCGAGAGGATAGAGATAGAAGCGTCCGACGCCAACCGCTTTGGCTCCGAGCGACAATGCCTTCAGGACATGGGTTCCGCGCTGGACTCCGCCATCCATGATCACGTCGATGCGGTCGCCGACGGCATCGACGATTTCGGCGAGTTGATCGAACGCCGCCCGCGAACCGTCGAGCTGGCGGCCGCCATGGTTGGACAGCACGATGCCGGTGCACCCGATCTCGACCGCGCGTTTGGCGTCGGCCACCGACATGATGCCTTTCAGGCAGAATTGCCCATTCCACTGCCGCACCATGTCAGCGACGTCGTCCCAGTTCATCGACGGCTCGAGCATCTCGGTGAAGTAGCGCCCGATCGACATGGCGCCGCCGCTCATGTCGACGTGCTCGTCGAGCTGAGGCAGTTTGAAGGTTTCGTGGGTGAGGTAGTTGATGCCCCACGCCGGCCTGACCGCAAACTGGTACATGCCGGCAAGGGTCAGGCGGAACGGAATCGAGAATCCGGTGCGCAGGTCGCGTTCGCGGTTGCCGCCGGTGATGCTGTCCACCGTCAGCATCATGACGTTGACGCCGGCTTGCTTGGCGCGCTGCATCATGGCGCGGTTGAGGCCGCGGTCGCGGTGAAAGTAGAATTGATAGACCTGCGGCGTGTCGTGCGCCTTACGCAATTCCTCCAGGCTTACCGTGCCGAGCGAGGATACCCCGAACATCGTGCCGTACTTCGCGGCTGCTGCGGCCACCGCGCGTTCGCCGGTGTGGTGGAACAGCCGCTGCAGCGCAGTCGGGGAGCAATAGATCGGCATCGCCAGTTTCTGGCCCATGACGGTCACCGACATGTCGATGGCTTCTACGCCGCGCAGCACGTTCGGCACCAGATCGCAACGCTCGAAGCTCGCCGTATTCCGGCGCAGCGTTGCCTCGTCGTCGGCGGCGCCGTCGATGTAATTAAAGATCGGGCCGGGCAAGCGTCGTTGCGCCAGCTTGCGGAAATCATGGAAGTTGTAGCAGTCGCTCAGGCGCATGTTATCCCCCGTAATCGTTCAAGCGCATGGATCACCGGGGCCACACCCTACTTGCCGGCGGGCGTTTGAACCATGTCCATACCGGACAGAAGAAAGGCCCCGGTTTTGCCGGGGCCTTGATAGCTCGAAAATGCGCGCCGATCAGCGCGAATAGAATTCGACGATCAGATGCGGCTCCATCTGCACCGCGAACGGCACGTCCGACAGCGCGGGGATGCGGACGTACTTCGCCGTCATCTTGCTGTGATCGGTCTCGACGTAGTCAGGCACATCGCGCTCGCCGAGCTGGATGGCTTCCAGCACCGGGGTGAGCTGCCTGGAGGATTCCTTGACCTCGATCACGTCGCCCGGCTTGACCTTGTAGCTCGAAATGTTGACGCGGCGGCCGTTCACCTTGATGTGGCCGTGGTTGATGAACTGGCGCGCGGCGAACATGGTGGCGACGAACTTGGCGCGATACACCACGGTGTCGAGACGGCGCTCCAGGAGGCCGATCAGGTTTTCACCGGTGTCGCCCTTCATCCGGCCGGCCTCGACGTAGATGCCGTGGAACTGGCGCTCGGAAATGTTGGCGTAGTAGCCCTTGAGCTTCTGCTTGGCGCGGAGCTGGACGCCGAAGTCGGACAGCTTGCCCTTGCGGCGCTGGCCGTGCTGGCCGGGGCCGTATTCCCTGCGGTTCACCGGGCTCTTGGGGCGGCCCCAGATATTCTGGCCCATACGGCGATCGATCTTGTACTTCGCCTCACTGCGCTTAGTCATCGCGTCCTCTGATGAGTTTGAGTTTTGAGGAGACGCGCCCTCCTGTGCGCCGGGAACTTCCCGGTGCCGACAGGTCCGCCTCAAAAGCTTCAAGGAGGACCACGGGTCGCGAAACGCAACGCGGGCCGAAAACGGCCCGCGAGCAAGCGGGTTATTAGGGAGAAAGCGCCGTTCTGTCAATGCGAAGGGCACGCCATTCGGGGGCAGGAATCGACCGCACATCGTCATTCCGGGATGGTCCGCAGGACCAGACCTCAGGTGCGCAATTGCGCACCGGGGAATCTCGAGATCCCCCGAGGTGCAATTGCACCCCTGAGCTTCGCTTCGCGCCCCCGGATGACGGCAAGAGGCCGTCAAGTCGCGACCGCCCGGACCGATTTTGGCTCGTTTTGCTGCCGATTGGCCCGCAATTCGCCTGATATTTCGCTGTTCAGCACCTGTTCCAGCCTATTCAGCGCCTTGGCCATCAGGGCGGCGTCGGTGATCCGGTGGTCCCAGCGCAGCACGACATCGATCGACTGGTCCGGTTTCTCGACCCCGTAGCTCAGGACAAAGGGGCCCGGGCTCAGCGCATGGAGCTGGCCGGCGCCATAGGCGGCCACCGAGGTGACGCCAAAGCTGCCGAAATAATTGGCGCGCTGGCGGCCGAAATTGAGCCCGATCGACCAGAACAGCCGGCGCAGCGGCAGCGGCAGCCGCGTCGTGCGCAGGATTTTCCGAAACGCCGGCACCTGTTCGATCGGCGCCTCCTTGGCATGCCGGATCATCGCGTCCACGTCCGCGAGCGACATCTCATCGGGCGCCGTGACCTTTTGCGGCAGCACGCAATCCTGGCCGTCTTCGACCCGCGCGATCGCCACCATCGCCACGCTGCGCGGCAGTTCGTAGAACGCAGGCCATGGCCATTTGACGTACAGCGTCCGCAGCACCGGCTGCTCTTTGGCGACCAGCGCAAACGCCTTGACGAAGATCGCCGCCCAGCCGGGCCGCACTGCGGCCTGCGCGCGGGCCTCCAGCAGGCCGCGGATATTGAGCGGCCGCGCCAGCGAGACGAACGGCACGCGAACCGACGCGTGCATGAGGTCAGCGACGAGACGGCGCGGCAATGTTATTTTTCGAACCGTTCCGCGCATCGCTCCGCTCACGTTCCCGCAACCAGCACATCAGAAAACCGGGCGGCCCGAGCGGCCCGCCAGTCCCCTGATGTAGCACGAACCGGCCGGTTTGACGCCAGCGCCTTTCCGTTTCGATTGCATCGAAACGGGGCTCTGGGTCTTTATTTTGACGCGTTTTCTTGACGCGAACCGGGTCCCACTTCGCGGGAAAACGCTACAGCCTTATGGCGCCGGTTTGGCCAATGGTTCGCCCGCCTTGACGATGTAAACCCCGAGCACTTTGAAGGGCTTGTCGCCGGCCTTGGCGTCGTGAACGACGCCTTCCGGGATCTGGTAGGATTCGCCGGCCTTGATCTTCACCGGCGGCTTGCCGTCGATGATGAGTTCGAGCTCGCCTTCGAGCACATAGCCGGTCTCGGCGCCAGGGTGGGTGTGGCGGCCGGCAGCACCGCCGGCAGGCACTTCCGCAATCGCGGTGACGGTGTTGTAGCCGGGCGGGAAATCGAGCTTTTGCAGCGCCGTGCGCTTGATGCCGCCTTGCTGGGCAAGCGCGACGCCGGCGCCTGTGAAAGCAATGACAGCCAATCCGAGTATAATTTTCCTGAGCATGATTTCTGTTCTCCCTGTCGGCAAAGCCTAGCAGCGCGACCATCGCGCGCAAAGCAGCGCGCGCGGCTAGCGCTTGATGCCCTCAAAACTCGCCGCGATGCCGCGCTGGAACAGCGACCAGTCGAAGCCGAGCGCCAGCGCCACATAACCGCGCTCGATCATCTGGTTGGCTTGCCCGGCTGATCGTGCGACGCCGCCGATCGGCACGCCGCTTTTCAAAATGCCTTCCTCGGCGCGCTGCATCAGCGCGACCACTTCGGGGTGGTCGGGCAGGCCGCGCTTGTTGATGGAGGTCGCGAGATCGCCGGGGCCGATCACCGCAAGGTCGATGCCCGGCGTCGCCATGATTTCGTCGATGCGGTTGACCGCCTCGACATGTTCGATGGTGATCATGCAGATCATGTCATCGTCGGCGGTCGCCATGTAGTCCGGCATCGACACGCCCCAGCGAAAGGGCGCGTGAAACGGGCCCCACAGCCGGTCGCCCTTCGGCGGATAGCGCACGCTGCGCACCGCCTTTTCGGCGTCGGCCGCGCTGCAGATCATCGGAAAGTTGATGCCGAGCGCGCCGATGTCCATCGGCGCTTTCGCCAGATGGGCCTCGTTGGCCGCAATCCGCACCATCGGCACGCAGGGCGTGCCTGATGTCGCCGTGATCATCGCATGCGCGGAGCCGAGATCGATCGGGCCGTGTTCGAGATCGACGATAATCCAGTCGATGCCGGAACGCGCCATGATCTGCACGGTCTGGATCGAGGGGATGGTCGCGATCGCGCCAAAGGTCGGACGCTTCTCGCGCCATTGCTGGCGAAGGCGGTTGAGCGGGGCGGGGGCGGCGGAGGCGGAGGTCAAATGCAAAACTCCGTTGGCGGGGCGGACCGGATATCGTGCAGGATAGCACATGATGCGCGGGTGCTAACGCTCTCTCGGCGTCATTGCGAGCGAAGCTGTCGGTAATTGACCTCACCTCTCTCCACTCGTCGTCCCTGCGAACGCAGGGACCCATACGCCGCGGCAGTCATTGTTTGCAGAAGGCCTCTAACGCCAGCGCCTTCATCGATGGGCCGCGGAGTATGGGTCCCTGCGTGCGCAGGGACGACGGCGGTGGTTGGTGTTGCACCATCATTCAAACGCGGCTTCGCGATCTCGCGGCATGATCTGCCCGAGCTTTGCCAGAATTCCTTGCCCTCTCAACAAGAGGGCGCAGGGAAGACCGGGTGCGCGCTGCACCCGCGGTCCCGTGTGCGGGGGTAGAAAAGGAAATGCACACGAGCATACAGGTCCAGCGGAGAACACCCGGCCTTCCCTGCGCAATGGCTTTACGGCTTATAACGAGCTCTCCCCGGAGAACGGCTCTTTTGCCTCCGTAGCGCCCTGAAAACTATTGCCAGGATCGACCCGGCGGCCGCATCTCTCCGGCGCGAAGCGCGAAGGCGATCAAGCCGCCGTGCAAGTTCCGAGATACTCATCGACATGGGGCGCCCGCAAGATTCGCCGTCGCCTGAAGGACCGGCAGAGCGTACACCCTGCGGCCTCGACGGTTCACGCAATTCTGGCTCGGCATGAGCGTATCCCATCGCCTTCGCAGCCAGCGCAATACATTCGCTTCAGCATCCGGCTCCCAATGACGTCTGGCAGATGGACTTCAAGGACGCTTCCCTCTGGGCCATGACCGAAAAATGTGTCACCCGCTGACCATGGTTGATGACCATTCTCGTTATGCCCTGTGCCTGCAGGCCCGCCACCAACGAGCAAAATTGAGACGGTCAGCAGCATCTCGAACGGACGTTTCGTCACTATGGCCTGCCCAGCGCATTCCTGGTCGACAACGGCGTGCCATGGGGCACTTGCTCCGAGTCCGATGGACCAAACTTCGTGTCTGGCTGCTCAAGCTAGGCGTCGACGTCATCTACGCTCGTCCTATCATCCTCAGACCAAAGGCAAGAACGAGCACTTCCATCTTGCCAGACCGAGGTCTTGTCCATGGCAACGTTCAAAACCGTGCAGGAATTGCAAGAGGAATTCGACCGCTGGCGGCACGTCTACAATACCAGTGACCACATCAATGCGCAGACTGTTGACGATGCCCGGCGAGCCGGTATCGCCCCAGCTCGCGTTCCTTGCCAAGCAAGCTGCCTGGGCCTGAATACGAAGGGCCATCATACGCAGGGCGAGTCAGCTCAAGGCCAATCTGCGCTTTGGCCAAGCGGCGCTGGCGATCCCGGAGGCCTTCCGAGGCGAGCTTCTGGCCATCAGGCGCTCGACACAGACGGCAAGTTCGGTGTCTTCTTCAGGAGCCCACAAGATCGCAGCCAGCCGACCTGCAGGGCCACAAAATGAAACCGTTACCCATGTCTCCGAACGGTGTTACCCATGTCCCCGGTCCGCACATCAAACCGGGCGATGACACCTGAATGCGTGATTCGCGATCTCGCGACGCATTGCGCCCGAGGTTTGCTGGAAACTTCCCGCCCTCTCATAAGAGGGCGCAGGGAATGCCGGATGCGCGCTGCGCCCGCGATCTCGTGTGCGAAGTGCACAAACAAAGGTGCACACGAGCATACAGGGCAGCGGAGAACATCCCACATTCCCTGCGCAATGGCTTTACGGCTTATAACGAGCTCTCCCCGGTGAGCCTATACTCTGTTGCCACCGTCGCTGCGCCGAAATGAATCCGACGCAACTTGACGCCAGCCTAAGGGCGTCAGGACCACTCGTCTTCGCCGTACGCTGAAGTCACGGAGACGACCGTGGCGGATAGCGTACACCGCAACCCGTCCAACGTCCGTGACGACGGCCGACGCCCTTCTGGCGGGACGGGATGGGTGAAGATATAAACTGATTTTGCCTTCTGTAAAAGCGAAATATTTTTGATTCTGGGGCTTGACACGAATTCCGAATAGCAGAAGTGATTTGCCCGTCGGGTTGATTTGTCGCATGCGGATCGCGAGATTGGGCTTGCGTAGGGGCGACGCAGTCGGCGTTTCACCGTTTCGTACAGGAATTGTGGTGGGAACACCTGCTGGGCAATACTCCGGCTTTCACTACCGACGGGTCGCCGCTACAGCGCCTGGGCCTACTTGCTCCTTCGCTGGCTTGGCGCGCTCGCTTCGACTCGCCGATCCGTGTCGGTATCAGTCGCCGTAAGCGTGCGAGTCGTCAGGATACAGTGCGCAGCATCGAAGCTTCTCGCGATCATATGCTTGCGACCTCCGGGTGCCCTCACCAGATAATCCCGGAATGCAAGGTGCCGCGTGATCTCTGACGAAACTGAACGTAACCAATGAAACTGCGACTATGCCCCGTATCAGGATCAGACTTCGTACAATAGCAGCGGCCGTGAAGGCCAAGCTCTCCCACCATTCATAACCCAACGCCTCAATTTGGCCTGCGGTAGGACGGGATGGCCAACATGTATCCCTGATTTGTGTTCCGGAAAAGCGAAATATTTTTTATTTCGGGGATTGACACGATTTCTGTAGATCAGAAGTGATTTGCCCGTCGGGTTGATTTGTCGCATGCGGATCGCGAGATTGGGCTTGCGTAGGGGCGACGCAGTCGGCGTTTCGCATTTTCGGCCGCATGGAATTGTGGTGGGAATTACCGTGACCGGTCCTGTCTGCACTCGGCTTTCGCTATGAGGGATCCCGTCGCTTATAGGACCTAGGAGGCATTGATATTCCTTTTTTTTTCGAAAGCGCGTTACCCACTCCGGCGATCGCACTTTGAAGTCGCGCCCCGCGTCGGTGAGCGATATCATATCGGCCTTGCGCTGGACACGCGCAGTGCCATTCGACTGCCGAGCTTTGGTGCAGTATTCTGGTCGCAAGTTCCAGGAGCAACCATGACCCTCAATCGACGCGCCTTGCTGGCCGCAGCTTCCAGCTTCGTCGTCTGGCCGGCGTTCGCCGACGATCCGCCGCCCGTGCTCGCCGCCTATGAGCGCGAAACCGGCGGGCGGGTTGGGCTCTACGCCAAAAATCTGTCGACCGGCGCGAAGATTGCGTGGCGGGCCGACGAGCGCTTCGTCATGTGCAGCACGTTCAAGGCTTCGCTCGCCGCCTTCGTGCTGGCGCGGGTCGATCGGGGCGAGGACAAACTGGATGCGGTCGTGAGCTACGGTCCCCAGGATCTGCTCGAGTATGCGCCGGTCGCCAAGCGCAACCTCGGCTACGGCGCGATGTCGGTTGCAGACATGTGCAAGGCCATTCTCGAGCTCAGCGACAACACCTGCGCCAATTTGTTGCTGGCGCGGACCGGTGGTCCCGCTGCCCTGACGGCATTCTGGCGCGCGAGCGGGGACGCGGTCAGCCGCCTCGACCACAACGAGCCCGAACTCAATCGCTCGCGGCCGGGCGATCCCGGCGACACCACCACGCCGGCGGCGATGGCGGGCAATGTGCGCCGCTTCCTGCTCGGCGATGTTCTGTCGCAAGCCTCGCGCGAACACCTTACGGAGTGGATGGTCAACTGCAAGACCGGCGACAACCGGCTGCGCGCGGGCCTGCCGAAGCACTGGAAGGTCGCCGACAGGACCGGCTTCAACGGCCAGGACGCCGCCGGCGACATCGCGATGACCTGGCCGGTGTCAGGCGGGCCGGTCGTGATCTGCGCCTACACGCAAGGCGGCACGCCAAAGCCGGATCAGTTCACGGCTGTGTTTACGGAGATCGGACGGATGGTTGGCCAGCGGCTCGCGTAGGTGCGTAGGGCGGATTGAGCCGAAGGCGTAATCCGCCATTTCGGCTACTCGTCCATCATGATTGAAGCAGGCGAGCAAACAAGATCGGCGGCGGTTGTCCCAAGATGGCGGATTACGCCTTCGGCTCCAATCCGCCCTACCGGCCAAGAACGAGGCAGGTTGTCGGAAAGCCGCGCCGGTCGTTCGTCCTCTGCATACACGACGGCGTCATGCAATTATCCGGAGTCTTCCAATGATCCCCACCATCACCGCCTTCGAAAATTCGCCCGACCGCGGCGAGGGACAGGCACGTGACATGCGTGTTCGCTGGGCGCTCGAGGAAGTCGGCCAACCCTACGACGTTCGTCTTGTTTCGTTCCGCGAGATGAAGGAACCCGCGCATTGTGCGCTTCATCCTTTCGGGCAGATTCCGACCTATGAAGAAGGTGATCTCGCGCTGTTCGAGTCGGGCGCGATCGTGTTCCACATCGCGCAGCGCCATGATGGACTGCTGCCTGATGATGCCAATGCCCGGGCGCGCGCGATCACGTGGATGTTCGCCGCGCTGAGCACGCTGGAGCCGCCGATCGTCGATCTGGAAATCGCTGGTCTCCTGGAACGCGACAAGCCCTGGTACGAGCAGCGCCTGCCGATGGTCAAGGCTCCCATCCGCGACCGGCTGGGCCAGCTTTCCCGTCGCCTCGGCGATGCCGACTGGCTCGATGGCGCGTTCAGCGCCGGCGATCTGATGATGGTGACCGTGCTGCGCCGGTTGGATGGATCGGGCATACTGGAGGAATAACCGAACCTTTCCGCCTACGTCGCCCGCGGCGAAGCGCGGCCGGCCTACAAGCGTGCCTTCGCTGCGCAGTTGGCGGTTTTTATCGCTGCATCGAAAGAGTGAGCAGCCTTACGGATTTTCATGCGGGGTGACCGCGGGCTGCGCGAACCTCTCGACAAGGTCCGACCAAAACGGAATGTACTTGATTTGAGCTGGCCAGGGCTTGCTGTGCCAGCCTGTAAATTCTCTTTCGAAATAGTCCTTAAGATTGGCACCGTAGCAGATTGCATCGGTGTAGAAGATGGAAAAGACCGGGTTGCCGGTCTCGATCCAATGTCATCGCTCGGCGCCCGCCATTTTCCGGTCACTCTCGATTAGCGTGCCGTCAGGTTGTGCTTGGCTTACGATAACATCGCATCCGACGCCGAAGAAAGCCAAAGCGCGTCGAAGTTTAGTTAAGGCGTAATCCGCCATTCGAACTTACGCCGGCACCCGGCCACCGAAAAACGGCATCAGCGCGTGGCTCAGCGTGTGCGGCCGCTTCGATGTAAAAACCATCTCGGCGCCGGCGGTGTCGGATTCGTTGCCGGGTCCGCCGAGCAGATCGGATACGCGCCGTGCGATCGCGGGGGCGGGGTCGATCCAGTCGACCGGCCATGGCGCGAGTTTGACGAGGCGGTCCAGCAACAGCGGATAGTGCGTGCAGGCCAACACCACGGTGTCGGTGCGGGCGGCATCGCCGTCGCTGACGAAGCAGGGCGCGAGTTCGCCCTTGATGTCGTTGTCGCTGACGTAGAAGCCGCTGAGCGCGCGTTCGGCCAAGGCGGCGAGTTCGGCCGAGCCGACCAGCGTCACCTCGCAGCCCTGCGCGAAATCGTCGATCAGTTTCCGGGTGTATTCCCGCTTCACCGTGCCCCTGGTGCCGAGCACCGACACGCGTTTTGTTCTTGAACTGGCGCAGGCCGGCTTGATCGCGGGCACGGTGCCGACGAACGGCACGGAATAGGCGCCGCGTAAATGCGACATCACCAGCGTGGAGGCGGTGTTGCAGGCGATCACGACCAGGTCGGGGGCGTGGGCCGCGATCAGTTCGCCGACCAGCGGCACCACGCGGGCGATGATCTGTTCTTCGCTGTGGTGGCCGTAGGGGAAGTACGCGTCGTCGGCGACATAGACGTAATGGGCATCGGGCCGCGCGCCCACGATCTCGCGCAGGACCGTAAGGCCGCCAAGGCCGGAATCGAACACGAGTATCGTTGGAGGAGCTGCCACGCTGCGACTTTAGCCGATCCGCGGTTACCGTTGGGTTGATTTGAGGGTTCCCGATGGCCCGTCGCCAGCGGCGAGAACTTTAAAACAAGCCGATTTGGGGTGATTCAAATCGCCTTGGCAAGGGCGGAAAGCCTTCAGGACGGGCCGTGATAGCCGCGGACTCGATTCACCTCTCCCGCTTGCGGGGGTCGAGACGAGCAAAGCTCGCTCTTAGGTCGACGCACGAAGTGCGGCGGGTGGGGGAAGGTCTATCCACTCGACCAGTGCGTTTTGCGGAGGCACCCCCACCCCGACCCTCCCCCGCAAGCGGGAGAGGGGGCGCCGTCCCTTCGCGGCTTCAGCTTTCCCCGAACACGCGCTTGAAGATCGTGTCGACGTGCTTGAAGTGATAGCCGAGGTCGAACCGTTCCTCGATTTCGGCGTCGCTCAGGTGCTTCTTCACGTCAGGGTCTTTTTTCAGCAAACTCAGAAAATCGCCTTCGCCGCGCCAGACCGGCATCGCGTTGCGCTGCACGAATTTGTAGGCGTCCTCGCGGCTGGCGCCCTTTTGCGTCAGCGCCATCAGGATCCGCTGCGAATGCACGAGGCCGCCGAGGCGGTCGAGGTTTTTTTGCATGTTCTCGGGGTAGATCAAGAGCTTCTCGACCAATCCCGCGAGGCGGTTGAGCGCGAAGTCGAGCGTCACGGTGGCGTCCGGCCCGATCATGCGTTCGACCGACGAGTGCGAGATGTCGCGCTCGTGCCAGAGCACGATGTTCTCCATCGCCGGCATCGCATAGGCGCGCACCATGCGCGCCAGACCGGAGAGATTCTCCGACAGCACCGGGTTGCGCTTGTGCGGCATCGCCGAAGAACCCTTCTGGCCCTCGGAGAAGAACTCTTCGGCTTCCAGCACTTCGGTGCGCTGCAGATGGCGGATTTCGGTGGCAAGGCGTTCGACCGAGGAGGCGATGACGCCCAGCGTCGCAAAATACATCGCGTGGCGGTCGCGCGGGATCACTTGCGTCGAGATCGGCTCCGGCGTCAGTCCCATCGCCTTGGCGACATGTTCTTCGACGCGCGGATCGATTTGCGCGAAGGTGCCGACCGCGCCCGAAATCGCGCAGGTCGCGACTTCCTTGCGCGCCGTGATCAGGCGCTCGCGGGCGCGGGAAAATTCCGCATAGGCGTAAGCGAGCTTGAGGCCGAACGTGACGGGTTCGGCATGGATGCCGTGGGAGCGGCCGATGGTCGGCGTCATCTTGTGTTCGAAGGCGCGCTTCTTCAGCGCCGCCAGAACCTTGTCGAGGTCGGCGAGCAGCAGGTCGGCGGCGCGCGTGAGCTGGACGTTGAAGCAGGTGTCGAGCACGTCGGAGGAGGTCATGCCCTGATGGACGAAACGCGCCTCCGGGCCGACGATTTCGGCCAGATGGGTCGTGAAGGCGAGGACGTCGTGCTTGGTCTCGCGCTCGATCTCGTCGATCCGGGGGATATCGAAGGTGACGTTGCGCGCCTTGGCCCAGACGGTTTTGGCGGCTTCCTTGGGGATCACGCCGAGTTCGGCCTGCGCGTCGGCCGCATGCGCCTCGATCTCGAACCAGATCTTGAAGCGGGTCTGCGGCTCCCAGATGGCGGCCATTTCCGGGCGGGTGTAGCGGGGGATCATCGACGACTCCGGGAAATTGTTTTTACGCCGTGCTTTAGCAGAGCCACCCCGGTGAGACAAACAAACAGCGTTGTCAGGCCCTTCCTAACTGTCTGAGAATGATTCGCTTTTTCGTGGTGGCCGGGCATAGCCGTCTGAAGGACGGCGTCGCTTCCGCTCGCCTATGTCCCGGCCATCCACGTCTTTCTTGCTCAATCGAAGCCAGGACGTGGATGCCCGGCACAAGGCCGGGCATGACGAGGTTCGGTCCAAGGCGCTAGTTTCTTTGATCTCTTTTTGGAGAGACTCTCAGGAAAGAGGACCGGCCGCGCAGCTTCAATCACGGAAAACTGAATGACAGATATTGAAATCTGTCAGCGGGATATGCTATATGCTTCTTCGACGCCACGGATAGGGGCGTCACCTTGGGCTCGCTGGCACTGAGCCCGGGACTTGAAGAGGACTTAAGCCATGACCATCGAAATCATTAATCTGACCACACAAATCCAGCGCTGGCTGAACGCCCAGGTGGCCCGCCATCTGGCAGCCCAGGCCGCCCGTATCGAACCGCTGAAAAACTGAACCTGTCGGGGTCCTACGGAATTAAGAGGGATAAAATGACCACCCAACCGATCGTTTCGTAGGTGTGCGCATGAACGAAGTCGTGGTTTTGACCCCTGAACGAATTCTGGAGGTTACCGAGGACGTCTTGCGCCGCTTTGGGCTCGCCAAGGCTACCGTGGTGGACGTTGCCCGTGCGCTGGATGTCAGCCACGGCAGCGTCTACCGCCATTTCCCCAGCAAGGCTTCGCTGCGCCAGGCGGTTGCAAAACGCTGGCTCGACCGCGCCAACGCGCCGCTGCAGAAGATCGCGGACGCGTCCGGACCAGCGCCGGCCAGGCTCGAGAAGTGGCTGCGCACGATGTTCGAGATCAAATACAAGAAGGTTTCCGAAGATCCCGAGATGTTCCAGACCTACCTGACGCTGGCGCGTGAGGCCTGCGAAGTGGTGCAGGCGCACAAGGATCGCCTGGTCGGTCAGATCGCGGATATCTTGTCCGACGGCGTGAAGCAGGGAGTCTTCCAGATCGCCGACGTCAAGCTGACGGCACGTGCGGTATTCGACGCCACCATCCGCTATCATCATCCCGCCCATTCCGACGACTGGTGCGATCCGGCGACGCCGGAGCGGATCGACGCGCTGCTGGCGCTGGTGATCAGGGGCCTCGAAGCGCCGAAGAAGCGTTGATCTCGCGCGCGACGCGCTTCGTCCACGCCTTCCGCATCAGTGTAGGCCACGGGCCTCGCGTTGTTTGATATCCCTCAAGCCACGTGCCGGCACCGGCGCGATCATGGGCGCGGAGGAAGATGTGCGTCTTGCGGTGTTTGCGGATATCCATGCCAACCGGCAGGCTTTCAGCGCCTGCCTCGCGGCGGCACGCGCGCGCGGCGCGGAGCGGATCATCTGCCTCGGCGACATCGTCGGCTATGGCGCCGATCCCGAATGGGCGGTTGAGACCATGATGGATCTCGTGGATGACGGCGCCATCGCCGTGCTCGGCAACCACGACCATGCCGTCGGTACGCCATCCGAGACCATGAATGCGGAAGCAACCGCCGCCATCGAGTGGACGCGCGGCCGGCTCAGCGCGGACCAACGGCGGTTTCTCGCCGAGCTGCCGCTGACGCAGCGGGAAGACGATCGCCTCTACGTGCATTCCGAAGCAAGCCATCCCGCGCGATGGCGCTACATCAGGGACACGCCGGATGCCGCCCGCAGCATCGAGGCGAGCGATGCCCATGTCACCTTCTGTGGCCACATCCACCGGCCGGCGCTGTATTCGATGTCATCGGCGGCGAAGATGACGAGTTTCGTTCCGGCGACGGATGTCCCGATGCAATTGCTCGGCGGAAGGCGCTGGCTCGCCGTCATCGGCTCCGTCGGCCAGCCGCGCGACGGCAATCCGGCGGCGGCGTTCGCGATGCTCGACACCGTGTCGCGCGAGATCACCTATTGCCGCGTGCCGTACGACGTCGAGACGGCGGCGGAGCGGATTCGCGCCAACGGCCTGCCGCACTGGCTGGCCGATCGCCTGCTCGAGGGGACGTGAGCGACGGCGAGGCCTTCGATTGAGCCGGGCGCGCAGCTGGACGGTTTTGCGATCGGGGAGCGCGTCCATCAAGGCGGCATAGCGATCTAAGACGTCATCTGAAGCGCTGGACGTGATCGATCAGCGCGCGCAGTTTTGGGGCCGTGTTGCGGCGACTGGGATAATACAGATAGAAGCCGGCAAAGCGCGGGCAATAGTCTTCCAGTATCGGCACGAGTTCGCCGCGCGCCATCAGGCTGCGAAAACTCTCCTCCATGCCAAAGGTGATGCCGAAGCCTGCGACGGCGAGTTTGATCATCAGCGCCATGTCGTTGGTCGTGATCTCAGGCGCGACGGCGACGCTGAACTCCTTGCCGCGCTCGGCGAATTCCCAGCGATAGGGTGCGACCTTCGGCGCGGGGCGCCAGCCGATGCAGCGATGGCCCGCAAGCTCGCTCGGATGCGAAGGCGCCCCGAACCGGTCGCGGTAGCTTGGTGCGCAAACGGTGAGCTGGCGCTCGTCGCCGGCGATGGACACCGCGATCATGTCCTGCTCGATCACTTCGCCCAGCCGCACGCCGGCATCGTAGCCCTCGGCGACGATATCGAAATGCTCGTCGGTCACGGTGATGTCGATCTGGATTTCCGGATTGGCCTCGGCAAAGGCCGCCAGGAATGGACCGGCGAGAAATCGCTCCGCGATCGATGAGACCGCCAGCCGCAACTGCCCGCGCGGCGGACCGCGCACATTCCCCGTCGTCTCGATGGCCGCACGCATCTCCGCAATCGCGGGCGCTATCTCCGCATGGAGCCGTTCGCCGGCCTCGGTCAGGCTGACGCTGCGCGTCGTCCGCTGCACCAGCGCAATACGGAGCGTCTCTTCCAGCCGACGGATGGTCTGGCTGACCGCCGAGCGCGTGACCCCCAGGCGGTCGGCCGCCGCGCGAAAACTCCGCTCTTCGGCCACCAGGGCGAAGACGGCGAGGGCGTTGAGGTCCGGCTCCATTGGTTAGATTTTCTTTCCATATTTGGAAGAAATGGTCAGCTTTTCGCGACAATGGAGCAGATCTAGCTTCCTGGCAACCGCTCGACGGCGGCTCGCAAACTCAGCCAGGAAAGAGATCAACCAATGTCGCTCAACAAAATCATCCTCGTCACCTGAGCTTCCAGCGGCATCGGCGCCGCGATCGCCCGGGAACTCGGCGCCGCCGGCGCCAAGGTCATGCTCGGTGCCCGTCGCATCGACCGGCTGGACGCGCTCGCGGAAGAAATCAGGGGTCAGGGCGGCGAGGCCATGGCGCGGCGCGTCGACGTGACCGACCGCGCCGATGTCGCCGCGTTTGCCGAGGCGGCGCGGCAGGCCTGGGGCCGCGTCGACGTCATCGTCAACAATGCCGGTGTCATGCCGCTGTCGCCGATGGCCTCGATGAAGGTCGACGAGTGGGACCGGATGGTCGACGTCAACATCAAGGGCGTGCTCCATGGCATTGCCGCGGTGCTGCCCGAGATGACGGCCCGCGGCTCCGGCCATGTCATCAATGTCGCCTCGATCGGCGCGCTTTCGGTTTTCCCGATGGCCGCGGTCTATTGCGCGACCAAATATGCGGTGCGGGCGATCTCGGATGGGTTGCGGCAGGAGCACGACAATCTTCGCGTCACCTGCATCCATCCCGGCGTGGTCGAGAGCGAACTGGCCGACACGATTACCGATCCGGTGGCGGCGCAAGCGATGAAGGCCTACCGGACCATTGCGCTGCAGCCCGACGCGATCGGCCGCGCCGTGCGCTTCGCCATCGAACAGCCTGATGATGTCGACGTCAACGAGATCGTTATCCGTCCCACCGCCAGCAAGTGAGGCCATAATGATCTTTCGATTTCACAGGCAACCGCCAATTCGCAGCAGCATCGTTGCGGCGATCGCGCTGTTCGCTGGCGCCGTCGTGCTCCCCGTCGAGAAAGGTTTTGCGCAGATGAACTCCGATCAGAAATCCATAGCTCAGCCGGCCCAGAATCATCCGTACGCCGGCATGTGGGTCACGGCCGACCGCCAGATCCGCCATAACCTGCTGCCGGGCGGCCGCTATGTCGAAGCGCGCGGAAGCCGCGAGAACGCTTATCTCGGACGTTACGAGGTCCGCGGCAATCACATCGATTATTGGGATGACACCGGTTTTACCGCCGATGGTGAGTTCATTGACGATGTGCTGCATCATGGCGGCATGATCTTGTATCGGGAGAAATAGCGAGTCCCGTGCCCGCCGGGCCATTCAATCACTGGCGTCCGTCGCGTCAGGCGGCGCGAACCTGATCGATCGGGTGCTTCGGATCGGGTGGCGGCTGTTCAGTGTCGCGATCCTGCCAAAGGCCGAAGAACTGGATGATTTCGCGGCAGGGTTCGCAACGGAACATGTTGCGGGATGATGTCACCTTGGACATCTCATTCGAACAGCTGGGACAAAGCGGGTTCATGGCGGCCCTGGATATTCGGTCGCTATAAAATTCTCAGGTCAAGCCAACGGTTCCCACGCCGGGCGCGCAAATGCGCACGGGCCGGCCTTGAGGGAATGGCGTTTAGCGGCGATCGGGGAACCGTGCCCGGCCTTCCAATCCGTAAAGGTCGTACCGGGAACCGCCGGTGCGCCGGTTCACCGCCGGCCCGCGCCGTTCATAGCGGCTGAAGAAGAATTCGAGGTCGGGACGCGGGCGCCGCGCGATCAGGCGCTTGGGCCTCACCCATCGCCTGACGGCCGCGCCGTCCATCGCTCACATCCGGTAGGGCGCGCGGTAGGGCGTTCGCTTTCTGGTGCCGGGTTCCGCCGCCACCAGGCAAACAGTAACGGCCGCATTCAGCGCCAGCCACAACGCCACGCCAGTCCAGACCAGGGTCATCGTCATGATGCCGCACTCCCAGAAATTCGGAAGCGGGTTTTGCCCTGATTGGCTGAATCCGTGAAGACCGTTTCTTTACGGTGATCCGCACGAAGTTTGAGCATGCGGCAGCGCAATATGAATTGCTGCAGGTGCGGTGCGTAACCTGGTGCGCGATATCAATTGGAGAGATCGTTGGCGGGGCGATGCACCGGACTCACTCGAGCGTTTGCACCGGCGGTGGTGTCAGCGAAGGCGGTGCGGATGTCGTGGCCGGCGCGGCAGCAGCTGCTTCGCCCCTTGTCGTGGCGATCCGCGCGGCCGGTTCGGCCTGAGCGGGTGCGGATCTGGTTGCGGCGGCGCCGACAGCTTCCGCTCTCGCACCGCGCACACTGGTTTTTGCGGCTTGGCCTCTCGCGGCTTGGCGGCGATGTCGCCGCGGTTCGGACCTGTCAATGCCCCAGGACCGCGCGATCGCGGGTCCCGCCGAGTAGCCGATGAATGCCCCGGCCACCGCGCCGATCGGCCCCAGCACCACGGCGCCGGACACCGCGCCCAGCGCGGCGTCACCAGCCCGGTGCTGCGCAAGCGCTGCGGAGGGCGCAAGCAGAAGGATCATGGCAGCTGCGGTGAGGGTTTTGGTCATGGGCTGGTTCCGTCGAGAATGAGCCGCGACGGTGTTCCGGCTTTATGGCCAGACCATGAAGGTTAATGGCCAACACGATGGCCAAGACGATGACGTCGACGATGCTTCGGGTTCCATCAACCGCGCGCGGAATCCTGGCGAGAGCCAGCTTGCCGGGCCGCGTCTTCGCGACGCGCGCGCTCGAGGATATTGCGCACCGCCGTGGCGTCTCGAATCCAGCGAAACCCGTACCGGCCGGTGTAATCGGTATCGGAAGCACGGGGCGAAATGCCGGACGCGAAATTCAGGGTACAGGGGCCGCGGCCAACGTCGAGGATCTCGAAGGTCGCGTCCATATCGCTGAACAAGGTGTCGGTCACGGTTGCTTTGTCGAAGGTGCGCACGATCAGCGCGCGGCGATTGGTGATCACGTACAGCGTCTGCAGATCGTACAGCAGCACCAGCAGAGGTGTGCCAACCATCGCCACCCCGAGCACCAGGAGGAACATGACCGATTCACCGATCCAGCCCCTGGTGAACGCAAGCGCGGTGAGAGCCAGCCAGGGAAATCCGATCCACCACAGAATTCGCCACAACAGCATGCGGGCAATGCCATCGGGCTGGCCCTGCCACAGCACGCGCTCGCCGCGTTGCAGCGCCTGGGCCAGCAGCCATCGCAGCTTCGGGGTAAACAGCGTCGATCGAATTTCATCCATGCTCATGCCCGTTGGTCGCTTGCGGTGCAGGAATGGTTCGGTCTTGTCGCAACAACGTTGGCCGCCACAACGTTGGATGGCGCAGACGCGCGGGAAGGGTTAAGATTCGGCGTGGGGCGTCTGCTACCGGTGAAGGAGGATTTCCCATGTACGCCGCCATTCGTCAGGGCAAGGCAAAGACCGGCATGGCCGAAGAGCTGGCACGCAGGATCAAGGAAGGTGCCATTCCGATCATCAGTGATGTCGAAGGTTTCATGGCCTACTACGTGGTCTATGCGCCCGACGACACGGTGACGGCGATCAGCATCTTCAACAACTACGCAGGCGCGGAAGAGTCCAACCGGCGCGGGGTCGCCTGGATTGAGCAGAATTTGACACCGCTGCTCACCGGGCCGGCCACCGCCGTTGCGGGACCGGTGATCGTTCATACGCTGGCATAAGCGAGAAAATCGTAGGTGGGCAAAGCCAACGGGTCGCGCGAATGCGCGCCCGATGACGGGCTCCGCGTGCCCACCGACGCGAAGATGGTGGTCGCGGCGCAACGCGCCATTGCCATCTACGAGTTAGCAACAAGTTGAAACGACGCCGCTCGCTAGATCGCTTCGCCGCGCGCCATCGCCGCCGCGTTGCGGATCGCGGCGATATTGGTCTTGTAGGCCTCCACGGTGCCGCCCTTGAACACCGCCGAGCCGGCGACCAGCGCATTGGCGCCGGCGGCGGCGAGTTCGCCGGCGACGTCCGGACCGACGCCGCCGTCGACCTCGATATCGATCGGACGGCCCGCGGTCATCGCCCTGATGTCGCGGACCTTGCCGAGCGCCGAGCGGATGAAGGCCTGGCCGCCGAAGCCAGGATTGACCGACATGACCAGCACGAGATCGATCAGGTCGATGACATATTCGATCGCGCTCACGGGCGTGCCCGGATTGAGCGAGACGCCGGCCTTCTTGCCGAGCGCGCGGATCGCCTGCAGCGAGCGATGCAAATGCGGGCCGGCCTCGGCGTGGACGGTGATGTGGTCGCAGCCGGCCTTGGCGAAGGCTTCGAGATAGGGATCGCACGGGGCGATCATCAAATGCGCGTCGAAGATCTTCTTGGTATGCGGGCGCATCGCCTTGATGACGTCGGGCCCGTAGGAAATGTTCGGCACGAAGTGCCCGTCCATCACGTCGAGATGGATCCAGTCGGCGCCGGCTTGATCCACCGCGCGGACTTCCTCGCCCAGTTTGGCGAAATCCGAAGCCAGGATCGACGGCGCGATGACGAGGGGCCGCGACGCAAATTGCTGGGACATGTGCGCTTTCCCGAAAGGTCTTCGAAGGGGCGGAACGGCCCCGCGTAACATGCAGGGCGGCCGGGGGCAATGCGGCCGCAAAGGACTCCTGTGGGCGGAAAAATCTGCCGCGGCGGGCAGCTATTGCCGGTCATGTCGGTGTGCTGGCGGACCGGGCGGGACAAGCGAAACCGTGATTTCATTGGGTTTCTCGCGGTGGCATGACGCTTGCTGAGGAACCGGCATGAATGATGTGCCGCGGGTGGCGGCGTTGCTGGAGTTTGGCCATGTTGCTTGCCCTAGGCGCCGCGTCGTCGGCGATCGATGCCCTCCAGGCGCTGACTTCCTCGAAGGCATCGTCCGCAAAATCCACCGGAACCACCAAGCCAAGCCTGTTCGACTCCTTCGCAAGTGCCTCGGCCTCGGCCGGTTCGAGCAGCGGGGCCAGCGCCGGCGGCGGTTCGCAGATCTCGCCGGCAACCATGAGCGCGCTGTTGGCCGCGCAAAGCCAGTCCACCACCGACGGAACCGGCTCCGCGTCAGCGAGCCGCTCGAATGCCCTCAAGAGCCTGTTCTCGCAAATCGACGGCGATGGCGACGGCAAGATCACCCAATCGGAATTCCAGACCGCGCTCGGCGCCGGCGGCACCAACGCCGGTAACGCCGATAGCGTATTTTCGAAGCTCGACAAGGACGGCGACGGCTCGGTCAGCCTTGGCGAACTGGCGTCGGCGCTGAAGGGCAGCAAGGGCCGCCACCATCACACCGCCGGCGGTTCCGGCGCCAACGGATCGAACTCCGATCCCCTGATGCAGGCGCTGCAGGGCGCCTCCACCACCTCCGTCACCAACAGCGACGGTTCGGTCACGACGTCATTGACCTATGCGGACGGGTCGAAGGTCACGATGACGTCGGCGGCATCGGGCAGCACGGCAACGTCGTCGTATAATTTCATCGAGAAGATGATCCAGCGCCAGGCCCAGGCGATTTCGGCTTCGGCCACGCCGTCGCTCTCGCTCAGCGCCTGAGCCCTTTTGTTTGACGCGTTTTCCCGGATCAAGTCCGGGGCGGGCTTTCGCTTGAAAACGCTCTGAGAGATCCGGTGGCGCTTCGGAATTCGATCTAGCCGAAGTGATCCTTCCATGCCGGTAGCGCGCCCAGAAAGGGCAGCGCGGTCGCTTCATGGACGCCGCGCGCGATCGCGCGGGTCACGACATTAGCCGCGACCATTCCAAGCTCGGTGAGACCGAACCGCGGATCGATCGCCTTCGTGCCGGTCGATGCTGCAAACACCACATCGCCGTCGGTTGGCGCGTGCACCGGATAGATGGCGCGGGCCATTCCGGTTTGCGCGATCATCGCCAGCCGCTTGGCCTGCGCCTTTGTCAGTATCGCGTCGGTGACGACGACCACGAGCGTGGTGTTTTCCGCAAAGCTCGCTTCCACGCCGCCCTTGAGCCGCGCCTTCAGCATGTCCTTCGTGAACGACGGCGGCAGTCCGCGGCCGCCATATTCGTTGCCGACCTCGAATGGTGCCGCCCAGAACCAGGGTCCATCGCCGACCGTGACGCTGCCGACGGCATTGACCACGGCGAGCGCCGCCACCATGACACCGCCATCGGTTTGCGCGGAGGCCGAACCAAGTCCACCCTTGAAATTGGGTGTGGTGGCGCCGAGGCCGGCGCCGACGCTGCCGAGCGCGAAGTCGGGGCCTGCGGCACATGCCGCGGCGTAGCCGAGATCGCGGTAGGGCGGGAAACGCCCCCAGGCTTTGTTGCCGCTGTTCAGGAGATCGAAGCAGATCGCACCGGGCACGATCGGTATAACCGCCTCGCGGATCCGCAGGCCGCGCCCCTGTTCGGCCAGCCAGGCCTGCACACCGCCCGCGGCATCCAGCCCTAGCGCCGAGCCACCCGAAAGCGCGATGCCGTCGATGGCCTCGACCGTGGCTTCAGGTTCGAGAAGGGCGGCATCGCGCAGACCGGGCCCGCCGCCGCGGACGTCGATCGACGCAATCGCGGGCTGGTCGAAAATGATCGCGGTAACCCCGGACGCAACCGCTGCGTCGTGGGCGTGGCCGACGCGAACGCCGGGTATGTCAGTGAGGAGATTTTTCAAGGAACCCGCCCGTTCAGATCCGCAGAGATCGCGCTCATCGTGGTTATCCCCGCCGGTACATCGGCCGTCAAGAAGGCCTCAACCACCCAACGCCAGTCTCAACATCCTGGCGAGTTCGGATTTGCGATAGGGCTTTGCCAGCAGCAGCACGCCGGAATCGAGGCGGCCGTGATGAACGATGGCGTTCTCGGTATATCCTGATGTGTACAGGGTCTTCAGCCCCGGCCGACGTTTCCGCGCTTCGTCGACCAGTTGGCGGCCATTCATGATGCCGGGCATGATGACGTCGGTGAACAGCAAATCGAGGGTCGGCGTGGCGTCGATGATCTGCAACGCCTCGCTGGCATTGGCGGCCTCGAGCGTGGTGTAGCCGAGGCTTTCGATCTGCGTCATCACATAACGGCGCACCAGCGAATCGTCCTCGACGACGAGAATGGTCTCGGTACCGCCCTCGACGTTGGCCGAGATCGCGGCTTCGGCAGCGGTCTGGTTCAATCCGGTGGCGCGCGGCAGGTACATCTTGACCGACGTGCCGTGGCCTTCCTCGCTGTAGATCTTGATGTGGCCGCCCGACTGCTTGACGAAACCGAACACCATGCTGAGCCCGAGGCCGGTGCCCTTGCCGACCTCCTTGGTGGTGAAGAAGGGATCGAACACCCGCTCGACCAGCGCCGCGGGGATTCCGGTGCCGGTATCGCTCACCGCCACCATCACATAATTGCCGGGCGTGACCTCGCTGTGCATGCTGGCGTAGTTTTCGTCGAGATAGATGTTGCTGGTCTCGAGCGCGAGCTTGCCGCCATTGGGCATGGCGTCGCGCGCGTTGAGGGCAAGGTTGAGCACCGCCGTCGACAGCTGGTTCGGATCGACCAGTGCCGTCCAAGCATCATCGGCCAGCAGCGGCGTGATCTCGACGTTCTCGCCGAGCGTCGGGTGCAGCAATTTGGCGGCCTCCAGCACCAGTGCATTGACGTCGACTTCAACGGGCTGCAGCGGTTGTTTGCGGGCAAAGGCCAGCAGATGCTTGGTCAGGTTGGCGCCGCGTTCGGCGGCTTCGTCGATCAACCGGGTGATCGCGACGAGTTCAGGCCTGTCGGCAACGGATTCCTCCAGGATTCCGATGGTCCCGGTGATCACGGTCAGGATGTTGTTGAAGTCGTGCGCGACGCCGCCGGTCAATTGGCCGATCGCGTCCATCTTCTGGATATGTCGTAATTGCGCTTCCGCCGCCTGCTTCTCGGTGAGGTCGCGGCCGATGAAGAAATGCCGTCGCACCGGCTCCGACCACGTGCCGGTCCAGTTCAGCGCAACCGGCGTTCCATCCTTGTGGACGTAGCGGGTCTCGAAGTTTCGCATTTCCTTTCCGCGCCGCGCGGCGCGCATCTCTGCGCGCGTGCTGTCGAGATCGTCGGGATGAATGAATAGCAGAGCGCTCCGGCCGGCCATTTCCGAAGGGTCATAACCCAGGATGACCTTGGCGCTCGGACTGACCTGGATGAGATTCCCGGTGCTGTCGGATACCAGGATGAGGTCATGCGAGGTCTCGAAGATCCGCTGCCGCTCTTCGATTTCCTGATCGAGCGCCTTCTCCGTCCGCTTGCTTTCGGTGATGTCGCGCGCGATTTTGGAGGCACCGGCAATTTCGCCCGACAGCGACCTGATCGGCGAGATGCTCAACAGGACGTCCACATTGCGGCCGTCGCGATGCACGCGCACGGTTTCGAAAGCTTCGATCGGGTCACCGCGGGCGATCCGTTCGAGGATGCCGCTGACTTCGGGGCGCCGGTCCGGCGGCACGATGATGTCGATGTGCCTGCCGACGGCTTCGATCGAGGTGAAGCCGAACAGGCGCTCGGCGGCCCGGTTCCAGGCCGTGATGATGCCGTCGAGCGATATGGTGATGATGGCGTCGTTGGAGGATTCCACGACCGCGCTGAAAAGGCGCTCGCGCTCGGTGTGGAGGCTGCGCTCGGAAGCGGCCTGGCGGCGCACCTTTTCGAGCAACCGGGCCAACTGGCCTTGCAGGGCGACATTGTCGACCAGGAGCACCGCGAGGACGAAGCTGGCCGCACAAAGTCCATAGAGCCGGCCGGCATAAAAGCCCAAATCGAACCGAGCCGCGTTGAGAATTCCGGACAGCGCGATGTCGTACATCCATGCAACCATCACGACCATGAGCCAGACATCGAGCACGGAATGCGGGCGCCGGAACCACAGGATCAGCAGGGTCACGAAGCTGAGAAGCACTTCGGCGGTCAGCGTGCCGATCAAGGTCGACGTGAAGCGTCCGCCGCTGATCATCGTCGGCAAGAAGTCGTGGCCGGCGGTGACGATCCAGGTCGCAATCGACATCGCAATACTGACCGCAACGATGCTGCCCAGGATAGCCCGACCGACCGATCCGCGTATTTTCGGACCGCCATCGCTGTCTTTCAACAGCGCATAGCCGAGCGCACACAGCGGGAAGCCAATGTGCCAGATCTGGTACAGCCAGGCCGTTGTCTGCGGACCGGCATTGAGAAGGCCGGTCGGGACAAATACACCCGGAAAGCTCAGGAGGTGAACGATCGCGGCGAAAGCGGTAAACAAATATCCGCTCGCGAGCAGCAGCAGCGCCCGCGTGCGCAGGATAGCGAATTGCGAAAACAGCAGGATCGCGGTGATGAGATCGTTGATCGCGAGCGCGGACTGGTAACTCGCAATGAACGCCGGGATTGGGGTGAGCGCTACCCTGGCATAGACCGCGGCGATGACGAACAGAACCGAGGAGACGCCGACCACTGCCAGCGCAGCCCTGTGATCGCGGCTGGTTGCCGGAAGGGTCGATAGAAAATTGCTGCGTTCGTCAGCCGTCTGCATCGTTGTCCCCGGCAAACTGGCATCGAACGCGCCATCGGACCAGTAGCAAATGCGCGAACATTAACCTATCCACCGACGTGGCGTATCTTGCCGATATGCGGATATTGATCGGGAGGGCTGCTGGACTGTTAACAGGCCGGAGACGCGAAGCCGCCCGAGCGCCGGGCGAAAAAGCGATACGAAGTCTACAATGAAGTCATGCTAAACGGAATCAACTCAAGCTTACATACTACCTGTTCAATTGCGGTTCGCAATGGTTGGTCCGGGTAACCGTCCCTTTACCGAACGGTCGAATAGTGCCGGTGGCGTTGCGCCTTCAGTCGGATTTTCATCTAAGCTGTTGCACGACCGATCCGGGATTTTTTCATGCCCCGTGTGCTTGTGATTGACGACCAGTCCGACGTGCGCACGATGATCTCGATCGTGCTGCGGATCAACCATTTCGAAATCGTCGAAGCCGCTACCGCCGAAGCGGGATTGCAAGCATTCGAAGCAGCTGGTTTCGACCTCGCGGTCGTCGATATCTTCCTGCAGGGCTCGAACGGCTCCGATGTTATCGCAACGATGCGCGAACGGGTGCCGGATCTGCCCGTTGTCGCGATATCCGGCATGACGGCGCTCGACTTCCTGGCCAAATCGCCGGAATTGGCTGATGTGGTCTGCCTGCAGAAACCGTTTCGTCCCAACGATCTGATCCGCGCGATCGACGCCGCACGGGAAGCCGTGCGGCCATCGGCAAGTGCCGTTGCCGGCGCGGTGACGCTGTAATCCAAGCCTACAAACTCAAGCCGTCAGGGCCGGGCCGACTGTCCAACGCGCCTGCTGCCAGTCCCATCCGCCATGGCCTTCTGAGGCGGGGCCGGATCGGGCGCAGTCTGGCGCGTGAGCGGAACCGAGAGCCGGCAGATCAGACCTTCGGGGCGCCAATCGAATTCGGCCTTGCCGCCAAGTTGCGACTCGATGCTGGCGATGACGCTTCTCGTTCCGAATCCCCTTGATATCGGCTTTTCGACCACAGGCCCGCCGGTCTCCGTCCAGACGACGTCGAGGAGGCCCGCCTCGAGTTGCCAGCTTACCGACAGCCGACCCGTCAACGTCGACAGCGCGCCATACTTGGCCGAGTTGGTGACGAGCTCGTGCAGGGCCAAAGCCACCGTCTGTGCAGTTGCCGGTTGCAGCTGCACCTCGGCGCCGCGCAATGCGATCTGATCGCCGGTCGAATAGGGCGCGAGCTCTTCGTCGATCAGCTTTCCGATCTCGGCGCCTTGCCAGCTCGAGAGCGACAGCACGGTGTGAACCCGCGCGAGCGCGGTGATGCGTCCTTCGACCGAGCGGATGTAACTCTTGACGTTTTCGCCCCGCGTCAGCCGGACGATGGATTGCGCCAGCGCCAGCGCGTTCTTGGCGCGATGGTCGACTTCCCGGGCCAGCAGGTTTTGGCGTTCTTCGGCCTGCTTGCGCTCGGTGATATCGACGGTCACGCCGCTGACACGGATCACGCGGCCATCCTTGTCGGTGCTCGCCGCGGCCGTTCCGGTGCACCAGCGCACCTCGCCATCGGGTCGGATGATCCGAAACTCGGCCTCGTATGATTTCGCGCCTCTGGCGAAGCTCGCCCACGCATCGTGCAGTTCTGGAACGTCGTCCGGATGAATCAGGGACTGAATATTGGCCGGCGTCAGCTCGAAACGGCCGGGATCGACGCCGAGAATTTGATACTGGCCCTCGTCCCACATCCAGTCGCCATTGACCCAGTCCCAGTCCCAGGACCCCATCTTTCCTGCGGCGATCGCCAGACTCCGGCGCTGCTCGCTTTCGAGCAGCCGCGTGTGGGATTCTTCCAGTTCAGCGGTGCGGGCGCGAACCCGGTCCTCCAGTTCGACGTTGAGCCGCTCCAGCTGACGGGTCTTGCGATAGAGTTCGGCGAACACCTTGATCTTGGCACGCAACACTTCAGGCACCACCGGCACCGGAACGTAGTCGACCGCGCCCATTTCATAGCCGCGCAGCCGGTCCAGATCGCTGACCTGGATCGCCGATATGAAGATCATTGCCGTCTTCTGGAAACGGGGATGTTCACGGATCATCGCTGCGAGTTCGAAACCGTCCAGTTCCGGCATGCAGACGTCGACCAGGATGATGGCGACGTCGTTCTTCAGCAGGAACTCGAGCGCCTCGCGCCCCGACGCCGCCGAGACCAGGTTCTCTCCAAGCTCCTTCAGGATGACTTCGTAGGCGAGCAGCTTTGCCGGCTGATCGTCCACCAGAAGAATGTTTACTTTTTCTTGGTCCATCATCTGCGCGCCGATCAGCGGTGGAGCCACATACGGATGGCGAGGAGCAATTGCTCGGTGTTGACGGGCTTTGCCAGATAGTCCGACGCTCCGGCCTCAAGGCACTTCTCGCGGTCGCCCTTCATCGCCTTTGCGGTCAGCGCGATGATGGGAAGGCGTCCAAACGACGGGTTTTGCCGGATCACCCCGATGGTCTGGTAGCCGTCCATTTGCGGCATCATGATATCCATCAGCACGATCGCGATCCTGGGGTTGGATTCGACCAGCGCAATGGCCTCGTGGCCGGTGGTCGCGGTCAGCACCTTCATGCCGCGCCGCTCCAGCACGCTCGATAGGGCGAAGATGTTTCGGGCGTCGTCGTCCACCAGCAGCGCGGTCTTGCCAACAAGATCCTCATCGGAACTATTGAGCTTCTCCAGCATCCTCTGCTTTTCGGCTGGCAATTCCGTGATCACACGGTGCAAAAACAGCGACGTTTCGTCGAGCAGGCGTTCCGGCGATTCGACGCCCTTGACCACGATGCTGCGGGCCATGGTGTGGAGTTCCGCGTCTTCCTCGGCGGAAAGTTCCCGCCCGGTGAACACGACCACCGGCACGTTCGACAGGGCCTCGTCGTTGCGAATCTGGTCGAGCACCTCGAAACCGCTCATGTCCGGCAACCGCAGGTCCAGCACGACGCAGTCGCAGGGGCTGTCGCGCAGCGTCGCGAGTGCGCCGGCCCCGGTATCGGTGGTGAGGATCTCGATGTCGCCGTGATCGAGCAAGGCCTTGATGCTCATCTGCTCGGCGGCGTTGTCTTCCACGATCAGAAGACGCTTGCGCCGCGGCTTGGCGTATTCCTTGATCTGGGACAGTGCGGCGCTGACGCCTTCGGTGGTCGTCGGCTTGTTGACGAAGGAAAACGCGCCGCGTGCCAGCGCGTGCTGGCGATCCTCGTCGAGCGTGATGATTTGCACCGGAATGTGCCGGGTCAGCGGATTATGCTTGAGCTGGCTCAGCACGGTCCAGCCCAGCATGTCCGGCAGGAAGACGTCGAGCGACACCGCCGTGGGCTGGAACTGCTTGGCGAGTTCGAGCGCCTCGGCGCCGCGACTGGCGACCAGGACCTTGAAGCCCTTGTCGCGGGCAAGATCGATCAGCACCCGCGCGTAGTGCGGATCGTCCTCGACGATCAAAAGGATGGTGTCGCCGGCCTCGAGATTGAGCCGGTCATCCGGCAGTTGCTCGATCACCCGCTCCTGGGTTGCTGCGGCCTGTTGCGCGGACGCCGTCAGATAGGATGACGGGGCAGGGATTCGCGGCGCGACGGTGGGCCCGGAATATTTCAGCGGCAGATAGAGCACGAAGGTGCTGCCTTTGCCCGGGGCGCTGCGCAGATGAATTTCGCCGCCGAGCAGGCTTGCAAGTTCGCGGCTGATGGCGAGGCCAAGGCCGGTACCGCCATACTTTCGGCTGGTGCCGGCATCGGCCTGCTGGAACGCCTCGAAGATCAGCTTCTGCTTTTCCGGCGGGATGCCGATACCGGTGTCGGTGACCTCGAAGGCAACGACGGCGGGGGCATGGTTCAGGATCGGGTGCTCCGCGCTCCATCCGCCCAGCGCGGCCGAGACGCTCATCCTCACGCCGCCCTCGGCCGTGAACTTGAACGCGTTCGACAGCAGGTTTTTCAGCACCTGCTGCAGCCGTTTGGAGTCGGTCACCATGCTGCGGGCGAGATTATCGTCGACGTTGATGTTGAACGAGAGTTGGCGGTTTTCGGCCTCGTGCCTGAACGGCCGCCCGACCGTCTCCAGCAGGCTCGAGGTGAGGATTTCCTCGGCGTCGACCGTCACCGTTCCGGATTCGATCTTCGACAGGTCGAGGATGTCGCTGATCAGGTTGAGCAGGTCAGTGCCGGCGCCGTGGATGGTGCGGGCGAATTCGACCTGTTTCAGCGACAGATTGCCGTCGGGGTTTTCCGTGAGCTGCTGGCCGAGGATCAGGATGCTGTTGAGCGGCGTGCGCAGCTCATGCGACATGTTGGCGAGGAATTCGGACTTGTACTTCGATGTCAGCGAAAGCTCGGTCGCCTTCTCCTCGAGCGCGCGCCGGGCCTGTTCGATTTCCTGATTCTTTCTTTCCACCTCGACGTTACGTTCGGCGAGCTGCTGGGCCTTCTGCTCGAGCTGTTCGTTGGTCTGCTGCAGTTCCTTCTGCTGGGTCTGCAATTCGCCGGCGAGCTGTTGCGATTGCTTCAGCAGGCCTTCGGTCTGCATCGTGGCCTCGATGCTGTTGAGCACGATGCCGATACTGTCCGTGAGCTGTTCGAGGAAGGTCATCTGCGAGGTCGTGAACGAGCTGACGGAGGACAGCTCGATGACGGCCTTGACCTGGTTCTCGAACAGCACCGGCAGCACGACGAGATTCTTCGGGACCACGCGGAGCAGCGCCGAATTGATCGGCATGGTGTCGGCCGGGATGTCCGAAATCACGCGCGGGCGCTTGTCCATCGCGGATTGCCCGATCAGACCTTCGCCGAATTGCACGAATTGCGGGTGAGGGTGGTTGCCGTCGCCGGCGTAGGCGGAGAGCAGGCGCAGCTGCCGGTTGTCTTCGCTTTCGACCCGGTAGATGACGCCCATATGGCCGTTCACCAGCGGCGTCAATTCGGTGAGCAGCAGCCGGCCGACCGTGGTGAGATCGCGCTGGCCCTGCAGCATATTGGTGAATTTGGCGAGGTTGGTCTTCAGCCAGTCCTGCTCGGTATTGACGTCGGTGGTGAGCCGGAGATTGCCGATCATGGTGTTGATGTTGTCTTTGAGCTCGGCGACTTCGCCGCGAGCATCGACCTGGATCGAGCGGGTGAGGTCGCCCTTGGTGACGGCGGTCGCCACTTCCGCGATCGCGCGCACCTGCGAGGTCAGATTGGCGGCCAGCAGGTTGACGTTGCCGGTGAGGTCCTTCCAGGTGCCGGCGGCGCCCGGCACGTTGGCCTGGCCGCCGAGCCGTCCCTCGACGCCGACTTCGCGCGCCACGCTGGTGACCTGATCGGCGAAGGTTGCCAGCGTTTCGGTCATGTTGTTGATGGTGTCGGCCAGCGCCGCGACTTCGCCCTTCGACTTCACCGTCAGGTTCTGCTTCAGATCGCCGTCGGCGACTGCGGTCACCACCTTGACGATGCCGCGCACCTGCTCGGTCAGGTTGGCGGCCATGAAGTTGACGGTGTCGGTGAGGTCCTTCCAGGTTCCGGCGACACCGGGCACCTGCGCCTGGCCGCCGAGCTTGCCCTCGGTGCCGACCTCGCGTGCCACGCGCGTCACCTCGCCCGCAAACGCGTTCAACTGGTCCACCATCGTGTTGATGGTGTTCTTCAGTTCCAGGATTTCGCCCTTCACGTCGACGGTGATCTTGCGCGACAGGTCGCCGCGCGCCACGGCGGTAGTGACCTCGGCGATGTTGCGGACCTGCGTGGTCAGGTTGGCGGCGAGCAGGTTGACGTTGTCGGTGAGGTCCTTGAACGTTCCGCCGACGCCGGGCACCACGGCCTGGCCGCCGAGCCGTCCTTCGGTGCCGACCTCGCGCGCGACGCGGGTCACTTCGGCCGCGAACGAGCGCAACTGTTCGACCATCGTATTCAAGGTATCCTTGAGCAGCAGGATCTCGCCGCGGACGTCGACCGTGATCTTTTTCGACAGATCGCCGCCGGCAATCGCGGTCGCGACTTCAGCGATGTTACGGACCTGCGCCGTCAGGTTCGAGGCCATGAAGTTGACGTTGTCGGTGAGGTCCTTCCAGGTGCCGGCGACTTCCGGCACCTGCGCCTGGCCGCCGAGCTTGCCTTCAGTGCCGACCTCGCGCGCCACGCGGGTCACTTCGGAGGCGAACGCGTTGAGCTGGTCGACCATGGTGTTGACGGTGTTCTTTAGTTCGAGAATCTCGCCCTTGACGTCCACCGTGATCTTCTTGGACAGGTCGCCCTTGGCCACCGCCGTGGTCACTTCGGCGATGTTGCGGACCTGGCCGGTCAAATTGCCGGCCATCGAGTTGACGTTGTCGGTGAGGTCCTTCCAGGTGCCGGCGACGCCGGGCACGTTGGCCTGACCGCCGAGCCGGCCTTCGGTGCCGACCTCGCGCGCCACGCGCGTCACTTCGCCAGCGAACCGGTTGAGCTGGTCGACCATCGTGTTGAGCGTTTCCTTCAGCTGCAGGATCTCGCCGCGAACGTCCACGGTAATCTTGCGCGACAGGTCGCCGCCGGCGATGGCGGTCGCGACCTCGGCGATGTTGCGCACCTGGGCGGTCAAATTGCCGGCCATCGAGTTGACGCTGTCCGTCAAGTCCTTCCAGGTGCCGGCGACGCCGGGCACTTCGGCCTGGCCGCCGAGCTTGCCGTCGGTGCCGACCTCGCGCGCCACGCGCGTCACTTCGCCGGCGAACGCGTTGAGCTGGTCGACCATGGTGTTGAGCGTTTCCTTCAGCTGAAGGATTTCACCTGATACGTTGACCGTGATCTTCTTGGACAAGTCGCCCTTGGCGACCGCGGTGGCGACTTCGGCGATGTTGCGGACCTGGCCGGTCAGATTGCTCGCCATCGAGTTGACGCTGTCGGTGAGATCCTTCCAGGTGCCGGCGACGCCGCGCACCATCGCCTGGCCGCCGAGCTTGCCTTCGGTGCCGACTTCGCGCGCGACGCGCGTCACTTCGCCGGCAAACGCGTTGAGCTGGTCGACCATCGTGTTGACGGTGTCCTTTAGCTCCAGAATTTCGCCGCGCACGTCCACCGTGATCTTCTTGGACAGATCGCCATTGGCCACCGCCGTCGTTACTTCGGCGATGTTGCGGACCTGCGCGGTCAGATTGCTCGCCATCGAGTTGACGCTCTCGGTCAGATCCTTCCAGGTGCCGGCGACGCCGAGCACGTTGGCCTGGCCGCCGAGGCGCCCGTCGGTACCGACTTCGCGCGCGACACGCGTCACTTCGCCGGCAAACGCGTTGAGCTGGTCGACCATCGTATTGAGCGTTTCCTTCAGCTGAAGGATTTCACCGGACACGTTGACGGTGATCTTCTTGGAGAGGTCGCCGCCCGCGATCGCGGTCGCGACGTCGGCAATGTTGCGGACCTGCGCGGTCAGGTTGGAGGCCATGAAGTTGACGTTGTCGGTGAGGTCCTTCCAGGTACCGGCGACGCCGGGTACCTGGGCCTGGCCGCCCAATTTACCTTCGGTGCCGACCTCGCGCGCGACGCGCGTCACCTCCGAGGCGAACGAGTTGAGCTGGTCCACCATCGTGTTGATGGTGTCTTTCAATTCCAGGATTTCGCCGCGGACATCCACCGTGATCTTGCGCGAGAGGTCGCCGCGGGCCACCGCGGTGGTGACGTTGGCGATGTTGCGGACCTGCGCGGTCAAGTTGCCGCACATCGCGTTCACGGAGTCGGTGAGGTCCTTCCAGGTGCCGGCGACGCCGGGCACGATCGCCTGACCGCCGAGCTTGCCGTCGGTGCCGACTTCGCGGGCGACACGGGTGACTTCGGAGGCGAACGAGCGCAGCTGGTCCACCATGGTGTTGATGGCTTCCTTCAGCTGCAGGATCTCGCCGCGGACGTCGACGGTGATCTTTTTCGACAGGTCGCCATTGGCGACCGCGATGGTGACTTCGGCGATGTTGCGGACCTGGCCGGTGAGGTTGTTGGCCATCGAGTTGACGCTCTCGGTCAAATCCTTCCAGACGCCGGTCACTTCCGGCACCTGCGCCTGGCCGCCGAGCTTGCCCTCGGTGCCGACCTCGCGCGCCACCCGGGTCACTTCCGAGGTGAACACGCTGAGCTGCTTGATCATCGTGTTGACGATGTTGGCGGACTGCAGAAACTCGCCGCCCAGCGGGCGGCCGTCGACATCGAGTTGTACGGTCTGCAACAGGTCTCCCTGCGCCACGGCGGCGACCGCCCGGGTCACCTCGCGGGTCGGCCAGAGCAGGTCGTCGATCAGGGTGTTGACCGACCCTTCCATGTCCGCCCACGAGCCGCTCGAAAGATCGAATTTGACGCGCTGCCGGGTTTTTCCCTCGCGGCCGACGACCTGTCCGACCCGCTCCAGTTGCTGCGCCATTCGCTGATTGGCGGCGACGATCTCATTGAAGGTGTCGGCGATCTTGCCTTCGATACCGAGATGATCGCCGGTCATCCGCACCGAGAAATCGCCGGAGCGCATCGCCTGCAGCGCGTGCAGGAGATCGTGCATCGGGTCGGGTTTGCCGTTGGCTTCCGGTTTGCGCTTGGAGGGGCGGCGGGCCTGGGATGCCCCAGGGGAAAGATCACTCATGGTGTCTCCTCGCGGCGACGTCGCACGAATCTGTATGCTGGCATGCGATCTGCGTCATAAGACGTGCCGCCCAGTCCGTTATCAAGGTGGAATAATAGTGATGCAGCAAAATCAATGACATGGAACTCAGCCCAAGGTCGTTAAAGCCATTCGGGTCCTTTTGGTTCCCCCGTTACGGGAAAAAAGTTCCGCTATCGCCAACGGCCGTTAACCGTTGTGGGATCCCGAGTTTCCTCGATGAACGCGCCGCAAACAAAAACGCCCCGGCAAGCCGGGGCGTTCGTTGTTAGCAAAGGCGGTGAGGGGACTTAAGAGCCCTTCGGATTGATCTCGGTGTAGTTGCCCTTGGCATCCCACTTGTAGACGACATAGTCGATCGCCTTGATGTCGCCCTTGGCATCGAAGCCCATCTTGCCGAGCACGGTATCCCACTCGCCGGCCTTGATGGCTTCCATCACCTTCTTCGGATCGGTCGAGCCGACCTTCGCCACCGCCTTCGTCCAGACCTGCATCGCGGCGTAGGTGTAGAGGGTGTAGCCTTCAGGGTCGATGTTCTTGGCCTTGAACTTGGCGACGATCTCCTTGGCGGTCGCCTTGTTGCGCGGATCGGGGCCGAAGGTGAACAGCGTGCCTTCGGCGGCGGGACCTGCGATCGAGGCGAACTCCTTGTCGTTCAAGGCGTCGCCCGCCATCAACACCGTCTTCAGGCCCTGGTCGCGCATCTGGCGCAGGATGAGGCCGGATTCCTGATGGTAACCGCCGACAAAGACCAGATCGATATTGTCGCGCTTCAGCCGCGACACGATCGCGTTAAAATCCTTGTCGCCCTTGTTATAGGATTCGAACATCTTCTCGGTGACGCCGGCCTTGTTGAGCGCCTTCTTTGTTTCGTCGGCGAGGCCTTTGCCGTAGGTGGTCTTGTCGTTGAGGATGGCGACGTTCTTGCCCTTGTAGTTCTTGACGATGTAACCGGCGGCAATCAGGCCCTGCTGATCGTCGCGGCCGCAGACGCGCGCCACGTTCCAGAGCTTGCGCTCGGTGAACAGCGGGTTGGTCGAGGCCGGCGTAATCTGCAGCACGTTGCCGTCGGCATAGGCTTCCGACGCCGGGATCGACGAGGACGAACAGAAATGTCCGGCGACGAACGGGATCTTCGCGCTGGCGAACTTCTCCGCCACCGAGCGCGCCTGCTTGGGATCGCAGGCATCGTCACCGACCTGCAGCGCCAGCTTCTTGCCCATGACGCCGCCGGCGGCGTTGATGTCGGCCACAAACTGCTCGGCGCCGTTCTTCATTTGCCGGCCGAATGCGGATTCGCCGCCCGTCATCGGGCCCGCCACTGCAATATTGATGTCCTGCGCCAGCGCGCTTGCCGATAGCGCCAATGATGCGCCCAATGCCAGGCCGATGAGTTTCAGTGATTTCATGAGTGTCCTCGCGGGGATAGTCGCTACGGGACGCACCCGGCGGACCGGGTACGCAAACCGGGGCCATTGTCCGCTGATTTTGCGGCGAAGTCATCGGGAAATTTCAGGCAAATCCACCGTCCGTTCGCAGCATCTTGCCGCAGCGTGCGGCTTTCGCGTTCAGCGCTAGCCGCGCCGGCCGCCCTCCAGATAGGCGGCGCGGATTTCCGGGCGCTGCAGCAATTCGCTGCCGGTGCCGGACAGCGTGATCAGCCCGTTGACCATGACATAGCCGCGATGGGCGAGTTTCAGCGCATGATTGGCGTTTTGTTCGACGATCAGAACGGTCAGGCCGTCCTGCCGGTTCAGGGTCCGGATCGCGTCGAAGATCTGCCGCGCGATCAGGGGGGCCAGGCCGAGCGACGGCTCATCGAGCATCAGCAGCCGCGGCCGGCTCATCAGGGCGCGGCCGATCGCGAGCATCTGCTGCTCGCCGCCGGACAGGGTGCCGCCGCGCTGGGTCATGCGCTCCTTGAGCCGCGGGAACAGCGCAAAAATGCGCTCCAGGCCGCGTGCGCGGTCGGCTTCGCTGGAATCGGTCGCGTCGGCGCCCATCTGCAGGTTTTCCGCCACGCTCATGCGCGGGAAAATCCGGCGGCCTTCCGGGGACTGGGCGATGCGCAGCCGCGCGATCTCGTGCGTGGGCACGCCGGTGATGTCCTGGCCGTCATATTCGATCCGGCCCGCCCGGGCGCGGGGCCTGCCGAACACCGTCATCATCAAGGTCGATTTGCCGGCGCCGTTGGCGCCGATCAAGGCAACGATCTCGCCGGCGTTGATCTCGAGATCGACGCCCTTCAGCGCCTCGATCTTGCCGTAGGCCGCGCGCAAGCCGCGGATCGCGAGCAGCGGCGTAGTTGGGGATGACGCGGTCACGTTCCGCTCTCCATCACCGCGATGGCTTCCTCCTCGTCGGCGCCGAGATAGGCGGCGATCACCTTGGGATCGTCGCGGACATGTTGCGGCGTGCCCTCGGCGATCTTGACGCCGTAATCCATCACGACGACGTGGTCGGAGATTTCCATCACCACCGACATGTCGTGCTCGATCAAGAGGATCGAGGTGCCCTGATTGGCGCGGATCGAGAGCAGCAGTTCGCTCAGGCTTGCGCTCTCCCGCGCGTTCAGCCCGGCGGCCGGTTCATCGAGGCAGAGCAGCGCGGGTTCAGTGCACATCGCGCGCGCGATTTCGAGGCGGCGTTGATCGCCATAGGGTAGATTGCCGGCGGCATCGTCGGCGCGGTCCAAAAGACCGATGCGCTCCAGCCAGGTTCGCGCCAGCTCGATCGCCGCTTTTTCTGCTTCGCGCCAGGACGGCGCGCCAATCAGCCCGAGCAGCGTGAGGCCGGAGGCGCGCATCAGCGCATTGTGCTGAGCCACCATCAAATTCTCCAGCGCCGTCATGCCGGGAAAGAGTCGGATGTTCTGGAAGGTGCGCGCGACCTTTGCCTGCTTGGAAATCCGGAAATCGTTCAGCCGTTCGAGTTGGATCCTGGTGCCGTCATCATGGGTCAGACGCATGCTGCCGCTGGTCGGCTTGTAGAAGCCGGTGATGCAGTTGAACACGGTGGTCTTGCCGGCGCCGTTCGGTCCGATGAGGGCAGTGATCTTGCGCCGTTCGGCGCCGAAGGAGAGGTCGTTGACGGCGACGATGCCGCCGAATCGCATCGACAGATGGTCGACAGAAAGGATGTGGTCGTCGCTCATCGCCCCTCCTTGACGAGGTCGGACGAGATCGTCTGGTTGCGCTCCAGGAATACGGTCGGCGCGCGGTGGCCGATCAGCCCGCGCGGGCGCCAGATCATCAAAAGCACCATCGCCATACCGAATACCAGCATGCGGTATTGGTCGAGCCCGCGGAACAGCTCGAAGCCGCCGATCAGCGCCAGCGCAGCCAGCGCCACGCCAAGCTGCGAGCCCATTCCGCCCAGCACCACGATCGCCAGCACCAGCGCCGATTCATGGAAGGTGAAGGATTCCGGGCTGATGAAGCCTTGCCGGGTCGCAAAGAACGCGCCGGCGAAACCGCCGAACATCGCGCCGGTCGCAAACGCCGTCAGCTTGGTCGTGGTGGTGTTGATACCGAGCGCGCGGCAGGCGACCTCATCCTCGCGCAAGGCTTCCCAGGCGCGGCCGAGGGGCAGGCGGCGCAGGCGGATCGTGACCCAGTTGGTGAGCAGCGCCAGTGCCAGGATCAGATAGAACAGAAAGACGATGCGGTGGGTCGTCGAGAATTCGATGCCGAGTTTGGCCGCAAGTCCGTCCTCGCCCGGCGACAGCGGAATGCCGAACATGGTTGGCCGGGGAATGCCGGTGACGCCGTTCGGGCCGCCCGTCACGCTCTGCCAGTTGAGCAGGATGAGGCGGATGATCTCGCCGAACGCCAGCGTGACGATGGCGAGATAGTCACCGCGCAGTCGGAGCACGGGAAAGCCGAGCAGCACGCCCCAGAACGCGGCGAGGATGCCGGCGAGCGGCAGGCAGACCCAGAATGACAGTCCGAAATTGGTCGCGAGCAGGGCGTATGAATAGGCGCCAACAGCGTAGAACGCGACATAGCCGAGGTCGAGCAGGCCGGCGAGGCCGACCACCACGTTCAATCCCCATCCCAGCATCACATAGGTCAGCACCAGGATGCCAAGGTCGAGAATGTAGCGTTCATTGTAGAAGATCACCGGCACCAGGAAGGTGAAGATCAGCAGCACCGGCGCGACGAGACGCGCCGCGAGCGACAGCGCCGATGTTACCTGTGGCGGCACGATCCGCACGGTGCCGACCGGTCCCCACCAGTGCCGCAACAATTCGACGACGATGCTGCCGCCGAACACAGTCGCGACCATGGCGGCGAGATCGCCGAAGCGCGTCCAGTAAATCAGTTGTCCCTCTGGTCCGGCTTCGGTGCGCACGCCGATCATCAATGAAAACAACACCAGTGCGACCAGCGCACTGATCAGGGCCTTCTTGAAGATGAAGGCGATGCCGGGAGCGCGTGAGGTTTGCATGGCGGCGGGGGGCGCGTTCACGCGGGCGCCCGTCAGACTTTTTCGACTTCAGGCCGGCCGAGCAGGCCGGTCGGAAGGAAGATCAGCACGACGATCAGGATCGAAAACGCAGCGACGTCCTTGTATTCGACCGAGAAGTAGGCCGACCACAACGTTTCGATCAACCCGATCAGGAGTCCGCCCAGCATCGCGCCGGGCAGTGAGCCGATGCCGCCGAGGACGGCGGCGGTGAACGCCTTGATGCCGGCGACGAAGCCCATGAAGAAGTCGACGAGGCCGTAATAGAGCAGGTACATCATGCCGGCGACCGCGGCGAGCGCCGCCCCGATCACGAAGGTCATGGATATGGTGCGGTCGACGTCGACGCCGAGCAGCGAGGCCATGGTCTGGTCCTGCTCGCAGGCGCGCATGTCGCGGCCGAGCCGGGTACTCGATACCAGCCAGGTGAACAGCGCCAGCAACACGACGGTGGTGATCACGACGATGATCTGGATGTTGGACAATTGCACCACGAAGCCGCCCGCGCCCTCATGCAGCGTGTAGCCGCCGGTGATGATCGGCGGCACCGGTTTGACGCGCGCGCCCTGAGCGACCTGCGAATAATTGGTCAGCACGAATGACATACCGATCGCCGAGAGCATCGGGGCGAGGCGGAACGAATGCCGCAACGGCCGGTAAGCGATGCGCTCCACCGTCCAGCCATAGAGCGCGGTCATCGCCATCGATACCAGCAGCACGACCAGCAGGATCAGGGGGATCGCGGTCAGGCCGAACGAGACCAGGATCAGGAACGTGATCAGCGCAATGAAGCCGCCGATCATGAAAATATCGCCATGGGCGAAATTGATCATGCCGACAATGCCATAGACCATGGTGTAGCCGATGGCGATCAAGCCGTAGATCGAGCCGAGCACGAGGCCGTTGATCAGTTGCTGGGCGAGATAATCCATGCGCTGCCGTTGGAGCCGGTTCGGTTGAGCGAACTGGCCCTAGTTTTGTTTTGACGCGTTTTCTTCACGCGAACCGGTACCCACTTCGCTCGAAAACGCTACGTCCGAGAGCAACGCGGCGAGGGCCCCCGGCAGCCTTGTCCGACGCGTCGTATCGTTTTCTTACAGTTTGGAACCGGGGGCGGCAACAGCGCTGGCGACGGCCCGGAGGTCTTGTACAGAGGTTGTTTTCGGCTGCGGTTCCCTCGTCACAATGCCAACACGGCTTTGCCGCGCAATCATCCCGCCGGAACCGGCGTTCCCTCGCAACCAAAGCCCGGACCTTCCGTTGACCCGGATTCCGTTCAACAAGGAGATCCCCAAATGAGCAACCCGACCCAGAAACCGGGCCAGCAGAACCAGAACCCGGGTCAGAAGGCGGGCCAGCAGCAGCAGGGCGGTGGTCAAAAGCCCGGCCAGCAACAGCAGGATCCGAGCCGCCGTCAGGGCGAGCGACCCAGCGAGATGCCGGATCAGGACCGCTAGTTCGAACGCAAGCGAGAGTTAAGGAAGGCCCCGCCAAAAGCCGGGGCTTTTCCTTTATGCGGGCAGGCCGCCGGCGCGGTCAATTAAGGTAAACAAAGGGTTTAAATTGCCGCTCGCCGTTTAAGGGAGTTACGTCGCACCCAAACCGCCGCTTTGAAGTGCTGCGGAACAAAACGGGAAGCGACATGGCCAAACACTGGCGGATCAGTTCACTCAGCGGCGCGCTCCTGGCCGCGTATTTCATTCCGGCCTGGACCATGATCGCGTTCAAGATCATGGTTTCGCCGATCCATGGCCTCTACGACCGGCCCAACGTTTCGTTCGCGTTGTTCGTCAGCGATCATCTGCAACTGGCGGGGCCGGCGACGGTCCGCTTCGCGTGGCTCTTGGCGCTGGGGCGAATGACGGTCGTGGCGTTCTTTGCGGTGTTTCTGGTGTTCGTGACCCGCGCGGCGACCCGCAGGAGCGGCGGCTGCAATGAAGCGCTCGGCATGGCGCTGGCGATCGGCAGCGTCATCAGTTTCGCGGGCGTGCTGATGGCGTCCCAGGCCGGCGAGACGGCCGCCCTTCGGATGCATGCGGCCGAACTGTTGATGATGCTCGGCACCGTGATCGTGATGGTGGTCGAGCCGCCAGCGCAGAAGCAGGCGGAGATTGACGTCAACTCTGGCGAGCTATCCCTTCAGCAGACCTAGTTCGGCGACGATCCCGGCGGCTTCCTTGACGGCGTGATTGGCCGCGGGCACACCGCAGTAGATCGCCTGCTGCAGGATGATCTCCTTGATATCGTCCGGTGTGAAGCCGCCTTCGGCGAGCGCCGCGCGCACGTGGAGGCGGAATTCATCCCATTGGCCCAGCGCCACCATGGTGCCGATCACGAGCACGCGGCGGGTGCGGTGATCGAAATGCGGCCGGGTCCAGATATCGCCCCAGGCATAGCGGGTAATCAGGTCCTGGAAATCGCTGTTGAACGCATTGCGATTGGCGATCGATTTGTCGACCCATTCATTGCCGAGCACTTTTCGGCGCTGGGCCATGCCGTTGTCGCGGCGCGTGTCGTCGTCCATTGATTCTCTCCTTGCGTCATTGCGAGGAGCAAAGCGACCAAGCAATCCATTCTTTCCTTGCGCAGAGAGATGGATTGCTTCGCTGCGCTCGCAATGACGGCAGTTAGCGTTGCGTCAGGAAGCCGACCACCGCATCGGTGAAGGCGTGCGGTTGTTCGACATTGGAAATATGCGCGGCGTCCAAAATCGTCATGCTGGCGCCGGGAATCTGGCTCCGGATGAATTCGCCCGCCGCAACCGGCGTCGACATGTCGTGACGCCCGGCAATCACCAATGTCGGGCTCTTGATCTTCGGCAACAGTTCGCGGTTATCCAGCGTCGACAGCGCCTCGCAGCAGGCGATATAGCCCTCGACCGGGGTGGCCAGCATCATCGCCTTCATGTTGGCGGTAACCCGCGGTTCGCGCTCGCGAAAATCCGCCGTCAGCCAGTTTGCGATCACGGCATCGGCGACCGCGGCGATGCCGCCTTCCTTTACCGCCTTGATGCGGGTGTGCCAGTTGGTCGGATCCGGATAGTGACAGGCGGTGTTGGCGAGGATGATCTTGCCGAATCTGTCCGGGGCGTTGGCGCCCAGCCATTGCCCGACCATGCCGCCCATCGACAGGCCGCACCAATGCGTCTTGGCAATATTGAGGTCGTCGAGGATCGCCAGTACGTCGCGGCCGAACCGCTCCATCGAATAGGGTCCGGGCGGCACGCTGGATTTGCCGTGGCCGCGCCGGTCGTAGCGGATGACGCGAAACAGCTGCGTCAGCGCCTTCATCTGCGGCTCCCACATCTGCATGGTGGAGCCGAGCGAATTCGACAGCATCAGCGTCGGTCCGCCGTCGCGGCCTTCGACCGATACGTTGAGCAGGCAGCCGTCGGCGTCGATCATCGGCATGGGAGACTCCGTCTATTAGCAACCGTCATTGCGAGCCACCGGGTCGGCGCGAAGCGCCGCCCGATGCCAAGCTCCGCTGAAGCAATCCATCTTGCGGCGAAGAAAGTGTGGATTGCTTCGTCGCTTCGCTCCTCGCAATGACGGTGGTTATAATTCCTATTTATCGTCCAGTGAAGCGAGCAGGCGGTCGATAAGGGCTTGCGAGGCGCCCTGATAGGCCATCGGCTCGAACAGTTGGGCGATTTTCTCGGCGCTGAGCTGCGCGGTGACCTTTGAATCCGCCGTCAGCACGTCGCGCAGATGTTTCTTCGCGGCGACCGCCTTCTTGCTGGCCGCTTCGATCAGATGATGCGCGTCGCTCTTGCCGATCTTCTCGGCCAGCGCGAATGTCACCGCTTCGGCCATGATCAGCCCATCGGTGGCGTCGAGGTTGATGCGCATTCTTGCCGCGTCGACTTGCAGCCCTTCGGCAATATCAACGATGGCGGCCAATGCCCCCGACGTCACCAGCAGCAGGGTCGGCAGGGTCGGCCACTCCGCATGCCAGGGTCCGGCGCTGCGTTCGTGATCTTGTACTTGGGCGGCAAAGATCGTGGCCGCCAGATTGGGCGCCATGGTCGCGGCGGCCAGCGCGGTCGCGGCCGCCACGGGATTGCGCTTGTGCGGCATGGTGGAGGAGCCGCCGCGGCCTTCGCCCGAGGGCTCGAAGGCTTCGCCGACATCGGTTTGCATCATCAACGAAACGTCGCGGGCGATCTTGCCGCAGCTGCCGGCGAGAATGGCGAGCACGGAAGCGGCCTCCGCGATGCGGTCGCGATGGGTGTGCCAGGGCGCCTCGGGCAGCGGCAGCTTTAGCTCCTGCGCCAGTTTTTCCGAGACCTGCAATCCCTTGTCGCCGAGCGCGGCGAGCGTGCCGGCGGCGCCGCCGAACTGCAGCGCCAGCGTCTCGCTGCGCAGCCGCTGCAGCCGCTTCTCCGAGCGATGCAGGGCCGCGGCATATTCGGCGAGCTTGAGCCCAAACGGCATCGGCAGCGCATGCTGCAGCCAGGTGCGGCCGACCACGGCGGTGTTGCGGTGCTGGCGCGCCAGTTTGGCAAAGCCCGCGATGGCCCGGCTGGTATCGCCGAGCAGCGCATCGATGCCGGCGCGAAGGCCGAGCATGGTGGCGGTATCGATGACGTCCTGACTGGTCGCGCCCCAATGCACGTAGCGCGCGGCGCCAGCGTCGGCCTTGGCCACGTTCGCCGTCAGCGCCTTGACGAGGGGAATCGCAAGATTGCCGGAGCGCGTCGCGGCCTCGGCCAGCGCGGCGAGATCAAATGATTCGGCCCGGCAGGCGCTTGCGATCGGTCCCACCGCACTGCCCGGAATGACGCCGGTAGCGGCCTCGGCACGGGACAGCGCAGCCTCGAAATCAAGCATGTTCTGCAGGCATGCGACGTCATCGCATACCGTGCGCATCGCGGCGCTCGACAGCATCGGGGCAAGCAGTGGGGACAGCGACGTGCTCATCTGTGCCGGACCTAACCATCCCAAGTTGGCGTTGCCAACTGGGTTGGCGTTGCCAACCCGGTAATACCAACCGGTTGGCTCTGCCAATGCGCTCGGATTATCTGGCGGTATTCCGGTCACAGGGCCGGTCGCCAAAATTTGCGGCATTGCGGCGATCTCTCCGGGGCTTGCGAATATGCATCGCTCGTCGCCCCAAGGCGGCCTTTCCTTATGCCCGCGTGTGCATTAATTGGGAGGACCAATTTTGAAGCGTTACAGGAGGCTCCATCCATGGCCATGACGATGACCGGCGAAGTCCAGCTTGCGGCGCCGCGCGAGGCGGTGTGGGCCAAATTGAACGATCCGGAAGTGCTCAAAGCCTGCATCCCTGGCTGTGAGGAGCTTGAGAAGACCGAGGACAACGGCTTCCGCGCCACCGCCAAAATGAAGGTCGGGCCGGTCTCCGCCCGCTTCAAGGGCAAGGTCACGCTGAGCGATCTCGACCCGCCCAACGGCTACAAGATCTCGGGCGAAGGCGAGGGCGGCGTTGCCGGCTTCGCCAAGGGCGGCGCCACGGTCGGGCTGGCCGAAAAGGACGGCGGCACCTTGCTGAGCTATAATGTCGAGGCGCAGATCGGCGGCAAGCTGGCCCAGCTCGGACAGCGCCTGATCAACGGCGCGGCGAAGAAACTGGCCGACGAGTTCTTCGCCAATTTCGCCAAGGCGGTGCAGGGTTAGCCCCTCGGCTTCAGCCCAAGATTCCCGCCTCAAGTCCAGCCCGAATGTCCCGTCAAGAGTCCCGCTAAGTCGCATCTGGCCATGCCGGAAGTGAGTGACTGCCAAGGTTGCTCATTGCCGGGATGGCCCATATTATGGCCTTGGAATGATTTTAAACGCCTGCGCAGCCGATATGCGGCAGTGCAGCTCAAGAGAGTGCTGATGGCCAAGATTTCCCTGATCGTGAACGGCAGCCCCGTAAACGCCAATGTCGACCCCCGTACCCTCCTGGTCCAGTTTCTCCGCGAAAACCTGCGGTTGACGGGCACCCATGTCGGCTGCGACACCTCGCAGTGCGGCGCTTGCGTCGTCCATCTCGACGGCCAAGCCGTCAAATCCTGCACCACGCTGGCGGTCATGGCCGACGGCCATGAAGTGCGGACCATCGAGGGCCTGGCCGCCGACGGCGCGCCGCTGCATCCGATGCAGGAAGCCTTCCGCGAGCACCACGGCCTGCAATGCGGCTTCTGCACGCCCGGCATGATCATGACCGCGGTCGATCTGGTACACCGCAAGGGGCACGACCTCTCGGACCACGTCATTCGCGAAGAGCTTGAAGGCAATCTGTGCCGCTGCACCGGCTATCAGAACATCGTGACGTCGATCGCCGCCGGCGCCAAGGCGATGGCGAAATCCGACCTGGCTTAAGTCTGACTTGGCTTAAGTCCAACCTGTCTTAAGTCCGCCTCGCACCATCGAATTCATCGCGACCGCGATCAGGAAGTTCTCATGTACGAATTCAAATACCACCGCCCCGCGACCGTGCGTCAGGCCGCCAATCTTCTGGTCAAGAACGAAGACGCCAAGGTGATCGCTGGCGGCCACACACTGGTGCCCGTCATGAAGCAGCGGCTCGCCAGTCCGCCGCATCTGGTTGATCTCTCCCATATCGAAGGCCTCGACGGCATCGAGATGAAGGGCCGCTCGCTGGTGATCGGCGCCACCGCCAGGCACGCCGCGGTCGCAACCTCGGCGATCGTCGGCGAATCTATCCCGGCGCTGGCCGAACTCGCCGGCATGATCGGCGATCCCGCGGTGCGCCACAAAGGCACCATCGGTGGCTCGCTCGCCAACAACGATCCGACCGCGGATTATCCCGCGGCCGTGCTGGCGCTCGGCGCCACCATCGTCACCAACAAGCGCCGGCTCAAGGCCGAAGAGTTCTTCCAGGGCCTGTTCACGACCGCGCTGGAGAGCGACGAGATCATCACCAAGGTGATGTTTCCGGTGCCGAAGAAAGCGGCCTATATCAAATTCCGCAACCAGGCCTCGCGCTACGCGCTGGTCGGCGTGTTCGTCGCCAAGCGACCGTCAGATGTGCGGGTTGCCGTCACCGGTGCCGGCTCGGACGGCGTGTTCCGCGCCGAGCCGTTCGAAGAGGCATTGAAGAAGCGGTTCTCGCACAAGGTGCTCGACGGGATTTCGGTGCCGGCCAATGGGCTGAACAGCGATCTGCACGGCAGCGCCGAATATCGCGCGCATCTGATCGGCGTGCTGACGCGCCGCGCCGTCGAAGCTGCGACGGCGAAGTAAGTTTGCCGTTTCCCGGCTCAGCAGGATTGGCTTTGTCATGAGTGCATCGGCGCTGCCCAAATCTGTCGATGCGATGCAGGAATTGCTGACATCGCGCGGCTATCTCGCCGAGCGCTCGCTGGCGACGGTAACCTATCTGTCGCTGCGGATGGGCCGGCCGCTGTTCCTCGAAGGCGAGGCCGGCGTCGGCAAGACCGAGATTGCAAAAGTGCTGTCGGCGGCGCTGGGACGCAAGCTGATCCGCCTGCAATGCTATGAAGGGCTCGACGTGGCCTCCGCGGTCTACGAATGGAACAGCGCCGCACAGATGATCGCGATCCGCTTGGCGGAGGCGAGTGGCGACACCGATCGCGATCAGCTTTCCAGCGATATTTTCGCCGAGCGCTTTCTGATCAAGCGGCCGCTGCTGCAGGCGCTGGAGCCGGATGTCGCCGGCGCGCCGGTACTCTTGATCGACGAACTCGACCGCGCCGACGAGGCGTTCGAGGCGTATCTGCTGGAAATCCTCAGCGATTTCCAGGTGACGATCCCCGAATTCGGCACCGTGAAGGCGCCGCAAGCGCCGATCGTGATCATCACTTCGAACCGCACCCGCGAAATCCACGACGCGCTGAAGCGCCGCTGTCTTTATCACTGGGTCGACTATCCCAACGCTGAGCGCGAGCTTGCGATCGTGAAATCGCGCGTGCCTGACATCTCCGCAAAACTCTCGCAGCAGGTCGTGCGCTTCGTGCAGGCGCTGCGCGATCAGGATTTCTACAAGTCGCCCGGCGTCGCCGAAACCATCGACTGGGCCACCGCGCTGACCGAACTCGACGCCCGCTCGCTGACGCCGCAGATGGTCGGCGACACCCTGGGTGCGCTCTTGAAATACCAGGACGACATCGCGCGGATGCAGGGCGACACGCTGCAGAAGGTTTTGAAGGAAGCGACGAGCGACTAGGCAAGGGCAGTGCGCTCCCTCTCCCGCTCTTGCGGGGGAGGGTCGGGGTGGGGGCTCTCTCCGATTGCTCAGGCGACGAGGTTGGCATTGGCGGAAACAGCGAATGCAAGTTGAACAGCGTACTTGTTGAGGCAGCCCCCACCCCAGCCCTCCCCCGCAAGCGGGAGAGGGAGCGCACCGCCCGCTTGAGAGAGTAAAGCGCTACGATGGCCATCGACCACCTCAACCCGCCCACCGGCCAGATGGCCGACAACGTCATCGGCTTTGCCCGCGCGCTGCGCGCCGCCGGCATTCCGGTCGGGCCAGGTGCCGTGATCGATGCGTTGAACGCGCTGCAGGTGATCGAGATCGGCAACCGCGCCGACGTCTACGCCACGCTGGAAGCGATCTTCGTCAAGCGCCACGAGCATATGTTGATTTTCGGGCAGGCTTTCGACCTGTTCTTCCGCGCCGCCGAAGAGTGGAAGTCGATGCTGGATTCGGTGCCGCTGCCGGACCACGCCAAGAAAAAGCCGCCGCCGGCCTCGCGCCGAGTGCAGGAAGCACTGGCACAGCCCTCGAGGCGCGAGGAAGCCGCGCAGGCCCAGGAGCAGGAGTTGCGGCTCTCCGTCTCCGACAAGGAGATCCTGCAGAAGAAAGACTTTGCGCAGATGAGCGCGGCCGAGATCGCCGAAGTGACGCGCGCGATCGCGGACATGCGCCTGCCGCAGGCCGACCTGCGCACCCGCCGCCACCAGCCCGATCCGCGGGGACTGCGGCTCGACATGCGCCGCACGCTGCGCGGCAGTCTGCGCACCGGCGGCGAGATCATCGACATCCGCAGGCTCGGCCGGATCGACAAGCCGGCGCCGATCGTGACGCTGCTCGACATCTCGGGATCGATGAGCGAATATACCCGCCTGTTCCTGCATTTCCTCCATGCCATCACCGACGCCCGCAAGCGCGTCTCGGTGTTCCTGTTCGGCACCCGGCTGACCAATGTGACGCGGTCGTTGCGGGAACGCGATCCGGATGACGCGCTGGCGCGCTGCTCGTCCTCGGTGGAGGATTGGGCCGGCGGCACCCGGATCGCAACCTCGCTGCACTCCTTCAACAAATTGTGGGGCCGCCGCGTGCTCGGGCAGGGCGCCATCGTGCTGCTGATATCGGACGGGCTGGAGCGGGAGGCCGACGACAGGCTGGCGTTCGAGATGGACCGGCTGCATAGATCTTGCCGCCGCCTGATCTGGCTCAACCCGCTGCTGCGCTACAATGCCTTCGAGGCCAAGGCGCAGGGCATCAAAATGATGCTGCCGCACGTTGACGAATTCCGCCCGGTGCATAATTTGAGTTCCATGGAAGGGCTGATTGCGGCGCTTTCGGCGCCGCCTCCGGCCCATCATCGCAGCGTGATCCGATCAGCAGCTTGAAAGAGGCCCGCTATGCTCAATCGCGACGAAGACATCCTGCAGGCGGCCGAGGCCTGGCAGAAGGCCGGCCATGGGGTTGCGCTGGCAACCGTGGTCGAAACCTGGGGCTCGGCGCCGCGCCCGGCCGGCTCCAGCCTCGTCATCAATGATGACGGCACATTTCTGGGGTCGGTGTCCGGCGGCTGCGTCGAAGGCGCGGTCGTCACCGAAGCGCTCGACGTGATCGCGAGCGGCCAGCCCAAAATGCTGGAATTCGGCGTGGCCGACGAGACCGCCTGGAACGTCGGCCTGTCCTGCGGCGGCACCATTCGCGTCTTCGTCGAGAAGGTGGCCCAGTCGTGAAACTTCAAACCCTTTCCGAAGTGAACATCGAGCGCGCCGCGCGGCGGCCGGTGATCGTCATCACCGATACCGCCAATGGCGACCAGCGCCTCGTCAAGGCAAAAGACATCGCGACCGATCCCCTGCGCGGCGAGCTGTCACAGCAATTGCGCATGGGCAAGAGCGGCATGATCGAGGCCGGCGGCAAGAAGTTGTTTCTCAATGTCTACGCGCCGACCGCCAAGCTCGTGATCGTCGGCGCCGTTCATATCAGCCAGGCGCTGGCGCCGTTGGCGCGCTCGCTGGATTATGATGTGACGGTGGTGGATCCGCGCACGGCATTCGCCAGCCCCGAGCGGTTTCCGGATGTGCCGCTGATCGCGGAATGGCCCGACGTGGCGCTGCCGCCACTCAATGTCGATCCCTACACGGCGTTCGTCGCATTGACGCACGATCCCAAGATCGACGACCCGGCGCTGCTGCACGCCTTTGCGTGCGACTGCTTCTATATCGGCGCGCTCGGTTCACGAAAAACCCATGCCAAGCGTGCCGAGCGCCTGAAGGCGCAGGGCGCCTCGGATGCCGACATGGCGCGTATTCACGCGCCAATCGGGCTCAACATCGGCGCGGTATCGCCGTCGGAAATCGCGGTCGCGATCATGGCCGAGATCACGGCAGAGCTGCGGCTGCCGAAGGAAAACGTGAAAGAGCAGGCGGCATGAAGTTCGGCCCTGCCAGTCCGGCCGATGCGATGGGCGGCGTTACCGTCCATACGCTGCGCCAGGGCGCGCTGGTGCTGAAGAAGGGCACCACCATCGGGCCTGATGAAGTCGGGGCGCTGACCAAGGCCGGCGTCAAGGAAATCGTCGTGGTGCGGCTGGAGGACGGTGATGTCTCCGAGGACGTCGCCGCCGCCAGCATTGCGCAGGCGGTGGCGGGCGAGGGGGTCACTGTCGAGCGCGCCTTTACCGGCCGTTCCAATCTGTTCGCGGCCCAGGCGGGCGTGCTGGTGGTCGATCGCGCTGCGGTCGACCGCATCAACGGCGTCGATGAAGCCATTACCTTTGCGACCCTTGCCGCCTTCAAGCCGGTGGTCGAAGGCGAGATGATCGCGACCGTCAAGCTGATTCCGTTCGGCGTCGAGGCGAAACTGCGCGATACGGCCGTTGCCGTCGCTGGCAAGGACGCGCTGCGGATTGCGCCTTACACCATCAAGCGTGTGGGCGTGGTCTCGACCTTGCTGCCGGGCCTGGCGCCGAAGGTGATCGAGAAAACCCTGCGCGTCACCGCGGAGCGCCTGGCGCCGGCGGGTGCGACTATCATCGCCGAGCGCCGCGTGCCGCACGACGAGACGGATCTCGCAGCCTCGATCAAGGAATTGCTCGGCCTCGGCGCCGAGCTGGTGATCGTATTCGGTGCTTCCGCGATCGCCGACCGCCGCGACGTGATCCCGGCCGCGATCACCGAAATCGGCGGCGCGATCGAGCATTTCGGCATGCCGGTCGATCCGGGCAATCTGCTGCTGATCGGCACCGCCGGCGGCGTGCCGGTGCTGGGCGCGCCGGGCTGCGCGCGTTCGCCGGTCGAGAACGGATTCGATTGGGTGCTGATGCGCCTGCTCGCGGGCCTGAAAGTCACGCGCGCCGAACTGACCGGCATGGGCGTCGGCGGCCTGTTGATGGAAATCGTGACGAGGCCGCAGCCGCGCACCGTTGCCGATGTCGAAGCCAGCCGCAACGTCGCGGCCATCGTGCTCGCGGCCGGACGCTCGACCCGGATGGGCGGCCCGAACAAGCTGCTGGCCGAACTCGACGGCAACAAGCTGGTGCGGACCGTGACCGAGCACGCGCTGGCCTCGAAGGCCACCGAAGTGATCGTCGTCACCGGCCATCAGGCCGAACTGGTCGAGCAGGCATTGGCTGGTCTCAAGGTAAAGTTCGTCCGCAATCCGGATTTCGCAGGTGGGCTGGCAAGCTCCGTCAAGGCCGGCATCGGGGCGGTACCCGCGAATGCCGACGGCGCGCTGGTGTGCCTCGGCGACATGCCGCTGATCGACGCAAATTTAATCAACCGGCTGATCGAGGCGTTCGAGCCGGACAGGGGGCATTTGATCGCGGTCCCCGTCAGCGACGGTCGGCGCGGCAACCCGGTGCTGTGGTCGCGGCGCTTCTTCCGCGAATTGATGACGCTGGACGGCGACGTCGGCGCCCGCCACCTCATCGCCAAGCACGCCGAGGCCGTCGCCGAAGTCCCAGTCGAGGGCGAAAGCGCGTTTCTCGATATCGACACGCCGCAGGCGCTCGAAGCGGCACGGCGGGGGTAGGGTATCGGTCCTGTCGTCCCGGGCTTGACCCCTAGCCACAGGGCTTTGTTGTTGCGCGACGCTGTGGTCACAGCCGTTCTCCGCAACCGCCATCGGTGGCTATGGGTCCCCCGATGCGCAATTGCGCATCTGAGCTCAAGGCCGGGACGACGAGCTGATGGATCGGTGGTCACCGCGTCGCCAAAAATCAACCTGCTGTTCACCAAGTCTCAACTCCCTCCCGGCTAGATTCGCTGCCGACTGCCTCGGGGGAGGGGATCTTGATCGTTTCGACCGCTGCCGCGCAACGCCGCGCGCTGTTCATTCTGTTGCTGGCCTTGTTGCTGGGTGCATCGCGTTTCATTTCCGAATCTTGGGCGGCCGGCGCGTTCGCGGTCGGCAAATGCGGCGCCTATGGCCAGGCCTACGACTATGCGGCTGAGGAAACCGCGCGTGCTGCGGCGCTGAAGCAATGCAAGGGCGAATGTACTGCCGTGACCATGAAACGCGCCTGTGCCGCGTTTGCGATCGACATGGCCAATCCTTGCGGCGCGCACGGCTACGCAGTGAAGCCGAAAATATCGAGCTCGCTCAACGCCGCAACCAGGAAGTGCTACGAATTCGGCGGCAAGGAATGTGTGATCCGCGCCTGGGCCTGCGACGCCAAGGGGTAGTCTCTGTCATTCCGGGGCGCGCGTCGGCGCGAGCCCGGAATCCATAACCACGATCGGGAGTATGGATTCCGGGCTCGCGCCAAACGGCGCGCCCCGGAATGACGGTAGTTGGAGTGAACAATGCAATTCGACACCAAAATCGCGGTCGTGATCCGGACCGATCTTGAGCCGTGGCAGAAGCTCAACGTGGCTTCGTTTCTCGCCGGCGGGATTGCCGCGGCGTTTCCCGCGTGCATCGGCGAGCCCTATGGCGACGGCTCCGGTACCAAATACCTGTCGCTGATCGGCCAGCCGATCCTGATCTATGGCGCCGATCGCGCCGCACTGTCGCGCGCGCTCGAACGCGCGCTGGCGCGCAACGTGACGCCGGCGGTCTATACCGAGGAGATGTTCAAGACCACGCACGACGCCGCCAACCGCGAAGTGGTGCGGGCGGTGATCCGTGCCGAGCTCAATCTCGTCGGGCTGGCCATGCGCGCCGAGCGCAAGGTGATCGACAAGATCGTCGAGGGGCTGAAGTTTCACAGCTGATCATCGCGCGAGCGGAAGAGCCGCCAATTGAGACGGCCCCTCCGCTGAAAGCGCACTGCTTGCTGCCTGCAGTGGAGCGTCTTAGCTGCAGTATGCCCGTCCGAGCGCGGTGGCGACGCCTGCAAGGAAGCCGCCGATGACGGGAATCGAGCCCAGGCCATCCACGATACCGCCGATGGCATTGTGCTGATTCAGCGAACAGTTCATGCCGTAGAAGGGCATGCCGCCGGCCACGGTATTGAGATCTTCGATGTTCAGTTCACGGTTTTCATTGCCCAACTTGGTCATGTTCATTCACCCTGTACGTCTTCGGTGAGGACCATTCCTCAGCGCGCAGCGTCAGGGGGTACGCCAATCCGGGCTGGACAACTGTGCCTGATGTCACGCTGGTTCGAAGACGAGCTGCCTTGCCTTTGACGCGGGTCTCGTCCTTTCAAATTGTCGACGGCCCCGGCCACAGGTGAACTCGTGCCGGGCTTCCGTCGATCGCAAGTTCGAGCTTGCCAATTCAGGCCGGCGGCAAGCCGAGCGCCCGCCCGGCCTCCAGCCAGACCGGCAATTCGCGCTGATACAAGGCATTGCTTTCCTTGAAGCCGATCGCCGGTTCGAGCACGAAAGTTGCGAGAATTTCCTTCACTTTCGGATCGCCATTGGCGGCCACGCAGAGTTCGGACAACCGCTCGACGATCGGCTGCGGTGTCGCCTTCGGCACCGCCCAGCCCGAGAAGCCGCTCACCGTGAAAAACTTCGAGGTCGCGCCCTGTTCAGGCAGAGTTTTAACGTCCGGGATCGCGGCGACCTTCTTGGAATGTACCGCAAACACGACGCCGGCGTTGCTTTGCAGGACCGATTGCGCGGCCGTGTAGCTCCCCATCGCGACGTCGAGCGTGCCATCCGCGATGCCGGTCCACATCGGTGCTTCGCCCCGGTAGTGGATCGGTTCGATGTTGAGGCCATACTGCTTGTTGAGTTCATTGATCGTGATGTGCGGGGATGAACCCGCGCTGTAGGTGCCGAAGTTCATCTTGCCGCTCTTGCGCGCGAAAGCGACGAAGTCGTCCAGTGACTTGATGCCGGACTTCGGGCTTGCGACCAGCGGCAGCCCGGCGCCCGGAATGACGCTGATGAGCGCGAGATCCTTGTCCATGTCGTAGCCGGGATTCTTCATCATGACCCGGTTCATGATGAAGGTCGTCGAGATCGAGCACAGGATGGTGTGGCCGTCCGGCTCCGCGCGTGCGACATCAGCCGTGCCGATCGAGCCGGAGGCGCCCGCCTTGTTCTCGATGACGACGGTCTGTTTTACCTGCCTGGAGATGTAATCGCCGAAGGCGCGCGCCAAGAGGTCGGTCTGGCCGCCCGCCGGGTAGCTGCACACCATGCGGATTTGCCGCGACGGCCACGCGGCCTGCGCCGAGGCCCCGCGCACCAGGAGCGGCGTCGCGACAGCGGCGGTTCCGGCAGCGATGAAGTGACGGCGATTGATTCTTGACATGATTCCTCCCTGAACTTTCCAGGAGGGTAGCGCATCGCCCGGCTTCCGCCATGCGCGAAAGACGGGACAGATTGGCGCGCCCGATAATGCTGCATTGAATCCGCCAGTCACGGCGACGTGAAACGATAGTTTTAGCCTAATCTTGACAATGACTGACTGGTCAGTCATATTGTAACCATGAGCAAAACACGCACCAGCACCCCACGTCCGTCCAAGCCGGCCAAGAGCCGCGTTGCGATCCGGGCCGCCGCCGCCAACTCGCCAAAGGTGGTCTCGGCGAAGGTTGAGCCCTCAAAATCCGCCTCGAACCGGGCCGAGCGCGCCGCCGAGCGGCGCGGGGCCATTATCGAGGCGGCGATGGATGAATTCATCGCGCGCGGCTTTGCAGCGACGCGGCTTGACGATGTCGCCAAGCGGGCTGGCGTCGCCAAGGGCACGATCTATCTGCACTTCAAGGACAAGGAGGCGCTGTTCGAGGAACTGATCCGGACGGCGATCGTCCCGCTCGTCAACCGTCTTGCCTCGGCAGGACCGCCACCGGCTGGCGCCTCGATCCGGGATGTGGTGGAGAGCTTTGCCAGGGCCTTCATCCACGACGTGGTGACGACCCGGCGTGGTGACATCGTGCGCCTGATCGTTGCCGAAGGGCCGCGATTTCCCGAGATCGCCGATTTCTACTTCCGCGAAGTGGCCTCGAAGGGGATGGCCGGCATGCGCGCGCTGATTGAACTCGGCGTCGCCCGCGGCGAAATCCAGCAAAAGGATTTGGCGCGCTTTCCGCAGATCATGGTGGCGCCCGCCATCGTCGCGATCATCTGGCAAAGCCTGTTCAGCAGACACGCGCCACTCGACGCGAACGAGATGTTTCGCGTTCATCTCGATCTGATTTTTGGCGAACGGAGGACGACATGACTTCGTCGCGCAAGACCTCTTCCAGCAGGACCTCTTCTAGAGTGACGGCGATTTTCACCGCGCTGGCGCTGGTGGCGCTGCTGACCGGCTGCAAGGAGCGGAAGGATCCCGGCTTTCAGGGGTGGGTGGAAGCCGACATGATCTTCGTCAGCCCCGACGAATCCGGGCGCGTGACCAAACTCAACGTGCGCGAAGGCGACGAAGTGAAGCCCGGCATGCATATCTATTCGGTCGATGACGAGCTGCAGAAGGCCGATCTCAACCAGAACAACGCGACGCTGGCCAACGCGCAGCAGACCTATGACCGCGCGGCATCCCTGAGCAAGACCGGTTCGGGCACGCAGGCCAATCTCGACTCCGCGGTCTCGGCGCTGCGGGTGGCGGAAGCGCGGCTCAACACCTCGCAGACGCGGCTGGCGCGGCGCAATGGCTTTGCGCCCGTCGCCGGCACCGTTCAGCAGATCTATTTTCGCGAAGGCGAGATGGTGCCGGCGCAGCGGCCGGTGTTGTCGATCATGCCACCCGGCAACATGAAGTTGCGCTTCTTCGTGCCGGAGACGCAATTGCCCAAGCTTGCGATCGGCGACGAGGTCAAGGTGACCTGCGACAATTGCGCAGCCGATCTCACCGCGAAGATCTACTTCATCGCGACGACGGCCGAATACACCCCGCCGGTCATCTACAGTCTCGATGAGCGCAACAAGCTCGTCTATTTGATCCAGGCGCGGCCGAACAAGCCGGCCAATCTGCGCGTTGGCCAGCCGATCAGCGTGTTCCTCAATGCTCCGATACCGGTAGCGGACAAGCGATGACGAACGTGTCCTCAACCGCGCCCGACATTGCCATCAATGTCGAGGGCCTTTCAAAATCGTTCGGCGGCCGCGCGGTGGTGCAAAACCTCTCGATGCAGGTCAAGCGTGGCTCGATCTACGGCTTCCTCGGTCCCAACGGCTCCGGCAAGACCACGACGATTCGCATGCTGTGCGGCCTCCTGACGCCGGATTCCGGCGAGGGCACCTGCCTCGGCTACGACATCCGCCGCGAGGCCGACAAGATCAAGCGCCAGGTCGGCTACATGACGCAGCGCTTCAGCCTGTATCAGGACCTCTCGGTGCGCGAGAACCTGGAATTCGTGGCGCGGCTTTACGGTCTGCGCGATGCGCGCAGCGCGGCGCACGACATGATCCAGCGCATCGGTCTCAACGGCCGCGAGGAGCAGCTCGCAGGCGAGCTTTCCGGCGGCTGGAAGCAGCGGCTCGCGCTCGGCGCCTGCACGCTGCCCAACCCGCAATTGCTGCTGCTGGACGAGCCGACCGCCGGCGTCGATCCCAAGGCACGGCGCGACTTCTGGAACGAGATCCATGCGCTGGCGGCCGATGGCCTCACCGTGCTGGTCTCGACCCATTACATGGACGAGGCCGAGCGCTGTCACGAGATCGCCTATATCGCCTACGGCAATCTCCTGGCGCATGGCACGGTCGACGAGGTGATCGCGCAATCGGCGCTGTCGACCTGGACGGTTACGGGCGACGATCTCAACGGTCTTGCCGCCGAACTCACCGGCAAGCCCGGCGTCGACATGGTGGCGCCGTTCGGCACCAGCCTGCACGTCTCCGGCCGCGACAAGGCAGCCCTCGAAACCAGTGTCGCGCCGTACAGAGACGGCCGGAGTTGGCATTGGCAGCACGGCGAACCGTCGCTGGAAGACGTGTTCATCGACCTGATGAGCCGCTCAAAGGACAATTTCCAATGAGCACGACCGACACCCAGAACGAGAGTCGCGCCGTCAGCGAGCCGCGCTTCGGCTTCTGGTGGCGCAGCTATGCGATGCTGGTGAAGGAATTCATCCAGCTTCGCCGCGACCGCGTCTCGTTCGCGATGATCGTGATGCTGCCGGTGATGCAGCTCGTGCTGTTCGGATTCGCCATCAACACCACGCCGCGCAATTTGCCGACGGCCGTATTGCTGCAGGAGGACAGCGATCTCGGGCGCTCGATCCTGAAGGCGATGGAGAACACCGCCTATTTCCGCTTTACCCATGAAGTCCACAGCGTTGCCGAATTCGACGATCTCTTGCAATCCGGCAAGGTGCTGTTCGGCGTGGAAATCCCGCGCGGTTTCGAGCGCGCGGTGCGGCGCGGCGATCACCCCGCGCTGTTGGTCGCCGCCGATGCCACCGATCCGGTGGCGGCGGGCTCGGCGCTGGGCACACTCAACGGCATCGTGCAGACCGCCTTGGCGCATGATCTGCGGGCGGGTGATCCACCTTCGACGGCGTTCGAGATCCGTGCCCATTCGCGCTACAACCCGGCGGCGTCCTCGCGGCTCAACATCGTGCCGGGCCTGGTCGGCACTATCCTGACCATGACCATGCTGATCTTCACGGCGCTGTCGGTGACGCGCGAGATCGAGCGCGGCACCATGGAAAGCCTGCTGTCGATGCCGATCAGGCCGGTTGAGGTGATGTTCGGCAAGATCATACCTTACGTGATCGTCGGTTTCGTTCAGGCATCGCTGATCATCGGAATCGGCGTTTTGCTGTTCGGCGTGCCCATCCTCGGCAGCCTGCTGACGCTGGCGCTGCTCACGACGCTGTTCATCACCACCAACCTCTCAATCGGTTACACCTTCTCGACCATCGTGCAGAATCAGTTGCAGGCGATGCAGCTCTCGATGATGTTCTTCCTGCCGAGCATCCTGCTTTCCGGCTTCATGTTTCCGTTCGCGGGCATGCCGAAATGGGCGCAGTATATCGGCGAGTGTCTGCCGCTGACGCATTTCGTTCGCATCGTTCGCGCCATCATGCTGAAGGGCGCGACCATCCAAAATTTGCAATACGACACCATTGCACTCATTGCACTGATGCTGTTGGCAATGACGATCGCGGTGACGCGCTTCCGTCGCACGCTCGATTGATGCAATATGTTCGACGTCGGGGCGCTTCGAAGGGGCGCGCAAATCGCGCATCGGGGAAATCTCGAGATTCTCAGATACGCAATTGCGCATCGTAGTTCGATGCTGCGCATCGCCCCGGAATGACAAGGGTAGGGGAATGTTCGGGTTCTGGGGCAAAAAAAGCGAAAAGCCGGTGGTGTCGGCTGATTTTCAGCGCGCGCTGACGCAGCAGGTGCTGCGCACCGAACTGATACGGATCAAGGCACTGATCGGGACGACTGTCCTGCTTGCCTGCTTGATCCTCGTCATGCATATCGTCGATCCCGACGCGGTCCAGAAGCTCTGGCATGGCCGCCTCAATCCGGGTGACCTCCTCAAGATCCTGGTTCCGTTCGTTCTGTTCGAGCTTTGGGTCCACTCCGTCATCAGCCGGCACCTTGGCGAGGGTCGTGACCTTCCCGTGTACCGGCGCTATATCGGTGTGCTGGTCGAGACGTCCATGCCGACGCTCGCTTTGGCGATGCATATCGACAGCATGGGCCATGTCGAGGCACTCGGCTTCGCGGTGCCGCTCACCTATTTCATTTTCATTATTCTATCGACGCTGCGGCTGGATTTCTGGCTCTCGACCTTCACGGGATTCGTTGCCGCTGCCGAACTCCTTGGCATGGCGATGTTCTATCATCGCGCCGGCAGCAGCGATCCGCCGCCTGATCTGTATTATCACTCGGTGCGCAGCGTCATCATCCTGATCTGCGGGATGCTGGCGGGCGCGGTCGGCGTGCAATTGCGCCGGCAGTTCGAGGCCAGCATTCTCGCCGCGACTGCGCGTGACCGCATCACCAACCTGTTCGGCCAGCACGTCTCGCCGCAGGTGGTCGAGCGACTGATGGCCGAGGGAGCGGCGACCGGCAGCGAAGTCCGGCGTGTCGCGGTCATGTTCGTCGATTTTCGCAGCTTTACCGCCGGTGCCAGCAGCCGGACGCCGCAGGAAGTGGTGGACCGCCTCGACGGCGCGTTCGCGGTGCTGGTCGACATCCTCGACCGACATGGCGGGATCGTGAACAAGTTTCTCGGCGATGGCTTCCTGGCGCTGTTCGGCGCGCCCTTTGATGCGGGCAACGCTGCGCAGCATGCGGTGGCCGCCGCGCGCGAAATGCTCGAAGCGAACGCGCACGCCAACCAGGCGACCAGCTGGCCGCTGCGCATCGGAATTGGCATTCACGTCGGCGAGGTCGTCGCCGGCAATGTCGGCTCGCCGCGGCGCAAGGAATACACCGTCATCGGCGACACCGTGAATTTCGCCGCGCGGCTCGAGGCGCTGAACAAGGATTTCAATTCGCAGTTCCTGATCTCCGAGGCGGTCCGCGATGCGCTCGGAGAGGAATGTCGCGACGCCGTGGCACTTGGTGAGGTCCCGGTCAGAGGCTATGAGCGGCCGATGACCGTGTGGCAGTTGGGATAGGAGGATATCAATGCAACGACGTTACATCACCGTCGACGTGTTCACTGATCGCGCCTTCGGCGGCAATCCGCTTGCCGTGGTGCTGGATGCCGGCGGGCTTTCGACCGCGCAGATGCAGGCGATCGCCACCGAGTTCAATTATTCCGAGACCACCTTCGTGCTGCCACCGGCCGACCGCGCGAACGACGCGCAGGTTCGTATCTTCACCGTCAACCGGGAGATACCCTTCGCCGGCCATCCCAATGTCGGCACCGCCTTCGTGCTGGCGACTCAAGCCACAAAACCGCCGGCGCGGCTGCTGTTCGAGGAGGGCGCGGGCCTCGTTCCCGTCGAAGTTACGAGCGAGCAGGGCAGGATCGTCAGCACCGAATTCACGGCGCCACAGCCGCTGAAGCGGATGTCGCAGCTCAGCGCCGAGCAGGCTGCTTCCTGTCTGTCGCTGTCGGCGAGCGATGTGAAACTCGACCGGCATCCGCCGCAGATCATTTCGGTCGGGCTGGCTTTTCTGGCTGTCGAACTCACCTCGCGCGAGGCGCTGCGCCGCGCGAAGCCGAATGCTGAGGGATTTGCGAAGATCTTCCCGTGCGACGGCAGCGATGCGGTCTATTTCTATACGCGCGACGTGCCATCAAGCGAAAAGCCGTGCGACCTGCAGGCCCGGATGTTCCATCCCGGCGCCAGCGGGCTTTCCGAGGACCCCGCGACCGGCAGCGCGACGGCCGCATGCGCGGCGCTGCTCGCCGATCTCGATCCGATGAAGGACGGCGACCTGAAACTGCGGATCGGTCAGGGCGTCGACATGGGGCGGCCGAGCCTGTTGCTGACACGCGTCCGCAAGCAGAACGGCGCGATTTCGTCGATCCATGTTGGCGGCGCCAGCGTGCAGATGATGGAGGGCACGTTCCAGTTTGGCGGGGGAGGGGTGAGGTAGATGCGCCATGGTCTATCCGTCATTCCGGGATGGTGCGTTAGCACCAGACCCGGAATCTCGAGATTCCGGGTTCGATGCTGCGCATCGCCCCGGAATGACGGTAGCTACACCTGTCTCGCCGCCAAATTCTCCACCTTCACCCCGTCGCGGTCTTCGATGATTTCGGCGATCCATTGCCGGTGGCATTGCTGGTGGTCGCGCTCGTAACAGAGGATGCAGACCGGGCCGGACTTCTTCACCAGCGCCGATAACTCGTCGAGTTCCTCCCTGGCCTGCGTGGTCTTCAGATGCGCCGAATAGATCTTGTGCAGCAGATCGAACTTGCCGCTGCGCGCGGCCTCGCGGCCGGTCTTCGGCGTACCGAGGCCCTTCAGGTGCAGATAGGAGATGCCGCGTTCGTCGAGCCCCGCCGCGAGCTGGTTCTTGGAAAAGCCCGGCCGCCGGGACGCGGCCACGGCGCGGACGTCCACCAGCAGTTTCACGCCGGCGGCTTCCAGCTCGTCGAGCACGGCCTTGGCCGGCGTCTGCTCATAGCCGATGGTGTAAAGGCGCTTGCTCTTGCGTGCCATGTTCGTCCTGTTGCGCGTTGGTTGGCCGGTTTGAGGTTAGGTCACCCCGTGACGGATTTCCATAATCGCGGAGGTTATGCCGCAGCGACCCGGCCGGTAGTGCGTTGCCGCCGGGCGCGCCATGTCGCATAGTCAGCGAAACAGAGCCTGTTGATGGCCTGACGTTTCGGGGGATTACGATGCAAGGATTTTGCCGCTCGCTGGCTTGGATGGCCGCATTCGCGCTGCTCGCCTGCGGCGGCGCAGCGAGGGCGCAGAGCAGCTATCCCGACCGTGCCGTGAAAATCATCGTCCCGATCGGTCCCGGCGGCAGCTACGATTTGGTCGGGCGGCAGATTGCCGACGTGCTTTCGAAGCGGATGGGGCAGACCTTCGTGGTCGAGAACAAGCCCGGCGCCGGCACCGTCGTGGGGACACAGGCCGCGAGCCAGAGCGAGCCGGACGGCTATACGCTGGTGGTCGGCGGGCTCTCCAACATGGCGTTCAATTCGGCGCTGTATTCCAGGCTTGGCTACGACCCCCTGAAGGACTTTGTGCCGGTCGCGCTAGTCTACAAGTTCGGCTATGTGATGGTCGGCCGCAAGGATCTGCCGCAGGCCAAGCTGGCTGATATTGTCGCGGCGGCGAAGGCGAACCCGGGCTCGATCTCGGTAGCAACCGCCGGCGTCGGCACCGGTCAGCAACTGGTGGCGGCAGCCTTCAAGAAGGCCGCGGGCATCAAGCTGCTGGAAGTGCCCTACAAGGGCTCGCCGCCGGCGTTCACCGATCTGCTCGCGGGCCGCATCGATCTGTTCTTCGACTCGATGGCAGCCGGCTTGCCCTATGTGCAGTCGGGGCAGGCGCGGGGCATTGCCGTGCTGTCGTCCAAACGCAGTCCGCTGGCGCCCGATGTGCCGACGATGTCGGAGGCTGGCGTGCCCGGGCTCGATGTCGATTCCTGGCTCGGAATTTTTGCACCCGCGAAAACGCCGCCGGAGGCGCTGGCAAAGCTGCGCCGCGAAATCCGCGCGGCGCTGCCCGACCTCAAGGAGCGCTTCGAGAAGAGCGGCGGCGAAGTCTGGGATTTTCCAGACGACAAGCTCAATGCCTTTGTCGCATCCGAATACGAGACGTGGACCAAACTGATCCGCGAGGCCGGCATCAAGCTGGACTGAAGCGCGAGACGGGGAATCAGCGGGCCGGCTGGCCGGCGAGGTACACCTCGCTGCTGATCTGATCGTAATAGGCCGGAAACTGGTTCTGCCCGACCTTCTGCGCGAGCTCGACGACCGTGCGTCGCGTTTCGGTGGCGACCGCCTTGAGATCGAGGCCCGGTGTCTTGAGCTTCTCTATGAAGACGCGCGTGAAAACGGAATTCGGGCTGCGGTCATCGGGTCCGAGGCGATCGAGCGCTCCCTGTCCAAAACCCGCGGAGTAGATCGAGAACACGCCCTGCGCAGGCTGACCCAGCGCCAGTCCCCGCGAGCCGCCGATCGCTCGCGTGTCCGAACCCCGCAACGGGTTGTCCCGGCAGGCGTCGAGAACCACGATTGTGACCCGCGCACCGGAACCGATGATGCGCTCGATCACCTGGGTCTCCGCAATCGCCTGATCCGCGAGCCGGGCCTCTTCGGCGCGGCCGGTGGCGTGCGGGTTCGGAATATCCGACGGCAACAGATAGTTCGCGCCGCTCAACGAGACGCCGTGTCCTGCATAGTAAAAGAATGCAATATCGTCCTTCCCCAGCCGGGCAGCGAGTTCGAACAGCTTGTCGACAAGCGACCTGCGGTCGAGATTTTCACCATAGAGGACTTCGAAGCGCAGCCCTTCGAGCGTTGTCTTGACGGCGCGGGCGTCGTTGATGGCGTTGACAAGTTGCCGATCCGCCGCAAGGTTCGCATAGCGGTTGTTACCGATGACGAGGGCCACCCGACGACCGACATCGTTGGTCGTCTTAGCGGCAGCGAGCGGCGGGGAAACCAGCGGAAGCGCGGCGACTTGCGTAGCCGGTCGTGCGACGGGAGTAGGCCCCGGCGGCGGGAGCGTCGCGGACGCCGAGGGAGGGCCCACCGGGTTTGCAGCCGAGCCAGCCGTCGACTTTTTCTCGATGCGCAGGATTGCATCCACAGCTTGCTTGGATTGCGGATCCATTGCAAGCGCCGTACGAAAGTCGCCAAGCGCCTTGGCAAAATCTTCTTTGGCTTCGTAGACGACCCCTCGATTGTAGTAAGTGCTCGTGATCTTCGAGCCAAGGCGAATCATCTCGTTGAAGTCCGCAAGCGCCCGGTCCTGGTCGCCGTTCTTGAAATAGGCTGTACCACGCCCACCATAGAAGTCCGGCTTCTTCGGATACAGGCGGATGGCCTCCCCGTAATCCGCAATGGCCCGAGCATAGTCGGACTTGTCATAATAGGCGCGGCCGCGGTTTTGAAGCGAGTCTTCGTATTTCGGATTCAGCCGCAATGCCTCGCTGTAATCGGCGATCGCGAGGTCGTATTCGCCTTTAGCCTTGTAAGCAAGGCCACGGTTGTTGAAGAGAACGTGCTGCTTCCCGGTGATCTGGAGCGCCCGCGTAAAGTCCGGAATCGCGCGAGCGTATTGGCCGAGGTTCGTAAGGGCCAAGCCGCGGCAGTTGTAAAGGCGCGCGAGTTCGGTAGCCCGGAATTTCCCCGACTCGATCGCGCCTGTGCAGGCGTCAACCGCCTTGGCGTCGTTTGCACCGGAATTGACGGCAAGGCACGTCGCGCGGTCATCGGCCGCGGCTGACGCGGCGTCGATGCCAACCAGCATGATCAGGCCAAGAACGATCGGCAACAAGCGATGCATGTTCCCTCTGCGGCAATCTGAAACCTGCCTGCGCACACGTCTGCGACCAGGTGCGCGTTCACCAGCGGCTTCAGCCGAGTGTTATGGTACGTCGAGCACGACCGTGACGGGCGTCCGTTCACGGCGGGTGAAGACGCCGCTTTTTTGGCTGGGGCGGTTGATATCGGGTTAATTTACCCGCTCGATCAATTCCATCGCGCCGGCGGGCGCGCGCACCTTGCCCTCGTGGATCACGTAGGCGAACACGTCGCGCGGCGCCTTCTTGGGTTTTGCCGCATCGACGCGCGGCAGATCATCTGGCTCGTCGCCCGAAGCCCAGGCCTGAAAGCGCTTCGCCCAGGCATCGAGCTGTTTTGGTGGGTAACAGGTTTTGAGTTCGTCGTTACCCTTCTGCAGCCGCGCATAGACGAAATCGCTCGCGATATCGGCGATCGCTGGATACTTGCCGTGTTCGGCGAACACGACCGGCGTTTCGAATTTTCGCAGCAGCGCGATGAAGTCGGGCACGCAGAAACTGTCATGGCGTACCTCGACCACGTGACGCAGCGCGCGGCCTTCGAGTTTGCGCGGCAAGAGTTCGAGGAACTTGCCGAAATCGGCCTCGTCGAATTTCTTGGTCGGCGCGAACTGCCAGAGCACCGGACCCAGCCGGTCGCCGAGTTCGAGCACGCCGGAATCATAGAACCGCTTCACGGAATCGCCGGCTTCCGCCAGCACGCGCCTGTTGGTGGCGAAGCGCGGACCCTTCAACGAGAACACGAAACCGTCAGGCACTTCCCGCGCCCATTTGCGAAAACTCTCCGGCTTCTGCGAGCCGTAATAGGTTCCGTTGATCTCGATCGAAGTCAGCTTCGACGCGGCATAGGACAACTCCTTCGCCTGCGTCAGCTTCTCCGGGTAAAACACACCGCGCCAAGGCTCGAAGGTCCAGCCACCGACGCCGATAAAGATGTTGCCGCTGTTTCTGGCGGACGATTTTGCAGATTTGCTCACCGTGGGGGCTCGTTACGAAGGAGGGATGATTGCCGGGCGATCTTAATCCAGATCGGGACCAATTGGCCAGAATGCCGCAGGGTGCAGTCAATTCACGGAGGTACGGGATAAGGGGCAGGGCGCGGCGGCGCGAAATGTGAATGCGACCGCTTCAGCGTACGATGAGCGCGGCGTTCGCGAAGCGCAAAGCTGCCTCGAAGCAGCCCCTGCAGCTTTCGCCGACCTATTCCACCATTCCCGCGTTCCGTGATATTGATTCCCGATCAGACAGGGGATTGTCGGGTATGAATTCTGAGTTGATAGCCGGTATCCTGGGTGCCATCGTCGCCTCGATCGTGCTGGTGGTTGCGATCGCCTATGGGCCGATCGGGCAATTTGGCAAGCCGGCGCCCAAGCCGGCCGCGGTCCAGCAGCCGTCCCAGATGGCGCCCGCGACGCCCGCGCCGCGGGGGCCGGTGATCCGGGAAGTGCCCAATTAACTGACGCGGGGCAGGGGTTCGGCCGCCCCTTGCGCAACGTTCCGGGCATACCCATATCGCTCCTAACGGCGACGTTGACGCTTAACAGGCTCCGGCGCTGGGACGACCATGAATGGTTAGGCTGCGCCGGATGTACGCGCGCCCCTCTGTTCGTGGTCGTTGGCATTTTGGGGCCTGTTTTGGCCCGTTTTCCCTCATCCGGTAATGTTCCGCAGCGTTGGTAGGGCTGGCAGCGCCTTTGGTAGTGCTGGCGGCGCCCTCTGGACTGCTGGCGGCGCCTTGGCATCCCTGACGCCTGCGGATATACGCTGGCCCCATGAATCAAGCCATCAAACCGGGCCCCGAAAACCCGCCGCAGGCCACCGGTTTGCCTCAGCTTTCGGTCGTCGTCCCCACCTTCAACGAGCGCGACAACGTCACCGTCCTGTACCGGCGGCTGGACGCGACCCTCAAGGACATCGCCTGGGAGGTCGTGTTCGTCGACGACAATTCGCCTGACGGGACCTGGGAAGTGGTGCGCGGCCTGGCGCAGAAGGATTCGCGGGTCCGCTGCATCCGCCGGATCGGGCGGCGCGGGCTGTCGGGGGCCTGCATCGAGGGCATTCTCGCCGCCAGCGGTCCTTATGCGGCGGTGATCGACGCCGATCTGCAGCATGATGAGACCCAGCTTCCCAAGATGGTCGGGCTGCTGCAGCGCGGCGAAGCCGAACTCGTGGTCGGCAGCCGCTATATCGAAGGCGGCAGCGCCGACAGTTTCAACAAGGGCCGCGCCGGTGTCAGCGCGGTCGCGACCGAAGTCGCAAAACGCGTGCTCAAGGTCGAGATCGCCGATCCCATGAGCGGCTTCTTCATGATCCGCCGCGATCGCTTCGAGCAATTGGCGCCGCAGCTTTCGACCCAGGGCTTCAAGATCCTGCTCGACATCGTCGCGACCGCGCAAGGCAAGCTGCGCACGGTCGAGGTACCCTTCACCTTCGGCTCGCGCCAGCACGGCGAGAGCAAGCTCGATTCCATGGTGGCGCTGGATTTTCTGGGTCTGGTGCTGGCCAAGCTCACTCACGACGTGGTCTCGCTGCGCTTCCTGATGTTTGCGATGGTCGGCTCGATCGGCCTCATCGTGCACCTCGTGGCGCTGTTCATCGCGCTAAGATTCTTCGACGCCCGGTTTCCGGAGGCGCAGGCCATTGGCGCGCTGGTCGCGATGACCAGCAACTTCATCCTGAACAATTTTCTCACCTATCGCGACCAGCGGCTGAAGGGCTTTGCCATCCTGCGCGGCCTCTTGCTGTTTTACCTCGTCTGCAGCGTCGGCCTGTTCGCCAATGTCGGTGTCGCGTTCTCGGTCTACGACCAGGAACCGATCTGGTGGCTGGCGGGAGCGGCGGGCGCGCTGATGGGCGTGGTCTGGAACTACGCGATGTCCGGGCTGTTCGTCTGGCGCAAGCGATGAATCGAAAATGAATCCGAGCGAGGCGCGGCTTGTCCTCAACACGGTTCTGACGATTCTCGCGCTGGTCGCGGTCCGGCTGGTAGCCGCCGCCTACACGCCGATCACCTTCGACGAAGCCTATTACTGGATGTGGTCGAAGAGTCTCGCTGGCGGCTATTACGACCATCCGCCGATGGTGGCCATCGTGATCCGCCTCGGCACCATGATCGCCGGCGACACCGAACTCGGCGTGCGGCTGGTCTCGATCCTGTTGGCGTTGCCGATGAGCTGGGCGGTGTACCAGACCGCGGCCGTGCTGTTCGGCGGCAGGCGGGTGGCGACGACGTCGGCGATCCTGCTCAACGTCACGCTGATGGCCGCGGTCGGCACCATGATCGTGACGCCGGATGCGCCGCTCTTGGTGGCGTCGAGCTTCGTGCTGTTTTCGCTGGCCAAGGTGCTCGAGACCGGACGCGGCGCGTGGTGGCTGGCGGTCGGTCTCGCCACGGGGGCGGCGCTGCTGTCGAAATACACCGCGCTGTTTTTCGGTCCCGCGATCCTGATCTGGCTGGTAGTGATTCCGACGCTGCGGCGCTGGCTGATCTCGCCATGGCTTTATCTCGGCGGTCTCGTCGCGCTGGCGATGTTTTCGCCGGTCATCCTGTGGAACGCCGATCACCACTGGGTATCGTTTATCAAGCAGATGGGCCGCGCGCGGATCGAGGATTTCAGGCCGGCCTTCATTGCCGAACTGATCCCGACGCAGATCGCGTTCGCGACCCCGCTGGTATGGATCCTCGGCGCCATGGGTCTCTATGCCTTGTTTCAGCGCCGCGCCGGTGCGCTGCCGGCGCGCGTGCTGGTCAGCACGATGTTCTGGACCATTGTTGCCTATTTCGTCTGGCACTCGCTGCACGCCCGCGTTGAGGCGAACTGGTTTGCGCCGGTCTATCCGGCCTTTGCGGTCGCCGCGGCGTATGCGGCCCATCTGGTGCAATGGGAAAAGCGTGAGCAGCGCACCGTCAATTTCTGCCTGCGCTGGGCGGCGCCAACAGGCATTGTGATGTTTGCAATCCTGATCGTGCAAGCCAACACCGGCATGCTCTCGGGTTATCGCCGCGACGCCACGGTGCGCAGCGTCGGCGTCGGCTGGCGCGAGATCGCAGGCGAGATCGAGGCGGCGAGGGCGCGCGTCGGTGCGACCTGCGTGCTTGCGCCGGATTACGGCACCACCGGATGGCTCGCCTTTTACCTGCCGAAAGACACATGCGTCGCACAGCAGAACCAGCGCATTCGCTGGGTCAACCTGCCCCAGCCGACGGTGGCACAGCTCGGCGGCAAGCAGCTCTATGTGCGCGAGGTCTTGCCCGGCGATCATCCGCTGAAGGAGGACTTTGCGCGCGTCGAGAGAATCGCGGAGGTCACGCGCAAGCGCGGCCCGCTTGTGATCGAGACCTATGCGCTCGATGTGCTGGAGGGGCCGAAGCGGGATGTGCTCGATCGCTCCCCACCGCCGGAACTGGCGTTGGAAAGCAGCGTTCTGCCTGCGTGGCTGCGCCGAAAATAGTCCGGTGGTCGTGTCGGATCGGCCGCACAGAAATCGTCTTGTAGGGAACCCAGCACGCCATCCAACTGCGAGGTCATGCCCATGTCCGGTTCCAACCTGAAACCCGCTGCTGAACTTGCCCGCGCCAATACCGCGCGCATTCCCAACGAGAGCGCCGAGTATCGCCGCGCCCGCGAGCAATTGCTGGCGGAAGAGATCGAGCTGCGCCGCCACATCGAGCGCGTCGCCGAACTGCGCCGCGCGTTGCCGCCCGGTGCTGAGGTGACGAAGGCCTATTCGTTCGTGGGCGAGGGCGGCCCTGCGACGTTGTCCAGCCTCTTCGGCAACAAGCAGACGCTCGTGATCTACAGCTACATGTTCGGCCCGCAGCGCGAACAACCGTGCCCGATGTGCACGTCGTTCATGGGCACGTGGGCAGCCAAGCTGCAGGATGTCGAGCAGCGTATCGCGTTCGTATTCGTCGCGCGCTCGCCGATCGCGCGACTGATCGAGGCGAAGAAGGCGCGCGGCTGGACACAGCACAGGATCTATTCCGATCCGTCGGGCGAGTACACCCGCGATTACGTCAGTGCTGCGGATGCCGACATGCCCGGCTATAACGTGTTTACGCGCCGCGACGGCAGCATCCGTCATTTCTTGTCCGGCGAAATGGGGCCTGGTACCGCCGACCCTGGTCAGGATCCGCGCGGTGCGCCCGATCTCGATCCGCTGTGGACCCTTCTGGACACCACGCCCGAAGGCCGCGGCAAGGACTGGTATCCGCGCTTGAGCTATTGAACGCCGCTTTGCGAGCCGAAACGAACGCCATACTGACGGCAGGCGGCGTCCGATCAAAGTCTCGCTGCCAATGAACCCAAGCGGGTTCTGGTGCGACGACCTATGCTCGGTGTCAGACATGGCCGGCGACGTCCGGTATTCGTGGAAGAGGAAGATGCGATGCGGCTCGATCCCTATCAGGAGCGTGCAAGAGCCCTGGCAGTCGAAGCCGGGCTCGACCCCGATGCGAAGATCGATCGTCCCGGTCAGCGGCCGATCCCGGTCTGGTGCACGTTCCGCGACGCTGCGCGCAAGGAACAGTTCACGGTGCAGGCTGCGCAATACCAGCACAGCCCGCTCAAGATCTTCGGCCGGCACGAGGACGCCACGATCGCGCAGATGCGCAATTGCATGGCGGTCGGCAATGCCGTGGCCGGCGTGATCTGCGCGGATGGGCATCTGGGATACGCGCAGCCGGTCGGCGGCGTGATCGCCTATGAGAAGCAGATCAGCATCTCCGGCGTCGGGTTCGACATCGGCTGCGGCAACATGGCGGTGCGTCTCGACACGCCGTTCAGCCGGATCGAAGGCAATGTCGGCACGATCATCAAGGACGTACACAAGACCATTTCCTTTGGCGTCGGGCGAACCAACGAGGAGCGCGTCGAGCACGAACTGTTCGATGACAGCGATGCCTGGCGGGAGTCCGACATGGGCGCTTATCGGCAGAAGGCCGTCGCGCAACTCGGCACCGTCGGATCGGGCAACCACTATGTCGATCTGATGCGCGATGAAGCCGGCTTTGTCTGGATCGGCGTTCACTTCGGCAGCCGTGGCCTCGGCCATACCAGCGCGACCCGCTACCTCAAGGCCGCGGGCGGCAAGGACGGCATGAACGTGCCGCCGGCTGTGATCGACGAGGACAGCGAGATCGGGCGACGCTACATCGCGGCCATGCAACTGGCCGGGCGCTATTCCTATGCCGGCCGCGAGTGGGTGATCGAACGCGTGCGCAAGATCATCGGCGGCAACGTCACCGACATGGTTCACAACCACCACAATTACGCCTGGCGCGAAAATCACGCGGGCAAGGATTTGTGGGTGGTGCGCAAGGGCGCGACGCCGGCGTTCCCGGGACAGCGCGGCTTCATCGGCGGCTCGATGGGAGATGACGCCGTCATCGTCGAGGGCGTCGACAGCCCGGAGGCGAAGGCGTCGCTCTACTCGACGGTTCACGGCGCAGGCCGGTTGTTCGGTCGCAGGGAGGCCAAGCGGAGGTTTACCCGCATCGAGATGGACGCGTGGCTGCAGTCGCGTGGCGTGACGTTGATCGGCGCCGATCTCGATGAAAGCCCGATGGCCTATCGACGGCTGCCCGAGGTCCTTGCCGAGCATGCCGGCTCGATCAAGGTCCAGCACACGCTGCGTCCGTTCGCGGTCGTCATGGCGGGCGAAAACGAATTCGATCCGTTCAAGGATTGAATGCCAAAATGGGACATCCGGCCATTGGCTGGATGTCCCATTAGCAGGGAACCCCCGCGTGTTTACGGGGTGATTTGCGCATAATTTCCAATGATTTGCGCATGCCTTAGATCTGCCCGCGTTTAATCTGCATTTAACTAAAACTCGCCTTAATGACGCTCCCGTGTCCTTGCGAGATGTTGCCCGGGATTTTTTCGGGCGCGGCATCAAGCGGGGCTAGTAGAGTTGGTCTGGACGCAAGGCGAATGAGTACGAGTACCGGTGCGTTTGGCCGTGCGGCCCATAACCGCAAGAAATCTTCCCGGAAGGTCATTCCTCAGCATTTTCTTGGCGGCGTCGCGATCGCAGCCGTGGTGCTGGGCTGCGCCTGGACCGTTCACAGCAATATTTTGGGCGCCAGCATCTATCCCTCGGTCAATAGCGCGGGGTTCGATGCGCCGGTCGCGAAGCACTCCGCCATTGTCGCGGCGCGTCCGGCGCGGCCCGCCTTCAATGAAGTGTTCGCGACGCTGCCTCAGTCGGCTCCGAAGATTTCCGCGCCCGCGACCGTCGCTCCTTCGATTATGTTTAACGAAAGGTTTGCAGCCGCGGCGCGGCAGGGCGAAGCACCGAGAGCCGTTGAAGCGACACAGATGGCTGAGGCCTCGGCGCCGGTTGAAGCGCTGAAGAAGATCGAAGCGCCCAAACTCGCGGAAGCGCCGAAGCCAAAGGAAGCCGCTCCGCAGCCGCCGACCCAGGTCGCGTTGAACGTTCCGGGTCCGGCGCCAAAGCAGGCTGAAGCCAAACCCGCCGCGAAAGAATCCGGGGCTTCCGTCCGCGATATGGCGCAACGTGCCAAGGCTGCGGTGATGTCGATTGCTTCCAATGAGAAGCAGAGCATGGTCGAAAAGCTTTGGGGCAAGCAGTCCTCGCAGGGATCGCTGTTGTCTTACGCGTCCGCCGACGCCAGCGTCACCGGAAGCATCCCCGACACCCTTTCGAAGAACCCGATGCTGGGCGGATCGCCGCCTTACGACAAGCAGACCGCGGTCTACGACATTGCGGCAAAAACGGTTTATCTGCCGGACGGCACCAGGCTGGAAGCGCATTCGGGCCTCGGCGCCAAGATGGATGACGTGCGCTACGCGCATGTGCGGATGCAGGGCGTGACGCCGCCGCATATTTATGAGCTGAAGCCGCGCGAGGCGCTGTTCCACGGCGTGCCCGCGCTGCGACTGACGCCGATCGGCGGGCAGGACAAGATCTTCAACCGCGACGGCCTCCTGGCGCATACCTACATGCTCGGCGCCCGCGGCGATTCCAACGGCTGCATCTCGTTCAAGGACTACTATGCGTTCCTCGACGCCTACCGCAATCGCGGCATCAGGCGGATCGCGGTGCTCGCGAAGGTTCAGTGACGGTATCACAGCTTGTCGTCCCGGCCTTGAGCCGGGACCCACCGCGTGATCTCTCGATGAAGCCTCGGTAGTAGAGACCTTTCGCAAAACTTCTCCCTGGGGTTATGGGTCCCGGCTCAAGGCCGGGACGACAGGGTGCTTGTTGTTGCACTGAGGTGTCCAAACGCACCTTCGCGGTCTCGCGACGCGTTGCGCCCGAGCTTTGCTAGAAACTTCCCGCCCTCTCCAAACAGAGGGCGCAGGGAAGACCGGGTGCGCGCTGCACCCGCGGTCCCGTGTGCGGGGGGTAGAAAACAAAATGCACACGAGCATACAGGGCAGCGGTGAACACCCGGCCTTCCCTGCGCAATGGCTTTACGGCTTATAACGAGCTCTCCCCGGAGAACGGCTCTTTTGCCTCCGTAGCGCCCTCGAAGCTATTGCCTCCAGGTGCATTGACGCCAGCACCGCGACGTCAGGACCACACGTCTTCGCCGTACGCTATCCGCCACGGTCGTCTCCGTGACTTCAGCGTCCACCGCAACCCGTCCAACGTCCGTGACGACGGCCGACGCCCTTCTGAGTAGGACGGGATGGCCAAGGGTATATCTCAATTTTCCATTCTGTAAAAGCGAAATATTTTTTATTTCAGGGCTTGACATGAGTTCTGAAAACACGAAGTGATTTGCCCGCGGGGCTGATTAATATTCATGGCGCGATGATTGCAATTTTTAATTGTGCTTCGAATGGCTGTGGCGGGGAAGTCACAGCTCCTCCGAAGCCTCAAAATCGCCCTTGCAACCGAAAGATGTTTCGTCTATTAGCCCGGTCCTTCGCTAGGCCATGGGTTCGGGCTCTCTGAGATCCCGACTGGCGCGGGCCGGTTTCCGGTTTTCGTGTTCCGCCGAACGAAGACGCAAGTTGTAGCTCATGGAGAGCGTCGGGGTGATACCCGAAGGCATCGGTTCGATTCCGGTCGCTTGCTCAACAGAAGGATAGCTCAGTGGTAGAGCAGATGACTGCTAATCATCATGACGCGGGTTCGAATCCCGTTCCAACGCTCCGGTTCAGCCTGAAAAACTGAATTCCCATTGAAGGGGACCGGACGCGCGCTTCAGTCGCAGTCCGGCCGCATTGCCGCAAGGCTCTTCGTCCGAACCCAGACACTGTACGAACGGCTCTGCGCCGCGGTGGATACCGCTTGCGCTGACGCCGGGAACACCGTTCGAACGCCCGACATGTGTCGGGCGATTGCGCGCGTGCGCCCGTCGTCATGCAAGCTCAAACCACGGCCCGCCGGACTTTCAGGAAGCGCCGTCCGGTCCTCCGTTCCTTCAAGATGAAACCAGCTTTCCGGCCATGGCCGGAACGCCAATGACGGAGGTGTGCCATGAACTGGCATTTCCTGATGACGCATGTGACGGTGAAGGATGGCGAGCGCGCGTTGCTGACGCGCAGCGGCAGGCTCGAGCGCGTGCTCGAACCCGGCCGGCATCGCCTGTTCGATCCGCGCAACGAACTGACGGCCGAGGTGTTCAAGGTGGTTCGCGCCGAATTTCCGGCGGAGCGTTACCTGGTGCTGAAGGCTGCGCGGCCCGATCTTGCGGCCGAGCTGTTCGAGGCGGTCGAGACCAAGGCGGATGAAGTCGCCATCGTCAACCTCGACGGCCGTCCGATGCAGCTGATGACGCCCTGGCAGGCACGCGTCTACTGGAAGGTCGCAACGTCAATCGATGTCGAACGCATCGACCTGACCGGCGACCCTCGTGTCAGCGCACATCACCTGGCGATGATCGATCGCAACCGTTCGGCGGTCGTCACCGAAGCAGTGGTCGAGAACCACGAAGCCGGTCTGCTCTATGTCGAGGGCCGGCTGACGGAACGGCTCGCGCCGGGCCGCCACGCGTTCTGGACCGTCGGCCGCAAGATCGAGGTCAAGCGCCTCGATCTGCGGCCCCAGGCGGTCGAGATCACCGCGCAGGAAATGCTGACCAGGGACCGCATCGCGCTGCGGGTAACCTTGACGGCGTTCCGCCGGATCGTCGATCCGGAGCGGGTCGTCGCCGCGGTGCCGGACGTGGATGCGTGGCTGTACCGCCTGGTGCAGTTCGCGATCCGCGAGGCGGTTGCCGGCCGCACGCTCGACGAGGTGCTGTCGGCAAAGGCAGCACTCGATGCGGAGCTTCGGGATTATGTCCGCGAACGTATCACGGACAGCGGTGTCGAGGTGACAGAGCTCGGCGTGAAGGACGTGATCCTTCCCGGCGAGATCCGCGAGCTGGTCAACAAGGTGGTGGAGGCGGAGCGGGTGGCGAAGGCCAATCTGATCCGCCGCCAGGAAGAGACCGCGGCGACGCGTTCGCTCCTGAACACCGCCAAGCTGATGGAAGAGAACCCGCTGCTGCTGCGGCTCAAGGAGCTGGAGTCGCTCGAGCGGCTGGTGGAGAAGGTCGGCCGCATCGACCTGCATGCGGGCGACGGGCAGGGTTTTGACGCCCTGCTCAACAAGCTGGTTCGCCTGAAGCCGGCGGAAAGCGCGTAACAGGAAGGGTCGCCCACGGGCGGCCCTTCGCCTGCGGGTCATTCGGCACGATGCCGTATTTCACCTTGAGATCACGAAGGTGCAGATCAGCAGGCCTCAGACCGCGCACCGGAGGAATGAGGCACTACCGCACGTATTGAAAGACAGGGCAGTCATAATCTATCCTCCGTCATTCCGGGACGCGCCGCTTGGCGCGGGCCCGGAATCCATACTCACGATCGTGGTTATGGATTCCGGGCTCGCGCTTCGCGCGCTCCGGAATGACGAGGGAGAAGCCTCCGATGTCATACTACGTCTATCTTCTCGCCAGCAAAAAGCACGGCACGCTCTATCTCGGCGTGACCAACGACATCGTGCGTCGAGTGTACGAGCACAAATCGAAGGTCGCGCCCGGCTTTACCACGCGTTACGATGTCGACAAGTTGGTGTGGTTTGAGATTTACGATGATGCGCCGACAGCCATCGCGCGTGAGAAAGACCTGAAGAAGTGGCGGCGTGACTGGAAAGTTCGTTTGATCGAGGAGCAGAATCCGGGGTGGGTTGATTTGTATCCGGGAATAGCGAGTTGAAGCCCCGGCGTCATTCCGTGGCGCGGAGCGTGCCCGGAAATCCCTAACCACGATCGGGCGTATGGATTCCGGGCCCGCGCCAAGCGGCGCGTCCCGGAATGACGATTGAGAGATTTCTGCCCGTCGAGAATCCCCCCAACAAAAACCCCGGCATCGCTGCCGGGGTTTTGCATTTCTTGACGTTCGCCTGGATGGCTGGACTTAGAAATCCATGCCGCCCATGCCGCCGCCGGGGGGCATGCCGCCCGCGCCGCCGCCGGCGTTCTTCTTCGGCAGTTCGGCGATCATGGCTTCGGTGGTGATCAGCAGAGCCGCAACTGACGCTGCGTTCTGGATCGCCGCACGAACCACCTTGGTCGGGTCGATGATGCCCTTGGAGACCAGGTTGCCGTATTCGCCGGTCTGCGAGTCGAAACCGTAGGCGTACTGATCCTTCTCGAGGATCTTGCCGACGATGACCGAGCCGTCTTCACCGGCGTTGATTGCGATCTGGCGGGCCGGCGCGGACAGCGCCTTGCGCACGATCTCGACGCCGGTCTTCTGGTCGTCGTTCGCCGTCTTGATGCGCTTGAGCTGCTCGGAGGCGCGCAGCAGGGCGACGCCGCCGCCCGGCACGATGCCTTCTTCAACCGCTGCACGGGTCGCATGCATCGCGTCATCCACGCGATCCTTGCGCTCCTTGACTTCAACTTCGGTCGCGCCGCCGACGCGGATCACCGCGACGCCGCCTGCAAGCTTGGCCAGACGCTCCTGCAGCTTCTCACGGTCGTAGTCCGAGGTGGTTTCCTCGATCTGCGCCTTGATCTGCTGAACGCGCGCTTCGATGTCGGCCTTCTTGCCGGCGCCGTTGACGATGGTGGTGTTTTCCTTGTCGATCATCACCTTCTTGGCGCGACCGAGCATCTGCAGCGTGACGTTCTCGAGCTTGATGCCGAGATCTTCCGAGATCGCCTGACCACCGGTCAGAACCGCGATGTCCTGCAGCATGGCCTTGCGGCGATCGCCGAAGCCCGGAGCCTTGACGGCCGCGACCTTGAGGCCACCACGCAGGCGGTTGACGACGAGGGTGGCGAGCGCTTCGCCTTCGACGTCTTCCGCGACGATGACCAGCGGCTTGCCGGTCTGCACCACGGCTTCGAGCAGCGGCAGCAGCTCGTTCAGCGAGGAGAGCTTCTTCTCGTTGATCAGGATGTAGGCGTCGTCCATTTCAACGCGCATCTTGTCGGCGTTGGTGACGAAGTAGGGCGAGATGTAGCCGCGGTCGAACTGCATACCTTCGACGACGTCCAGTTCGGTCTCGAGCGACTTGGCTTCTTCAACCGTGATGACGCCCTCGTTGCCGACCTTCTTCATGGCGTCGGCGAGGAACTTGCCGATTTCGGCGTCGCCGTTGGCGGAGATGGTACCGACCTGGGCGATTTCCTCGTTCGAGGTCACCTTCTTGGAGTTCTTGACGAGGTCGGCGACCACGGCTTCGACAGCCAGATCGATACCGCGCTTCAGATCCATCGGGTTCATGCCGGCGGCAACCGACTTGGCGCCTTCACGGACGATCGCAGCCGCGAGCACGGTTGCGGTGGTGGTGCCGTCGCCAGCCGCATCTGCGGACTTGGAAGCGACTTCGCGCACCATCTGCGCGCCCATGTTCTCGAACTTGTCTTCAAGTTCGATTTCCTTGGCGACGGTGACGCCGTCCTTGGTGATGCGGGGAGCGCCGAACGACTTGTCGAGCACGACGTTGCGGCCCTTGGGGCCGAGGGTGACCTTCACCGCGTTGGCGAGAATGTCGACGCCGCGCAGCATGCGGTCGCGGGCATCAACGCCGAATTTGACTTCTTTAGCTGACATATTTGATTTCCCTGAGTTGAACTTGGTGTCTCACCCTTGTCGGGGAGCGCCGCGCAGGCGCTCCTCAGGGGTGAGCGTGTGCGGGGTTGGCTTAGGCGGCCTTCTTCTTGGTCGCGGGAACGTCGGTGAGGACGCCCATGATGTCGCTTTCCTTCATGATCAGCAGCTCCTGGCCGTCGATCTTGACCTCGGTGCCCGACCACTTGCCGAACAGAACGCGGTCGCCGACCTTGAGGTCGATCGGGATCAGCTTGCCAGCCTCGTCACGGCCACCCGGGCCCACGGCGGTGATTTCGCCCTGGGAGGGCTTTTCCTTGGCACTGTCCGGAATGATGATGCCGCCAGCGGTCTTCTCTTCGGCGTCGATGCGCTTGACCACGACGCGGTCGTGAAGCGGACGGAATTTCATGCAGTCCTCCTAAGTTTTTGCAACTGTTGTCGAATTCTGGAATTTTGGCAGTCCGGGCAGGCGAGTGCCAGCCGGATGGTGCTGATCTAGGCCAGTCTTGTGCGGGGGACAAGGGCTTCTAGCAGAAAAATTGGCACTCAAATATGACGGCTGCCAATTTCATTCATCATGATTAATCAGGGTAAACAACCGCCGCCCCCGTATTAGCACATGCGGTAAGCTGCTGCTAACGCATGAATTTTCAACAGTTCATTAAACATTTAGGCTTGTGATGGGTTGGTATCGTGCGTCACATTTCTCTCATGTGAGCGCATCTCCGCCGGGGTGGCTCGGTGCGGCCACCACGTGAAATGCGCTTCCTATAATGGAGGTTGGCATGGTCTCGCGGGTTGGGGTTGTTTCCGACGATTTCCGGAAGCAGGTGCTGGGTTATGGTCTGACGACGGCGCAAATTCTGTATCGGCTGCCGGATCATCCCTCGCTCCTACAAACCTACGTCTGGCAGAATTACGATCTGTTTCCGAAATTTCCCGCGCTGAAGGACTTTCTGGCCTTCTGGCAGGAGAAGCTCGATGGCCCGCTTTATTCGGTCACCGTGGCGCATTCCAAGCTGATCAAGCCGGCTGAGCTTCGCGCCGTGGACGGCGTGTTCAGGCTGCATTGAGACGCGGGATTTGTAGGGTGGGTTAGGCGAAGCCGTAACCCACCATCTTCGGTCGTTGTGTCGCGGTGGGTTACGCCGGAGCCTGTCATCGGGCCGCGCTTTGCGCGGACCCGTTGGGCTAACCCACCCTACGAAATCGATTTTGTGCTAGCCTCCCGCCATCAAACAAACGGGAGGGTACCAATGGCCAAGCAAAAGGCGACATCAAAAGCCGTAGCCAAAACCGCGGTGAAGAAAAAATGGACCGGCCTTGGCAGCGCAGCCAAATCCTCGGCCCGCAAGACCATCAAGTCAAAAGGCCGTGTGGCCGCGGCCAAGCCCAAGACGACGGCCAAGGCAGCGAAGGCCGCAACCAAGGCGCGGCCGAAGCAGCGCATCGCCATCAGCCATCACCGCGAAGAGGATTTCAAAGCCGACGGTTTGCGCACCTACGCGCAATATCGCGATCTCGGCATTGCGGCGGCGACCCATGGCCTGGCACAGGCGCATGTGATCCGGTTGATCGGCCCCTGCAACCCCCAGGAAGTTTCAAAGCTGCATTACCACGACGTCGAATTCCAGATGGTCTACGTGCTCAAGGGCTGGGTGAAGACCTACATGGAAGGCCAGGGCGAGACCCTGATGAAGCAGGGCAGCGCCTGGACCCAGCCGCCGCGCATCAGGCATCTGATCATGGATTATTCCGACGACGTCGAATTGCTGGAAGTGATTTTGCCGGCGGAATTCAAGACGGTGGAATTGACGGCGTGAAACGCCGTCATTCCGGGGCGCGAAGCGAACCCGGAATCTCGAGATTCCGGGTCTGGTCCTTCGGACCATCCCGGAACGACGGCCTTCCTCACACCCGCTTCGTCTCCGGCATCACAAACGCGATCAGACAAAGCCCGACGCATGCAATGGCGGACAGGCCGAGGAAAGCCACGCTATGTCCGAGGTGGTCGCTGACATAGCCTGCCAGGACATTGCTGCAGGAAGCGCCGATTCCGGTCGCCGTTCCCACCACGCCCTGGGCGAGGTTGAAATGCCCGCTGCCGAAGGCGATATCGGCGACGATCAGCGGGACCAGGACGCCGAACACCGCGGCGGTGATGCCGTCGAATATCTGCACCGCCACCAGCGCGTAGGGATCGGTGACGGTTGCGAACAGCACGCCACGAATGGCGAGCGCACTAAAGCCGATCAGGAGCAGCGGCCGGCGCCCCCATTGCTGCGCCTTGCGGCCCACCGATGGCGAGGTCAGGGCCACGATCGCCTGCGGAATGATGATGCACGCCGCGATCAGCACCGGCGCCCACTGGCTCGAACGCGTCGTCACGATGCCCGCCATCAAGGGCAGCATCGCGGCATTGGCGAGCTGCAGCAGCAAGATGGCGCCGGCAAAGATCAGGAGCGGGCGCTGGCGCAGCAAATGCAGCACGCTGGTGGCTTCGGGGTCCGGCTTGGCGCGGACGATCGCGCCATGGGCCTGTTCCGGATCGATTTCGCGATCCCTGATCCGGGCCAGCGCCAGGATGGTGAAGATCACCAGAACGAAGGTGGCGAGAAAGACCGAGCGGCTGGACAGGAAATAGCCGCAGGCGCCCATCAGCGCGGCGGCAAAGCCGTTGCCGAGCGAGGCATATCTGGCATTGCGCCCGAGCCGTTCGCCGATCGCGGCCGGTCCGACCAGTCCAAGGCTGATCGCCGCGATCGCCGGGCCGAGCACGCAACTGGCCATCGCGTGCAGTGTCGCCGCCGCCGCGATCACCGGAAAGATCGGCCACGCCGCATAGGCCAGTGCTGCGATGCCGATCGCGGCGACCGCGAAACCGGCGACCAGACGTTCTCTCCGTGCAGCATCGATGATGGCGCCGCCTGGCATCTGGCCGAGCAGCCCGACGATGCCGCCGATCGACAGCACCAGACCGATCTCGACCTGGGTCCATTTCTGCGTCGTCAGATAGACCGCGACGAACGGACCAAAGCCGGTCTGAACGTCGGCAAGAAAGAAGATGAACCAGTCGAGGCCGCGCTGGCTTTGCGGCGAGGGGTGAGGTTCGGGCGATGTCGGCGGGGGCGGGGGCGGGGACGTGTCGCGCGCCTGCGCCTCACCGATTGACGGGGCGCGCCGCGCCTCATCGGTCATATCCGGGGGGCGTGAGTGCGAGCGCGCGAACAGTGGAATTCTCCTCCGCCGTCAATGGTCGAATTGCAGGGGTTGCAGGCTGCCGGAGGCACCGAGCACGACAATCTGCGTATCCTCCTTGTATTCGGGCGCGGCCTTGACCTGCTCGAGGTTCAGTTCGAGCGTGATGCTCTCCTTCTTGTTGGTGACCTGTCCGAAATGAAGCGCACTCCAGTCGACGACGATCTTGCGGCTGCCGACGCCGAGAAAGCCGCCGAAATCGATCACCGCGGCGCGCACGGTGCCGGACCGATCGACGATCACGTCGACGATGCGCCCCATGTTCTCGCCGGCCGTGCTGCGGACATCGCGTCCGAGGATCCCGCGGGCGTCCGCGGCCCGGATGACGGTGACGGAAGGCGGGGGCGCCGGCTCCTTCGGAGCATCCGGCGGGGTCTTCGCCGCCGGACCCGGCGCGGCAGGAGCCGGGCCCTTGTCCGGCTCCTGCGCGAGCGCCAGTGTGCCGAGCGATATCGCGCCCCACATCAGAACGGCTGCCGTGATCGTTTGCCCTGTACGCATGCGGTCTCCTGAAAGCTGTTCATGGTGGCGCGACGGCTGACGCGCCGGCCGCAGCCGGTTCGTCGGCATTTCCGTGGATACGACCGCCGTCAGCGCGACAGCACGATCGAGACCTGTATCCGGCCGCGCGTCCGCATCATTTCGAGCGATACATCGTCGCCGTGGCGGCGCAGGCGAAGGTCGACGCTGGAATCGCCGAGCCGCAGGTCGCGCAGCACCACTTCGTTCAGAAATTCCGGCAGACGCGGATTGCGCAGGCGGATTTCCCCGCCCTGCGCATCGAACTCCAGACCGAGGCAGGCTTCCAGCAGCGTGAACGGCGTCGCACTCGCCCACGCCTGCGGGGAGCACGCCACGGGATAAAGCGTCGGTCCGAACCGCCGCTCGCGACGGAAGCCGCAGAACAATTCGGGCAGCCGTCGCAGATCCATGTAGCTCGCGGCGCCGAACAGCCCCGTGAAGAGATGTTCGACGGAATGTTTCAGGCCGTAGCGCGCAAGGCCCAGCGCGATCAGCGCGTTGTCGTGCGGCCAGATCGAGCCGTTGTGGTAGGACATCGGATTGTAGCGGGACTCGCCGAGCGCCACGGTACGAATGCCCCAGCCGCTGAAGAAGCGCGGCCGCATCAGGTCGGCGGCGACCATGCGCGCGCGGTCTTCGCCAAGGATGCCGGTGAATAGCAGCTGGCCGGCATTGGACGTTCGCACCTTGCACGGCCGCTTGGCGCCATCGAGCGCCAGCGCGTAGGTATCCATGTCGGGACACCAGAACGCCTCCTCAAAGCGCAGCGCAAGTTGGGTTGCCTGCTCGTCGAGCCTTCGCGCCTTCTCGATAAAGCCAAGCCGGCGCGCGCAACGCGCCGCCAGCCGTTTGCCCGCGTATACGTAACCCTGAACCTCGCACAGGGCGATGTGGCCTTCGGCCAGTTGGCCGTCGGCATGAAAGACCGCGTCGAAAGAATCCTTCCAGCCCTGATTGGCGAGGCCCTGGTCGGAAGCGCGCTGATACTCGACAAAGCCGTCACGATCAGGGTCGCCGGGGCCGTCGATCCAGCCCAGTGCGGCCTCGATCGCTGGCCACAGTTCGCGCAGCGTGTTCTCGTCGCCGGTGCGCTCGAAATAGAATCCGGCCAGCAGCACGAACAGCGCCGTGGAATCCACGCTGCCGTAATACTGCGCGAACGGCACCTCGCGCAGCGCCGCCATTTCGCCGCCGCGCATTTCATGCAGGATCTTGCCGGGTTCGGCATCGTTCAGGGCATCGACGGCGGTGGCCTGGTAGGCGGCCAGCCGCTTGAGGACGCCGCAGGCCACGCGCGGGTCGATCCACAGCATCTGCAGCGCCGTGATCAGGCCGTCGCGGCCGAACGTGGTCGAATACCAGGGAATGCCGGCATAGGGATAACGGCCATGCGCGGTGTCGGTCATCAGCATGTTGAGATCGGCCATCGACTGGCACAGCACCTCATTGAAGATGCTGTTCGAGGTTTCCACGCTGGTGGCGCCCGCGCTCGAGCGGCGCATTTCGCGGCGATGCGCCAGCAGACCATGCATGAACGGCGCCGGCCGATGCTCCGCGGCCTGGTTGCAGGTGACCGCAACAAATACCGAGGCAATCTGATGCGGATCGAGCGCGAGATGATAGGTGGCGCTGTTCACCGCAAGCAGCGTCGGGCGCGGGTCGAAATGCAGATTGGTGGTCCGCGCCTTGCCGTCGAGGCCGTGGTATTCGAACCTGACATCGGCGGGGCTGAGCAGTTCGCTGGCGCCGGTGCCGCGGCGCGGACGCCTGGCGCCGCGCACCTCGAACAGATCGGCGAAATCATTGTCGAACAGGAATGACAGATCGATGTGTGCGGCCCGGTCGCCGTGGTTCTGCACGGCGATCCGCTGATAGGCGGTGCCGCGCCACAGGAAGATGGTGCGCACGATGTGGATCAGATCCTTTTGCAGGACGATCCGGTCGCCGTCGTAGATGTCGGGATTGGTGAGATCGATCGTCAGCGCGGAATTGTCGTCGCGCAGGTTGGAGCCAAGCAGCAATGGCTGGGTCTGGTTCAGCACCAGTTCGAGGTGCGCCAGATAACGCGTATCGGCATTGAACAGTCCATCGGGACCGCCGGCCGAAGCACCGATGTCGCCATGGCTGTCGAGCACGATAAAAGTATCATCATGCTTGAGGGTGCGGCGCGGCCGTGCGGCCTGGCCGGTCATCGGAATGTAGAACGGCGATTCCGTGATCTGCTGTGCGAGCGGAGAATCCGCCCGCTGGACGTTGGCTTTGGTGGCCATTGCGTACCTCTGTCCTGTATCCTGTAACCCCTGCGGATACCGCCCCGCACGCCGCGACGCCGATTCTGACTGCGCCCTCAATTCCTCGTCGCGACGTCAGGCCGCGTGGGTCGCGAGACGGTTCATTTCCTGCGTCACCAGCTGCCGGTACGGACCGGTTTCCCGCATCAGGCGGTCCGGCGGGCCGTCCTCGATGATCTTACCGTCCTTGAGCACCACGACGCGATCGAAATTCCTCAGCGTCGCGAGACGATGCGCGATCGCGATCACGGTGCGGCCGCGCATCAGACGGCCGAGCGCCTCGCGGATCGCTTCCTCGGACTCGCTGTCGAGCGCCGCCGTGGCCTCGTCGAGCAGCAGGATCGGCGCGTCCTTCAGGAATGCGCGCGCGATCGCGATGCGTTGCCGCTGGCCGCCGGAGAGCTTGACGCCGCGGTCACCGACCATGGTGGCAAGGCCGTCTGGCAAATTTTCGACAAAGTCGCACCGCGCCGCGATGGCCGCGCGCAGGACCTCGTCGTCGGTCGCCGTCGGACGGCCGTAGCGGATGTTCTCCAGGATCGTACGGTGGAACATCGAGATGTCCTGCGGCACGACCGATATGGCTTCGCGGAGGCTTTGCTGGGTGACCCGCGAGATATCCTGGCCGTCGATGGTGATGCTGCCATTGTCGACGTCATAGAAGCGCTGCAACAGCACGAACAGGCTGGATTTTCCGCCGCCGGACTGGCCAACCAGCCCGACGCGCTGGCCTGCGCGAAGATGCAGGTTGAATTTGTCGAACACCTGGACGCCGCCGGGATATGCGAACGAGATGTTCCTGAAGCTGATCGCGGCGCCGCTCTTGACCAGCGGTTCGGCCTCGGGATGGTCGCGGAGCGCATGTGGCTGCAGCAGGGTAGCGAGCGCCTCCGAAAGCCGGGCCGTGTGCTGGGTGACATCGACAAGTGCCACCGCCAGGTCGCGGGTGGCGTGCAGGATGGAGAGGCCGAGCGTGCAGACCAGCACCACGTCGCCGGTCGTGGCGTTGCCGCTCTGCCACAGCGTGACGGCCCAGTACAACAGCGCGAGCGTCAGCACGAGTGTGATCACCGCATGGGTCAGCCGAAGTTTTTCCAGATAGCGCAGGCTGCGGCCCCGCGCGGTCAATTCGCGGTCGACGGTGCTGTCGAAGCGGTTATGCTCGTGGTCGAGCCCGCAAAACGCCCGCACCAGCGGCATATTGTTGATGACGTCGACCATTTCGCCGTCGACGGCGGCGGCCTTGTCGGCGTAGTCATCATGCAACGGCTTGCCCGCGGCCGCGATCCGGAACATGGCGACGAGGACGGTCGTTGCAATCACGACCATGCCGGCGGCCATCGGCACGCTGACGGTTCCGATTAGCGCGATTGCCACAATTGTGGCGATACAGGGCGGCAACACGTTCCAGACGAACATGTTCTCCACCGTGAAGACGGCATTGGAAGTGGCCGTGATCCGGCTTGTCAGCATGCCCGGAAGCCGATCGATGAAATAGCTCGGGGCGTGCCCGGTCAAATGGCGGAACATGTCCCGGCGCAGATCGCCGGTGACGCCGACGAAGGTGAAGCTCGCCGTCCAGCTCGCGACGCGCCAGAGCAAAACGTCAGAACCGATCAGCGCTATGAGAAAAGCGAATGCCAGCCATACACCAGCGCCATGCGCCGGTCCGGCAGCAAGGGCATCGACGAGATATTTGAGGCCGTATTGCGTTCCGACCGAACACCCAACGGCCGCGACGACCGTGATCAGGATCACGAGATGCGAGGCGGGACGCCGGCGCAGATAGCGCATTACAAAAGGGAACGGCCGGTTCGCGTATCCCGAAAGATTGTCCATGTGTCTACTAAACCTGTTGGAGATTAACGGGAATTCCTGGCGGAACCGCGGACGCTCTCGATGGCTGTCATTCGAATGGCGCAGCAACGCCTCAACTGCACAACAATTGGCAGCAAAGGTTGCTCATGAAGTCTGATCACGTGTGATGGCATCAGCAAGACGACAGTGTGAGAGAAGTGTCACGTACCCAGTTGGAACTTCGCATCTGCGTAAACGTTCCCCGATCTGGCGATGCCGCGCCACGCGGGCTGAGGGCTTTCAAAGTAGGATCCAAGACCAGGAGGTTGTTAGGATGCGCATCGCGCAGGTTGCTCCGTTGACGGAGGCTGTTCCGCCCAGGCTGTATGGCGGCACCGAACGCGTCGTCTATTGGCTGACCGAGGAACTGGTCGCTCTGGGCCACGAGGTCACGCTATTCGCCAGCGGCGATTCTCGCACCTCCGGCAAACTGGATGCGACATGGCCGAAGGCCTTGAGGCTGGATGGGTCGGTGCGGGACCCCAACGCACTTCACATGTTGATGCTCGAGCGCGTAAGGCAAAAATGTGACGACGAAGAATTCGACTTTCTTCACTTCCATCTCGATTACTATCCATTCTCGCTCTTTGCGAGGCAGCCAACGCCGTTCCTGACCACACTGCATGGCAGGCTTGATCTTCCCGAGCATCAGCCGGTGTTCGCGACGTTCTCGAAGATTCCGCTTGTTTCGATTTCAAATGCGCAGCGGCGGCCGGTGCCGAAAGCAAACTTCATCAACACCATTTACCATGGTCTGCCGGAGAACTTGCTGACGCCGCAGGCGGTGAAGCCGAGCTATCTGGCCGTCCTCGGCCGCATCGCGCCGGAGAAGGGTGTGGACCGGGCGATCAGGATTGCAATACGCTGCGGCATCCCGCTCAAAATTGCGGCAAAGGTCGATCGCGCGGACCAGGAATATTACGATGCGATTATCAAGCCGATGATGGATCATCCGCTGATCGAGTTTATCGGCGAAATCGGGGACCACGAGAAGGCCGATTTCCTGAGCGGGGCGATCGGGCTGCTGCTGCCGATCGACTGGCCGGAGCCGTTCGGCCTCGTCATGATCGAAGCCATGGCCTGCGGCACGCCTGTGATCGCCTACAACCGTGGATCGGTTCCTGAAATCATCGACGACGGCAAGACTGGCTTCATCGTGGAGGATGAAATTAGTGCGGTTGCCGATGTTGGGCGGTTGGAGGAACTGGATCGCCAGGCCATTCGGAGGCATTTCGAGACGCGCTTTACGGCTCGCCGAATGGCGCTCGATTATGTCAACACCTATCAGGGCATGATCGATGAGGTGAAGCCGCGGATGAAACTGGTCAGCAGCGCCGAGTAAGAGGCGGCGTCTGCGCGGGCGCCCGATTGATCACCCCGACGATGGCGCGGCCATCGTCGGGGACGAATGGGATACCAGCCGATGCGCCCAGAGTTTCGGATAACTCGCGCCGCCGGTTTTTGATTGGCCGCGCCGCGCGGGGTCTTCACCGACGGCGCGCAGCACGAACAATTTCAGACGCTCGCGCGGGTCCGTCGGCGGAGACCAGTGTCGGGCGCTTTGGCCCGTGCTCCTCGACCCATTTTTCGACGCGCTTGCGAACCGTCCGTTTGGGCCGTGGCGCAGCCTGGCTCTCCGAGGAGCGAAACAGGGCGTAGTCGCGGCTGAATAGCCAGCGCGACATCAGAAAGACGCCGTGGGTGATGAACAGCGCGGCGAGCACATCGATCGAATAGTGATAGTGGCCGAGCAGCACGATCGAACCGAAGAACGCGGTCAGCACGAGATAAAACATCCGCCATGGCGGGATGTGCCAGAACGCCAGCGCGGCAAGCAACGGCAGGCCGGTGTGGCCGGAAAAGAACAAGTCGCCGCCGTAGAAAATCGAGTTGAAGAACGGCGCCGGCTGCTGCGGATCGATCGGCGACGGTGCCATGTGGGTGAGCGCCACGAACACGGCACGGACCAGCAGGAACAGCGCCATGGCCTTGAGCGCGAACGGCAACCGGTTCGGCCGCCAGGCCAGCAGGCTCGCGGTAAGCGCGAAGGCTGCGAACGTGCCGTAGATGAACAGAAAGCGCAGATTGAAGGGACCGACGCGGCTCAGCACGAAATCGGTGACGTGGTTGCTGGCGTGGACCGTCGCGTAAGTGACGGCGGCGAAGATCGCGATGGTGCTGGCGGCGAGGAAAGCAGCGCCCCCGCATACCGAGCGCAGATAACCGCGATTGCCAAACAGCGTACGGTAAAGCCGAATGGTGTCTTGCATCGGGCCTGCTTCTCCGTTCGCGAAGATCAAACGTCTGCTACGGCTGGCACCACCTCGGCAGGACCCTAAGACCAAGGGCGGCATCTGCATGTGAATTAGGCCACACCTCGTCGATTTTTGCCTTTGCTCGCTAGCTCATCGCCCCCACGATGGCGCCCATCAGGCAGGTGGTCAGCGTGCCCGAGACGATCGACTTCAGGCCCAGCGCGTTGATCTCCTCGCGGCGCTCGGGCGCCATGGTGCCGAGGCCGCCGATCATGATGCCGAGGCTGGCAAAGTTGGCAAAGCCGCACATGGCGTACAGCATGATCAGCCGCGACCGCGGATCGAGCGCGTCCGGACCAAGCTTCGATAAATCGACATAGGCGATCAGCTCGTTGAGCACGGTCTTGGTGCCCATCAGGCTTCCCGCCGTGATCGCCTGCGACCAGGGCAGGCCGATCAGCCAGCACACCGGCGCCATCAGATAGCCGAGCAGCCGCTGCAGCGAAATCCTCGCGCCGCCGATCTCGGGCAACAAGCCCAGGATCGCGTTGGCGAGATAGACCAGCGCCACCAGCACCAGCAGCATGGCGATGATGTTGAGCAGCAATTCCAGGCCGGATGTGGTGCCCTTGACGATCGCGTCCATGGTGCTCCTGGCGTGCATGTCGGGATCGCCAGCGACTCGGGGATCGCCAGGGACATCAGCGGCCAGCGTTCCGCCGGTGCGTTTGTCAGATGTCTCCGGCACCATGATCAGGCTGATCAGGATCGCCGCGGGAGCGCCGAGCACCGAGGCAATCACAAAATGCGCCGCCGCATCTGGGATCAATGGCGCCAGAAACGTGGCGTAGAGCACCAGCACGGTGCCGGCGATCCCCGCCATGCCGCCGGTCATGACCATGAACAATTCGCTGCGGGTGAGTTGCGCCAGATAGGGCCGGATGAACAAGGGTGCCTCGACCATGCCGAGGAAGATGTTGGCGGCGGCGGAGAGACCAACCGCGCCGCCAACGCCGAGCGTGCGTTCCAAAAGCCACGCCATGCCGCGCACGATCGGTGGCAGCACCCGCCAATAAAACAGCAGCGTGGTCAGCACGCTCATGACCAGGATGATCGGCAGCGCCTGAAACGCCAGGATGAAATCCGCGCCTGGTGCCTTGAGGTCGAAGGGCAGGGCGCCGCCGCCGAGATAGCCGAACACGAAGGAGGTGCCGGCGCGCGAGGCCGCCGCGATCGTGTTGACGGCGTCATTGATGGCGCCGAACGCCTTCGCCACCAGCGGTAGCTTGAGCAGCACCAGCGCGGTCAGCACCGTAACCGCAAGCCCGATCGCGGCCTGCCCCCATGACACCGCGCGGCGGTCTTCGCCGAGCGCCCACGCGATTCCCAGCAACGCCAGCACGCCGAACGCCGATTGCAGCTGCAGCATGATCCCAAAGTCCCCTTGAGCGATTATGGCAGCGGGAGACTTGCAAGCGCAATGCCGGGCAGCCTATCGCCGCCAGCCTTTGACAGGGGGGGCAGGGCCGTTCACGGCGTAATCAACAACTATGCGAGCGGAAGAGTAGGAGCGATACGTGTATCCGCACGTTCACCTCATCCCCGGATGAGCGCTTCGCGCTCACCGAGGGAGCACGCGTCAGCGTGCGTCTCGAAGGATAGGCCACAGCGGGGCCGCATGGTTCGAGACGGCGCCAAGGGGTGTCTCCTCTCCATGAGGGTTGGGATTTCGGCTAGTCGCTACCCCCGCCCAACGAACGGCATCTTGGTCGCCATGACCGTCATGAACAGCACGTTGGCATCGAGCGGCAGGCCGGCCATGTAGGCCACGGCATCGCCGACCGCTTTCGCATCCATGCGCGGCTCGTGCTTCATGGTGCCATCGGGCTGCATCACGCCGGGGCCGGCGACCATGCGGTCGGTCATCGGGGTTGCGGCATTGCCGATATCGACCTGGCCGACAGCGATGTCGTACATGCGGCCGTCGAGGTTGGTGGCCTTGGTCAAGCCGGTGATGGCGTGCTTGGTCGAGGTGTAGGCCGACGAGAACGGCCGCGGCGCATGTGCCGAGATCGAGCCGTTGTTGATGATGCGGCCGCCGCGCGGGTTCTGATCCTTCATGATGCGGAAGGCGTGCTGGGTGCACAGGAAGGGGCCGGTGAGGTTGGTGTTCACCACCGCCTGCCACTGCTCAAGGCTGAGGTCCTCGAAATTCACCGGCGGCGCGCCCATGCCGGCATTGTTGAAGAGCACGTCGAGCCGGCCGTAGGTTTCCACAACCTTGGCAAACAAGGCGGCGATCGAGGCCGGGCTGGTCATGTCGGCGGAAACGCACAGGCTCTTGCCGATGTTGTCGCCGAGCTTCTTGGTTTCTTCCAGCATCTCCATGCGTCGTCCGGCGAGCACCACGGTGAAGCCGGCATTCATCAGCGCCAGCGATGCCGCGCGTCCGACGCCGGTGCCTGCACCGGTGACGACCGCGATCTTGTTTGCTGTGTCGGCCATTGTTTCCTCGCCTTTACTTTTTTGTTTCTGTTTCTGACTTGTAGGGTGGTCTTGGAATATTCTGGTGCGCCGCGCGCAGCGCCGCCGACCAGCGCGAACGCAGGTCGTGGAAATAGGGCTCGCCGGCCTCGATGCGATGATTGAGGTCGGCCTCGCAGGCATCCGCGCGCACCACCAGCACGTCGATCGGCAGACCGACGCCGAGATTGGAGCGCATCGTCGAATCCATCGAGATCAGGCTGGTCTTCAGCGCCTCGTACAGCTCGACGTCGTAATGCATCGCGCGGTCGAGCACCGGCTTGCCGTATTTGTGCTCGCCGATCTGCAAGTACGGCGTGTCAGTGGTGCATTCGATGAAATTGCCGGCGGTGTAGACCATGAACAGCCGCATCCGCGAGCCCTTGATCTGGCCGCCGAACAGGAACGAGACGTCGAAGGAGACGTCTTCCGAGCGCAGCGCGTCGCCCTCGGTGGCGTGGACGCTGCGAATGGCGCGGCCGATGCGCTGGGCGGCCTGGAACATGGTCGGCGCGTTCATCAGCGTTTCGACCTCGCCGGTGTGCGGGTCTTCGATGCCTTCGGTCAGGGTCGAGAGCACCGACTGGCTGATCGCCAGGTTGCCGGCGCTGGCGATCGCCATGATGCGCTCGCCCGGCTTCGAGAAAACGTGCAGCTTGCGAAAGGTCGAGACATTGTCGAGACCGGCATTGGTGCGGGTATCCGCGATCATGACCAGACCGTCCCGTACCAGCACTCCGCAACAATAGGTCATTCCAGGTCCCCGAACCGTCTCAATTGTCGGCGGGGCACTAGTAGCGAATTTCAGGGAGGCATCCAACCCCAATTACCCAGGGCAAGGCATGCATTTGCCGGGCAAAAAAAGACACATCGAAGCCGGGGCGGGGGCACGCATACGGAGAACCGGCGTCATTGGCGGCTCGGTTATAGCCGGGTATCTCCTGTCTGCGTCGGTGGCCTTGGCTGGCCCCTGGAAGACGGCATGGCGGCCTATAACCGCGGCGGCTCAGCTTCGCGGCGAAACGTTCAACCTCTATTTATTGCTGACAAGGAGGTTCTTGTAGATTTTCCCGTCCTTCATGATGACGAGGAAATTCTTCGCCGGGTCTTCGATGAGCTTGATGTTATCGATGGGGTTGCCATCCACCAGCAGCAGGTCGGCCAGCGCGCCTTCCTCCACCACGCCGAGCTTGCCGGGATACGGATTGCGCTTGCCGGACAGCGCCAGCAGTTCGGCGTTTGTCGATGTCGCCATGACCAATGCTTCCGCGGGCGTGTACCAACGGGCAAGCGAGGCCAGAATTGCCCCTTGTTGTTGGGCCAGCGCGCGGGAGAACAGCACATCGGTTCCCCACGCCGTCTTGATCTTGTATTTCTTCGCCAGTTCGTAGGACCTGGCGATGCCGGGCCAGACCTCATCCGCTTTGGCTCGCTGGACGGAACCGACCGGAAAGCCCAGCCTCAAGCCCTCAGGGAGCGGCTGCAAGCTCAGCCAAACGCCCTTTTCGGCGATCAGTTTGGCTGTTGCTTCGTCCATCTGGAAGCCGTGCTCAATACATTTCACGCCAGCGGCAATAGCTCCGCGGATCGCAGCCGGCGTAAAGGCGTGTGCGACGACGTAGGTGCCCCAATTTTCGGCCGCTTCAACCGCGGCGCGCAGTTCGGGCTCGGTGAAGGTGGTCACGTCGATCGGACTGAAGGGGGACGATACTCCGCCGCCCGCCGTCAACTTGACTTGGGAGGCACCCTGCATGAGCTGTTCGCGGGCGCGCACGCGGACCTCGTCGGGGCTGTCCGCAACCATCGCGCCGCCGGTCTGCTCCATGCGGGTGAGCATGCCGCCGATCGTCCGCGGCAGGTCAGTGAGCTGGCGGAAATCCCCATGCCCGCTCGTGACAGTAATGACGGCGCCGGACGGGTAAATGCGCGGGCCTTTGACGATGCCCTCGTCGATGGCGCTCTTGAGACCGAACACCGGCCCGCCCACGTCGCGAACGGTAGTGAAACCGCGCATCAGAGTGTCGGTGGCCTCGTCGCCAGCCACAAGATTGAGATAGCCGACGTCGCCGAACGACTGTGCCGGTGTCACCCGGATCAACATCGCATGCCAATGCGCATCGATCAGGCCGGGCATCAGCGTGCGGCCCCCGCCTTCGATGATGCGAGTGTCCGCCCGGCGATCCACCGCGATGGGCTGTAGCGAGATTGACTCGATCTTGTTGCCGCGTACCAAAACGTTGGAGGAGGCAGACATCGTGGCGCTCTTGCCATCGAAAATGCGGACGTTCTGAAAGAGCGTCGTCGTGCCGTCTGCCTGGAGCGCTTGCTGAGCCAGGCTCGCCCCGCCAAGTCCGTTCGATAGCACGACCGCCACCGCCAATGAACAACACGTTACGCGCTTAGACGCCCCGATTGGCTGCGCGCCGGACAAAGTACTCAAGGCAGCTCCTGAAATCACCGCGTATGCCCCCTGTTTTGCGTCAGCTGCGTTCGCCTGAAAGCGGCGAGACTTCATAAACAGCGATTGCTGTGCGTTCAATTTTACGGTCAGTTTCAGCGACTGAGGCGCGGCACAATAACTCTCGCAGCATCGACATCAACCTCTTGCGACGTCGGTCAGAGCTGACTGTCTTGATTGCGCCGAATGATTTTGAGAGCCAGGAAGACCGCGCCCGCAACAAGCAAAACAATACCCATGGCGGTGAGCCAACCTGAATCACTGCTTAAGCCTAGCGCCGTCATCAGCAAGCCGAAAAGGAGGAGGAGGACTCCCCCGAGTTTCTTGACCAGGAGAATGGGTCCTTCAACTGCGATCGCCATCGCGGCGTACTCCCTTTGATTACATCAATTCCGCTGTGCAGTTCTCGCCGTCGGCCGCCACGCGTAAGTCAGCCAGGCTATGCCGTGGGATATCAGGTCGACGCCGAGGACAAGTCCAATCACCCAGAGACCTGTCATCGGGAATCCCGTCAGAATAACGAGACCGGCCAGAACTCCGAACGAGCCAGACAGCAGCATGATCCAGCCCGCATCATTCCAGTGGCTGAAACCCAGCAGAACTCGAACGAAACCGGATATCAGCAACAGCAGTCCGAGGACGTAGGTAAGGATCAAGGCGCTGACAACCGGCTGGCTCACCAGCACGGCGCCGAACGCGATGTACAGAATGCCGAGAAGCACCTGCCATACGAAGCCTCCCCATCCCTTGGTCCAGAACGCGTGGATGACTTCGAAGGCGCCGGCGGCGATCGAGATCCAGCCGATGAACATCGTGCTGATGACGGTGACGAGCACGACGTCGCCCAGCACCAGGAATCCCGCCGCGATCATCACGATGCCAAGGAGAATGCAGACCCATAATGGTGGCGCGGACAAATTACCGGCCCGCGAACGTGAACTACCGTCGTAAGTGGTCATATTGTCCTCCTCGGTTCGGAGCTGCGATCAGGCGGGCCGGCGCAGCGCCCGCCGCTCGCGTGTCATCGGCGATCTACAAATTGGCCGTTATCACCGCCAGCCGCAGACGCGGCGCCCTCGGTGCCACCAGCAGACCCAGCGGCGCCGGTGGATGGGGCGTCGCCGCGGGCGGGCCACAGGACGCCGGGGTGGACGAGCGATGGGTGGCCGCACCGGACGGCCGGGGACGGCTTGAACCTGTACCGTGAGACCATCCGACTTGCTCCCAAGATCTTTGCTCCCGGGCTCTTTGCTCCCAATATCTTTCTGGGGGGCGAGGGGCATGGCCTCGACGATGGTCGGCAGCGAACTTGCGGCAAAACCCGCGGTTGCGGTTAGGCACAAAATGCCTCGCAGCACGCTGCGGCGCTCGATTGCATCCATGGGGCTTCCTCCTTTTGTCACCGTCTTGTTCTTCTCTCCGCGGACACAACACGCCTTGCAAATTGGTATCAGGCCGATTTCGAGCCTTCGGCTGCAGTCTCGTCGCTTGGGATTTCTCCCGGCAGGTCATTCGGGAACTGCCCAGCGTGGATCACCGCCAGCAACACGAACCGGCCATGATGAGCGGGCCGATCCCACGCTCCGCAGGCGCTCGTTGCTGACGAAAGTGATGTTGTTGAAATCGAGTTGGCCGTGTACTTCCGGCAGCACCGGATTCGCCGCGATGCGCCCGCAGCTCGGCTTGTTCCTTGATTGAGGGTAAGTCCATCGGACCCCTCCATCTGGCTCAAGCAATCCTCTTCGGGGATCGTCAATTGTTTTGGCTGCGTCGATCGACAAACGACCGTTGGATTGCGTCAGCGCTTTTCAATCGTTGGGCGAGTGAACGCCGAAGTAAGCGTCAAGTCAATCGTGCAACCGAGCAGCACGGTTTGCAGCGCGTGTGTTTTGCTACAAAAATTTGTGAAAAATCGTACAACGCGGTGGCACAAGCTGCATACGCGGGTTGGTTGATGCACGCCGCGTCCGCAACTGCGATAGGCAGACAGACGCTGCACCAAGCGCGACGGTAGCTCAACATCGTGAATCGAGCACGTAGCCACGATGGACCATAAATACCTGGTCGCGCCGAATGCCCCTAATTTCCCTTCGGTCCGGCCGGGCCCATGGGTCCTGCGGGCCCGGGAGGACCTGCTGGACCGGGCGGTCCAAGCGGTCCGGGAAGGCCGCAGTTCTGTATCACCACGTCTCTCGTGTCCGGTCCGGACGTGATCTCCACGATACAAGTGGAGGGAAATTCTGGTCCAATCCACCTAAAGCCTCCCGTCGATGTGCTCTCAACCTGCACCGTTTTGGTTGGGCTAATTTTGATCTCCACGTTGGGTTCGCGCGGTCGCCGAACCCGTCCTGCGATAACCAAGTCGCCTCGCGATATGGAGGCGGTCGTGATCAATATTTCTGCGTGGGCATTTCCGCTCAACGAGACCAGACAGGCCGTTGTGGCAACTGCGACAGTGCCTATGAGGTTTGCGTGCATGGCAAGTCTCCCTTGCAATTTGTAACGCGCAACTTGATCGCGAAAGCTCAATGTTGACGGTGCGACCGAATGGGAAGGTTTGCAGCCGGTATGCGCTGCTACAAAAATTTGCGACAAATTGCGCGACGCGATGGACAAATTGCACATGCTTCAAACGTGGCGAACAAGCCGGGTTTGTTCAAACGCGTTGGCATAAGCCACAACGATACGCGGGGGGCGCTGGTACTGGTATTCTGCCGAGGGGCTGATAGCGTCTGTGGTGCAGCAGACGTTCCAATCGCGGATGCAAGATGCGCGCTCCGATCATGACGCGGCCGACCGTGGAACCTCAATCAACAGCCGCTCAGGGCGGCTTGCTGATCGATCCGCGCCGGGGCGATATCGAGGATGACGCCTCCAGTCCGGGACAAAGATCGCTGCTGGCGATCGCCGGGAGTCTGCTGGTCGAAATCAGTCTGCCGAAATTGCTGTTCGCCTGGATTGTTTCGCTGCTGTTGCCGGCGGTGCTGCTCGGCCTTGCGCCGCTGATCGCGACGGCCTGGTTCTCATCCTTATCCGAACATGTTCTGGAACTGACCGGCATCGGCGCGGCGCTGGTGCTGGTCGCGGTCCTCGCGCTCGGATGGTTCGGATGGCGGCCACTGTTTCGGGCCGCCGAGACAAATTTCTGGTCGCTCAACGCGCTTGCCGTCCAGCCCGGTTACGCGTTCGGCCGCGAAGCGCTGCGGCACGTGGCGGAACGGATATTCGGCAAAAACTCCACCGCGGCGGGACGGGCACGGCTGCGCGCGGCGACCTCCGCCAGCGCCGGGATCGTGCTGTGCCTGTGTGCGGTGGCGGTCGCGATCCTGGTTTGGCCAGCCTCGCGCTGGATCGGTTCGGTGTCGGACCTTGTGCTTTTGCACCGGCTGATCGTTCCGACGCTTGCCAATGCCGTCGTGTTGGTCTCGGGTTATCTCGCGTTCGCGTCGCTGGTTTGGGGCTTTGCGGATGCCGGTATGGACCAGCCGCTCGATCTTCCCGGATACGATGACGTGCCATCCGGCTGCCGGACCTGGCGTGTCGCGCATCTTTCGGACCTTCACGTGGTCGGCGAGCGATATGGTTTTCGCATCGAGTGCGGGCGTGGCGGCCCGCGCGGAAACCAGCGCCTTGCGCGGCTCATGGACCGTCTTGCCGCGATCCACGCGGGCGACCCGCTCGATCTGATACTCGTGACCGGCGACATGACCGACGCCGGCCGCGCGACGGAATGGGCCGAATTCCTCGACGCTGTGGCGCTGCATCCTGAGCTCGCCGCCCGCATGGTCATATTGCCCCGCAACCACGACGTGAACATCGTCGACCGCGCCAATCCGGCCCGGCTCGATTTGCCGTTCAGCCCTGGCAAGCGGCTGCGGCAGATGCGGACGCTGTCGGCGATCGCGGCGGTGCAGGGCGAGCGTGTCTATGTCGTCGACGACAAAGGCAAGCCGGCAGTCGCCCTCAACGAGGCGCTGGCACCGCATCGCCAGCGCATTGCCGCCTTTGCCGAACGCGGTGGCTTGCGGCGCGCCGCCAGGCTCATCGGTGTGTTCGACGACCAATTTCCGATGATCCTGCCGCCGGATCAGGAGGACGGCCTCGGCGTAGTCATCCTCAATTCCAATGCGGAAACGCACTTTTCTTTTACCAACGCGCTCGGATTGGTCTCGGTCGAGCAGACGCACCGCCTCGCTGCGGTGTTCGTCAATTTTCCGAAGGCCCGATGGATCGTCGCGCTGCATCATCATTTGATCGAATACCCGATGCCGGTTGCGACGTTCTCCGAGCGAATTGGAACCGCACTCGTCAATGGCAGCTGGTTCGTTCGCACGCTCAATCGTTTCGCGGAGCGTGCGGTAGTCATGCATGGCCATCGTCACATCGACTGGATCGGCGGGTGCGGTGCCTTGAAGATCATCTCCGCACCATCTCCGGTGATGGGCGCCTCGGATGCGGCGCCAACACGTTTTCTGATCCATACGCTGGCGGCCGGTTCGGGCGGGCGGCTCTGTTTGCTCCCGCCGCAGTGCGTAGAGATCGCCGGCGAGGCCGGCGGCTGACGTTTGTCGATCCTTATTGCTTCGATCCACCGAGCAGTTCGGCGATCCAGCGGCTTGACGGATGCTGGGCACAGAAGGTGAGGATCGCGAGCGCGATCGGAACGCCGATAAAGGTTCCGAACAAGCCCCACTGAAAAGTCCAGAAAAAGATCGCGAACAACACAACCAGGGGCGATATCGATAGCATGCTGCCGGCAACGCGCGGCTCAATATAACTGCCGACCACGAACTGGATGATGTTGAGGCAGACGAAGACGGCAAGAACCGCCTGCCAGCTCTCAAATTGCGTCATCGCCAGCAGGGTGGGAAACAGCGTCGCGATAAAGGGACCGATGAAGGGAATGTAGTTAAGCGCGAAGGCGATTACGCCCCACTCCAGCGCGAATGGCAGTCCGGTGATCCAGGCGAACACACCTACGAGCAGGCCGGTGATGGCACTCATCTGCGTCCGTACCAGGAGGTATTTCCGGAATTTGGCTGCGGTCGCCGCACTGCCGTCCAGCAGCACGCGCGCAGCCTCAGGCTTGCCGAGCGTCTGGATCCTTCGTCTTGCGTCCTCTACCTCCAGCAGGCCCAGCACAACATAGACAAGGGCAATCACCCAGAAGCTGAGCGTGGTATTGACGCGGCCGGTGACGAGCTGCGTTGCGCGCATCAGCCATGCGACGTTGAAATGCTCGGCCCACAAGCCGGCGACCGAGACGCCATGGCCGTCGAGCCACGTCACCATGGCGCCATAAAGCGCCTGATAGCGCACCGTATCGGCCATCAGCGATCGTCCCACCCGGCCAAAGCCCCACGCCGCGAGCGAGGCGAAACCGAGACAGACCGCGATCGTGACGACGATGGTGAACGCCAATGCCAGCAGTTTCGGCATTTTTGTCTGCAGCCGGCTCTGCAGCGGCCAGACGATCGCGATGATAAAAAACGCCAGCGCCAGCGGCGCGAACACCGCGCTGGCTTCCTTGGCAGCGGCCGCCAGCAGCAGCACTGCGATGATCCCGACTGCGATCTTCATGCGTCGCCTGCGAGCCTTGCTCCGGGATGATCACCTGCGTGACGTTGCGCTCTACCGGCGGTAGTTCTATAGAAGAATAAAATCGTTTGGGAGGCTAAATTGCGCGCCAGATGGAAAATGCCTTTCCTGGTACTGTTCTGCATCGCGCTAGGCGCCGCAGGCCCTGCCGCAGCGCAGAAGAAGGGCGGCACGCTCCGGCTCTATCACAACGACAACCCGCCCTCGACGTCATTGCTGGAAGAAGCGACCATCGCCTCGGTGATGCCGTTTGCGGCGGTGTTCAACAATCTCGTGGTGTTCGATCCCGCCAAGCCGCATGAGAGCATGGAGACCGTGATTCCGGATCTCGCCGAAAGCTGGTCGTGGGACGCGACCAACACCAGGCTGACCTTCAAGCTGCGGCAGGGCGTGAAATGGCATGACGGCCAGCCCTTCACCGCGAAAGACGTGCAATGCACCTGGCGGATGCTGATCGGCAAGACCGAGACACAGGATTTCAGGCGCAACCCGCGCAAGGTCTGGTACACCAAGCTGCAGGACGTCAGTATCAACGGCGACTATGAGGCGACGTTCGAACTGAGCGAGCCGCAGCCGAGTCTGCCGGTGCTGCTGGCGAGCGCGTTCTCGGTCGTCTATCCCTGCCACGTGCCGCAAGCTGTCATGCGGACCAAGCCGGTCGGCACCGGGCCATTCAAGTTCGTCGAATTCAAGCGCGGCGAATCCATGCGCGTCGTGCGCAATCCGGATTATTTCAAGAAGGACCGGCCCTATCTCGACGAGATCACGGTGCGGACGATCGACAACCGCGCCACGCGGATGCTGGCTTTCTCGACCGGTGAGTACGACATCACCTTTCCCTCCGACGTCAGCGTGCCGCTGCTGAAGGACATCAAGGCGCGGGCGCCGCATGCGATCTGCGAGATGACCGGCACGGGCACCCAGATCAACCTGCTGGTCAATCGCGTCAACCCGCCGTTCGATAATCCCGACATTCGAAAAGCCATGTCGCTGGCGCTCGATCGCAAGGCCTTCAATACCATCCTGATGGAAGGCAACGCGCGGCTGGGCGGGGCGATGCTGGCGAAGCCCGAGGGTGAATGGGGCATGCCGGCGGAAATGGTGGCGTCGCTGATGGGCTATGGCCCTGATACCGCCAAGAACGTCACCGAGGCGCAGGCGATCATGCAGAAGCTCGGCTACAGCGACGCCAAACCGCTGCCGATCAAGATCCAGACCCGGAACCTGCCGACCTACCGCGACCCCGCGGTGATCCTGGCCGACCAGCTCAAGAAGATCTACATCGTTGGCGAACTCGACATCCTCGATACGCCGCGATGGTATGCGCGGCTGGCGAAGAAGGATTTTACGATCGGCTTGAACGTGACCGGCGTCAGCGTCGACGACCCCGATGGCAATATCGTCGAGAATTATTCATGCAAATCGGAACGCAACTACACCCAGTATTGCAATGCCGAGGTCGACAAATTGCTGGCAGCGCAATCGCGCGAGCTCGACAAGGAGAAGCGCAGGAAGATCGTCTGGGATATCGAACGCATCCTGGTCGAGGATGCCGCGCGCCCGATCATCCTGCACTCATCGGCCGGCAATTGCTGGCAGCCGCACGTGAAGAATTTCAAGCCGCACGACAACAGCCAGTATAATAATTTGCGGTTCGAGGATGTGTGGCTGGATAGGTGACGGCTATCGAAGCGAACACCATCCTCGTCATTGCGAGCGAAGCGAAGCAATCCATGGCGCGGCATGCCGGATGGATGGATTGCTTCGTCGCAAGCGCTCCTCGCAATGACGGTAGTTAGGGCGGCGATCAAAATCCTACGACTGGCTCTGCCACTGCCCCGAGCGGCCGGCCTGTTCGACCTTGACGGCGACCGTCAGCGTCTCGTTGCCGCCGCCGTAGCGGGTGCCGCGGACGGGGGCGGCGCCGAGATAATCGAGCCCGATCGCGATGCGGGCGTGGGCGTCGGTGGTGCAGATGCCGTTGGCGGCATCGAAGCCGACCCAGCCCAGATCAGGCACGAAGGCTTCCGCCCAGGCGTGGCCGGCTGGCTGGTTGATGGTGCCGTCGGAGCGCAGGAAATGTCCGGAGACGAAACGCGCCGGCACGCCGCCCGAGCGGGCGCAGGCGATGAAGATATGCGCGTAGTCCTGGCACACGCCGCGTTTGCCGGCAAAAGCTTCCGCCGCTGAGGTGCCGCTGTTGGTCGGATCCTCGTCGAACGTCATGTGTTCGTTGATCTGCACCATCAGCGCATGCAGGAAGCCGAGCACGTCGTCACCGGACTCCGAGCGCATCTCGCGGGCAAAGGTCGCCATCGCCGGATTGACTTCGGTGAGCGCGGTCGAACGCAAAAACAGGCCCGGCGGGAAACGCTCGTCAGTGCCGCGCAGCACGCCGCCGGTGTCGTGGGTCTCGATCATGCCCTCGACACTGATGGTGAGGTCGGCGAGCGGCCCGTGGGTCAGGACATGCGTGACATTGCCGAACGCATCCTGATGCATGTCGAGCCGGGAATCGGTGGAGACGTCGATCTGCCACCCGGCGACATATTGCCCGTCATGGCTGCCCGGCGTCATGCGCAGGATCTGGATCACGCCCGAGGCCGGCGGCTCATAGCGATAACTGGTGGTATGGGCAATTCGCAGGCGCATGGCGTTACCGAAGGTGAAGCTGATCGTCATGGCCGGGCTTGTCCCGGGCATCCACGTCTTCCTTATCGGATCGGCATAGCAAGTCGTGGATGGCCGGGACAAGCCCGGCCATGACGATGTTTGCGACGCCCATCCTAAAGTCTTTAGACCAAATACTGCTTCGTGATGATCTCACCCAGCCGCGCGTTATCCGCAATGAATTCCTGGATGAACTCGTGGACGCCGTGCTGGAAGATATCGTCCATATGGCTGTGTTCAAGCCGGTTGCGAACGCCGCGGGCGTGGCGCTGCGAGGCGCCCTGGCGGCCATAGGCGACGCCGATCTGGTCGAGGTTCCGCACCAGATTGCTATAGCAGCTCGCCAGCGACCGCGGCAGCGTGTCGTTGAGGATCAGCAGATCCGCGATCAGCCAAGGCTTTAGCGTCTCGCGGTAGACCCAGTGATATGCGGTGAGCGCCGACACCGAGCGCAGGATCGAGGTCCACTGGTAATAATCGAGCGGACCGCCGACATGTTCCTCCTCGGGCAGCAGCACGTGATACTTCACGTCGAGAATGCGGGCGGTGTTGTCGGCGCGTTCCAGATGCAGCCCCAGCCGCGAGAACCAATAAGCGTCGTTGCGTAGCATGGTGCGGTAGGCCGAGCCGTCGAAGCGGAGCGAAGTCTCCTGCACGAAGCGCAGGAATTTCGCGAGTTCTTCCCGACTCGACGTGCCCTTGCCCCAGAGTTCCCCGAGTTCGATCCAGGCCGAATTAATGGTGTCCCACATCTCGGAGGTCAGCGCGGTTCGTACCGAGCGCGAATTGAGCCGCGCCGCCTCGATGCAATTCTTGATCGAGGAGGGGTTGGACGCCGAGAACGCGAGATACTCGACGACGTTCTGCTCGTTGGCTTCCTGGTAGGCCTCATAGAAGCTGGCGCTGACGCCGGCGGTGAGAAGCGCGGAATCCCACTCATTGGTCTTGCCGATATAGGCGGCGGGCAGTGCCGTGACTCGCAGGGTCGCGTCGATGGTGCGCGCGAGATATTCCGCGCGCTCGACATAACGGGCGAGCCAGTACAGGTTTTCGGCGGTGCGCGACAGCATGCGAGGGTCTTGCTCTCTACTCGTCCAGAATCCAGGTGTCCTTGGTGCCGCCGCCCTGGCTTGAATTGACCACCAACGAGCCTTCCTTCAGCGCCACGCGGGTCAGGCCGCCCGGCACGATGGTGACGTGATCGCGGCCGGTCAGCACGAACGGCCGGAGGTCAACGTGGCGCGGCGCGAGGCCCGATGCGGTGCAGGTCGGGCAGGTCGACAGCGCCAGCGTCGGCTGCGCGATGAAGCCTTCGGGCTCGCGCTTGAGCTTGTCGCGGAACGCCTCGATCGTCGCCTTGGTGGCGGCGGGGCCGATCAGCATGCCGTAGCCGCCGGAGCCGTGCACTTCCTTGACGACGAGATCGGCGAGATTATCGAGCACATAGGCCAAATCCTTGGGCTCGCGGCAGCGCCAGGTCGGCACGTTCTTGAGGATCGGCTCCTCGCCGAGATAGAATTTTACGATATCCGGCATGTAGGAATAGACCGCCTTGTCGTCGGCGATGCCGGTGCCGACCGCATTGGCAAGCGTGATGTTGCCGGCCGCATAGGCCGACATCAGCCCGGGCACGCCGAGCGCGGAATCAGGACGGAAGGTCAGGGGATCGAGGAAGTCGTCATCGACGCGGCGGTAGATCACATCGACGCGCTTGAGGCCCTCGGTGGTGCGCATGAACACCTCGTCGTTCTTGACGATGAGGTCGCGGCCCTCGACCAGTTCGATGCCGAGCTTGTCGGCTAGGAACGAATGCTCGTAATAGGCGGAATTGTAGACGCCGGGCGTCATCAGCGCCACCACAGGCTCGGCGGAGGCGGACAGCGGCGCCACCGAGCGCAGCGCCGACAGCAATTCGTCGGGATATTTCTCCACCGGTGCGACGCGGTGGCGGGCGAACAGGTCCGGAAACAGCCGCATCATGATTTCGCGGTTTTCCAGCATGTAGGACACACCGGACGGGGTCCGCGCATTGTCCTCCAGCACGATGAAATTGTCGGCGTCGACCCGGACGATGTCGATCCCGGCGATATGGACGTAGACGTCGTGGGGGACGCTTTGGCCGTTCATCTCGGGGCGGAAGACCGGATTCTGGAAGATCAAATCGTCGGGGATGATATTGGCGCGGAGGATGTCGCGGCCATGATAGATGTCGCGCAGGAACATGTTGAGCGCACGGACGCGCTGTTTCAGGCCCTTTTCCAGCAGCGTCCATTCCCTGGCGGACATGATGCGGGGGATCACGTCGAACGGGATCAGCCGCTCCTGGGCCTCGGCGTCGCCATAGACGGCAAAGGTGATGCCGATCCGGCGGAACAGCAGCTCCGCTTCCTGGCGGCGATACTCAAGGGCGTCCGGAGGCGTCTCCTTCAGCCAGCGGGAGAGCTCCTGATAGGCGGGGCGGAGATCCCCGCCGGGGCCGTTCATTTCATCAAACGCGGCTGCCATAAATCCTGACTAACTTTCGAAGCCATGCGACACAGTGCATGACTTCACGGGATGGTAGCAAGGGCCGGGCCAGCGCGATATGCATGGGCTAGGGCATTTGGTATGGGGTTGTTTCCCGCGCTGCCTGAAAAACCGGCTGCCGGGTGCTTATTTCGGCAGCAAAGCCCCGTGACTTCAATGCGTTGGATGCGCAAAGTCACGGGCTAGGGTGAGGAGAGGAAATGAGTGAGATCGTCACAGCGGGCATTCTGGTCATTGGTGACGAGATCCTGTCCGGCCGGACCAAGGACAAGAACATCGGCTTTATCGCCGAGTACCTGACCAATATCGGGATCGACCTCAAGGAAGTCCGCATTGTTGCCGACGAGGAGGCCGACATCGTCGCCGCCCTTGATGCACTGCGAAAGCGCTACGATTACGTCTTTACCACCGGCGGCATCGGACCGACCCACGACGACATCACCGCCGACAGCGTCGCCAAGGCGTTCGGCGTCGGCATCGATCATCATCCCGAGGTGGTGGCGCGATTCCGCGAACGCTGGACCGAGCAGGATCTGAACGAATCGCGGTTGCGGATGGCGCGGATTCCCGATGGCGCCGAACTGATCCAAAGTGCGACCATCCTGGCCCCCGGCTTCAAGCTCGACAATGTCATCGTGATGGCCGGCATCCCCACGATCATGCAGGCGATGATGGACATCATCGCACCCAAGCTGAAATCGGGGGTGCGGATGCTGTCGGATTCGGTCCGGGCCAACGCGCGGGAAGGCGACATCGGCGGGCCGCTGCGGGCGATCGCCAACGCCCATCCCGACACCATCATCGGCAGCTATCCGTTCATGGACGAAGACAAGAAGCCGAACACCAATCTCGTAGTGCGCTCGCGCGATCCGGAAAAGCTCGCCGCCGCGATGGCGGCAGTGAAGGAGATGCTGGCGGGATTGAACATCACACGATAGCGACGATGATTTCGACCAGACCGATTTGTACGGAAGATATCGAACTGGTGTGCCGGCATCGCGAACAGATGTTCCGCGAATCCGACGCGCCGGGCAGGACCGAAGAAATTCTGGAAACCCAGACCGCGCATTTTCGATCCTGGCTGGCAAGGCACCTCGGCGACGGATCGTATTTTGGCTATGTCGTTGAGGACCGCGGCAAGCCCATCGCCGGAATCGGGCTGATGACCATCGAGTGGCCACCGGGTCCCTCCCACCCGACGCAGGACAGGCGTGGCTACGTGCTCAATGTGTTTGTCGAGCCATCGCATCGCAAGCAGGGAATTGCCAAAGCGCTGATGGACCGGGCGGATCAGGAATTCGCCAGGCGAGGCGTGGCTTTCGTGATATTGCACGCCACCAAGATGGGACGGCCGCTGTACGAGCAACTGGGCTGGTCTGTGACCAGCGAGATGGCAAAGTCGCTATGTTGAGGAGATCAAAGTGACGGTTTTATCTGGAGTGAGCCATGACGACGCCTGAAAAAGTCACTCCGCCGCCGGATAAGTTCTTTCCGGTGTCGTGGGATCAATTTCACCGGGATTGCCGGGCGCTGACCTGGCGGCTCAACGAGGTCGGGCCGTTTCATGCTGTCATTGCAATCACGCGTGGCGGGCTGGTGCCGGCGGCAATCGTCGCGCGTGAACTCGGCGTGCGCGTGATCGATACCGTCTGCATCGCGAGCTACGACCACGACAAGCAGGGTGATTTGAAAGTGCTGAAAGGCATTTCGGCCGATACCGCAGCGCTGGGCGGCGGTACCGGCAAGGGCCTCTTGATCGTCGACGATCTCGTCGATACCGGCAAAACGGGAAGGCTGGTGCGCGACATGATGCCGGACGCGCATTTCGCCACCGTCTACGCCAAGCCGAAGGGCCGGCCGCTGGTCGATACGTTCATCACCGAAGTGTCGCAGGACACCTGGATTTTCTTTCCCTGGGATACCGCGCTGTCGTTCCAGCCGCCGATCCGCGACGGCGCGGCGTGATTTTCTTAACCTCGCCCCGCTTGCGGGGAGAGGTCGACGCGCTTTTGCGCGGCGGGTGAGGGGGTACAGGTCCACCAACTAGCGCCAGTGTTCGCGGATAGTGGCCCTCACCCCAACCCTCTCCTCGCAAAGGGGCGGGGAGAGGGAGTAGAGAAACCGATGCCGCTGCAAAACCGCGTCACGCCCTCAGGCGACATCGTCGCCGATCCGCATCGCGGCCTGTTCACCGGCAATCGAGGCATCATCCACGATCCCGCAACCAGGACGCTGCTGAAAAAGCGCTGGGCAACGCCCGCCTGGATCACCTGCGTCTGCGAATTCAGGGGAAAGCGACGCCAGGTGATGGGCACGCGCAGCTGGACCGAACTGTTCTTTCTCGACGAAGCGACTGCGCTCGCCGCCGGACATCGCCCTTGCTTCTTCTGCCGCCGCGACGATGCCAATCGTTTTCGCGCGGCATGGCAAGAGGGCAATGGCGTGGTTGATGTACGCGCGCGCGATATCGATGCGGTGCTGCATCGCGAACGGCTGGAGAAAGGCCAGAAGCGGCTGCATCGGTTACCGATGCCGCTGGAGAAGCTGCCTGATGGCGCGATGGTGCAGGCGGGGGAGGAGAGTTTTCTCATCGTGGAGGGCAGGGCGCTGCGATGGTCGATGGCGGGCTATCGTGAGGCCAGTGATGCGATCGGGGATGCGATGGTGCTGACGCCGCCGTCGACACTACGTGCGATGGGGGCGGGGTATCGGCCCGTGCTGCATCCGAGTGCCGGTGCTGCTGCCACACCCTCGCCGTCATCCCTGCGTTAGCGCAATTGCGCTAATCGCTGGAGGTGCGAGCGTAGCGAGCCTCGAAGGATGTCCCGCGCGCACCTACGTTCCCATCCGTCCTTCGAGGCTCGCCGAAGTCGGCTCGCACCTCAGGACGACGCAGGGATTCACCCCAACTGCTGCCTCGCCAGCTTCGCCCCCGCCCCCAGCGCTGCCAACTTCGCCTCGGCAATATCCCTCCGCATCGGCGCCATGCCGCAGTTCGTTGTCGCGACGATGTTGCTCTTGGGCACGAATTTCGACACCGCGTCGATCACCTTGACCACGTCTTCCGCCGTCTCGACCGTGTCGCTGGCGACGTCGATGACGCCGGCCTGGACGATCTTGCCGGTCAACAGCGCCAGCAAATCCAGTGGCACCTTGGAATTACGGCACTCGATCGCGACCTGCTGGATCGAGCTTTTGGCGATCGCCGGGAAAATCTCCTCGTATTGCCGCCACTCGCTGCCCAGCGTCTCCTTCCAGTCGGTGTTGGCCTTGATGCCGTAGCCGTAGCAGATGTGCACGGCGGTGGCGCAGGTCAGGCCCTGCGCGGCGCGCTCCAGCGCCTTGATGCCCCAGTCCGACACCTCGTCCATGAACACGTTGAAGGCGGGTTCGTCGAACTGGATGATATCGACCCCGTCGGCTTGCAGCGCCCGCGCTTCCTCGTTCAAGAGTTCGGCAAACGCGAACGCCATCTTGACGCGGTCGCCATAATGGCCGTCGGCCACGGTGTCGATGATCGTCATCGGGCCGGGCAAAGTGAATTTCAGCTTGCGTCCGGTGTGGGCGCGGGCGACGCGGGCTTCATCGGCGTGGACGCGGCCTTTCAGGGTCAGCGGCGCCACCACCTGCGGCACCATCGCCTTGTAGCGGTCTTTGCGGATGCCCATCTCGACCTTGTGGGCGAAATCGATGCCGTCGACCTTCTCCAGAAAGCCGTGAACGAAATGCTGGCGGGCCTGCTCGCCCTCGGTGACGATATCGACCCCGGCATCCTCCTGCAGTTTTACCGCCAGCATGGTGGCGTCGCGCTTGGCGCGGGCGAGCTCATCGCCCTTGGATTTCCAGGGCGCCCACAGCGTATTCGGCTCGGCCAGCCATTCCGGCTTCGGAAGGGAGCCGGCGATCGTCGTTGGAAACAGCATGGGAGCCTCCCGGTCGGTTCTGATTGAGCGCCTGTCTGCCATGTCTTATGATCGCCGTACAGAACAACAAAAGTCGTCATCTCCGGGAATAATCCGGCGGGCAGCAAGGGGAGCCATGATCGACCTGCATTACGCGCCGACGCCCAATGGCTGGAAAATCTCGATCATGCTGGAGGAACTCGGGCTCCCCTATACCGTGATCCCAGTCAACATCCGCGCCGGTGAGCAGTTCAAGCCGGAATTTCTGGCGGTCAGCCCGAACAATCGCATTCCGGCCATCGTCGACCATGCGCCGGCTGACGGCGGCGCGCCGTTTTCGGTGTTCGAGACCGGCGCCATCCTGATCTATCTGGCGGAAAAAACCGGCCGCTTTTTGCCCACGGATATGCGCGGCTGCTCCCACGCGGTGCAGTGGGTGATGTGGCAGATGAGTGGGCTCGGGCCCATGCTCGGCCAGCACGGTCATTTCGCGCTCTATGCGCAGGAAAGGATCCCATACGCGATCGAGCGCTATCGCGACGAGGCGGCGCGGCTTTATCGGGTGCTCGACACGCAGCTCGGCAAGACCGGCGCCTATGTCGCAGGTGCCGAATATTCGATCGCCGACATCGCCTGCTTCCCCTGGACCATGACCCACAAGGCGCAGGGCTTTACGCTGGACGATTATCCCAACATCAAGCGCTGGTATGCCGAGGTTCGCGCGCGGCCGCAGGTGCAGGCGGGATTGGCGATCGGCAAGTTCGTCAAAGAGCCGTTCGACGAGGAAGCGCGTAAGAACATGTTCGGCGCGAGGGCGAAGGAGATGGCTGGACGGAAGTAGGTATCGTCATCCCCGCGTAACGGCTTCGCCGTTATCGCTGGAGTTGCGAGCGCTTGCGAGCCTCGAAGGATGCGAAGGCACGGGCCCTCCACCCTTCGAGGCCGCCGCTGCGCGACGGCACCTCAGGATGACGGGAAAAATAGAAACGACAAATACGATAATAAAAGGAAACCCCATGATCGAATTCTTCTTCGACTGTTCCAGTCCCTGGACCTATCTCGCCTTCCACAACATCCAGCCCCTCGCCAAGGAACTCGGCGTCGAGATTTCGTGGCGGCCGATTTTGGTCGGCGGCATCTTCAACACCGTCAACCCGAGCGTCTACGCCTCGCGCGAAACGCCGGTGCCGCTGAAGGCGCGCTACATGAAAAAGGACCTTGCCGACTGGGCGCGCTCCGCGGGTCTTGCGATCAAGATGCCGCCGACGGTGTTTCCGGTGAACAGCGTCAAGGCGATGCGCGGCTGCATCTGGCTGGGTCAAGAATCTAAACAACAGATGGTACCGTTCACGCGCGCAGTGTTCGAGGCTTATTGGGGCGCCGACAAGGACATTTCGCAGGACTCGGTGCTGACGGAAATCTGCAAGAGCGTCGGCGTCGATCATGTCAAGTTCTTTGCCGGGATCGGCGAGCAGGCGATCAAGGACCAGCTCAAGGCCAACACCGATGAGGTGATGGCGCGCGGCGGTTTCGGTTCGCCGACCATCTTCGTCGGCAAGACCGACATGTACTTTGGCAACGACCGGATGCCGCTGATCCGCGAAGCGGTGCTGCGCCTGCAAGAGAAGGCCGCCTGATGCCGAAGGCTGTTGTCTGCCGCGAGCTCGGCCCACCCGAGAGTTTGCGTCTCGAAACATTCGACGCCGCAGCGCTGGCGCCGGGGCAGGCGCGCGTTGCGATCAAGGCCGCCGGGATCAATTTTCCGGACATTCTGATGGCGGCGGGCGAATACCAGCTCAAGCCGCCCCTGCCGTTCACGCCTGGCGTTGAAGCCGCGGGCGACGTGGTCGAAGTGAACGACGCCGCGGGTGTCGAGGTCGGTGACCGAGTGATCGTCAAGATGCGCCATGGCGCCTATTGCGACGAGGCTGTCGCCACGCCGTCACAGCTCGTGCCGTTGCCCTCGACCTTTGATTACGCTGAAGGTGCGACGTTTTTGGCCGGCCATGGTACGGCCTATCATGCGCTGATCGATCGCGGGCAGATTCAGCCGGGCGAAGTGCTGCTGGTGCACGGCGCCGGCGGCGGCGTGGGTCTTGCGGCGGTCGAGATCGGCAAGTTGCTCGGCGCCACCGTGATCGCGACGGCGTCGAGCGACGAAAAGCTTGATATTGCCAAGGCGAGGGGCGCCGATCATCTGGTCCGCTACGACCAGGAACCGTTCCGCGATGCGGTCAAGCGTATCACCGATGGCCGCGGCGCGGATGTCGTGTTCGATCCGGTCGGCGGCGAGGTGTTCGAGAACAGCATGCGCTGTATCAACTGGGGCGCGCGGCTCCTGGTCATCGGTTTCACCGGCGGCATCGGGGTCGCCAAAACCAATTTGCTGATGATCAAGGGCGCCAGCGTGCTCGGGGTGCGCGCCGGCGAAGCGGTGCGGAAAAATCCGGCGCTCGGCGAGGTCAGGATCAAGGCGCTGTTGGGCTGGGCGGAAGCCGGAAAGATCCGGCCTAACATCTCGCACCGGCTGCCGCTGGAAGACTACGCCCGTGCGATGCGGCTGTTGATCGAGCGCAAGGCAATCGGCCGGGTGGCGCTGACGATGGAGTAATTGTCTTGCCCACGAAGGCGGGGCATTCGGGACTCCGTGACGGTTAACCGCGCTTCATCGGCTCGCCTGCGCGTAACCCAGACAGGTCCGGACCATCTGTCCGCAGACGGCATCCCGCGCGTTGCCGATGTCGGTGGCCCCGGCATACTGCACTTGCGTGACCTTGCCGGCGATGAAACGAAGCTGAACCCGGCAATAGCCGGTGGGAGCCTGGCCGCCGATGTTGAAGCCGGGCGGAACTGTGAACGTCGGCGGCGCCACGCCGCCCGGCGGAGTAGCGGTGTGCTCATACATCCAGATTTCACCGGGACCGTCCTTGGCCGTACCGTTCGGAAGGCCCGCGCACATCCGGATCGCTGACCGATCGAGGCCGACCAGGCTCGCTCTGCCGCGCTGCGCCCATTCGGCTTCCCGCTCGGCGCAGCCGGCGAGGACGAGCGGGGTGAAAACGAGCATCCGCAGGCGGTGGCGCATCGGTATCGGTTCCCGTGACTTGCAGCCACCCTATCGCAGCGCGATCTTGCAATGCAGCAACGGCGCCGCGCTGCTCCATGCACAACCGGCATGGATCAAAAAATGGTCTGGTACGTTCCGGCGCGGCCGCTGACGTGTGGCAAGCCCGACCTGCACGCTCTGCTCGACCTCGCCGCGTACTCGTGGAGAGCATTACCTTGCCCAGCGCGCTGAACTTACGGCCTGCTGAATCCGCCATCGCTCAAAAACGCAATCGTCTGCCCGATCGCCAATTTGTTCGTCGGCAGCAATGGATGCGACGTTCCGATCACGATGTGGTCGGCCATGCCATCGAGTTTGGTGTTCTCCACCGACACCCTGCCGTCATGCGGCTTCGGCAGGAACAGCGAAGACGTCGGATCGACCGATCGGTTTCCCGCGATGATGCCGACGGGGTAATCGACCGCGGGAAACAGCGCGCAGGTAGCGGCATCACGCTCGGTCACGAGTTGCTGCCCCGCAGGCCCGAACCAGGCACGGTAGAGCGTAACGTTTTTCAGCCGATCGGCGAGCTCGCTGCCGCCATTGGGTGTGCCGAGCATCACCACACGGCCGAGGTGCTGCGGCCGGTGTTGGGCTATGTAAATGCGGGCCAGCAGGCCACCCATCGAATGTCCGACGAAATGAATCTGGCCCTGGGTGTCTGCGGTGAATTGCGCGATGGCGGGATGGATGCCCTCCGCCAGCGCTTCGAGCGCATGATGGCGGCTCGCATAGCCGGCATTGAGTGTGGCGAAGCCGGCGGCCTCGATCGCCGCTTGCATCTTTCGAAATGAGCGGTGTGTTCTGCTGATGCCGTGCAGCAGGACGACGCCGTCGTTTTTGGCGCTCACGGCTCCAGACTCAGGACGTCGAGATCCCGGGTTCGACGCTTCGCGTCGCCCCGGGATGACGGCTTCGCCGTCACTTATACTCCCGCTCGTCCCACCAGGGGTAATAGTCGGGCATGTCAGACGAAACCTTGTTCTTGAATTGCGCGGGGCGCTTTTCGAGGAACGACACCACGCCTTCTTTCACGTCCTCGGAACGTCCGCGGGCATAGATGCCGCGGCTGTCGATCTTGTGGGCCTCCATCGGATCGTCGGCGCCCATCATGCGCCACATCATCTGGCGGATCAGCGCCACCGAAACCGGCGCGGTCTTGGCGGCGATCTCCCTGGCGAGCGCGCGGGCGGTCGGCAGCAATTCATCCGGCGGCACCACCTTGCTGACGAGGCGGCCGGCAAGCGCTTCCTGCGCCGGGAACACGCGGCCGGTGTAGCACCACTCCAGGGCCTGGGCGATGCCGACCAGGCGCGGCAGGAACCAACTCGAGGCGGCTTCCGGCACGATGCCGCGCTGGGAAAACACGAAGCCGAAGCGAGCGGCCTCAGAGGCGATGCGAATATCCATCGCCAGCTGCATGGTGACGCCGATGCCGACCGCGGGACCATTCACCGCTGCGATCACCGGCTTCAGGCACTTGAAAATCCGCAGCGTCACCTGTCCGCCGCCATCGCGCACCTGCGGATCGCTGTAATCGACACTGCCGTCAGCCAGCCGCTTGACCGGCCCGCGCCGCGCGTCGCGATCGAATGTGTTGGCGCCGGAGGACAGATCCGCACCGGCGCAGAAGCCGCGGCCCGCGCCGGTCACGATGATGGCACGGACGTTGTCGTCCTTATCGGCCGCGTCGAACGCGTCGATCAATTCCTGCTGCATCGTGCCGTTGAAGGCGTTGAGCTTGTCGGGCCGGTTCAGCGTGATGGTGAGAATCTGCTCGGCGACCTCGTACTTGATCGTCTCATACGCCATGGGTGATTTCCTTCCTGGTGTTTCGTTTTTAATTTTTAGCCGTCATTCCGGGGCGTCGCAAAGCGACGAACCCGGAATCTCGAGATTCTCCGATGTGCAATAGCACATCGTAGTTCGATCCTGCGCATCGCCCCGGAATGACGGATAGAGTTTACTTCTTCGGCGGGGTCGGCCACGGCTTTTGCGGGCCACGCAGGCCTTCGAATGCCTTGGCCATGCCGAGCACGCCGAGATCATCGAAGCGGCGGCCGACGATCTGCACGCCGATCGGAAAGCCCTTCTTGTCGTAGCCGCCATTGATCGAGACGGCCGGGTTTTCCGACATATTCCACGGGACGGTATAGGCGATGTGCTCGAACGGCATTTCGGGGTCGTTGACCGGGGACGCGAATTCGGCCGGGAAGTTCACCACCGGTGATACCGGAGAGACCACATAATCGAAATCGCAGAACAGTTTTGCCGCGGCGGTGCGGATCGCCATGGTGGCATTGAAGCCTCTGATGACATCAAGGCCTGAGAGCTTCGCGCCGGCTTCCGCCCATTGATGGATGTAGGGCAGCATCTTGGCGCGCTCCTCCGGCGCCAGCCTGGAAATATCGTCCCAGCTCCGCGCGCGAAAGAAATTGTCGACCCCGTCGAGCATTTCGCGCGTCAGTATGCCGTCGATTTCGGTGACGACGGCGCCGGCGGATTCGAAGGCCTTGGCAGCCTTGACGGCGACCTCGCGCACTTCCTTCTCCAGCGGCTGGCCGGTGCCGGCATCGAGCATCAGCCCGATCCGCACTTTGCGCGGCGACTTGTCGAGCGCCTTCCAGGCGATTTCATGCGCGGGCAGGCTCATGCCGTCGCGCCGGTCGGGCCGCGACAGCACGCTCATCATCAGCGCCGCATCGTCGACGATGCGGGTCATCGGCCCCGCGACGCGGCCGACATAGAAGGGCTCGATCGGAATGCGCCCGAGACTCGGTTTCAGCGCGACCAGGCCGCACCAGCAGGCCGGCAGCCGCACCGAGCCGCCGATGTCCGTGCCGAGATGCAGCGGGCCGTAACCGGCCGCACCTGCGGCACCGGCGCCGGAGGACGACCCGCCGGGGTTCTTGCTGAGATCCCAGGGATTGCGGGTGAGGGGATGGAAGCTGGAAAGCCCCGACGACAACATGCCGTAATCCGGCATCGTGGTCTTGGAGAAGATGATGGCGCCGGCTTCGCGCAGCCGCGCGGCGGGGGGCGCGTCCTTCGGCGACGGCACGTGCTTGACGCTGGCGGCGCCGAGCGGGGTTGGCTGGTCCTTGGTGGCGATGTTGTCCTTGATGGTGGCGGGCACGCCGTCGAGCGTGCCGACCGGCTCGCCCTGGTGCCAGCGATCGGTCGAGGCCTTGGCGGCAGCGCGCGCGCCGTCGGGATCAAGCAGATAGAGCGCCTTGATGTGGGGCTCCCACGCTGCGACGTGGGCGAGCACTTCCTCCAGCACCTCCGACGGCGAGAATTGCTTGGCGCGGTAGCCCGCAAGAAGGTCGACGGCGGAAAGGTCGTGCAGTGAGGTGACTTCTTCTTTGGTTTTATGCATGCGCACCTACCGGCATACGGGTCTCGATGATGCGCGCGAACATGCTGGCGCCGATCGGCAGGATCTTGTCGTCGAGGACGTAACCGGGATTGTGGACGGGCACCGAGCCTTCATGGCCGACCCAGAAATAGGCGCCGGGCACCGCCTGCATCATGTCGGCGAAGTCTTCGCTGCCCATCTTCGGCTCGGTGCGGGTGATCACCTTGTCCGGATCGACCACCGTGCGCGCCACGGCCGCAACGATCTGCGACTGTTCTTCCTGGTTCACCAGCACGCTGAAAATGTCGCGGATGTCGGCATTGATCTCGCACTGGAACGCGGCGGCGATGCCGGCGCAGATCGCGCGCATGCGCTCGCGGATCAGCGCGCGCACGCCGTCGTCGAAAGCGCGGACGGTGCCGCACAATTTGGCCTGGCCAGGAATGACGTTGTAGGCGGAGCCGGCATGGATCTGCGTGATCGACAGCACCGCGGGATGATGCGGGGGGACGTTGCGGCTGACGACGGTCTGCAGCGCCTGGGCGAGCGTCGTGGCAATGATGACGGCGTCCTTGGAGCGTTCCGGCATTGCGCCATGCGCGCCATAACCGTCGATCGTGATATCGAAGAAGTCGGCGCCTGCCATCGCCGGGCCCGGCAGGATCGCGATCTCGCCATGGTTCAGGTCAGGCGCGTTGTGCAGTCCGTAGACCTCGTCGCAGGGAAACTTCTGGAACAGGCCGTCCTTGATCATGGCGCGGGCGCCGCCGAGGCCTTCCTCGGCGGGCTGGAAGATGAAGTGCACGGTGCCGTCGAAATTCTTGGTCTCGGCGAGATAGCGTGCGGTGCCGAGCAGCATGGTGGTGTGGCCGTCATGGCCGCAGCCGTGAAAGCGGCCGGGAATGGTCGAGCGCCAGCGCAGGTTGGTGTTCTCTTCCATCGGCAATGCATCCATGTCGGCGCGCAGACCGATCTTCATGGCGCCCGTGCCCTTGCCCTTGAGCACGCCAACCACGCCGGTGCCGCCAAGGCCGCGATGCACCTCGATGCCCCATTGCGTCAGCTTGTCGGCGACGATGCCTGATGTGCGGACCTCCTCGAAGCCGATTTCCGGATGGGCATGCAGATCGCGCCTGATGGCGGTGAGTTCTTCGGCATAGCCGTCGATGCGTTCGATGGTGGGCATGTCTGTTATCCGGTTACGGTTGAACGAAATTGACTTGAAGGTACAAAGGCTGGGCCGTTCGGCTTGATGCGGATGCCCGGACGCAGCCGCGTCCAGAGCAAAGTCGCGGTATCCGCCGGCATCGCGCCGGGGGCGGCGCAGATCAGCAGCTTTTCAGCGATCGGCTCAAAGTCGGCGCGGAAATGCACCGAACTCTTGTTGACCAGGATCGCCTGCTCGGTCGGCTCGATCCCGACATAGCGGTACATCGCCTGATCGGCGAGCTGCGCCTTGTAGGAACTCACGACCACCCTGACGTCGCCGATGCGCAGGCACGCCGATGGCCCCATCTCCATGTCGCGGCCGCGATAATAGGGGCCGGTTGCCATGAAGTTGCCGTCCGACAGCTTTTCGACGACGAAAGTTTCCTGATACGGCGCATCGCCCGGTATGCCGGACTTGCCGCCGAGCGAAAGCGTGACGGTGGCGCCGACGCCCGCGGCATGCGCAGCCGTCGCCGATTGTGGATCATGGATCACACCGATGGCGGCGCGGGTCGCCTTGTTACGGACCAGCGCGCGCAGCATGCCGGTGGTGTCGGAATCGCCGCCGGCGCCGGGATTGTCCTGGGTATCGGCGATGACGATCGGCTTCTTCGCGTTCTTCGCCAGCTCCATGGCGTGGCGCACGCCCTCATCGGGCGTATAGATGTGGCCGTCGAAATCGTCCTCGTGGCCTTCGATCAGCGCCACCAGTTTGTCGGCGGCAGCATCCGCATCGGCCTGCGTTGCGCCATAGGCGAATACGCTCGGCCCGCAATGCCGGAAATCGGCGGCCGGAAATCCCGGCGCGAACGACAGCGTCGGCACGGATGCGCTCTCCAGCGCCGCCAGCTTCTGATAGATGCCTTTGGTGGGCTGGTCGACGGTGCATTGCCAGCTGATCGGGATCAGGAACGGCAATTGCCGGAAGGCTTTTGCGAACCGCGTCTTAGTCTCCAGCATCAGGGCCAGATGCTTTGCGCAGGCGCGGCCGGTGTCGGCCATGTCGACATGCGGATAGGTGCGGTAGGCAATCAGCGCATCCGCATGCTCCATCATCTCGGGCGAGACATTGGCATGGAGGTCGAGGCTCACGACCAGCGGCAGGTCCTTGCCGATCACCTTGCGCACGCGGGCGAGCGTTTCGCCTTCGCCATCGTCGTAATGCTCGGTGACCATGGCGCCGTGCAAATCGAGATAGACGGCATCGATCGGCCCGGCGGCGGCGATGCCGTCGACCATCTCCTTCATGATCCGTTCGAAGGCATCCCTGGTGACATGCGCCGATGGGACGGCCGCTGCCGCGATCGTCGGTACCAGCTCCCAGCCGTTGGCTTCGGCGGCTTCCACGAAACCGGCAAGGCCGACATTGATCTTGCGCATGACCTTGAGCACCTCAGTGCCATGCGACATCGACGGCCAGCCGCCACCGTGAACGAAATCGTCATAGGTCGCCTTGGTCGGCGCGAAGGTGTTGGTTTCGTGCAGAAAGGCGCCAACGGCGATGCGGGTCATCTATGTTCTCAGCGGGTGCGAATGTTGGGATGACGTTAAGCGCGTCACTGCCGCAAGCGCAAGCCGCGGAGCAATTCCGTTTTGCATGGAGCGTGGGCGTTAGTAATGGGCCCCGTCATTGCCTGCGACAAACGCGAAGCGTTTGCGCAGGGGAGCGAGGCGAGCTCACGACAGCGTCGCCAGCAAACCCGCCATCAAACGGCCGCGCTCTGCGAGACTGTCGACCTCGATGTGTTCGTTGAGCGTATGGGCATCGGCACCACGAACACCCAGCCCATCAAGGGTCGGGATACCCATCGCGCCGGTAAAATTGCCGTCGGAGCCGCCGCCGGCGCTGGCATGCGGCAGCTCGAGGCCCAGGCTCCGGGCTACGTTGCGCGCCTGTTCGTAGAGCGCCATCGTGCCGGCGTCAGGCTCCCACACCGGGCGGGTCACGCCACGGGTAACTTTGAACGAGACGTCATTGCTCGTTCCGGAAAGCGCGAGCATGCGTTCGACGCCGCGATCGAGATCGGCCTGCCGCTTGGCCATGCTGAGCGCCTCACCGGTGCAGGTGGTGGCGACGCAGTTGACCCACTGACCGCCGTGCACGATGCCGACCGAGAAGGTGCAATCTTCCGTCGTCATGGCGTCGATGGCGATAATCTGGCGTGCCATCTCGCGGATCGCGGAACGGCCGGATGAGAGCGTGGCACCGGCATGGCTCGGCTTGCCGGTGGCTTCGAGATTGAAACGGGCAATGGCATATCGCCCGGTGACAACGCCGTTGTTCGCGCGACCCGGTTCAGGCACTAGCACATATCTGTTGCGCCCGGCCTCGGCTTCGATGATGTCGCGGGTCGATGGTGTGCCGACCTCTTCGTCCGGCGTGAACAGCACCGTGATCGGCAGCGGCGTCGTGAACGAGGCGCGCGCCAGTTGCCGGATCGCTTCGAGCGTGAGGTAGTTGCCGCCCTTCATGTCGAAGATACCGGGGCCGTAGCATTTGTTGCCCTCGCGCCGCCACGGCAGCCTTTCAAGCGTCCCGACCGGATGGACGGTGTCGAGATGGCCCGCGATCAGAATTCCGGGCTCGCCTTGCTTCGGGTGAGGGAAGCGCGCACGGACGCAGCCGGCAAAGCTCTGCCGCCCGGTGATGCGTTCGATGGTCGCACCCATGATAGCCATTTCGCGCGCCGCAAGGTCGAGCATCCGCTCGACCGCAACCGCATCCCAGGTCGGGCTTTCGCATTCGACCCAGGTTCGTAGCCCCTGCAGCATGGCATCGGAATCGAAGGGAAGGTTGGCAGGATTCATCTGGATTCTCCCGGTTCGGCCGGAATGTTGGGCTCGGTGCCGATGGCCCGGTACGAGAAGGATCGGCGGCGAATTTGTAAAGGGAAAACATGCCGCCGTCAGACTTTCGCAGTGCCGGATCGGGAGCTCGGGAATTCTGGCATCATTCTTGATTGTAGATTTTTGACTAGGCGTGTTGGCGGAGTTGAACAGGGCCAATCCGGCCGGCGGAAGCCGGCCGTGGAGGGACCTGTCCGGATAGCTGTCCTGTCCTGCCTGAGCGCCGGCGTCACCAGTGTCGTCGGGTCAAAAGGGTGTTGTGAAGCTGAAGATCGACCCTATAGTCCGGTCAGAAACTGGGCAGGGGCCTGAACAATAGGCGTTCGGGCGTCGAGACGACAACGGAGGTGAAGGAATGAACGCGTTGAGAAAAACAATTCTGGCGGCGACTTGTGTTGGCAGCCTCGTGGCCGCGGCAGCGCCTGCGCTTGCGCAGACCACGTTGCGCGCCGTCATGCACTCGGACCTGAAGATCCTGGATCCGATCTGGACCACCGCCTACATCGTCCGCAACCACGGCTACATGATCTACGACACGCTGCTCGCGCAGGATGAAAAGGGCGAGATCAAGCCGCAGATGGTCGAGAAGTACGACACCTCGGCCGACAAAAAGACCTACACTTTCACGTTGCGCGAAGGCCTGTTGTGGCACGACGGCAAGCCAGTGACGTCGGAAGACTGCATTGCCTCCATCAAACGCTGGGCGGTCAAGGACTCGCTCGGTCAGAAAATGATGACCTTCGTTGCTTCGATCGATGCGGTCGATGCCAAGACTTTCACCATCAAGCTCAAGGAACCGACCGGCCTCGTGCTGCTGGGTCTGTCGAAGCCGTCCTCCAACGTGCCGTTCATGATGCCCAAGCGCGTCGCCGACACCGATCCGAACAAGCAGATCGAGGATTTCACTGGTTCCGGCCCCTTCGTCTTCGTCAAGGATGAATGGAAGCCCGGCGACAAGACCGTTTACGTCAAGTTCGACAAGTACAAGCCGCGCTCCGAGCCTGCCTCGAGTCTCTCGGGCGGAAAGGTCGTCAAGGTGGATCGCGTCGAGTGGCGCGCCATTTCCGACGCGCAGCAGGCGGTCAACGCGCTTTCCAAGGGCGAGATCGATCTCATCGAGGCGCCCAGCCACGACCTGCTTCCAACCCTGAAGAAGGATCCGAACGTAAGTGTGGTCGTGTCGCCGCTGGCGAAGTTGCAATACGTCTTCCGGCCGAACACGCTGCACAAGCCTTTCGACAATCCGAAAATCCGCCATGCGTTGTGGTATGCCTTCAATCAAGAAGACTTCCTGATGGCGACCATCGGTGACGAGAACTACATCAGGCCGTGCAAGGCGCTGTTCATCTGCGACACGCCGTTCGCCACCACCAAGGGAATGGACGGGCTGCTGACCTCCAACGCCAAGAAGGCGCAGGAGCTGCTGAAGGAGGCGGGCTACGACGGCACGCCGGTGCTGCTGATGCACTCCACCGACCTCAAGACCCTGACCAACCTTGCTCCGGTGGCGAAATCGCTGATGGAGAAGGCGGGCTTCAAGGTCGACATGCAGTCGATGGATTGGCAGACGCTGGTCGCCCGCCGTGCCAAGAAGGATCCGCCGGAAGCCGGCGGCTGGAACGCCTTCCTCACGGCCTGGGTCGCCGCTGACGTGATGAACCCGATCTCGACGGCCTACGTGAACGCGGCTTGCGAGAAGGCATCATTCGGCTGGCCCTGCGACGAGAAGCTGGAGAAGCTGCGCGACGACTTTGCCCGAGAGACCGATCCCACCAAGCAGAAGGCAATTGCCGAAGCGGTACAGCAACGCGTCGTCGAGTTCACGCCGGAGATTCCGATCGGCGAGTACGTCCAGCCGGTTGCCATGCGCAAGAACGTCAAGGGGTACCTGATTTCGCCGGTGCCGGTGCTCTGGAACGTCGAAATCACCAAGTGATGTAACGTAACGACGACGGGCGGCGGTTCGCCGCCGCCCGTTCACTTTCAGGACCTGCGCTTTCATGTCGATGTATGGCTACCTGTTCCGGCGACTGCTCGGCACCATCCCCGTGATGCTGGTGGTTGCGGTCTTTATCTTCCTGATGCTGCGGCTGACGCCGTCGGATCCGGCGGCGATCATCGCCGGCGACAATGCCACGACCGAGCAGGTGGCGCAGATCCGCAGCCAGCTCGGCCTCGACCGGCCAATGATCGAGCAGTTCGTGATCTGGTCGGGCCGGGTGCTAACCGGCAATTTCGGCGAAAGTTTCTTCTTCAAGAAGACGGTGGCCTCGCTGATCGGTGAGCGGATCGAGCCGACCCTGTCGCTCGCCTTGTTCACGATCCTGATTGCGATATTTGTCGCTGTTCCACTCGGTGTACTGGCGGCGCACCGGCACGGTTCGTGGATCGACCGCATCGTGATGGGTTTTTCGGTGCTCGGCTTTTCCGTGCCCGTGTTCGTGGTCGGCTATCTCTTGATCTATTTGTTCGCGGTCTATTTGAATTGGCTGCCGGTCCAGGGTTATCAGCGATTCTCGGAGGGGGTTGGCGGGTGGGCGCAGCGGCTGATCCTGCCGTCGGTAACCTTGTCGGTGATCTATATCGCGCTGATCGCGCGCATGACGCGCACCAGTCTGCTGGAAGTGCTGTCGGAGGATTATATCCGCACCGCGCGGGCCAAGGGACAGTCCGAGCGAAAGGTGCTGTTCCGTCACGCGCTGCGCAATGCGGCCGTTCCGATCGTCACGGTGATCGGACTTGGCGTGGCGCTCCTGATCGGCGGCGTGGTCGTCACCGAAAGCGTGTTCACGATCCCAGGCCTTGGCCGACTGACGGTGGACGCGGTGCTGGCGCGCGACTATCCGACGATCCAGGCCGTCATTCTGCTGTTTTCGTTCGTCTACGTCATGATCAACCTTGCGGTTGACATGGTCTACACCATTCTCGATCCCAGGATTCGCTACTGATGGCCGACGCAACGATCCTTGAACCCGCTTTGCCGGCGAGCCCGGCCAAGCCCGCAGCGTATCGCAAATTGCTGCGCAACCCGGGCGTGATGTTCGGCGGCGCCATCATTGCGATCGTATTGCTGATGGGGCTATTCGCGCCCTGGCTCGGAACCATCGATCCGACCGCGATCAGCCCGATTGCACGAAACAAGGTCCCCGGCGCGGAAATCACGATGCGGACGGACACCGGCGAACGCTTCAAGATGATCGCCAAGTTCGGCACGGACGGCCTGGGACGTGACGTCTATAGCCGCGTGGTCTATGGCGCACGCGTCTCGCTCTTTGTCGGCATAACGGTGGCGTTGATCAGCGTCGCCTGCGGCCTGTTCATCGGTCTGCTCGCCGGCTTCTTCCGCATTCTCGACGCCATCATCATGCGGATCATGGACGGGTTGATGGCGATTCCGGCCATCCTGCTGGCGATCGCCATGGTGTCGCTGTTCCGTTCCAGCGTGTGGACCGTCATCATCGCGATCACCGTTCCCCAGATTCCCGGCGTCGTCCGGCTGGTGCGTTCGATCGTGCTCAGCGTGCGCGAAGAGCCCTATGTCGAAGCCGCGGTGACGCTTGGCACTTCGACCCCGAAACTGCTGTGGCGGCATGTGTTGCCCAACACCATCGCGCCGATGATCGTGCAGGGCACCTTCATCTGCGCGTCCGCCATCCTGATCGAGGCCATCCTGTCCTTCCTCGGCATCGGCGTGCCGCCGGAAGTGCCGACCTGGGGCAACATCATGGCCGCGGGAAGAGAGGTGTTCAGCCTGTTCCCGCACAACATCATCTATCCCGGGGTGTGCCTTGCGCTCACGATCCTTGCCGTCAACACGCTTGGCGACGGATTGCGCGATACGCTCGATCCCAAAATGGCGAAGCGGGTGTGATGTGAGCAATATCGTCCTCGAAGTCTCAGATCTTTCCGTCGCCATCAGGGGCGGCGACCGGCCGCACGCCGTGCAGGGGATCAACCTGACCGTCGGTGCCGACGAGATCGTCTGCGTGGTCGGCGAGTCCGGCTCCGGCAAATCGGTGACGGCGCAGGCCGTGATGGGCCTGTTGCCGAAGGGCGCGATGCAGGTCGAGAGCGGCTCGATCCGGCTGCAGGGCGATCAACTGCTGACCAAATCCGATGCCGAGTTGCGCGCGGTCCGCGGCACCCGGATGGCCATGGTGTTTCAGGAGCCGATGACTGCGCTCAACCCGGTCGAGCGGGTCGGCGACCAGATCCGTGAAGTGCTGGAGATCCACACCAGCCTCGACCAGAAGCAGCAGCGCGCGCGTGTGCTCGATATCATGCGTGCGGTGCATCTGCCGGACCCCGAACAGATGATCGACGCCTATCCGCACCAGCTGTCGGGCGGCCAGCGCCAGCGGATCATGATCGCGGCCGCGCTGGTGCTCGACCCCGCTCTATTGATTGCGGACGAGCCGACCACGGCGCTCGATGTCACCACGCAGGCGCAGATCCTCAAACTCGTTCGGGAAATGCAGGGGCGCACGAAAACCGGCGTGCTGTTCATTACCCACGATTTCGGCGTGGTTTCCGAGATCGCCGACCGTGTCGTGGTGATGCAGATGGGCCGGATCGTGGAGCAGGGTCCCTGCGAGGAGGTGCTGCGGGCCCCGCGCGAGGAATATACCAAAATGCTGCTGCGCGCGGTGCCGAGCATGACGCCGCCGACGCGAACGCCGGTGACCGGTCCGGTGGTCTTGCAAACCGAGAATCTGTTCAAGACCTATGGCAAGCGATCGCTGCTCCAGCCGAAAGCGCGCGTCGTCGCCGCGGTCAAGGACGTCTCGCTGACGATCCGTCGCGGCGAAACGCTCGGCATTGTCGGCGAGTCCGGTTCTGGCAAGTCGACGGTCGCGCGCTGCGTCGCGCGGCTGGTCGACACCTCGGGCGGCGGCATCAAGATCGACGGCATCGATATCGCGGCGATGCGGGAGGCGCAGTTTCGTCCGATGCGCCGGCGCGTTCAGTTCATCTTCCAGGACCCATACCGATCGCTCAATCCGCGCCGCACGGTCGGTGAGGCCATCATCGAGGGGCCGATGAATTTTGGCGTCAGCCGCAAGGAGGCGCTGCAGCGCGCGCGTGACCTGATGGCGATCGTGCACCTGCCTCCGGCCGCGATCGATCGCTTCCCGCACCAGTTCTCCGGCGGCCAGCGCCAAAGGATCTGCATTGCACGGGCGCTGGCGATGGAGCCGGAATTGCTGATTGGCGACGAGCCGGTGTCGGCACTGGACGTCTCCGTGCAGGATCAGGTGCTCAAGCTGCTCGACGAGGTGCGCCGCAAGTTCAACTTGGCGGTGCTGTTCATCACGCACGATTTGCGCGTCGCAGCCCAGGTCTGCGACCGCATCGCGGTGATGCAGCGCGGCGTGATCGTCGAACAAGGCACCACGGCAGAGGTGTTTGCCGCGCCCCAGCACGAATACACCAGGGCATTGTTCGACGCCGCGCCTGGCAGGCACCAGGTATTCGCCGCCAGCGCCTGATGGCGCGTGGCTCTAGCAGTTGCGGTCGCGCACCAGTTCCGGGCCGTCGTTCACGAGCGGCGACGGGACCTGCGGCCGCTCCGAAGGAGAGCGCGGCTGATCCGGGGCCGGCTTGCTCGCCCTGGAATCCGGTTTCTCAGAAGGTCGTTCGCTAGCCATGTCGTCATGCTCCAATTGCTGCAGGACAACATTTTTGCCGGCATCCGGTTCCGTCAATCCGGGTGCGCCGCGAAATGCGCCAGTAACAATTCACTGACCCGTTCCGGCGCCTGATCCGCCGCGAAATGCCCGACGCCGGGCAGGACTTCGAATTGATAGGGCGCGGCGACGAAATCCCTGGTGCCTTCGGCGGCGACGCGGCCGACGGTGTCGTCGGCATCGCCCCAGATGTAGAGCGTCGGCACGCGAATCGGGCCGAGGGGTCCGCGAACCGCGCCGCGGGCGCGATACCAGGCCAGCGCCGCTTCCATCGTCTCCTTGTTGCCGAGCACGGCAAGGTGCGCCTCGATGGCGTCTGCGGGAACACCATTGGCGATCAGCCGATCGCGCAGCCATTTGCAATCGTCTGATAGCACGACATCGGCGGCGTCTGGCTCGAGGAACGCCTTGTGGTGTCGCGAGCGTTGAGCCTGATCGCCGTCGGCCATGTACAGCGCACGATTGAACGCGTTCGGATGGGGCCGCGAAAGGATGGTGAGTGAGGCCAGCCGCTCGTGGGAACGGTCGGCCAATCCCCAGGCGATGCTGCCGCCCCAGTCATGGCCGACCAGATGAAAACGCGCGGTGGCATAGCCCGAGGCTGCGGCGATCGCCATCGCGTCGTCCATCAGGCGATCGATCAGGTAATGCGAGAACTCGCGTGGATCCGGCCGCGCGCCGGGCGAGTAACCGCGCTGGCTTGGCGCCATCGCGCGGTAGCCCATATCGCCGAGCGCCGTGACCTGGGCGCGCCAGCAATGCATCGATTCCGCAAAGCCATGCAGCAGCAACACCAAAGGCGCGCCGGGCTCGCCCGCGACGAGGGTGTCGAAGGTGAGGCGCGGGGAGATGGTGATCTGTTCCAATGCCGGCACGCCGCAATCCTAGATAGACAATTCTGGCCGGTCCACGGCGAAACGGATTTTTCTTTGGGGGCGGGCGGTGGTGTGGCCGGGCCGGAATTATGCAAGACCCGAAAAGTACTGTATTTGGAGCCGGCAAATCGCAGAAGCTGAGGGATATTATCGTTGCATTACCTGAGGTCGGTCGTATTCGATGCCGCTGCGGTGATCTGGACACTCTTCCTGTCGCCGACATTGCCTTTTTTGCGGCTTTCCAACGCCAGCAGCGCGCAGGTTCGCGGAGTTTCGCAATTGTGGGCGAACGGGATCGTGTTTCTCCTGAAGTACGTGGTGGGGCTGGATTACAGGGAGCAGGGGCGCGAAAACATTCCGAATGGTCCATGCATCATCGCCTGCAACCATCAATCTCTGTGGGAGACGGTTGCGCTATCCGCAATCTTTCCCGACGCCAGCATCGTCGCCAAAAAGGAACTGATCGATCTGCCGATCGTCGGCTGGTACCTCCATAGGTACCCGATGATCCTGCTGGACCGGTCGGCGGGCCGCCAGGCACTGCGGCAAATGCTCGATGAAGCCAAGCGCGTGGTCGGCGAGGGCCGCAAGGTGCTGATATTTCCGCAAGGCACGCGTCAGGCCATTGGCGAGCCGGTGCTGTTCCATGCGGCGGGCATCGCCGCGCTGTATTCACATCTCGACATCCCGGTTTTGCCGACGGCGCATAATTCAGGATTGTTCTGGGGCAAGAAGACGCTGATGATTCACAGCGGAAAGATCACGCTCTCCTATCTCCCGCCGATTCCAGCCGGCCTCGATCGCAAGGAATTTCAGGCGAAAGTCGAGCGACTCATTGTCGAGGAGGCGGACAGGCTGATCGGGCAGCACAGGACCAGCGTTCGGGCCAACGCCTGAGCTAGCCCGCATGGAACTTTGCCTTCAGCGCGTCAGCATAACGACGGATGGCCTGGTAGCCTTCCTCCGCTCCCTTTTTGAGCAGGGCGGTCTCCAGCGTGAAGCGGCGCACCCTCGAATCGGTCATGGGACGCGCGATATAATCCATCGTGACGTTGCCGATATTTCTCTCGAAGATCAGGCGCAGATCATTGTTGATGCGTTCGGATCGGGACGCGTAGAGGTCCGCCAATACGCCTCCATAGACGAACCGCACGGCAAGCCATTCCAGCAGTGCGACCGGCTTGCTCTTCTTTCGCTCCAGTTCCTGATCTCGTCGCGTCAGCAGGACCAGCACGTGTGTGGCGGCTCGTTGCACCGCTGAGCGGAACGGGATCTGCTGGACCATGCCGCCGTCGACGAGTTGCTTGCCGTCGATGGTCACCGACGTGCCTCCGACGATCGGCATCGTGATGGTGCCTCTGAGGATGGCAAAGAACTGATCGGGCGTCGCATACCTCGAGTAATGCGTTTCCTGCGCATCCGTGGTGGTGGCTATGATGTGAAGCAGGTCCGGCGACTGGATGATTTTTTCCACGTCCAGCCGCTTGGTCGTGCGCATGACCTTATCCGTAATGAATCCCGTATCCATGATCGGCGCACCTCGCCACAGGCGGCGTGGATTGGTCACTTTCGAATTGTTGATGTCCTCATAGAAGATGCTCGTACCGAGACTGGCCTGGTCCGTCATCAAATAGGCGCCGGCGCAGGCACCCGCCGAAGAGCCGTGAATGGTATCGAAGCAGCCGGTCAGGCCGAGCTCCTGGATCGCGGTGACCATTCCGCCGGCCACAACGCCGCGCATTCCGCCGCCCTCGACGACAAGCGCGAGATGATACGGATCCTGCCTCGCGCCGCGAACGGAGTTTTGATCCAGTCGCAGACGCATGAGGTCTGCGACGCTTGGTTCCGACGGGGCGAGCATCACTGGTTTCTCGTGACGTCGAATAGGGTGAGCCGGGCAGCCAGGGGAATAGCGCTCTGCTGTTCCGGACTTATACCCGAACGAAGGGCGAGCAAGCTAGCGCGACCACCGTTCGGTGAGCCAGCCTGCGACCGGCGCGAAAAAGGCCAGGCACCAGGTGAACTGCGCCACCGCCGGGGCGAATGTGGCGATGGCTGTCCCGATCACGAATACCAGGATCGGGAATAACACCGTCACCCGTAAGGGCAGGTCGCGGCGGCCTCTGAGGGCAAGAATCCACAACAGCCCGTTCAGCGTGGCGATCGTCAGGAGATGAATCCCGTAGATCACGCCGACCACGCCGTCGAGCCGATAGCTGCCGTAAAGGCCGTTGGTCACCGGCAGGATGATGATCGACAGCAGAAACAGCAGATTGAGGAAGACGACGCCGCGGCTGGCTTCCGGCGCAACGGCGAGCCGCCGGTGATGGCTGAACCAGAACAGGCCGGCAACGACGAAGCTGATCGTCAGCGCGATGACCGGTTGCGCATAGACGCGAACGAGGTCGCCCCAGCCTGGCGCGCTGGCGAAACTGCCGGCCTTCGGCAGATCGTAGGCAAGCAGCGTCATGGCAACGCCGAAGATCGTGTTGCTCAGCATCTCCAGCCGGCGCATCTCGAAAAGACTGGTCTGCTGCAAAGTCGCTCCCCCGCCACCTTCGTCCCGGCATGGCTTGGCTTGCCCAGCTCTAGTTCGCAAGGGGCGCCCCCTCTGCCTCACCAGTCCGTCTTCGCTTTCGCTGCGCTCAAGCTACGCTGGACACGCTTCGGCCTGACGGCCTTCGCGTGGCTGCGCCACGCGTAGCCCGACAGGGCGAAGCGTGGTGCGGGCGGTGGGAGTCGAACCCACACGACGTTGCCATCGAGGGATTTTAAGTCCCTTGCGTCTACCAATTCCGCCACGTCCGCTTTAGCCACAACATCAGCTACTTAGCGCGATTGCCGGCGAAGTGGAAATGGGATAATCCGCCCCCGAAACCGCGCCCTTCGTTTAAGGGAACGCGCGGCCGGACGCAAAGCCTCAATGCGGACATCTGGTCCTGCTTTAGGCAATCTCAACGTTGTCCGGTTACGAAGGTCCGATGTTTGCACTCCTGTCCCATCGCCAGTCCTTTTTGCGAAGCCGCGCCGTGCTGGCGCTGCTCGCGGTCGGGGCAGCACTCTCCGGCTGTGCCAGCGTGGGCGACAACATGTCGACGGCTTTCGCCGATCCCGCCAGATACGATCTCTACGAATGCAACCACCTCGTGACCGAGCGCGTCAGGCTCGCCGCGCGCAAGGCGGAACTGCAGGGCCTGATGGCGAAGGCCGAAACCGGCGTTGGCGGGTCTGTCGTGGCGGAGGTTGCCTATCGCAACGAGCTTATTGCGACCCAGGGACAATCGAAATTTGCCGAGGAGGCCTGGCGGCGCAACAAATGCCAGGAGCCGTCACCGGAAGCCAAACCTGCTGTGGGCGCGGCGGCGGCGCCGCCCGCGCCAGCCGCAGGCGCCAGGGCATCCCGTCCTCCGCCGCGATGACGCGCTCCTTGCGCAATAGCTGCCGCGGAATGAGCGTCAGATGCTCACGCCCGCCAGTCGTAAATCCAGTCCTGCCGCGCCAGCATTCGCCTTGGGCCGAGTGACTTGATGACGAGATCGCGCGCGAGCGCGAGCGGCCCTGTCAGATGATAAATTTGTCCCGAGCGCCGGGCGGCGCGCTGGACCTGCAACACGCGGGCGCGCCGCAGCCGTCCGTAGCGCTTCAGGGCCGCCGGGATGCCGGCGGTATTTTCGCCGGAGCTTTCGCTCAAGGCTTTGGCCAGCACCGCGGCATCCTCGATCGCCATTCCCGCGCCTTGGGCTGCGAACGGCAGCATGGCGTGCGCGGCATCGCCGAGCAGCGCGATCGCGCCGTCGCTCCAGCCGCCGATATCGGGCACCGTGAACAGCGCCCATCGCCGCCATTCATCGACGGCGCCGATCAGCATTCGCGCGGTCGCCGGCCATTGCCGTGAGAACGCCGTCTTGATTTCATTGGCTTCGCCCGGTGCGCTCCAGCCCGGCCTGTTCCACGTCCCCGGCACGATGGCGACGACGTTGATTTGCCGCCCGCCCGAGATCGGATAGGCGACGAGATGGGCTCCTGGTCCCATCCACAGCTGCACGCGCGGCGAGGTATATTCGCGCGGCAACGCCGTCGCATCGAGCGTGCCGCGCCAGGCGATCAGCCCGGCGAATTGCGGCTGAATTTCCGGAAACAAATGATGCCGAACCGACGACCAGATGCCGTCGGCGCCGATCAGCGCCACCGCCAGTTCCTGTTGCCGCGCATTGCCGCGGCGCTGCACCACCGTCAGGCCTTTGGCATGCGCGGTGACGTCCTCGAACTGGCAGCCAAGCCGCAATTCGATGTCGGGACTGTCGTTGATCTCTGCCTGCAGCGCCGCCTGCAGGTCGGCACGATGCACCACCCAATAGGGCGCGCCGGCGCGGAAGTTCGCGGCCTCGCCGAGCGGCAGGCGGGCGATCTCGCCGCCATCGCGGGCGCTCATGATGTTGATGGATTCGGGCGTCACGGCGCGCGCGGCGAGCCGCGGCTGCAAGCCTAGTCCAACCAGGATGCGGCTGGCGTTGGGCGAAAGCTGCAGGCCGGCGCCGGCTTCTTCCAGCCGTTCGGCCTTTTCCAGAACGACGACGCGAAAGCCCTGCTTTGCCAGCGCCAGCGCTGCGGTCAGTCCTCCGATCCCGGCACCAGCGACAACGATGGTGCGCGTGACGGCCACCGACCTGTCAGGCGACTTTGTCCTTCAGCACGCATTCCGGGGGACGCGCTTCGCCGGCTTTGAGGTCGGCAGCAAAACGATAGAGCGTCGAGCAATAGGGGCAGATGATCTCGTTGTCGTTGCCGAGATCGAGGAAGACATGCGGATGATCGAACGGCGGATTGGCGCCCACGCACATGAACTCCTGCGAGCCGATCTCGATTACCGAAACGCCGGCGTCGTTGTGGAAGTGCGGGACGACATGGTCGGACATGGAATTCACCTTGGATGGCAATGACGGACGGACGCAATCAACGCGACGCGGCCGGTCGAAATGCCGCGCACCATACTGACGGGTTCCGTTGATTCCTAGAGCCCCGATTCTCGAAGATCGCCGCCGCACATTTGCTCATGCAAATTCGACACAATCTTGTCGTCCCAGAGAAGCCCTTCTTTCGTCGGGGACGTTGTGTCGCAAATGCGGCATATTATGTTGAGGGCAGCGAAAACCCAGGTTTTGCAGGATGAAGCGGGCGAAGCTCAGTTTGGCGGTGGCGGGCATGGCGGCAAGTATCGCCGTGGGTGCGGCGCTATGGACACACGCGCGCGACGCTTTTGCGGTCCTGGCGGCGCAGGACGATCCGTCCGAATTGGCCGATTTGAGGCTCAATTCTGCGCTGCGGAACAACCCGACGCTGGTGGCGGAACATATCGAGGCGGCGCTGGCGGCTGAAGACGCCGACCTCGCCGGCAGCTTCGTCGAACTTGCGCGCGACAGGAACATCGCCATTGGCGAAGCGCTGTCGAAGCGCGTCAACGACGCCGTCACGGACGCGAACTCAACCTCGCATTTTGCCAAACGTTTTGCCATCGGTCTGGTCACCGGCAACGCCGACGATGTCGCGAGCCTGTCGGGCACGGTGGCCGGCGATCTCGTCGTATTCGGCGATATCCGCGATGTGGTGCGCGAAGGCAAGCATCTGGCGATGGGCGAGGATACCGATCATTTGATACTCGGGCTCGCGACGGTGGGCCTTGCGGTGACGGCGGCGACCTATGTGTCGGTCGGTGGCGCGCTCCCGGTGCGCGCCGGGCTGACCATGGTCAAGGATGCCCGCAAGGTCGGACGCCTGGGCGAGGGGCTGACGCGATGGGCCGGCCGCTCGCTGCGCGACGTCGTCGACGGGCCGATGCTGCAGAAGGCGGTCGCCTCCGGCTCGGTGCTGCGGCCCGGCGCCACCATCAGTGCAATCAAGGCGGCGTTCCGCGCCGAGAAGGCCGGTGCGTTGGTTCGGCTTGCCAAGGATGTCGGCCGCGTCGGGGAAAAGGCCGGCACGCGCGGCGCGCTCGATACGCTGCGCATTGCCGAGGGCCCGAAGGATATCGCGCGCGCCGCACGGCTCGCGGAATCCAAGGGCGGCCAGACCCGGGCGATCCTGAAACTGCTCGGCCGCGGCGCCCTGCTGCTGGCGGCCGGAGCATTCAATCTGTCGCTGTGGGTATTCAGCGCGCTATTGGCCTTGTTCGGCTTTCTGTCGTCCATCAAGGCGGCCACCGAGCGGGCCACCATGGCGTACCTGCGCCGCAAGAAGGCGCGGCGCCTGCGAAATCACACGGCGGCTGCGGCGTTACCGCCGGGCCCGGCTCTGGCGAGCGCCGCCACCTGCGGCTAGACTTGCGATCGTTTTCCGATCGCACATTTTGAACTCCCCCAAATTGAACTCCCCAAAAAAAATGGAATTACGGATGCCGACTTTTCACAACGGCGATGTCGAAATTGCCTATCTCGACGAAGGTGAGGGTGATCCGATTGTTCTCGTGCACGGCTTCGCGTCGAGCAAGAACGTGAACTGGGTCTATCCGACCTGGGTTTCCGAACTAAAGAAGGCCGGCCGCCGTGTGATTGCGCTCGACAATCGCGGTCATGGCGATTCCGGCAAACTGTACGATGCCGCCAGTTACGAGATCGCGATCATGGCCGGCGACGTCGTCGCGCTGCTGGATCACCTGGGAATCGAGCGGGCCGACGTGATGGGCTATTCGCTGGGATCGCGGATGACGGCGGTGATGGCGTTGAGCCGGCCGCAGCGGCTGCGCTCGGCGATCCTCGGCGGCATCGGGATCGGGATGATCACGGGCGGTGGCCCCGGCGAAAACGTTGCGCTCGCACTCGAGGCACCGTCACTGGACGACGTGACCGATCCGGTGGGACGGACTTTTCGCGCTTTTGCGGACCAGACCCGTTCCGACCATCGGGCGTTGGCCGCCTGCCTGCGCGGCTCGCGGCGTCTGATGACGAGGGATGAAGCCGCCGGCATCAATGTGCCCGTGCTGATCGCGGTCGGCACGGCAGATGAGATCGCAGGCTCGGCGCAGGCGCTGGGCAAGATCATTCCGAACGCCGAGGTGCTGGATATTCCGAACCGCGATCACATGCGCGCGGTCGGCGACAAGGTCTACAAGGCCGGCGTCATCGACTTTCTCTCACGGCGAAACTGAGCCGTCGCGCAGTCCGTCCTCGCCGGAAAAACGTCGCGCCGCCGCAATCAGCACCACGAAGGTCGCGACCCACGCCATCCGCGCGCCATAGCGGTCATGCGGGCCGGAGATCACCGCGCAAATAAACGCGTTGCCGAGCACGGCGAAGGTGACGGTCCCTGCGAGGAGCGTGAGATCATCGAGCGGGCGCCGCCGGAGCCCGCCGCCGAACACGATCGCGGCCAGCAGCATCGAGGCAAGCGCCACCGGCACGTGGAGACGGTTGATGGCGACGAAGTCGAGCCGCCAGCGCTGCTGGTTTGCGGCGCGCATCGCCTTGAGCTGTGCTGGGATGTAACGCTCGATGATCCCGTAGGTGTGGCCAATCCATTCATTGGTGCCTTCGCCGGTCGCGACATGGACCAGTTGCCGCGCAGTTCCGGTGATCGCGGCCTCGACCTGCCTTGCCGGATACTCGGCCAGCGAACGCAGCACGATAAAGCTCATCTCGTCGCCCAGGCCCTGAAAGCGGCCAAGCGTGTTGAACACGCTGCTACCCCACAGAAATCGATCGGCAGTTGCAGGCAACTGGTCGCGATAGGGACAGAGCTTCAGCTGCTGCTGCGGACAATGCTCCTTGAGGTAACGCGCGACGATACCGTCCTGCAGCATTCGTCCGAAGGCGACGCCGTAGCCGCCGGGCGTCCATGCCAATTTTCCTGACAGTGCGAAATTCGCCGCCAGCAGCATCGCCGCGCCGACGACGAGGGTGAGGCTGCCCTGCGTCAGTCCGGAAACCGTGATCCGCCCGCGCAAAAACGGACGCACGATCCACCCCAGGCAGCACAGCCCGAGCAGCACCGCGAGCGTGGCGCTGTGCGTGGCCGCGGCGAACGCCGTCAGGGCGAACAGTGAACATTTTTCGACCGTCGAGGTTCGCTCGCCATGCGCGACCAGGATGAAGAGCGACAGCACCGACAGGCCGGCATAGATGTCGGTCAGAAGCGTGCTCGCAAGCCATGGCAGCGCGGTGGCCAGGACCAGCACCAGGCTCATTGCCAGCAACCGCAAGGGCTGGGCGATTTCAAAAGCGCGCAGCGTCAGCTGCAGCACCCACAGTGTCGCCAGCCCTTGGATTCCGAGATTGATCCAGAACGCGGAGTCCTCGCCGAAATGCAGATAGAGGCCGAACACCGTGGAGCGGCTGGGCACCAGGTAGCCTTCATACCAGCGTGCCAGATAGCCGCCGGTATCCCATTGGAGCAGCGGATAGCCGTTCCACAGGGCAGGGGCGAGCAACATCAAGGGGATGGCGATGGCGGCGATCCAGACCAGCCGAGAGTCGGCAATCCGCGCGCGCAAAATCTGCGTGTTGATCTGGCTTCCCCCCATTTTGACCAGCTTGCCCGGACGGCCGGGAGGCTGAAATTCGCCAATAGTCGGACGTTACCGGCTTGATTTACCGAAATCGCCAACCACCTTGAAATAACCCTAACCGATCCCGGGGGCGTTCGGCAGGGGGTTTACCCTGCCGATGCCTGCGCCGGGACAGCCATCCGTCCGCCGTGCTATAATGCGGGGCGAAACAAGCCGCGAGAACAAGCCGAGAGAAGCCAATGGCAGTGCATCAGGTAAGTCCGCAGGGTTCGAAGCTGGCAGCGCTCGATCCGATCTGGGATCGAGTACGAAACGAGGCCGAAGACATCGTTCGCCGCGAGCCGGAGTTGGCGTCCTTTATCTACTCGACCGTGCTGCATCACGAGCGGCTGGAAGATTCGGTGATCCATCGCCTGGCCGAGCGGCTCGATCATTCGGCGCTGTCGGGCGATCTGATCCGCCAGACCTATGACGAAGCGCTGCGCGACGAACCCGATCTCGGCAACGCTTTCCGCGCCGATCTGGTCGCGGTCTATGACCGCGATCCTGCGACGTCGCGCTTTATCGATCCCTTGCTTTACTTCAAGGGCTTCCACGCCCTGCAGACCCACCGGCTGGCCTACTGGCTGTACAAGCGAGGGCGCAAGGATTTCGCCTATTACCTGCAGAGCCGTGCGTCCGCGGTGTTCCAGACCGACATCAACCCGGCGGCGACCATCGGGCGCGGTATCTTCCTCGATCATGCGACCGGCTTCGTCTGCGGTGAGACGGCTGTGATCGAGGACGACGTTTCGATCCTGCACGGTGTCACGCTCGGCGGCACCGGCAAGGAGAACGAGGATCGCCATCCCAAGATTCGCCATGGCGTGCTGATCGGGGCCGGCGCGAAAATTCTCGGCAACATCGAGATCGGTCACTGCGCGCGCATCGCCGCCGGCTCGGTGGTAGTCAAGCCGGTGCCGCATAACGTCACCGTGGCGGGTGTTCCGGCCAAGATCGTTGGCGAGGCCGGCTGCGCCGAGCCATCGCGCACCATGGACCAGATGCTCGGCGCGATCGGGATCTGATCTTATCGCTTTCTGACCTGTCGATCTTGCGAAGATACGGCTGGCGGTCTGCGCCGTCTCGGCCTAAAACTCCCCGGAAACCTCATAATATCCGATTGGAGACCGCCGTGGACGTTCAGGAAGTCAGGAAGCTCGACACCTATCTCAAGCGCGTGTTCGGCAACCAGAAAATTCGCGTGGTGCCGCGACCGAAAAAAGATGATTCCGCCGAGGTCTATATCGGTGAGGAGTTCATCGGCGTCCTGTTCGTCGACGACGAAGACGACGATCGTTCATTCCAGTTCCAGATGGCGATCCTCGAGGAAGACCTGGTCGATCAGGGCTGAGACGCGGCCAACGCCGTAGGGTGGGCAAAGGCGCGCTTGCGCCGTGCCCACCATCCATCGACACCGTTGTTCTTGAGTGGTGGGCACGCGGAGTTTATCATCGGGCGCGCATTCGCGACCCGGTGGCTTTGCCCACCTTACGAAACCACGGCAACGCGCGTCTGCGCCGCTATTTTTGCGGCCCGTGCAATTGCGCTGTCAAACGGTTCATCGCATTGGCGACGTCGCGCCATTGCGATAGCCAGCTCCGCGGAAACCGGAATGTCAGGTCGGCGCCGTCGATACGGCGCTCGCTCAGGCACATTCCAGGCGTCACACCATCGCGCGTGCAGCGCGCGTTGAGGCCCGGTGCGTTGGCCGTGAACAGCTCTTCGTTGGCGTAGGGCGAGCCGTCGCGAAACGCGCGCATCGTCAGTCCGTCTTCGGCCGCTGTTGCGGCCGGCTCCAGATAGCGCGGATAGATGGTGCGGACGCGGGCGTCGGGCGCCAGCGTATCGTGGTGGGCCGAGATCGACAGGAAAATCCGGTCGATCGGCTGCACCTTTTCGTCGATCGTATCGGCGCTGATGTGCCGGGGCAACTCGGGCGCTTCGAGCGTCGGGAACGTGAAGCTGAGATCGACGCGCTCCTGCGGACCGGTGTGACGCTGGATCTTCCGGCGGATCGCCGGCGTCGGCACGTTGAACAAGGTGCCTCCGACGCTGACCGGCAATCGCGACGGCGCGTTGGCCGCACCGTTGCCCCAGGTCGGCCACAGCAAATAGGCGACCAGCCCGATCGCACCGGCAGTGACCGTGGCCGCCGCCATGATCAGGATCATGTGCGAGCGCGGGTCCTTGCGGGTATCGCGGGCGAGGTGCTGGGCCGTCGAAAGCAATGTCATGAACGAAGCGTCGGTTGAGTTCGAAATGGAGGCCGAATCACCCGCGAATATGCCACGGGCCGCGGGATTTCCGTATGATTTCGCCGACGCCGGCGCGGCGCGAGCCATGCGCAAACGGGGTCATGGCCGCCGGCTGTTAACCTTTTCTTAAGGATGCTGTGGCGGCGGGTCCGCGATTTTGCGAAAGCAGGGCGCGTTGTCCTGTAGCGGATCTGTTCCATGTCGCCCGATGCGTTGAATTCCCTGCTTTCCCTTTGCATCGGCTTTGCGCTCGCAGGCGCGTTGGCCAGCGGCTACCAGGCCATGGCGGCGCGGCCCGCCGGCTTCGGACTGCTTGGGCAAGGCGTGGCGCCGAAGACGCTTGCCGCGGTCCCGTTCCTGGTTTTTGCCGCTCCCTTCATCATCATGCGCAACACGCTGCGTGGCGCCAAGATCGAGCGCCGCCGCTTCGAATTCGTGATGATGGCGACCGTGCTCGCCGGCTTCTGGAGTCTGATGTCCGGCACGTTTTTCCTGATGACGCTGCGGGCCGCAGGCCTGCTCGCCTAATTTCTGCTCGCTTGAGGTCTGCCTGCTTGCGGCCTGCGCGCCTGGAACGCGGCGGCCGCTTCGCTTGATCACGCGCTAGCCTCTATGCCAAGCTCTTCGTGAACGGAGACTTTCGTCATGGCGATCTACGAACTTGACGGGCAGGGGCCTGAGCTTCCCGCGGATGGAAACTATTTCATCGCGGATACCGCCACCGTGATCGGCAAGGTCCGCCTCAAGAATTCGGCCAGCGTGTGGTTCGGTGCGGTGTTGCGCGGCGACAATGAGTGGATCGAGATCGGCGAACGCTCCAACGTGCAGGACAATTCGACCTGCCACACCGACCCCGGCTTTCCGCTGACGATCGGCAAGGATTGCACCGTGGGCCATAACGTTATCCTGCACGGCTGTACGCTCGAGGACGGCGCGCTGGTCGGGATGGGCTCGATCGTGATGAACGGCGCGAAGATCGGCCGCGGCAGTGTCGTCGGCGCCGGATCCGTCATCACCGAGGGCAAGGAATTTCCCGAGCTTTCCCTGATCATCGGCTCGCCGGCGCGCGTGATCCGCACGCTCTCGCCCGAGCAGGCGACGGCGATGGGACGCGCGGCGAAGTCCTACGCCATCAACGGGCCGCGATTCAAAAACGGCCTGAAGAAGATCGACTGAATGCAGCGTCAGGTGTCCCCGGAATCGTTGGCCTCGCCGCGCCGGCAATCTGTTCGTGCCCGGCGGCCCAGGGCGCATGCTGCTCGCTGCCGTCCTGATCTGGATTTCCTTCAGCCGGGATTTGGCGAAGCGCTGGAAAGTCTTGCGCGCTTGCGAAATGCGTCCTTGAGATCGATCGGGATGCCGTACTTCTTCAACACGTCAGCAAAGGCTTCATCGGTCGATTCCTGAATTGTCGCCATCCGGTCGCGTGGGTCGCCTTGTCGAAGGTGTCGTCGTCGAAGGCGATCAGTTGATGCAAGAGTATTCGGCTCCAGCATACCGGGGATGCTTCGTCCAACCAGCCCAATCGCATTTGTTCCGGAACAAAGCGCTGTGCGCTGCGGTTAGCAGCGAAAAGGGAGGCTGCGATGAAAACAGCACATGCAACTGCCGCGATCGCCATGATCGCCATTTTGATCTCGCCTGTCGTATCGTCTGCGCAAGGCACGGGCGGCAGCGCCGGCGGAGCCTCCGGCGGCAGCACGGGAAGCGCCGTCGGCTCGCCCAATGCCGGGGCGGTCGGCGCGGGACCAGGCGGCGCCGGCAGCGCGCCGGCCGGTCCGGGAAGTGGCGCTGGCCCGAGTAATCCCGGCAGCGATCCGGGGGGCGCAGGCAGTTCAGCAAGGCTTCCATCACCGCCTCCGCCAGGAACCAACAGCGCCGGGACGGCTCAGTCATCCGGCCCGGGCTTGAACACCGCACCCGGCACGACCACCGGTTCGGCGAGTTCGCAAAGCACCGATGCCGCGATTGCAGAGGAGAACAAGGCGATGGATCGCAAGCTGAAAAGTATTTGTCGCGGCTGCTGATCCGGCGCCGAACCGGTCGCACAGAAACTAATCCTGCCAGGTTCGCATTCGCGAGGTGATTTCCTGCGGTTCCGGTGTTATACCACCGGGACCGTTTTTCAATTGCTGCTACGCCGCTTGCCTTGCATCAGGGGAGTTGGACATGCTCACGGTCCCGGCTTTGACGTTGGTGTTCTTGGGCGTTGTCGTCGCCCTGGGTGCCGCCTTCATCTGGATGTTTTGGGAAATCGAGCAGGGGATGATCAAGCCGCGTCGCGGCATCGATCCCCTGGAAAAGACCTTCCTCGAGAAATAGCACGCCTCGAGAAATAGCAAGCGGCTGCACGCGCCCCTGATGTCTGCCGTTGCTTGCGGACGCGGATTAGCTCAGCACGCCGTATTTCCTGAACCAGGCCCGCATCTGCGCCTGCGCCCATGCGTCGTCGGGGCGCCCGGATTCAGCAAACAATGCCGGCGAAACGCAATCACCTGCCTGCGAGGTAGAGTTCAGGTTCGGAAAACGCCGGGTGGGGAGAAAGAGAGCAAAAAAACAAGGCCGTCGACGCAATATACCGTCAACGACCTTGCCAGCCCCGGATATTGAAATCGGCTCACGCCATCCGGTGAACTGCACCATGCCGGGGATTCCCGCGGCCATATGTGAACCAGTTCACACTCGGAACACAAAATTGGCAGGAAGCGGATTTTAATCGCCCGCGGGGGAGAAACTGCCACCGGGTGGCCTGCCGCCGGGCAAGGAGGGCCGGAGCTGAGCGTGCCGGTCCAGGGACGGAAGCTCGGACACGTCACGGTCGCCACCGCAAAGGGCGGCCGGACCACCTGGCGGTATCGCGAAGGTGGCTTGTCCGTTGTTCTGGTAAGTGGACGGGGACGGCCCGCGTCCGCGGCGAGTCTCAGCTCGACCTGCCGCGCTTGAGTTTGGCGCTCTTGGCCGCGCGAGGCTTGACCGCCTGCGATTTCCTGACCGACCGCTTGCGGGTCGAGGGTGCGGCGGCCGGTTCGGACGCCTGCGCGCTCGCGAACGATTGCCGCAGGCCGTCGATCGATTCCGTCAGGGTGCCGACCTGTTCGGAGAGCTTTCTGGTGTCGGCCTGCTGCGCGGCGAGCAGGCGGCGCACGGTCAGCAATTGATCCTGGACGACCTGCAGCTGGTCGATCGATTCCTGCTGGGTGGCTTCGAGGCCCTTGGTCTTCTCGACCAGCTGTTCGGACGCCTGCGCGGTGCGCGCCTGCAATTGCCTGACGGCAACGACACGGTCGGTTTCGGGCGCGGTGCCGGTATAGGCGCGCCACAGCGTGATGGAGCCGATGCCGAGCACAACCACGACGAAGGCGATGGCGGCGATCGCGATCGGCTGACCACCGATACGCGCGATGGCACTGGTATTCCGGGGGGCGAGTTCGATCATGAGACTGCAAATCCGGACGTCATTTCAATGTCTCCGATTACCACAGGCTTGGCAGCGCCGAAACCCGGGATTCGCCAGATCGAGGCGGGATTCCGGGTAAAACATCAATAATTACGGGCTTTTGTGCTGGAAAATGGCCTTGAATGGCCTCACGACCCGCCCACACGCTCTACGGCGGCTCACGCGGATGCGCGCGGACAAATTGCCCCGCCTTCGCCAGCGCGCGGCAGCCGTCTTCCAATCTCTCATTCCGGAGCGGCCACGCGTGGATCATGTGCGGCCAGATTTCGAGGCTCACTGCGACGTCGGCCGATCCGGCGGCGGCTGCCAGTCGCGTGGCGTCGGCCAGCAGCGTCTCTGCCGAGCCGATTTGGACGGCGCCAGCCCTTCGCGGAACGGCAATTCTCTGGTTTGCGGGGGTGTTCGCTGTGCGGACGTGCGTGTAAATACCGGCAATGACCGAAACTCTTAAATCGACATTGCGGCCCGTCACCCCGCCGGTTGGCCCCGCCAGAACAACAACGATCTGGGCTACCCCAGAGAGCAGGGATGCACCTGTCGCTCCGGCCGCGCCGGCGCAACCGAGGCAGTCCCTGAAGATCGTGACGAAGAACCTGCTTCGCGAGGTCACGCCGCCGATTGTTTGGCGGGCCGCCCGCTACGTCAGGCGTGCCACGCAACAGCCGGCGCCGACGGAGGAACTGCCGGCCCCGGCCCCGGCGCCGGCCAAGCCATTGCCCGAAGCGCCCAAACTTGAATACCGCCACGCGCTGGCGCTTGCAGCGCGCATTCCCGAACTGCAATCGTTCGGACTGTCCATCACGCCGGAAAATGCCGCCGCAATTCTGGATTTTTACAATGGCTATTTGCCATTGATCCGGCAGGAGTCTCGCGGTGCCCATTTGCGCACCTTGGCGGCCCGGCTCCGGAAATCGCTACCGGATCAATCCGACAGGATTGACGTCATCATTGCGCGCGCCAACCTGGCTGATGGCGTGGCTGATCGGGCGCAGCGCCTGAAGTCGGATCCGGACTCGGTAGTTGAACTGGTCCGGCAAACCGAAGCCTATGAGCGGGCTTACGGCGCGAAAATCGTCACGGAAAAATGGGGATCGGCGCCCTCGCGTGGCGCTTCCTTGCTGTATTATTTCGAAAATCATCCTTCGCTCGTGACCGGCAAGGACGTCCTGCATATTGCGCCGGAGCCGGAAACACGCGCCTGGCTGCCGACCGTCTGCCGCTATGTGGTCCTCGATGGCGTTCCCGACGAAGCCAGTGACGTGGCGGCCGACGTCACGCAAATCCCGTTACCTGATGGCAGCTTCGACACGATTCTTTGCCACCGCGTTCTCGAGCATATCCTCGACGACATCGCCGCAATGAAGGAATTTCACCGCATCCTGCGACCCGGTGGCATCCTCAATATGTCGGTCCCGCAGGCCGTGCATCGGCCGCAAACCGCCGAATGGATGGTGTTCGACGAAAGCCATGACTGGCACGTCAGGCAATACGGCGCGGATTTGCCCGACCGGCTCGAAAGCGTGGGCTTTGCGGTTCGGCCGGTACTGTGGTTATGCGAACAGGCCCGCGAGGACCTCCTGGCGCGAAACGCGCTTCCGATGCGGATGTATGAGGCTGCGAAACGATAGCTCCGTGTCAAGCAACCGGACTGTCGGTGGCGTGTTGCGGCGGCAAGGATGTACCCCTCTTGCGCCCCGGACGGCCGCGATGCTAGCCGGTAGGCCTTTGACCGCAAGGTAGTTTGAGGCAACGTGTCGGATTTGCTGGGATCGCTGACGCGCGGCCGGGAGGCGATTTTCGGCGCCGTATTTGCGACGTTTATCACGCCGCACTCGGCGATCGTGCTGTTGTTCGGCCTTGCCGGGTTGCCCGGCCACGGGCTTTTCACCGGCCTGTTTCTTTCTCTCACCACCGTGCTGGTCTGGTGTTCGACCGTCCGGCGTGACTTCGCAATATCGGCGCTGGACTACCTGTTCGCAGCGTTCGTGGCTGTGGTCGTCGGCTCCGTCCTCAGCAATGGAATGACGGCGGAGCCGAAGGAATTCGTACTGCTGATACTCGCGCTGTCGGCCTATCCCGCCTGCCGCTTCATCCGTCCAGGCGACTTGACCCGCGGCAGCGATGCCTTCGTCGGTGTCCTGTCGGTCTTGGTATTGATCGGCGCGGCGGTGACGCTGGGGACGCTGGTCGAGCAATGGAACGGATTTCGCAGCAAGCCGATCATTCTCGGCTTTGATGCTGCTCCGATCTACTTCCTTCAATCGCTGAGCTACCTGATTTTTGCCGTCCTGATGATGCGACAGCTGACCGCCTTCAGGACGTTGATGCTGTCGCTTCTGCTGATGATCCCGCTTGCCGTCTTTGCGGCATCTTTTGTCCGCTTCATGTTTGTCGCACTCGTTGCAACGCTCATGGTTGCCGTGGTTTCGAGCGGCACGTGGCGGCGAAACAACATCCTGATCGTCATCGCCGCCATCGTTCTGAGTATCGCCGCCGGATTGTCATCCCGCTCGGAGCACATCGCGCGGTATGCGACTTACGCGATTGGCGGTGACCAGACCGCTCCGGTGGCAGCACCTCCGGCCGGAGCACCGGCGCAAAAAGCAAACCAGGGGGCAGGGCCGCAGCTCGAACCTGCGGGACAGCCGGCGCAACAGGCCGTGCCACAGCAAGCCCAACCGCTTGGTCCGCAAAACCTTGCGCCGAGTTGCTCCTCCGACGCGAACGTCAATGTGGACAATTCCATCGCGATAAGGAAGGTTCTGCTGCGCGACATGGCGTTTATGCTGCCGGGCGCCGGGCTGTTCGGGCATGGCCTGGATGCTTTCATGAGGGTGTCATGCATGAAGGGGCACCAGGTTCACAATTCGGCGCTGCAGGCGTTGGTCGAATTCGGATGGCTGGGCGGAATTCTTTTCAGTGCGCTGCTTGCGACGAGCCTGTGGTCGATTACGCGGGCGGCGAAGCGCGATGGTGCGAGCAGGTTCGTATTTTGCTGCCTGATATTCGTCGTTCTGCTTTGCCTGGCGCATGGCCGTCTTAGCCGCGAGGCGGCTTTGTTCGCATGGATCGGGGTCGTCGCCGGCGTGACGCAGCGAGCCCGATCACCGGCCACGCAGCCGGCGGACTCATGCGTGTCGCGATGCCCGTGATCCCCGCGTCTGGCGCAGCGCGCGCAAACGAGCTGTTCCGGGCGGCCACCGGATCGCGCTTTTGGGCAATTTGGGTCGATGTCTACCCTTTGCTGATTGCCGCATCGATTCCGTGGTCGACGACGGCCGTCAGCGTGTTCTTGTTGATGTGGTTTGTCGTACTGCTGCCGACGATTGAGCCGGTGCAATTTGGCAGGGTGCTGCGGACTCCGGCGGCGCTGGCGTCCGTCGCCCTGGTGGCGTTGGCCGTGGCAGGAACGTTGTGGGCCGACGGGCCCTGGCTGAACAGATGGCAGGGCGTGGCGCCGGCTGCAAAATTTCTGGTGCTGCCGTTCCTGCTTTATCACTTTGCCCGATCGAAGCGCGCCGACTGGGTCGGCAAGGCGTTTCTGGTTTCATGCACGCTGTTGCTTGCGTACTCATGGATCATCTTTGTCGCGCCGGAGTGGCAGTTCACCAGGGCCCACGGATTTGACACCACCGGCGTACCCGTCAGGAACACGATCGATCAAAACCAGGAATTCGTGCTTTGCTGCTTTGGGCTGGCAGCCGCGTCGATATACGCGTTCCGGGAGCAAAGAGTGCTCGTTGCGGCGATGCTCGCAGCACTTGCCGCGGCATTTCTGGCGAACGTGCTTTTCGTCGCGCTGGCGCGCACATCGCTGGTTTATCTCGGCGTCATCGCGGTCGCGTTTGCGATATGTTTCTTTGAGCGGCGTGCGGCACTGCTGGTGCTGTTCGGGTTGGCGGCGGCGATCCCGGCCATCTGGATCTCATCGCCTTATCTTCGAAACAGGATCGAGCACGTTGCGGTCGAGTATCGGGAGTATCGCGAAACCAACCGGCCGACTTCAACCGGACAGCGGCTTGCCTATTGGTCGCAGTCGATCGACTGGATCCGGGAGGCGCCGGTCGTCGGTCACGGAACCGGATCGGCGCGGCAATTGTTCGGCGCCGCCGCGATCGGCAAACAGGGCGCATGGGCGGACAAGATCGCCAATCCCCACAACCAGACCCTCTATGTCGCAATCCAGTGGGGAGTGCTGGGATGTGTGGTTCTGTTTGCGATGTGGATTGCCCATTTTCGCCTGTTCATGGCGCGCGCCGGGCTTGCGGCCTGGATCGGCGCAGTGGTCGTTACCCAGAACGTGACGAGTTCGCTGTTCAATTCCCACCTGTTCGACTTCGCGGAGGGGTGGTTGTACGTCATCGGCGTTGGCGTTGCCGGAGGCGTCATGCTGCGGAATAGCGCGGCGCTTGCGCGTGAGACGCCTGCTAAATCGCAACGGGCGTAGAGCCGGCGTTAGTTCCCAAAAAAGTTGCGGCCAGCCATTGGGGGATGGCTGGCCGCGCGCGAACCGGTCTGGGACGGGGAGGGGTGGGGATGTGACCGGGTCGCGGGTTCGTAAAATTCCTTTTCGTTAGCGATCGCGAGAGCTGGCGGTAGCGACCGCGGGGCGGTTATCGCCGAGCGAGACCCACAGATTGGGGTCGCTCTGCGACTGACGCTTGACGAAGCGGTAGCCGGTCTCGGTCCAGGCGAGGACGTTTTCGTTCTGGTTGTCGAGCACGTATTCGCCCTTGTCGGTCTTGACCGTGAGCACGGCGTGGCCTTCGCCCTTCTTGTCGCGTACCACCGTGATCAGCAGAGCTTCGCGCGGCCAGCCGGCGTCGATCAGCATCTTGCGCTTCAGCAGCACATAGTCCTCGCAGTCGCCGTAACCGTCAGCGGGCAGGGACCATTTCTCGATCACACCCCAATGATCCATGTCGGTGATCGGCTTGATCGTCTCGTTCACCCACTTGTTGACCTTCAGCAAATCGCGCCATGCCGTCTGCGAGAGCACGATGTCCCGCGGCTGCGATGTGCCGCCGCGGCAGTCGCCGGGATTTTCGGCGCAGAAATCGACCCAGCCGATCGGCGAACGCGTGGTATCGCCAAGGCTGGCATAGTGTGCGTCGCCCGCTTTCGCCGAGACGCTCATCCCCAGCAGGATGGCGGCAACCGCCAATCCCTTCCCCTGTCCCCTGAACAACATTGTGGCCCCCGTTTCTTGTTGGGACCATGTTTCGCACAAAGGTTTTGCGCCGCCGCTAAGTACGCCAAGTACATTCGATACGAATACAAGTAAAAGGCGAGGCGAATTCGATCTATACTTGAATAAAGTTCGACTAAAATTTGAGACAACTGCAATTGATTCAAATTTTACGCATTAACGCGCCAGGGCCTGCCGCAGCGGCACTTCTGGTTGCAAAAATTGCCGGCGTTAACCTGGTTTGGCGGACGCCAGAGCGCACGAAGGCGGCATCCGGCAACGCGGATACCGCCTTTCGAGGTCGATAAATCAGGGATTTTGGCCGGTTGGCGCTTTACCGCGCGCTAACCGCGTCTTCGAGGTTCTCGGCAATCTGCTCGTGGACGAACTCGAGCGCGAAGCCTTCTTCGAGGTTTCGCACCACCCGGGACTGCACCTTGCCCAGCATCACCAGCGATTTCAGCGGCGGGCGGTTTTCCGCGGCAATCGCCGCACCGGACGCCGAGAGGTCGATGATCCGGCAGGTCATCTTGCTGCCGTCCTCGAGCGTGAGCAGCGCGATCGGGTTGCGCGGCACGATACGGTCGTGGCGGCGGTCTTCCGGCAGATTGAGGATATCGCGGTTGGCCAGCCAGGTGAGCTGGGCGGCGAGCTTGTCGCGTTTGCGCGCGGTCGCCCCCACCGTCATGGCAAAACCGTTGTCGATGATGCGGGTGATCTTGCCCTCGACCCGGCCGATATGGTCGAGGTAGGCGATCACGCGGTCGCCGACATTGCCGATGCCGGGCGCCAGCAGGGCCAATCCGCCCGGCGACATATTGATGATCTGGCAAGGAAATTCGCGCCGGTCCGGCAGCATGTAACGGCCGAGCAGATGAACCTTCACGCGCTGGAAGCGCCGTCGCTCCTGGGCGACCGGGACAGTGGATGATTTTTTTTGCGCAAACGACATTCTTCGCCACCCGACGTCCGGTCCTTCGGCGTCAGGAAGACCCTAAGGCCGACAGGGTTAACGATGCGTTATCGGCGGTTGCATCAAGTGTGGGCACTGGCAGTGACAAGCTGGCGCGATCCGGTCGGCCGCAAGCTTGCGCATGGCTGCAATTGCGCGAAAACAAGCGTGTCCGCGCTCTGCGGCGCCGCGATGCCGGTTAAATCCCGGTCGGCTTCCCCAGCGCGTCGCGCACGCGGAGCGCGAGTCCGGCCTTTCGATAGGGTTTGGTAAGGACCAGGGATTCGCCGTTGGCCCGGCCATGTTTGATCAGGGTCTCCAGGGCATAACCCGAGGTCAGAACCACCGGCAGTCCGGGCCGCGTCCGCTTCGCCTGATCGGCCAGCTCCCAGCCATTGATGCCGCCGGGCATCACCACATCGGTAAAGAGAACATCGACATGAATATCCGTGCCGAGCTTTTGCAGCGCGTCGTTGCCGTCCACCGCGGCGATCACGGTGTAGCCGAGACTCGTCAAACACCTCACCGCAAAGGTCCGGACAAAGACGTCGTCCTCGACCACGAGCACCGTCTCGGTGCCGCCCGCCATCGTCTGACCTGCATCAGCCCGATCTCGAGACGGCTTTCGCGGTATGCGGCCTTGCTGTACCGGCAAGTACATTCGCACCGTCGTGCCGAGCCCGGGTTCGCTGTAGATCGAAACATGCCCGTTCGACTGCTTCGCGAAACCGTAGACCATGCTGAGGCCCAATCCTGAGCCCTTTCCGACTTCCTTGGTGGTGAAGAACGGTTCGAAGACCCGCTCCAGCACCTCCCGGGACATGCCCGAGCCGGTATCTGTGATGGCGATCAGAACATATTCTCCAGGCCTGACCTCCGGGTGCAGCTTCTGGTACTGGTCATCGAGCGAGGCGCCGGCCGTCGTCAGGGTGAGGCGTCCGCCGCCGGCCATGGCGTCCTGGGCGTTGAGCGCAAGGTTGAGGATGGCCGACTCGAGCTGGGCGGGATCGGCGAAGGCCGGAGCAACCTCGAGGTCGAAATCGATCCTGATCTCGATGTCTTCGCGCATCGTCCGCCGCAGCAGCTTGTGCATGGAATCGAGCAGATTGTTGCAGTCGATCTCGACCGGGCGGAGGGTCTGGCGGCGGCTGAACGCCAGCAGCCGCTGCGTCAACTCCGCGCCCCGCTCGCCGGCCCGGCCGATGTCCTCGGCAAGCTGTTGCAAATCCGGCCTCGGCTTGAGCTCGTCGCTGAGACATTCCGAATTGCCGACGATGACCGTCAACAGGTTGTTGAAGTCGTGAGCGATGCCGCCGGAGAGCTGTCCCACCATCTCCATCTTCTGCGCCTGCACGAGTTGTTCTTCGGTTTTCTTGCGCTCGGTCAGGTCGTGGATGATGCCGACAAAGATGGCGGCGCCGTCCTGCTTGGCCTCGCCGACCGACAGGTCCATTGGGAAGGTTGAACCATCGCTGCGCTGGCCCGTCACCTCGCGGCCGATCCCGATGATCTTACGCACCCGCGTCTTGTGAAAATTATCGAGATAGCCGTCATGCTCCGAGCGATATGGCGGCGGCATCAGCATCTTGACGTTCTGGCCGACGACCTCGTCCGCCTGATATTTGAAGAGCCGTTCGCATGCCGGGTTGAACATCAACACGCAGCCGTGCTCGTCGATCAGGATGACGCCGTCCACGGCGGTCTCGACCACCGCCTTGAGCCGCGCCGCGCCCTCGCGCAGCGCTTTGCCGACCCGTTCGCGTTCGGTCAGGTCGTGAATGATGCCGACGAAGTACGATTCTCCATCCTGCTTTGCCTCGCCGACCGCGAGATCCATCGGGAACGTCGAACCGTCCTTGCGCCGGCCGAGCACCTGGCGGCCGATGCCGATGATCTTGCGTATGCCGCTCTGGTGGAAATTGTCGAGGTAGCGGTCGTGCTCGTCGCGGTACGGCGGCGGCATCAGCACCTTGACGTTCTGGCCGATCACCTCGCTGGCGTCGTAGCCGAACAATCTCTCGCAGGCCGGGTTGAACATCAACACGTTGCCGCGGGCGTCGATCAGAATCAATCCGTCGACCGCCGTGTCCACCACGGCCCGAAGCAACGTCGCATCGATTCCTGCCGGTCCCGGCGTCGGACTGCTACGAGTATCTTGCAACATTTTCCAGGTGAGCCCTGTTCTCCGAGAGGCAGGAATGGATCACGGTGAGCAATGCCGTTGGCGTGAAGGGTTTGCGCAGACAGCGAGATGCGCCGAGTTCCAGCGCCATGCTCAGGAAGTCCGGTGCGGGGGAGCGGTTTTCAGCGAAGACGTAACCGGAAATGGCGATCAGCGGAACGACCGGCGCACGTTGATGAAACAAACGGACCGATTCAAAGCCGTTCATATGCGGCATGAAGATATCGACGATCATCACATCGAACGCCGCCTGCTCCAGGGCGCTCAGTCCGGTCGCCGCGCCGTCCGCGACGACGACGTCGAAATCCCTGTCCTCCAACCACGTGCAAATCGCGGCACGGATCATCGGATCGTCGTCGACGACCAGAATGCGCGTCATAGCAGGCCCCCCAGAGTTGTCGGCTTTCTCGCGCTTTGGTTGCAACTCCGTCGAATCACTCGACATGCAGCGTCGAGCCAAAACCCGGGCGTGTCTGCCTGCTGATGGGTATACGGGTTCCAATATCGTTGATTTCAGAACAGTGCGGCGGGGCGCGGGCGCATGATCGACCCTGGCGCAGGTCCCGCCGAACGCCGGCCTCAGCGCCGCTTGGTTGCGGCTACTTCTGAACCAGCTGATTGAGATCCTGCTTGATCGAGTTCAGCAGCGACTCCAGCCGTTCCTGCCTGAAGGCAGGTTGCTCCGGAATGGAGACGTGAACGGGCTGTTGAGGGATCACGGGCTCTGCGAGGATCACGGGCTCTTCGCGGGTGACGGTCTGTGCGGGCGGTTCAGCGGGAGCGGAGCGAACCGGTCGCGCAGGAAACACCGGCCGCTCCGGAAACACTGATCGAGCGGGCTCTTCGGTCGGCGCGCCGGCTTCAACGAACTCGCCGTGCAAAACATCCTCGCGCCGTCCCATCAACCACAGGACTGCCCAATAGCAAACCGCCAGCAAAATGACGCAGAAAATACCGATCTCAAACATCGCTCACGTCCAATCCGGCCAGTATCCCGGTAACGGCGGTTTTCGGCAAGAGCGCCGAAAGCGATTGTTTGTCAGTGCGTTGTTTCGGTACCATCTTGATTAATGCCGCGTCCGGCCGGGCCCGGCCGAACAATGGGGAGGAGTGCGATGCCGGGAGTGAAGCGGGAACGCGACGATGCCGTTGGCGTGCTGACGCTGGATGAGCCTGCGACGCTGAATGCGATGACGCCCGATCTCCTGGGCGACCTCGCCCTCGCCATTGGCGAGATGACCGAGGACTCCGGGGTGCGGGCGCTGGTCCTGACCGGTGCCGGCCGCGGCTTCTGTTCCGGCCAGAACCTCAAGGCCGCGGCAGTCCTCGGCGACGACATTGTCGACGGGGTGATGCGGTACTACTGGCCGACGTTCGCCGCGCTGCGCGAATGCAAGGTGCCGGTCGTGGTGGCGGTCAATGGCGTCGCGGCCGGCGGCGGCTTCAGCCTCGCGATGGCGGGAGATGTGATTGTCGCGGCGCGCTCGGCAAGCTTCATTCAGGTGTTCAGCCGGATCGCGCTGGTGCCGGATCTGGGCTCGACCTGGCTGCTGCCGCGCCTGGTCGGCCGGCAACGTGCGCTCGAGCTGATGATGACGAATGAGCCGCTGTCGGCAGAGCTTGCAAAAGAATGGGGACTGGTCCGGGAAGTGTTCGATGACGCGGCGCTTCGCGACGGCGCGCTGGCACTGGCGCGCAAGCTTGCCAACGGTCCGACGCGGGCGCTGGTTGCGACGCGTCGTCTGATCGAGGAGAGCGAACACACCAGCTATGCCGATCAGTTCCGGCGCGAAATCGAGATGCAGGCCGACATCCGCAACAGTGCCGATGCGATCGAGGGACGCAACGCGTTTCTTGAAAAGCGCGCCGCGCGATTCAGCGGCCGGTAATTCCTTCGTAGACCATAAAGCCGCGCGCGAGGGCGAGCTTGCGCAAGGCGCGGGGCACCAGTTTCTCCGGCCGGTGCAAATAGCGCCACGACGTCAATTTGAAATCGCGCAGTGCGCCAAGGTCACCTTCGAACGGCGCCAGCAGGCCGGTGAGGCTGATCGGCGCGTGCGCGCGGTTGTTGAACGGCAGCAGCAGCAATTCGAGGTGCGCGGTTCTGCCGTCTGCCGAGGTCGCGGTGACGCCGGCGATCGCCGCCAGCATTTCTTCGGCGACGTAAGTCACGACGTCTTCGATTTCGCGGCGGCTCTCGGGCGCGAACAAGGCCGAGAAGCTGGTGTCCTTTACATCGCGGCCGAGCAGGGCGCAGACGCGCGTTCCGGCGACGCGGAACGGAAAACCGCTCTCGTTTTCGTAACCCAGCACGAAGATATCGCCGAGCAGTTCGCGCACCGCGCCGGGTTCGATCTCGCTGCGGTCAGGAGCCCGCGCGTGGCCGCGTTTTGCGTCCCAATAGGCGAAAAACTGGCGGCTCGATGGATGTTTCATTCGTTGGCCTTGCCCTGCCCGTGGCTTGACGGGACACCTCTGTCCCGATTTTGCGCACGCGCTGTCCCTTGTTTGTTGTGCAGGACAGGCTTTGCAGCGTCCATGCCGTGGACGCCGTTCGGCCGCCTCCGTGGCGGCTTTGCGTTGTTAACGTTAAATTAACTATGAGATTGGCGATCCCGGCGCGGTCTGCTTAGAGTGGAACGCATCGGACCCGGCCGGCTTATCTCCAAGTTACCGGCTCGCTTGGTACACAGGTGGCGTCAAACAGTTTGGTCATCGCGCGGGGAGGGGTGGGGATGTGTATCCCTGGCTCCAGGGGCGCGAAAAGATCGACAAGATGAGGGAGGATGTTCTCAGCATCCTCCCTTTATTCTTTGGTCTCCAATCTCGTGTCCCGGACGCGGCGCAGCGCGCCTTCGCGGTGCACCGCAGAGCCGGGACCCATCTCGACATGTGGATGGACCCCTCGCCAGCAGCGCACGGCGCTACGAATTGAGTTGATCCGCCAGATCCCGCCAGTCCGGATTAAGCTTCTCGATCAACTCGATCTTCCGGGCACGGCGCCAGCGCTTCATCGCGTGTTCTCTCGCGCGAGCTTCAAAAATGGAATCGTACGCTTCGAAATAGACCAGCAAATCGATGCCATTCGGCGATGCGGCGGGGGAGATTGTTGGTGACGCCGACGTAGAGCGTTCCGTTCCTCTTACTCGCGAGGATATGAACGAAAAAGGGCGTGTCCATGCAGGTTTACCGGATGTGGGCATAGGCTGGACACAGTCTCGCAAGATCGAAAAGCTCTGCCAATGCCGGTGGGTCCCCCGATGCGCAATTGCGCATCTGAGCTCTGCGGTGCATCGCCAAGAGGCGCTGCTCCGGGTCCGGGACACGAGTATGCACCCCGCGCATTTGTGTACTTGCACCGCGCTGGCAAAGCCGCCTATCTGGGTCGATTATTCCCGAAAGCCGTCTCTAAAGGTCTCTTAAGGTCCCTGGCCCTTGGAATCCCAGTCCGAAACCCCGCTTGAAGCCCCGCCGGACGATCCGCGCGAGCCGATCCTGACCCTGCCCGGGGCGGTGACGGCCTATATCGCGCTGATCGCGCTCATTCACCTGCGGGTGCTGCTGTCGCCGGAACTCGAGAACTGGACCATCGACGTCTTCGGCTTCATTCCGAAGCGCTATGATTCGACGCTGCTCAACATCGATTTTCCCGGCGGCGCGGGCGCCAAGGTGTGGACCTTCGTCACCTATTCGTTGCTGCACGCCAACCTCACCCATCTCGGCTTCAATGTGCTGTGGCTGTTGCCGTTCGGCAGCGCGCTGGCGCGCCGGTTCGGCGCGTTGAGGCTTTACGTGTTCATGATCGTGACGGCCGCGGCGGGCGCGCTCGCCCACCTTCTCACCCATGAACACGCGATCGCACCGATGATCGGCGCTTCGGCCTCGGTGTCCGGCGCCATGGCGGCCGCCATCCGCTTCGCCTTCGTGAAGGGAAGCTTTCTCTCGTTCAGCCGCGGCGACGCCGATGCCGCGGCGAAGGTTCCGGCGCTGTCGCTTGGACAGGCGTTTCGCGACACCCGCGTGCTGGGCTTTCTCGGCGTCTGGTTCGGCATCAACATCGTCTTCGGCCTCGGAGCGATTGCGATCGGCGCCGACGGCGGCAGCGTGGCCTGGCAGGCGCATATCGGCGGATTCCTCGCCGGCCTGATGCTGTTTTCGCTGTTCGATCCGGTGCCGCGGGCGGCGCCTTATGCTGCAGATGCGTCGTCGCCCGACGAGGCCGATCGCGTCTGATCGTCGCTTGCGGCGCACCGCGATTTCATTCATCATCCTGACATCTCGTGACACAAGACAAAGCCGTTGCCATGCAGGACAGCGCGCTGGTTGACCGCGCTTGAACGAAGGCTCTCGAAGCGAGTTCGGCGCGGAACTGTTGATTGAAGACTCGCGAACACGTCGAGCCCCTAAAGGGGGCGCGCACCGATTCAGGGAGACGACAATGACGGTACGTGCAATTCTCGATTCCAAAGGCCATCACATCCTGAGCGTCGAACCGGACGCCAAGCTCTCGGCCGCGATCAAGCTCCTTGGCGAGCGCAAGATCGGCGCTGTGCTGGTCATGGACCAGGGACACCTCGAAGGCATCCTGTCGGAGCGTGACATCGTCCGCGTGCTCGGCGAGCGCGGCGCCAGGGTGCTCGATGAGCCGGTCAGCGCCGTGATGACGCGCAAGGTCGTCAGCTGCCGGGAGTCCGACACGGTCAGCGGCATCATGGAAATGATGACGCTGGGCAAGTTCAGGCATTTGCCCGTCGTCGAGGACGGCAAGGTGGTCGGCCTGATCTCGATCGGCGACATCGTCAAGCGCCGTCTCCACGAATATGAAGCCGAGCAGGAAGCGCTGCGCGACTACATCAAGACCGCCTGAGTTCCTATTTCTTGTCTTGTCCGGCCCTGTCGGCGGCGGCGCCGGCATCGCTGGCTTGCGGCGCCAGAATATGGATCGCTTCCTGGATGGAATCGATCGCACGCTCGGCCGCGCGCTCGCCATAGGCGATCAGATCGTCGGCGCGGTGAAAATCGAACCAGCCGATCTTGCCGACACGGGGTGAAATCAAAAGATCCGGCGGATCGCCGGCCAGCCGCGCGCGGGTGATGCGGTCCTGCATGATGTTGAAGGCGTCGACCATGACGGTGGAAATACCCGGTCTGCCGGGCCCGCCGAAGAACTCGCGCTTCATGGTGCGCTCGGCGGAGAAGAACTTGCCGAGGCCGCGCCGCGGGGCTGCGGGTTCGGGGAGAACCTCCGGTACGACCGCAACCGAAACGTCAGCGGACGGACCGTGGGAATAGATCGTCGTCGAGTGGGTGAAGACGTCGCTGGACAGGTTGGCGGCGATGACGATTTCGGCGCCGAAGGCACGCGCCGCCGACACCGGAACCGGATTGACCAGCGCGCCATCGACCAGCCAGCGGTCGCCGATCAGAACCGGTGAAAATATCCCGGGCAGCGCATAGGAGGCGCGCATCGCGTCCACCATGCGGCCATGGGTCAGCCAGATCTCGTGGCCGGTGCGCACTTCGGTGGCGACGGTGGCGAATTTCACCGCCAGGTCCTCGATCAGGGTCTGGCCGACCGTCGCCTCGAGCCCGGCGGCGAGCTTGGCGCCGCCGATCAGGCCGGAGCCGTTGAGGCGGATATCGAGATAGCCGAAGATATTTCGCGGCTGCAGGCTGCGCGCCCATAGCTCCAGTTTATCGAGATTTCCGGAGGCGTAGGCGCCGCCGACCACCGCGCCGATCGAGGTCCCCACCACGACATTGGGCATGATGCCGTGCGCGAGCAGCGTTTTGATGATGCCGATATGGGCGAAGCCGCGCGCGGCGCCGCCGCCAAGCGCCAGCCCGATCACGGGCCTCCGGATACTGCCGAGCCCCACCTCGTCGTGGCCGTCGGAGCCCTTTTGGCCGCGGCCCATCCAATTATCCAACACCAAGAACTCTCCTGCGGCTCAAAGCCTATTCGCCGCGGCTCAGCCACGCCAGAATCGCCCCCAGGAATTCCTGCCCCCAAAGAATTCCTCACGAATTCGCTATGCATGGTTTATGCCCGGCCAAAGCGGCCTAGGCGGGGATTATGACTGGACCACGACCGCTGGATCAACACTGGGTTTCGACACGGGTTCCTAGCCCGCCCAAGCCTTCCCAAGCCTTCCCAAGCCTTCCCAAGCCTTCCCAAGCCTTGGGCCCGCTTTGCAGGCTTGAATTTGCCGCGTTTTCGGTGAAAAGCATGGCCATGACTTGGCGAGGCAATGGCAGCGGCATGAACGGGGGCGCATGGCGACTTTTCCGGTCGCTTCTGCTTGCGCCGGCGTTGCTGGTTCCGGGTGCGGTTTCGGCCCAGATGTTCTCCGATCGCCCGCCACCGGTGCCGCCGTCCAACATTCCCGATGCGCCCTCGGGTCCGGCGATGAACCTGGCGCCGCCAGGCGCAATTCTCACCCTGCCGCCAACCCTGACGCAGCCAACCATCGCGCAGCCGTCGGTCACCACCGTCCCGCCGGTGGTGCCGCCGCCGGGCGCCGCGACGGCCGGCCAGGCGGTGCTGTCATTGACGGCGCGCTACGGCAAGGACTTGCCGGTCATCAATAACGGGCTGGTGTGGCGGGTGTTCGCGGACAAGCCCGACGATAACGGCACGTTCAAGCTGATCCGCGAGGAGCGCGGCGCGACGCCGAACATCGTGCTGCCGCCGGGCAATTATGTCGTGCACGTCGCGTTCGGCCTCGTCAGCGCGGTGCGGGCGGTGAGCCTGAAGTCGGAGACCGATCGCGAGTCGTTCGTGCTTCCGGCCGGCGGCCTGCGCATCGAGGGCCGCGTCGGCACCAGCAAGATTCCGCCGAACCAGATTTCGTTCGCGATCTACAAGGGCAGCCAGTTCGACGGCGCGGAGCGGACCTCGCTGGTGCCCAACGTCGCCGCCGGCGATGTCGCGCTGCTGCCGGAGGGCACCTATTACATCATCTCCAATTACGGCGACGCCAATTCCGTGGTGCGCTCCGACATCCGCGTGCAGGCCGGCAAGCTGACCGACGTGATCGTCACCCATCGCGCCGCGGTGATCATGCTGAAGCTGGTCAGCGACAAGGGCGGCGAGGCGCTGGCCAACACCGCCTGGTCGGTGATCACCCCGGGCGGCGACGTCATCAAGGAATCGATCGGCGCGTTTCCCCGCGTCGTGCTGTCCGAAGGCGAATACCGCGCCATCGCCAAGAACGAAGGCAAGGTGTTCGAGCGCGCGTTCAATGTGGTGAACGGCGTTGACGGCGAGGTCGAGGTGGTGGCGCGGTGAGCGCGTGTGTGACCGCTAGCCGTAGGACAGACCAACTAAGCCGACTTGTCCGCCGCAGCAAAAGCCCATTAAAAGGGGCTGCGGCAAGCGCAAGGGATTCACGGCTTTGAGTACTGAAAATTTGCCAGACAATTCTCAGCTTTCGGTTTTGGCCGACGAGATTCGTCATTTTCGCAAAAAGAACCATTTCTCACTCGAGATGCTTGCTGACGCATCCGGTGTGAGCCGTTCAATGATATCCAAGATTGAGCGCTGTGAGACGATCCCTTCGACCGTGATTCTATCAAAGCTCGCGGAAGCGTTGGGCGTCACGTTTTCGCAGTTGATGGCCCCGGCGGTTGAACGTGAGATCGTTCATATACCGGCCGCGCGCCAGCCGGTTCTGCGAGACGATGAATCCGGCTTTCTACGCAGATGCATTTCACCGGTGCTGCCGGGGCGCGGCATCGATTGGGTTCTCAACACGCTGCCGCCGGATGCCGAAACCGGGAACTTCGTTGCTCATCGCCGAGGCGTTGAGGAATACATTTACGTTCTGCGCGGACGCATCCGCGTAACGATCGGCGATCAGCACGTGACGCTGAACCAGGGAGATTCCCTGTATTTCCAAGCAGACGCCGACCACTCATTCTTGAACCTGGGTAAGACCCAGTGCGAATATTTTCTGGTGATCGACACCTCGAAAGTGCGATAAAAATCTACTGCATTAGAAATTATTCCATTATGAGGTCGGCGACAGGCCGCGGTCTTTCGCGGTAGGGGGAGCCGCGCCCTTGCCGAAACCGACGATATTCTTCGCCAGGGCCGTTGCGGCTGCTCCCGGACCCGGATCTGATTTTGACGGCTATTATGCAGAATTTTTGTGCATTCTCGCATCAAACTGATCATTGGCGCGGCCACAGGAGCAAAATCCGGCTGGTTCTCTCCAAAATTCCCGGCACACCGCTTGCATCCACCATACTGGAAAAGCGTCCTCTATAGAGGAATTATTCCTCTGGCTTTTAACCAGGAGTTGGAAATGAGCATAGCTGCAACCATATCTGACACGCGAACGGCCGGCTCGAAAATGCGATCGATCGTGTTTGCGAGCAGCGTCGGCACCATCATCGAGTGGTATGATTTCCTGATTTATGCGACCGCGGCGGCGCTCGTATTCAACAAGGCATTCTTTCCGACCATCGATCCGCTGGCGGGGACATTGGCGGCGCTGGGCACCTATGCTGTGGGTTTTCTGGCGCGTCCGCTCGGCGGCGCGTTGTTCGGGCATTTCGGCGATCGCCTCGGACGCAAATCGATGCTGGTGCTGACCATGTTCATCATGGGGCTGAGTACGTTCTGCATCGGCCTGCTGCCAAACTACGCATCCATCGGCGTGCTTGCTCCAATCCTTCTCATTCTGCTGCGCATCGTCCAGGGCATTGGCCTTGGCGGCGAGTGGGGCGGTGCTTCCCTGATGGTTATTGAGCACTCCCCAGCCGATAAACGCGGATTCTACGGCAGCTTCGTCCAGATCGGATTTCCGATCGGATTGGTGCTTGCAACATTGGTCTTTGCGCTGGCGACGAAGCTTCCCGAAGCTGATTTTCAGTCCTGGGGCTGGCGTATTCCGTTCCTTGCCAGCATCGTCCTGCTGGCCCTCGGCACATTCATTCGATCCAGGATCCCGGAGACGCCCGTCTTCGAGCGAATGAAAGCGACTGACTCGTTCTCAAAAAATCCGGTTGCCGAAGTCGTCGGCAAGAACTTCAAGACCTTCCTGATCGCCGTGGGACTGAAGCTGTCGGAAGTCTCCTGGGTCTACATGCTGACGGTATTCGTCGTCGTGTACGCGACCACGAAGCTGGCCCTGCCCAAGCAATTGTTGCTCGATTCCGTCATGTACGCGGCGCTGTTCGAATTGGTCACGTTGCCGATGTTTGGCTGGCTGTCGGACAAGATCGGCCGTCGCCCACTCTTCATATTGGGTGCAATCTTCACCATGGCCTTCGCATTTCCCCTGTTCTGGATGCTGGAGACCAAAAGCGTTGCCATGGTGACAGCCGCGATCATCATTGCGATGAATTTCGGCCACGGCATGATGTTCGGATTGGAGTCGACCTATTTCCCCGAATTGTTTGGTCCACGCGTGCGCTATAGCGGCGCTTCGTTCGGATTCCAGGTCGCGGCAGCGATTGGCGGCGGCTTCTCGCCGATCATCGCAACGGCACTCGTCGGGTACTTCGGTGGAACGGCGGGCGTCTCGGTCATGATGATCGGAATTGCGCTCATCACATTGTGGGCTGCGCTTGCCGCCCGGGAAACCAAGGACGACGCACTTATCGGCTGAAACAGGATTGGTTCAACATGCTGTTCGGAATATTCATCTACGACGGTGTTGAGCCGATCGATCTTGCAACTTTCGGCGTGCTTTCCATGGCGCGCCGAATAGTTCCGCAGATTGAAATCTGCACCATCGCGCCAAAGGCGGGGATCGTCCGATTGTCGAACGGGCTCGACGTCGTCGCGCAGTTCGGAATAGTGGACGCGCCGGTCTGCAACATCGTCATCGTGACAGGCGGTCCGGGCTGGGAGGATCAGTCGCGATCCTCCGCAACGCTTGAGTACATCCGACGTATCCATGCGTCGAGCAAGGTAGGGTCGGTATGCACAGGCGCCATGATCCTGGCGGCGAGTGGCGTTCTCGATGATGCGGCGGCCACGACCAAAAGATCCGTTGTCCCGCCTGAGGTTTCGCCACTCGTGCGAATGCGCGACATGTATCCACGGATCGATGTTCGCGAAGCGCCGATCGTCGATACGGGCGCCGTTGTGACCGGAGGCGGCGTGTCGCTCTGCATCGATACGACACTTCATATCCTGGGCGACCTGATCGGCGAACAAGTCGCCCATGAGACCGCACGCATTCTTGAATATCGGCGCGCCCGCGAGGCAAACAGGAACGCCGCAGCATTCCTTGCGGGATAAACCAGATTCACCAGCCAACAGGAGGCACCATGCACACCAAATCTATCGTCAGCACCGTCAAAGCGGCACCGGCGGCGGGGCCCTACTCGCAGGCCACGCGCACGGAACAATTCGTGTTTGCGTCCGGGCAATTGCCGATCGAACCGGTTTCCGGAAGCATTCCTGACGGCATCGAGCAACAGACGCGACAGTCGCTCGTGAACCTGTCGGCGGTTTTGGAAGCCGGCGGCGCTTCCTTCGCAAGTGTTCTCAAAACGACCGTGTTTCTCAAGAACATGAACGACTTTGCCGTAATGAACGGAATCTACGCCGAGTTCTTCAGCGATAAGCCGCCCGCGCGATCGACCATCGAAGTCGCACGTTTGCCAAAGGACGCTTTGGTCGAAATCGAAGCGATTGCCTTGTGCACGAAAGGATAGTCCCGTGAACGTCCCCTCGATCCATCGACCGCCACCCAAGATGACGGAGGCATTCGAGCATCCTGCCGGGTCCGTTGCCGTCAGGAAAGCTGGCGGTGCAACCCAATGGCGGGGCAAACTGCTTCACATCCATGTCGCGCCCGGCGCCAGCTATGAGATGGAAGAACGACAGGAGGCCGAGTGCGTTGCCGGCCGGGGGATCGTTGGCGATCGCTATTACGAGGGAACCGGGACCTATTCACCGAAGCCTGACGTGCGCGAAGTGACACTCATCGAACAGGAGGCGCTCGACGCGCTTTCGCGCAACGATCCCCCGTTGCAGGACGGGGGGATTGCGCTCGAGCCGTGCGATCACCGGAGGAATCTGACGGTGATAGGCGTGCCGCTCAATCACCTGGTTGGGCGTCGGTTTAAGGTCGGAGACGTCATTTTGCGGGGTGGCCGGTTGAATTTTCCCTGCAAATATCTCGAAGAACTGCTGGGGCTCCCGGTGTTCCTTCCGCTCTATAATCGCTCCGGCTTGAACTGCGGCATCGAGCGCGGCGGCATCATCAGGCCCGGCGACGCCATAGAGCTGCTGGACCAATGACCGCACGTCTCATCATGAAGTTGCGTGTTGAGAAGATGCGGCTCGCAACGCCGGATGTTCTGCACATGCAACTCGTTCATCCGCTTCGACCGGCTCTTCCGGAATGGTCTGCCGGCGCGCACGTGGATCTGCGCATGCCGGATGGCCGCGTGCGGCAATACTCGTTGTGCGGCGATCCCGCTGACCGCTCCAGATACGAGATTGCCATCAAGCGCGAGGCGACGGGTCGTGGGGGATCGATCTGGGTTCACCAGAACGTCCATGAAGGCGCTGAGGTGCATATCTCCGCACCACGAAATAATCTTCCGCTGAGCGCCACAGGCGCGCGCCATATTCTGGTCGCTGGCGGCATCGGTATCACGCCTTTGCTGTCAATGGCCCTCACTTTGAAGCGCGGCGGTCGGGATTTTACCTTGCACTATTGCGCGCGGTCGGCGTCCGAGGCGCCGTTGCTTGCTGAACTCAGGGACATTTGCGGACCAAGCCTGCAATGCTGGTTCTCCGAAAGTGGTCCGCGCTTTGATCCGGGAGCAATCGGACCATATGACGGGGATACGCACGTCTACGTCTGCGGGCCACAACGGCTTCTGGATGCCGTGCAGTCGGCCTTGAGCGAATGGCCCGAAGATCACGTTCACGCTGAGGTCTTTCAAATGACGGTCGACGAGAACTTCAAGTCCGAGCCGTTCGAAGCGACGGTTGCTTCGACGGGTCAACGATTTCTCGTGCCTGCCGACAAGTCGTTGCTTGATGTGCTGCGTGACAACGATTTCGCAATGCCGTCATCCTGTGAAATGGGTGTCTGCGGTTCCTGCGAATGCGGATATCGCGATGGCCTGGTGCTGCATCGCGACAAGGTGCTGCCGACATCTAAGCGGCAGGATCGGCTGATGCCGTGCGTGTCGCGCGCCCGCGTCAGCGTTACGCTCGATCTCTGAACTCGGAACCTGTCGCCTCCAGGGAGGCGGCGGGTTAGGTCACAGAGACTCCATGACGCTGTCTGGACTAAAACCGCGTCACGATATCCGACAGTGCCGGGCGAGGGCGGTCCTCGGCGGGTTTCGACGGCGTGCCGATATGGATGAAGCCGGCGAGTTTCTCGTCCGGCTTGACGCCGAGGCCGTCGAGCACGTCGCGGTCGAACGCGAACCAGCCGGTCAGCCAGTTGGCGCCATAGCCGAGCGCGGTTGCCGCGGTGACGATGTTCATGGCGCTGGCGCCGGCGGACAATTGCTGCTCCCACGCCGGCACCTTGGGATGCGGCCTGACGAAACTTACCACCGCGATCACCAGCGGCGCGTCCATCAGCCGGCGTTTCTCCATCTCGATATCGGCCGCCGGCGCCCCCGGATTTTTTCGCGCGAACACCTGTGCGATGACATCGCCGGCGCGCGCTCGGGCGTCGCCCTCGAACACGATGAAGCGCCAGGGCGTCAGCTTGCCGTGGTCGGGCACCCGCGAACCGATGGTCAGGATGGTGTCCAGTTCGTCGGCCGAGGGGCCGGGGCCGCTCATCTCGCGCGGCTTGACGGAGCGGCGCAGTTTCAGGAGTTCAAGGGCATCGGGCAATGTGGGGCTCTTTCGTCGAACGGGATCGGGCGATTGCCTACACTAACATGGGGAGACAACGAAGCCGCCGAAAGCCAGTTTAGACCGATTGTGACAAAGGTTAGGGCTTGCGGGCCGGCATCTTCGCCGCTCGCTCCAGCAGGTCCTTGCCGAGGTCTTCCAAAATTTCCCGGCTTGCCAGAAACAGGCTGTGGCCCTGGTCGGTTTCGATCGCCAGCGCCACCACCGTCGGCTGGTTGGGATCCGGGATCAACTGGTAAGCCCGGATCGGAAACGCCGGAAGCTCCTGCTCGTCGGTCATCAGGCCTCCAGCCGTGCCCGCTTGACGTCCGGCGGGGTGGCTTCCTCGACCAGCGCTGCCAGCGCCTCGTCGGTCGGCATCACCTTTTGGCCTTCGCTGCCGAGGCGGCGGACCGAGACCGAATGAGTCTCGGCTTCCTTCTTGCCGACGACGAGAAGCGCCGGGATTTTCGCCAGCGAGTGTTCGCGGACCTTGTAGTTGATCTTCTCGTTGCGCAGGTCGATCTCGACGCGCAGGCCGGCGCGGCGCGCGGCGGCCGCGACCACCTTGGCGTATTCGTCGCCTTCCGAGGTGATGGTGGTGACGACGGCCTGCACCGGCGCCAGCCAGAGCGGGAAGTTGCCGGCAAAATGCTCGATCAAGATGCCGATGAAGCGCTCCATCGAACCGCAGATCGCGCGGTGCACCATGACCGGCACCTTTTTGGAGCCGTCGGCGTCGATGTAGAACGCGCCGAAGCGTTCCGGCAGGTTGAAGTCGACCTGCGTGGTGCCGCACTGCCAGTCGCGGCCGATGGCGTCGCGCAGCACATATTCGAACTTCGGCCCGTAGAATGCGCCTTCGCCGGGATTGATCGCGGTCTTGATGCGGTTGCTGCTGGCCTGGATTTCCGACAGCACGGTGGCCATCACGCGTTCGGCATGATCCCACATCTCGTCGGTGCCGACGCGCTTGTCCGGCTTGGTCGAGAGCTTGATCGTCAGCTCGCCCTCGAAGCCAAAGTCCGCATAGGTCGACAGGATCAGGTCGTTGATTTTGAGGCACTCGTCGGCGAGTTGCGCTTCGGTGCAGAACACATGCGCGTCGTCCTGCGTGAAGCCGCGCACGCGCATCAGGCCGTGCATCGCGCCCGACGGCTCATAGCGATGCACCACGCCGAATTCGGCGAGGCGCAGCGGCAGGTCGCGGTAGCTCTTCAGGCCGTGCTTGAAGATCTGCACGTGGCCGGGGCAGTTCATCGGCTTGAGCGCAAACCAGCGCTTGTCCTCGGCCTCGTCGCCGGCCGATTGCGCCGCGAACATGTTCTCGCGGTACCAGTCCCAGTGGCCGGAAGTCTCCCACAGCGACTTGTCGAGGATCTGCGGCGCGTTGACCTCGCTGTAGTCGCCGGTCAGGCGGCGGCGCATATAGGCGATCAGGGCCTGGAACACCGTCCAGCCCTTGGCGTGCCAGAACACCACGCCGGGGCCTTCTTCCTGGAAGTGGAACAGATCGAGTTCGCGGCCGAGCTTGCGGTGGTCGCGCTTTTCGGCCTCCTCGATCTGCTTCAGATAGAGGTCGAGGTCTTCCTGCTTTGCGAACGCCGTGCCGTAGATGCGCGTCAGCATCGGGTTGTTGCTGTCGCCGCGCCAATAGGCGCCCGCAACCTTCATCAGCTTGAAGGCGTTGCCGACCTTGCCGGTCGAGGTCATGTGCGGCCCGCGGCAGAGGTCGAACCAGTCGCCCTGGTAATAGATCTTGATCGGCTCGTCGCCGGGAATGGCGTCGACCAGTTCGACCTTGAAGGCCTCGCCCTTATCGCGAAACACCTGCTTTGTCTTTTCGCGCGACCAGACTTCCTTCGTAAACGGTTTGTCGCGCGCGACGATCTCGCGCATCTTCTTCTCGATCGCGGCAAAATCTTCCGGCGTGAACGGCTCGTTGCGGAAGAAGTCGTAATAGAATCCGTTCTCGATCACGGGGCCGATGGTGACCTGGGTGCCCGGCCACAGCGACTGCACCGCTTCGGCGAGCACGTGCGCGGCGTCATGGCGAATCAGTTCCAGCGCGCGGGGGTCGTCGCGGCTGACGAACTCGATCCTGGCATCGCCCGAGATCGGATCGTCGAGATCGGTGACCACGCCATCGAGCGCCATCGCCACCGTGCGCTTGGCCAGCGACGGCGAGATGCCCTTGGCGATCTCGAGCCCGGTAATGTCATGGGGGAATTCGCGCTTGGCGCCGTCGGGGAAGGTGAGGGTGATTTTTTGCACGGGTTCGGCCGGTTTCAGGTTCGCAAGGCCAAATTGGAATCCCGGTGCGGGTGCATTGCTGTCAGGCATTGGCGTCTCCTTGAGCTCACTCCTGCGAACGAGCGCAGGTAAGCGGGAACAGGCGGTATAGCAGGGGATTCGGCGCCTGCAATCGGGCAATATCAAGAAAATCGCCGGTCCCGATCGGATTGCGGTGAACGGTCGGAGCGGCGCAACCCAAGACCGGCACAACGAACGCCAAAAAGGCAGTCGGCGGCTCGCGCCACGTTTTTGATGCTCAGCGCCTTGATCGGGCAGAATGTTGCCGCATCCACTGGTTGCCGTTGCATGGACTTGGTAGTGATGGTTTGTTAGCTGTTTCCAAGATGTTTTGCCTGTCTCTCGTTTGATTTTTGAGCCCCATGACGCTGCGCGCAATTTTGGCCGTAACCTTCGTCCTGATTTCGGCATCGGCGTTGGCGGCTCCTCCTATCGCGCGGCATGTGTCCACCCCGCGGCTTGTGCCCGCCGTGCGGCTGGCGCCGACCGCGCGGCCGGTACCCGCCAAGCCGATGGCACCGCCGATGGTGTTCTACGTCGTCAAGGGCGCCCGATGCCTGCGGCCCCGGCTGCGACAGCTGGATTGCGGCCGAGGGGCAGATCGATGCGGCCGCGGCGGCGCGCTTCCGGAAATTCCTGCGAAAGGTCAGGGAGCGCAACCTGCCGATCTATTTCGCTTCGCCCGGCGGCAATCTGGACCAGGCGGTGGCGATGGGCGCGATGCTGCGCGAAAAGCCCGTCATCGCCAGGGTGGCGCGGACGGTGGTGAAGGAGTGCGGCTTCGAATCGCAGAACGGCGATCTCTGCCTCAAGCTGAAGCAATCGGGCCGTGAACTCCACGGCGATCTCTGGACCCGCGGCGCGAATTGCAACTCGGCGTGCCCCTATCTCCTCCTCGGCGCCAGCACACGCGAGATCGCTCCCGATGCGGTGCTTGGTGTGCATTCTCCCAAGGTGACGGTGTGGTTCCGCGGTGCGGGAACGCCGACGGCGCAGATGCGGGTCGCGGCAACCGAACGGGGGATGCAACGCGCCGACCGCATACTCCACAGCTATATCGCCAGGATGGGGGCCGACGTCGGATTGCTCCGCCTCGCAAGCACCGTCAAGTTCGAGGACATGCACGTTCTCACCCGCGAGGAGATCGCCCGCTTTGGCATCGACCGGCGCGAACTCGTGGAGACGCCGTGGGTATTCGAAAGCATCGGCCGCGGCATGGTGCGCAAGACCGTCACGAAGCGAAGCGAAAGCGACAATGCCTATCGCATGTCGCAGTGGCGGCTGTTCTGTTTCAGCACCGAGCAGTTCGAACTGGATTTCCAGCGTCCGGCCGTGAGTTCGTCGGCCTTTCCGACGATCTCGATTTCAAATAGCAGTTCGCTCGCGCAATATTTCAGGTCGCCGGCCAAGGTGCCGGGATCGCAAACCTGGGCGCTGCGCATGACCAGGGCCACGCTACAGGCGCTGGCAAGCGAGCCGCAGTTCGATGTCACCGAAACATCACAGGGGCAGGATGGACGCTGGCGGGCGCAGAAGGCCAGCTTTTCCAGCGAAGGACTGGCGGGCGCGCTGGACCGCTTGCTGGCGACCTGTCCGCCGCCGAAAACCACCGTGCAGGCGGTCGGTTCGCGTGACAGCGTCGCGAAGTAGCTCACCCGTCCAATAGTCCAAGGAGACTTCAAGCAAATTTCCAACGGTTCCGCGTCCCGGCGTCGTGACAAGGTTCGCCTCGCATGCTTTTCTCGGCTAGGGGAATCCGAGGGGGAAGATGGTGGGAAACGGCAAGACCGCGGCTTGCGCCGCTTTGGTGCTGCTTCTGCTTGCTGCCGCGGCAGCCGCAGACCGGGCAATCGCACGTGACCGCCCAACCGATTGCAAGGTCGGTCCGCTGAAAAGTACTAGTGAGCTGGATGACCGCATCGCGGCCTGCACGATCCTGATCGACTCCAGTCGTTCCGCGGCGAAGCTGGTGCTGGCTCTGTCGTACCGTGCACAAAACCTCCTCAACCAGAAGAAATGCGACGCCGCGTTGGCCGACCTGATGCGCGCCAAGGACGTCTCGCCCTCCAGGAAGGGCTCCGCCTATTACGATCTGCATTTGTGGATCTCGTACTATTGGCAGCACTGCAAAGGCGATTTCGATCGCGGCATCGAGGTGCTGAACGAGGCCGCTGCGATCCTGCCCCGGGATCCCGCGGTCTATAACCAGCGGGCCAATCTGCTCAGCGACAAGGGTGACCACGCCGCGGCGCTTGCCGACATCAACAGGTCGATCGCCTTGATCAACAACGATCCCTATCGCGCCTCGGCCTACAACAACCGCGCGCTGATCTGGAAGACGATCGGGGAATATGAAAAGGCGGCGGCCGATTTCGGCGTTGCGATCAAGCTCGCGCCCAAAAACGCCAAATATTATGCCAATCGCGGCGAGGCCTGGCGTCGCACCGGAAATCTGGCGCGCGCCCTGCAGGACCAGGACCGCGCCATCGAGCTTTACGCGGGCGGGCCCGGCGTCGCCCTTGGCCTGACGCTGCGCGGCGAGACGCTGCGTTATATGGGCGAATACGACCGGGCGCTTTCCGACTTCAACCAGGCCGTCCGGATCGAACCGGACTTCGCGCCGGCGTTCACCGGCCGCGGACTGACGTTCGAGCGCACCGGCGATATCGAGCGCGCCAAATCCGAGTTCCGCGCGGCGCTGTCGATCAGCGAGAACTCCGGCCGGGGCGATATCTCGAAATCCGCACGCGAAACCGCCGAGGCGCGTCTTGCGGCACTTTCCTCCGGCGCACCGCAGCCGACCATCCTGCCGGCCCCTGCCAGGGCGACCTCGACCACTTCGGTGCCGACGCCGCGCGTTGCCACACCCGTGGTGGCCCCCGCGATCGTCAAGGCGACCGCTGCGAAACAGGGCCGCCGGGCGGCGCTGATCATTGGCAACTCCGCCTACAGATCGGTCAAGGCGCTCGACAACCCACATCGTGACGCCGAAAAAGTCGCCGGCGCATTGCGCGCGATCGGCTTCGACAGCGTCACGGTCGCCACCGACGTGACGCGCGAGAAGATGACGGAGGCGCTGCGCACGTTTGCTGCGGCGGCGGACAAGTCCGATTGGGCCATGGTCTACTATGCCGGCCATGGCATCGAGGTGAATGGCGTCAATTACCTGATACCCGTCGATGCCAAACTGGCATCCGGCCGCGACGCCCTGTTCGAAGCCATGCCGCTGGATCAGGTGATGGCGGCCATCGACGGCGCCAAGAAGCTCAAGCTCGTGATGCTCGATGCCTGCCGGGACAACCCGTTTGCGAACTCAACGACGGCAGCTCAGGCGCCGGTGGCTACCGCGCCGGTGCCGGCTTCAAACCAGGACAGCACGCGCAGCGCGAAGACGCGCTCGGTCGGCCGCGGGCTCGGCGAGGTGAAAGTACAGGGCGCGTCGCTGGTCGTGTACGCGGCCAAGCATGGCGAGACCGCACTGGACGGCGAGGGCGATTATTCGCCGTTTGCCGTCGCGGTCGTGCAGCGGATCGCGACGCCGGGCGTCGAGATCAACAAGCTGTTCCGTCTGGTCCGTGACGACGTGATGGAGGCGACCGCCGGACGGCAGGAGCCATATACGTACGGCTCGCTGCCCGGCCGCGAAGACTTTTTCTTCGTGAACCGGTGAATCTTGCGGCCGGTTACCGGTTCGTCGCCGACGGTGCGCTGGCGATCCTGGTCAGCTGAGGCGAGGCGGCCATCTTGACCAGTACGTCCTTGACCGGATGCTCGGTCCAGGCCTGCGTGACATAATCGCGATGCGTGACGCCATTGGGCGTTTGCACGAACACCACACTGCCGGGGCGCAGCGGCCCATCCATGTTCTCGGTGACGGTGATGCCCTTGTCGCGCAGCATCGCGATCAGTTCCTGGTCGCGCCGCTTGGTGTAGCGGGTATAGGAACTGACGAAGAAGCCGGAACGGTTGTTCGCGATCCAGGACGCGAACTTGTCCAGTTCGCCATAGATGGCATCGAGCAGGAACACGCCGCGGACGCGGTTGGTGGCGCCGCCGACCTCGAGGCTCCAGGCGGTCGGCAGGAAACCGCCGCTATAGCCGACGATGACGATCGGCATGTTGGCGAACGCCTGCGCCGATTTGGGATCGCCGGTCAGGCGGGCGAGGTGGCTCGCCGATTCATCCATGAAGCGCTTGAAGCCGCCCGGCTGCCAGAACTTGCCGGCGCTGGAATCGGCGGCGTTCACCGCCAGCTGCGGCGCCAGCAGCACGGCGTTGACGCCGGAATCCGAAATCTGCTGCGGCACCAATTGGCGGTCGCGGACGTCACGTTCCAGCGTCGCGCCGTTGCCGTGGAAGAACACCACGATCACGCCGGGCTTGCGGACGTCGAAGGTCTCGGGGACATGCACCAGCACGCGGCTGTCGTTGTAGGTCTCATCCTGCCAGTAGACCCGGCCGCCATAGCTGCGATGGCCCTTGCGCTCGCCCTTGCTGATGTTGAGGAACGGCGCTTCGGAGCGCGGATTGGTGCCGAAATAGGGGAAGGCGGAGGACTTCATGCTGACCAGCGTGGTCAGCTCTTCGCGCTCGGTCGGCTGCGGAAGGGTCATCGCGGGATTGAGTGAAGCCACCCTGACCGGCTCGGTGCGCACCTTGCGTTGGGACGGCGAGGGCGGGGCCAGCGCGACTTGCCGCTGCACCAGGCTTTCGTCCGCCGTTGGGAACCGGTCGTTGAACTGCGGCTGCGGGAAGCGGTCTTCGAAGCTGTCACCGGCGCTCGCGTGGGCGTTCGCCGCCAGCATGCCGGCAGGGGGCGCCTTGCCGCATTGAACCAGCACAAAGGACAGCGGTACAAAAAACGAGGCGGCCGCGATCCAGTGCCATCGACGGGGCTGGGTACGGTGACGGGGCTGGGCACGGTGCTGCGTTGCCGGGAAAACCACCCGGTGCGCGCGATCATCGATCTGGAATTTCGGATCCGCCCCGACCATCCACCCACTGCCCCAAGGACCACCTGAGAACCACCTGAGAACCACCCAAGCTCCACCGTTAAACCGGCGTAACTCGTTCGTGTTTACGCGACGTTAAGCTTCCGGAGGAAAACTCCCCACCTCCGGAAGCCCAGAAGAGACCATCCAATCGTGTCCTGATTGTGCCCCGCCATCTTGTTTTCGCAATGTCGGGGTGCACTGGGAAGGTCAAAGGCGATCTGTTAGGTATATTGATACCTAAATCGTTGCCCGATTTAAATCATTGTTAACGCTGCTTGAATTGGACGGCTCCAGCCTGCACCATGACGGTTCAGGGTGCGGCGCTGAAGGTATGGTCGACATGGCGGCATCAGAAACGGGCACCGCGGCGTGGTCCGGCCCGCGTCCCGGCGGCGTGTCGGTCGTGGTCGCGATCGCCATCGTCGTTGCCGACATGGTCGGCGTTGGCGTCTTCACCAGCCTTGGCTTTCAGGTCAAGGACATCCCCTCCGGGTTCTCGATCCTGTTGCTGTGGACGGTCGGCGGCGTCGTCGCGCTGTGCGGGGTGTTTGCCTACAGCGAACTCGGGGCGATGTTTCCGCGCTCCAGCGGCGAGTACAATTTTCTCGGCCGGGCCTTTCACCCGGCCTTCGGTTTTGTGGCCGGCTGGGTGTCGGCGACCGTTGGCTTTGCGGCACCCGTCGCGCTCGCCGCAATGGCGTTCGGCGAATACGGCAAATCGGTCGTTCCGGACGCCCCGCCGCTGGCGCTCGCCATCGGCGTGGTCTGGCTGGTGTCGCTGGTGCAGCTCACCGGCGTCAAGCACTCCAGCACCTTCCAGCTGATCGCGACCATCCTCAAAGTGGTGCTGATCGTGGCCTTCCTGGTCGCCGGATTTCTGATGGCGACGCCGCAGCCGCTGTCGTTCGCGCCTTCCGCCTCCGACTTCTCCCACATCGTCAGCGCGCCGTTCGCCATCAGCCTGGTGTTCGTGATGTATTCGTTCTCGGGCTGGAATGCGGCCACCTACATCATCGGCGAGGTGCACGAGCCGGAGCGCAACGTGCCGCGCGCGATGCTGGCGGGGACGCTGGTCGTGCTGGTGCTGTATGTCGCGCTCAACGCGGTGTTCCTGCACTCCGCGCCGATCGACAAGCTGGCGGGCCAGCTCGACGTTGCCCGGGTTTCCGGCAGCTACATCTTCGGCGAGTTCGGCGGCCGCATCGTCGGCGCGATGATCTGCTTCGGGCTGATCTCCTCGATCAGCGCGATGATGTGGATCGGGCCGCGCGTGATGATGACCATGGGCGAGGACATTCCGGTGCTGCGCCTGTTCGCGCGGCGCTCGACCGGCGGCGCGCCGGCCTATGCCATTCTGTTTCAGCTGACGGTGGCGAGCCTGATGCTGTTCACGCGCAGCTTTGAAGCCGTGCTCGAGTTCATCCAGTTCGCATTGTTGTTCTGTTCGTTCTTCACCGTGCTCGGCGTCATCAAGCTGCGCATCACGCATCCCGACCTGCCGCGGCCTTATCGCGCCTGGGGATACCCGGTCACCCCGGTGGTTTTCCTGCTCGTGACCGGCTTCATGATGTACTATCTTTTGACCGAACAACCGCTGCGCGTGTTCCTTGGTGTTTTGATCATGATTTCAGGACTTTTGATTTACGCCGTTTTCCGCCAGCGGACCGTTCAAGACCCCGTGGCCGCGTCTGCGGGCGGCGAATGAAGATGCACGCCTCGTTGAGAATAGCCCCGTTGAGATCTGCCCCGTTGAGAATTGCCTCCCTGAGAACCGTGGCGCTGGCGGCCGCGATGTTGTTCGCCGCTATGTTGCCTGCGCGCGCCGCCGACCCCGCGACCGCCAACGATACCGCCAAGTTTCTCGCCGGCATGATGCCCTCGGCCGACTCGCCGCTGCTGCCGCTGACCAGGGATCCGTCCTGGCAACGCCACGCCAAATTCTTTGACAACGCGTTCGCGCAGCTCGAGCAGCGGCAATTGTCGAAGATCCGCGCCTGGGCGGATACCAATCTGGCGGCGCCGCGACCGACCATGTTCTACATGTTCTCGGGGCCGGACTTCCTCTATGCCAACGCCTTCTATTCGAAGGCGACGACCTACGTCTTGAGCGCGCTGGAGCCGACGGGTTCGGTACCTGACCTGACGAAACTGCCGCGCGGCGGCGTCGGCGCTGCGCTCTACAGCGTCCAGCGCTCGACGAGTTCGATTCTGAGCTTCAGCTTCTTCATCACCAAGCAGATGAAAACCGATCTGAGTGCCGGCCAGATCAACGGCACGCTGCCGGTGCTCTATGTGTTCCTGGCGCGCTCCGGCAAGACTATCCGCAGCGTCACGCCGGTGGCGCTGGACGACAAGGGAGCGGCGTATTTCGGCAACGAGAACCCCGGGCCGAACGCGGTGCGTGGCGCGCGCATCATCTTCGCCGGCAGCGATGGCGTGGAAAAGACGCTGTATTACTTCTCGACCGATCTTTCCAATTCCGGCGTCAAGGTCACCGGCTTCCTGAAATTCTGCGACACGCTGGCGCCCGGCAACAGCCTGATCAAGAGCGCTTCCTATCTCCTGCACTCCGGCAACTTCACCACGGTGCGTGATTACATCCTCGCCAAAAGCGCCACCATCATCCAGGACGATTCCGGGGTTCCGCTTCACTACTACAGCCCGAAGAAATGGCGCCTCTTCCCGTTCGGCCGTTATGCCGGCCCGATCGGCGAGTTCCCGGGACGGTTTCAGCAATCCTATGCCGAATTGTTCCGGCGCGCGCAGCCGATGGATTTCGGCATCGGCTATCGCTGGCGCACCCATGAATCGAATTTGCTGCTGGCGGTCAGGTTGCCCGACGATGGCTCTGCTGGCCAGGAGACGTCATCGGCCGAGCCGCCGCCGCCGCCGCCACGTCCCAGAAAGCCGCGGCCGCCGGCGCCGGTCGAGCCGCAGCCGAGAAGCGGCTTCTTCTTCTGGCGCTAGCCTGTCCGGCAGAATTTCATTGCGTCCCTTTCGCCAACGCCGTTACGGTGCGTTGACGCCGCGCCAGCGTCCGTAGCGCCAGGGAAGATACCATCGCGCGCCCGGCGGTGTTGCGAGCGGGACGTTGTCGATGCCGGAAGTGCCCCACGGCTGACAGCGTAACAGCCGGGCCAGCGTCATCCATCCACCGCCCCAAAGCCCGAAGCGTTCGATGGCCTCGTCGCCATAGACCGAGCAGGTCGGCAGATGCCGGCAGTTGTAGCCGACCAGCGGCGACAGCGTGTGGCGGTAGATCCAGATCAGCGCGCGCCCCGCATTGCGGGGGAAGCGCCGCACGGTCGTGGCACAATCCGTGCATTGTGATTTGCCGCACTGTGATGAGGGCGTGAATGGATGCTTCATGGGCCTGGCCGAACGATCTCCGTTATCTTGCGGGGGTTCCAAAGCAAGGAACTGAACATTCGCAGATATTTACGCCACACTTGGGAATTATCCGATGGTTTGGTGGCGATGCAGCAAAGGTACTATGGACGGCCACAAGGCGCACGGTTACGTTTTCGATAACGCTGGTATGACAGAATCATGTGGCGTTGATGAAGTGGGGCCATTGCCGTTGCTCGGGTTGAGGGCTTGGGGGAAGGAACCAAATTGAGGTTTGTGACGTCGCTTAAAATTCGCGGCCTGGCGCTGCTCGGTGCCACCGCCCTTTGTCTCGCATTGCCTGGCGCGATCACGGCGCCGGGCAATTCGGCGCACGCCGGCACCAGCCTCGAAGAACGCAAACTGCCGATGCGCTTCAAGTGGGTCGCGTGCCAGCCGGATTGCAAGGGCTGGGTCTCCGCCGTCGGCATCGTCACGGCTGACAGCCCAAGGGCGTTCGAGGAGTTTGCGCGCGATCGCCAGCTTGGCGGCGCCACCATCGTGCTCGATTCCAGCGGCGGTTCGGTCAACGATTCCATCACACTCGGCCGCAGGTTCCGCGCTCTCGGGGCGATGACGACGGTCGGCACCACCGTGCGCACGCAGACCGCGCAGGGCGAACGCGCCCATGTCGTCCCTGAAGCCTACTGCGAGTCGATGTGCGTGTTCCTGCTGCTATCCGGCAAGACACGCTACGTGTCGCCGGCCTCCCACGTCCGCGTGCACCAGATCTGGATGGGCGATCGCGCCGACGACGCCAAGGCCGCAAGCTACACCGCCCAGGATCTGATGATCGTGGAACGCGACATCGGCCGGCTCGCCAAGTTCACCTTCGACATGGGCGGAACCGGCGACCTGTTGTCGCTCGCGCTCAGCATACCGCCGTGGGAAGATTTGCATAAATTGTCACCCACTGAATTGCGGCTCTCCAATCTCATCACGACCGACGCTGTCAGCGACGTGCTGCCGCGTGATTCCTCGACGCCGGTTGCCGAACTGAAGTCGAAGCCGACGCAGGATCGCTTCGTCAGTTCCGTGGTCGAGGAACAGGCGCCCGCACATCCGGCGAAGTCGACCAAAACAGCCGAAGCCGCCGCTCCAACCGGCGGCACCGCCGCGCCCGCGCAGCAGCAGACTCAGCCGCAACCGCACCCCGCGAAATAGATTCATCCCCTCATGGTGAGGAGCGCGCTCCTTGCGCGCGTCTCGAACCATGTGGCCGATAGCCGGGCCTCGTCCTTCGAGACGCGGCGCAAGCGCGCGCCACTCCTCCAGCGACAACGGCGAAGTTCGTTAGCGAGTACCCGCCCGGCGCGATCCAAACGGATCGAGCACGGCGACCCCGGAGGGCTCGAAATCCGATACGTTGCGCGTGACGACGGTGAGCCCGTGTTCGAGCGCCGTGGCCGCGATCATGAGATCGGCGCTGTCGTTGCCGAGAGCGGCGCTCAGGGCGCCCCAACGCCGCGCAGTTTGCAGGTCGAATGGCACGACTCGCTCGCCGTAAAGCGTCAGAACCCGGTCCAGCCAGTCCGCAAGAGCGGCCGCGAAGCTTGGATCAGTCGTGCGCTGTCGCGTAATGCCGCGCTCTATTTCGCCAATGCTGATGACGCTGACGAAGAGATCGGTTGTTCGCTGCCGCTCAAACCATTTGACGACCATCGGATCGCGCCTGCGCTTGCGCAGTTCAGATAGCGTGACGGTATCGATTAGGAACATCAGAGTTCGAGGTCGCGCAGGCGCACATTGCGGCGCGGAAATTCGCCATCGTCCTGTGGCATGGCGAGCAGCGCATCGGCAAAGGACGGTGCTTGCGCGCGTTCGAGGTGCCGCAAGCGCTCGTACTCCACAACATCAATCACGACTACGGCGGGCTTGCCGTGCTTGGTGACCGTCTGCGGCACGCGTCGCGCGGCTTCAACCACCTCGCTGAAGCGGTTCTTTGCATCCTGCACCGACCAACTGCGCTGGGCCATGCCTGGTTCTCTCTCTAGCTAGAATTTCTAGCTAGAATATACTGAAGACTTGTCACGGTCAAATGGCGCCGCGAGAAGGCGGGTTAAAAGAACCCGCCCTACGCGAGCTGCTTCGCCCTGGCCTCGATCTGGCCGATCGCATCGACCACTGCATCGAAGGTCAGCATGGTCGAGGCGTGGCGGGCTTTGTAGTCGCGCACCGGTTTGAGCAGCGCGATGTCGGACCATTTGCCCTGCGGGGGTGAGCCGTTTTCCTTCAGCATCTTGCGAACGCTCTCGCGCAGTTCGCGGAGTTCGCTCGCGGTCGAGCCGACGACATGGCTTGCCATGATCGAGGAGGAGGCCTGCCCGAGCGCGCAGGCCTTCACGTCATGGGCAAAGTCGGAAACCACCGGACCGTCCATCTTGAGGTCGATCTTGACGGTGGAGCCACACAGTTTGGAATGGGCGGTGGCGCTGGCGTCGGGGTCGGGCAGGCGGCCCAGACGGGGGATATTGCCGGCCAACTCGATGATGCGCTTGTTGTAAATGTCGTTCAGCATGGAGCAAGGTCTCGGGCCCGTGGGCGGAACCGCCCTTGGCGGCTGGGTTTCACCGTCCTATATATGGGCGGTCATGGTGGAAATACAGTCCGGCCATGTTGCCACGGCGGCCTGATTGGAAGCCAATTCTACCCCGGTGGTGCTAGGAACAAGGGGACTCAGGCGCCCGGCGGCAAATCCGCCCCGTCTGCCCGGTGACACTCCGGTCCCGCAGGACCGGTCGAACGGAGAAGACATGGACGCATTGATCAAATCGCTCCGGCCCGGCAAGGCTGCCGAGGTCAAATCACCCGACGTGGCGCCGGAAACCCGCCCAACCGAACTCGATCCCGCCGAATTCCTGGCCGCTGCCGTCCGGGCCGATCAGCCGCGCCCGTCGCGCGCCGAGGCCGAATCGGCCGTGCATACGCTGCTCAGCTATATTGGCGAGAACCCCGGCCGTGAGGGCCTGCTGGACACCCCGCGTCGGGTCGTCGAGGCCTTCGACGAACTCTATCAGGGCTATCATCAGTGCCCGGCCGAGGTGCTCGACCGCACGTTTGGCGAGACGGCGGGCTATGACGATTTCGTCCTGATCCGCGATATCGAATTCACCTCGCAATGCGAGCATCACATGATGCCGTTCTACGGCCGGGCGCACATCGCCTATACGCCGGTCGAACGGGTCGTGGGATTGTCGAAGCTCGCGCGCCTGACCGACATCTTCGCGCGCCGCCTGCAGACGCAGGAGCATCTCACCGCGCAGATCGCCGCCGCGATCGACGAGGTGCTCAAGCCCCGCGGTGTTGCGGTCGTGATCGAGGCGGAGCATACCTGCATGTCGGTGCGCGGCGTCGCCAAGCACGGCGCGATGACGTTCACCAGCCGCTATACCGGCATGTTCCGCGACAATCCGGCGGAGCAGGCGCGTTTCCTGTCCATGGTGCGAGGACCGAATCGGTAACCTCGCCTGAGTCTTCGCGAGGCCCGCTGTGTCCACACCCGCAGATATCAACGACCGTGAAGAAGGGCTGGCGTTCCAGCCCAAATTCGACGCGTCGGGTCTTCTGACCTGCGTGGCGACCGATGCCGCGACCGGCGACGTGCTGATGGTCGCGCACATGAATGACGAGGCCCTGCGCAAGACCATCGCCAGCGGCGAGGCCTGGTACTTCAGCCGCTCGCGCAAAGCGTTGTGGCGCAAGGGCGAGAGCTCCGGACACACCCAGCGCGTGGTCGAGATGCGAATGGATTGCGATCAGGACGCGATCTGGATCCGCGTCGAGCAGCATGGCGCCGCGTGCCACACCGGCCGGCAGTCGTGCTTCTATCGCGCGGTGACGACGGGCGACGGCGGCACACAGCTGTCGTTTGTGGATGCGGACCGGCTGTTCGATCCGAACGCGGTGTATCGGAAGTGATCCGTTGCTCCGCAGCGACCGTTTCGTGCCAAACTCGGAAGTAGTGCGTTGTCCAACCGCCTCGCCCATGGGCATCGGCCGCGCGAGATTGATGATCATCTCAGCGTTTGTAACTTGCGGCTGTTTACTAGACACCTGAGGCTTGCCGTTCCTTCGCTTCGTAGTATTCGGCTGAGAACTGAATTGACCATTGCGAGAAGAACGAACGCAATTTCTGAGTAGGCTTTTCCACGCCGAAACGTTCGGCGACATGAGCCTTGCGAAGCCACCTTACCGCCGATGCGAGGCCGGCGGTGCGCTCGAGCCTCTCAATCGCCGCGAGGCCAGCGGTCTCTGCTTGCCGATAGCGAAAACCGGCCTTTTTGATCACATACAGGCTCCTGATGGTCTCATAGCTCTTGAATGCGCGCTGCACGAACGGATGTTTCCTGGCCTGTGGCCAGGCTGCCGGGTACACCGGCAGCACCAACAGCTTGCTCTTGGCGATGACCGTTGCCAGCGGATGCAAGAGTTGCATCCAGGCTGGCCAGGACGTGACCTTGGCAAACAATACTACGTGCATCGCCGTTGCAGCTCCGAAAGAAATCGGAAACCAAAGTACCGCGCCCAGGATCACGAGCAGTGCAGTGTTCGGCGTCAGATGCCGGCATTTTCGGAAAACCCATGCCATCCCGCTTTCAAAGGCAACGTACACAGCATGTTCGAACGCCCGATAGCTGATCTTCCGCCGGAGCCACGACCAGTTCCGGCGGATCGATGTGCTCCACTGTCGACGTTTCGTCTCGGAAAGAGGAAGAAAGCGCAACGCGCCGCTCATGGCAGTAACGATGACATTGCCAAGAATCCTGATGGCAAAGAGCGGAAGCCAGACAATCTGCATTGCCAATGGGAAGGCGTAGTCGAGCAGCCGCATCAAGATCGAAAGAATGAAACGCAGGATTTTGTTTGCGGCGAGCGCGACAGAAACGAGTGGGATGATCAAGACATCGTCGAGGGCGCCGCGGAAGCGGCTTTCTTCTGTCCATGTCGGATTATGATCATGGGTCACGGTGCAACGGCTCCGGGCCGAAGACAGGGGATCATGCTGGCTCAGACTAGCACATTGTAAGGGGCAGCAGGTGGCCTCGGATACGGCTCCTTGGAGCGATGGCCGACCTTACGCCGCATCACAGCAATATCTACCCAGCGCCAACAGCGGACATCGTGGTAATTTGGAGTAAATTTCATTTAATCGACTAATCCATGATTTCGAAGTTGTGAGCGATCACCAAAAGACCTGTGGTAGATTGGGCAAAATGGCATCCACGGAACCCGATGACCGCGCGACCGCTGCGGCGCCGCTCATCGTCAATGGCTTGACTGTCCGCCCGCGCGAGAAGATCAAGCTGTGGCACTACGGAATCCTTCTGCTGCCGGACTTTGCGGTGCTTCTCGTCATCGCCGGTCTCGGCATGCGTCTGTTGCTGCGATATCTCGATGCCTATGGACCGAACGACAGTTAAAGCCGGGAGCGCGGTGCTATGACAAAACGAGTAAGGCTGCCACTGATTGTGTTGGGACGCAGCATGGCGGCCTCACCTGCGACTGAAGAAAGCCCTACAATCATCTTCGAGCTAGAGGCTGAGACGGGTGGGATTCTTGAGCTCGAGTTCTCTCTTCGCGCGGAATTCTCAGCACAATCTCGCTCGCTCGCGGCTGGCCTCTTCTGCGAGAGGAGCTTGCTCAGTTAAACCCGCCGAGCTACCTCTAGATATTCCGACCGGCGCTCTCGTCGCCGCTCGGCGATTACTCCGATGGTTTGACGCCAAGATCGCGCAGGATACCGAGCATCACGTCACTGTCGCGCTTGAAAATACGAGCGGTCGTCTCAAGATTGGCCGGGTAACTCAGCAGAAAGTTGTTCAGCATCTGCTGGACCTTGGAGTCGGATCCGGCCTGGATCAATAGCTCCGAGATCCGCTGGACGACATCCTGCGGCGTTCCGGTTGGTACGGCGAAGGTGGTGAATGCGCGCAGGTCGTAGAAGTCGCCGACGGCGCCCTGTTCAGTCATTGTAGGCGTGTCCGGATACGGTGGCAGGCGGCTGCCTACCACGCCGATCAGGTTTCCGGTTCCCGCCTGTATGACGGGTGCTGCTGCGGCATAGCTTCCTGCCGCGCCATCCAGCGTCTGCCCCGCGATGTCATTCCACATCGGCGCCTCGCCGCGATATTGGATGACCTGAAATTGAATGCCGTATTGCTTCGCCATTGTCGCTATCAGCACGTGCGGCGTCGAACCCACGCCATACGATCCCCAGTTCAGGCTGCCGAATTTTTTTCCATATTCAATGAACTCGCGAAGATTTTTTGCGCCCGTCTTCTTTGCCGCCACCACCGGACCCCCGGCGCCGCTGACCATCGTCAGATAAATGAAATCCTTTTCAGGATCGTACGGGAGGTCCTTCACCGTAAGACGGTTCTGAATCAAAGACGAAGAAATCGTGCAGAGGAGGGTGGTACCGTCCGGTTCTGCGCGCTTGGCTTCCGTCACGCCGATGACGCCACCTGCGCCGGCCTTGTTTTCGATGATGACCGGCTTTCCCACCTGCCGCGCCAGGTAATCACCGAAAGCCCGCGCGATGCCGTCGGTCTGGCCGCCGGCCGGATACGGCACGATGATGCGAATTGGGCGAGCCGGCCACGCAGATTGCGCCACGGTCTTCGCGGACGGGGCGCACAACACCGCCGCCGAACCCGTCACGAACGTTCGCCGTGTCAGCTTGTTCATTTTCCTGCCCGTTGTTTTCTTGTCATTCGCCCGTCTGCGAAGAGCGAGCTTGAGTCAAACCTAGCACAGAATTTCTGACCTTGGCTTGGTGGACGAATTGAACGGCGGTGTAAATCAGGCGAAGACCGCTGAGGTCTGACTGATATTCCGCACGGTGGACTGTGTCCGCCAGGAATCAAAAGTTGACGTCGCGTTGCTGCCTTGCCGCGGAAATCATTCCCTGTAATCTGGCAAAAACATGAAGGATGCGATCGATGGGGGGAGTTCTGGAGGGGGTGCGCGTCCTGGATTTCGGGCGCTACATCGCGGGGCCGTATTGCGCGACATTGCTGGCCGAGTTCGGCGCCGAGGTCATTCGCGTGGAAAAACGCGACGGCAGCGAAGATCGCTTCGTGGCACCGGTCGGCGAAGCTGGCGAAGGCGCGCTGTTTCTGCAGATCAACCGAAACAAAAAGTGCATCACGCTCGATCCGATGAAGCCGGAGGGGCAGGAGGTGATGCGTCGGCTGGTTGCAACCGCGGACGTGGTCGTCGCCAACCTGCCGCCGCAGACCCTGCGCGCGATGAAGCTCGACTACGATTCATTGAAGGCGATCAAGTCCGACATCATCCTGACGACGGCAACTGCATTCGGTGGGCCGGGGCCGTGGTCCGACCGCGTCGGTTTCGACGGTGTCGGACAGGTCATGTCGGGTTCGGTCTACATGACCGGCGCCGGCGATCCGCCTTACCGGGCCGCGGTGAACTGGGTCGATTTCGGAACGGCGCTGCACTGCGCGTTCGGGACGCTCGCCGCTCTGATCGAACGCGCCAAATCCGGGCGCGGGCAGATCGTCGAGGGCGCGTTGCTTGCAACCGCGTTGTCTTTCACCAACGCGACGCTGATCGAGCAGGCGGTGATCAAGGCCAATCGCGTTCCGACCGGCAATCTCGGCCAGACTGCGGCACCAGCCGACATTTACCGCACCAAAGACGGCTGGGTGCTGTGCCAGGTCACGGGTCACCCGCTGTTCATTCGCTGGGCAAGGTTGATGGGTGAAGAGGACCAGTGGCTCAGCGATCCGCGCTTTGCGGACGACATCAAGCGCGGCGACAACGGCCCGGTCATCAGCGAACGGATGGCGCGCTGGTGCGCCGAGCGCACCACGCAGCAAGCCGTCGACACGCTGGGGGAAGCGATGATTCCGGCCGGACCGGTGCTCAGCCCGCAGCAGGCGCTCGATCATCCGCATATTCGCGCCGCCGGCTTCATGCAGGATGTCGATTATCCCGGCCTGCCGGTGCCCGCGCCGGTCGTAAGAGCTGCTGTCCGGCTGTCGGAAACGCCGGGTGAAATCTCGGCGCGCCCGCCGATGCTTGGCGAGCATACCGATCTTGTCCTGGCCGATCTCGGCTATGACCCGGCTGCCATTGCGGCGCTTCGGCAAAGCGGTGTTATTTAGCGGATGAGCGGCATTATGGCGCGAACGCCCCGAGGAATTCGAAAGCAATTTGAGCCGGCGATCGTCATGTCATTGCCGACAGGCCGCGACCTGAAGAAGTGGCTTTGCCGTTAAGGGCGTGGTGGGACGAGTCGCCTGGCCGGCACGTCATTCCGAGGGGGCTGTGGGATTCTGTCACGAACCTCAGGGCGCGAAGGCTCGCGCATTCGGTTGAATTGAACCATCCAAGCGGCGAGGCGCTGTAAACTTCGCTGCCACGCGGTCAGGGATGGTTCTACTGGCTCATCGTCATCCATAGTCTCGACCATAGGCGTGAGTGCGTTTACGATCAGTTTCTGGTCCCGAGACCGTCTGCGGTGGCGCCGATCAAGCCGGAAGAACCGGTAGTCCCGCTGGGATCAAGTGGCGGGCTGTCCGGTTCTAGATTGGCGGCAGGCGCACTGCCGTAGTTCCCCCGTCGGCCCCGGCGCTTCCCCCCGAGGCTGGGGCCGTTTTCTTGGAACATCCGGGCACACCGAGAGTCGATTTCAAAGCTCCTGGTTCAATCTCCCCAAGCCCCCATGAAGAAACCCGTTGGGTTGACGGCCTTGGTGCAGCGTAGCGTTTCAGCGCCGGGCCGTTTGTTCTTAACCCCCCATTAACCATAACCGTCCCAGTGTGGCGCGGTATTGGGCGCTGATTGCGATTTTCGCACAGGCCGCGCGGTCGTTTCGCGGGGAGCGGGGCACCAGGAACATGTCGGTCGACACATTGAACGCCACGGCAGGTGTCGATCCCACGCGCGCCAGAATCGCGGGCTCGATCAAGCAGGCCGCCTCGACGTCAGGCGCGAGCTTCGAATATCTGCTCACCACCGCCAAGATGGAATCCAACTTCAACCCGAAGGCGGCCGCCACCACCTCGTCGGCGCGCGGGCTGTTTCAATTCATCGACCAGACCTGGCTCGGCACCGTCAAGGAAGCCGGCAGCCAGCTCGGCTACGGCAAATATGCCGACGCCATCACCCGCAATCCGTCCGGCAGCTATTCGGTCAGCGATCCCGCGGCGCGCTCCGCGATCATGAAGCTGCGCGACGATCCCGATGCCGCGTCCTCGATGGCGGGGGTGCTGACCCAGTCGAACAGTTTCAAGCTCACCGGCAAGATCGGCCGCCGCCCCAGCGACGCCGAACTCTACATGGCGCATTTCATGGGCGTCGGCGGCGCGGGAAAACTGATCTCCAGCGCCGAGGACAATCCGCAGGCTTCCGCGGTGCGGATGTTTCCGGCCGCCGCCGAAGCCAACCGCTCGATCTTCTACGATCGGTCGGGCCGCGGCCGCAGCGTGTCTGAAGTCTATTCGGTATTGAACTCGCGCTACGCCAGCGCCGCCAACTCGCAGGCTACGCGCACCGCCATGGCAGTGGTTGGCGGCGATCTGCCGCGCCGCATCACGGTCGCGAGCGCCACGCCGGCGGCCCCCGCGATCGACAACGCGGCCTATCTGTCGAGCTTTCCGGATTCCCGCAGCGTGACCCCGGTCGCCGCGGCATCGCAGACCGCGTCCGCGCAGCCCGAGCCGATCTTCCGCTCGTTGTTCCAGGCCGGCGAACGCAGCCAGCCGATTTCACCGGCGGTGCAGGAATTGTGGGGCAGGGGATCCTCGCTGACCGCGGTCGCCTCGGCGACCTCGGTCGCCTCAGCGACGCCGACGGTGTCGGGCCAGAAGCCCGAAGTCCGCGCACCCGGCCGGCTCGATCTGTTCAGCGATCGCAACGGCACGTTCAGCTCCTAATTCCTCATGGTGAGGAGGCGCTCTTGCGCCGTCTCCGGACGATTACATCGCCGGGCGAACCATGAGGCCCAGCTTTAACACCCGCAGCCCATCCTTCGAGACGCCACGCTATGCGTGGCTCCTCAGGACGAGCGCGAACTTGGGGAGACCGGCGAGCAGGTCATCTCCGCCCCCTTAACGAAACGTCAATAATCCCAAACATTTATGGTGAACTCTTTGTTAAGCGTCATGGTTTATTTTCTATGACAGGGGCATCGCGTCACGGTGTCGTTTTCGGGTTGCGTAGGCCGGCAGGACCATGATCGTTCGGCAGTTCATTAGTTGGATACGCACCGCTCCGGCAGGCGAGCGGGCAGAGGCAACGCGGGCGTTGGCGCGGGCCTGGTTGATTTCAGATCTTTCCGAGGACGATCGCGCCGCCGCCGAGGGCGCGCTGCTGATGCTGCTCGACGATCCATCGCCGCTGGTCCGCCAGGCCATGGCGCAAGTGTTCGCGCGCAGCGCGGATGCGCCCGCCGCGATCGTGCAGGCGCTTTCGCTCGACCAGCCGTCGATCGCGCTGCCGGTGCTCGAACATTCGCCGCTGCTGATCGACGCCGACCTCGTCGACCTCGTCGCGACCGGCAATGGCGAGACGCAATGCGCGATCGCCCGCCGGGTCAACCTGCCGCCGTCGGTATCCGCCGCGATCGCCGAAGTCGGCTCGGCTGCCGCAGCGCTCGAGCTGATCGAGAACGCCTATGCGGAGCTCGCGCCCTTCTCCTGGGACCGCATCGTCGAACGGCACGGCCATCTTGCCGCGATCCGGGAATCGATGCTGGTGCTGGAGGGATTGCCTTCCGCCACCCGCCTGGCGCTGGTCGCCAAACTTTCAGACATGCTGGCGCAGTTCGTCGTCGCCAAAAACTGGCTGAGCCCGGACCGGGCAGGACGACTCGCCAGCGAAGCGCGCGAGCGCTCGACCGTGAACATCGCGGCGCGTTCGCGCGGCGAGGACATGCAGGGGCTGGTGCAGCACCTTCGCGCCACCGGCCAGCTCACCGCCGGCCTGATCCTGCGCGCGCTGCTGTCGGGCAATCTCGAACTGTTCGATGCATCATTGGCCGAATTGTCCGGGCTGCCGCACGCCCGCGTCACCGCGCTGCTGCACGACCGCGGCGGCGCCAGCCTGCAGGCGCTGCTGATCCGCGCCGGCCTGCCGGAATCCACCTTCGCCGCCTTCAAAATCGCACTCGAGGTCAGCCACGAGACCGGCTATGTCGACACGTTGGGTGGTGCGGCGCGGCTGCGCCGCCGCATGGTCGAGCGCGTCCTGACGCATTGCGAAACCGACCGCAAGGCCGCCGAGCCGCTGCTGATCCTGCTGCGCCGCTTTGCAACCGAATCGGCGCGCGAGGAAGCCCGCCTGTTCTGCGACGAACTGGTGGCGGAAGACGCGTTCGCGCCGATCGGAAGCGAGTTGATCGCAGCCTGATATTAGATCCCTAAGCCAAATCCAGAGCCGTCATCCTGAGGTGCGAGCCCTCTTAGGCGAGCCTCGAAGGATGGATTTGAGCCCGTGGCCATCCTTCGAGGCGCGCAAAGAAAGAGCGCGCACCTCAGGATGACGACTGAGCATGCGGACGCAAGCGCGGGTTCGCTTACGTCTACTCCGCCGGAATAATACTCGGCGCCAGAATCGCTTCGAGATGTTCGGGGCGGTCGCGGTTGGCGTGGGTGAGGAATTCATCGGCGATGCCGCGCAGCGAACGGCTGAGCACGCCGGCGGTGGCCGCGGTGTCGAGCTTGGTGCGCTCGCGCACGATGGCCTGGATGGCGTTGATGTGATGCGTGATCAGGTTCGAGGGCACCTGGTCGAGATCGGGCGCGTGTTCGATGATCCGGCACAGACTTTCGGCGGCGGCGCCCGCGGAGGGGAAGCCGAACGTCGCGGCGTCACCCTTGATGTCATGGGCGGCGCGGAACAGTTCTTCGCGGTTATCGTCGCTGAATCCGTCGCGCAGAATGGCGGCGTGGGCGGCGGAAAGCCGGTCGGCCTCGATCGCCATCCAGTTCTTGAATTCACCGGACAGCCCGGCCAGCGCCTTCTCGGCGCGTCCGACCGGGTCGTCGAGATCGGATTCGGGAACGCGCAACAACACCTTGCGCAACGGGTTGGGCTGCGTGATCACGTGGTGATCGGCGAAGGTCTTGACCTCCAACTTCCCGGGCTTCTCTTTCGCCATGATGGGTTCCCCAAAAAGTTTCGCGCGCTAGACGCTGGATCGCGCCTTGTCGAGCAGCGACGGCTGCTGCATGACCTCCACTTCGCCGCCAATGCGGCGTTCGGGGCCGATATAGGCGTTGCTGGTGTTGCGCCGGCGGTCCGGGCCGAAATAGGTCTTGGTCTTGATGAAGGGCCGCGGATTGGCGACGACGTTGAGAATGCGCTGATACAACCCCTTGGCCGAGATCGGCTTGGCCAGGAATTCGGTGACGCCGGCGTCGCGCGCCACCGTCACGCGCCGCTTCTCCGAATGGCCGGTCAGCATGATGATCGGCGCGTAGGGGTTGCCCTTGGATTCCGGCTGCCGGATCATCTGCGCCAGCTCCAGCCCGTCGAAGATCGGCATCGCCCAGTCGGTGATGACGATGTCGGGCACGTAATGGCTGTACATTTCGAGTGCGGTAGCGCCGTCCTCGGCTTCATAGGCCTCGCGCGCGCCGAACGAATGCAGCAGCGTCCGCAGGATGCGGCGCATATGCGGGTTGTCGTCGCAAATCAGAAATCGCAGCTTGTTGAAGTCGATGCGATACATGGTCCGGCCCTAAATGGGTACCGGGCAACACGGTACACCCGGCGTTAACCATATCGCGGGGCGGGTTAACGAATGGTTGCGAAAGGGGGGCGGCGCGGGGGGCGCTGGTAGCAGCTTTGTCGCCGCTCTTCCAAGACGTCGTCCCGGCCTTGAGCCGGGACCCATAGCCACCAAACGTCGTTGTTGCGGAAGGTGTCGGCCACCTGGCTCTAACCGATAGCACAACGCGGTATGGGTCCCGGCTCAAGGCCGGGACGACGGGGCTAATGCCCGAACTGCTCGCGCAGGATGCGTTCTTCGAGGCTGTGGCCGGGGTCGAACAGCATCCGCATCGAGATCGACTTGTCGGACAGCACCTCGACGCGGCGGACGTCGCGCACTTCGTCGTTGTCGGCCACGGCGGCGACCGGACGCTTGCCGCCCTCGAGCACTTCGATGACCACGAAGGCGGTGTTGGGGAGCAGGGCGCCGCGCCAGCGCCGCGGCCGGAACGCGCTGATCGGGGTCAGCGCCAGCAGCGCCGCGTTGATCGGGAGGATCGGCCCCTGCGCCGACAAATTATAGGCGGTAGATCCGGCCGGCGTCGCCACCAGGATGCCGTCCGCAATCAGTTCGGCCATCCGTTCGTGCTCGTCGATCAGGATGCGCACATGCGCCGCCTGATAGGTCTGGCGAAACAGGTACACTTCATTGATGGCGTGATGCAGATGCACCTGATCGTGAATGTCGGTGGCGCGCATCAATAGCGGATTGATTAGCGTCTCGCGCGCCGCGGCCAGCCGCGCCCGCAGATCATGCGTCGAGAACTCGTTCATCAGGAAGCCGACGGTGCCGCGATGCATGCCGTAAATCGGCTTGCCGGCCCGCATGTAGCGATGCAGCGTTTCCAGCATCAGCCCGTCGCCGCCGATGGCCACCAGGATATCGGCCGTATCCGGGTCGTGATTGCCGTAAAGCCCGACCAGCTCTGCCAGCGCCACCTGGGCCTCGGCGCCCGCGCTCGCGACGAAGGCGATCCGGTCATATCGCTTGGGACTGGCCATCGGTCTGTCGGGCTCATGGGCGCCGGATTGCGCCGCGCTCGTCTATACACCTTGGCGGCGCTTGTCGAGATGGCGAAGCGCGCCTTTGGAGGTGGTGACCTGAACGGAGGGGGCCCGGACCGCTATTTTTCCTGCAGGGTACGGATCGGGTCCCAATCCTCGCCGGGGGGATTTTGCACCAATTCCCGGGCGCGCCGGCTGAACAGCGCTGCCGGCCGGTCGATGTCGGACGAACGCTCGAAACTCTCGGCGGCAAGTGCGAATTCGCGCGCGCGCCAATGCGCCAGTCCCTCGGCGTAGTTCGCCATCACGGCCTGCTCAGAATCCGAGGGCTCGGTCGGGCGCGCCAGCAGTTGATAGATTTTCAGCGCCTGGTTTCGTCCCTTGACTCTGATAGCGTCGAGTTCGCGCCAGGCGAAATCCTCGCCGGCAAGCGCCACCGTCGTTTCCGAAGCGATGATGGTGGTGCCGTAGAACTTGTTGGCGCCCTCCAGCCGCGAGGCGAGATTTACCGCGTCGCTCATGACCGAGTAATTGAAACGCCGCTGCGATCCGAAATTGCCGACCAGCGCCTCACCGGAATTGATGCCGATCCGCTGCGCCAGCTTGTGTTCGTGGAAGGTGGCGGAGGAGCCGTTGAGTTCGGCCAATCGTGTGCAGCAGTCCAGTGCGGCGCGTGCCGCATTGGCGGCATGGTCGGGATCGTCGGCCGGCGCGCCAAACACCGCCACCACGGAGTCGCCGATATATTTGTCGACATAGCCGCCATGGCCTTCGATCACGTCGGTCATCGCCGAAAGATATTCGTTCATCAGCTCCATCAGGCTGTCGGGCGACATCTTCTCCGCGATCAACGAAAACCCTTCGATATCCGAGAAGAACACTGTCACCTCGCGGGTCTCGCCGCCAAGTTCAGGCAGCTTGTTCGACGACAGCATCCGGTTGATGACGTGGGGGGCGAGATAGAGCGCAAAGCTCTTCTGCAGCAGGCGGCGATCCTTGTCGGCGATGACAAAGCGGAAACCGATGATGGAGGCCAGTGCGGCCAGGCTGGCGAGGAACGGCTCGGCCACGGGGAGCGCCAGCGCATGGTTGAAGGCGACCGTGGCGCCGGCAACGCCGGTCACGATCATGACGGCCCAGGCCATCGCCGCGCCGAGCGGTTTCAGCCGCCAGGCGGCAATGGCCGCCAGCGCTGCAAACAGCGCTGATATCAGGAAGCGCGACAGCGGCCCGGGTTCGACCACCGCATTGCGCGAGATCAGATTGTTGACCGCGGTGGCGTGGATATAGACGCCGGCGATCGTGCTGGTCCTGAAACCAGCGGCGACCGGCGTGCTCCCAACCGCGCAGCGCGGCGTGCGTGCGCCCTCGATGCCGGTCGCAAAGCGCTTGGACGTCATGCGGCGGTCTTCGTGGTCAAGAACGGTGCCGAAGATGACGACCTTGCCGTCGAACCAGCGCCGAAAATACTCCTTGTCGTCCTTGACCGCGCAGTTGCGCAGATCGGCAAACGAGAACGTCGGGATGTCGGCCGCGCCGCCCTCGAAATTCAGCGTCAGCGTGTTCGGCACGCGCCCCGGAATCCGGTAACCGGCAAGAATCATCCGTCCCTTGTTGTCGAACTCGGGCGCCGCGCCGAGCGCACGCGCCGCCAGCTCGACCGCCATCGAAGGCACTTTCGTGCCGTTGACAGGGAACGTCAGCGGCATGCGCCGCACCACGTCGTCATGGTCGGTATGAACGTTGAGGGGGCGGATATTCTGCTGCTGCCGCACGGCGATGCGCTGCCCGGCCGAGGGCCGGACCGGCTGGTTGCCGCCGAGCGTCTCGCCCAGCACCACCTTGCCGGTGGTGGCAGCACCTGCCAGCGCCCGCAGGAAATCGCGGTCGAAGCCGCGCACCTTCGCGCCCAGCAGGCTCTCGCCAAACGGGATCTCGGATTGTTCGATCGATGTCGGGATCACCACGTCGAAGCCGGCGACCTTGGCGCCGCCTTCCAGAACCGCGACGAGCACGCGGCCGATCTCCCCGGTCCAGGTCAGCATCGGCGAGCCCTTGAACGGGGCGGTGCGCAGGCTTTCCTCGTCCATCGCGATGACGACAGTCGGGGAGGCCGCCGGATCCTGCCCGCGGCCAAACACTTCCCAGCGCAGCGCCGTGAGGATATCGAGCGAGAGCCCGCGGATCGGTCTGACCGCCGGAGAAACCGAGGCCGCCGCGCAGACCAGCGCGATGGCGGCGACCACCATCTGGTTGCGCGTGCTGCGCCTGATCCTCAAGCTGGCAGGACCGTTCTCGAGGGGCCCGGCACGCCTATTCCAGCCGCAGCAGCCGGCCGACGATCGGCGTCGCGCCAGGTTTGGCCTGGGCGTCGACGCGAAATACGATTTCCGACGATTTGAACGAGGCGGCGTAGAGGCCGCCGGGGACCAGTGCGACGTTCTCGCCGGCGAAATCGACGAACTTGCCCTTGAGCTGGGTGCCGCCGAGCGCAATCTGGTGACGCTCGCCGGCAAGGTCGAGCCGGCGTACCACCAGCGTGCCGCGGCCCTTGGCCTGGACGAACGGCGAGGCGCCGTAAAGCGTGAGCTGCGGCTCCGGCAGGGCAGCGGCTTTGCTGCGGTCGGCGCTGCGAAGCAGGGTGGCGGCGACACCGCTGGTGTCCTTGGTGGTCGCTTTCGCCTGGTTGGAATCGCAGTTGGTCTGCTCTGCCTTGAGCACGGAAGCGTCGACGGTGCTCTGATCGTTGCCGACAACGACGGTGCCGGTTCCGCTGATGGACTCGCGCCGGCAAGACTTCAAATAGCTGAGAACAATCGAGCCGCCGTCTCCGATCTTGATGACGGATTTCGGCGTCACGTAGTCCATGAATTCAGCGCCGGTAACCTTGCCCTGAATTTCCTCAACCACCGCGACCGGCGAATCCGCCGCGGCGGGAGAAGCTAGCGACAACAGGCCGAGGCAAACAACAATCGTACGTTTCATTTGGGTCCCCACTGGAAAGCGCAGGTTCATTAGTCTTGCCGGCGCCAAAATGGTCTCATCGATGAATCAAAAATTTTTGGCCGGATCCGCCAGCGGAACCGACCGATATCACCTAACGGTCGGCGAGGACAACACTGGGGCTTACGGCGGATCAAGCCCGATGCGACGGCTTTTCACGTAATACTGTCGGGATTGTGATCTCAGCGGATTTCTTGCCGTTGTAGCACAGCGCGGCTGTTGCCGTCCGAACTGGAAGCCGTGCCCCAAGAAATCGCCTGACGGGGTCGCGTGACGCAGGGGTTGGTAACAGAGGGAGCACGACCTCATGGCTTTTCGTTTCAGGGCGCAGCGCCATATGCAACTGGCCGTCACGCTGGTGATGCTGGCCTGCGTGGCCGGTGCGCGCGCCGAAGAGGCAAGCCCGACGGCCGTGCCGCAGCAACCCGCCGCGACGCCGACGCCGGGTCCAGCGCTGCCACCGCAAGCGCCGCAAGGCCAGAAGGGCGGGGCACGGCGCGGCGACGCCGCCACGCCGCAGCTGGCCTTCGATCAACACCGGCTGCCGCCGGATTCCACGACCAAACAGACTCTGGAGCTGCCCGGCCGCACGCTGGCCTTCACCGCGACCGCGGGCTCGATCCGGCTGTTCGACGACAAGGGCGAGCCGCAAGCCGACATCGCCTACACCTCCTACCAGCTCGACGGCACCGATCGCGGCGCCCGGCCGGTCACGTTTCTGTTCAACGGCGGGCCGGGCGCGTCATCGGCGTGGCTGCAACTCGGCGCCGCCGGACCGTGGCGGCTGTCGATATCAGGCGGCGGCGCGGTCGCTTCCGCATCGCCCGACCTCTTGCCCAACGCCGAGACCTGGCTCGATTTTACCGACCTCGTCTTCATCGATCCCGTCGGCACCGGCTATAGCCGTTTCGTCGCGCAAGGCGAGGACGCGCGCAAGCGGTTCTACTCGATCGACGGCGACGTCAGTTCGCTCGCGCTGGTGATCCGGCGCTGGCTCGAAAAATACGACCGGCTGCCGTCGCCTAAATTCGTGGCCGGCGAAAGCTATGGCGGTATCCGTGGACCGAAAATCGTCCGCAACCTGCAGACCCAGCAGGGCGTCGGCGTGCGCGGGCTGATCCTGGTTTCTCCCTTGCTCGATTACCGCGATTTCTCCGGCTCCAGCCAGCTGCAATACGTGCACAGACTCCCCACCATGGCCGCCGTTGCGCGTGAAGCGAAAGGGCCGGTGAAATGGACCGATCTTGCCGACGTGGAACGCTATGCGCGCGGTGAGTTCGTGTCCGACCTGCTCAAGGGGCAGGCCGACGCCGAGGCCACGAGCCGGCTCGCCGACAAGGTCGCCTCGTTGACGGGCATCGATCAGGCCGTGAGCCGCAAGCTCGCTGGACGCTTCGAGGTCGGCGAATTCCGCCGCGAGTTCGACCGCCGCAGCGGCCGGGTGATCGGACGTTATGACGCTTCGGTGTCCGGCTTCGATCCCTATCCGGATTCGAGTTCCTCGCATTTCGGCGATCCCTCCGGCGATTCCCTGACGGCGCCCCTGACCAGCGCCGCCGTCGACCTCACCACGCGCAAGCTGAACTGGCGGCCGGACGGCTCGTATCATCTGCTCAACGGCAGCGTCTTCGGTGCCTGGGACTTTGGCCGCAGTCCGGCCGAGTCGGTGTCTCAGTTGCGCCAGATTCTCGCGCTCGACCCGAACATGAAATTGCTGGTCGGCCACGGCCTGTTCGATCTCGCCACGCCGTATTTTGCCTCGAAGATCATCCTCGACCAATTGCCGGCCTTCGCCAGCCCAGCCAGGGTGAAGCTCGTGGTCTATGCCGGCGGCCACATGTTCTATTCGCGCGATCCGGCGCGGCAGGCCTTTCGGTCGGAGGTGGAGGGGATGATGAAGTGAGGGGGGGACGCTAACCCGCTCCCTTGGGAAGCGACGCGAAATGAAATTTTCGCGCACCCGTCTTGAGAGATCAAATTTAAGAATCCGCGCGAAGCGTGGGCCTTGGTATTGAACGGCGCCTTTTCGTACTTACATGAACTTGTGCGATGGCGCCTCGCGCTGTCGCAGCCCTAAGAGCAAATCAGCTTCGCTGATGTGTCTCTGTTTGGGCGTTTCCTCCCTAGACTTGGGCCGCTTGTTCATTCGAGTGGCCCTTTTTCTTTTGCGCATGGATATGCTGTCACGACAGTCGATCCTTCATCGAGAACGTTGCTCTCCAACTCGATCTCGATGTCCTGGCCGATCCCCGCCTTCTGAGCGGCATCCGGAGTGAGGCTCACGACCACGCCGGCTTCGTTTCGCGGACGTCCTGAACCAATCCGTAGCCATCGACGTGCAGCGCTCCAGCGTCGATGTGGAAGCCGCCCCATCCACAGGCCAACTCCTCCTCATCCGGCTCATTCGATATCGAGAGCATGACTTAGCTGACCGGACTGTTCGGGTCATCCGTGAAGCCCAGCACAGTGCATTCGCCATCGTCAGTACAGCTAGCTGCTTTGGCCAAGATTATTGTCGTCATGCGCCTGCTGCCTCTTCAAATTCTCACGCCGCCTTGTAAGCCGCGATTTTCTTGATCTGTGGCGCGAGCGCGTCTTCGGCTGTTTCGAGATCGAAGCGCGCCTGAATGTTCATCCAGAACGCCGCACCGGTCTTGAAGAATTTCCCGAGCCGCAGCGCGGTGTCGGCCGTCACGGGCTTTTCCTCGCGCGCGATGCGCTCGATGCGGGTGCGCGGCACGTGCAGCGCGGCGGCGACCGCGTAAGGTGTCAGCTTGAGCGGAACAAGAAATTCCTCCCGCAGGATTTCGCCGGGATGAACCGGCGGAAGTTTCTTTGCCATATGTGAACTCCTTTTCGTTTGCCACAATCGGCCGGGGTCTGTCTGGCTAGTGATAGTCGATTATCTCCACGTCCTCTGGACCCGCATCGGTCCATCTGAACACGACCCGCCATTGATCATTAATGCGGATCGAGTGCTTGCCCGCCAAATCGCCTCTGAGAGCTTCAAGGCGATTGCCGGGAGGTGAGTTCAAGGCCTCAAGAAAGCTGGCGGCGTCTACCATAATCAGCTTGCGGCGAGCTGACTTGGCGATATCTGCCGGAAAGCCCTTAGGGATCGCGCGGCCCTGAAGGATCGGCTCGGCAAACTTCCCCTTGAAGCTCCTGATCATGTTGCAATACGTATCTCATCGAGATACGTATTGCAAGCCTTTCGTATCATGGCGAGATACTATGTCAGGCGCGCCATTCAATCGGGACGTCCACTTCCCATTTGGAGCCGTTCAATCTCAGCCCGCGCTTCGGCTCCCTCCGGTATGGGCCGGCCGCTATCGCGCCATTCGATCGCGGCCTTAAAGCCGTTCTGCTGAGCGTAGCGTCGGAACCAGAGTCCCTCGGGATTGTGCCGCGATATTCCGTCGAACAGCGTGGCAAGCATCTGAGTCTGTTCAAGCCCCATGTTCAGCATGACCTGATTCACGACGGTCTTATGCATCGCAAGGTGGCTCTTGGGGACGCCGGCAATCCGCTCAGCCAGCTTTTTCGTCGCGCTCTCCAGTTCGCTGATCGGAACCGCGTCGTTAACCAGGCCCCAGGCGGCAGCTTTTCGGCCGTCGATCATATTTCCGGTAAACATGAGCTCTTTCGCGCGTGATGCTCCGAGCTTGAATGTCCACATGGCGGTCGTCGGACATCCCCAGACGCGGGTCGGCATGTATCCAATGCGAGCATCATCCGCCATCAAGATGAGATCGCAGCACAGGGCGATATCGCTGCCTCCCGCGACCGCAGCCCCGTGAATCTTCGCGATGGTTGGTTTCGAGCATCGCCAAAGACTCATGAAGTCCTCGGTGTTGCGCTTCATCGCGGCGTAATCGACCATCGGATCCCAGGGAATGCTTTCTTGTTGGCAGGGATGCTCAATAGAGCTCTCGGCATACGCCACAAGGTCGTAACCGCCGCAGAAGCCTTTTCCCGCTCCTTCCACAATGATGACGTGAATATCGTCATTCTCTTGCGCCCATTCGACGGCTTTGCGTATCTCGCCCGGCATCTCGTCGGTTATGGCGTTGAATCGGTCGGGCCTGTTGAGGACGAGGCGGGCGATCCTCGGCGAATCGAGGTCCGCTGAAATTTTTAACGTAGAAAAATCCGGCACTACAGCCTCCTGCTTGAGAGAACAGTCAGTGTTGACTGTATCAGCCGGCGTGGTACAGTCAACGCTGACTGTCGGAGGCGATGATGACCAAAGAGCCGTACCTTTCCAAAGACGGACGAACGTCCGGCCTTTCCACGCGCGAGAGGCTCATGGATGCCGCCGTGGAATGCCTTATCGAGCTAGGCGTGGCTGGCACCACCACGCTCGCGGTTCAGCGCAAGGCGGAAGTCAGCCGGGGCGCCTTGCTCCATCATTTCCCAAACCACGCCACGCTGTTGGCCGCGAGCGTAGCTGAGCTGGTCAAGCGCAACGAACGGGCCGTGCTGCATTCGCGTGCAGAGCTGCGAGCATCGAGTGATAAACTGGAAACGGCAGTTCGCTCGCTCGCCTTTGCCGCCCGACAACCTAGCTACCTGGCCGAATTGGAACTGTGGGCGGTCGCCAGAACCGACAACGCGTTGAAGCAGGCGCTGATTACAGCGGAACGTGCCGCCAAGCGCGACCTTGACCGGGTTTATGCATCGCTTTTCGGGGATTGGGCGACCTCAGAGGCCTACGATGACGTCGTTTCGTTGACGCTGCATTTAGTCAGAGGGCTGGCGGTCTCGGAGAACATCCGCGTTTCGATCCAGCGGCGCGAACGTCTTATCGCGGCCTGGACTTCAGCAGTTCGAATGATGCTCCGACAGGCAGCGCGCAATAAAGACAGCAATCAGGCGGGATAGGGTTGATGAACCAGTCGGTACTGCAAAGGTCATATTGGCCAGCGGATGAGTCACGAAGTATTCGAAACATCAGCATCGGCGAAGCACTAGCGCAAGCTGCCAATGCCGTGCCCGATCGCCTTGCGTTGGTGGAAGTCGTCCCATCATCGATGGAATCGCCTGTAAAGTCTGCACGGACCAATCGGGAGTGGACGTTCCATCAACTTCATAGCGATGCTCGGCGCTGCGCGTGCTGGCTTTCGACACGGTTTTCGAAAGGCGATCGAGTCTGTGTTTGGGCGCCAAACGTACCGGAATGGGTCCTGCTTCAGTATGGCGCCGCGTTGTCGGGACTCGTACTGGTGACAGCAAATCCGGCGCTGAAACCTTCCGAGCTGAGATATGTAATCAAGCAGTCGCAAAGCCGGGCCCTGTTTCACCTCGATCAGTTCCGCGGAGTCGATACCGGGTCCATTGCCCGCCAGCTGGAGGAAATCGGTATCCAGCGATATTCCTTTGAGGGCTGGCTGGAGGAGGTGCGGGGCACAACGGAATCGGCTTTACCGGGAGTCGATCCAGATTGGCCCGCGCAAATTCAATACACGTCTGGCACAACAGGGCAGCCTAAGGGGGCGTTACTGCGCCATCGGGCGCTTGTTACCAATGCGGGCTATGTTGCCGAGAGGGCCGGATTGGACGGCAGCGTGCTGGTCAGCCCTATGCCGCTGTTCCATACGGCGGGTTCGGTCATGAGCGTATTAGGCAGCGTCACCACCCACTCGACGCTGGTGCTTCCTTTGTTTTTTGAGCCGTCCCTTGTTTTGGATGCCGTGGCGCAATGGCGGGCGCAGGTCGTGTTCGGCGTCCCAACGATGCTCCTCGCCATGATCGAGCAGGTTAAATTGGTCCCCCGCGATCTTGCCTCGTTGCGTGCGACACTTTCAGGTGGCGCGCCGGTCCCGCCGGAACTTCACAAACGCGTCCGTGAGGTTCTTAAGACGCCGCTCATGACGGTATACGGGCAAACGGAGCTTAGCCCTATTGTCTCTCAAACAACATTTGAAGATACCGAAGACAAGCGCATCCATACTGTTGGGAAGCCGCTTTGGAACGTCGGAGTTCGCATAGCCGATCCCGCTACATTTGAGGTGCTTCCGCTCGAAAGCGAGGGAGAAATTCAAGCGCGCGGATACCAGACGATGATCGAGTATTTCGACAAGCCGGAAGAAACGCACGAGGCGATCACGAGCGATGGTTGGTTGCGCACCGGTGATCTGGGGAAGATGGACTCGTCAGGCTATTTGCAAGTGACCGGGCGACTGAAAGACATGATCATCCGCGGTGGCGAGAACATCTATCCGGTAGAAATCGAAGCCTGCCTCATTCGACATCCCGATATTGTGGACGCTGCAGTCTTTGGCGTCCCGGACACCAAGTGGGGAGAAGTAGTCGCGGCGGCAGTGCGCATGAGATCGGACAGCAAGACTACGGCTGAGGCGCTGATCACTCACTGCCGTGAAGCCATGGCGTCCCATAAGGCCCCCACGTTATGGTTTAGCTGTACTGAGTTTCCCCTCACGGCATCTGGCAAAGTCCAGAAATTCAAGTTGCGAGAAGCGCTGACCAATGGCGCTTTGCAGCCGCTGTCTTAGCGGCCGCATCAAAGGAGTCCACGCCTCCTTCTGGCACCTTTCGTGCCGTACATTGAGCTTATCGTACGCGGCAAAGCGGTCCGCCGATCGCTTGAATTCTTGAGTGCATCCCGAAGACGCTTATGCAACGCGAACTTGGTCGCCTCGAACGCAAGCGAAATCTCGCGAGTTGCGTGCGACAAAGTAGCCCGACGGGCAAATCACTTCGGATTTATGGAAGTAGTGTCAAGCCCCAAAATAAAAAATATTTCGCTTTTACGGAAGCCAAATCAGGGATACATGTTTGGCCATCCCGTCCTACTCAGAAGGGCGTCGGCCGTCGTCACGGACGTTGGACGGGTTGCGGTGGACGCTGAAGTCACGAAGACGAACGTGGCGGATAGCGTACGGCAAAGACGTGTGGTCCTGACGTCGCGGTGCTGGCGTCAATGCACCTGGAGGCAATAGCTTCCGGGGCGCAACGGAGGCAAAAGAGCCGTTCTCCGGGGAGAGCTCGTTATAAGCCGTAAAGCCATTGCGCAGGGAAGGCCGGGTGTTCACCGCTGCCCTGTATGCTCGTGTGCAGCTTTCTATCTACCAATCGCACACGAGACCGCGGGTGCAGCGCGCACCCGGTCTTCCCTGCGCCCTCTTATGAGAGGGCAAGGAATTTCCTGGCAAAGCTCGGGCGTTTCACGCCGCGAGATCGCGAAACTGCGTTTTAGATGATGTCGCGACATACACCGCTGTCGTCCCTGCGCACGCAGGGACCCATAGCCACAGGGAGAAGTTTTGCGAATGGTCTCTGCTACCGAGGCTCTTTCGAGAGATCACGCGGTATGGGTCCCTGCGTTCGCAGGGACGACAGTTTAATCGGCTTACGATCCCTGGCCGGACGCCGCGCGCGGTGCTGCTTCGTCCGACGGCTCCCCGAACGATCGGCCGACATGCCGCAGCATCGCACTCGCGCGCGCGGCGCTGTGGTCGAGCAGCCAGCGGCCGAAGGCGGCCGGCGACAGCGCCCTCGCGTAGAGGAAACCCTGAATGACGTCGCAGCCAAGTTCGGTCAGCAAATCGCGCTGCTCGTCGGTTTCGACGCCTTCGGCGACGACGGTGAGATTGAGGCTCTGGCCGACGCGAACCACGGTCGTCACGATCGCCCGCGCGCTGGGATCGCTCTCGACGTCATGCATGAAGGTGCGGTCGATCTTCAGTTCGCGGATCGGCAGATGCGCCAGCCGGCTGAGGCTCGAATAGCCGATGCCGAAATCGTCCAGCGACAGGCCGACACCGAGCGTGCGAAGCGCGTGCATCGTCTCGATCGCAACCGAGCGCTCGTTCATGATCACGCCTTCGGTGATCTCGAGCGTCAGCACGTGCGGCGGCAGGCGGTGGTCGGCGAGGATGCCGCCGACGGCAGCCGCGAGGTTGGCGTTCTGGAAGTTGATCGGAGAGAGGTTGACCGACACAGAGGGGATGTCCACGCCGGCGGCACGCCACTCCGCCATTTGCCGGCAGGCCTCGCGGATCGACCACAGGCCGATCTGTTCGATCAGTCCGCACTCTTCGGCCAGCGGGATGAATTTCGAAGGCGAAACCTCGCCCAGCTCCGGATCGTACCAGCGCGCCAGCGCTTCGACGCCATGAATGGCGCCGTCACTGGTCCGGATCTGCGGCTGATACTGCAATTGCAGGACGTCATTTGCGATCGCGCGCCGCAGCGCGGCGCTGTGGGCCAGCCGCTGTTCGGCCAGCCGGTCCATGTCGGCGCTGAAGAAGCGAAACGTCGAGCGGCCCGCCTGCTTGGCCTTGTACATGGCAGCATCGGCCTGCTGGATCAGGGTATCGATATCGGTGGCGTTGTCCGGATACATGCTGATGCCGACGCTGGCGGACATCGCCACCTGCTTGGCTCCGATCTGCAGCGGGTTGACCAGGGCCTCGGTAATTCGCGAGGCCATCAGCGAGGCTTCGGCCGCGTTGCGGTTCGGCAGCACGATCACGAACTCGTCGCCGCCGAGCCGCCCGAGCATGTCGGTCGGCTGAATCTGCGCGCGCAGGCGCTGGGCAAACCCGACCAGCAATTCGTCGCCGGCCGAGTGTCCGAGCGTATCGTTGACGTCCTTGAAATTATCGAGATCGAGAAACGCCAGCGCGACGTGCTTTCCGGCGGGGCAGGCTTTCGTCGCCTCGGCGATCAAATCGCGCAGCCGCGCGCGGTTCGGCAGGCCGGTCAGCATGTCGTAATAGGCGAGCCGCGCGATCTGGGCGCGGGCTTCCTTGCGCTCGATCGCGAGCGCGCTGAGATCGACGCAGGCGTCGACGATCCGTTGATGCCAGCGGCTCGGCGCGCGGCATTCCCTGAAATAGAACGCGAAGGTTCCGATCACGCGGCCGTCCTTGCCCTTGATCGGCGTGGACCAGCAGGCGCGCAAGCCAACTTCGAGGGGGCGGGCCTTGAACGGCTGCCAGCGCGGATCGGTGTCGATATCCTGCGCCAGCACCGCTTCACCGTAATAGGCCGCCGAGCCGCAGGAGCCGATGTTCGGACCGATGGCGACGCCGTCCAGCGCAAGGGAATAGTCGTCGGGAAGGCTGGGGCCGCCCAGCGGGTGAATCAGTCCGCCGGCATCGATGTGAAGCAGCGAGGAAACCACGTCGGGCGCGATCTCCTCGACGCGCCGGCAAAGCCGGTCGGCGATGTCGGCAATCGGGATTTCATCGGCCAGCGCGCTCATGATCAGCTGCTGCAACGAGCGCAATTGCCTGGTCTCGGTGATGTCGGTCAGCAGCGCGAACATGTATTTGATCTGTCCGCGCTCGTTGCGGAACGCCTTGACGTTGGCCGATACCCAGATCTCGTCGCCGTTCTTGTCGTAAGCGAGGATTTCCTCCTCACCGCCGGCTTCGAGGTCGACCCAGCGTCGCATCCTTGCCAGCGCCCTTCGGTCGGTATGCCGGCCGACAACGAGTTCGCTTGCCCGCCGATCCTTGGCTTCGGCGACCGAATACCCGAACATTCCGGTAAACGCGGCGTTGGTGTACACGATCTTCAGGTGGCGGTCGGTGACGATGACGGCGCGGCTCGTCCTGTCGGCGACCAGCGAAAGCAAGGTCACCCGCTCGCGTCGTTCGATCTCTCGGGTGATGTCCCGAGCGAAGGCGATGGTGCGGCATTGACCGCCGATCTCGGCTTTCGAAAGCGACACCGCGATGCGCATCCGGCTGCCGTCCTTGCGTTCGACCGTGATCTCGGAGTTGCGTGCTTGCGGAGTGTCGGGATTTGCCTGACCGGCGGTCGGCGCGGCGAGATGGTGCTGCAGGTCCTTGAGCCCCAAATTGCCGATATGGCAGCCAAGCGCCTCGGCGCGGTCCAACCCGAAGATGAATTCGGCCGCTGCATTCAGATAACTGACATGAAGTTCGGCATCGACGATGACCACGGCGTCTGTCGCCCGCTCAAGCGCGGCCAGCAGAACCTCCGGCGTTTCGGCCACGGCGTGATCGTGTGTGCTCATCATCCAACCCTGATGCCTCCCCGGAATCCATTGCGGCCGGAGTCCGGCGGAAAGGCCGCTAGTTTGGTGAAAAGCGTATGTCCCTTGGGTTTTGAAATGGTTCTTCGATCCCGTCCCGGCGGGCGGAACGCGATCATCCTTAAGAAATCGATAACGCATGCCGTGACCGGTGCCGATTTGGCCCGCCGGCCGCAAATAATCTGGTTCCGCCCCGGAGACTCCTGGGCGGCAGATGGGAAATGGGGACGTGGATGGGTCATCCGGCCGTAGTGAAGAAAAAAAGTGCCGACAGCGGGTGGCTGTCGGCACCTCTGCAGTCTTCAGCGCCGCACGCTTCGCAACAACGAAGGCGCGTTGGCGGCTTAGTAAGCCAGACCGGTTCCCGGCGGCTTTTCGAGCGCCGCGGCGAGCGAGCGATATTCCTCGCTCGAGGTGCCGGCAAGCGTCGCGATCTTGTTCAGATGATATTGCGCGGACTCGCGGTTGCCCTGTTCGACCTGCCACAGGCCGTAATATTGCCAGGTCTTGACGTGGTTCGGATCGGCCTTGAGCGCGCGCTCGTACCAGACTTGCGACACCTTGTAGTCGCCCAGCTGGCGATAGGAGTAACCGATCAGATTGGCGACCGCGGCACTGTCGTCCCGGCCGAGCGCCTTCAACTGTTCGATTGCCGAGGCGTAGTCGTGGCGATCGTAGATCGCCGCATAGGCGGCGCGATAACCGCTCGCAAAGGCGGTTTCCTGAGTGCTCGGTGGCACTTCGCTGGATCGCTTCTTCTTTTTGCTGCTGTCGGGCGGCGGCGGCGGATCGTTGTCGGGCGCCGCGTAGACCACGCTGACGACGGGAGCCGCGGTCAACGTCAGCGTCAACATCGCCAGCGTCAGAAGCCTGATAGCAAGTTTGGTCATGCGTCTCTCCAGTTGAACACAATCAGGAAACCCGACTTCGAGCAGATCAATAGAAAAGGCCGGTGCCATCAGGCGATCCTATACCGAAGCCCGCTGGTTTGAACACCTGACGGCTGGGAACATTCCCGGCCGTTTAATGCCATTCCCGTGATTTTGCCCGTGATCTTGCATTGCGGGCCGTATGGCGCTGGAAACATGACGAAGATGTCACGCAGATGAACGACGTCCGATATCCGGCTTCACCGACGGTTCAGCGCGTCGCCGCTAGCGTTGTCTGCGAACGTCGTGATCAAGCACGTTCCGTCCGCCAGGCGCGGCCGAAACTGATCCGCGGGCGCGGTTCGATCCCCATTGCCCCCGTCGCGCCGGCGGGTATCAGACCAGCCCACGCACCATTGCTTCCCCAATGGCCGTGGGCTGGCGCCGTTTCGGCGGTCCAATCCGGGTGCGATAACCGAGTTGCGAATTCCATTTCGCCACCGCCCGGTTTAAGAGATTTCCTTGAGGGCAGGTGGAAGAGTGGGCTTGGGGACATCAGCGAAATTTGCGGCGATCCTGTTGCTGCCGATCGTGCTCGCGGCCTGCGCGGGCGGCGGCGACGAGGCCAGGAGCATCACCTATACCGACGACCGCGGCGTCTCCAATCAGCCGTTTCCGGGCAATTACAGGGGCGAGATCCTCTCGTTCATGCGGACCTATCTCAACAACCCGGTCGGCGTGCGCAACGCCGTGATGGCGGAGCCGATACAACGCGTCGTCGGGGGGCGGCTGCGCTACATCAGTTGCCTGCGCTTCAGCCCGCGCGAATCCGATGGCAATTACGGTGAACCGCGCGAGCGTGCGATACTTTATGTCGATGGCCGGCTCGATCGCCTCATCGAAAACGCCAGCGATCCCTGCGCCGGTGCGGTCTATGCGCCGTTCCCCGATCTGGAAAAGCTGGCGCGGTAGCATCCGCGCGCCGGCTCACGCGCGTTCTTTTGTCGGCGCGGGCGCGGGGTTCGCCGGCGCGCCGGCCGGCGTATCCTGCATTGATTTGATCAGGTTGTTGCGCAGCGCGACCACCGCCTTTTGCATTCTGGGGAATTCCTCCGGCGAAAGCCCGGAAGCCTTCACCAGATTTCTTCCACCGAGTTTTTCGCGCAAGCCCCGGCCGGCATCGGTCAGGCTGATCAGCACCTGGCGCTCGTCGGCGGCAGCGCGTTGCCGGCGCAGATAGCCCATCGTTTCGAGCTTCTTGAGGATCGGGGTCAGTGTGTTGGATTCGAGAAACAGCTTTTCGCCGAGACTGGATACGGTCTGATTATCCTGCTCCCACAGCGCCACGATCGCGATGTATTGCGTGTAGGTGAGGCCGAGTTCGTCGAGCAGCGGTTTGTAGGCCCGGCCAAACGCGAGGTTGGCCGAGTAGACCGCAAAGCACAGGAAGTCGGCGAGCTTGGGATTCGGCGTTGAATCCGAAGGCCGTGGAGAAGGCATGGGGGTCGAAGACATGGGGGTCGAAGACTTGTTCGGTTTCATCCTGATGCTCCTGGGCACACGCGATCGTGACGTCTCAGGAGCATATATATCGTATGCGATTAAATCGGAAGGGGTTGACATCGGAGCGAGGTTGGATCATTTGAATCGCGTCCTAATAAATCGTATACGATGTAATAAGGACCCGCGTCCGGTCCTAGGAGGCGGGGCCCTTCAAGTGGAGAGAAGTGCATGTCCGACAATATCAACCTTGGCCGCCGCCGCTTCTTCGGTGCCGCCGCCATGACGCTTGCAGCCGCCCAGTTCGCCCTGGCTGCTCCGCCGGCCGGCGCCCAATCCGGCAACGCCAAACCCGCGACGCTGGTCAAGCCGGGGACGCATACGTCGTTTCCCGTGCTGAAGCAGATCAACGCCGGCCTCCTCAATGTCGGATACGCCGAGGCTGGGCCCGCCGATGGTCCTCCGGTTATCCTGCTGCACGGCTGGCCCTACGACATCCACGCCTTCGTCGATGTTGCCCCGATGCTGGCCTCGGCCGGCTTCCGGGTGATCGTGCCGCATCTGCGCGGCTACGGCACCACGCGGTTTCTCTCCCCTGATACGCTGCGCAATGGCCAGCAGGGCGCGCTTGCGGTCGACGTCATCGATCTCATGGATGCGCTCAGGATCGAGAAGGCGGTTATCGCCGGATTCGACTGGGGGGCACGGACCGCCGACATCGTCGCGGCGATCTGGCCGCAGCGGGTCAAGGCGCTGGTCGCGGTGAGCGGCTACCTGATCGGCAGCCAGCAAGCCAACAGCGCGCCGCTGCCGCCGAAGGCCGAACTCGCCTGGTGGTACCAGTATTACTTTGCCACCGAACGCGGCCGGGCCGGCTATGAGAAGTACACCCGCGATTTTGCCCGGCTGATCTGGCAACTGGCTTCGCCGAAGTGGAATTTCGACGACGCCACGTTCGGGCGCAGCGCGGCCTCCCTCGACAACCCGGATCAGGTCGCCATTGCGATCCACAATTACCGCTGGCGGCTCAGCCTGGCCGAGGGCGAGGCGAAATACGACGATCTGGAGAAGCGGCTTGCCGCATTCCCGGTGATCTCGGTGCCGACGATCACCCTCGAAGGCGATGCCAATGGCGCCCCGCACCCCGATCCCGCCGCCTGCGCCAGGAAGTTCGCCGGCAGATATGCGCATCGCCTGATCACCGGCGGCATCGGGCACAATCTGCCCCAGGAGGCGCCGCAGGCCTTTGCCGAGGCGGTGATCGACGCCGCCGGCTACTGACGTGGGAACGGCTTCCGGGAGGACGTCCCGGAACGCCGTGTGCCATCGAATCCGCCCCGGCGGCGGGGGCGCCCCAGCCGAAATGATAAACGGAACCAGATCACTTTTCGGCGACCCTTGAACCTGGCCTTAGTTATCTCCGACATCAACAATGCGGGATACCGGCTGATTAACGCAGGAAAAAATCTTACATGCGAGGGAACTAAATCGCTTTGTTGCCACGCCGTCACAGTTGCGCACCATCGGTGCTCCGGCATTGCCGCAAAGCAACCTAATTGAGGTCACGTTGTTTGGCTTGATGACGGACGCTAGTAACGGGGAACGAAGATGAAGAAGATTTTGCTCGGCGCTGCCGCGCTGGCCGCCATGGCGGCGCCTGCTTTTGCGGCGGACATCCAGCCGCGCCCTTACACCAAGGCGCCGGCCTACACCGCGCCGGCGGTCGTTTATAATTGGACCGGCTTCTACATCGGCGGCCATCTCGGCGGCGCCTTTGCGGGGACCGACTCCCTGCAAGGCAGCGACGCGCGCTTCCTCGGCGGTGTGCAGGGCGGCTTCGATTACCAATTCGCGCCCAACTGGGTGTTGGGCGCCGAGGCCCAGTACAGCTGGCTGAACGGCGGCGGCAACAGCGGCGTGCTGTTCCCGGGCGGTACGCTGGTGACCAGCAATACCGACCAGATCGGTTCGGTGACGGGCCGGATCGGCTACACGTGGGGGCCGACACTGCTTTACGCCAAGGGCGGTTACGCCTGGCGGGACGGCAACAATCTCGGCGTCACCGTGGCCGGGGTGCCGGCAGGCTTCACCACCAGCGGCAACCGCAAGGACGGCTACACGGTTGGCGCCGGCCTTGAATACATGTTCGCGCCCAACTGGTCGGCCAAGGCCGAGTACCAGTATTATGATTTCGGCAAGACCACCTTCACGGCTGGCCCTGCTGACATCACCGGCCAGAGTTTTCGGAACGACGAACACACCGTCAAGGCCGGCGTGAACTACCGGTTTGGCTGGGGCGGCCCCGCAGCCTCCAAATACTGATACGGGCTTTCCGTATTCGGACGAGAAAAGGCCGGCGGGAAGCCGGCCTTTTTGCATTTCGGGGGCGGCGCTGGAGGCGCACGAAGCGCCATTCGCAGCTGCCGGTAGATCGCAAAAAATTATTTTCGCGGTGCACGCAACTTTTCGTCATCTTCGGCTATTATGGTCCGGTCGGCTGGTTGGACATCACACATGCGTGCTTTTGCGTTAGGGCTGATACTTTCTGCAGCGTCGTTGCCGTGCCTTGCCCAGACTGTCCTGAAATCTGAACCGCTCATCCTTGCTCCCTATGAAATCGCCTTCGTGCAGGACGCCAACTGTCCTGTCGGGAAGGTGCTCAAGGTGACCGGCGCGATCAGGGGACTTAACCGTCGCAAGGCTTGCGTGGTGATCGCTTCGGAACAGGCTTCATTGGCGACCCCGACGCCTTATTAGGGCGATCGGTCCCACCTATGTTGGGCATGACGATCTATCTCGGGTCCCTTGGAGCAGAACTCAGCTGCAGCGCCGACCGGACGTCGCGCTCGGCCTCGGCCTTGTTGCGGGCTGGATCTTCATGCGGGTCCGGCTGGCAAGGTCTGATCTCGTAGTCATTGTCCAGCACGGGTCGTGGCCCGGACTTGTCCTCCTCGACCACATCGACCACAAGTCCCGAATGTTGGGCCAGCTTCCAGACATCGGCCTCGCTCGGATAGGCTTTGCTCAGCTTGGCTTCGTTGCAGAATAGCGCGTAGGGCATGCGTGTGGGCTCCGGCAAAAACGGTCAACGTTGCAGTCGCATCTGGGTTTCAGGCTTGGCTGGTATGCCGCCGGCTCAGGGCTGTGGAAGGGCTGAAATGGCTCATTTCGGCGGTGATTTGGCGAAGCCCATGAGTCGTAAACGAGTTATGAATCCCACAAAAAAGAATCTCCGAGACTCCTCGGCTAGAATCGCCGGATGTTTCGGCCATGAGAACGATCCTCCAGACGCACTCCTGCGAGCGTGTCCAGCTCACGCTCACGGTCGCCCTGCTGGTTGCCTGCGCGGCCAACGTCGCGCTGGTCTACGCCTGGCTATAGGCTTGTCTCGAGCGGATTGACGGCGCGCCTAATCCGCCCATCATGCGACACAACAAATGCGGGCAGCGAAGCGGCCCGACAACATTGCAGGGTGGAGCCGGGAATGATCGAGACGCTGCAGGCGCGGGTCAATGGCGATGCGGGACTGGTCCGGCGCGGCCGCTACCTTACGACCAGCTTTCTGCTGGAGGTCGGCCAGACTGCCTTTCTGATTTCGATCTACCAGGGCCGAATCATGTCGGTGACGCAAGGGCCGATCGTGATGCCGTCAGCGGCCTTTGCGCTTCGCGCCTCCGAGGCGGAATGGAAGAAATTCTGGAGCCAGCGCCCGCCGCCGGGCTCCAACGACCTGTTGGCCCTGATCAAGCGGCGCGTGCTGCAGGCCGAGGGCGATCTTTGGGTATTCATGGCCCATCTGCGCTACTTCAAGGAGGCGCTCGCCAAGCTGCGCGCCACGGGAGCCGCCGCATGAGCGCGAGGTTCGAGCCGATCATCGGCCGCTACATGCATCTGGAATTGTTCGGCCGGCCGCACCGCATCTATGTCGAGCAAGCGGGCGAGGGCACGCCGCTGCTGTGCCTGCACACCGCGGGCAGCGACGGCCGGCAATACCGCGCGCTGATGAACGACGCGCGCGTCACCGCAAGACATCGCGTCATCGCCTTCGACATGCCCTGGCACGGCAAGTCCTCGCCGCCGGCCGGCTGGCACGACGAGGAATACCAGCTGACTTCGGCGCAATACACCACCATGGTCCTGGAAATTTCGGCGGCACTTGAACTCGATCACCCGATCCTGATCGGCTGTTCGATCGGCGGCCGCATCGCGCTGCATCTGGCGCTCGAACATCCCGAGCGCTTTCGCGCCATCATCGGCCTGCAGGCCGGCGCGCATGTCGATCCCTATTACGATCTGAATTTCCTGCACCGGCCGGACGTGCACGGCGGCGAGGTCGCCGGTGCCATCGTCTCCGGCCTGGTCGGGCCCGATGCGCCGGACAGTGAGCGCTGGGAAACCTTGTGGCACTATATGCAAGGCGGCCCCGGCGTTTTCAAAGGCGATCTGCACTTCTACAAGCTCGACGGCGATATCCGTGGCCGCGTCGCGCAGATCGACACCGGGCGCTGTCCGCTGTTTTTGCTTTCCGGCGAGTATGATTATTCCTGCACGCCGGAGGAAACGCTTGATGTCGCGAACAGCATCGCAGGTTGCGAGGTCACCATCATGAAGGGGCTCGGCCACTTCCCGATGAGCGAAAATCCGGACCTGTTCCTGACGCACCTGCTGCCCGTGCTGGAGAAGATCGGCAGGGCCTGAGGCAGGCGGCTATTTGCCCGGCCGCGGCACTCCGGTGTCTTCGTGCAGCGAAGCGTGCACCTTGGCCATGGTGGCGCTGCAATAGGCCTCGCGCTCGCGGTTGAAGCGTTCCTGATGCGCGCGGAAATTGGCGACGCGGGCGCGGATCTCGGACTGGAAGTCGACCTTGGGCTCGGTGCGCCCGGCCAGCGCCGGCTTCGGTGGCGGGGCGGCGACGGTTTCGGCCAGCATCGCCTCGATGTCAGGCATCGACACCGCGGGCGTGGCCTTGGGGGCCTCAGAGGTAGCGGGAGCTTCGGGGCTGGCGATAGCCGATGCCTTCCCGACGAATTGGTCGAGATCCGGCTTTTTTCCGGTCACCGATTGCACGAATGCCATCGTCTGCGCGATCAGGAGGTCGCGTTCTTTCATCCATTTCATCACACACCTCGGCCCAAGCCATTCCAGCAAAAGGCTTTTGCGGAATCAAGGGCGAGTGTTGAAGATGGCTAATGAAGGCATCCGATTTGCCGGTGAGGTGACAAAAGGGAGACAGCCGGGAGGCCCAGACTCAAAATCGCGAAAACAACCCCATGCAAAGAAAGAAGGGGGCAACTCGCAGAACGAGTATTGGATGAGAATGTAATCAAAAGTTGTCAAGCGGCTGCACCCGATCTCACCTGCTCAGCGCTCGCGCGGATTGGTGTTGGGTACGAAGGGGGCGCCGATCACCCGGACCGGAGCCTGGTCGACGAGGCGGCCCGGCTGCCTTGCCACCGCCGGTGAAGTCGCGGCGGTCGACGGCGACGAGGCCGCGACAGCCGACGGCGAAGACGCCGAGGCGGCATAAACCGCCTTGCTTTTGCCAGCCGGGGAGGCTGGCTCCACGAAAGTGGCGGCGCCCGCGATTACAGCGCTCACCAGCGTCACGCCGGTGAGCAAAACCAGATTGCAGTTTTCTTCCCGAATTCTCATGCGGAAAAAACGTGATCGGCCGGGGTTGGTTCCGAGGCGGGCGGACGACGGGAACCCAAGATGCCGGCTCCCGCGGCTAAAGGAGGGAACAAAGATTAAAAGATTAAAAATGATCACTTCGTAGCGCCGGGCTCGGAACGAATCCCGCGTTGCAACGTAACGTCTGCGGGCGCGGCAAAATCCGGAGATAACAACAGTGGTGGGCAGGGAGTATCTGACGCGTCAGGCAACGACGCTTCTCAAATTCGCCAGGACAGTCACCGACCCGAATGTCGCAGCGGGTCTGGTCGAGAAGGCCGCCGATCTCAAATCGCAAGTGGACGATTCGAGCCGGGCGGACAGAAATCCCCAGGTGCCGGATCCGGACCGGAACAGCAACCGATAGCGCAGGGACGCCGCCGTGACGCAAGGCAGCACCATCGCCGCGGGGACTGATCGGCGTCGCGATAGGTGCGGCCATGGAATAACGTCGCCGGGGATCGGCGTCGGCCTCGCGCTGCGTATCGCGATCTCCTACGCGCTGAAGCCCTGAACGGGTGCAGTGGAATTTGCATCCGCGTGTAGAGCCTTCCGGAACTTCGTCGAGTCGCCGGAACAGAACTCCGTTTCGCAAAAATGTCAAAAATTAAGCCGGGCAAGTTCCTGCAACGGCCTCGCGTGGCAAGCGTTAACGCGGGAATGGAAAGGAGGATCACACATGCGAAAGACAGGACTTACTCTTGCAGCCGTTGCCGCGCTTGCGACATCAGCTGTCGTCAACTCTCCGGCGGAGGCCCGCGGCGGGCGTAACGCTGCGATCGGCTTCGGCGTGGCCGCAGGCGTGCTAGGCGCCGCAGCGGCAGCCAATGCCTACAATAACCCTTACTACTATGGACCGAGGTACGGCTATTACGGCGGTGGGCCGTACGCCTACTACGACGGTGGCCCGCGATACTATCGCCGCCACTATCATCGCCACTACCATCATTGGTAACGAAGAAGCCCGGAGCAATCCGGGCTTTTTCCTTGCCCGAACGCGTTCAGATAAACAGTTTCGCCACCGCCAGAATGATCAAGCCGGCGAGGGCAAGATACATCAGGCGGAACACCCGCCGGTCTTCAGCAGCTCGCCGGTTCGATAATTTTCCAGTCATGAAATCAGTAAAAGGATCTGACACGGCGCCTCCAAAGCAAGGCCGTACAAATTCTGATTTGCGATTCTCGGTCAAGAGTCACTTGAGATTTTTATCGTGTGGTTTGCTTGGAGCGGCTCGTAGTGGACCGCGCCAAAAATTTGCTGTGAATAGCGGGGAGTGTCTCAGTTTGAATTTTTTGGGAGGCGATTTTGCCGGAAGTGCTCCACGGCGCCATCAATTCGAACCCAATGATGTTTCGACTGTTCGAAAACCGATATGACAGGGGTCGGGTATGTCGGGTCCGCCATCGCGCCGACAGCGACGGCGATCAGACCGGGCATGTTGCCGAGTTTCCAGTAGACTGTTGAGCCGCACTGCGGACAAAAATAGTTATGGATTTCCCCGCCGCTTGCGGCGGCGTGCGTGAACTCTTTTGAGGTTCCTGAGATGGCGACAAGCTCGGCGGGGTAATAAGCGCCGGCACCGAACGGCGCGCCGGTTCGGCGTTGGCAGTCGATGCAATGGCAAGCAACAACGATCCTGGATGGCTCTTCTGGAAGCGAGAGCGTGACTGCACCGCAGCTACATCTGGCGTCGCCCATCGGGAAAGCCCCCACCGTCTGCTGAACTTGCAGACCTTACCGCCAAGCATTTCCCCGTGACAATACTCAGACGCATGGGTCGCAAGGCGCGGGCGGCCGGAATGACGGCCAAAAGGCGGAAAGATATCGCCAGCGGCGCGGCGGCGGCTCGGTCGAAGAAGTAGATTCGGCTACAATCAGCGTCTAACGTTGTGATGACGGCCGTGCCGAGCTATTCGTGCTCTCATGACGCGCGTGCGCTTCAAAATCGTATTCCTCGAGCCATCATTCGGCAGGTGCCATGTTGAAGTATAATGGTGTCAGCTCGCCGGCCGCTTATGTCTGCCACGTGGTTTTCTTCTTTTTCGGTTGTGGCGCGCTCGCGCTTTTCACCCTCAATCGGGTCAAAGTCGACCACTCCGAAGGACCGAGCTGGAATCCGTTTTCAAGATTGCCGGGCGGCTCGCCGGCGATTTCAGAACAAGCAGTGTCCTGGCTCGGCGTCTGCGTCATGATCGTTGCGCTCGGGCTGGCGTGGCTGATACGGCGCTGGATGCTGATGTAAGGGGATGCGACCTTGAACGCGGAATGGTGCCGGTTGAGAGGATTGAACTCCCGACCTTCGGTTTACAAAACCGCTGCTCTACCGCTGAGCTAAACCGGCGAACTGAAATCACGGGCCCGCGGAATACCGGACTGGATCCCGTCGACATCAGGCGGCTCGAATACCAGACTTGCTTGCAAAGGGCCAGAACCTCGAACGGCACTTTCAGCATTTCCGCGCATGAAAAAGGCGGCCCAGAAGCCGCCTTTTTCCGCGTCTCGATACGCTTGTCTTACTGGCAGGGATGCCGGCGGCCGTCTTCGCCGCGGAACGTTGTGCCGGGGATGCAAACAAAGCCGTTGCGGCGGGCATATTCCTCGCCGCCGATCGGCGGCACGCCCGCCATATTGGTCGCGGTGCCGGCTGCGAAATTGCCCGGCCGGACGCCGCCGCTGTTATCCCAGCGGTTGTAGCTGTTCTGCCAAATGCCGTTCTGGCGATAGGCCTGCTGGCGATAAGCCTGATCCGGAGCGGCCTGACGATAGCTGCCGGGCAGCTGCTGCGCCGCGGCCGGAGTCGCCAACGCGGAGGCGAGAATTGCGGTCGCACCGAGAATCTTGAACTTTGTCATGCGATCTCTCCTTTCCGTGACGTTTCCGTGACGCAAGTGACGCGAGCTTTCGTCACGCAAGGCAAAATGCGGAACGCGCCGGGCGCCCCGCATTTTTCTTAACGATTCAAACCGGCGTTAGTTGCTCGCGTTGCCGATCGACCCTCAGCAAGGGCGCCAGCGTCCGTCCGGGCCCATATAGGTCGCGTCAGGCTGGATGCCGCAGGCGGGACGCAGGCTGCGCGGGCGTTGCACCCGATAGGCATAGGAATCGTCATAGGCCGGGCCGCCATAGTAGGCGTAGGAGTCGCTGCCGCGGAACGGGGCGGTCGCAATCGCGCCTGCAGTGCCAATCGCACCGCCGACGACACCCGCTGCGACGTCGCCTGGCCAGAAGCCGGACGATCGATAGCGATAATCGTAATCATTGGTCCACCGCTGCGCCATCGCCGGTGTCGTAACCGTGGCCGCCAGCAAGGCCACTGCGCCCAAAAGTTTCAGCTTTGTCATGGGTTGCTCTCCGCAATTGTTGTCGGAGGCCAACCGATGGCTGGACACGATGTTCCGATTTTGGGTTGTGCTGCGTTCAAACCGGTGTGATGTTCCGGATCCCCGCATTTTGAAGCGCCCCCAAAAAAACTCCAAGACAACTTCGATAGAACTTCAAGAGACCTTGAAGAAACTTTCAAGAGAATTTCATGCCGACGCGTGACCTCGAATACCGCTGCGACGACGTCAATTTGCGGGGCTATCTGGCCTGGAGCGACAATGCCGCAGTCCCGCGCCCGGGCGTGCTGGTGTTTCACGAGGGCCTCGGGCTCGGCGAGTTTGCGATGGAGCGCGCACGGCGGCTCGCGGACCTCGGCTACATCGCACTCGCCGCCGACATGTTTGGCGACCGGCGGCAGGCGAGCAATCTGCAGCAGGTCGCGACACTGGTCGGCGGCCTGCGCGCCGAGCCGGAAAAACTCCGCGCCCGCGGCCGTGCCGCGCTCGCGGCGCTGGCGGATTTGGCTGAGGTCGATACGCGCCGGCTCGCGGCGATCGGGTTCTGCTTCGGTGGTTCGGTGGTGCTGGAGCTCGCGCGCGAGGGCGCCGATCTCAAGGCGGCGGTCAGTTTCCACGGCGCGCTGGCGACGAAAATGCCCGCGCAACCCGGCGCCGTGCAGGCGAGTGTGCTGGTCTTGACCGGTGCGGAGGATCCGCTGGCGCCGCCTGATCAGGTCGCCGCGTTCGAGAACGAGATGCGGGAAGCCCAGGTGGGCGACTGGCAGGTCATCAGCTACGGCAACACGCTGCATGGTTTCACCAATCCCGCCGCCGACGGTTCGATGATGCGCACCGCGCTCTACAACGAACAGGCCGATCGCCGCTCATGGGCGGCGATGCGCAGCCTGTTGGATGAAGTGTTTTCCGAAGGCACTAATCCGGCGTGAATATTGCCTCTGACAATCAGGTCAAGCGGTGTCATAAGGAAATTTGAAACGTCATTGCGAGCCAGTGTGCGAATGCGCGCCCGATGAAGGCTCCGCGAAGCAGTCCATCGGGCCGCAAAGCAAGTATGGATTGTTTCGCTGCGCTCGCAATGACGGAAGGGGAAGGGGACATATGTTCGGAATTTTGGGGCTTGGGTTTTTGCTGGGCATGCAACATGCGCTCGAAGCCGATCATATCGCCGCCGTCTCCAGCATCGCCGCGCGCCGCAGCCGGGTCGGCGATATCGTCAAGCACGGGCTGACCTGGGGGCTCGGCCATACGCTGACGCTGTTCGTCTTCGCCGGCTGCGCCATCCTGCTCGGCCGCGCGATCCCCGAAAATGTGGCGCGTCCGCTGGAGGCCGCCGTCGGCATCATGTTGGTCGGCCTTGGCGCGCACGTGCTGTGGCGGCTGTGGCGCGACCGCGTGCATTTTCACAAACATGGCCACGGCGACGGCACCGTGCATATTCACGCCCACAGCCATGCCGGCGAAACCACGCCGCATCTGCGCACCGCGCACATCCACGAACACGGTTTTCGCTGGCGCACGCTGCTGGTCGGCTTGATGCACGGCATGGCGGGATCGGCTGCGCTGCTGATGCTGACGGTCTCGCAGGCGTCCACACCCGCGGCCGGGCTTGGGTATGTGGCGCTGTTCGGGATCGGCTCGATGATCGGCATGGGCGCACTGTCCTCGGTCATCGCCGTGCCGCTCGCGGTGTCCGCGCGCTGGCTCACCTGGGCCAACCGCGGCCTGCAGGGTGCCGTCGGTCTCGTCACGATCGCGATCGGGGCCAACACGATCGTCGAAAACCTGTTGGGCTGAGCGCGCGCCGTTAACAATTGCTGATCGCGTTCGCTCGCAATTGAACGGCGGGGAATGCTTGCGCGTTAGCCTTACTGGCAATTTGGTCCGGCCTCTTAACCCTTGCGGACGCCTGTTCGATTAGATTGCGGCCCAGGAAAAACGGGGTCCCGAGCGATGCGCATTGGCGTGACACTGGCAATATTGATGGCGACGACGTCGACGGCACTTGCCGGCGGCGGCTTTGATATCGTGATTCCAGGTCGTCCCGGTGTGCCCGTCATCATTAACGGCGTCGATGCATCCTATAGGGTGGTCGAAGGCGAATGGGGCCTCGGCAAGGGCACGCATGTGCAGCCGACCGTCTATGGTGGCCGCTATGTCGATCCGGTTCCGCGTGTCGGTCATTATTATCCGAGCGCGGGTCATCTGCCCGGTTACGGGCGGCTGGAAATCGAACCGCCGGCGAACCGCAGGTTGCCGCAGCCCGCCGAAAGCTATCACCAGTCCTGGTCTGCGCAGTCGGCGCCGCTGCCGGCGCAGTCCAACGTGCCGGTCGAACCGCCAGATATCATCTACGCGCCGGGGGATGTCCGGCGACCGGATTTCGGACCACGAGGACGACAGAACTTTCCACGCTGAGAGACCACGCCAACAAAACCACGCCAACAAAAATACCTGCAGGCAAAATAACTGCAGGCAAAAAACCCACAGGAGAGAGTAATGCGTCATTTGATTTCAGGATTGGTCGCGGCAGTCGCCGTGATGGCCGCTTCGCCCGCGATGGCCTGCGGTTACTCCAGCTGCGGTTACGCAGCGCCCGTCGTCTACGCCGCGCCGGTGGCAACCTACACTTCGTCGGCCTGCAACCCCTGCGGCGGCGTCGGTTGGGGTTATGCCCGGCTCGCCGATCCCGTGCAGCAATATTACTACGTCAACCAGGGTCCGACCTATTCCGGTCCCGGCGCCTGGGCTCCGGCCCGCGTCTATCAGGAAGACTTCGTCACCGGCTATCCTCCGTATTACGGCTATGGCAGCGGCGTCGTAGCTCCGCGCGCCTATGGCTATGGCTATCGCTACGGTGTCCGTCCGGGCATCCGTTATGGCTATGGCGCCCGTTACGGTTATGGCGCTCGCTACGGCTACGGCAGCCGTTACGGCTATCGCGGCGGCGCGCGCTACGGCCGTTACTGATCCAAAGTTCGAATCAAGGCTTCAGCGCCCGTTCGCATCATGCGAGCGGGCGTTTTCATCGCGTTTTCAAGCGAAGTGGATTCCGGTTCGCGTAAAGAAAACGCGTCAAAAAATAGAGAGCTCTTATTTCATCAATCCCAGCCTGGAGGCGCCGATATAGAGCGCCAGCACCGCGGCGTTCGAGACATTCAGGCTCTTGATCTCGCCGGGCATGTCGAGGCGCGCCACCACGCTGCAGGTCTCGCGCGTCAATTGCCGCAAACCCTTGCCTTCGGCGCCCAATACCAGCGCCAGCGGCTGCTGTAGCGCGACCGCGGCGAGGTCCTCCGCGCCTTCGCTGTCGAGGCCCACCGTCATGAAGCCGCGGTCGTTCAACTCGTTCAGCGCGCGGGCGAGGTTCTGCACCGTCACCAGCGGCACCATCTCGAGTGCGCCGGATGCGGATTTGGCCAGCACACCGGTCGCCTCGGGGCTGTGACGGGCTGTCGTGACGATCGCCTTGACCGCAAACGCCGCGGCCGAGCGCAGGATGGCGCCGACATTGTGCGGATCGGTGATCTGGTCGAGCACCAGCACGATGCCCTCCTGTGCCAGCGCATCGATATCAGGCGCGGGCAGCGGCTCGGCCTCCGCGAGCAGGCCCTGATGCACTGCATCGGGACCCAGCCGCTGGTCGATCGCACTGGGCCGGACGATTTCCGGGGGCACGCGGGTGTCGATATTCTCGTCGGCGAGACGCCGGGCGGCGTTTTCGGTCAAAAACAGTTTGCGGATCTGGCGCTCCGGATTGGCGAGGGCCGCCGCAACCGTATGCCAGCCATAGAGAATCACCGGCCCGTCCGGGCTCGCATCCCGGTCGCGCCAGGCCGGGCGGCCGCCCGGTTTCCGGCCTTTTTCGAAGGGTTTGCCGCCGCCACGGCGGAACGGTGGTTTTCGGTCGCGATCGCTCATGGGCCAGCTTGTGTCACGGGTTCCGGATTATGGCAATTTGGGCCATTTGGGGGTGCTTTTGGCGGCTTCCCTTGGTTGACTTTGCCATGGCCCTTCGCCCATAAACGCGCCGACCGGGAGCCCGCCATCGGCTCCGGGTATTAACGTCATCCATGGCCTTTCCGCCGCCGGTTAGCGGTCGGGTTTGCGATGCAGTTAAACGGGGGAGTGTCCCGAGTGGCAAAGGGAGCTGACTGTAAATCAGCCGTCTTATGACTTCGAAGGTTCGAGTCCTTCTTCCCCCACCATCTTGTTTTTGCTGCCGTTTTGGCCCTGCGGGGCGACGGCCCGTAAGCAATCTGTAAGCAACCCTGTAAGCAATCCGCTTTTCCCGGTTTGTTCGAGCCCCAAGGGGTCAAAACCGGCCTCCCATAGGCCCTGCTGAGAAACCGGCTACCGGACAACGGCCGGATCGGTTTTAACGCACCACAGGGATTCCCAAGCCCGGCTTCCATTGGTTTTGTCGATGTCGGCGCGCCGTCTTCTAGGCCCTGGGGCCCATGTTGACGCTGGTTCAAGGCTCCCGTTACAACCTGAACGGGGGAATAGATGAAACGACCGAAAACCCGCGAAATTAAATTTCCGCAAAGGATGAGGCTGTTGCGGAAGGTTGTGCCGAAGGAGGAGCTTGAAGCTGTCGCTCAGGCGGCCCTATATGCCCCCAGCGACTATCATTGCAAAATTGATGGTAAGCTCGTCCGCCGGACGAAACCGGCGACGCCGTGTCCGAGGGATTTCACCCTCCAGCAGGCCGGCGACGCGATGCGCGACGCGATCAGGAAAGGCAGGATCTCGGAAGAGTGGGTTAATGGTTTCCCGAGGCGGCTGTGGCACAAAGAGGGCGATGTTTGGTACGAGGCCTGCACCAATACCGGAACGGCGGGCACCTACCACGCTTATCCCGTTGAGGTCTCTGGCCTTCCCGCAGGATTGCGATCATGAGTGAGTTTGAGATTTCAGCGGACTGGATCGCCCAGGAGGGGCGGAACGAAGCCGACGCAACGCTCAGCGAAATGCTGATCGTCGTCGACGACCGCATTGTGTCCGAATTTGCCGATCGCAAGGGCGCCGTCTCGAAGAAGCTGCAGATTCCCGCCTATTTTCTCGCGGAATGGATGGCCGAGAATTGGTGGCCGCTCCTTTGGGAGCCCAGGAAGAGCGAGGACGAGGGGGACGATTCCGAGTTTCTTTCGAGGCACTCGTTCCTTACCGCGCAGCATGGCTTTGCTCTGCCCAAGCTTTCAATCGTCGCATTGGGGAAGTCGCTCGACATCACGGCATCGGCTCGCGACGCTACGCTCGCGGGCGTGCGTTTCAAAAACCGTGCTCAAATTGCCTGTGGCCGAGAGTTGGTCGAAGGAACGATCCGCGGCTTTGTTCAGTCCGTCGTCGATCGCCTCGAAGAAAGGCGTGTGCGGGATACTTCCCTGCAGGACCTATGGAAGCTGATCAATGAAACGGACGAGGAAGAGGCGCAATTTTGCCGTTTCGCCGGGGCTCTCGGCCTCTCGCCGTATGATATCGACGATAGAATAGCTGGGCTGCTCGAGCAGTTGTTGCCGCAGTTTGGCGAGCGCCTGTTGATGGATCTGTGCCTGGCCTCTCCTGCCGCACAGTTCCCGGTGGTTGCAGCCATCGCCGAGCAGGCGATGGAGATCACGCGCGGGGCCGCTTCTTCTACGCTCTCGCCGATTGAATCGGTACTTCTGCCGAAGGAGAACCTGTCTCTACCGGCGTGGCGGCGAGGTATTCAGGCTGCGGAGCTGCTTCGTCGGCGGTTGGGGATCAGTGATCTCGACACCAAGGGCGCGAGCCGTATTTTCGATTTGTTCAAAATCGATACGAAGGTGCAGACTCGGACGAACCATACCTATGACGAAGTCGTAGTGACCGGCGCCGTCGTTCGCAACGAGAACGAGATGAAGGTCGGGCTTCTCCAGGAGAAGGAGACGAAGCGTCGTTTCGCCGGGGCCCGAGCAATTTTTTCTGCCTGGTCATCAGAAGGATTGACCGAAACGAGATTGCTCACGTCGGCGGTGACGAGAGATCAGCAGGCCAACCGGGCATTCGCAGCTGAATTGACCGCCCCGAAAGCTCTAATACGATCGCGCGTGAAGAAGGGGCGATTGACAATGACAGAGGTCTTCGACCTTGCTGCTGACCTTCAGATCGGTCCAGACGTCATCTTGAAGCAGGCAAACAACAACGGCGTGCTGGTTCCTCGGGTCTAGCCGGACGACGGCCGCGATTGCGGGTACAACCGGCGGGGCCTGCCCCCATTTCCGGGCTCAACCGGTGGGGTCATTTGCCAAGCTGTCAGGACCGCGCTTTTATGACCGCCATGTGGCGGACACTGGCAGCGACGTTCCTTTGCATTCTAGCGACCGACGCCCTGGCGGCGTGCGGCGATCGCGGTGGGCCCGGCTATCGCGGACCTTCGGGCCGGTGCGTCGGCTGGGCCGATATTGGCAAGACCTGCGGCAACCCGCCGACCACCAGGTGCACAGCCGAAAGCACGGCACCCGGCGCTGAAGCTGCCGCCGGCCATGGTGTCAAGGCTTGGGATGCCGGCAAGGACGCGCGCAAGGCCGCCGGCCGGAGCGACTGATGTCTCCACGCGTCATCCAGCTCCCGTTATCGGGTCGCGATCGGCGCCATTACGTTCGCGAGCTGCGGGCGGCCGAACAGGCCCATCAGGCCATTGTCGGGCAGGTGGAATCCGCCTACCGCCACGCGCACCATCTCGCCTGCCAGGAATGGAACACCCGCCAGTTCATCGGCGGAGACGCCAGCCCGTCGCCCTCGATCGCGGAGGCTATCGCCTGCGGCTGCGAGCTGCTCGAGGTCCGCTGCAAGCGCTGCGGCCATGAGAGCATGATGGATCTGCGCGAGGTCGTCTGGCCTCGAGAGAACCAGGTGCACACCTTGGAGCGGGTGCTGCGATGTCAGCGCTGCAAAGACGAACGGAAGAAGCCGGCTTGCAACCTCGTCGCGCTGCGATCTCGCGAGGCTTCACCGCCCCGGCCGCCGGCGAAACGCGCCCGTGGCGGATAGAGGCTGGCATCGTCCATTTGAATTGCCGATCGATCTGCCAGACGGCGGCGAGCTGGTTACTCTCAGGGACGCGGCAGCGTACATCGCGAAGGTGCCGGCGACCAAGCACAAGCTGCCGCATTGGCAGCTTGCCGGCCAATTGCTGATCGACGCCGCAGAGGGCAGGGGTCCGCGACTGCATGCCAGGATCGCCATGCTCAAGGCGATCCATCACGGCGAACCATCACCGACGGCAGAGCCGCGCAAGAAACAGGCTAAGGCCTACAACATCATCCAGTCCCAAAACGCGAAAAAGGCCCCGCCGCCCCGGGAAGGGCTAAGCGGGGCCGTATTTTTTTAGACGTAGAGTCGAGACTAACCTAGATCGAGCGGATCCTGATCTGTGCCCGCCTTCATTTCCTGCACGGCCTCGTAGATGGTGGTGACGACCGGCACGTTATGGCGCCGCTGCAGGATGTCGGTGACCAGCGACCTGACGGTGTCCATGGTGCCGTTGGCAGCGCGCATCTTGTCAATCAACTCATCACTGATCGACATAGCGGCCGCATAGGGGTCGTGGTGACCGTTAGTCGGGGCACGCTGAAAAAGCCGCACGATGATATAATTCATGCACGCCGCTCGCTGAACAGGAAGGTCTTGAGTTCGGTCGCCACCACGATCAGCCGTTCGGCAAGCGCGTCGACCTTGTCCGACTTCTCTTTAACTTCTCCAATTAAGCGTTTGCGCTCGAAGTTCATCCAGATCAGAGCGGCGAGCTCGAGAACCGCGGCAATGCCGCCACCCTCCTGCACCTTCTGCAGCCACCATTCGATGGTCATGCGGCTGAAGCCCCGCGTGCCCGGCATACCCTGATCTGGTCTCTCAGCTGCTTGTAGTCGCCGATGAACAGCCGCAGCGCCGAATCCTTCGGCAGCGCGTTGTATTCCGCCAGGGCGCGATCCTGCGTCTTGGCGTCGTATTCGTTGATGCGCGGGCAGACGATCTTGACGACGACGTCAGAACTTCCCGGATCGCAGGCTGTCAGAAACAGCGTCATCGGTAGGACGAGCAACGCCTGCCATCGCATCTTGGGTCTCCAGCGTTTCAACATTGACCTTGTTCGCCGTCTGAGCCGCGCCAGCCTCGCGAAGGGCATTGTTGGCCTGGTACGAGGTCAGGCCGTCCAACACGAGCTTTGCGATGGCGCCGAGCACAAGCCCGGCGCCGTGCGCTGCGAACCACGTCGCAATGGCGGATAGCATCAGGCGGGCTTGCTGGGCGTGGCCGGATTGGCGACGTCGATCGCCACGGCCTGCGCCTGAGCAACCGCCGGCTGCTTCGGCAGCATGTCGACGATCATGCTCTGGATCTTCTCGGGCGTGAGGCCGAAGAACGCCAGTGCCCCCGGAATGGCCGCCAGTCCCGCGTTCGCGGCAGATGCCAACGCCTCGCTCTTCACTTCGACCTTGACGCCTGACAATTTGACCGCACCGGCCGCGACCAAGCCCGAAGCCTGACGCTGGAGGAAAGCGGTCAGTGCGTCGCGGTGCTTGGCCTCGATGTCGATATTGAACTTGTTCTTGACCACGATCGCGACCCAGCCAACCAGAGTCGCGATCGCCGCCGTGACCGCGGCATTGATGATTTCTTGCAGGCTGCCGTTGAGGGCCTGGCCGATGTTGATTTCAGCGGCGAACGCTGAATGAGCGTAAAGCAGAGAGAGCGCAGCAAAGGCCACGCCAAGAGAGCGTTTCATAGTTGACTCCGGATGGTGATCTTGTGATGCGCGATGCCGTCGCGCGGCGGTTAGTTCAGAGTGACGTATCGAGCGGCCACGTAGCCGCCGGAGATTGCGAACCACTTCGTTTCGCCGTTCACGGCCTCGCCCGTGATGGTGACGGTCGTTCCCTTCTTCAGGGATTTGACTTGCGGAGATTTGGCGCTGGCTTCCATCCGGACGGTCAGGCCGTCGGCCGCGTTGACGATCCCGGTTCGGTCTTTCTTGACGGGCCTTGGCGTCACCTGTTCTGCTGGGTGGTCGCCGCCAGTCATGACGAGGATCTTCGCCTGCACCAGCTTGACCAGCGCGCCCTTGTCGACGCCTTTGCCCGGACAGGTCTTGCTAGTCTTGGGATCGTCCCGGTGGAAGTGTAGCCCGCGGACACCCTTCTCGAACGGCGCCAACTGGAAGCCTGTCGCGATGTGCAGGCAGGCCAGACCCTCGACGTACTTGTCACGGACGGCCCCGTCGAACTTCTCACGGTCGAAGTCGCCGACGCACTCGAGGCCCCATGACATCGCGTTGAACGATACCGCGTGAACCCCGCGCGCCGTCGGTGGCGACAGAACGCAGAAATTGTTCGGAGTGAAAAAGAAGTGCGGCCCCGCACTCCAGCCTAAAGGCGGTGCGCCGTAGTAGGCCGCGAGGTTCTTCAGCCACTGTTCATCGGAGACCGGCTTTGCGCGCGTCTGCCAGCCCCGCCAGGTCGCGAGGTCCGGAGCGCCGGTGTGGTGCATCGTCACGAAACGAGGCCGCCACGCGCCGAATTTCAGGCTCTCCAGATAGGCCAGAAAGCCCGCAGCCGTGGGGAAGCATTTCCCGACATTAGGGATTGCCATGCGGAATTCTCCGATTTCAGGGGTTTTCGCGGTGGGGTTGTGGTGCTAGAAGGTCGCTCGCAAAGCAGGGGGCGCGCCTACGTGGTGGATATTTCTTCTTGGCTTTCCGGCCTTGGCCGCACGGCCAAGGACCGAGAGCGAATTCTGACGCGCCAACAGGCGATTGCTGCAGCGCAGCTCCTGATCTTCTTGGTGCTAACCGTCGCTTCCTACTCTCTTGTTGGCCGCGTTTTTCCTGGGTTCGCTACTCCGCTGTATTTTTCAAACTCTTCCGACGCTGCCGTTGCGATTTTGCTCGCGCTCACCCCGCTTCCACTCTTAGCGCTGGCCAAATTCAGTTTCGGCTACGTCATCAGTGTGTGGATGTACGGCATGGTCGCTGGCTATATTTTTCTCAGCTATTCGACCAAACTCCATTACGACCATAGCCAGGCCAGGATCTCGGCATTGCTGTGCCTGATCGCGTTTCTGATCCCGGCGCTGTTTCTCACCACCAAAAACAAGCCCCTGTCGGCGACGCCCAGAACGATGGACGCGCTGGCGATCTGCGCAGTGATCGCGAGTGCCGCCGTGCTTGCCGCCTGCGCAATGTATGGTTTCAGGGTGGCTGGATTGGCTAGCTCGTTAGCGATGCGGGACGAGATCGTCAGACCTAGGCCGTTGAATTACTTGAGCGGCATCGTCTCGGGAGCCGTTCTTCCGTTTTGTTTTGCCTACTTTTCCCTCAACCGGCGTTGGGTATTGAGTGCGATCGCGCTCATCCTGCTGCTGGCGTTTTTCCCGGTGTTGCTGAACAAGACGGTCTTGCTGGCCCCCGCATGGCTGGTTTTCCTGCTGACGCTCTACACGATCTTCAAGCCAAAAACGGCAACAGTCCTTTCTATTCTGGCCCCGCTTATCTTGGGTGCCGGCTTCTACTTCCTCAATCCTGCGTTCGGATTGTACGCGGTTGGCTACATCAATCTCAGGATGATCGCCACGCCCTCAATCGCGCTCGATCACTACTTTGCGTTCTTCAGCACGCACTCGCACACCAATTTCTGCCAGATCAATGTCGTGCGGCTCTTTACCGGATGCCCCTACACCGAGCAGCTGGGGGTCATCATGAAGCACGAATACAATCTTGGAAACTTCAACGGCTCGCTGTTTGCCACCGAAGGCATCGCATCCGTAGGCCCTGTTCTAGCTCCGATCGCAACATTCGTTTGCGGGATCGTCATCGGCATCGGGAACGTCGTCTCGGCAAGGCTCTCGCCAGCGCTGATAGCCGTTTCCAGTGGTGTGCTGATCCAAGCCCTCATGAACGTCCCACTTTCTACGGTGCTGCTTTCCAACGGTGGCGCCGCACTGTTTATGCTTTGGCTTATCTCTTCGCGGCCCCGGAATGACCTCGGTCAATTGCCGCCCGTAAGCAGTGCACTGGAATGAAAATTCCGTCAGCACGACCATATTGGAGACGCACCATTATTGCCTGCCGACCGCCATACACTGACGACATGTCCGTGATGGTGCCCTGCTGGCAACACGCATTGCCCGTTGTCGAACGATTTGGACAGCAAAGCACCTTGGTAGCCGGCAAACGGTATGTTGAGCGCGTTATCCCCTAGTGCGCTCCGATTCGTCGATCATCGATGACATAAATCGCGCCTGAGCCGCCAGCGCCGCCGGAGAATTCAAAGCCTGCCGTAAACGCGGACGACACCGCTGGTGATGTTGCCGGAGCCCATGACAATCCGGAATCCCGTCAACGCCGCGTTGCTGTTCCAAAATCCGCCCATGGTACCAAACAGCGTCGTTCCGCTGATAGCTTCGTTGTAGGTGCCGTGCCAATTTTTGGGTGTCGTAGTCGACGATGGATTAGCGACATACATATACCCGGATACGCCCGGAACGGCATTGACTAGATTCGTGCTACCGGCGTCGCAGGGAATGTTGGTGGTCTGCCCGATCGAAGCAACCGTCGTGGATGTCGACCTGATTGCTCCCGCGAAATAGCTTGACGCTTGAAAGGTGCCACCGGAATGAACCTGCAATAGGCAGTTATTTGAAGCGCTCGCCGGCACAATGTTTTCGATAGAGATCATGTACTCGCGATATGTCGCTGTGAAGCTGGTCGTATCATCCAGAGAGGCCGAATTGCTCGCGGTCATCGTGTTGAGCAGCACCCACGCGCCCGAAGTAAATGATGGATCGACGCCAGCGCCGTTCGATGTCCAATGTTGTCCGGCAGTGCCTGGCCCGACGCCCTTCGCCGTCGAGCCCGTCACCCAGACAGCCGTTTGATTGGCGGTTGGCGTACCGCTTGGCGACACTCCGATGATCTCTCCGAGCGTGCCCGCGTTGTTGTAGAGGAAGCGAGTGTTCGTGCCGCCGACGATCGTCGTCGTTCCGATTTGCACTGATGACGCCGCACCGCCCGACGCCGTAACAACGCCGCTCGAACAGGTCGTCGTGACACCATCGCACTTCATCGCGCCGAAAGTTGCCGATGGTGCGCCTGAAGCGTTCGCGACCAAGGGAAGATCGGCTGCCTGAATCGCCGAACTGACAAAGTTGGTGCCGTCGCCGCGCGCATAGTTGCCTGAAGCCGCCGCGCCGCCGATCCGGAATCCGGTTGTGAAACTTGGCGTGGTGCCGAGCACCATCGCGCCAGTGCCGGTTACCGAGTTCGACAGCGTCACGCCGCCGTAAAGGATGGCACGCGAGATTTGAACCGTACCCGTCCCAATGGCATTGAGGATGACGGAGCCGCTGCCCTTGCCGTCGAGATGCAGATTCTCATTAGTATTACTGGAAATCGCAGCAAGGAAACTGCCGCCTCCAGCCGCAGCGCTCTTGATTGAAATTCCGGTCGCAGATGAAGCCGTGCTGGAATCGACAAGCAACGCTGGATTGCTGACGCCACTTAGGCCGACCGTGAATCCGGTTGCCGAGTTGTTCGCAATCGAAACCGTGCCGTTGAAGTTCGCGCTGGCAAACGCGGTCGTCCCGCTGAATGTCTTGTTCGACATCGTCTGCGTAAGATCGGTGCCGACAAAGGAGGTGGTGCCAGATGGGATTGTCCATTGGCCGCTTGCAACAGCCGCCGGAAGAACGATCAAACTGCCACTGGTAGCACCGGCAATCTCAAGTCGACCGTTGGCGACGTTGGCGATACCGATTTTAAGTGTGGTTGTTCCGCTCAATCCGATGGTAACGGTGGTATTTGCTCCCGCCCCGATGCACGCCACGTCGGTTCCGAGCGTGCAAGTTCCAAGAGCCAGGCTTGTGCCCGTGGCAACGCCGATGTTTGGCGTCGTGAACACCGGCGAAGTCTGCATCGCCACCACGGTGCCGGTGCCGGTGATCGTGTATTCGCCGAGCGTCCCCGCGTTGTTGTACAGAATGCGCGTGGTGCTTCCGCTGGCAACCAGTGTAGTTCCGACCGTGATGGTGCCGGCGGTCGCGCTGATGGTGCACGTCGATCCAAGCGTACAGGTCTGACCGTTGACCGTGGTCGAGGCGCTGACCAGATCGGAGTTCTTCACGAGACCGGTCGCGGTGAACGCCGTGGTGATGATGGGGGACCCTATTGTTGGGCCGACTGCGAACACTAGTGACCCAGTGCCGGTCTCGTTCGATATTACGCCTGCGAGCTGGGCCGAAGTAGTGGCAGCAAATTGAGAAAGCGGGCTTCCAGTCACACCGCAGGTCGCGCAGGCATAGGTGACGACGCTGGCCGGGAAGGAAACGGTTACAGGCGATGTCGCCGCAAAGCTGGTGCTGGCCGCGCCCGTTAGGTTGATCGTCACGCCGTTGATGCGGGCGAAGATGCCGGACGACGTCACCCACAGATCGCCGTTCGCTGGGGCCGCCGGCGTCGTTCCCGGCGTCAGATTGAGGCCCGCAAGGTTGGTCCCGGGCGCCGCGGTGACCAGTCGGCCGGACATCGTGCCGCCCGCAGGATTCAGCGGGATATAACCGAGCGTATCCTGCTTGCTGGCAAACAGCGCATTCCACTGACCGGCCGTCAGCACTTGGCCCTTGGTGAGGTTCGGGCTTGTCTGCGCGATCGCCGGCACCGCCGCGAGCAGCAGCGATCCGACGAACGCCAGTGCAAACTTCAAATAGCGCATTGGATCAATCTTCCTTCGTGAAGTCAGGAATCTGATAGGCGTCGACATTGTCGAGCGTGAGGTCCTCGATCGCATCGTGGATCTCGGCGGTGCGCCGCTCGATCGCGGCGATGCGCTTCAGGCGGATTTCGTAGTCCTGCAAAAAACTGGTGTCGTCGGCAGGACGCCGGCTCTCGATTTCGTTCTTGATATCGTCGCCTGTCAGTCTTTTCTTCAATCCGACCGCGGCAGCCATGTTCTTCAACAACGATGGTTCGCCGACAACTTCGGCCGCCACGACGGCGTCCCGCCCCTTGATGTCGTTGTAGCGCATACCCTGCAGCCGGCGCTTGCCTTCCGGCAGGATGGCTTGCGCGGCTGCACGCTCCATCTGAAAAACCACAGCCGCCAGCTCCTGCTTTTTGGTCGCCAATATTTCTTCCGGCTTTGGTCCGTCGTCGACGAGCTCGTAGGCCATCTCGTCATTCTCGTTCACCGCGGCTTCGACGAGCTCGTGTTCGCGCGGACGCGGATAGGGCATATGCCGGTCGATGACCGGAACGTTCCCGGCTTCGTCTTTCGCCACCCGCGCCATGTGCTCGCGCCAGCGCTTCATCTCGACAGCGAAGGTCGCGGCTCGAGCCGCGAAGTCTCCGAGGTTTTGTCGATCGAGGATCGTCTTGGAAATTTTGTACGTCACAGGATCTGTCCCCAAAAGACGACCATGCTCCGATGCACGGTATTGTGCCCGGTACCGCTGCCGGAGCCGGTGGTTGTGCCGCTATAGCTGTGTGTATGGTTGACACTCTGAAGCGACGTCGTCGCTCCGGTGTTCGGAAAGCTTGCGATGTTACCCGTTCCAGAGTAGCCGCCACCGATCGGCGAAGTGGGATTGCTCTGCGTATAGCCGTGATCGTGGTTGGCGCTTTCTATGCCGGTATTGCCTAGATAAGGGTGTGTGTGGGGGCCGTTCTCGGCAAGCGACAGCGCATGCAGGTTCTCGCCCAAGATCGAGCCTGGTGTTGTCGAATTGCCGATCGTCGCCGGCACACCGGAGAGAAACGTTGAAGCCGCGCCGCCCATCGTGTCGGCGCCGATGATGCCAAGGCCCTTCATGTCCGGCAGCGTCAGCTGCTTGTTTGCAGCGAAGTCGGCATACGGATTGGCGCCGCGCGTCGACGGTGCGCCGGCGCTGGTCAAGATCGGGCATTGGGTATTCGAGAACTGCAGCCAGTTGGCTGCATACAGGAACAGCGCTGATGCTGAAGCAAGCGCCGTCGCGTTGGACGAGGCATTGCCGATGGTAAGTCCGTTCGCCGCGACATGGTCATTCGGCAAGGTCGGCGTCAGAAAGCCCTGCGGAGTACCCGACGGCAGGCCTGCAGCGCGCCAATTCGTCGACGTCAGAGGATCGTCAGGGTCCGTCGTGTTGCCGTCGGCCAGCGACACCCACCGCTTGCCGATAACGAGAGCGGAATCGAGGATGGCACCCTGCGGATAGCCGCCGATCGCCGTCGAGTACGACGAGTCGAACGCGATCGGCGCCCCGGCTTGGTACCATTGATCCCACGACGTCGTGACGTTCATAACGCCGTTGAAGTCCTGCCCGAAAGGCGGGACACCGCCGCCGGCAAGCGGCGTGAAGTTGTCGGGAACGAAACCGTCGTTGAAGGAGGCCGCGCCATCCTGCACGCCGATCTGTGAAGCTACAGGCACGGTGCGGATATACGGGCCGGCAGCATTCTTGGCCCATGGGAGAGCGAAGCGAAGCGGGATGGCGGATCGAAGCATAAGGAATCGTCCTTCTTAGCTGTCCACCAACAGAGATTCGACGGTAGCCGAAACGCCGGTCGATCGCGGCAGCACTCCGGACTGACCTACGATCGCGAGTTCGACGGCAGTCATGATGAAATCGAACTTGTAGACCATCGTCATGTCGAGGTTGTCGACGACGTAGCAGTTGCCGCGACCTGGAAACAGGTTCAGCAGGATCTGGTTGATGGCGGGGATTGAACCGTCACAGATATTGGCGAGCGCTTTCGCGAGGATCAGCACACGATAGGCGCTGTCCGTCAAAACAAAGACGTCGTTGATCTGCTGACCCGAATAGAACGGTGCATTGTTGAACGGCTGCGCGGTTTGGCCGGCTTCCTGGAAGCCGAGAAATAGTGCCTCGTCTTCGGTAACGCTCAATGTCCGGCTGACGTCGACGATGCGCCCCCACACGTCGAGGCCCCACCCCTGCGCGGTCAAAACGTTCATTACCTTGTCGTAGAAGTCGTCGAAGTTTGCCGACTGGTCGAGGTAGCTGTCCATGTTCAGGATCAACTGCATCAGCACCGGGCTATTCGCAAACTGCGATATAACCGTTTCCCAGACGTCGAACGCCTGAACCGTTCCTATCGGGTCGGGGCCGCCGATCGCGGAAACGCCGATCGCAAATCCATGCCTGGCGCGATGGATATCCGGACCAGTCATGTGGTGGTCACCACGATGTCGGACGCGTTGATGGTCGGCACCTGGTCGGCGTCGACGTCAACGAATGTCTGGTTGGCGCGGAAAGCCACCATGGCGATCGGACCCACGGTTTGTGAGATGTCGACCACCCACGACAGGCCGGCGCCGCTGACGATCTTGGTGTTCGCCAGCACCGCGCCATTCACGTCGCGGACCTGCTGACCGGCGGCTATGGTGCCGGTGACGGCCGATACTGTCAGAGCGGTGCCGGCGATCGTACCGGTGAATGCGGCTTGGGCAACGTTGGTCGACCCGACCAGAATCGAGATGATGTTCGCCCACGTTCCAAGCGCAGCAACCGCCGCATAATAGCGGCTGGCGTAGACGGTCGAACCGATGCGCGCCCGCGTGCCGCCGTCGGCGCCGGCGAAGGCCGACATGATTGCAGTTTGGATCAGCGCCGCCGCGTTACCTGGTACCTGCGGACTATTGGCGATGATGACCGCGAACGATATAGGCAGCGAGGCCGGACGCTCGAACTGCACGTCATACGTCGGCAGCGGTGGCGAGTATCCGGAATTGTTATCCGTCACCGTCACCGTCGTGTTGCCGTTGTAGGCACAGCCTGGCGCCTTCTTCGACCAGATGGCGGTTGCCACGTCTAGATCGGTACCGCCGACAGCCGAGACGTACAGGGACTTCGGCGCCACCGCCGCGCCGCGGACCGTGATCGGCGAACTGGTGACGTTTTCCGTCACATAGGCGTCGAGCACATCGGTGACGTCGAGCACGGCGCCAAGCACGGACGGCAGTGAGCCGCGCGCATTCTTCGCGATCGATGCCGTGCGGCGCAGCTCGAACTCTGCACGGCTTTCCACTTCGTTGCCGAGAACGCCATCCGTCGGGTTGTTGATGCTATCCCAACCTGGTATCGCCCTGAATATTGTCGTCAGGCTGTCGGCCGGGCACGCGATCGGTCCATCGACATTGCAGGTGAACGTCAGCGTGACATTTCCTATCGCCGGGATACCTTCCTCTCCAGTGCCATCGGTGCAGGTGTAGATATTTCCGTCGGCCGCGCGGGCAAGAGCGCCTACCGGAATGACGACGCCTTGACCGCCTGTGCAGACGGCTGAGACGACGGTTGGTAGGGCCGGCTTCCGAGCGATGAAGTAAATTCGGCCTAGCGCATCTTGCGCGCGGCCGGATGCGTAGGCAGGATCGAACTGGTTAAAGAGGTTGACGACGCTGTCGTTGACATTGCCGATGACCGCCGTGGTCGAGGTCGCGAGCTGGCCTTGCGGCGTGTTCAGCGCCGGATTTACGCCGCCGCCGAAAGCAGCGTCGATATCGGCTTGCACGCCTGTCAATACGGCCTGCTCACTCGGCACCACGAAGCCCCGATCGGTGAAGGTAAGGCCGGGCACGTTCGTCATGTCAGAAAGCCGCCGCTGTTACGGTTCCGTCGCTGTCCGTGACCTGCACCTGACCGGTGACACGCCTTCCTGCGATCGAGGTTATGAAGCATTTGGCCCTGACGACGCCTGGCACGGCGAGGGCGGCGCCTTCCATTTTTGTTTTGATGAGCGGCACGTTCGGCGCCTTGCCAAGCAGTGTCGGGAAATATGGAATGCCGATCGTGGTGTTGTACCAGCACTCACCCAGGAAGGTCCGGATCGAGCTCGCCGCGTCTTGCGCCAACGAATAGGGCTCGCTTGCAAGCGCGATGTTGCCGTTGACGTCGAGAACCAAGTCCCAGGTGACGGTATCGAGCAGAAGCGTCTTCATGGCTGCGACGCCGTTGTGGGTGCGAAGGCGCCCTGCGCCGTGTGATGGTGACCGGTGAGGCTGATCGTGCCGGACTGGATGGTGCCGGAGGTGATGAAGTTTCCGGTATAGGCGCCGCCACCGACGTTCACGATGTTTCCGGACAGCTGCATTCCCCCCGCCATAACCGCCAGCTGGTTGAACTTCACCGGTCCGGTGAACTCCCATCCGGTCGGGCCCGACACCAGCTTGTTCGTATTCTTGTCCGCCAGCTCCATCCCGTCTTCGGTGAACTTGACGTACTGTTCCGGCTCCTCGTCTCCCAAGAGGCCGCCGAGATAGACGCCGTCGGCCATGTCGTATTGCCGCCCTGAACCGGGTGGGGCGATATCCTTTGCCGACTTCACCGCGGAAATGTCGCGATCGGCGCAAGCCATCACACCCATGTCGCCGGCGACGGGGTCCGCGAGCACGGCGTTTTTGCCGAACTGAAAACTACGGTAGGGGATTCCGAAGATCGTGCCGTGCGGCGTAGCGTTGTTCTCGCCGTCCAGCTGGTTCACCATCGGCTGAACGTCGACGGTGCCGCGTCCCGGTGCGTCGGTATTGACGGTCAGGACCTTGACGATTTTCAGCGTCGATATCTGCGCAATCAGCTGCCGAATAACGAACGTTTGCGCATTGTACGGCGTCGCGGAATCTGCTGGGTCCTGCTGGCTAAATCCACTGTCGCCATCCGCCATCTCAACGAACCGGTGTCGGGTGTTTGGGATTGTAGGCCATAATGGTCGTCTCCCATTTTCCGCGAGGCACCGCGCATTCGAGCTGGTGAGCCAGCGAGTAGACCTGCCACTCGCCCTTGGTCAGGACCGAACTTTCAACGCTGACCTTCTGTCCCAGACCAATGGTTGGTTCGTACAGATTGCGAAGCATGATGCCGTAGGCCGTATAGGTCGGGTAACCGATCATGCTGCCGCGGGGAGGGGGCGCAATAACCGGGACCTGGCCCGCGCGGCTGCCGTTCTTCGGCCAGATCGACATCAAGCCGAGTTCGCCGCCATTCCATGATATGCCGGCCGCCTTCACGCACGCGCGCGCCTGGTCGCGTAGCGACCCAGAGAAGTACGGGTTTGACAATTTCGTCGTGACGCCGGCGTTCTCGAACCGCAATCCCATCTTGGTCGCGAACCCGGCCATGATCGTCGCGACATCGGCCGAGCCCTTGAAGCTCGATGCCTCGGCCGGCGCAGCACCATAGGCCGCCAGGGTGTGCGCGGTGATATGGAAGGCAACTTCTGGAGACGCATTGTAGTCCGCGAAAGCGGCGATGATGTAGCCGGTGAACGCGGTCGACATTTTCCCAGCCGTGCCGGCCGTCAAGGTGATCGGGTTCTTGGGTACAAGATTGACCTGGATGCCGAGGGTCGAAAGCTGGTTCATCAGCGATCGGGTCATTCCGTAAATCGTCAGGTTGAGTGTGCCATCTGACAAGCCGCCGGCGTTCTGCAAGACCGCGGACATCCGCAGGCCCTGAGGCAGCTTGGCGGTGTTGCCTCCCTCCGTGAACGACCCGGACGCGAGGGAGATCGTTGCGTTGAGCAGCCTTTGCTCGAGCGCCATCAGGTGACACCCTCGGGGATCTCCGATTCCTCAAAATAGATCAGGCGGTACCGCTCGCCGAGACCGGTGTAATCTGGATCCGACGTGCCTTGCGTGTCGAAGAACGCGAAGTCGCCGGAGAACCCGAGATAGACGTTGCGAACGATCCGATTGCGGTCCTCGCAGAGCACGCCAAGGATGACCGCCTGTTCATTCAGGATGACGTCCATGTAGAGGCCGGTGGTCTTCTGGTAGATGTTAAGCCGACAGTTCTGGCTCCCTACGGGTGCCACAAACGCTTGGTTCGGCACTGCCGACAGCGGAATCGTGTCTGACATTCCAGAACCTATGACGGAAAGTCGAATTGGCCCGGCGCGTTCGCTACCGGCTGCACTGTTCCACCGTTGACCTGCGGTGAAGCACTCGGCGATTGCGGGTTCACAATCGAAGCGGCCGGCCGTACCGATATCTGGGTCGTGCTGGTCGAGGTGTCGATGCCGCTGGCGCCAGACTGCGCCGTCGTGAATGACGTTGATGCCGTGGCCTGGATCTGTTCGCAGAAGATGTCGACCACGAGCAGGCCGACGCCGCGATCCGCGGTTCGACGATAGTCCCAGTGGGTCGGGTTGACGCTCTCGTAAGTGGCTTCCGGAGTGACCGCGTCCATCAGGTCGAGCGATCGAACCGCTGCTCTTGCGGAATCGAGCAGCGCCTGGCGATCCTCCGGCGATCCGCCGGTCGAGAAGCGCAGCCGCACGTCGAACGAACGCATGACCTTGTCGTAGCTTTCGAAAGTTCCTGGTGAACCTCCGCTTGCCGGCGGCTCGACGGGAAACGTCGCTACCGTGGCGCCTTCCTTGAATTCGAACGACAGAACCGACTCCGCGGTGACGACGGGCACGCCGTCGACGAAGAGGCCCCACTGCGATGAGTTGTCCCCGAAAATCGATAGCGCGTCGGCCAGCAGCAGATCGACGACCACACCGACGAACCCAGGAGCGCGGGGGAGGGCTGGAACTCCCGGCGCGAACGGCACATTCGGGAACCCGACCATTTACTGTTGCCCTCCTGCGGCCTGTTGCGCGAAGCTTTGGCGGGCGATAGCCGCGCTGAAGCGGCTGGCGAAGTCTTCCGGCGATGCATTCGCTGGCGGGGTGACGGTGATCGGCCCGTTGATGTTGACTTCGGTGGTCGAAGTGCTGCCGCCATTGCGATCGATGCCTGACCACTTGTCGAGGCCGACGCGTTTGGCGCCGTGGTAGGCGGTCCAGCCATTTCGCCTGACATCGTCCAGCGCGAACTGGATTCCTGCACGCTCGTTCTTTGGGTCCGACGGGTCCAGCCCGGTGGCGGCGCGGAACTGATCCCCAACGGCGCGCCCCTTGCCTCCCGGCGTGACGTGCAGCTGGTACGATCCGAATGACGTCCCGTTGTCGCCGACGAAGGTCGTGAAGCCCTCGCTGCGCGCAACCTGCATGGCAACGTTTGGATTGATGCCGCGCCTGGCCGCTTCAGCTCGAATGAACTGTTCCTTCTCGAGCTGCGACGTGAAGGCGCCACCTGCCGGCGTCGCCGCCGACGGTTTTGACGCCGACGTCCAGGGCAGGCCCTGTTTCAGCGTCTCCCAGAACCCGGAGAGACCGGTTTCCCTGATCTTGCTCAGGCCAACATAGCTGCGGTTGCCCGAGATATCTTTGGCCGCGGCGTTCAAGGCATCGGCGAGAGCAGGGCCAAGTATAGTTGTCGTGGGACGGGCTGCACCTTCAATCGCCAAGCCAACCGAATTCCAGGCCTTAGCCAGTTCACCGGCGTTCTCGGCCGCCGCTTTCGTCGTTATGCCGAGGGACTTCACCTTGTCCAGCATCTGCTGGGTAGCGCCGGGCCCTTTGACCAGAAGGTCATAGAGGCCAGGGTCCAGTCCGATGATGCGGCCCATCAGGCCGGCGCGCGCGGGGTCGGTGTCGTGGATTTTCTTCAGGTTCGCCGATATATCCAAGAGCGTCTGGTCGACACCCTTGTTGACGTCGATGATCGTCCCGCCGGCGGTCGACAGCGCGCGGAAATCGGCGATCAGCGGCGAGATTTTCCCTATCTTGAAACCCTCGACGGCGTCGGAGATCGTCGTGAAGGTCTGCGCCATCGTGGCCGCGTCGCCACCGAATATCCGGGCGACACCCTGCCATTTCGAAATGGTCTCGGTCGACATATTGAGGTTGCGGCTCAATCGTCCGACCGCGGCATCGGCGGTGGTGATCTTAGTGGCGAGAGCGATGACGGCGGCACTTCCTCCCAGGGCGCCGAATAGGCGCAATGCCTCGGTTCGAACGGATCCAATAGCCTCGCCGGCGCGCGAGGAGGCGTGTTCGATGTTCTTGGCGCTGGCGAGCTGTTGGTTCTCGAGCTTCTTTGCCTCATCGAGCGCCTGGCGCTGCCCGGCCGTGAACTTCTTCGGGTCCAGACCAAGCTCGACGACGAGGCTATCGATGATCGTCGGCATTACGGTACTCTCGGCGGATTTAGCACACGCCGGTTATGCGCATCGACAGCGGCAATCTCGATCATGTCGTAGCAATCCTTCAGACTGTAGACCGTCGAGAGTTCGTGAAGCGTCGCCATCCGCAGCGAAATTACGGTCCCGATGGTGCGGGGGACGTTGAGGTATTCCGCGAGCGCCGCTTCTTCGGCCCAGCCGAGCCCACTTCCCTCAAGCGCAGGGTGAGCTCGGCCAGCGTAAAACCCGTGTGCAGTTCCAGTATTTGCTCCCGCAGCTTCAGGAGGGTCGATACCTCTTCGATGAGCGTCGGATTCCACGGGTGGGAGACGTCCTGCGATACCCGCATGGTTACGCAGGCAGGCAGCATCTCGCGCCACAGCGGCAGAACTTCGTCCTGCTTGGCGCCCATGAATGCCTGGTAGCCAATCAGCGCGACGCCGATCAGGCCGGCGTCGGCGGTCTCCTGCGGCACCACGATTCCGGAGGTGCCAAGCGCCATGAGCGCGCGCAGCGCCCATTCCTCGGCCTGCACCGCGGAGACTTCAGTGATGATGAACGTCTTGCCGGCGTCGCGATTGTTCGTGTCGCCCGCTGGAATTTCAACTTTACTGGACCTGCGCATACTATACCGGCGACGGAACTACCCGCTCCCATGTGATTGTGTGAGTGCGGGCCTGAAGCACTTTCTTCGCGTCAGGGATGGGCTGATAGATCGACAGAAACCCGCGTGTGTGCGTCCACTTCTGGCCGACCGACGTCAACAGGATGACGCCGTTGATCTCGTATTTCGTCAGGTTCGCCTTCTCCAGATTGAAGATGCGATCGAAGAAGAAATTCGAAGGAGAGTCGGCCATCAGCATATATTTCTGGACAACCGGGACGTTGGTGAAGCCGGCCGTCAGATGACCGTCGACACCCATCGCGGTTTCTCCGACCGATAGCGGATCGGTGCCATAGACGTCGTCGGTCGCGAACTGCTGGAGCTGCTGCGGGGTTGGAAATACCAGCGGCGACGTCAGCAGGATCGTCGCGTTGGCGGAGGTGATGTTCATCGCGGGTTATCCTCGCTGGTGTTTCCGAAAATCTATTGAAGTGCGATGCTCGCCAAATCGAACTCCTGCACGGATTCGCCGTCTACGTAATAGAACGTCATGGGCGGGGACTGGCGCGCCTGCCTCGTCGTAGGATCTGCGTCGCCAACGAACAGGTACCAGCCCTGAGCCGTCAAGGTGTCGGAGATGCTGATGTTGGCGCTCGCGTTGACGTCCGCAATCTGCGAGGGGGACAGGGTCACACCTGATCGGTACGCGCCAAAGCTGAGACCCTGGTTGATGGTCCCGGCAAGAGCCGCCTCGATCGTCGCGCGGCCCGCGGCGTTGTACGGGATCGATTTGGCGTTCTGAGCGAGCGTGACGAGATCGTTCCGGAACGACCCATTCAGCCACATCTGGTTCACGTAAGTGTCGAACCACAAGAAGTCGCCGGAGACGACGCCGTTGGCGTACCATGTGAAGGTATCATCGCCGTCGGCATAGGCGCCGTAGCAATTGTAGCCGTTGGCCACGAGGTTATCGAACACCGTCTGATCGGTGACGCCCACCTGCAAGCCGGACTGTTTCCGGAATTTGAAGGTGATGCGGCCGTCCGTCTGGGTGAAGTCGATCGAGGCAGCGGATCCGCACACGAACGCGGCGAGGCTGCCATAGTCGATGGCCACAGTCGGATTGACGAGGTCGCTTGCCGGAGGTTGCCAGTTGCAGACCGTGCCGTCGATCTCGGCGGCTGCGATGCGCTGCGCCAGGCAGGCGGCCGCCGGCGTCGATACTGTCGGAGCTGCGTCGTCGTCGATCGCCACATAGGCGAAGCGCGAATTCTGCGTTCCGTTCCACTGAGCAAAAGCAAACCGGATATCGTTGCCAGAGACGTCCGGATTGAAGTTGAGCATGAAGGTCGCAAAGCCGCGGTTTCCCTGCACCAGTGCACCCATGAAGGCGCTTGGCGTCGTAGCCGCGGCGCCTTGCGAAAGAACGGCGCCCAATGCCGAAGTCAGCTTCAGGTCGGTCGCCATGGCGCCAGAGCCGTACGTGATGGTCGATGAGGCTCCGGCGGTCCCGGAATTGATGACGAAGGCGCCCGAGACGCTGTCATAGGCGACGGCCTGCGCATGCGCCGTGATCGTGGCGGACGCAACCGTCTGGCTGATCGAAACCGTATAGGTACCGAGGCCGCCGGTCGGGCCAGTGAGCTGCGCGAGAATGGTGGTGTCGGCCGCGGTCGTGCCGCCGGAAATGCGCTGACCAGGCGCGAAGGTGCCGGTCAGGGCCGAGGCTGCGGTGAACACCGTGCCGGCGATCGAGCCCGTGGCCGTCGCTGCAACCGCGCCCTCGATGTCGAGCGAGTTGGCGATGATGATCGCAGCATTCGTGAACGAGGTCGCGCCGCTCAGATTGACCGAACCAGTCTTGAGGACGCCATCAATGGTGACGCTGAGAGTGCCACTGAATCCCTGCAGCTGCGCCAGGGTGAGTTGGGAGACGTCGCCGCCACGAACGTAGGCAGCGACGTTTGTAAGAGGATACTGCACGAACAGCATTGACGCCGGTCGCTTGTTCGAGCCGTCGAAGCCGGCAAAATACTTCAGCGAGTTCTGATACTCAGCCGCATCGAACCCGAAATAGTTTCCGACCGCCTCCGGCGACGAGAATGCCGCCACGGTGCCGATCGGCACGCGGGTGTTCGTGGTCAGCACCAAGCCAGTGATGGTCCGGGCCGAGCCGCCGGCGGGCAGAACGCCCGGCGTAACGCGAACGACTTCGCTGACGGGGATCGTGCTCATGGAAGGGTCCTCGCGTTCATTTCCGTAAAGAGTTTCAGGGAACGGTGATCGTCGAGTTCGGCCACGAGGCGGCCGGTGTCTCGACGTCGACCAAGTCCAGCTCGAGGGTGTCTGCGAACTGCTGCGGCACGGATACCGCCGGCGTGATCTGCATGTGGACGTCGATCATCCACCGGTCCTCGAACTGATGCGCCGCCGTCGAGAACGGCATCTGCCGGGGGTCTTCTGCATAGAGCGGCGATACGCCGGTGCCGGCGAAGCGATCGACCGCGTACTGATCGCGGAACAACGTCGATATCGTCTGGACGTTGTCGCCTGAATTCGGCCCATGGACGTCGATTTGCATCACGACATCGGTAGATTGGGCGATATCGACGGTGCCGGCGGATAGGGTGCCCGAGGCGACGGTTTGGGACGGGGTGACGACGTAGGTTCCGATTCCTCCGGAACCAGTGCCCAGCGCGGTGACCGTCGTGTCGGCGGCAACACCCACGCCGAAGACCTTGCTTCCGACCTTCAGTTGCCCCGTGAAGTCCGGATCGACCGCGGTGATCGTCATCGTAGCCGTGTTGGCATTGATCGGGGCGATTGAGCCGGTGAAGGCGCCGTCGGCGCTGGTGTCGAGGTTGGTAGCCAGGCGCGGGCGGCGCAGCGGCCAGAACACCACAAAATCGCCTTCCGGAGAGGCAACCCGGTTCGACTGCCCGACGACTATCTTGCCGTCTGCGAGGCCGAGCGCTGCTTTCAGAAAATTGCCAAGAGCGACATTGACGCCGTCTTGCGAGATCGATGGCGTCACGCGACCATCTCCAGCCACCTCGGCCGATTGTCGTTTGCGGCATCGGTGACCATGGCATGCCGCGAATACAGCGGCGGCGCGCCGTCGTTGGACTTCGGCGGCAGCATCGGATCGTTATCGTTGGCGGCAAACGTGTTGTTCAGGATTGCCATGACGACGTTGGTGTAAACCTCTGCCATGTCGTCATATCCAAGCGCCGTCGAGTGGACGCTATCGCTCATGTAGCCGAGCGCCAGCGCGTTCGCATAGGACAGCCACTTCAGACGGATGTCGACCAGTGGGACGTCATACTCCGCCGCGACCTGGTACATCGCGTTGACGTACTGGTTCTGATTAGCCGCGTTGCCGGTCGACGAGTTGTCGAAGGGCGGCACCACCAGGATCGGATCGCCGCCGGCGGCTTTGACCCGCAGCACCATCGTGACCATGTCGGCCTTGGCCACGGCTACCGAGATCGACGTCCGCCAGCTGTTGATGATGCCGGCGTTGTAGAACATGGCACTCGGCTGAACGATGTCGACCATGTTCAGCCTGCCGACCACGTCGGCGTTGCTGTTCAGCCCGGTCGACGTCGCGCCGCAGATGCCCCAATTGAGGATGGACAGTTCGGGACCCAGCGTCGAATTGTAGGCATGGATGCCGATCGGCGTTATCGAGCCGAGCGCCCAGGACAATTCAATTGTCTTGCTGCCCACAGCGCCGAGCGGTGCCGGCGTGCGCCGAAGTTGCGTGACGTTGGTCGAATTGATCGGCGTGGTCGCGCCGCCGTTCACCGCCCAGGTGAAGTTGCGTCCGGTCGCGCCGTCACGCCACCAAATATCCGCAGAGTCGACGTTGTCCTGCGGGGTGAATGACAGCGTCCCGGCGGCGCTTGCCGCGAAGGCGTTGCCGCCGGCGGTGATGACGCTGCCAAGCGCCATCGTAGGAGTGCTGAGAACGCGTCCGTCGCCGGTCTTGAAATTGTCGATGGTCTGGCCGAGGCCCCACGAACCGCCGTCCGACATGAAGTTGTTGGCGCCGGCGTTGACGCCGCGCGCGCGCAGCTTCGCGGCCATCTTCATTGGCCACGAGTTGACGGCCTGCGACGCACCTGCGCCGGTCGACTGTCCGCGTACCGTGCTATCGCCGTCGGCGACGAGATTGACGTTGCCGGATTGCGCGAGCCAGTCGGCGCGCAGGTTGGTAGTGTTCGACGACTTCAGATTGTAGGTATAGGCCGCGCCCGAATAGCCCTTGCTGAAGACGACGCGGCGAGCATCCGCGGTCGGGATGAACGACAGCGCCGCGATCGCGGCCGCCGTGACGATCGCGACGGCTTTGCGAAACCACTTCATGGCTATCACTCCTACTGCTGATAGCCCGACGAATTGACGTTTACCGCGGTGGCGGTGCCATTCGCGGTCGTCGTGATCGTGATTGCCGTATTGATGGCGCTGGCGGGAATGCACGGGTTGAACGACTTGCTCAACGTCACGCCGGTGGCGGACGAGCTCAGTTGATAGATCTTCGAGCCGCCGAGCAGTCCGGCGATCGTTACCGGGCCGAGCGCTGCGGTGCCGCCGATTCCGGAGACGTCGAAGTCGCACAGATAGGTGATCTTGGTTGCGTTCGCCGCCAGCGTTCCGACGACGGCGCCGGTGGTGCCAGCGGCGTTGCCTTGGATGGCGGTCGCGCCGGTCGGGAACGAGCCTCCGGCGAGCGGGAATTGCACGGTGAGAACGTCAGCAGCTGGTGCGCCCGGTGTGCCGGTCAGCAACCCCGGGCACTGGTCCCAATTCGAGCCATCCCAGCAATACTGATAGGCGGCGGTCGGAACGTTGGTCGCGGTCGGCGTCACGTTCGATGAAGCGTTGCTGGTGCTGCCCGCCACCACTGCACCGGTACCGCCAGTGCCACATGGTACCGCGATATTCGACGAATTGACGCACATCCCGACCATGCCTTGCACGGTCTTGCTGCGTTGTTGCGTTACGAACGTGTCGCCGGTCGCGTTGGGAGTCTGAGCAACCGCCGGAGCCGTGGCGATCAGCGCAAGCAGAAATACACTGAGCTTCAGACTTCGCATCGAATGCATCCTCTTACGTCGGGTCCGGAATGTCGTCCTGAAGACTGACGGCGACCTTGCACCAGGTGGAGCCGCCCCACTGCTCGAGCGAGGCCAGCACCAGCCAGGTATTGCCCTCCGGCATGGTGCCGTTGGCGAACACGATGAGGTCGCCGCCCTTTTGCTTGATCCTGCTGATGCCGAGCGCCGCGCCATTCAGATAGATGGCTTTCTGCGCGCCCTGCACGTTGAGCGAGTCGAGCTGCCGAAGATCTCCTGACGACAGCGCCTGCACGTCGGCGACGACGTCGATCTTGTCGTATGCCGGCACCTGCTTGAAATTTACCGTCGTGTGGCCGGTCGAGATGAACAGTTTGGCCGCAAAGTTCGGGCTGACCGCGCTCGTTACCGAATTGGCGATCGCCCGCAGGTTCATGGCGACTACTGCGGGGCGAGGCAGGCGGTGATGGAAATGCCCGACGAGGCCTGGATGGCGGCCGAGAAATCGACGGACAGCCGATCGCCGGCGGCTAGCGTCCGCGTCGAGGCCGCTACCAGCGTCCCGACCTGCACCGTGTTGGCGGTAGCGTTCAGGTTGAAGCCGGTATTGGTGTTGTTCGTCAAAAGGTCGGTACCGGCGCCAGGAGCTGCGGTGCCGGTATCCTTGACCAACTGCACCAACGACGCGCCGCCGGCGGCGATCGCGTGGACCTGGCTCGCGCTGACCAGAATGTAGGGTCTCGTCGCGATGAAGATGGTGCTGTCGCCGATCGCGGCCGTCAGGACCTGGTTGTAGCTAACGCAGGTCATGCCATCGGTAGACTTGAGCGTGGTAAAGTTGCCGGCCTGCGGCGTGGTGGCGCCGATCGTCATGTTGTCGATCAGGCCAGGCGCCGAAGCGGTCGGAGCCTTGAACGGGAATGTCAGGTCGCCTGTGTTCGTGAAAAACACCGTGTTGGCCGCGAGCGCGGCAATCGACGAGGCAACCAGCGCGGCGACAATGGCAAGCGGCTTCGGACTGAGATTCCGCATCGTGTCGTTTCCTTGTGTTTTCAGGATTTAACTTCGTAGTCGACGGCGTTGAGCATATCGCCGTGCTCGATCAGCGGTTTGTCGAAGCCCTTGCGCTTCACCGTGGATGCGGCAAGCGGCGGCGAATTCGTGTCCTTGATGGACTGCTGCAACTGCCCCTTGATGCCTTCGCCTGCCAGCGAGAGGGCCGCGGTGGCATCGTAATCGTTGGCCTTGAGCGCCTCGGCGATGCCTTCCGGCCATTCGTCGCTTTTCTCGGCGACCATGTTGCGGAAGAAAGGGCGGGGCGGGATGGTGCCTGTACCGAACTCGTTGAGCGCGGCTCGCAGCGGGATGGAGTCGCCGTTCGGGGCGGTGGCGCCTTCAAGAAACCCGACACGCAAGGTGCCGGGCCTCGACAGGTTAGCGGCCATCTCAGCCAGCGCGATCGCCAGCTTTTCTCCGCCCCGGAACGCAGCCATCAGGTCTTGGCAGTCTCGGCCACCAGCTGGTCGGTGGTCTGCGGACCGGTCCCGGTATTGGACTGATCGGCCGGAGCCGGTTCGGGCGCGGGTTCTGGCGCCTTCGGCGCATCCGGCACGCCGTCCATCGACAGCAGCACCTCAAGACCCTCGCGGTTTTCCTCGAAGAACGTCAGCATGGAGCCCAGCCGATCGGAGAACGACTCGGCTTCAGCCTTCGATCCTTCGAGCGCCGTCAGGCGTTCCGGGATGCCTTCGAGCTTGCCACTGACGTCGACGCGGAAGGACAGCAGCGCATCGAGTTTGGTGTTGAGGTCGTCGATTGCCGTGCGCACCTCGTCGCTCATTCCAGTCGCAGCGCCGGCCGGTGCGGTCGGCAACCCGCCAGCGGCCTGGACTCCCTCGAAGAAGGCGATCGCCTTTTCGGCTCTCGCCTTGAAGCTCATCAAATCCGTCACGCGCTTCGATACGATATCCTGTTCCATCGACTTCCACTCCTGTTAAACGCCGAAGCCCGGAGGCCCGACTACGCCGCGATTTCTGTTGGGGATGTAGCGCATGGTCCGGAACGGCGCGGTCGCCGTCCAATAGAGCGCGCCCCATTTGGTTTGGATGAACCACGCCATCTGCTCGGTGACGTTGTTCGAATAGGCTGCCTGGACCGAGACCGATCCTTGCGTTGCGCTCGAGATGCGGCCGACGACGCCCGACGGCGCCACGCCCGGGGAGGGCGGCGCGAACAGCCCGGCCAGGTGGCCTACCAGCATGTTGAGCAGGTTGAGCTGCTGCGTCGCGTCACACACCGGTCCGCCGCCATCGTTGCGGTGGATCGTGGTGGCGATGTCGAAATAACCCTGCGCTGCCGGCGCGTCGACCGTCGTTACAAACCCGGCATAGAGCGGGTTCGCAATCCATGTGGCGTAATCGAAGGAGACAATTACGCCCATCGGGATCGATCCTCGCTCGAGCGCGCGGTGTTACGCGGTGGTCGCTTCGACCTTGCCGTCGACGACCTGATCGGCACCGGCGGTGCGCACGCGCTCGTCGCTGTAGACCATGCGGCCTCTCTCGCTCTTCATCGTTACGTCCAGCGGCTCCATGCCGCTCCTGACCGCGGCGTGCTCTTTGGCCCAGCCGCGAACGATGTCGCCGTTCTCGTGGCCGAAGATCAGTTCGTTGGTGACGAACGGGGCTTCCTTATTGGCATCGATCCATTTGGCGAAGACTCTGGCATCAACGCCTTCGGTGATCGCGTAGCCGCCGACGACTTCGACGAGGCGAATGAACTGGTCTGGCACCACCGGACCTTTGACGCGGATCGGGCGGCCAACAGGGCGAAACACCTTCGTCGGCCGCTTGCCTCCGCCCAGCACGTCTTCCATCACCTTGCCTTCGGCGAAATCCCTGATCATGACGCCGTGCGGCATCTTGCAGGCCACCGTTACCGTGTTTCGGGTGGTCAGGGCCTGCTCGTTGTTCTTGTCGGCGTTTGGCAGCTGCTGGGCTGTAGCTTGCGTCATGGTGACTGAACTCCTGGGTGCTGGCGGTTTAGGTGGGTGTGAGAGGCGCGCCGAAGCGCACCTCTCGTGATTGCGGCGGTCTTAGATGCCGACCATCGACGTGAAGCCGACCGGCATGCGGATGACGGCACCGAACGTGCCGGCCGCCTTCTTCTGCTTGTAGGACGATGCCGCGCGGATGATCGGGAAGGCGCGCAGCTTTTCGTTGAAGGCGCAAAACGCGGTCTTCTGCGTTTTGATCGTCTCAACGATCAGCTGCATGAAGTTGCCGGCCGCGACGCCTTGCGGGTTGTCGGCCGACAGCGCGCCATACTGAACGGCGGTCTGGATGCGCAGGCCGGGGAAGTTCTTCTTCAAGAGATCTTCCACGTTGACGTTGAACGAGTTGGTGAACGTCAGCGCCACCTCGGAGCCAGGCGACAGTGCCAGCACCATGGGAGACTTCTTGTTCACGTTGCCCAGATTCTGCTGAACATTGTTCTGGTACAGCGCGACGATGTCGTTGTAGACCTCGTTGGCGGTGGCATTGGGGTGACCATCGACGGTGAACCACGCGGTACCGCCGTTGGCCTTGGTGGCCGGCGTCAGCGGCGCGCCAAGGTTCGGATCGTTGAAGAGACCGAAGCACAGGATCCCGCCGATGCCGTAGAAGTACGACAGGTTCGAGAACCGGTTGAGACCGTCCGCGGCCGCCTTGTCCAGCGCGCTGACGAGATTGAGCCGGCCGAGGCCTGCGCGTTCGATCTCGATGTCGCCGTACTCCGCCATGACCTGGAAGATGTACGACTGACGGTTCGGCCAGTTGGTGTTGACCGATGCGCGGCCGTTCTCGTTGAAGTCGCCATAGGTGGAGACTTCGACCGTATGCTCGACGGTCTGGAACGTCGCCGTCGTGGTGGTGATATCGCCCTTGCGCTCTTCGCCGACGATCTCGGCCGCCTCGGTCGGGGCGAACAGGATGTCGTAGATGGCGGGGTCGATATAGGTCGACAGCCAGACCGGGATGCCGGAGTTCGGCGCGGTCTGCATGATCGGCTGCGCGTCGTACGCCATGAAGTTGTGCTTCAATTCGTCCGTCAGGTAGCAGCGCGCATCGACGGTGACACCGAGCCGCTGGAACTGTACCGATTCTGCGGCGTAACGCGCCATCGCTTCTTCAAGGGTCATTTTAAGCTCCATGGGCCGAGCGCCGCTCGGTTTTGGTTGAAACCAGGTGATGGAAGGGAGCCCGGCGATTAGCCGAGCGGGTGATCGCTGATCTTGACGAGCTCGTTCTGCAGACCGAAGCTCATCGCGACCCATTTCGTTTCGACGTTGGTCGACGTGTTGAGCGCGCCGGAGCCGACGGTTTGCGTCAGGTTGACGATGTAGGTACCGGCCTGGCCGAGACCGGTGCCGACGTCGGTGATGACGGTACCGGCGGCCGGGGTCGCGGCTCCCGAGACCGGCTGGCCGACAGCGAAGGTGCCAGCAACGGTGCCGCCGATCGTCATCAAGCCATAGGTGCCGCTGATCAGCGTCGATGCGACTACCTGTTCGGGAATGCTGACGTAGTAGCGGCCGAGACCGCGCAGCGCTTCGCCGGGCAGCAGCGGCAGGACCTGGTCGACGATGCGGGTGCCGGTCGCCACACCGGTACCGGACAGCAGCGAGCCGTCGTAGAGCACGCCGGTGAGGGTGTCGGTTGCAGTGAACACGTTACCGTTGATGGTGCCGTTGGCGGAGTTCGTGCCCGCGGCGATCGTGGATGCGGTCGACGTGCCCCCTGCAGTAGGCGTGCCGGTAGCCGCGAACGTGACGGATCCGTCGAGGAAGTTCGCGTAGGCCTTCATGCCGGGCTGCGCCTGGTTGGCGCCGGTGTTCTTCACAAAGAAGTCGCCGCCGTTCATCAGGGTGAGACCCCAACCGGCGGGGATCAACATCGACGATTCCTGCAGGTACGCCGTCAGCGCGGCCTGCATCTCGCGATGGACGAAGCCGGTCACCGGGCCAGCGCCGAAGCTGTCGACGACGGCAGGCGCGCCGACGTCATCGATGCGGGTTTCCTTGGCCCAGGCGAAGCGGCCGACATAGACGCCAAGCGCGCCAGCAACGAATGCGCCGGCGCCGGCCATGACAGAGAAGCGCGGATTGGCGCTGGCGAAATCACCTTCAACGCCGACTGCGGGCTGAACGGTGGTACGGGCCTGAAAACCAGCCATTGGATCTGTTCCTTCGTGAAAGCGGGGTTGGCGCCGGAGGCTCTAAGCCCTCCAGCGTGGGTTCAGTTCAGCCGTGGTGACGAAGTTGAGGTTACGCGCTGACGTTGATGCGTGCGGCGTGCGGGAAACGCTCGGCGAACGACTTGGCGCCAGCGGCGTCCATCGCCGGGGGCGTCTTGACCTGCGGCGCGGCCTTGGTCGACATGGCCTTGAACAGCGCCGGGTAAGCCGACGCATCGACCTTGTCGAGGTCCTCGGCGCCGAGAATGGTCAACGCCGCCTTGTAGACGCCGGCGGCGCTGTCGAGAGCCAGGGACACGGCGCCGACCACGGGGCGGACCGCTTCGCGCGCTTCGACGGTGGCCGTGGCCTCGGTCTTGACACCCTTCACGGCCGCGGTGACAGCCTTGTCGATCGCCGCGTCCATCGCACCCTTGGTGACCATGTCTTTGGTCTTCTCGGCGACCTGCTTTTCGACGTCTCCGGCCATCTTTTCCTTCTCTTTCTCCTCGCGCTTTTTCTTGTCCTCGTCGGACTCTTCCTCGTCGGCACCGCCAGGCTTCATCATGCCGCAAGCCGTCGCGAAGTCATCCTCGCCCAGCTTGCCCTTGAGAAAGTCCCTAAGACCGCCGCCTTCGGCGTCCATGGACTCGTCCGGATCGGCGATGATGCCGGTGTCGAGATCGGTGTCAGCGCTTTCCTCGACATCGGTGCCCTCGAGCGCCTCGACGACTTTGACCACGTCTTCGATCGTGGCGTCCTGCGCCAGCTTGCCCTTGGTCGCCTTGGTGATGCCGGAGATCACGCCGGCCTTTTTGGCCTTGAAGTTCTTGTGGGTCAGTCCTGCGAACGCCGGGCCGAGATCGACCTTGGCATCCTGCGCCAGTTTCGGCTTGAGCGCGACCATGACGGCGCCGAGAGCAACGGAACCCATGCGGGTCAGCAAAGTCTTGGACATTTCGAATGTCTCCTGGAGGTTCGGGATTGCGGAATCGCCGACGACAACATCGCTGCCGGCACGGCCTTCTTTGACGAGCGCTACATGGTTTCCGATGATGTCGCGCATGACGCCGTCGAAGGCCTCGCCCTCTGGCGAGGTGCCTGGCGTCATGTCAGCGCGGTACCGGTACGCGCTGGATAGTTCCTTTTTCCGTTCAGACTCGATGTCGTCGACGGCCTCGCCGGCCCAGAACACCAAGCTGTTGTCGAGATGCGGCGGTCCGAACGCTGCGTCGGTACCAGTCGACCCGATGACGAGGTCCGGCTGATGATCGCGTGCGTCGACTGGGACGTGCCGCGACAGGATCGGCAGATTGTTGAAGGTCTGAGCGCCCTTCGCCAGCTCTTCCGGATCTCGATAGAGCCGGTACAGCTTGTCCGGATCCAGCCCCAGTTCCTGAAAGTCGGGAATCTCGCGGCCGAGATATTCGCAGACGTTGGCCTTGCTGATGTGCGCGGCCTCGATGTGCAGGCGGCCGTCGCCGTCGTAGCGGCGGACCGACTTCCGATCGAAGGCGATCGCGCGCGACCGGATCGCCTCGTCGGCAGCCATGGCGCGCGCCAGCACTTCCTTGACGGCCGGGTGCATCGGCTGCGGGAGCATGTCGCGCGATGCCCAGGCATAGCCGCTGTGCTCGTCGTTCAGCTTCGGGACGAACTTGTCGCCGACAACCTGCTTGAAGGTGTGGAACTGCATCCCCGTCGGCGTGGTTCGCTCGTCGATTAGCTCGCGCTCGCCGTCCGGATGCTCGCCCATCTCTTCTAGGGCTTCTCGGCGCGCCGCCTGGTCGGGGGTCTCGCCGTCATCGGCTTTGCCGCCGGGCAGAGACCAATGGCCGGCGAAGTTCTCTTCTTTCGAGGATCGGCGCAGCAGCAGCACGTCGCCGTCCGGCGCGACGAACAGAATCCCGGCGGCGATCTTGCCGGGAGCCTTGTCCATCGCAAGCTTCATCGTAGTGTTCCTACTTGTCGAGAATCCGGTCGACTGCGGACAGCGCGCCGGCCCTGATCTCGTTGCGATCCAGTTTCAATTCCGATGCCTTGATGCGCGTCAGGCCATCGACGGGGCAGGGGCGAGCGGTCAGCTCGCGCATCTGCCGGTCATATTCGAGGGTCTGGCGCAGATACTCTGCCTTGTCCTCGGCCGACGCGCTTTGCTCAGGCGGGCGGATCTCGCCCTTGCCCTTGGAAATCTCCATCAGCACCTTCTGCGCCGCGGCTTGCTGATCGCGCCGGACGATGCCGAGGATGCCGATGTTGCGGGCCAGGTCCTGCCGCAGGCGGCCGTTGCCGAACTCGAACGGCAGTTCGACAACCTGTTCGTTCGCCTTGCCCTGGTTGACGATCATGGTCCGCTTGCCGTCGATCTCCTCGAGACCGTTGAGGATCGTCAAGCAGTCGAGAACCGTCGCCTTCTCGGAAGCCGGCGCTTCTGCCGCGATCGCCGGGAAGGTGAGGGCAACGAGGCAGGCGAGTGCGAGGCACTGAACTGTACGCATGAACTGTCCTTTGGGTGGGGTGGTTACTCTTCGATTCCGCCGTACGTGCCAGGCGCGTAAGGCCAATCGGGAAGGTCTACGATTTGTCCGGCCAGCTTGTGCGGGCTATCGCCGCAGAACTCGATCTTGCCGGCCTTGATGAAGTAGTGGCACAGCGTTCGGCGCACCGGCGCCGGCAGCGGCTTGTCGTCATCGTCGGTTGTTTCGGTGGTGAAGCACAGGATTGACGGCGAGAACGTCGGCGCATCGTAATTGCCATCGAACGACCAAATCGGTGGTCCGCCCTCGATAATTATTCCATGCGGATCGTCGCACCCCGGGCACCAATGCATCAGCATCACACGGCCACCGCCAACCGCCCGCCGCAGCTTTGTGCCGATCGCTGCCATCAGAAGGTCCACCGCAAGATGCCGCCGATCGGCGCGACGACGAATTTGTAAAAGATGGCGCCGGACCCGATGCCGACGAACGACCAGAACAGGAACCCGCTGAGAAGCTTGATGCTCATGAGAACCCTTTGATGACCGGCCGCCAGATGCATCGGCAACCGGGCTCGACGCCAGGCATGACGAAACGTCCGACAGCGGAATCGTACATCCCCTTGCGCAGATTGAATCGCTTGCCGTTCATCGCAACGTGCGTCGGGCGAGGGTGCTTGCCAGCGCCCGAATGAATCCAATCACCCTCGGTGATGCCTTGACTGTGCTGCCTCGCGGCCGTCATCGCGGAAGTCGCAATATTGGTCTGCGACCGCGCGATATTCGCCGCGCGCCGCTTCGTGACGCCGAACTGTTCCTGCAGGCCCTTCGCTAGCGTCCCCATGTCGCGCCCGGTCTGCACCGATCGCATCACCATCCCCTCGACCTGGGTCAGGTACTGCTGTGGTATCGACTTGATCAGGTTGACCTGCTCGTTGATGGTCGCGTCCATCACGTCCTGCATGGTCCGCGTCATCTTGAATTTGACGCTGATCCCGCCGTCGCGAAGGATTTTCCTCAGCGCCGCGTCGCTGCGCAGCTGCACCGCCTTGGCGAAGTAGTCTGCCAGCTTCGGCGCCGCCTCGTCGAAATTGTCCTGCCACTGCTTGGCCAGCTTGCGCAGCGCCGCCCGCAGCTCCTGCGCGGGATTGCGGTCCTGCGCCATCTCCGGCGGGTTGGCTCGAAAGGTGGCCTTGATCCAGAACTGGAACGATTGATTCATCTCATCGATCAGTCGATCGAGGCGCTTGCGATAGGCGGCCTGAATGCCGGCATTAGGATGGACAGGCCTCAAGACCTTCTGGTTCTTGGAGGCCCTCGCCATCACGCCGCCTGCTGTTCGCGATCTTCCGTCTTGTCGGCCTCGCCAGCTTCACCGGCCGGGCGTTCCGTGGCGCCGGTCTTGTCGGCGTCGCCGTCATCACCGCCGTCATCGTCGTCTTCATCCGGAGGCTCCGGAACGTCGTCTGGTTCGATGCCGGGATATCGCGTCGAAGGATCGGCAGCGATGCGGGCCCGCTCCTCTTCCGGAGACAGCACACCGGAGTCGACGTGGATCTGTCCGGTCTCGGCGTCCAGCTTGCGGACTTCGGCCTCTTCCTTTTCGGTCATCGACCAGAGCGGGACATAGACGAACGAAAGATCAGGATCGACGCGGCCCCAGATGTTGAGCTGCGCCAGCGCGAAGATGCGCTTGAGGTTGGGCGTGAAGAACTTGCCCTGGAACGCATGGATCGTGTCGTAGAAGGCCCGGAGCTCCGGTTCTGCCGTCGCGTTCATGCCGTGCGGCGAGATGCCGAGCAGCTTGATCAACGGGATGCGGCTGACCGAAGCCATGTGTTCTTGCGTCTGCGCCTGCAGGGCATCGAGCGTGCCCAGCGGCGCCGAGACGTTCTCGAATTCCTCCGACTCCTTGTCGATCACCATCGTCCCGCGGTTGTCGCGGGTGTTGTTGAACAGGTCGACGCGGGCGAACAGCTGGTCACCTCCAGGCGTCAGCGTCTCGCCGAGATTGGTCTTGAGGACCATCTGCGAGAAGGCCTGGATGATATCGGCCACGCTTTGGCGCGTGTTCAGCCAGTTTTCGACATAGGGCTTGGCCATCTGGGTCAGCGAGAGGCCGCCGAACGAGTAGGCCGGCTTGAGCAGGTCTGGCACTTCGCGGCCGACGAAGGGCAGCAGGCGCGAGGTGTGCAGCTCGTTCGCCATCGCGAACCAGGTCTGCGGGTTGTACCAGTCCGGCTTGAGCGGGTTGTTCGAATTGTAGTTGGCCGGATAGCACCAGATCGGCTCAACCACGGCCAGGCGCTTGATTGAGCCCCGGCTGATCTTCTCCTTGCTGATGCTGTTCGTGCCGTTGCCAATCGGCGTCAACAGTTCCTGCCGATCGTCGGTTTGACCGGTGTCGATGTAGAGATGCGCGCGGCCGAAGTAGCCGTCGACCTCGCAAATCTGGCCGAAGCGCTCGCGGACCTGCAGGCGCTCCAGTTCGTCCCCGAGCTGCGCGATCCGCCGTGACTTGTCCTTTTCGCCCTTCGCCTCTATGCGGATCCACTTCCGCGTCATCTCGGTGGCAATGGTCTCGACAATGACGCGGTATTCCGGGCGCTGCGCCAGTTCGGCGAGGTACGGATATCCGAGGAACGTCACGCCCTCGAAGGCGGCGGTGTAGCCGTAATTGTTCCAGACGCCGCCGGCCCATGCAGCCGTGCTGGTCAGTGCGGTGTCCGCGGCCATCCGGCGGTGAGATGGTACATGGTCATTCATCGCAACCGGGAACGCCGGCAGCTTGAACGGATCGAGGCGCTGGTAGCGCGGCTTGCGCTGCCTGGACAGATGCAGCGCGGTATCCGAAACCTTGATCGGCTTGCGCTCAGGCGCGGCGGCGACCGATGGCGCCGGCGGCACAGCCTTCGGCGCGGCGGATCGTTTGGCAGGCGCACGACGAGGCGCGCGGGCCTGCTGCGCCAGGAATTCCATCGCGATCTGTGTGGCGATCGCCTTGGCTAGTTTCTTCTTGCCCTTCACGCTAGCCGCTTCCGACGATAGGCGGGAGTCTCCTTGGACTTCGCGATCGCCTCCGGCGACACGACGATCGGCGTCTTGGCCGTGAACATCAGGTAGCTGATCGCCCAGACGGCCGCGTCGAGCCGGTCAGGCGAACCCTCCAATCCATATCCGTCGCTCGTCATTGCGCACATCTGATCCTCGAGCACGGCGAGATCGCCGATGTGTGTGATGCGCTTCTGTTCGTAGAGCGCCGCAACCGGTTCGGCTCGGATCGCCTTGCCGCGCGAGGCCACCACTTCGACATACGGGACGTTCTTGTCGACGGTGCGGATGACGTGTTCGACCATCGCCCCGCCGAAGTTTCGTTCGGCAACGATGCGGTCGGCCAGGAATTCGTAATACGCCTTGACGGCCCGCTTGCCCCAGCCATCCGGCGAAAGCTTGCAGCTCCGGTCAGCCAGAACATAGCCGCGGCCGTCGATACCCTTGCCGGCAACGATGATGCCGATCGGGTCGCCCGCGTCTTCCTCGCCGGCGGTGCCGGACGGGTCGATCGAGACGACGATCCGCTGCATCTCCGGCAGCTCGACGCGCTTGCGCGCATGGTCGATCATCGTCCGGGTCCACAGCGCGCCCGGGATATCGTCGAGAACTTCGGCGTTCAATTCCTGCCTGCCAAGCCTGGTACCGGCGTATCGGTCCTGAATCGAAGCAATGAACGTCGGCGGAAGATTTGCCGCGTTCTCCATCGTGCTGCCGCGTGTGACTTTCGTTGGTCCGTCGGCGAGCAGCTTGCGGATCAGCGGGATCGGCCGCGGCGTCGTGGTGATGACGACGCGGGGGTGATCGCCGAGACGAAGCCCGAACTGCAACTGATCCCAGGAATCCTGAGCGTACTGCCACTTCGCCAGCTCGTCGCACCATGCCGCATCATGCTGCGGGCCGCGGAGCTGGTCCGGTTCGGTCGCGTTGTAGAGCGTCGCGATCGCGCCGTTCGGCCAGGTCAGGCGTCGCTTTGACGGCTCGTAGATCGGCCGGAAGTCTTTCGGGTGGACCTGTAGAAGGCCCGAACCCTCGCCGGGAATCTTCCCGTCGCCGACCATGACTTCGCGAGCATCGGCCGCGGTCTCGGCAATCAACGCGATTTGCTTATACCGCCCCGGCGCCAATGGCGTTGAGCCGCAGACGTTCTGCCGGACCCATTCGGCCCCGGTGCGGGTCTTGCCGTAGCCACGACCGGCCAGGATGAGCCAGTTATTCCAGTTGCTGCCTATTGGCTCGATCTGATCGGGACGGGCCCAGAAGGACCAGTCCCACCTCAGGCTTTCAAGCTGTGCTTCCGTCAGGTCCGCCAGAATCGCCGCCCGTTCGGATTCGGGAAGCGATGCTAGCAATTCGGCCTGCGACAACTGCTCTTGCACTGACATCTCTGGTTTCGATCGCGCCGCCGTTTTTGCCGGTCAGCTCGAGCAGCGACTTGTCGGTTTGGCCGAGCAGATGTTTCGAGAGGTGGATCGTCATGTTGACGGCGCCGGAGCCGGTGCCTTGCGCGTGGCGCATCTGCAGCCGACGCAAATTCAGCTTGCCCTTCTGCTTGCCGTTCTCGAACGCAAGCAGAAGATCCGGGTCCTTCAGTCGATTGATGACGGTTCGCTTAGTGCAACCGTAGAAGCCAGCAACCTCTTCGAGGGTGGCATGCAGTGCGCCCAGCTTTTCCAAGTCGACCGGGTCAATCGTTACTGGCGGCCGCCCTGTTTTCTTCGGTTCTTTCTTCCTCGCCATAGCAGAACCGCACTTATCCCAAAGGTTTCAAAAAGAGTAGTGAAAACGGACGTTTGCGCTCACAATGCGGTTATAGAACCGAATCGAAAGGCGCTCACCGAATGGCTGTCATCCAACTCAACGACGACGGCATCTCCGTCAAAGGCTGCTCGCACATTTACGCACCACGCGGCCAGGCCGGCGAGTACTCGCCGCTCGCCGCAAATCCATATCGCGGCTGCGGTCACAAATGCGCTTACTGCTACGTGCCGCGAGTCACGAAACAGGACCGCGGCGAATTCAATGCCGGCGCGGTGGCGCGCGGCGGGTATCTCGATCAACTCAAACGCGACGCCGTCAAATACCAGCTGGCCGGCATCACCGAACAGGTGATGCTGTCGTTCACGTCCGACGTCTACAACCCGACCGACATGACGCTGACGCGGCCGTCGCTCGAGATCATCCAGCAACACGGCCTGGCGATCTGCACCCTGACGAAGGGCGGCACGCGGGCGCTGGCCGATATCGACCTGTTCCGCACTGACCGCGACGCCTTCGCCTCGACGATGACCAGCCTGGACGACCGCTTCTCGCAGAAGTGGGAAAGCGGCGCTGCCCTGCCGGGCGACCGGATCGCCGCGCTCAAGGCCTTTCACGGAAAGGGCATCTTCACGTGGGTCAGCCTTGAGCCGACCATCGACGTGGAGGCGTCTTTGTCGATCGTCGATGCGACTCACGAATTCGTCGATCTCTACAAGGTCGGCAGGGTCAACTATCTGCCGATCACCAAAACCGAGGACTGGCGCGATTACACGCTGCGCATGATCGACAAACTGTCGGCGTTGGGTAAGCGGCACTACATCAAGAAGGATTTGCAGCCATTCCTTCCGACAGGGTACCATAATCCGCTGCGAGTCCCGCAGCATCACTGATCCTGACGACCGAAAGGGCATCTAATGATGAAAGCCGTAATTGCTTTGCTGGCCATGGCAGGTTTTGCGCAACATGCTTGGGCAGCTGACAACTTTTCGATAATGAGCACTGGTAATAACGGCACTTACGAGGTGTTTTTTCGAACGAACCGTAAAACGGGCGAGACTGTCCGTTGTGCCAAAGGCGCGGACGGCAAAGGGAAATGCAAAATCATTCTCCGAGCTATCGATGGCGCTGGCCGAGACGATCGTTTTGAACTTCAACATCTGTTCAAAAATGATGGCACGGTCATTCTTCCCGCGATGGTTGTCGACAAGGAGACCGCTAAGACGTGGTTTTGCCCCGGGAATGGGGCCCAATGCACTCCGTACGATTTTGATTGGTGATGGCCGATGCGCCTGATTGACATCCTGCTGATTGCAAGCGTTACGGCCGTCGCCTTGCCAATTGGCGGCGGCTGGCTATTGTTCTGCTGATCACCAACTCGATCGGGAGCAGGAACGATGTTTCAGAGGCTAACGGGCGATGCCAATCGCATCTATTGGATAAACACGGATCACATCCTCTCCATGGAAGTCGTCAACGGCGTCGAGAAGGGGTACGCAGCGACGCGGATCATTTTCATCAATGGTGGCAGCGAAATGGTCCAAGAAACACCTGATGACATCGTATCAGGTTTGCGGGTCTAACCCCTTTCCCTTCAAGACCAGCCCGATATACCGCATCGACGCGCCGGTGCGCCCCTCGGCCTGCCAGCGCTTCTCGACGGTGCACGACATGCGCCGCGCCAGGCCCGCTATCGCCTTGTCGATGACGGCGTCCTGTTTCTTGGACAGTCCGACGATGCCGGTCCGCAACCCGGTAAGGATCGTGATCGCTTCCGGCACGATGTTGGACTTGTAGGCGAAGCCGGCGCCCTCGGTCAGCACCAGCCCCAGCTGCTCGCCGGCGGCGACGCGGCGTCGGTCGGCGAGGATGATGGCCTGCACCCAGGGTGATCCGTAGCTATCGAAATCGAAGATCGAGAATGGCGCCAGGTCGATCGCGCGCATGACGCGGCGGTTGTCGGCGCAGAAGAGCAGGCGGCCGTCTCGCTGTGGCTTCTGATCGCAGCCGGTATAGAAAGCGGCCGCTTTCCAGACGGCCGAATACATCTCGCCTGATCCTGCGAACGCATCGAACACCCCCTTGTCGGCGCCGATGGCGTCGAGAACGCTCTTGCGGATCGAGACCTTGGCGCGGAAGGCCTGCGGGTTGTTGTCGGTTTTGACGCCCAGGCCCTTGAAGCTCATCAGACCAGCTCGACGTTGGCTGCCTTCTTCCCGTTGCCCTTCTTCGAGTGGCTGTCGACCAGCTCGTACGCCACCTGCTGGTCGGTGATCAGCATGTTGAGGTTCTGGCCGAGATCGGTGCGGTGAACGAACACCTCTTCGCCGCCGTCGTCGGGGCGAATGAAGCCGAATCCCTTTTCGTCGCTGAAGAACTTGACCTTGCCGGTGACGCGCACGCCTGACATTGCCGCTTTGCCTCTTGCTGGAAATGAAAGCGGCCGGTTACCCGAAGGCCCGGCCGCAGTGTTTGCGCATGCTTTCGCGGGCCGCTTGGAGGGCCAGCCCGGTATCGTCAAATCCAGAGACGGCGACGACCTGGTCTCTGACAGGCAGCTTGCGCGCGCTAGAATCGGTGGGTAGCCTCCGAGAACAACCTTGGAGGGTACAGCTATGTCGTCATCGATGGCCGGCACTTACGCGCGGCGGGCTAAGTCAGCCGCAAATCCGGATACTGCCAATCTCAACCTCGTCAAGGCTATCGAGGAACTCGTCAAGGTCGTGCAGAATCTTGAGGTGCAGGTCGCGCGTTTGAAGCGCGGCTAACCGATATTGATCGTACCCTGCTCGACGGTGACGCCGGCAAAGGGCTTCATCGCGTCGTTCAGCGCCTTGAGCGCGTTGGCCTGCTGCGCGAGCGGGCCGCGGATGCTGATCCAGAATTCGTCGTCGACGATGCTGGTCTGAATCTCCTTGACCTCGAGCTCGTCGGGCTCGTCGAGCAGCTTCTTCAGTTCGCCCGGGCCAAAGCCCAGCGCCTGCAGATCGCCGCCGTCGTCCTGCAGCTCAAGCGCCACCTCGCGCAGGATGTCGTCATCCCACCGTGAGTTCTCTGGAATCCGGTTGAGGGCGAGGCCGAGGCGCTTGTAACCAGTCTCCGATAGACCGGCGACGACGCGGCATTCCACCTCGAGGCGGCCCATGCGCTTGAAGGCTTCGAGCCTGGCATGGCCGCCGATCAGCTGACCATCGGGACGGATCGCCAGCTTCTCGACGAAACCGAAATTCTCGATCGAATAGACGATCTGCGAAATCTGCGCTTCCGAGTGCCGGCGCGCATTGCGCGGATCCGCCGTGAGGTCGGCGACCTTGCGCGTCTCGTCGGTGATGACGGGCTCGCCGGCGGGCGCCGTCTTTGCAGGTTGGCGCGCCATCAGTCGTTAGCGAGCTGGCGCGTTGCTGTGCCGTCGATAACCGGCGACGGTTCTTTCTTGGTGGCCTTCGCAATCTCGATGTCGCGATTGGCTGCAATCTTCGTCATCGCCTCGCGGTGCCCAGGTTCGAGCGCCGCCTTGAATTCGTCGTGCTTGACCTTGCTGTCGCGGTCTTTGCCGCGCCCAATGCTGTGGATGGCATAGACCGCCACGGCTGCGCCGATCGCCGATACCAGCACTGCACCTGTCGAAACATCCATGGGTACGCCTCCTGTTACGCGATGAAAATTCCGATCAGCACGATCGCCGCGACCGCGGCGCCGATCACGTAGATCGGCCAGCGCGCATCCGGCTGGTTGTCGTTGCCCGGGCCCGGCTCGTTCCAGAACCGATCGAATGCGCCGCGCTCGCGGACACCGAAGAAGCGGGGCATAGCTGTCTCCTGGGCCGTTGCCGCAAGCCCGCGGCCGGTGGTTTCCGGGCATAAGCTGTCCGGTCCGTTGAACCGCCGTTACACGAGCGATACGGTGCTGGTGCCTTGGAGGGCAAATGGGAACTGATTCCACCGCACGTAAAGCAGCGCTCTGGATCGTCGGCGCCGTTGGTATTTCTTCGCTTTCGGCAAAAGCAATTGAGCGATGGGCCGACCGGAATGGCTATCTGGATGACCCGACGAAGGGTCTGCAATGGCTCTTGTCGGCGGTTGCAAGCGTCACCGAGTTTTGGTGGTTCTATCCGGCGTTGTGCTTCTTTGTTGGGCTTGTCATCGGGCTTTGGTGGGATGCGTTGCTGCGCACTCGGTCCAGAGGCCGCGTCGCCGAATCCAAATCGCTTGGCTACGCGATGAAGGATTATGCCGAATTCCTTCAGAACCGGGCGTCGAGGTCGTTGAACCCTTGGCCTGGCCGGATCGCGGACCGTATCCCAGACTTGCAATCTCTCCTGATACGGATCGATGCCGCCGGCTACTGGACACCGCCGCAGCGCATCCTTGACCTGAACGACGACGGACAACTCCTGCAAGTTTATCTGATGTTTGTCGGCACGTTGTTGGCCGACGGACACTTCGAGAAAGCCCGTCAGGAGGCGCTGGGCATCCAGACGGAGTTCGAGCAAGCAGCCTCGCGCGTTAAAGCGCGGTGAAAAAAGCAACGAGCCACGGGCTTTCGCCTTTCAGTGCCGTTGCCGGTATCCCGCTCGTAGCGGACGTGGGTTCCGGGGACATCGGGGACATTTGCGAGCGCCGTCAGGCGCGCGAGCAATTAACGTTCGCGCGGTACCGATAAGATTCTTTGCTGGGATGGTTCTGTGGGTGGGGTATCGCGGGCTTGTTGCCCGCTCCCCCTTCACACTGTCCGTTTGTTTCGGACGCAGTTGTCGGTGTGTGTGTGCCCGCGAAGAAGAGCCGCGCAACTTTTGGAATGTCAAGCGACATTGGCCGGGGACATTTGTCCCTGCAGCATAGAAACGCCGATGCGACGGGCATAACAATTATTTTCGAGGGGCCTCGGGGACATAGGGGACAATTGGCAAATGTCCCCAGAAAATCGTCCCGTTAATTGTTTATTGAACGATGATTCGGGTGTCAGCGCGCGCTCGCGTTGGCCGCGGCGAGCACGACGAGTGACGTTGTGAAAGCGTGCAGATGTGCGGAGTAGGGGATGGCTTTTTGCCCGCGCTCGACCTGCCGCTGCCTATAAACTTTGTACTCGGCATTGACCTGGGCGAGGCCGCCGGACTTCCGCTGCGCTTCGACCTGGTTGACGATCAGGTCGACCGCGCGTTCGGCATCGGCTTTCATCAGGTCAGCGGTTCGCCATGTCGCGCCGAGTTGGGCTGCGGTGTTGACGAGGGCGTCGAGGATTTCGCGCGCGGACATATCGAACCAGCCTTGCGGTCGCGCGGCGCCGATGGCTGTCAGATCATCACGGCATCGCATCAGCACGAGCTCGGCATGCGCAGGCTTTGCGAACCAGAGAGCCGCGAAGACGTCGAGATTTGCGGACTTCTCGAAGGAAATTTTGGCAGGCTGGGCGGTCGGGCCCGTCAGGATCAGAAGCGGTTTTGCTTCCAATGCCCCCAAATACGCCTCGACCAGCGCACCGCGTTTACTGCCCATTCCAGCTCTATATCGCCGGATATTTAACCGCACGTTTCACATGAAACAATATTACCCAAAAATAAGCGGTTAGATCGCTGATTTTATTGAATAAAAGGCTTGCGAGACTTTCGCAAACAAGGTTATATAACCGCATTCCAACGGGGCCGCGCCCCACCACCGCACCGGGAGACAGTGCCATGACGACGAAGACCAAAACCCCCAAGAAAATCTCGAAAACCTCAGCCGCCGCCTTCAAGGCGTGGGCGACCCGCCGCAAGCAGGCCCGCGCTTCTCGCCGGTCCGGCAAGAAGGCCTGATCTGCTTCAGGTCGTGCCGCCCCTTTTATGGCGCGGCACCGCCGGAAGCATCCAGCTTTCGAACCCGGGCCATCGGCCCACCATCGCACAAGGGAGAACGTGCAACATGTCTACCACTCTCACCCAAGCCAACGCCCAATGGTCCCGCCGTCCCGCCGACGAGCGCTTCGGCTCGCTGCAGACGATGCACGACGCGGCCATGAAGTTCCGCACCACGGCCGCCGTCGCCAAGATCAAGGCGAACGCGTTGCGCGTTGCGGCAGAAGGCGACGAGCTGCTGCTGACCGGCCCGAAGGGCGGGAACGCCACGCTGACGAACTGGTCTTTCGGCCAGGTCGCCGAGAAGGCCAAAGCGCCCGCCAGCTACCTCAAGACGCTGCCCGCGTCGATCGCGGCCGATTGCATCAACGCCGGTTTGAAGCGCGCCGACGGTTCCGACCATCAGCTTTTGCTGGCGCGGGACGGCGGCGATCGCCTGACGGCCAGGGCGGTGACGTCGGACAAGTATTCGCGGATCTGGAACAGCGACATCACCAAGCGCCTGCTGGAGCTCGAGGCGAAGGGTCCGTGGCAGCCGGCGCCCGCGGCTTTCGATGGATCGCGCGGCCTGTACCTCGGCGATCGCGACATGTTCGCCTTCCTCGTCGACAACGAGCGGCGCATTTTCGAGACGGGCCCGGGCGGCGGTCTTTCGCGCGGCTTCTTCACGTGGAACAGCGAAGTCGGCGACGCATCGTTCGGGATCATGACGTTCCTTTACGAATACGTCTGCGGCAATCATCGTGTGTGGGGCGTGCAGGACATCAACGAAGCCCGCATCATCCATATCGGCAAGGACCAGAGCGCCAAGGCCTTCGAGATGATGACGGTGGAAGTCCGCAAGTATGCGGAAGCGTCCGCCGCCGACGACGAGGCGAAGGTTTTGTCGGCTCGTCAGTACCAGATCGGCGCGTCGAAGGATGACGTCTTGGATGCCATCTTCAAGCTCAAGGTGCCGGTGATCACCAAGAAGATCGCGACGCAGGCGTACGATCTCGCCGAGAAGCGCGTCGACTGGTACGGCTCGCCGCGCACCGCCTGGGGTTATGCCGGCGCGCTGACCGAGATTGCCCGCGACATGCCGAATGCGAACGATCGCCACGCGCTGAACCTCGCCGGGACCCGCGTGATGGAAATGGCCTTCTGATCGGGGCAGGGGCGGCGGTAACGCCGCCCCACTTCCGAAGCGGTCCCCACAAATCCGATTCCACGCGTTTTCCGGCTCCCGGCCATCCCAACCACCGGGGCCGCGGCAGGCCATCCCTTGGGCCTAAAACCGGTCAACAAAAGCAGCTAGTTTATTGATTTTATTGTCGATTTTTGTTGAAGCAACGGCCGATTCTTGGTCTTCTATTCCCACGCCACCGGGGCAACGCCCCACCTCCTGAGGGAAATACAGATGACCGCCACCACCATCAGCCCCGCCGCCAAAGCCTGGGCCACTCGCCGGGCAGCCAAGGCCGCCCTGACCGCCCCGGTCGCGGTGCAGGTCCAAGGCTTCTGCGAGCCAGGTTCGATCGCGCTGCTGGCCGATGCCGATCTGCTGGCGCTGTTCTCGACGGTCGGCGCTGCCGTCTCGAAGCGCTTCCTGATCGGCCGCCCCGCGCTGTCCAGCTGGAACACGGTTCTCGATTATCTCAAGTCGGCGATGGCCTTCCGCGCCACCGAAGAACTCCGCGTTTTGTTTCTCGACAAAAATAACAACCTGATCGCCGATGAAGTGATGGGCACGGGCACGGTCGACCACGTCCCGGTCTATCCGCGCGAGGTCGCGCGCCGCGCGCTCGAGCTGAACGCCTCGGCGCTGATCCTCGTGCACAATCATCCGTCCGGCAACACCACGCCATCATCGGCCGACGTCCAGATGACCAAGGCGCTGGTCGAAGCGGTCAAGGTGTTCGGAATTTCCATCCACGACCACATCATCATCGCTCGTGGCGATCACGCCAGCATGAAAGCCCTTCGCCTGTTCTGAAGTCCCGACCACCACCGCAACAGGGGCAACGCCCCGCCTAATCGAGGATCATACGATGCAACTCCCGACATCCACCGACGAACGCCGCGCGGCCGCCGTCCGCGCCTTCTGGTCCGACGACCCGCTGAACCTGTCATTCCGCGAGAAGGTCGGACCGACGTTCAGCCTCAAGGCATTCGTCGCCTTCGTGGTCGACATGCCGGCCGATCAGTTCGAAGCCTGCACCGCCAAGCAGCGGGAGGGCGTGCGATGAACTTCCATTCCCGCGATACCCGCATTTTGTCACCCGCTCAGAAGGCGTGGGAAACTCGGCGCGCCAAGGCCGCAGGCCATGCGCTGCAGGAACGCCAGAAGGCAATCGAAGTCGAGGCCGCGCCGTCTCCGCTGGTCGATGCGCGCATGATCGAGATCGCGCTGGACCTTCCCGACATCGCCTGCGGCCGCCGCCGCTACGTCGTTCTGGATATCGGCCCGCGCACCGTTCGCCTGTTTTCGGCGCCGTCGCTGATCGGCATCAACATCACCCGCGAGGAGTTCGATCGCAGGGCCAAGCCCGTGAAGCACAATGGGGCGATCGTCGCCGGCATCATCCGCCGCAACATCGCACTGGCCGATCGCGTCAACGACAAAGCGGCAACGCTGGTGCTGACCGATGGCGGGCCGGATGCGGTGCGCGCGCTGCAGGTGCTGCGATGACGACGGCCGCGGAGCGTATCGCCAGCACGCCGCTGGCCATCGAACAGCGGCGCTGGAATATCCGCGTCGTGGTGGCGGCCGACAAATACACGGTCGCCACCGTCAGCCAGGGCATCAACGACCGCGAGGAATATGCGCGGCTGTTCTCGGCCGCGCCGGACATGCTGGCCGCCCTGCATCGGATCACGAACGCCGTAGAGATCAGCGCGGCCGATATCGCCGTTGCGCTCGCTGCCATCTCCAAGGCGGAGGGCAAGACGTGAGCGTCAAGCGTTCCGCCGTCCTGCTCAACACGGACGCGCACAGGCCTGCGCGCGATCAGTTCGTGCATCACTTGAACGAGGTCACGCGCCGCGAGGGTTGGCGCAGTCACGAGGCCATCAGCTATTGGCTCGATGCCTCGTTCCGATCGATGCGCGGGGCCACGCTGCAATTCCGGCCGGAGGATCTGGCGAAGAACGAAGAACAATACATGCGGATCGTCAAACGATGCCGGCACGCCGGCGAGACCATGACGAACCTCGCCAGCATGTTGGGCGCTCTGACGCTGGCGCTCGAGGCTGACCCGGTCGACTTCATCGGGCCGGTGTTCGGCGAGTTCGCTGCCAGCGGTGAGCTGGGGCAATTCTTCACGCCGTGGCACGTCTCGAAGATGATGGCGATGATGATCATCGAGCAGCCGGTGGAGCACTTCCGCAAGTCCGGCCAGAAGTTCATCACGCTGCAGGAACCAGCGTGCGGGGTCGGCGGCATGGCGCTCGCCGCCTGCGAAGTGCTGCGGGAATATCAATTCGATCTCGCGCGCCAGGTTCACTGGACGATGGTCGACATCGATTACTCGGCGATGTGCGCCGCCTACATCCAGATGAATCTCTGCGGGGTCTCCGCCGACGTCATCCACGGCAACACGCTATCGCTCGAGACGTGGCTATCAACTCCAACCTTGGCGGCGATCATGCACCCCAAACGCTCCTCAAGCGGTCCACCGGCCGCGCAAAAGGCCGGACCGCTCCCGGTGTTACTGCCTCCCGATCCGGTCGCGTCGGTCGCGCAGCGCAAGGCAGATACGCCGCTGAAACCAAAGAAGCCGCAAGCGGCGCTGGACTTCGGCCTGTTCGGCGACGGCCATCTGCAGACCGATCTCGTCGACATAGCCAGGAGGAAGTGATGATCCAGCAGCATCCACACTATCACGAGGGATTCTTCGACGCGGCCGACGGCGAACCGCTGTTCGACGATTGCTCGCCGGAATACAAAGCGGGGTGGCTTGCCTATCACGAGTGCCGCGCGGTGTTCGACAAGCAATGGGAGGACGTGCCTGCCGAATTGAAGGCCAAGTTCCCGGAGCATTATGCGCGGGTGCTTCATTGAAAATTTCACTTCTCAAAATCAAACCCGACCCTAAGCAGCCGCGCAAACTGTTCGACGCCGCAGCGCTCAACGAGCTGGCGGAATCGATCAAGGCCAACGATCTGATCCAGCCGATCACGGTCCGGCCGGACAAGAAGCGCGGACATTACATCATCGTCGCCGGCGAGCGCCGGTACCGCGCGCACGTGCTGCTGCGCGACCGCGGCGTCAGGCGGTTCGCGTCGATCGAGGCCAACGTCCGCAACGTCAAGGTCGGCGCCGACGTGCTGATCAAGCAGATAATCGAGAACGTCCAGCGCGAGGACATGACGCCGCTCGAAGAGGCCGACTCGTTCCAGGAACTGCGCGACACGTTCGGCATGGACGCCGACGAGATCGCAACCAAGCTGGGGCTCGCCCCGTTCCGCGTCCGATGGCGCCTGCTTCTGCTCAACCTGTCGGCTGACATCCGCAAGATGGTGGCGTCCGGTGACCTTGACCGGCAACAGGCGATGGAGGTCGCCCGCATCGAGAACCACGCCGACCAGGCGCGCATCGTCAGGCTGATCAATCGCGGCCATCTGGTAGGCTGGAAGTCCGTCCGGAACGCGGTCGACGCCATCCTTGAGGGCACGACCCAGGCCGATATCTTCGGCAGCGTTGCGCCGGCTTCGAAAGCCGAGGATCTGAAAGTTGTGCGCTCGATGGAGGGCAGAGTCGACCAGATCGCGGCGGTGGTTGCGATGGGCTGGCGGGAAGGGCAATGTATCGTCGCAAGCCGGGTTTCGCCGGATCGTGCGGCCTTGATGGCGGACAAGCTGGCGGGTATCAAGTCGGCGATCGCGCATATGGAACGAGAGCTGCGGCACGTCGGCGCGCAGGCCAAAATCGTGATGGCAGGGTAGGAGATCGCCAATGAAACAGGTTGTCGACAAAGACGGAAACCGCATTGCGGACCTCGACGATGATAATCAGATCATCAACGGGCATCACCGTGTGCAGACATTCGCTCGGCTTGGATACGATCTTTTCGTGAAGGATGGCGACACCACGACGCCGGCGCGGCTCGTTGGTGAAAAAGTGACGCTGCATTAGGAGGCTGACATGTCCCGCGACCCTCGAGCTGAAGCACTGATCTCCGTCGCGAAATCGATGTGCCCTGGCTGTCGCGCCGCATGGCGGATCGATGCCAGACGTGGATGGAAGCACCGTGACCCTGCGCGGACGGTTTGCCGTTCGCAGCCGGTGCGCCAGCAATTGCGCGATCTGGCGCAGGAGCTGCGAGCCACCGAACGTGCCCGCATGGCTTCTTCGTGACCGGCCCCGAACTCAAACAGCTGCGTCACGATCTCGGCGATGCGATCGGCCGCCGCCTGACGCTGGCGGACATGGCGAAGCTGTGCGGCCTGGCGCCGGCGAACGGCGCCGACACCATGCGGAAGTGGGAGGATGGGGCGGGGCCGTCGGGCCCGGTCGGCGCGTTGCTGTCGCTCTTGGCCTACGCTTCCGATCGACACCCAATTCCAGAGACCTCGTTGACGATGGGCTATGAGGTTTTGGAACACGATCCTTACAACATCGGCGACGACTTCAGTGCCGGCCGCGGTCAAGAGTCTTACCCAGCGATGATCATTCGCGCGGCCATGCATGCCGAGATCGTCCAGCGTCTCAGCTGACCGGTACCTTCCTCGCAATGAGCGCGCCGGTGATCACCGCCAGCGCCGCCTGCCAGCTCGCGTTGAACTGATCATGGTCCATGCCGCGCCGCTCGCAGCGCTTGCGGATATCGACCCCCATCGATGCCCAGAGCGCGCGCAGCTGGATCGCGCGCGCCAGCTCCGGCCGGTCGCTCAGATGCTGGAAGGGCCAGGCCAGTGCCTGCTCCATCTGCGAGACCTGCAGGGACGTAGGCGCCAAGCGGACACGGTTCTGATCAGCCTGCCGCTGTTCCAGCTCGCCAGTTTCCTGCATATCGATCAGGTCTTTGAAGGTGAGCCTTGTTTGCTCCATCACCGGCCAGACGCTGGATGACCGGGCTTTGCCGCCGCCGGGCTGGCTGGCGAGCGTCCGGAAGGCGTCTTCCAGCCGGTCCAAGACGTGAATTTGGGTCCACCTATCCGGTACCTCCCGCTTGCCGCCACGCGCTCCACGGCCCGATTCCGCCCGCCCAATTGCCCCTAGAAGGTGGGTTCGGAGGGCGTCATCTCCATCGGCCTCGACGAGCGCGGCAAGGCGCGCCCGCTCAGTCAGGGACATTCGGGACAATTGGTCAGGGACATCTTTGTCCCCAATGTCCCCGGAACGGTTTTTGTGTTTCTTTTCAGTCATTTCTAACTGCACTGGTTGGGTCCGATACGGTAGTTGGGGACATCGGGGACATTATCTTTCCGGGAATTCTTCCTGCATTGGTACCGTGGCGCCGGCGTCCAGATTTCCTGCCGGGAATTGATAGGGCGCATCCACGGTCGCGCGGCCGGTGAGCCAGACATAGGGATTCACCTTGCCGATGATCTTGAGGGCATAGAGTTTGTCTCCAGCCCTCGTCAGGGCCTTCTTGATCGCCTCGGCGTTGTCGTCGGCTGCGATCGCCGCGTAGGCGTCGCGCCAGTGCTTGTATAGAACGACGATTGTGATCGATCGGGGCAGCTTGAGGTTTGCCGGCGGCGGTTCGCCGTGCTGCGCGAGCGCCTCTTTCAGCGCGGTCAGGATGTTCTTTTGCTGGTTCGTCAGCTGGACGGTGCGGTCCTTCGCGGTGCCGGCGACCTTCATCTCGAGCTGGCCGCCCAGCGGCAGGGTGACGCATGACGTGATCGGCTTGCCGTCGACCGGGCGGTGACCGACTTCGACCTGCATCAACTCGAACAGTATCTTGGCGCCGTCTTCCTCGTCCTTCTGCTTGTCGAGGACCGCGGTGCGCAGCTTGGTCTCGGGGTCTTTACTGACGAGGATGACCTGGTCGACGCCGGCATAGACCGAGGTATGACCGCGGAGCTTCGTGCCACCGGCGTTCATGTGGTGGACGAGGCAGACGTGACAGCCTGGCACGGCATCGGCGATCCGGTCGACGTTCGCCATCACGGTGCCCATGTCGCGGCCGGAATTCTCATCGGCCATGCCTTGCGCCTTCTGCAAGGTGTCGATGAACAGCGCCACCACCGGCATCCCGTAGACGCGCTCGATTCCCTGGATCTCCGCGATCAGCTTGGCGGTATCTCCCTCGTGGCTGTGGATATCGACCTTCGACTGCAGGATGTAGACCGGTACCCGCTTGTCCTTCGGAATACCGAAGTGCTGGCGCCACGCGCGGAAACGCTTCTTGATGCCGCGGCCACCTTCGCCGGCCTGATAGATGACGAGGCCGGGGGTGAGGATCTTTCGGCCGAAGAACGACATCGCGGTGGCGATGCACATTGCCATGTGGATGGCGAGAAACGACTTGCCGGACTGCGAGGCACCGCCCAACACGCTTTTGTCGCCGACGGTGATCAGGCCGTCGATGACGTGTGCATGCTCCGGGCCCGGCTCGTCGAGCTGCTCGAAGGCGATGCCACCGAACAGCGATATGAACGGCTCCGGCTCCGGATCATGATCGAACTCGTCTTCGACGTCGCCCTCTCGGTTGGCGAGGCTGCGGATCTGCGTCGCCAATGTTCGGGCCAGGTGCGCGGCGTCCGGCGCCATCGGTGCATCGGCCAAAACCGTGGCGACATACCGGCCCATGGTGTAGCCCTCAAACACCGGCATCAGATGGTCGCCGCCGGCGGCATCCATCAAAGTCTTCATCGAAACGGTTTTTCCGCTCTCGACCTCGGCCGACATTATTGCTTCGAACCACTGCTTATGGATCGGTTCGGCGAAGTGGTCGACGGTGGCTTCTTCCTCGATCGCGGCGCGCAGCTCCGGCTGCATCGCCAGCATGCCGATCAGCGCTCGCTCGCAGTCGTATTCGCGGGGCAGGGGCGGTGTCGCGGCCTCGGTGATGTTCTCCTGCAGCCATATTTCGGCTTGGCCGTTCTGCAGGTTCTTGAAGCGGCGGATCAGGTCGACGTGCGTGCCGCCAGTCTCATCCTCATAGTCGAAGTACCGGCCGGTCGCGACATTGACGGCGATGTCGCCGAATCGCACCTGTCCCTTTTCCGGGTCCATGCCCGATGGCTTGCCGAGTAGCGCGATCGCCACGCGCTCGGTTAGCGCTCCTTCCTTGGTACGCCTGATCGTCACGCCGCCGCCAATGCCTTCTCAAGGTGGGTACTGATGATCTCAACCAGCGGAACCTGCACGCCGACTCGCTCCTGCGAGGCGCGCAGCCGGGCGTCAGAATAGGCCTGATGAAAATCAAACGACTGCATGGCATCGATGAGGGCTTCGCCGGCGCTGCCCCATTCCGGCTCGCCGTCCAGAACCGCACAAAGGGCCTCGACGACGGGCGCCCGCACCATGCCGACATTGCCGTCCCCGGTCTTGGTGATGCACATCAGTGCATTGACGAGGGTTTCGCGGCCGTAGCGGGCGAGCTGCTGCGCCAGCTTTGCGGCCGCCAGCGTCTCGCCGACCTTCATCATAGATGCCGGCACCGGATATCGGCAGATAGATACGCCAGCTTCAACACAGGCGGCGTGCAGCGCGACGGCGGCAGGATCTCCGGCGGCTACGCGGGCGGCGTAAAGTTGCATCGTGGAGATCGCCGTTACCGTGCCGTTGATTGCGGCGAAGGCATTAGCCTGGTCGGCGAGGCCCGCTTTGAGGATCAGGCACGGCACGTCCTTGATGCCGCGGAGTGCTGCCGCCGTCGTACGGTGCTGACCGTCGATCACGGCATAGATGCCGTCCTCGTCCTCGCTTTCGGCAACGACCACCGGGGCAAACTTCGACCAGGAGAACTGTTCGGCGATGGTCAGCACGCTTTTTTCCGAGGCGCGGCCGATGATCTTGCGCTGGTAACGGCTGTCGACACGCAACGATGCGATCGCGATCCAGTAGAGCTTGGGCTTTTCGGACTTGTCGATGTCGGAGAGCGGGCGGCCGGCCAGGCGCTCGCGGAACGACGCTCCTGATATGCGAAGGAGTTCGGTCATAGGACTGCTACCTTGGTCAATGATGCGAGCGACCAGCGGCCGGTTTTCTTGCGCGCGATCAGCGCGCGAACCTGCGGCTCGATCTCGACCATCTGCTTCAACATTTCCAGCGCGTGCTCGACGCAAGCGACGTCGCGCTGCAGGCCTTCGATGACGAGGTCCAGCCCCATCTTCGACAGGCCGATACGACGGGCGATCACCTCGGTCTGAGCGAGATCGAGCTGCAGCTTCGAATGCGCCAGCGACAACGCGACCGCCATCTCGGCAATCGTAGGCGGTTGTGCGATCTCAGCCACGGCGTTGCTCCCCCTGTACGAACAACTGAAAATTCTGGATGGACATGCTGCGGCTGCCGAAATTCGCGCAGGCCCAATCATGTATCGCGAGCGCGTCAGCCCGGTTGTCGTCGTCGCAGTCCGCCGGCATGATCTTGAGCGCGTGACAGCGCGCGACGACCATGGCTTTGGTCTCGTCGCGATCGCCAGTGCGGCCTATGCCGATAAAGTGCTTGCGGGCGGTGGAGTCCGCCACTTCGTCCCACGGGATGCCGAACCGGCCACAAAGCCCCTCGACGATCGCGTGATAACCGGCATGGGCGCGTACGGTGCTTTCGGCGTTGCCCATCGCCATGAACGCCTGCAACGGCAACATTTTTTCCTTTACGACGAGGTCCGGACGATCTCGCGTGAACACGTCGGCCAGGAACGCGATCAGGTTCGCGTACGCCACGTCGATGCTTTCCTTTGGCTTCTTCAGCCACACCGTGCCGGATACAGGCGCATCACCGGGCCGACCTTTGGCGAAGCCCGAGGCAACGCCAAGATCGAGAGTGAAGATCGACCCGGTAATGTGAGACATGCTGGCCTCAGTGCGCGACTTCGAACGTGGGACGAGATGAGCCGAGGGCAGCGCTCGCTTGAACGTCGGCGGCGTCTCCGGGTTCAAGCTTCGAGAAACCCTTCGTTGCCTTGGTCTTCTGACCCTCGGCCCAACCGTCGTTGTGGAAGCGATGGGCTTCGGTGGTGTGGTGGTGAGGGTTGTTGCAGCTCTCGCCGGCGAGGCCCTGGCGCTTGCCTTCGTTGAAGGCCCGCTCCGTCAACGGCGTGCGGTCGTTCGATGGAAAGAGATCTTCCATCGTGCCGATGGGCACCTGCAACCATTTGAGGACACGAATGTCCCGCTCGATGCGCGCCTTGATCGTGGCCTCGCCGTCGGTCGAGGCACCTTCGATCAGAGCCTTGATCTCGGCCATGCCGTCGGCGCCGAGGTCTGCCTTGATTATCTTGCCGTGATCCTGGACGGCTTTGTTCGCCGCCTTCTGCGCAGTGATCAGCCGCGCATATTTTTGCTTGTGTTGTTCGACGAGCGAATATCGCTGGTCGTCGCTCAGGCCTTCCAGTGTCTGCTTCGGCGCCGCTGATGCTGCACCGTCTTTCTTCTTCCGTCCCATGATGGGCTCCTTCGGTGGTGGTGACTAACGCTGGTAGAAATCGTTGGGCCTCGCGCGGTTGAGGCGGGAGTTAAGCTGCTCTGCGCTGCGCCGTGACACCGCGGGCGTGTAGGAGAGCCGGCAGTGCCCTGCGCAATACGGCATGCCAGGTATTGCCACGGCGCCGCAGAACTCGAAGTCTTCGTCGAGTGGATCGCCCTTTGGCCAATGGCAATTGTTTGCGTTGAGAGCGGCGAACTTGATGCCGGTGCCGTCAGGCTTTTCGCCCTTGAGCTTTTCGGGCAGGCCGGGCTCGGCCTCGGCGATCGCCAGCTTCTCGGCGAGGCTGTTGGTCTGGTTGCGGCGCCCGGAGCTTTGCGGTGTCTGCGACAACGACGCGATCTTGCCGGGCTTCGGCTTGGGCGACGGTTGCTCGGCAATCGCAAACTGGCGTTTCGTGGGGTGGTTGCCATTTTCGCGCGGCGGCAGCTTGAGCCGCATCACTTTGCCCAATACCGCGGACCTCGAGACGCCACACGCCAGCTCGTTGGCAATGGCGGCCGCGGTCTCGCCAGCCGCCCACCTTGTTCTCAGGATCGCTATGCGAGCGACGGTCCAAACATCGGTCATCAGTTTCCCCCCTGCCTCTCTTTTCGAATTTCAGCGAGCGTCCTGCCGGTGAGCACCAGCTCGCCGAGGTCGTTCCAAAGCGCCGCGCATGCGGTGTGACGATCCGCAATCCAGCCGCAAGCCTGTGCAAAAAACCGCTTCAACATCGGGACTGCCCGGTACCCGAAACCGCGAACGCGCGGCGACGACTCGTGGTGCTTACTGGTCTTCGTAAAGTTCGCGCTGGGTCCGTAGCTCCTTGAGCCGGGTGGTTCTTCGCGCTTCCGCGCGCATTGCCTTGCGGGAGGCCCGCAGTTCAGCGGCGACCTTGGTGTCCAGCCACCATTCGGCCTGGCTGTCGCCCATCACGGCTTCGAGGATCTGGTATCCCTCGTCGGTGCGCAGCAACGCTGCAGCGTGCTCAACCGACATCCGCGTGGACAGCGCGAGCCAGAACCTGACGGACCGCTCGCTGACACCTGTGAAATGGGCGACGTGCGCGGCCGTCTTCTTCGGCCATAAGTCGCTGATAACTTTCATCAGGCGCTGGAAAAGGAGGAAGGATTCTTCCTTTTTGGTGAAAGGTGCTGCAGCCACCGAATTTGCTTTTGCGGGGCCGGCCGACAATGTTCCCGACATGGAACGTGATCGCATCACCGTCATGGTTCGGCCCTCGCTGGTACAGCGGGGCGGGGCACCTCGACCGGCCAGCTGCTCTGGCCCTCGGCCTCTGCGGGCCAGCGCTCGGAAAACCAAGCCAGGGCATGCTCGAGGCGGCCGGTGTAGAGGTCACCGCCCTCCCTGATGGCATCGAGCCGCTTGCCGTCGTTGAAGATCAACGTGGATACCCGCGAGGGGGAAAGCTCGGTTGCCCGACAATAGGCATCGGCAACGAGGATCAATTGCTGGGTGAGTTTCATGTTGGGGAATATGCGGTTCAATAACCGCATAAGTCAATCTCAAAATGCGGTTGCTGAACCGCTAACCGCCACTGAGGTGTCGCGGTTAGAATACCGCATGGCAAAAGGTCCCAAGAAAACAATCATTTCGCGCATCGATCGGCGACTAAAGGCGCTTGCGCCTCCGGGCAAGAAGAAGCTCAGCGATCGCGCAGCCGCGTTGAAGTCCGGCTTGTCGGCTGACGGAATCAGGACGTTGCGCCGGCAACTCGACAGCGGTCGGCAGATTGGCGTGCGCACCGACACGCTCGAGAAGCTGGCGATCGGCCTTGGCACCACCACCCAATGGCTTTTGAAGGAAGAGGGGCCGGAATTCATCTATGAGCCGGGCCACCTCGAGAGCGGTGACATCCTGCGCGACCACGACGACGCAAAGAAAACCGTTCGCGTCGCTGGCTATGTCGGCGCCAGCGGGGAGGCGGTCTACTATCGCTTCTCCGACGATCAGTTCGAGTACGTAGAACCGCCGCCTGGCGCCACCGACCAGACGGTCGCAGTCGAGGTCCGCGGCGGTAGTCTCGGCGATGCGTTCAAGAGCTGGCTGGTTTTTTATCGCGACATCCGATCGCCGGTCACCGAGGATCTGTACGGCCGGCTTTGCGTCGTTGGTCTCGCCGACGATCGGATCCTGGTGAAGATCATCAAGCACGAGCCCGACGGCAGCTTCACGCTGCTGTCGAATGCGAACATCGAGCCGCCGATCAAGCAAGCGGAGGTCGAGTGGGCATCGCGCGTGACCGATATGAGGCCGCGATGAAGGCACTTTTCGCTGTGCCGCTGCTACTGGCATTGCCGATCGCGGCGGCGAACGCGCAGGGCGACGCGAGCTGTTGTTCTGAGAAGGCCCTTGAGTACCGCAAGATCATGATGCCGGTGCAGCGCGCGCTCGACATGGCATACCGCGCCGGCATTTGTCGCCTTCGCAGCGAACACTACTTCAGGACGCTGTCGGATTCGGCGATGAGATACGCGATGCAGGAATCCAGGCGGATCGGCATCACGAACGCTGAGATGTCGGCCGCCGATGCCGCCGCCAAGGCAATTCTTGCCGACGAAGCCAAGGCCGCAGGCAATGAGGACATCCTGAAATCGTGCCCGCATCTCGCGCGCGATCCTCGCCTTCTGCAGCTTGATCAATTGCGAAGCGAGATTCTTGGCAACTACCACTAACCGCAAGGCCCTGGTTCCGACCCGAATCACCTCGGAGTGAATTCGCCGATTGTCGGCGTCGCTGGTCGCCCACCCGACCCCAAAACCGTCGCCCGACCGTCTTTCGGAGTGAGGTTATTTTTCCTGTTCCGGAGACAAAATGCCTGCCTGGGGCCGCCTCAAGCGGCCCTCTGGCACGCCATTTGCTCCATATAGAATAACTACTCTCTATCACAGGAACGAGGCGGTTATAGAAACCGCCTCTCTGGGATAGGTCTATCTTGGGAAACGTACGCGCGCGACCCCGGCAAAAATAAGCGGTTCAATAACCGCAAAAAGAGTTGACGCGGTTCAATAACCGCATTACCTTCCATGCATCGCCTTGGAGGGTTCGATGCTGGTTCATTTCAAAAAAAGCGCCGCCGCGCCGGTTTTCCCGACCAACCTGACCGCCTTCGTCCGGTCCGACCTCAGCTTCGATATCCCGGCCATCAAGGCCGCCGCCAAGGCCCGGTACGATCTCAAGCTCGATTTCATCAACCGCTACACCGGGGCTCCCAAGCGCTACTGGCAGCGTTCCATCGCTCGTCGCGTCATCCGCGAAACGTGGTTGGAGGCGGGGGCGCAGCGCCACCAAATCGTCTGGTCGCAACTGCCCCGCGAACTGCCGTTCACCGCCACCGAGGCCACACGCCGCGAAATGCTGCGTGCCCGCATGGCCTGCGCGCCGGTCACGTTGCGTGGCAATTTGGACTACCGGACAGCCGCCGCTGAATACGGCGCAATCGGGCACGCCGCCCAGCGCCGCGCGTATCAGGCGATCCTCGACCAGACGCGGGAGACCGCGTGATGGCACCGGGCTTCGCCTGCATCAAGAAAACCTGCCGCTCGCCCGTCGCCTGTGAGGGCTTCGGCTATTGCCGTGAACGCAACTTCGACGGCGCCGGGATGGACGAGAGCCAGGTCCAGCGACGTGGACGCGAGAGCGATTCCGAAACGCTGATTGCGGCGAGGGCCGAGTGATGGGCGAGATCGCTGAAATGATGCTGGAAGGCATTCTCTGCGAGGGGTGCGGCGAACTCTTCGACGACATGGTCGACGGTGCCACTTCACCAGGCCACCCACGCCGTTGCCGGCGGTGCGGCCCAATCAACTTGCAGACCGCGCTCAAGCGGACGCTGACGGGTAACGCACACAAGAACGCTCGCCACAATCGCGAGCGGCACGAGATCGCGCGCCAGCGCAAGCCATTCGAGTGCGGGAAGTGTCATCGGCTGTTTCGCACCGAGGCAGGGCTGAACCAGCACACCCACGACACCCACAACAATCCGGCGAGGGCGTCATGATCGCCGATCTGTACGCCTCTGCTATCGCGAATCCAAAACCGTTCTTCGTCGGCCTCTTTTTCGGCAGCGTCGGCTTTGGTGGCGCGCTCGGCGTCATCGGCTGGTGCATCGGCTACGACGTGGCGATGCGAACGGTCAATTCATGGATGCGACCGAAGAACCGTGACCCGGAAACGTTTGGCGAGGTGCCGACGCTTCCGCCACAGCGAGATCGCCGCCACATCCCCACGACTCCGGGGAGGTTCGTATGACCGAACCCGCCTGCCGCGTCTGCAAATGCACCGAGTTCAACGCCTGCGAGGAAGGTTGCTCGTGGGTCAAGACTGAACCCGGCTCGCCGCCGCTTTGCTCGGCGTGCAGCGGGACGCCGAAAGACGTTGTCGAGGTCTGCCGCCGCGTGCGGTCGACCTTCCGCCGTCTCGGCATCGTCACCGACACGGCCGGCGTGGCGAACGTCGCGCTCGGCGCGCTGCTCAAGCGCGTTGAGGCCCGCGTGAAGGCCGAGGCCAATAATCCTGATCCGTCGTGGGGCGGCCGATGACAGAAATCAGTGAACGTGTCTCGTCGCTCAAGCGAATGGCCGAGCTTCGCTGTGAAGGTTGCCGGTTGAGCTGGCGCCTGGACGGCTGGAAGCACCGGGAGCCTATGCCGATCGAATGTCAGGCCAAGGAAGAACGCCAACAACTGCGCGATATCGCTCGTTCGTTCGAGAAGAAAGGCACGATTTGATGTCGCAGCTCAGCCGCTTCATGTCGACCGCGCGCGCCGTCCTCGACGAACAGGACCGCGCCAAGGTCAATCCGAACCAGCCTGCGTTCTTTGTCCGCACGACCTGGCTGTTCGCCGAACTCGCTGAACTGGCGCAACCCGGCGAAGCCGAGACCTTCAAGGCCATCACCATCGCGCGGCTCGGGGGCGATATCGCCGCCTGTGGCCGGCTGGTCGATCAGGTCCACGCCGCCAGCTCGTCGATGGACGGAGCCATGAGAAACCAGCGCCAGCAACTCTGCGGCTGGATCAAAGACCAGATCAAGCGGGAGGCGGTGCGATGAACGAAACGTCCCTCAACAAGCGCAACGGCTATTCGATGGTGGACGATCTCCAGCCGATCCTCGACGGCAAGCAGCCCGTCCCTAACGCAACGAGCGTCGTGATCGATGCAGGCGCGACGATTTTGCACTATCGCGAAATGCACTGCGGTACCGCGTTGTTTCCTGACGGCAAGAAGCAATGGAGCGCACGGTTCTTCCTCGATTACGGGCAGGGCGGCGGCCTGTACGGCTCCGGCGTCGTGGCGTGGGTTGAGTGGAAAGACGGCGCTTATCGCGCGGTCGCGATGAAGTTTGCGATCTGCGACCACAAGCCCGTCGCCGGTCCCGGCGCCAACCCGTCGCGCGGCTGGCGTCCCGCATCCTGTGAAAAATGCGGACTCGACATGTCCGTCGACAGCGGGGATTGAGCAATGCCGATCGAGCGAATTGCAGTCGACCCCTCGAAAGACCGCGCGACCTGGCTGGCGCTGCGCCAGCAGGACATCACCGCCAGCGACGTGCCGGCGATCTGCGGCGAGGGCATGTTCGGATCGGCCACGAAGGTATGGGCCGAAAAACTCGGCAAGGTCGGTCCGCAGGAAATGACCGAGGCCATGAAACGTGGCCTGTGGGGCGAGGCCGCCGTGTTCGAAGCCATCGGCTGGGAATATCCGGATTGGGAGATCAGACGCGCGAAAATCTATCTGCGCGATACCGAGCTTCGGCTTGGCGCGACGCCGGACGGCGCCGCCATCATCCCAGGCCTCGACGGCGTCACCGTGATCCAGACCAAGGTAATCGCCCGGCCGGTGTTCGACAATTACTGGCGCGCCGATCCTGACGACGAATATAGCCCGATCGTCGCGCCGCTGGCCTATCAGCTGCAGACGCTGACCGAGACCATGCTGGCCGATGCCGCGCGCGCGATGATCGTGGCGCTCGTCGTCGATACCTTCAAGTGGTCGCTGTTCACCGTCTCGCTCGAGCGCAACGCGCCAGCGGAGGCCGTCATCCGCGACCGCGTCGCGTCGTTCCGCAAGAACTATCTCGAAACCGGCATTCAACCGCCAGTCGATCCGGAGCGGGACGAACAAGTTTTGAAACTGCTGTTTCCGCAGGACAACGGAATCGAGATCGACCTGAGCCACGACAACGAACTGCCAGGGCTGGTCGACTCTCTGGTCAACGCCCGCACCGAAAAGAAGATGTGCGAGGACGACGAGAAAACCGCCAAGACGGCCATCGCCGGAAAGATGGGCGAGGCGGCGATCGCGCGCATGGCTGACGGTCGGCGCATCAGCTTCAAGACCCAGCACCGCGGCTCGTACACGGTCGGAGAAACCGACTTCCGCGTGCTTCGAATCTTGAAAGGAAAAGGATGATGGCCGCCACCACAAATCGAGCCGTCGCCAAGACCGACAATTTGCCGCCGCCGCTCATCACCCGCGATCAGCTCGCCGTCGATTACGTCCACTTCTCCAATTCGATTGCAGAACTGGAGGACGCCTGCAAAGAGGCCCCGACCGTTGCCGAGGATGACGAGGATCTGACGACAATAACCCGGCTCGCAACGTCGATCATCGCGTTGCAGAAGAGTATCGAGACTGCGCGCAAGGCAGAGGTTCAGCCATTTCTCGACGGCGAGACCACCGTCAATGACTTCCTCAAGCGCGAATTGCCGAACCGGCTTTCCAAGCTCAAGGCCGCGCTGGAAACAACGACGACGGCATACCAGCGCAAGAAGGCTGCGCGCGAACAGGCTGCGCGCGTAGCCGCCGCCGACGCGGCCAGGAAACTGGTCGAAGAGGCTGCCGCCAAGGTCACCGAAGCGGTCAAGGCTAGCGACGTCAGAGCCGCGACCGTCGCGGTGACCGAGGCAAATTCGCTAACGGCGTTCGCAAACAAGGCCAACGTCGCCGCGGCCGCGCCGGTCAATTCGATGGCGAAGGTATCGACGGACGCCGGCAGCGCGTCGCTGGTCGACAACTGGACATTCGACGACCTGGATATGAACACGGTCGATCTCGAAACGCTGCGCGCGTTCATCCCGCAGACAGCAATCGAGCAAGCAATCCGCGCCTTCATCAAGGCCGGCCGCCGCGAGATCAAGGGCGCTCGCATCTTCAACGACAGCAAGACGCGATTCCGCGCCTGAACAGGAGAACTGCAATGTCAGACACCGACGTGAACGAACGGCGCAACGCGCTTGATCAATTCGCTGCAGCGCCACCGCGCGAGGTTTCATCGCCGTCCGTGATGCCGATGACTTCGACGGCAGATCGCGTATTCGGCGCGCAACAGGTCGCGGTCTATCGAGACGAGGCGCGCATCCTGCAGAAGCTCGCTGCGCTCGGCGCGGCGGCCGGCGATGATTGGTTCTATCGTTTCCCGGTAAAGAAGAAGATCAAGAATCCGGAGACCGGGAAAGACGAGTGGGTGACCGACTACATCGAGGGCGCGTCGATCAAGCTGGCGAACGACGTCGCGCGCATCTACGGCAACTGCGAAGTCGATACCCGCGTAATCGATCTCGGCCCTAGCTGGCTGATCTATGCCAGGTTCACGGACTTCGAGACTGGTTATGCGCTGACCCGCCCGTTCCAGCAGAACAAGGGCGCGTCGAAGATGGGCAGCGACAACGACCGCAAGCTCGATATTGCGTTCCAGATCGGCGTCTCGAAAGCGATCCGTAACGTCGTCAATAATGCGCTGCAGACCTTCTCCGACTACGCGTTCGATTGCGCGCGCAACTCGCTGGTCGACAAGATCGGCAAGAATCTCGTTGGATACCGTGACCGCACCATCCAGGGCATCGCCAACCTCGGCGTCGAACTTTCGCGCGTCGAACTGGCAATGGGTCGTGCAGCGAAGGACTGGCTGGCGCCCGATATTGCCAAGGTAATCGCGATGATGAAGGCCATCGCTGACGGCATGGCCAGCGTTGACGAAACCTTCCCGCCGAAGGGTGTCGCTCATGACCCCGAAACCGGCGAGATCAAAGAGACCAGCACCAATTCTAACACCGCAGCGTCTACCGCCACCGGAGAGAAATCAGGTGACGCTACGGACGGCGGGACCGCCAACCAGCCCAGCGGTCCCGCTACCAATTCGAGTTCGACGCAGCCGACCGGAAAACCTGACACGGAATCCGTTGCGTCGGGCCAGGCCGCTTCCTCCGTTTCCAGTCCTGACCCCTCCAAGGCAGAAGCTGGCGACAAGGGAGCGGCCACGGCCTCCGATAAGGTCGCGGCACCCCCGAAGAACGAGGCTGAGTACGTCACCTATGCGGAGGCGTGGATTATTTCGCTCACCGACGCCGACGAGGGCGACAAACGCTGGAAGGCGGAAAAGAACCTCCGCAACAAGGCGAACGTCGGCGGCGATGCGCGCGAAACCCTGCAAACGAAGCTGGCGGCCAAGGTCGGCGAGATCAGGGACGCTAACCGGTCATGAGTGCAGCAGAACAGGTGATGATCTCTCAACTGCGCGAAACGGTCGCGCTTGAGCACGGCCGCATTCGCCAGATTTTCGACGTGCGGAATTGCCCCGGGCTCATCGTGATCTGCGAGTTGGCCGATGTTGGCGCCGACGGCGACTTCGAGACGATCGAGCAGCGGTACGAGATGCCGGCGACGGGCAGGGTGTTCGACAACCCCGGCGACGCACTGCTCGCGTGGGATGCCGAGCAGCAGGATCACGAGATCGCGGAATGTCTCGGCGAGGCCTTGCTGCGCTACCGCCACGGCCTGTTGCGTCCGCTTTGGGCGGACAGGACGCCGAAAGACAAGGCGCTCTGGATCGCCGCCGCGCGCGGCTTCCGCCGGCTGCTCAACAGCCTCGGCTTCGACGTTGTCCGCATGGAGACGAAATGACGAACCAGGCCGAACGTATCAGGGAACAGCACCGCGGCGCTCGTCGCGCAGAGCCTGCAAGCACCTCGCGCCTTGCCGCGCTGGATACGTTCGGCCTGCGCTATGTGCGCATCGACGACTTCAACGTCATCGTCGATGGAGAATATCTGCTCAACCTCGCCATGAGCTATTGGCGAGCGAACGACGGGAGCGCCCATGGCTATCTCGTCTCGACTTTAGACGCCGAGATCAGGCGTCAAGGAAAGCCTGTCGCCGGTAGGGACAGCGTCGCAGCGGGTGATCGAATTGCATCAACCACGGGACGTGAAGTCGCTGCGGTCGCCGAGTCGGCGGCAGGCCCCCAACATCAGGCGCTGCCGAAGGTGAACCCATGGCCCTGACCGACCAAGGACGCCCGCGCACGTTCCTCTGGATCACACGGAACGGCATCCCGTTCCCGCAGATCGTGTTCGATGATCCTCGCGTCGGCTGCGATGGCATGACGCCCATCCCCGGCACCGAGATCAAGCTTGACCCCTCCGATACGCGCGGACTCGGCAATCTCGCGTTCGATTACCCGGCGCCAAAGGTGACATCATGAGCATGTCATGGGACTCGATGATCGCAGGCGACGATGCCGAGGTCTCGGCCGAGATCGCTGCCGACGCGTCAGCCTATGCCCAGCTTTGCGAGATTGACGACTCGCGCGGCTGTCTCACGATCGAGGAGAAGTACGGCCTCGCTGGCCTGCCGCCGCAACAGGTCACCGAAATACTGGCTGAAATGGCAAAGCCTGATGAAGGCGGTGCCGCGTGAAGCACGCCATCCCCGACGCCGTTCTGCACCAGCACGTTGCCTTCCTCGGCAAGACCGGCAGCGGCAAGACGTCAACCGCAAAGCTGGCCGTTGAACAGATCGTTCGCGGCAACCCTTCGGCCCGTGTCTGCGTCCTCGATCCGATCAAGTCCGATTGGTGGGGGCTGACCTCTAGCGCAGACGGCAAGAAGCCTGGCCTGCCGTTCCATATCCTTGGCGGTCCGCGCGGCCACGTCGCGCTGCACGATTCCGCCGGCAAGGCGATCGGCGAGCTGGTCGCTACCGGTGCGCTGCCCCTGTCGATCATAGACATGGCCGACTTCAATGCCGGCGGCTTGCAGAAGTTCTTCAACGACTTTGCGCCAGCGCTCATGAAGAAGATGCGCGGCGTCGTCTACCTCGTGATCGAGGAAGCCCACGAGTTCGCACCAAAGGAACGCTCCGGTATCGGCGCCGAGAGCATGGCGATCCATTTTGCCAAGAAGCTCGCGACGGCCGGTCGATCCAAGGGCATTCGCATGATGGTGCTGACCCAGCGGACCCAGGCATTGCACAACGCGCTATTGGGCAGCTGCGACACGATGATCGCGCATCGGCTGACGGCGCCAGCAGATCAGGCCCCGGTGCTGAACTGGCTCAAGGCGAACGTGGGTAAGGAGATTTTCGAGAAGGTCTCGTCGTCGATGTCGTCGCTCAAGACGGGATCGGGCTGGATTTGCTCCGGCGAGGCCCAGGTCGCGGATCTGGTGCAGTTCCCGAAGATCGGCACGTACGACAATTCGGCCACTCCGACCGGTGACATGGCGGACCTCGACGTCAAGACGGCGCCGGTCGATCGCGAGAAGCTGCGGTCGATCATCGGTGATGCGGTGGTGCAGGCCGAGGCCGATGATCCGAAGAAGTTGCGGGCTGAGATCGTTCGGCTTCAAGGCGACCTGGCTACCGCATCCGCGATCTCTCCGCCGATGAACCCGGCGCAGTTGGCAGATTCGGAGCGCCGTGGTTTTAAGCGCGGCTTCGATGCGGCGGTCGACCAAGCATCATACCAGTTCGAGGTCATCAAGACCCAGATCGCGCGCGCGACCGCAGAAGCGTCCGAAGTGGTCAACAAGATCGCCGCGCACGAACTAAAATTCACGATCGCTGAAAACAATATCCCGTCGGACTCGCCTACGGACCGTCCGTCCGCTCACGCCCCGATGAGATCGCCAGCCGATGTTGCCCGGTCGGCGCCACGTAAGCCGTCCCCGGAGGCGAGTGGGGACGGCAGCTTGACGAATCCGCAGAAAACGTTGCTGCGGTCACTGGCGTGGTGGAGCGCGATGGGACACGAGACTGTCACTCGCGCCCAGGTCTCGGTCATCGCCGGTTGGTCGCCTTCGTCCAGCAACGTCCGCGACAGGCTGTCGGAAGTATCGAAGCTGGGGTTTGTCGAATATCCCGGCACTGGCATGGTGAGGTTGACGGCGGCCGGCGACGCCGCCGCGCCACGCCCCGACATGTCCGCAACGCTGGTCGACAGCATCCGCGCGATTCTCACGAACCCGCAGCGTACGGTCTTTGACGCGCTGCGCGACAACACCACGGCCACGACCGCGATATCGCGCGACATGCTTTCGCAGGCCTGCGGCTGGTCTCCGGACAGCTCGAACATTCGCGACCGCCTGTCCGAACTCAGCCGCCTCGAACTGGTGATCTACCCGCGAAGCAAGATGGTGCAGCTGCAATCATGGGTGCGGGGATGAACGCGCTCGCCGAGATCATCGACCCAAAGCCGTTACTGACCAAGGCCAAACGAGCCCGCGTTGCGGACCTGTTCTGCGGCGCTGGCTCACTGTCGATGGGCATCAACGACGCTCTGATCGAGCTCGGCTATCAGCCGGAGTTTGTCGCGGTCAATCATTGGGACGTCGCGACGCAGACCTATGCCCGGAACCACCCCGGCGCTTCCGTCCATTGCGTCAATCTCGATGCAGCATTCCCGTCTCGACTCGTGCCGAGCGGCCGCCTGGACCTTCTGACAGCCGGAATCGAATGCACCTATTTCAGTCGCGCGCGGGGCGGCAAGCCGGTCAACGATCAGCAACGCATGTCGGCATGGCACGTCGTTCGCTGGTGCACCGAACTTCGCGTGAAGCGTTTGCTGCTCGAAAACGTGCCCGAGTTCGTCGAATGGGGACCGGTCGACGCCAGGACCGGCCGGCCGATCAAGAGCCGCAAGGGAGAATACTTCCGGGCGTGGATCAGCGCGCTAGAGGCTATCGGCTACCGGGTGGACTGGCGCGTCATCAACTGTGCCGACTTCGGCGATGCGACCACGCGAGAGCGGCTTTTCATCCTCGGGTGGCAGTCCAAGAAGCCACTGCCATGGGCTATCAGGACCCATGCGAAGCGCGGACTCGCTGTCGGAGTTCTGCCATGGCGTCCAGCTCGCGACATCATCGACTGGTCGCTTGCCGGCACTTCGATATTCGACCGCGACCGGCCGCTCGCCCCGAAGACGATCGCGCGGATCGCCGCCGGCGTGGTCAAGTTCAACTGGCCAGAACCCTTCATCGTGGTGTTGCGTCGGCACTGTGACGCGCGAGGCATCGATTTGCCGATTCCTGCAGTGACGGCAGGCGGAACGCATATCGGGCTGGCGCAGCCTGTCGGTGAGACATTCACGTTTCCGCTTCAACAATCAAAAGGACGGAATCGAGGCCACCGGCCGGTGTCGGACCCCACTGGTACAATCACGGCGACAAGCGCTGACATCGGGTTGGTTCAGCCATTCATGCTCGGCCAGCACAGCAACGCGGCGCCTCGCGAGGTCGACGAACCGGCGCCGACCGTCTGCACCATCAGCAGGATCAGCGTTATAGAGCCGTTCGTTCTGTCCCAGGCGTCAGGTGGCTCGCCACGATCGACGGATGATCCGATGCCAACGGCACCGACTGGCGGTGCCCATTCCCTGATCGCGCCATACTACGGCAGCGGCTCCGGCAACACCTGTTCGTCGGTCCGCGAACCTCTCCCGACCGTCACCACAAATGATCGCTTCGGCCTCGTCATACCCGTCACCCACGACGACAGCAGCAACCGTGCCCGGCAACTGACTGAGCCATTGCCGACGCTGACGACCGCGAACCGCGGCGAGCTGGCATTGGTTGCAGAGGGGCGGGAATACGACATCCTGTTTCGAATGTTGCAGCCGCACGAGCTGGCCGCAGCCATGAGCATTTCGACGCCAGAGCGTCCCTACCATTTCGTCGGCAACAAGACCGAGGTCGTGCGCCAGATCGGCCAAGCCGTACCGCGACGAACAGGCGCAGCGCTGGCGCGCGCGCTGATGGAAGCCACGCTTTGACACAACAGGAGTGAAAGATGCAGCCGCAAATTCAAGTACCGCTTTCGCAGTTGAAGATTGATCCCGCCAACGTCCGCAAGGACAGCGACCTGAAACCCTCGTTCCTCGCCAGCATCTCGGAGAAGGGCGTCATCCAGCCTCTAACGGTGCGCAAGAACGGCGACGGCTATCTTGTCACCGATGGCGGGAAGCGCCTCGCCGCCCTGCAGGCCATATCGAAGCGCGGCAAGAACGGTGGCGACCCTATGGTGGCCGTCGTCGTTCGCGACGACACCGACATCGAGGCCGCCGATACCAGCCTGACGACGAACTACATCCGCGACGACATGCACCCGGCAGACGAGTACGAGGCGTTTGCAACGCTTAAGGCCGGCGGAATGTCTCGTGAGGATATCCGAAAACGGTATGGCCTCTCGAACAAGGAAGTGGACCAGGTCCTCGAACTCGGCGCGCTTTCGCCGAACGTGCGTCTGGCGTGGAAAGAGGATCGATTGCGCGAGGATGCCGCCCAGGCCTTCACGCTCGAGCCTGACCACGCACGGCAAGATGCAATCCTCAAAAAACTCGGCAAATGGCCGAACCGCTATCAGGTGCGCACCGCCATCCTTGGCGAGGATCGCGAACACGGCAAGCTGATGGTGTTCGTCACGCCCAAGGCTTACGAAGACGCGGGCGGCAAGATCATCAAGGATCTGTTTGCCCAGAACCACGAGGCGGCTTCGCACGTCAGCGACCCCGCGTTGCTGATGCGGCTGGCGGAAGATAAAGTCAAAGCCGAGCGCGACAAGCTGCTCGCAGATGGATGGTCGTTTGCCGAGTACGACGTCAGCAACCAGCGTTATCAGCTGGATCGCCTCGATCGCGGCAGCTACAAGCCCAAGGCCGTCGATAAGGCGAGGTCCGGGTGCCTACTGCATCTCAATCACGACGGTGAGCTGGTCACCGAGAAATGGTTCGTCAAAACCAAGGAGGCAACGTCGGCCGCCAAGGCGAAGACGACCAAGGCCGACGCCGCGACCACGAAGTCCCCGACCACGCTTTCCAACGCCTTGAAGCAACGCTTGAACGCGCAACTTCTGAAGGCGACGCAACAGGCATTGCTTGAGGACACCAAGGACAGCGGGCTCGATGAAGCGCTGGCCAAGATCGTGGCCGCGCAGATCACACCTGACAGGGCGGGCTATATGCCGCGTCAGGTGACCGACGGCCTTGCCGCCGTCCGAGCCAATCTGACGCCCAAGATCATCTTGGCGGCGGTCGTCAAGAACTTCGACGCCAAGAACTATTTCAGCGGTGCGCCGAAGAACATCGTCATCGCGGCGATCAAAGAGGCCGCCTTCAACGACACTCAGTTCAAACCGGCTGGAAAGACCAAGGCCGACATCTGGAAATTCGCCGTGGCCAACGTCACCAAGACCGGATGGCTTCCGAAGGAACTGCGCGGCCCGTACTACACCGGTCCGGCGAAGGCTGTGGCGGCGCCTGCCAAGGCCGCGAAGAAGGGCAAGAAGTAATGCCGCGCGGCCGCCCTCGCAGACTGATTACCCCCGACGAGGCCTTCGCCGTTCTCTTGGTAAAGGCGATGGCCGGCGAGCGCTGCCCGAAGTCCGGCAGCGACGGCCTCACCAGCCAGGTCACGGGCGATCTGGCGCGCGCCGGAAGGATCAGGATCGACGTCTACCCGCACAACTGGCGCGTGGTGACGATCGCGGAAGGCCCGCACAAAGGAAAAGCCACAGCGCCACCGCCGAATGCGAAGTGGAAACCCTACCTGACGATCGAGAAGGGGTCGCCGACCAAGCCGCAATACACGGCACGCATCTCGCCATAGGAGAGGACATTGAACGACACCGCAATCGAACAACTCGCAACACCTATCGCTGACGACGGCTGGGAATGGTGCTTCCTCGAGATCATGGGCCATCGCTCGCATTGGGGCCGCTCGCGCCAGGAAGAGCGCTTTGGCGCGAAGATGATCCGGATCGACGTGCCGACCGATGGCGATCCGGCCAAGGGTTGGACGACGCATTATTACGGCGGTGCGTCCATCTTCTCATATTCGCTGACCACCGAAGCCATGGTGATGAAGAAGAACACGCCGTGGGCGCCGCCGGCTCGGATCGCGCTGCCGGCGCCGGCGCCCGGAGATGACGACGTCCCTTTTGATGATGACGGCGAACACGACGAGGATTCATGAGCTATTCGCCCGAACGCCTACTGGCTCGCGCCGGCTTCTTCGACAAGCTTCTCGGTCTCTGGCGCGGCAACCCGGAATACGCCGAGACGCTCCGCATGGAGGCGTGGGCACTCCGGACGGCCGCGGCGATCGCCGGTGCCGGCAAATGGCTCCCGCCGATCGCGACCGCTCCGCGCGACGGATCTGAAGTCCTGCTGGTTAGCATCCAGCCGCAGCAAGACGGGACGACCTACATCAATATTTGCAACGCGTCATGGTCGACGGATGGTGAATTGTTCGTTCTCGGCCCGAAAGGTTCGGAGATGAACAACGTCGGCCACGCCTGCGCTACGCACTGGCTGCCGATGGAGTGGCTGACGACATCTCCGCTGTCGGAGGGGCAGCTATCTGACTGTCAGCGGCCGGAGGGCGAGCGATGAGACCAGCAATCCGCCCATCTTCAGGGCAGCTGAGCCATGATCTCGTCGATGGAGCTTTTGACCTTGAGGGTTTGGGTTCCGTTACTGAAATGGATGGTCGTGCCTCCGTCGTCTGTTGGCTGATAGTAGTTCACCTGGGCACCGTTAACATAATAATTCTGTTTGCCGGTTGGGCTGCTGACTTTGACCAATTTGCTCAAGGTAACGCTCCTTTTCTAAAGCGCTCAACCTATGCACGAAGTGGTTGTTCGGCAAGGGCGCTTGCTCGACAATCGAAGCAGCTAATCAAGTCTAAGCGGCCTGCCGCATGAATCGGCTCTCGACATATCCGCGCCAAGAGCGCCGCTTCTACTGTCAGAAGTGCGGCTGCTACGTCATCCGGCCGGACAGTGACCGCTTCGACGACTCGATCTGCCTGAACTGCTGGTTTGGACCGGCACGGGGCAGCCAATGATGTCGCCCGCCGACATCAAGCTTTGCGTCCACGAGCTGAAGGAGGCCATCAAGGCCAGCACCGACGGCACGATCACGATCAACATGGGCACCCAGCACGCCAAGATGTTCATCGACTTCCTGCAGCACATGGACCCGGACATGCCTCCGGCGCCGCTCTGCAAAGCATTAGGGCCGCTGCTCGGAGACCACCTGCTGAATGCCAAGCTGGGGCGACTAGACGATATCGCCGACAAGCTCGGTCCGCTTGTGATGTTGCTGTCCACGGCGATCGCGCAGCAGGAGCGGCGATGAAGCGGCGCGACGACCATATGCCGCTCTATCCCGACGAGGAGACCATCGCCCGCGAGGTGATGGGGCCGAAGCGCGCCAAGGACTGGCCTGCCAAGGCGAAGTATCTTGAGGACAAGCAGGGACTTCCCCGCGTCGACGAGCTTATGGGCGGCAGGTTCTGGCCCGCCGTGGTGCAATTTTTCCGTGAACGGCACGGCCTCAAACTGCGGGATCAGCTTGACGAGCCTCAGGTCACCAGTCCTTCATTGTCCCCCAGCATCAGGGTCGTCCCCTTCAAGGCGGACGGCAAGGAACAGTACGATGGCGCGGAAGCATCTGCCGCTAATGATCGGCGGCCTCGAGGTCGAGGTCACCGGTAGGGGCTTCCGGATCATCACCCGCGACGACGGCGGGCGCGAGGCGTGGTGGTATGCTGCGAAGCGCGCCGCCAAACGCGGCTATCATCCGAAGACGATGCGCCTTTACGGCGATCTGGAGTCCCTTCGTGACGTCGAAGCCATGTTCGGCCGCTGCAACACCCTCTGGGCCGAGATGCAGGATTGGATCGAAAGCGGCGAGGTCGACAACCGTCCGATCTATGACGGCACGGTCGGATCGCTGCTGAACTGCTACTTCAAGGACCCAAAATCTCCCTATCACGACAACCGCTACAACACCCAGCGCGGCTATTCGTCGTGGGGCGCTGCGCTCAAGCGCGTTGCCGGCGCGCGCCGGATCTCGGCACTCGTCGGAAACGATCTTCGCGAATGGCATCGCAACGTACGGAAGCCGCGGCAAGGCCGGCCGCCGCGCGAGCGGCTTGCCAAGGCCATCATCCAGATGATGCGCATCGCGCTGGTCTACGGCAAAGGGGCTGGCCTCGACGACTGCGCCAAGCTCTATGCCATGATCGAGGACATGGAGTTCCGGAGCGAGAACGACGAGAAGCGAATTGGCCAGCCGAAGAAGAAAAAGAAGGTGGCCATGAACTACGCCCAGGCCGAGGCGATCGTTCGTACTGGGCTGGCGCGCGGAACCCGTCGCGGCCGCTCGGTCGCGCTCGCGACGGCTGCCCAATTCGAGTTCACCGTCAGCCAAATCGACGCCATCGGCTATTGGATGCCGGCCCAGCATATCCCGGTCGAGGCGGGGATGATCCTCCGGGGCGGCAAGCTCTGGCGGCCAGGTCTGCGGTTCGAGGACTTTGCAGAGGGGCTGCTGGACCTGTCCCGGCTCAAGACCGGTCGGTCGGCCATCTTCGACGTGAACGAATACCCCTTGTTCCAGCTCGCCCTGTCCGCGGTGCCGGAGGCCGAGCGAACTGGCCCGCTAGTGACGGACACGGACGGCGACCCGATTCGGTACCGGGTGTTCTATGGGATGTACCGGGATGTCGCCGAAGAGGCTGGGGTGCCTGCCGAGGTGTGGAGTTCCCGGGCCAGGCACGGCGGCGGCACCGAGGCGCGCGCGTCCGGCGCGCCGATCGACGATATCGCCGATCATATGCAGAAGAGCGACATTGAGGGGACCCGGCGGGACTACATCGTCGGGAACGTCGAGACCACGAGGCGAGTGGCCCGCAAAAGGGTGGCCTCCCGGCCGAAAGCCACGGGCACCCTTGGAAATTGATTACGGACCCCAGCAATATCAAAGGGGAGGAGGAGACTGTAAATCAGCCGTCTTATGACTTCGAAGGTTCGAGTCCTTCTTCCCCCACCAGCCTTCGCTCGCTCCGCGAGCTACGGCCAGGCAAGCCCTATCGTAGCAAAGGCTGCCTCGCCGAAGCCCCCTTGGGCGAAGGCGGGCTGTTGGCTTCCGCTTCGTTCCAATCAAGCCATTGAATTAAAATAATAATTTCGTTGCGCCCCTCACGGATGGGCGGTCGGCTCCGCGCGGAGCCCACCGGAATTTAGCTTCTCGCCGATGGCCTGCCTTCCGCCTGCTCAAAACCACGTCGCGAGCTGCCCTGTGAGCCCTCTGGTCAGCGCTTTCGTCGGGATGCGGGGTGCCCCACCACGCTTACGGGAGGTTGTCCACGGCCCGCGCACCGCCGGGAATTGCGGAGCGGGGGCACTTCGATCAATTCGAGGTCGATGACGACCGTTGTTGGGCCGGCGACGGAGGCACGCCCAGCAGTTTTGTGAATCGATCGGCGATCGCAACCTGGTTGAACTCCCGCGATTGGAAATGCCGGGAGGCGGCCTGCTTGTGCGCCGCCAGGAGGCTCGGGCGTTCCAGATACCTGACGATTGCATCCGTCAGTTCTCGTCGCATGTCGGCGTCCGTCGTTGCCGACAGGATTTGCCCCGTCACGCCATCCTCGACGGCCTCGCGGCAACCGGGATGGCCGGACACGATGGACGCCAGACCGGTTGCCGCAGCCTCGATCAGGATGCGGGGGATTCCCTCGCCATACCTCGTCGGCAAACATGCGACGTCGCACTGGCGCAGCAGGTTCGGCATATCCTTGACGTGGCCGAGAAAGCGGATCTCCGGCATTTGCTCCAGCTCCTTGTGCGCAATCGCATCGGGATCATGGTCGTCCGGGACCCCGGCGACGATGAACTCCACGTCGGAACGATGGGCGAGGTCGCGCGCCGCCATCAGAAAGGTGCTCAAGCCTTTCGCCTTCAGGAGCCGGGACGCAAACAGGATTTTTGTCGGGGGACCGCTTCGTGGCTGCTCCGGCGGATGAAACAGATCGGGGTCGACGCCGGCGCCGTCGATGAGCGACGAATTCTTGTCGTTGGCGATGCCCTTTTCCGCCCAGAAGTTGCAATCGTGTCTGGTTTCGAAAGTGAAATGCACGCAGTCGCGGCGTCCCAGAAACCGGAATGCCGAAAGCGTCAGCGCGCTTGCGACCAGATAACGCCGTTCGCCGCGCGCCTTTGGCCGGGACATCATCCGGCCCAAACCCGGCAACGTGATCAGGACCCGCTCCGGGAAGGCGTGGAGCAAGCGGGAGATGATCGACACGAATCCGGAAAAAATTGCGGGCTTGAGCGTTACAAGATGCACCGCGTGTGGCTTGAACGAGCGGACCGTCCGGGCCGTCCGGATCATCAACGCCGCATCGCCAAACGGATCGAACCTGAAACGCTCGATCGGTACGTGGATGTACTTCCAGCCCTCAATGCGGCTTTCGGGAATTTGATTGCCGCCGGCAATAACCGTCACGTCGACACCGAGGGACGCCAGATGGGTGACGACGGAGAGGCGGTGCCGAAGGAAGTAGGCGCCATCGTTGCAGATCACGAGGACCCGATATCCGGAGCCGTCGCTTTGGGGGCCCTCGGGTTCGACCGTCAGGTTTATTTGACGCTCGGAATTCCGTCCGCCCATTTGCTCACTCTGGATATTCAATTTGCCGTTCTAGGCCTTCTTTGCGAAGGGTGGACGCTTCCCGAACAAACCGCTACCCAAATATCGCGTTCACCGGAAAAATGACGCTCGGCCTGGTTGATGACGCGGTACGAACGAGTTCTGGGCTTGTTTGCAAGAGCTTATTTTATGGCCAATTCTCGCATGCGGTTGTTATGATGGAGGAACACAATCGGCCGAGGGAGATGCTGCCGGCCGGCCATGCGGGAATGGCGGCTGGACCGCCGTGCATCACCCAAATCCGCTGCCATGGCAAAGGAATTCGTTCGGGCGGCCAGGGGAACTTCGAGTTGTCGCTTCGACGATTGTCCCGGTCGGGTGAAATCAGGTCAGGCGAAATGGCGTCTCCCGCCCGCCCAGCGGTCGAGCATGGCCGACGCTGCGCATAGCACGCCGGGCGTTTCCAGGCTGTCCGCGGTGATTGCCGCCTGGAACAGTCCGCGAGGGCGGATTCTCTGTACCGATCTGCTCGCGGTTCTCGCGGCAATGGCCTTGCCCTGGTCGACGTCGGGGGTCGGGATCCTGATGGGGCTTTGGCTGCTGTCGCTGATCCCGCAGTTCACGATGGGCGAAATCCGTGCGTTCCTGCGCCTGCTCGCAACGCCGATCTGTCTGTTGCCGCTGGCCATCGTCACACTGGCGGGGCTCGGGACCCTGTGGGCGGATGTGCCGTGGCCAGAGCGGCTTGCCGGCATCAGCCCGGTCGCGAAGCTGCTTGCGTTGCCGTTTCTGCTGCATCATTTCGAACGCTCGCAGCGCGGCGCGTGGGTGTTCGTCGGCTTTCTGATCTCCTGCGCGCTTCTGATGGGCCTGTCCTGGATCGTGTTGTTCGTCCCGGATCTGGCGTTGGCGGCGGGCAGGAATCCCGGCGTGCCGGTCAAGAACTATATCGACCAGAGCCAGGAATTCGCCTTGTGCATGGTGGCGCTGATGCCGTTCGTCATCATGCTGTACCAGCGGCAGCGCTACGCCGCCGCCACGGCCTGCGCCGCCCTGGTGGTCGGCTTCTTCGCCAATATGGCCTTTGTGGTGTTGGCGCGCGCGGCGCTGGTCTACGTCCCGGCGCTGCTGCTGGTGTTCGCCTTCCTGCACCTCGGGCGCCGCGCAACCGCGCTGCTGTTCGCGGGCGTTGTGGTGATGGCAGCCACGCTGTGGTTCACGTCGCCGTATTTGCGGAACCGGATCACGGCCTTCTCGGTCGAGTACCAAGACTATCAGCAGAACATTCCAGCTTCGACCGGCAGGCGGCTCGAATACTGGCAAAAGTCGCTGGGGTTCTTTGCGGAGGCGCCGCTGTTCGGCCACGGAACCGGCTCGATCCGGCAGTTGTTCGAGCGCGCCGCGATTGGGCAGACCGGGCTTGCGGCCGAAATCACCAAAAACCCGCACAACCAGACGCTCAGCGTCGCCGTCCAATGGGGCATGATCGGGATCGTGACGCTGTATGCGATGTGGCTGGCCCATCTGCTGCTGTTCCGCGGCCATGGCCTCGCCAACTGGATCGGGCTGCTGGTGGTCGTCCAAAACCTGGTGAGTTCGCTGTTCAATGCTCACCTGTTCGATTTTGTCGAGGGGTGGCTGTACGTGCTGGGTGTCGGCGTTGCCGGTGGCATGCATCTTGGGGCAAGACGGCGCGGAGAAACGCCGGGCTTACCGGCCGGTGGCCCGCCGGCAGCTTGAATCGCCGCGAACGGGATTTTTGATGCGAGCGAGATTGCAACCTGTGTTCGAACACGGCTTTGAAACCCGTCGCAGTTCGTTTAAGGAGAGGCACGAGCCCTAATCTCGGCAGTCAAACAGGGGGTTCCGATCGCGGAAGCTGAATGCGAGTTTCAATTATTACGTTGACGATCGATTCGTCGAACTATGTCGACGAGGCGATCGGCAGCGTCGAGCATCAAGGGCCGTACGAACTCGAGCACATTGTCGTTCACGACGGCACCGAGAGCTTTACCCGGCGGCTGGCGCAGAAATATCCGCACATCAAGTTCGTCGGCGGAAGCGGCGCCGGCGCCACGGCGGCGGCGGCACTGGGCGTTGAAGCGGCGACCGGCGACTTTATCCTGCTGGTTCACAGCGACGACCGGATCCGTGCCGGGGTCCTTGCGAAATTGGCAAGCGAGGCGGCCGCCAGGCCGGATGTCCAAATCTGGACCGGCGGCGCGCAGATGTTCTGTACGCTGCCGGACGGCAAGGAACTCGTCGTTCGCCGCATGGTCGGAGAGGAAATGACGCGGTTGTCGCTTGCGAACGTTTGCGACGATACGCCGCTATTGTCGGCGCGGTTCTGCCACCGCTCGGTGTTTTCCCAGATCGGCAATTTCGATCCGATGTTTTCCGAGAGCAGCGACCGCGAATTTCTGCTTCGGGCGGCGATCGCCGGCGTGCCGGAAGGCTCGCTCAATGTCGTCGTGTCCGAAATGAGAATGCATCAGGAGTCGCGGACCATGCATTTGCGCAACGGAGTGACGCCGCCCTATCTGGAAGAGCACGCCCGCATCGCCGATCACTGGCTGGTTCGCGCTGACATCGCCGACGACGTCCGGCGTTTCCTGCGAAACTGGCGGGCGCGCGAGGTGCTCAGGCTGGTCGCCTATCAATGCCGCGCCCGGCAGTGGAAGGAGGCCGCGTCGGCATTTTTTCGCGAGGAACGCGCCGACCCCTTGTGGATTCTGCGTGCTTTAAGCATCGTGAGCGCGCGCCGGCGCCGACACAGGCTCTACAATGGCAACGCGGTTCAACAGCTGGTCGATCGCCTCCGCGCGACCGAAACGAAGTGACGCATGAGCTCTGGAAAAATCGCACCCGAATTCTCGTTCCGGTTCACCGCCGAAGACATTCAGGATTCCTATGGCGCGGCGGACACCGCGTTCGCGCGTGGCGATTTCCTCAATGTGGCGCAGATGGCGCCCGCGGATTCCGAACTGCGGGCCTGCGCGCTGATCCTGGGCGGCTTGCCCGAACAGGGGCTGGCGATCCTCGATAGGCTGAGCACCGTCAGCGATCGGGCGCGGTTGTGCCGGGCGCTGGTGTTCTGGTCCTTCAAGCGGGATGCGGAGGCGGATGCGGAATTAGCCGAGGTCGGCGGCGCAGAATTCATTCAGGCGGCTACAGCTTTCCGCAACCTGATCACGCGCGACGACGTGACCATCTTCATCCCCGGCGCCATCCTGTCGGTATTTCCGGAGCATTATTCGGAGAGCTTCATTGCGCCGGTCTACAAATATGGTTCGATCACGGTCAAGTACGTCGGAAGCCAGCTGGCCAGCAATGCCTACGACTATTCGCCGACCGATTCATTCAGCGAGTTCATCGACCGCTTGCCTGAGCGAGAGCGGCCGGACCTGATCTTTTCGCTCAGCCCGCAATGGCTGGTGGCAAAGGATTTTCACAAGGTCACCGTTCCCAAGGTGATCTGGTGTCACGACTCGGACGCCTTCCAATACCGCAACGTCGATAATTATGCGCTCTACGACGTTGCGATCTGCAACTGCTCGCAGGAACATTTCGAACTCAGCCAGGGCACGCCGGGGCTCTACTGCGCCGCCAACATGCTGTTGCACCCGATCGCGACGCCGTTCCCGGAGGCGTCGCCGCACCGTGAGAAGCTCGTCGACATCATTTTCACCGGCTCGGCGCTGGCGCCATTCCATTCCGAGAAGCCCCGCTTCCTGTTCAACCTGTCCTCGCTGGCCCCGCGCTACAAGGTCAAGGTGATCGAAGGGCATATGCCGGAGAAGGATTATTTCGAGGTGGTCTCCCACGCGAAATTTCTGCCCATCGTCAATCGCTATGCCGGCTCGCCGTCGCCGCGCTGGCGCGATGCGCTGTCCAACGGGGCGTTTCTGCTGTTTCCGGAAGGATCGTTCTACGACCAGATCGCGCCCGGCTGTTATTCGTTTCGCGCCGAAACCATGACGGCCGACATCGCGGCTCACCTCGATCGCTGCGCCGCCGGCGACCCGGACTACGAGTTTGCGACGGTGGTCCCTGTCGTGAACGAGCGCTTTGCGATTCATCGCGAACCGCGGGAAGAGACCTATCACCGGCTGCTGAAATACGCGCTGTTCATGGGATTGGTCTGGCCACACGCCACCGCGGTGCCGAAACGGCCGCGGCAGCGGCGGCTGGTATGGCTGACGCCGGCGGTCGATTGCGGAGTGTTCGGGACCGAGCATATCCGCGAGCAGATCGCGCGTTTCGGCGAGAAGGTGGGGCCGGACGATCTGTCCGACGAGGTCGACTACAACAACGCCGCGCATCTGCATGCCCAGGCGGTCTTCACGTTCCACGAGAACCGGAACGCCAAGAAATGGGCGGCGCGGGCCGATCATTATTTCAGGGAAGGTCTGGCGCGTTTCCCCAATTCGCTGCTGCTGCTGTTCAACGAGGCGCATTGGAGCTTTTTCAAACCTGGCGCGAACGTCCGGGCGGCGGAAGAAAAATTCCTCGGCATCATCGACCGCCACGAGGAGCTGACCTTCGATGTGCGCGGCGCGGACGTCGCCTTTGCCTATACGCTGCACGGCGCCGACGAGGTGTTCCCCTGCTACGAATATGCCGACGTCGCGACCAGCGAACTGGTGCTGGAGAATACGCCGCAGCTTCGCGACCGCAAGCCGATACCCTACAGCACGCGCGACATGATCTTCTCGGCGTGTCACGGCTACGTGGGCTGGGCCAGGATCAAGCGCAACGACAATGAAGGCGGGCTGGCGTGGTTGGGGCGCGGCACCGAACTCTACCCGCACGGGCTGCCGATGCTGCGTCTGTATTTCGACACGCTGCTTCGGCTGGCAGCAAGCGTGCCGAAGCTGCCGGCGCGACTTGCGTCCGATCTGGCCGAGGCCTTCATCGCGGTCGCCAACGTCAATCCGTCGATCCTGCTGACGCACGTCTACACCATCGTGCCGATCCTGGCGGAGAACGGCGAGCGTCAGGCGGCGAGGGAGGTGCTCGCGGGATGGCATCAGCTGGCCAACATCGTGCACAAACTCCGCGTCGACGACGAGGCCCATCAACTCGCGCTGTTTGGACTGCTGTGGAACCACCGCTCGCTGCTGCCCAAGACGTTGCTGGAGCGGATCGATGAGGCGCTCTGGGATCCCGAGTCGGTGCAGGATCTGACGCAGCTGGAGCGGCGCATGATCGAGGTGGCGCGGATCAGCACCTCTCCGGAGAAAAGGCGAAAATGGTGGTCGCTCAAATCCGACAAGGCCCGCGCCAATGACCAGATCGCCCGCCTGCTGGCCGAGAGCGGTTACGGCCAGGAGCGCGTGCTGTTTTCCAGCATCCTGCGTGCCATGCGGTTCTGGCTTCGTGCTCCCGGCGACGTGCGGCGGGTCTATCTCAACAAGGCGACGCGCATGCTGTTGCGCGGTGACTTCAGGCAGGCCCTGGTGCGTACCCAAAAATGGTCGGCTTCCAGCAAGTGGTCCAAGGGCGATGGCCTGAACGCATTTCCGAGGCGGCGAAAATGGGGAATCTCGGCGTTTCGCATCTGGCTGATGCGGCTGGGCAGAACCTCTGTTCGGCATGACTGAGCAGCGGGCATCGATTCCATGGCGGTTTCTGGACAGCGCGGGGATTGCCCTGACGGTCCGCATCGCTCAGGATCGAAGCGATGACGGTATGAGGGGTGGCTAGATGGGGCGTGTCGTTCGGGTCTTGATGAAAATGCCGGCAGTGCGTCGCGTGATGTTGCGGCTGGCCAATATGGAAGCTGCGATTGCGAAGCAGCAATCGTTGCTCGATGCGCTCGATGGTCAACGGGCGCAGATGAGCGCGGAGCAGGCAGGCCAGCACGCTAAATTGCAGGAGGCCGTGGCCAAGTTTGAGCGGCAGCAATCCCGGATAGCCGTCCTCAGCGATAACGTTCACATCCAGCAAACGCAGGGGGCCACGTTGCTTGCACAGCAGGCGCGGGCGGCTACGCGTGATACCGTTCAGGCCCAGCAAGCGCAGATCGACGCGCTGCTCGCGCAAATACGCCAGTTGGCCGCCGATCACGAAAAACACAGTGCTGCTTTGGCCGAGGTCTCTCAGCATCTGCCTCCAGCGCAACGGGCCAATCTCGAGGCCACCCTCCATGGACAGCAGCTTCAACTTGGGGCCTTGAACTCGACCATCACCGCGCAACAGATGCAGCTTGCGGCGCTCAACGACATCGTTCGGCAGATCAGCGCCGCACCTGAAAGCAAGCCAGCTGCTGTTGTGGAGGCCGCGGCGGCGGAGAGCACCCAAGACCAGCCTTCTCGGCCTATCGTCAAACCCTACACGTTCGAGCAGTTGGTAAGCCGACAAGTGGAGCGCCTCGGGCCGGATCTGGTGCTCAACATCCATATTCCAAAGGCAGCCGGCCACACGGTGAATGCTCTCTTCCGGCAGATGGGATTCATCCCGCTTTCGCTCGACATGAACACGAAGGATTTCTTCGGTACATTCCGGGAGGACCGCTGGTTTGAAAACTATGCCGCTCCACCGCAGCGAGATCCATACCTGCTGACCGGGCACATGCGGCTGGATCAGCCGATCTTTCGCCGGCTCTGGATGCAACATGTCGTCGTGTCGATGTTGCGCGACCCGGTCGAGAGAATGATCTCAAATTACAACTTCACGCTGCGCAGGACCAGAAATCCCTGGCACGATGAAATCGTCAACAAGGGTATGTCGTTCGTTGAATATTCGAACAGGATGCTCGAGGCGATCGGCCCGCAATACAGCTTTTTTGACGATACCGGCCAAGGGACATTTGCTCGAACCGGGATGGCGACCGCTCAGGAGTGCTTCGCGAATCTGCTGACCAAGGTCAGCTACTATGGATTGAGTGATCGCTTTGACGAGTTTGCCGTAATGTCCGGCTATTTTATGGGCCGCGCAAGGATTTTGGCGGTGCCGCCGATCAATGTCACAAAGGACATCGACGATACAATTGGCTTCCCGCCGAAGACAGAGTTAACCGACGAAGAACGAGACGGCCTTACCACGGCACTTAAAGACGATATCTGGTTTTATCAGCAGGCGGTCAAGGAGTATGAGAGGCGCGTCAGTGATCATCGGCTGCAAGCCGTATTATCGCAAGCGCTGCCATTGGTTGAGTCGAGTCGTGAAGCGATAAGCAAGGTTTTGGTCCTGGAAGATCCTGCGGACCCGAGCCGCCGCACCTTCCATCTCATCAAGTGACCCAAGCGGCGCGGTCAAGTTTCCAATCATGCCCGGGCACTCTGGCTCGGCATCACGCAGTCGCAAGGCTCGCTATGTTGACGCAGGCTGACCAAAACCATCCACTTTTCGTTTCACGACACCTTGCTGATTTCGATAATGCGTGGAAATGGCCGCCTTGCCCAAGCCGAGACTGACCATCGTCATCCCGATCCGGAATCGGCAGGAGCTTGGGGAGCGGGCGTTGAGAAGTGCCGCGGCCCAAACTGTTTCGCAAGCTGACATCATCATTGTTGACGATGCGTCGGAGCCGCCATTTCAGATTCCTGCCGACCTGCAATCGAATCAATCGATAAGACTTTTGCGCCACCCTGATAATCGCGGGGCCGGTTCTGCAAGAAATACCGGTATCGCCGCAGCCGATGCGGATTGGATCGCATTCCTCGATTCGGATGACTATTGGCTTCCGGCAACGTTAAGCCCTCGTCTTGAGAGTGCCGAGACTGGTTTCGCAGCCGATCGCAATCCATTGGCGGTCTACGCGGCGGGCTTCATCCTGGAGAGCTCGCTCACGAAAAAGCTGGAAACCCGCATACCGCGCGAAAGTGCCGATCCGCTGGATTTCGCGAGCGCCTGCTGGTTTGCGCCCGGTTCGACGCTGCTGGCGCGCAGGGAGGTCTTTGATCGCGTCGGCCCTTACGATGTCGAATTGCGCCGTCTTGAAGATCTGGACTGGTTCTTGCGGCTGGCGCTTCAGGGCGGCTGCCTGAAGGTCTGGAACAAGCCAGCGGCGCTCATCGCAGACGAGTCGCAATTCCCCGGGGTTCATTTAACCCAGGCGGCAGCGCGCCTGAGCCGGAAATATCTTGCGAAAGAAAGCCCGGATCGTCTGTCCGGCAAACTCGCTCGTCGGCTCAGCGCTTACCTGAATATTGAGCGCGCTGCGTTCTGCTCAAGCCACAAGCAGTGGTTTGGCCTGTTGTTATACCTCGGCCGGTCATTTTGTCAGGTTCCCCGTACCACCCTGCATCTGGCCCGTTTTTGGCATTTCGAGCCGCCGCCGCCTGATATTGAACCGGCCAGCGAGCGCGGATTGCCCACTAGCACGTAGCTTCGGCCTACCAGTGGAGTTTTCGCGGTCCACGTCCCTAACGCCGCGCTCGATATTCATTGTGGATTGCTCGCGAACTGCCAGATCGGATATGCTGGAAACAGTATTTGTTCGGAAGCTAACATGACCGTCGTCAACGGGTCGCCTGATTTCATCAAGCAGACGCTCAAGCAAGAACTTCGGCCGGCGAGACGGCTCCAGTTGGTCGCCAAGCCTTATTCGGATCGATGGGCCGCATTCCCCAATGCGGGCCGTCGATTGGTGATGTTCGAGAACACCGACGTTGCAAATCTGGTTAGCGAAGGCTTTCTGCAAAGCGCGGCAGACGACACCTACGTTCTGAGTTCCCCCGCGCCTGCACCAAAAATATTTGTCGTGTGCACGCCCAAAAGCGGATCAAGTTTCCTCGTCACGCTGCTGCAGAACATCACTGGATTCGGTCACTACAATCCCGTATTCGCCGACGAACAGATGCTGGAAGGGGATCCGTATTTGCCGAACATGGAGGTTGCGGCCCAGTGGCCGTCAGTCTCGCAACTGCACTGCCATGCGAAACCAAAGACCTTGGCGCTGTGCGAACAGTTTTCGATCAGGCCGATCTTCCTCACGAGAGATATTTATGACTCTTTGCTGAGCATGAAAGAGTACATCGATCGCGTTCCTCATCACGAGCTATTTCCAAACTACTACGAACTGGCTACCGAAGACGAAAAGCGGGCCTTCATTGTCAACGTGTACGCGCCGATAATTGTCCGGATAGTGTCGAGCTGGCGCGATGCATTCAGCGAACAAAGAGTCCCGATCTATTGGGAAACATACCGTAGGTTTTTCGGTGATCCCATGTCAGAGACCAGGGCGATACTGCGACACCTGGGTCTCGAATATACGGATCGACAGATTCAGGATGCTATCGAACGCACGCAAAATGAAGCCGGCATAACAAAGCTGAATAAGGGAGTGTCCGGTCGAGGACGTGCGGCATTTGCCGAGCACGAGCGACGGCAGGTTGAGGCGCTGATAGAAAGCTTTGGAGGGTTTGATCCGTCGGTCTTCGAGGGGATTCCGACGGTGAGCCCGGACAATAGCGAACCGCTCGCTGCCAACCTTGTCGAAAAGGGACGCAAGGATCGGTCGCCACGACCGATGGCCGACCATGTCACGTCCGAGCGGCCTTCGGGCAGCACTGAGGTTCGAGCGCAGGAACTAATGCAGCTTGGCGGCGGCAGAGGGTCTGTTTATCGTTTCGATGAACTCCTGACGCCGCAAGAGTCGCAAGCGCCGCCGCTGATATTTCTTCATGTGCCGAAGGCTGCTGGGTCAACGCTCAACGCCATTTTCATGAAGAATTACAAATTTCGTGCTGATAGCCGGGGAGACAGCTTCTTCTCACGCTACACGCCACGCGAGTTGGTAAATTTAGCAAACGCGCCGAGATCGGAAGATGATCGGACTCGGCCAGGATTTTTCACCGGACATATCAATCTGGATAACGAAATCTTCCGCTCCATGCCGGTCAGGTATGTTGCGATTACACTGCTGCGCGACCCGGTCGATCGCGCGATCTCGCACTATCGCTTCAACTCGACGCAGCCCAGCGTCTTCCAGGACGCTATTCGGGACGGGCTGTCGGTCGTTGACTATTGTCGCAAGTTCGCGGATGCAGTTGCGACACAATATAGCATATTTGCGCCGCAGGATGGAGTTGATGCGGCGATACGGCGCTTGGAAGAGGAAATATCCTTCTTCGGGCTCCAATCGGAGTTTTCGCAATGCGTTGAGGCGTTGGGGGTGCTACTTGGGCTCCCAACGAGAACGTACAGGAATTTGAATGCAACTGCGACCGATGCTGCCACCGTGACGCCGAGCGAGGTTGCCGAACTGCAATCTCTCTTCTCGGAAGATGTCAAGTTTTACACCCGAGCGGTTGAGATTTATCGCGAGCGAATGATGAGGCTACCAAAGCCGGCTAGCGAGCACCGTTGGGCAAGGTACTATTCGTAAACGGCTCCAGCTGCCCGATGACTTTGAGACGGTCGGCGTGCCATTCGCGGATCGCCTACCAGCAAGTAGCTTCGGCCTGCCGGTTGAATTTTCCGGGCTTGCCTGCCTCGCGCGCGATGTTCGAAGCCAGGTCGGATCGCGCAGCCCATCTTGAGAGATCAATCGCACCGTTGGCCAGATGCGCTTCGATATTTGCCGTTGTCAGGCGCACGCCAAAATCGGCGGGCACGACGCGGGCGGGATCGCCATGTTCGAGGAGCCGGTCAAGAATGAGATCACCGGTTTCCTTTCGGTAATGTGACCATTCCCAGAACCAGCGCATCGGCGAACGGTCACCCGGCTCTGGTATGCGTTCGGCTGTGACAGAACCGGGTGCGCTGAAGTCCCAGAGAGGAAACGGCTGGCGTCCGGCTTTGGATGCTTCCTCTTCGTTGATCCGGACCAGTTCTCGGACCCAGAACGCGTAGCGTTCTCCGAGACCCAAGGCATTGATTGTTGTGCGTACCACCGCATGCAGCGGCGTAATGAACAGCCTGAGATCAGTGCCTTCTGCATGAGCCTTTTGGATCATGAAACGAAACGGATCGAACGTCGTCATTCCGGCTTCGGTTTTGGTGAAGCAGTACTGCCTTGCTGGGGGAACCAGCATCGGATTCCATGGTCCGTTCAGCAGTCGTGTGCGCATCGCAGCCCCGGGGCCGCCAATGCGGTCCAATACCGCTTCTTGACCATGCCACACTCGCATGCCTTCCGAATTAAAATCGGCCGGCTCGGCTTGCCTGCGGAGCGTGGAGATGGCGTCACGCAGGGTGGTCGTGGAAAACACCAGGCTGAAGCGTTCCTTCGCATGGAAGATCGCCTGGCCTAATGATGCAAACCGTAAAATCAGGCGGTCGAGCATGTCGGCGGGATGGCCGGCTCCAATGAGGCCTTGTTTGCGGCCGGTTGCCACGTAGTGCAAGTAGCCGTCCCGATATTCGCCGCGCGCTATGCGAATCCGCACAAAGGGATTGGCGGCGAGATATCGTTCCTCATCCCAGTCCGCTGGGCGAAACCCGCCAAGCCGCTTCTCGGCCTGTCCCGCCGCGAGCCAATGGTGATATCCGCTTATGAAGCTGCCGTCCTTGACGGCGGCGGCCACGTCGGGATGCACCTGGAGATAGCCTGTTTCATCCCAATCCGCCGGTACGGTTGCGCCCTTTCGACGCTCAGTGCGTCCGGCAAGCTCGAAATGCTCTCGTCCGGACTTGAAATCCTTGCGGATGACCGCTGCTGTCACATCGGCGTTGACGGCAAGATAGAGCGCCTCATTCCAGTCCCCGGTGCTGTCCGACGCCACTTTGGGTTTGACGCGATTCCGAAGTGCAAGATACTGCGCGAATTCCCGGGCAGTGCTTTCGTGAAAGCGTTGCTCTGTAAGCGTGGACGCAAGCGGGAAATTGATGTTGAAGGCAAAGAAATCCAGGCCGACGACCGCCTGCTTCAGCGGCGCACCGTGCTTCTGGGCATGCAGGAACGCAAGCATCACGGCGTAGGAATTGGACGAGGGAAGGGCGAAGTTGAAGACGGTGCCTGGCGCCCACCCCTTGTGCCTCGGATCGATGCCGACCTCGACGCGAGAGCTCCCCAGGGCCACGGCGCTGGGGCGCAGGCGGGCGACCTGGTAGGGCTTGGCCATGACCACCTGAGGCTCGTAGGTGGGCCGTACCACATTGACGCCAGGCCAGCTCGGGGCTCCCCACACGAAGTAGGGATCGACCGCGATCGTAAGGGCCGCAAAAGCTGCCGGCGGCATCAGCAGGAACACGAATATTGCAACCACAAATCGGCGATAGCCCGCAGGCGGCGCGGAGGCCTTGATCCCGAGCGGGACATCGTGGGGGATGAACGTCAAGCGGGCGTCGCGATCAGGTTGCGCAATCGAGAGCGTTTCGGATAGTTTCGACTATAACGGGTCTCCGCCCGAGCGCATAGTCTGCGAATACCGCGCCAGATGGTTTGCGTGCTAAAGCGGGGCGAGGCCGCCGGAAAGTCTCTCACAGGAAGAGCCAGTTTGATTCGCCCGATCGACCAGCACGGTTTTGGTATCAGCTCGTTGCGGCACGCACGGGGTGAACGCCTTGACGGCGTTCACATTGGCAATCGCGGGCTTCGGTGATGGCAAATTTGCCTTCCGATCTGCGTCGCCTGGAGGCCGAAGCGATCTTCATCTTTCGTGAAGTCGTCGCCGAGTGTCGCAAGCCGGTCATGCTCTATTCGATCGGCAAGGACTCCTCGGTGATGCTGCATCTGGCGCGCAAGGCGTTCTATCCGTCGAAACCGCCGTTCGCGCTGCTGCATGTCGACACTACCTGGAAATTTCGCGACATGATCCGGTTTCGCGACGAAACCGCCGATCGTCTCGGGCTCGATCTGATCGTCCACGTCAATCGCGAAGGGGTTGCACAGGGCATCGACCCGTTTCAACATGGATCCTCCGCCTATACCAACGTGATGAAGACCGAAGCGCTCAAACAAGCGCTGGTCGCGCACGGGTTTGACGCGGCGTTCGGCGGGGCGCGCCGTGACGAGGAGCTGAGCCGGTCCAAGGAACGCGTGTTTTCGTTCCGCTCGAAAAACCACGTCTGGGATCCGAGAAACCAGCGCCCGGAATTGTGGAACATTTTCAACTGCCGGATCGCACCCGGCGAATCCATTCGCGTGTTTCCGATCTCCAATTGGACCGAACTCGACGTTTGGCGCTACATCGAATGCGAGGATATTCCGGTGGTTCCGCTGTACTTTGCGGCAGAGCGGCCGGTGGTGAGGCGCGGTGGAAATCTCATCATGGTCGATGACGAGCGGCTTCCGATCGGGGCCGACGAGGAGGTGCGCGCCCTTACCGTTCGCTTCCGGACATTGGGCTGCTATCCGCTGACAGGCGCGATCGAATCCAGCGCCGCTGATGTCACCGATATCGTGCGGGAACTGGAGACGGCTTCGATGTCCGAGCGACAGGGGCGGCTGATCGATTTCGATCAGGCGGGATCGATGGAAAAAAAGAAGCGTGAAGGCTATTTCTGATCCGAAATCCAATTCGTCGTCCGGCCGGCGCGCGGCTTCGGTCCAGCGCGACTTGCTGCGTCTCATCACCTGTGGGTCGGTCGACGACGGCAAGTCGACGCTGATCGGCCGGCTGCTGCTCGATTGCGGCGCGGTGTTTGAAGATCGCCGGCAGGCGTTGGAGCGGGACTCGAAGGTCTCGGGAACCACCGGCGACGCGCCTGACGCCGCACTGTTGCTCGACGGGCTGCAGGCCGAGCGCGAGCAGGGCATCACGATCGATGTCGGCTACCATCATTTTGCGACGCCGCGCCGGCGTTTCATCGTCGCCGATACGCCCGGTCATCTGCACTATACCCGCAACATGGTGACGGGTGCGTCGAGCGCGGACCTGGCCGTGCTGCTGGTGGACGCCGGCAAGCAAATGCTGGAGCAGACCCAGCGGCACGGCTTTATCTGCGCCTTGCTCGGGATCCGGGACATCGTGCTCGCCGTCAACAAGATGGACCTCGTCAATTTCGAGGAGAGCGTCTTCAATGGGATTCGCGAGGCCTTTGCGCGCTTTTCCGGGTCGCTGCATTTCCGCAGTGTCGTCGCGATTCCGACCTCCGCCGTTCTCGGCGATAACGTTACGCGGCGCAGCGAGCGCATGCGCTGGTTTCAAGGACCGACGCTGCTCGAACACCTGGGGGTGGTCGAGGTCAACCTTGATGCGCCGCAGCGGCCGTTCCGGATGCCCGTGCAATGGGTCAATCGCCCCGATGCGGAGTTTCGCGGTTACGCCGGCACGGTGGCGTCCGGCGAACTCAATCCTGGCGACGAAGTCCTGATCGCTCGCACCAACGTCAGGACGCGCATTGAGCGGATCGTTTCGATGGACGGTGACCTCGCGTCAGCCGGCGAGGGCGACGCCATCACCGTGGTGTTGGCCGACGACGTCGATGTCTCGCGCGGGGACCTGCTCGCCGCCCCGGACAAGCCGCCGCAGATCGCCGATGCGTTCGCCTGCGATCTGGTCTGGATGTCGGAAACTCATTTGCTGCCCGGGCGCAGCTATCTGCTGAAATGCAGCAGCCGAACGGTCGGCGCCACGGTCACGAGCCTGAAATACCGCGTCGACATCACGAATTTTGCCCATCTGGCGGCCAGGCAGCTAGAGCTCAACGAAATCGCCTACGTCAATCTTGCAACGGCCGAGCCTATCGCCGTCGATCCTTATCAGCAGAACCGGACAACCGGGGGCTTTGTCCTGATCGACCGCTTCACCAACGAGACCGTCGGGGCCGGCATGATACGCTTCGGTCTCAACCGGGCGGCCAACATTCACCACGCCGATTTCGACGTTACCAAGCAGGCGCGCGCCCAACTGAACGGCCAGCGCCCGGTCATTCTCTGGTTCACGGGATTGTCGGGGGCGGGAAAGTCAACAATTGCGAATCTGCTCGAACGCAAACTGCATGCGCTCGGCAGGCGAACCTATCTGCTCGACGGCGACAATGTTCGTCAGGGGCTGAATCGCGACCTCGGCTTTACCGAAGCCGACCGCGTCGAAAACGTTCGCCGCGTCGCCGAGACCGCAAAACTCTTTGTCGATGCCGGCCTGATCACGCTGGTTGCGCTGATCTCGCCGTTCCGTGCCGAACGCCGGATGGCGCGCGGGATCGTGGCGGAAGGTGAATTCATCGAGATATTCGTGGATACGCCGGTCGAGATCTGCGAGCAGCGCGATCCAAAGGGACTCTACGGCAAGGCAAGGCGCGGCGAATTTCGCAACTTCACCGGTATCGATTCGCCTTACGAGCGCCCCGAGCATCCGGAATTGATCCTCAACACGGCGGCCGAGACAGCCGAAGGTCTCGCCGAGCAGGTCCTGCAATTTCTGCGGCAGCGTGGCGTACTGGTCTGATTCCCGGCATGGACGACCCGGCATGATTGCCAGCGCAATTTGAAGTAGGTGAATTGGCCTGAGTAGTTTCCCGGGGATTGACACGCGCGATTGCCGCAAGGCTTATCCCTGTCCATCCGTTTTTCATTTGGAAGATAGTGTTGACGATCCGGTATTTGACCACGCTGGGAAGCTTCCTGCGAACGACATCGCTGATCCTCGGAAACACCGTTCTACTGACCATCGTCTGTCTGGCGATCGGTGAATGGTGGGCGCGTTCGGTGGCACCTCCCGTTCCCGAAGCGACGAAGATTACGGTCGAAAACCAGCACGCTGCCTATCACCCGTGGGCCGGATATCGGAACACTCCGGGATTCCGCTATGAACTCGGAAACTGGGTGCCGGTCGTCATCAATAGCTGGGGGTGGCGCGGCCCGGAGCCCAGGATCGAGCGCAGCAAGGCGGTCAGGCGCGCGTTGTTGGTGGGTGACAGCGTCGGGTTTTCCGGTTGGGGAGGGCGCGAGGAAGCCACCGTGGGGGGCGCACTCAAGCGAGCGCTCGAGCTGCGAACGGGCGAACCGTGGGAAGTCATTAACACTTCTGTTGGCGGCGGTTTCTCGAGCGCCTCTCTCGGCACGCTGGCGCACGACGGCATGCAATTCCGGCCGGATGTCGTGATCTCACTGAACGGAATCAACGATATTCTTGTGCTCGATGAACGAGCCACGATATTGCGGTTCGGAGAAGGCTTGTTCAAGCGCTCAGTGTATCACAAGACCCAAGTCGATATCGGCAGCATCTTCGATCCGCGGACCGGAAAAATTCAGCAGCTGGGAGTCCTGCACCAGCTCGCTGCCAGTTCCGCCCTGGTTCGCCTCGCCTTGCCATTATTTGCCGCTCGCCAGGCCGTCCATCCGTTCGAGGGCAAGACTGCCGGACGGTTCGCACCCACGAGTGAAGGTTATTCCACGGCCAATCTCGAGCGTCTCGACGGCTACATCAACAACCAGCTCGCGATGTCGTATCTGGCCGAAGGATCGGGCGCCAAATTCGTCGGATTTCTGCAGCCGTATTTTTCGCTCAAGCACAAGATCGTCGGTGAGGCCGATAAGGCCGTCATCAAGATGACCGAGCCCTCGCTGCTGAAATGGATGGACGATGTCTATCCGGTATTGCGCTCGAAACTGCAGGCGGCGGCGAGCAAGAACCCATCGTACCATTATGTCGATTTGAGCCTGATGTTCATCCGCGAACAGGTGTTCGACGATCTTGCTCACATGAAGTTCGAAACAGCTCAGCTGAGCACCGGGAATGAGATGATGGCCAGCCGGATGGCAGACGAGATCGTACGCGTTCTGTATGCCGGAAAGGCGCTGCCGGATTGGCGGCAAAGCCATATCCCGGGAACGCCGCACGATTGGAGCGAAGCAGTCTATCTGTCGGCCAATCCGGACGTCAGCACCCTGATCGCAAAGGGCAAGTTCAAGAACGGTTTCGAGCATTATCGAGCCGCAGGCTTTCTGCAGTTCCGGCACAGCGGCTTTCCCGGCTGGAACGAGCAGGCGTATCTGGAAGACAATCCGGACGTCGCGGCCTTGATCCGTTCAGGCGCCTTCGCAAGTGGATATGAGCATTACCTCAAGGAGGGGAAGTCGGAAGGACGCTGCAAGGGCCTGCCGATGCGCTGGATCGAGGAAACCTATCTGGCAGCGAACCCCGACGTCGCCGCAGAAGTGAAGGCGGGCAAGTACAGCAGCGGCGAGGAGCACTATATGAAGCTCGGCGCGCGCGAGAACCGGCGCGGCGGGTTCTCCGGCTGGGATGAAGAGGGCTACAATATCGCATATGGCGATGTTCGAAACGCTGTCATCAACAAGCTATTCCGCTCCGGAATTGAGCACTATCTGGCGGCCGGAGCAGTGGAGAAGAGAAATCTTTCGCTAGGACTTTCGTCCTTTCACTAGCTCGTTTCGCCGCTTGATTTGTTCGGCAAGGCAACGAACAGGGTTCGCTGAAATCTGTTCCGGATTGACGGCGGACATGCGATAGTTTTGCGGAAACTTGCTGAATCGTTCGCAAACCATCGGCGTCCTGCCGGACTCGGTGAATCCATCAGCTCTGAGGTCGGAAATGCTCTCGTTTCTGGGCGAATTCTGGATGTTCCTGCGGGTGCGGAAGAAATTCTGGTTGTTGCCGATCTTCATGATGATGCTGCTATTCGGCTCGCTGCTCGTATTGTCGAAAGGCTCTGCGGTCGCGCCCTTCATTTACGCTATTTTCTAGATGGACAGCATCAGACATGGACAGCATCAGACCATGACAAGCCATTCGCTTGAGACAAAAGACTTCGCACGCCTCCTGGGACATCCCGAGGATCAGCTCCCGCCAGGCTGTCTTGCGCAGATTGCCGCGTGCGACTGGCAATATGACTGGATCGAGGGAGAGCAGCTCGACGACGTCGTGACCGGCCTGCTGGAGCGCATCCGACGCAAGGAGTTTTCCATCGTCGTTCCCGGCGACAAATCGCGTTGGGTCAAGGGCTGGGGCGAGAACCTCGATGATTTCGTCGCCAGCAAGGGCGATATTGACGCGCTGGCGCCGAAATACGTTCGCCCGAACATGCCGGTCCGGCTGTACCGCCGCTACGCCCAGCCGGTGGAACCGAATTTCGAGCAGAACTGGCGCAAGGTGTATCAGGAATGGCTGTTCCGCACCTATCTGGCGGACAGCGAGCAGATCTTCGAGTTCGGATGCGGCTCCGGTGGCCACGTCAGCGTGCTGGCGCAGATGTTTCCGGACAAGAAAATCACGGGGCTCGACTGGGCCGAACCGTCCTGCGAGATCATCAACAACATGAAAAAGCTGCGCGGCTGGAACACGGAAGGCCGCCTGTTCGATTTCTACAAGCCCGACTATGACATCGAAATTCCAGACAACAGCGTGATCTACACCTTTGCCGCCCTCGAGCAGGTGTCGGATTCATTCGGCGCCTTTGTCGAGTTCCTGCTGGCGAAGCGGCCGAAGCTATGTGTCTTCGTCGAGCCGATCTACGAGTGGTACGACCCGGCCAATTTCATCGACCACCTGGCCATGCGCGGCCATGCGATCCGCAACTTCCTGCATGGAATGCCGCGCGCGCTGCACGCCTTGCAGCAGCAAGGGCGTATCGAAATCCTGAAGGAGCACCGGGTGGAATTCGGCAGCCTGTTGCACGAGGGCTATTCGCAGACGATCTGGCGACCGGTCTGACCGGCCGTCGGATCGCTAGCCTGCCGTCCGTGCCGCATACCAGCGCACGAGATCGCTCAATCCGGTTTCGATCGGAATCTGCGGCTCGAAGCCGAGCAAGCGCCGGGCCTTGGATGTGTCGACGGTCCGGACCGGAATCGTCGTCGGTTTTGAGGGATCGAAGCGCGGGGTAACTTGGTGTCCCGCCGCCCTGAGGATGGTCTCGACCACCTCTCGGATCGAAATGGCTGTGCCATATCCGATGTTGACGGGATCGCACACGGCATGTTTTTCGATCGCCAGCAGACAGCCGCGCGCGAAATCCTCGACATGGAGAAAATCGCGCATTTCGTTGCCGCTTCCCCACACCTCGAACGGATTGGACTTTTCCACGGCCCGGCGCACCAGCGCGGGAATGACGTGGCTGCTGCCCGGTTCGAAATCATCATGCGGGCCGTAGACCGCGGTTGGCCGCACCAGCGCGACCTTGACGGTTGAGCGGCTGGCGACGAACTCGGCGAGATGTTCGAAGTAGCGTCGCATCCTGCCATAGCCGAGGTAGGCCGGATGCGGCGCTTGTTCGGATAGTTCGTCTTCCCGGATCGGATGGTCGGATTCGGGATAAACGGTGCTGCTGCTGAAGATCAGGATACGCTCGACCTTGGCCGCCCAGGCGGCGTGCAGCACCTGAGCCGTCAGATTGAGGTTCTTGACGATGCCCGCCATGGCGTCTTCGGGCGAACCGCCGGCGCCCGAAACCGCGCCGGCCGCATGGAAGACCAGTTGCACGCCCTGCATCGCCCGCAGGCATTGCGCCGGATCGGTGAGATCGCCGGAGACGGTTTCCACGCTGGCATCGGAGATGATGGGCGCGCGCTGGTGAAGGGCGAGACGGACGCGGCCGCCTTGGTTCAGCAGGGCCTTGGCGAGATGGGTGCCGATAAAGCCGGCGCCCCCGGTCACCAGAGAAAGGCGGGGTTTGAAAAACATCAGCGGCCTAAAAACGCGTCAGCGCAGCCTGGCGCGAAGGTTCAGTGTCCGTCGGCTTTCATCTGACGCGCACGGGCTGCGAGCGGTCCTCGAGCAGCGCCTGTACCGTAGCTCTGATCGACGCCGGATCCAGGCCGATGCGCTTGCGGATGTCGTGCACGGTTCCGTACCAGCCGCAAAACGCATCGGGCAGGCCATGATAGCGCATGCGCAGGGCCGGGACTTCGGAAATCGCTTCGTACAGCCCATAGGCGTCATGGACGACCAGGATATCGGTATCGCGGAACTGTTCGATCAGCGCCTTGTCGATCGGCTTGAGCGTATGGAAGTAGACGAGATTGACCGGCAGGTCGCGGCAAGCCTCCATCACGTTGGTGAGGATCGGGCCCGCGGTCATGATGGTGAGCGGCGCGCCTTCGTTCTTCAGCACCGTGCCCTTGCCGAACTCGGTGTTGGTCTCGATCGTATGCGGATGATCCGACAGCCGGTAATAGGTCGGCCGCGGACTTCGGTATTGCGACCGGATCAGCGCGTCGACCTCCCGCTTCGAGCCGAGATGGAGCACCTCCATGTTCGGCAGCATGCGCAGCGAGGCCAGATCGGTATAGGCGTGATGCGTGGCGCCGTCCCAAGCGTAATCGAAGGTGGCGCCGCAGGTCACGATGTTGCCGGCGAAATTGTTGTAGCACATGTCGAGCTTGATCTGCTCGAGGCTGCGATCGGTCAGGAACGGGCAGATCGTGTGCACGAACGGGTTGAAACCCTGCGAACTCAGCCCTGCGGTGACGCTGACCAGCGTGTTCTCGCAGATCCCCATGTTGTAGAACCGGTTCGGGTATTTCTCCCAAAAGTCCTTGAACATGTAGACGCTGATGTCGCCGAGCACGATGACGATGCTGTCGTCCTGAGCGGCCAGCTCCGAGACGGTATTTTTAAATTGCGCCCGCATGGAGCTCCTCTTGAAGCTTGGTTAGCTCATCCGGCTTCGGCGCGCGACGATGCCATTCGTAGACGTTCTCGGAGAGGGTCTCGCAACCAAAACCCTTCACGGTATTGCAGACGAGTACGCGAACCCGGTCGGCCGGTTTGGCGAGCGCCTGCTTGATTGCCGGCAGGTCATGGCCATGCATCTCCGCCACGTCGCAGCCGAACGCAGCAAAGCGCTCGGCAGGATTGCCGATCGGCAGGCAACGCCCCTGTGACTGGTTGTTGTCGTAGAGCACGGTCAGATTATCGAGCTTGGTGTTGACCGCGACCATGATCGCTTCCCAGACGCTGCCCTCGTTGGATTCGCCGTCACCGATCAGGGTGTAGACCTTGCGGTTGGTGCCGGAAATCTTCGCGGCCAGCGCCATGCCGACGGCGATGCCGATGCCGTGGCCGAGCGAGCCGGTCGAGGCTTCAACGCCGGGAACCTTGGTGCGATCGGGGTGGCAGCCGAACCGGGAGTCGAACGCGCCGAACGCGTAGACGTCCTCGAAGCTGAAGTAGCCGTGCGCGGCGAGGGTGCAATAGAAGCCGAGCGACGCGTGTCCCTTGCTCAGGACGAACAGATCGCGCTCCGGCATGTCGGGTCGCTTCGGATCGTGCCGCATGGTCTGGTAGACGGCGGTCAGCATTTCCACGATCGAGAACGACGTCGGGATATGGCCATGCCCGCTCTTGTGCGAGACGTTGAGAATTTCGGAGCGGATCTTCCTGCAGATATCGTTCATCAAAGCACCACGTAGGAGACGCGCGCCGTCATCGGCATCCGCTCGACCCTGAGATTGGTGACGTCGAAGACTTCGCGGAGCGCAATGGTCTCGCCGGGGAAGATGTCATCGGCGAGTTCGTCGAACACCAGCACGCTGCCCTTGAACAGATGCGGTTTGATCGCCTCGAGCGCCACCTTGGTCGGCTGGTAGATGTCGAAATCGAAGATCGCGAGCGATACCAGCGTCTCCGGCTGGCGCTTCAGGTAAGCGGGGATGGTTTCCGTCGCGTCGCCCGGCACCAGCTCGAATTTCTTCAGATGCGAGATCGGGTTGAGCGCTTCCTGAAGCGCAAGGATTTCGCCGAGATACTGCTGATAATTGTCGCTGACCGAGAACGATCCGTCCGTGGTCTTGCACAGCTTGCCGTCCTTGTCGCTCATGCCCTTGAAGCCGGCGAAAGTATCGAAGCCGATGATCTTGCGATGCCGGTTGAACGGTTCGAAAATTCCGCGCAGTGCCGACAGCAGCGAAAGCGTCTGGCCCCAGCGGACGCCGAACTCCATCACCACGCCATGGGTGTTGATGATCTTGCGGTAGATTTCATAGAAGAACAGAATGCGCGAAAGCGATTTCGATGACAGGAACAGCCCGAGATTGGCGAGGAGTTCGTCCTCCGGCAACGGGGCCTGCTTGAGCATCTCAACGAATTTGAGCTGCAGGTCTTTCTCGCTTTGGCTCGAAAGCACGATCGCATCGTGCTTCTGTGTCTTGATGTCCGCCATGATGCTCGCCTGGGGTGCCGCGGATAAAAGGTTAGCCGGATTCTGCAGCTGGTTTTCTCTACACTGCGGATCAGGGGCGCGTCTAGTGAGTGCCTGAGACCGCCGACGCATACGGGAAGTTGCCCGAAACATTCGCAATTTTCGCCGTCGATGCGCTTGTGACCATCAGGGTCCCCGTAGTCGCCCGGTGCCGATATAGGCCGGTCCAAGCCAGTCGATATACCTGTTGAGCGTCTGCCAGGACGGACGGGCAAAGGCGGGGTGCAGCGCGCCCGCCTTGCGGCTGTCCACGGGGCCGATGTCGTACGGATACTCACCGTATCGCACCGAGAGGCCGAGTTGGTCGACGATGCTGGACAAATGGACCAGGCCTGCCGATCCGAGATTGAAGGCCCCGGTGTGGCCGGAATCCATGGCCTGGACCATGAATTCGATGATTTCGTCGTGCATCACGAAATTGTAGCGCGCGGTCGGTGCCAAAAAGAGCTGGCAGTCCCGTTGGGTCAGGGCCCGGTGAACCGTGCTGGCGCGGATGGAAGGGCCGAGCAGGGTGGTCGTGCGCAGGACCAGGGGCGCCGTCGCATGTTCCTGCACGTAAAGGTCGGAGAACAGCTTGGTGAAAGCGTAGGGCCCGGCGAGCGGCAGCAGGTCGATGTCGTCGTCCTCGCTGACCGCGCGGCCGGTCGGCGGATAGACCGCCAGCGTCGATACGAAAATGAACTTGCGATGGGGAATGTTGACCAGTTGCTGCGTCAGCAGGAGGTTGTCGGCCATGTATCCATAGGCCGTTTTCATCGAGACGTCTTTTGCCGCGTTGACGGCGCAATGGATGATGGCGTCGAACGGCGCCGCGGCGCGGATCAAGGGGTCGTCCACCGACATCCCGCGCACGAAGGCGATGCCGCCGAGCGCCTGATGCGCCGAATGTCCGAGGCCGCTGCGTGCGCCTGATATCAGCACGTTGCGGGCGGGCCGAACGGCGCTTGCGGGAACACTTGCCGCGACGAGGTCGGTCATTCGGTCACGCCGTCAAAAAAGGACTGCGCCGTCCGGTGGCTATCGGGAGTTCCGATGTCGATGAAGCGTGCTTCGACCTGCCAGGCGAAAAGCTCGCGGCGCCCCACCATGTCGGGAAACGTTTCTTCCTCGAGCGAAACCGCGCGGCCCGCTGGAATGGCATCGAGCGCGTCCCGGCGCAGCATGTAGACCCCGGCGTTGATCAGGCCTGGTGTGGGCTCAGTCGGGCGGCTGTCGAAGCGAACGACGCGGCCGGTCGAATCGACACTCAAGGCGCCGGATCGGCCGCGATCGCTCCTGTGCAGCACCGACATGGTTGCCGGCGCATTATAGGTTCCATGCATCTGTTCGAGCCTGCGCAGGTCCAGATCGCAAAACGAATCACCGTTCATCGCCACCACGTTTTGCTCGCGCACCAGACCGGCGGCGTTCCGCAAAGCGCCCGCCGTTCCAAGTGCCGTCTGCTCGAACGAGTAGAGCAGCTCGAGCGCGCCATACTTCTCGCCAAGCACCGGAGGGACATATTCGCCCAGATGTCCGACGCACAGCACGGCGCGCTGGAAGCCGAACCGCAACAGCTGATCGAGCAGGAAAGTGATGAATGGTCGGCCTGCGACCTCAGCCAAAGGTTTTGGTCGGTCACTGACGACTGTTCGGAGCCGGCTGCCCAAACCGCCGGCCAGGATGAGCGCTTCGCGAGTTATGGTTTCACCTTTGGTTGCAAAGCAACTTCGAGTTTGCGCGGTGCGGAAACGTAGCTATAATCATCGTCACAATCAATAATTCAAATATGGTGCCTGATATGTCGGCTGATTTGCCGCCCAAGACGCGAAAGACTCCGCTTGACGGCGTGCTTGTGGTGGAGCCGCTCACTGTTTTCGAGGACTTTCGCGGTCAATACGTTGAGCTTTACAACGATCCCGCGTACAAGGCCGCCGGCATCGACTATCAGTTCATCCAGGACGATATTTCTGTTTCACGGCAGCACGTCCTGAGGGGTATCCATGGCGATCGCAAGACCGCGAAGCTGGTTTCGTGCCTCCATGGCGCGTTCTATCTCGTGGTGGTGAACAATATTCCGGAATCGCCGCAGTACCGGCAGTGGACGGCATTCACGCTGTCGGATCGGAATCGCGAGCAGGTTCTGGTCCCGCCGGGGTTTGGCAATGGCCACGTCGTCTTGACCGAGTCCGCGATGTTCCACTACAAGCAGACCACAACCTATGATCGATCCTCGCAGTTCACCTTGCTGTGGAACGATCCCGAGCTGAAAATCTGGTGGCCCGTCCACCACCCCATCATTTCGCAAAGGGACGGCGGAACGTCCGCATGAGATCATGAAAGTTCTGATCACCGGCATTACCGGGATGGTGGGGAGCCATCTGGCGGAGTACTTTCTGTCGTCGTTTCCCGAGGTCGAAGTCCACGGGCTGGTGCGCTGGCGCAGCCCGCTGCGAAACATCAAGGGCATTCTGCCGCGGATCAAGCTTCATCAGGGCGATCTGCGCGACCTGAATTCCCTGGTGGTGCTGCTGCGCAATGTGAAGCCCGACCGCATCCACCATTTGGCGGCGCAGTCCTACGTCGATATGAGCTTTGTCGCCCCGGCGGACACGCTGAACAGCAACATCATCGGCACGTGCAATCTGCTCGACGCGATCCGGATCGTTGGAATCAATCCGCGGGTCCACATCTGCTCGTCTTCCGAAGTTTATGGCCAGGTCAGGCCTGACGAAATTCCGATCACGGAACACACGCCGCTTCGTCCGGCGAGCCCGTATGCCGTCTCCAAGGTCGGCGAGGACATGATCGCCTATCAATACGGGCTCTCGTACCAGCTCGATCTGGTGCGGACGCGGATGTTCACCCACACCGGCCCGCGCCGCGGCGACGTCTTTGCAGAGAGCTCGTTTGCGCGGCAGATTGCCGAGATCGAGGCGAACAAGAAAACCGGACCGGTTCTCGTCGGCAATCTGGACAGCGTGCGCACGCTGGCGGATGTGCGCGACGCGGTGCAGGCCTACAAGCTGCTGCTGGACAAATGTCCCGGCGGCGAAGTTTACAACATCGGCGGCAACGAAACGATGACCGTGGGCGAAATCCTCGAGACGCTCAAATCATTGGCGCGCGTGCCGATCGAGCACAAGGTCGATCCGGCGCGGCTGCGGCCGTCGGATGTCACCTTGCAGATTCCCGATACTGCAAAATTCCACAAGGCGACGAACTGGACCCCGCAGATTCCGGCCCGGCAAACCTTGAGTGATCTGCTCGATTATCAGCGCGAGGCCGTCAGCTCCGAGGGCGTTTCTTAAAATGTCGATGGTCGTATGCCGGGCGCCGTTCCGGGTCTCCTTTTTCGGAGGTGGCAGCGACTATCCCGAATGGTGTCGTGACGAGCCGGGCGCCGTGCTGTCGACCACGATCGACAAATACATCTATATCACCTGCCGCTATTTGCCGCCGTTTCTCGGCACCAAGCATCGCGTCGTCTGGCGTTACGTGGAGCAGGTCGATTCGATCCGGGAAATTCTGCATCCCGCCGTTCGTGAAGGGCTGCGGTATCTCAATTTCGATGACAGCCTCGGCATCGAAATGCACTATCAGGGCGATCTTCCCTCGCGTGTCGGCATGGGGTCGAGCTCCACGTTCGTCGTGGCGATGCTGCAAGCGCTGACAGGGTTGCGGGGCCTCGAGGCCGATCAGCGGAAGATCGCCGAAATGGCCATCGAACTTGAACAGGTTCGCATGAAGGAGACCGTCGGATCGCAGGATCAGGTGGCGGCGGCGTTCGGTGGACTCAATATCATCAATTTCCATAAAAATGGTCGCTTCGAAGTCAATCCGCTCGGACTATCCGCCGAACGCGAGCGCGAACTGTGTTCCAATCTCATGCTGTTCTTTCCCGGAAGGAGCCGCTTTTCATCCGACCCGGCGCTCAGCGTGACGCAGAACCTGCCGAACCGTGTCGCCGAAATTCGTCGCATGGTGGCGATGGTCGAGGAGGGCGCGGCGATCCTGCGCCATGGCGACCTCATGGATTTCGGACGGATGCTGCATGAGACGTGGCTGCTGAAGCGCGGTTTGAGCGACCGGGTGTCCTCGCCGGAGATCGATAACCTTTACGATCGCGCGCGGCGGGCGGGGGCGGTCGGCGGCAAGCTCCTCGGTGCGGGCGGGACCGGCTTTGTCTTGCTGTACGTGCCCAGCGAATACCAGGCCGCGGTGATCGACGCCCTGACACCCCAGTGCGTCAACGTGCCTTTTACACTGGAGCGCGAAGGCGTCAGCACGGTCCATCAATCGAATAACGTGATCCTGCCAAATGACAGCTGAGTTCGAGACGGTCTTTCGAACCCCGTGGTTCGAGATCAGGACCGTCGACCCCGGTGAAGAACCGAGTGGAACCACCGAGCCCTACTACTGTCTGGTCCGTCCCAATGGCGTCATTGCCTTCATGCTCGACCCTGAGGGCGCGGTCGTGCTGGTCGAGCAATTTCGTCCACCACTTGGCCGGGTGACGCTGGAAATGCCGGCCGGGTCGGTGGACAAGGGAGAAACCCTCGAGGCCGCCGTGATTCGAGAGGTTCTGGAAGAGACCGGCCTAATTTGTGAGCATTGGTACTCAATAACCCCGTGCCGCCTCGCTTTGCAGCGGGAAGATGCGGTCGACCATTTTTTTGTGGGTCTGGGAGCCCATAAAGCGGAGGACTACGAGCGGACGGAACGTGGAGCGGTACGGTTCCTGCCCCGATCCCGGCTGCTGGACCTTGTCAAATCGCATCGTTTCGACCAAACCGCAGCACTGGGCGGGCTCTATGTGGCTGAGAAGTTATTTGGTATTGATCTATTGACAGCTGATCTGGCGTGTATCCAATCGGTGCTGGCTACTTCGGCGGGTGGGGACTTGGGGACTGACGATGGTTCAGATCGGGCTCGTCCAAATCAACAATAGTTTTTCCGGTCAGAACTATCTGCCGTATTCGATTGCCTGCCTGCAATCCTACGCCGAACACCGGCTGACGCCCGGAAAGTTCAGCTTCCTACCCATGATCTACAAGCGGATGCCGGTTTCCGAGATCGTGGGCCGGCTGCAACGTGCCGACGTCATCGGGTTCAGCACCTATGTGTGGAACGCGCAGATCTCGCTGGAAGCGGCGCGGCGCATCAAGCGCCTGCATCCGGATCGCCTGGTGGTCTTCGGCGGACCGCATGTGCCCGATCATGCCGAGAGCTTCCTGCGTAGCCATCCGTTTATCGATCTCGTGGTCCATAACGAGGGCGAGAAGGTCTTCGTCGAATTGCTGAACCGGCTGCCGGGGCGTGACTGGAGCGGAATTCGGGGCGTCAGCTACATCGATGCCGTCGGCAACTTCGTGCGCGCCGCAGCCGTCGAGCGGATGCGCGACCTGGAAGAACTGCCGTCACCGTTTCTGAACGGCATTTTCGATGGCTTGATCGCCAGCAACCCGGAAGAGCAGTGGATCGGTCTCTGGGAGACCAATCGCGGCTGTCCCTTCCAGTGCACGTTCTGCGATTGGGGCTCGGCGACCGCAGGCAAGGTGACCAAGTTCGAGTTCGATCGTCTGCGGGGCGAACTCGATTGGTTTGCCAGGCGCGAGGTCAAATACATCTTCGTTTGCGACGCCAATTTCGGCATCCAGAAGCGCGACGTCGAAATTGCGGAGGCGGTGGCGGAGATCCGTCAGCGAACCGGATTTCCCCACGGCTTTTCGGTGCAGAACACCAAGAACGCCACCGAGCGCGCCTATCAGACCCAGAAAATCCTGGCCGATGCCAAGCTCAACAAGGGCGTGGCGCTATCGATGCAGAGTCTCGATGCGACGACGCTCAAGAACATCAAGCGCGATAACATCTCGCTGGAAACCTATTTCGAGCTGGCGCGGCGCTTCACCGCCGATAACGTCGAGACTTACAGCGACATCATTCTAGGGCTGCCTGGCGAGACCTATGACACGTTCCGCAATGGCGTGGACAAGCTGATCCGTCTTGGTCAGCACAACCGCGTGCAGTTCAACAACCTGACCATCCTGCCGAATGCGGAAATGGGCAATCCCGACTATCTCAAGAAATTCGGGATGGTGACGGTGCAGTCCGAGATCATCAACATCCACGGCACGCGCGAAGAGTTGCCCGACGACGTTCCCGAGGTTCAGGACCTGGTGATCGCAACCTATTCGCTGCCGCCGGAGGATTGGCGCAAGACGCGCGTGTTCGGCTGGATGGCGGCATTCCTGCATTTCGACAAGCTGTTGCAGTTGCCGATGATGGTGGCCTGCGAACTCGGCGGGCTGGCCTATCGCGACATCATCGATGCGTTCCTGGCCGCCTCGAAAGAAGAGTATCCCGTCATCCACAGCGTGCGCGAGTTCTTCGACAGCGAAGCGCTGTCGATGCAGAACGGGGGGCCAGAATACGTCTATTCGAAGGAATGGCTCGGGATCTATTGGCCGGCCGACGAATACATGTTCATCAAGCTGACCGCCGAAGGCCGGCTGCAGAAATTCTACGACGAGGCGGAGCGGCTGCTGCCGGGCCTGCTCGCAAAGTCGATGGTCGATCAATCCTGGCCGCTGCTCGAATGCGCCGTGAAGGAGGCGATCAGGCTGAACGCGGCCTTGATCTCGCAACCGTTCGTGCTGGACGACCTTCGGATCTCCACCCGCTACAACATCCTCGAATTCTGCGACAATGTGCGCAAAGGCGCCCCGGCGGCGTTGCGTGAAGTACCGTCGGAGGTGTTGATCGAGCGCAGCAAGTCGCGCTACTCCGACATTCTCGATTGGTGTCGCGAAGTCGTGTGGTGGGGCAACAAGAAGGGCGCCTACCTCTACATCAACCGAAGTGTCACGGCCGAGCCGCAGCTCGCCGGACATTATTGATCTCGCAGCGGACGAAGCCCTTGCACTATCGGCCGCTCGGCTCCACCGGAATAACGGTTTCTGCGATCGGCTTTGGCGCCTGGGGCATCGGGGGATGCACGCCCGGCGCCACGTCTTATGGCGAGACCGACGATCGGGAATCGCTTCGGGCGCTGAACGCGGCTTTCGATGGCGGAATCACCTTCTATGACACCTCCAGCGTCTACGGAGACGGTCATAGCGAAGAGCTGATCGGCGCGTGCTTCGAGGGGCGGCGGGGCGACGTCGTCATCGCGACCAAGGCCGGGATCACGTCATCGTATCGCGGCTACGACTTCAGCCCGGCGGCGTTACGCGCGTCGCTCGAGGGCAGCCTGCGACGGCTGCGATCCGACTATGTCGATGTATTCCAGCTTCACAATGGCAGTCCCGAAATCGTCATGGGCGGCCCCGAAGTCGCGGAACTGATGCAGCGGCTGGTGGCCGAGGGCAAGGTCAGGTGCTGGGGCATCTCGACGTTTTCGCCCGAAGATGCCCTTGCATTGCTGGATGCCGCCGGCGTTGGATGCTTCCAGGTCAACTGCAACCTATTGGACTGGCGTGCGGTCGATACCGGATTGCCCGGCAGCGCAGCGCGGCGGGGCATCGGCATCATCGCCCGCACGCCGCTCGCTGCGGGATTTCTCGCTGGGGCGGTGGCCAAGGATACGGTGTTTGCCGCCAATGACCATCGCAGCAGATGGCAGCGCGAGCGGATCGCCACCTGGGTCGAGGCGGCCCGGTCGGTCGCCGAGGCGGCCGGCGTTCCGGACAATGCGGTGGAACGCGCCGCGCTGGCATTGAGATTTTGCCTCTCGGTCGAAGGAGTTGCCACGGTAATTCCGGGCATGCTAACGCGTAGCGAAGTTCTGGCCAGCGTTGCCGCGTGCGAACAGGGGCCGCTGGAGCGGGATGTCATGCGAAGCATCGAAGGCACCTATCGCCGTTACGAAGCGCGGTTGGGGTTCTGACGTCCCGGCTCGCCTGGCGCCGGGATTCGACACCTGACGCGGTTGGCCGCGTTGCACGAAGTCGGGAGTGGTCTTGGTCTCAACCGTTGTAAAGCCGATATCGGAACCGCATCCCCTGGCGTCGGCCATTCGCGGGATGTTGAGTACCTTGTCGAATGCCCTGAGCTGGGCGTGGCTCGATACCGTCTGCCAGTATCGGCGTTCGCGAATCGGCCCGCTGTGGGAGACCCTCAATGTCCTCGTGATGCTGCTCGGCCTCAGCGTGGTCTCGTCGGCGATCTTCGGCAGCAGCGTCAGCGACATCATCGCCTATGTCGGCGTCGGCATCATCGTCTGGTCGGCGATATCAGCGCTGGTCATCGAGGGCGGCGGCGTCTTCGTCAGGAACGCCGGATATCTCAGCAATTCGACGCTCGGCCTCGGCCTTTATGTCGGACGAACTGTTTTCAAGATCATGATCACCTTCGGTCATCACTCCATTATCTACGTGATGGGCGTGGTGTTTGCGCTGGTGCCGCTCAGCTGGACCAGTCTGCTTGCGATCCCCGGGATCATCCTGCTGTTCGTCAACGGATTCTGGATCGTGATGGTGCTCGGCTTCGTTTGCGCGCGGTACCGCGACGTCGAATTGATCGTGCGCAATTTGATGCAACTTGCGTTCTTCGTGACGCCGATATTCTGGAACTATCGGCAGATCGCCAGCAACCGGCAGTTTTTGGTGGAATACAACGTGCTGTTCTATTTCATCGAGATCATCCGCAATCCGCTGCTCGGCGAAGTTCCGCCGCTGGCGCACTATCTGACGGTGCTCGGAGTCACCGTGGCCGGCTATCTCCTCGCTTTTTTCGTTTACCGCCGGATGCGCGGTCAACTTGCGTTCTGCGTCTAGAGCTGGGATACGGCTGACCCATGACTCACGTGCGCCTGAAGAACGTCAACGTCAGCATACCGATCTACGACAGTCATGCGCTCCGCCTGATCCGTCTGCCGTCGTTCAGCAATGCCAAGGTCGGCTCCGACTCGGCAAGCCGCACCAACGGCGTCATCGTCATTCACGCCCTGAAGAACCTCTCTCTCGAACTGGCGGAGGGCGACCGCGTCTGCCTGATCGGCCACAACGGCGCGGGCAAGACCACCCTGTTGCGTCTGGTCGCCGGCATCTACCCGACCTCGACCGGTTCGGTGGACGTAAAGGGCAGCGCATTCACGCTGCTGGGTGGCAGCATCGCGCTGAACGCCGATGCCACCGGCTACGAGAACATCAGGCTGATCGCCAATCTCTACAATTGGCCGAGCGACAAGTATCAGGATCTGGTTCGCGACATCGAGGAATTCACCGAACTCGGCGTCTATCTGGATTTGCCGACGCGCATTTACTCGGCCGGCATGCAGGCGCGGCTGTCGTTCGCGCTTGCGACCGCGCAAAATCCCGACATCCTGTTGATTGACGAAGGCATCGGCGCCGGCGACGCGCACTTCCAGGAGAGGGCGCGGGCTCGGGTCAGTCAGTTCGTCAGCCGTGCCCGGATTTTGCTGCTGGCGTCGCATTCGAAGGATTTGTGCCGGTTGATGTGCACCAAGGCGCTGGTGCTGTCCAAGGGCGAAAGCGTCTTCTTTGGCGACGTCGACGAAGGCTTCGCCTTTTATGAGCGCATGGTCTGATCGGCCGCGGTCGACGCGGTTCGAGGCGACGCGGCTTCAGAACATGAAATAGATGAATTCGCTCACCCGGTTGACCGCAACAACGTTGTAGGTGAAGGCGACGCCGAACAAGAGGCCGAGGGCCGCCGCCCAGCCGAAGGTCGGACGCCAGGCGAGCCGGGCGCTTTTCGGCCGGCCCTCGCCGAGCAGGAACTGCTGGGTGTTCGGAAGTCCCCACACGATCGCCAGTGCCGCGACGAACCAGCCGAGCAGCAGACTACGGGCGACGAGCCAGCCTTCTCCGATCGGCACTCCGATCGCCTTCAGTGCCGTTGCGACGTCCGGCATCGGGTCGTACAGAGGGCCATGCAGCCAGCCGTGCATCCCCCTCATTCCATCGAACATCCGATGTGCCGCATCGAAGCTCTCCGCGCGAAAGAACACCCAGGCCAGCACGACCAGCAGAAAGGTGGCGACCCGCGCAATCCACAGCCGGATGACATTGATCTCGCGCTCGCCGCGAAAATTTCGCCAGGCGTGATTTACGAGCAGGAACAGGCCGTGTAGCCCGCCCCAGGCGACGAACGTCCAATTGGCGCCATGCCAGAGGCCGCCGATCAGCATCGTGAGCATGACGTTGACATAGCGGCGGGCCGGACCGGACCGGTTGCCGCCGAGCGGGATGTAAACGTAGTCGCGCAGGAACAGCGACAGCGTGATGTGCCAGCGGCGCCAGAAATCGATGATGCTGGTGGCTTTGTAGGGCGAATTGAAATTGAAGGGCAGAACGACGCCGAACATCAGCCCGAGCCCGATCGCCATGTCCGAATAGCCGGAGAAATCGAAATAGATCTGGAAGGTGTAGGCGAGGGCGGCTCCCCAGGCATTGACGAAGCCCGGCATTTCGCCGCGCGCTGCGGCTGCGAATACCGGCGTTGCATAAGCGGCCATACTGTCGGCGATGATGGTCTTCTTGAACAGGCCGAACAGCAGGAAACTGATGCCGAGCGCGAAGTTCTGCCAGGAAAAACGTGCGAAGCCAGGTGCGGAAAACTGCGGCAACAGCTGATGCGGGCGGATGATGGGTCCGGCGATCAAATGGGGGAAGAAGCTGACGAACAGCGCGTAACGCGCAAGCGACGGCTCGGCCTTGTTCTGCTCCCGGGTCTCGATCAGATAGCTGATCTGCTCGAAGGTGTAGAAGGATATGCCGACCGGAAGGACGATGGTTGGAATGAAGAAGGACGCCGCAAAGATGTCGTTGACGCTGGAGATGATCAGGCCGGTGTACTTGAAGTAGCCGATCAAAGCGAGATTGAGCGCGATGCCGCCGATCAGCCATGCCCGTGAGCTCATGCGGGAATGCGCGATGGCGTAGCCGAACAGGAAATTCACCACCACGGAAATGAGGAAGAGAATGAAGTTGAAAAGGCTTGAATAGGCGTAGAACAGAAGGCATGCCGCGAGCAGAAACAGCAGCGCCGCATTCCGCCCGCGCCACCAGCCGAGCAGGTAGAATCCACCGAGCGCGATCGGCAGGAATACGAACAGGAAGATGGGTGAGTTGAACAGCACGGGCTACCAGCAAGTCGCTCGGGTTTGACGATTCTGAACGGTCGGGCCCTTCGTTGCGGCGGAAATCTTCGCTGCGAATTCGGAATTCGTGGGCGTCCAATGCGCCAACCCCACCCGGCTGTGCGCCAGATGGGCGTCAATGTTCTCGCCCGTCAGGCGGACGCCAAAATCCGCCGGCAGGCTCAGTTGCCGACGATCATGTCCGAGCACGCGATCGAGGATGAGATTACCTGCCGCATTCCGGTAATGCGAATACTCCCAGAACCAGCGCATCGGTGTCAAATCCGCGGGCGCCGGCACGGCTTCACGCGTAATCGAATTGGCGTCGCTGAAATCCCACAGCGGCAACGGTTTGCGTCCGGCGCGCGCCGCCTCCTGCTCGTTGATGCGGACCAGCTCCTTCTGCCAGAACGCGTACCGATCGGAGAGACCGAGTTCGGTGAGCAACTGCCGTACCGAGGCATGTAGCGGTGTCATGAATAGCCGTAGGTCGGTTTGTTGTTCATACGCGTCGAACCATGAAGCGGAACGGATCGAAGCCGGTCATGCCGGTGTCGGAATTGGTGAAACCATACATGTACCGTGGAGGCATTAGCCAGAGATACCACCGCCAGCCCACGACGTTGTCGCGAAAAGCCATGCCGTTTCCGCCAAATGGGAGAGCATCGAACAGCGGGGGTCACCAGCACTTGGCCTCGGCCTGGCGATTTTGAACGTTCGGGCCCTTGGTGGCGGCTGAAATCTGCGTTGCAAATTCGGGATTCCCGGTGGCCCAATCCGCAATTCCGCCGCGGCTGCGGGCGCGATGGGCGTCGATATTTTCACCCGTGAGGCGGACGCCAAAATCCGCCGGCATGATTCTTTCGGGGCTGCTATACCCAAAAATGCGATCGAGAATGAGATCGCCGGTCCTGAGGCGGTAATGCGAGAATTCCCAGTACCAGTGCATGGGTGTCAAATCGGTGGAGGCTGGCACGGTCTCGCGGGTAACTGTGTTGGCGTCGCTGAAATCCCATAGCGGCAGCGGCTCGCGCCCGGCGCGCGCCGCTTCTTCCTCGTTGATGCGAACCAGCTCCTTTTGCCAGAACTCGTACCGCTCGGAGAGACCGAGCGCGGTGAACAAGTGTCGAACCGAGGGCGGCGCCGGCGTCATGAACAGACGCAGGTCGGTTCCATTGGCATGGGCCTGTCGCACCATGAAGCGGAATGCATCGAAGCTGGTCATGCCGGTGTCGGGATTGTTGAAACAATGCATGTATCGCGGTGGCATCAGCCACAGATACCATTGAAAGCTCTGAAGCGTGCTCCGGATGACCAGTCCGGTCCCGCCGAGCGTGCGAAGAACGTCGTCGTGGGAACGCCATACGCGCGTGCCGCGATCGTCAAACGATGCTGGTTCCGATTGCCCGCGAAGTGTCAGGAATGTGTCGCGGATGGCGGTTCGCGAAAAAATCAGGCGGAATAATTCGTCGATCTCGAATACCGCCTTTCCGAGCCTGGGCCAGCTTTGCCAGAGCGCTTCGGTGGAATCGGCAGGAGGAAATCCGCCCGGCAGTTTCTGCCTTTGACCGGCCGCGGCATAATGAGCGTATCCGTCGCGGTATCCGCCAAACGCCAAGCGGACGCGAGCGATGGCGTTTCGGCTGAGATATTCCGCTTCATTCCAGCCCTCGGGACGGAATCTGCCCGATCGGCTTTCCGCGCGTCCGGCCACCAGGTAGTGGTGATAGCCGTTCAGGTATCGGCCTGACCTGATTTTGTATGCAACGTCGGGGTTCACCTGCAAATATCTCGCCTCGTACCAGTCCGAGGGGGCGAAGCCGCCCTCGCGACGTTCCAGCCTGCCGGCGGCGAGATAGTGATGATACCCGCTGACAAACGTGCCGCGGGCGACCTCGTCCCTCACGTCGGGATTGACCCGAAGATACAGCTCTTCGTTCCAATCGTGCGGCGGCGTGCCGTCGTGGCGGCCTTCGGTACGTCCTGCGAGGAGATAGTGATGATAGCCGTTGGTGAACGTGCCCCGGCGAACTTCGGCGGCGACGTCTGGATTTACACGCAGGTATAGCCTGTCGTTCCAGTCAGGCGGTGGCGGTGGCGTTCCCGTCTGACGGCCTTCCGCGCGTCCGGCGGCGAGATAGTGATGATAGCCGCTGGTGAACTTGCGGCGCTGCACTTCGGCGGCGACATCCGGGTAAAGTCGGAGATACAGAGCCTCGCTCCAGTTGGCAGGGGGACTGCCGTCCGGGTGAGCTTCCGTCCAGGCCGCTTCCTCAGGCGCGGGTGCCGTTACCGGAGGCGATGGTTTGCTGCTGCTATCAGCGCGGCGCTTCGCAAGTTCGGCGGTCAAAAAATCGGCGAAGGCCTGAGCCGCGTCGCCGGAGAAGCGGGCTTCCAGATATTCCGGATCGCGGGGAAAAAAGATGTTGAAGCCGAAGAAGTCCAGGCCGACGACGGCTTGCTTGAGCGGCGCGCTGGCCTGGGCATGGCGAAACGCCAGCATCACTTCATAGCTGGAGGCGCCGGGGAGACCGAAGTTGAAGACGTTCTTGCCGGCCCAGGCGGGATGCCGCGGATCAAGGCCGGTTTCGGCGCGGGAGCTGCCCAGGATGACGGCGTCGGGCTTGATCCGCCGGACCTGATAGGGCTTTGCCGCCGGCAGGTGATTTTCGTAGCGTGGGCGCACGACGTTGATCCCGGGGATATCAGGCGTTCCGAACACGTAATGGGGATCTACCAGAACAACGACGGCGGCGAGGACGAGCGGAGGCGTCGCCACACATGCGATCAATCCGATGGCGAAGCGTCGAAAGCTGGAGCTGATTGGCGAGGTGGGATCGGCAGCCTTGCTGGTCGCAGGGACGAATGGGCTCACCTTGGTCGCGGCTCGCTTGGTTTGACTGCGGAGAGTTGAAGGCCAGATCCCAAGGTATCCAAGGACTTCATGACGGTCAAATGCGCGGCGCATCGTTTCAATTGACGGCTGGCAAGCAGACGGCTTACGCATTGAAATCCAGAGGAAGCCAGTTACTCCCCCAACCATCGCCAGCTTGCAATGCGCCGCCGCCACGCCGGAAAATCCCGAACCATCATCATCGTCGCGTTGCTGCTTGTCGCAGCCTGCGTGGCCCCGGTGCTGTGGAACTATCCGAAACTCTATGCGCGCGTGCTGGAAGACCGGCGATTTCCGGCGCTGAGCCGCTACGCGCTCGAGCCGGTGCCTGAGGTGGCGCTGGTCGGCAGTTCGATGATGTTCCGGATTTACGAAGGCTATTTCAGCACACCCCTGCGCAACGCCGCGATCGGCGGCGGCTCGCCGCTGACGGGCCTTGCGATCATCGCCAGCTATCCGAAACTGCCGCGGGTCATCGTGGTCGAGACCAACATCCTGTCCCGCCCGATCGATGCCGCGCTGGTGAAGAACTTCGGCAACAACGATGCCGAACCATTCGCATGGTTCTGGCCCTATCGCGTCGCGATTTCCTGGGTGTATTACTGGCTGAAGTATAAATCCGAGAGCGACAATATCGCGAATTTGCCGCGGCAGCCGCCGTCGATCTACGACATCAAGGCCTCGCTCGATGAAACCGAGGCGGAATATGCCAATCCCGCTTTCGACGCGCCGATGGCGCAGAACGCCGCGACCCTGCAACGGCTGGTCGCGGAGCTCGAGAGCAGGGGGGGCCGGATTTATTTCGTGGAGTTGCCCTATCCCGGCAATCTCGGTCAGTCGCGTTATGCGGTGACCGCGCGAACGCTGGCGCACAACGCGTTTCCCGATCGCAGCAAATGGCCCGACATCGATTACCATCTGCCCGAGCTGCGCTGGGTCGATGCCTCGCACATGGACGAGCGCTCCGCGATCATCGTGGCGCGGGAGATCGACGGCTTTCTCGGCCGCGTGACGACGCAGCCTCAGGTGATGCCCGGGGTCTCGGTGGTCGGCAACGGCTCGCCGGGAAGATAGAGCGCGATCGGGCGGATCTCGTAGACCGCCGTCGGATTGACCTTGCGCAGCTCGCGCGCCACCGCGATGGCGGCGTCCTCATTGGCGCAGTCGATGACATAGAGCCCCAGCAGCTGCTCCTTGGTCTCGGCAAACGGCCCGTCGATCACGATTCCGTCGCCCGGTCCGCGCAAGGTGCGGGCCTTGCCCGTTGCTCCGAGCCGCGCCGACGGCCCGAGCAGCTTTTGTTCGTTCAAGCGGTCGTGAACCCGCAGCAGGTCGGTCATCAGGGCGGCATCGGCCTCCGCCGTCCAGGACTGCACCTCGGCTTCGACGTGGTAGGCCAGCATGGCGTAAAGCATCGATATCTCCCTGGGCTAAGGCGTTTTCGAAAAATAAGGCCGCGATTGGCCACTTCCGAGGACGTTTCGCACATGCCTATCCCGACAAATCGGTTTCGGGAAGCGCCAGACGCTGGCGGGGTGAGGCAGGTCACGAAACATTCCGGAAACACGATATCGGGGCAGGCGCCTTGAACGCACCGCGGCGCGCCCACGACTGATGAACAGAACGCAGCAACTGCGCATCATCCACGGAGACGGTCATGCCACGCAAGCCAGCCTCGATCATCAGCGATGCCACCAGGTCCCACGCGGCCGCGCCCGCATCGACGCAGGCCGGCGATTGGCACGACGTCTCCGGCCACCACCGCTATTACGGCAGTTCGGCCACCAATGGCGGCGAGAACATCGTCGAAAGCCGCCGCGGCGCGCGTCCGCGGTCGGTCAACCTCTGCGGCTTCTGACCGGCCTTCGCCTGATGAGAGCAACCTCATGGCCGACGTCACCTTAAGCACGCTCTTTATCCTGTTTCTGCCGTTCCTGTTGTCGCTCGTCGGGCAGGGCGCCATGGCGAAGATGCTTACGCTGCTGACCAGCATTCTGGCGCTGCTGCTCAGCGTCAGGGAATATGGCGCCGTGCTTCCCTGGATCACCGGCATGGCGATCGCATTGGCCTCGGTGTGGGAACGGATCCGCCAGCGCCGGATGGTTTGAGCGGCCGGCTCCGGGCGCGCTGTTGCTCAACATACAACTGTCGTCCCGGCCTTGAGCCGGGACCCATACCGCGTGATCTCTCGTGAGGCCTCGCTGACAGAGACCATTCGCAAAATTTCTTCCTGTGGTTATGGGTCCCTGCGTTCGCAGGGACGACGGCGGTGTTTGTTGTTGCGCCATCATCCAAACGCAACTTCGCGATCTCGCGACGCTGATCGCCCGAGCTTTGCCAGAAACTTCCCGCCCTCTTCAAAGAGAGGAGCGCAGGGAATGCCGGATGCGCGCTGCACCCGCGATCTCGTGTGCGAAGTGCACAAACAAAGGTGCACACGAGCATACAGGGCAGCGGAGAACATCCGACATTCCCTGCGCAATGGCTTTACGGCTTATAACGAGCTCTCCCCGGAGAACGGCTCTTTTGCCTCCGTTGCGCCCTGAGAAGCAATTGCCTCCAGGTGCATTGACGCCAGCACCGCGACGTCAGGACCACACGTCTTTGCCGTACGCTCTCGCGCCGTTCGTTATCGGCACTACCAGCGTCCACCGCGACCCGTCCCAACGATCGTGACGATCATGATACGCCCCTCTGACGGGATGGCGAAGATATAAACTGATTTTCATTTCTGTAAAAGCGAAATATTTTTTATTTCGGGGCTTGACATCGATTCCGTAAATCGGAAGTGATTTGCCCGTCGGGTCGATTTGTCGCAGGCGCAAGATTGTGCTTGCCCGGGGCGACACAGTTCGGCTTGAAGGAAAATGAGTCATCCGCAGGGTTGCTTTGACCCGCCATTCGCAAATGGCGGGTTAAAGAGAACCCGCCCTACGAGCTACGAGCCCTTGCCCTATTGCTCTCGCCGCGAGCTTGCGAAACAATGCCGTCAGCGATGGAGGAAGCGATGGGAGCCGCGTTCGCAGTAGCGCCAAAAGTGCCGTGCTGAAGGTCGTCTTGCTTGGCGCGGTTGTCAGCGTTGCGTGTGTCGCGACGGCCTTTGCGCAATCCGGCAATGCCGGCGGCACCATCGGCAACGATGAAAAGGCGCTCTCGGGCACCAGGCAGGAATCGCCGCCGGCGGCGCCAAGCCATGACCGCAACACCTGCGTCGTCGCTGATCCAACCGGAACGCCGCTCAACATCCGCACCTCGCCGAACGGAAAGATCGTCGGCAAGATCGCCAACGGCGAGCGTATTCGCATCTCGGACCAGACCACCGAAAACGGCAAGCAATGGGCCTATATTTCCAACGCCGCTTCCCGGCCGATCGGCTGGGTGTTTCGAAAATTCCTGGTGTGTAAATGAGCTGATCGGGAGTTGCGGCAAGCCGCGTAGGGCGGGTTCTCTTTAACCCGCCATCTCGCATTCCAGCGGCGGGTTAAAGAGAACCCGCCCTACAAGATGTCGCCTTGCGGTCAGTCCGACTACGGATGCGTCGGCCATGACCTTTTTGACCAGACGGCATGCAGCCTTCCGGGCTCCACGGCCAAAATCAGCGGATTCGGCTCATGGCCCCTGTAACGTGACAACCGTCAAACTCTCGGCCCCACCAGAGTCGGAAGATCCCGCGAGGGTGGCGCGAGGGAAACCAATGCGAGGGTTTGATGTCAGTTCTTGAGGACCGCATCTGAAGCGGCTGTGGTGCCAGAGCGGTGGCCAGCCATTCTTCAGTCCTTGTCCGATTTATCCGAAGCTGAGGTGGCGTGATATTTACTGCCAATGGGCAGAATACCTAGTGGGTGGCGTCCGAAGGCATCGCGCCGGTGTTTCGAAATACCTTCGAGAAGGCTGGAAGACCTAAACCTTTGCCGGTACGAATGGCCGCACTACGCGAAGCGGGATCGTGTCGGACCAGGAGCTTTTCACGGAAGATGAAATTGAAACGATCCATTCTATCAGGACTTTCTCCGCAAGAACGGCCTTGGTTATGCAGCAGGTACTTCAGATCCCAAGCGATCTAATTTTTATTACCTTTGAGCGGGCGTTTGCGAAAGGTCCAGTCGACAAGCCGCTGATCCAGTACCTCAACACTCACGCCCTCATTGGCAAGAAGCACATTGCTAGCGGCGCGGCTCGGTCTCGATCGCGCGAACGGAAACGCTACAAGTACTTGGGCTGGCGGCAGGAGTAGTCGTCGGCATGGGCGCTTGGTGGTTGCGAATCATTTGCTGAATGATCTTGTGCCGAACGTCATTCAGGATCGCCGTCGGCGACTAACGCTGGTTGATGCTGCAGCAGATGTTTTTCAATGCTTCGCTAGAGAGGTTGAGACGTCGCGGCGTTGCCGGATTCATTCGATCCCGATAGCGGCAAGCGAAAGCCATCTCCCGCTGATCGTGCATCTTGTCCCGATCAGAGGTGCTGCGCGCGACATCTCTGACGTGACCACGCCTTTGTTGTGACGCCGGTTGATAGATCTGTCGTGCCTACCGCGAAGCTGCAAGGACTTTTCGACCTAACCCCGGCCGAAGCGCGCGTGGCCCGGGGAATTGGCGACGCCCAGACCGTTGGCGCGGTCGCTCGGTATTTCGCGCGAGACTGTGCGGACGCAGCTCAAGGCGGCTGGGGAAGACTGGCCTCTATAGGCAGGCGAACTGGTCAGCCTTCTGGCTGGCAGGCATTACCATTCGGCTAGCGGGGTTGAAAACTCCATCGTTTCCAGCGCCCTTATCCGCACGAGATTACTCCGTTGCTCAACGGGAAACGCACGGCGCACTGCTGTGGCGGATAGCCGTCTCAAAGCGGCACCGCATCGCCGCCCGCTACGACCGATGCGCCTATACTTTCTTCTCAGCCATCTGTATCGTGGTTATAGTGCTGCTCTACCAACTAATGAGTCCTGAGCCTAGCCCAACGGCGCTCAGCCGATCATTTCAGAGATTTTCTAAGTTTCACCCTTTTGGGTGAAGTCATTTGCTCCGGGACAATACACGCAGCTCGTGTCATGATTGGCGGGTGCCGCGGATCGTGTACTGACTCGCAGCATTTTTGCGAGTTGGTATATTGCTCCTGTTTTCCGTCGTTGCAGCGCCGCGGCCCGACTTTGTTGCGGCCGTGTAGCATCTCAAAAAGCAAAGCTTTGAGGATTTCAACTGAAGGGAGCGAGAATGATTCAGGCTAGATATTTAGGATTTATTGCAGTCATGGGGATGATTTTATCACTGGCACATCCGCCCATGCAAAGAGCTGTACGCAGCAAGGCAGCGAATGTAAAAGCTGGGCGCGGAGCAATGTCCTCGATCCAGCGCGTCAGGCTGGAGCTATCGCGACCTGTAGCGCCGAAATTCGAAATGTACTGCGCGTTGCAACGCGGCGAAAAATACTTCGTCGGTATAGGTGGTTCTAATCAATACCCCATCGATACGAATTGCTGGATCGTTTAGGGCCGCCTCAGTTGGCGGCCCTTGTATTTAATTACGGTGACAGTGCACTCAATTGACGCGTCGCCCTTTCGCAGCCATCATGCCGTATGGCCCGCCTCGCCCGTGTCGTCATCCCCGGTCATCCGCACCATGTCACGCAGCGCGGCAATGGCCGCGCGCGGACTTTCTTCGGCGACGTGCAACTTGACGCCAGCCTAAGGGCGTCGGGACCACACGCCTTTGCCGTACGCTCTCGTGCCGTTCGTTATCGGCCCTACCAGCGTCCACCGCGACCCGTCCCAACGATCGTGACGATCATGATACGCCCCTCTGGCGGGACGGGATGGGTGAAGATATAAACTGATTTTCTATTCTGTAAAAGAGAAATATTTTTTATTTCGGGGCTTGACATGATTTCCGCAAATCGGAAGTGATTTGCCCGTCGGGTTGATTTGTCGCAGGTGAGCCGCAAAATTGTGCTTGCGCCGGGGGGCGACACAATCGGCGTTTTTGCGATTTCGGCTTGAATAGATCAGCCAATCTCGTAGGGCGGGTTCTCTTTAACCCGCCACCTCGTCAACCCGCCATCTCGCATTCCAGCGGCGGGTTGTGGCGGGTTAAAGAGAACCCGCCCTACGAGCTACGAGCCCTTGCCCTATTGCTCTCGCCGCGAGCTTGCGAAACAATGCCGTCAGCGATGGAGGAAGCGATGGGAGCCGCGTTCGCAGTAGCGCCAAAAGTGCCGTGCTGAAGGTCGTCTTGCTTGGCGCGGTTGTCAGCGTTGCGTGTGTCGCGACGGCCTTTGCGCAATCCGGCAATGCCGGCGGCACCATCGGCAACGATGAAAAGGCGCTCTCGGGCACCAGGCAGGAATCGCCGCCGGCGGCGCCAAGCCATGACCGCAACACCTGCGTCGTCGCTGATCCAACCGGAACGCCGCTCAACATCCGCACCTCGCCGAACGGAAAGATCGTCGGCAAGATCGCCAACGGCGAGCGTATTCGCATCTCGGACCAGACCACCGAAAACGGCAAGCAATGGGCCTATATTTCCAACGCCGCTTCCCGGCCGATCGGCTGGGTGTTTCGAAAATTCCTGGTGTGTAAATGAGCTGATCGGGAGTTGCGGCAAGCCGCGTAGGGCGGGTTCTCTTTAACCCGCCATCTCGCATTCCAGCGGCGGGTTAAAGAGAACCCGCCCTACAAGATGTCGCCTTTTTTTGATCGCCGTTGCGGCCGATTCCAATGCACCCGACCAACAAAAAAGCGCGGCGGGATTTCTCCCGCCGCGCCCCAACTTTTGAACTCGCTGGTCCAGGGCTGAGAGCGCCCCGTTGCCAAGCCCTAAGAAACTAGCCTCGAGAGCTTAGCGGGCGATCCCAGCGAGGTGACAGCGCTTGGTAAGAGACACTGGATCACCTCCTTTCGTTGTTGATGGAAACAACAGTATAGGCAGCGAATCTGTCGCTGTTAAGGGGCGGGACGGGCGCGGATTCCGGCCGGAACCGGGCCGGTTTGCAGGCCGGCCGGGCCGCGTTTGGCAATTTCCTGGCGATTTCTTGACGGTTCCGGGGAGGTTGAGGCCGCCCGCATGGCGTGTTAGGTGATCGTCCAGGCGCGGGTGTAGCTCAATGGTAGAGCAGCAGCCTTCCAAGCTGAATACGAGGGTTCGATTCCCTTCACCCGCTCCAACAATCTCATGTGTCCAGCCCGCAACATAGGTAGTGGCGCCGATCGAATCCCGCGGTCGGGTGGATGAACGTGGATCAGATATGAAGAAGATGACACCTGCCGCCAGCCCCGAGGCGTATGTCGTCGCTCTCTTCGGCTGGCGCCGCGAGTGTGTTGAATCCCTGCGCGCGGCGGTTCGCGCTGTTTCTGCCCTGGAAGAAGTCGTGAAATGGGGCCACCTCGTCTATCTGGCCAATGGGCCGACTCTGCTCATCCGCGCCGAGCAGGAGCGGGTGCTGTTCGGCTTCTGGAGAGGCCAGCGACTGAGTGACATAGAGCCTCGCCTCAAGAAGGCCGGCAAGTACGAGATGGCCACGCTGGAACTGCGAGAGGGAATGTCCATCAAGCCATCGATCGTGCGTCGCCTGGCTCGGGAGGCAGTCGCACTCAACCAGACGCTCGGCAATCCAGTGCACGCGGCGAAGCCGGCTTCGAAGAAAGGCGACAGGAGTAGCCGACGATGAACCGCGGCGGGGTTCGATTCCCTTCACCCGCTCCAGCCTTCGGTTACACGTGCTCGACCTCATTCTGCTCGACCTCATTCCGACACCCGCTGAATGTCAGGGGGACCGGGCCGGAAACCTTTCCAATTTTGCTATTATTCTCCATCTTCTGCAGACGAATGTCGGATAGGCTTTCGCTTCGGCCTCGCGCCGTGGTCGTTGAGGTGGTGGCGGCGGACCGCGCGCCACGTTGTTGATCGACAATCAGGAGGCACCCATGCGCTGGGTCTACCTCGCCGTCATCATCCTGTTCGCTGCCGCGACGATCGTCTTCGCGGCGCAGAACTTCGAGATCGTCACCGTGTCCTTCCTCGGCAGCAACACCCGCGTGCCGCTCGCGCTGCTGGTCGGCGTCGCCTACCTGTTGGGCGCGGCGACGGGCGGCAGCCTGTTTGCGCTGCTGCGTCGATCTTACAAAGCGTCGAGACGAGGCCTTGGGGGCTCGTCCTGATTTAGATGTTGTTTCATCCCGGCCGAAGAGGATGACGATGGACGCTACAGCACGCGAACCGGTTCTGGTGGATCTCGCCTTGCAGGGCGGCGGCTCCCACGGCGCATTCACCTGGGGCGTGCTCGATCGGCTGATCGACGAGCCGTGGCTGCGGATCGAGGCGATCTCCGGCACGTCGGCGGGCGCGATGAATGCCGCCCTGATGGCGGACGGATGGACGCAAGGCGGTGCCGAAGGCGCGCGGGCCGCGCTCGATAGCTATTGGCGGCGCGTGTCGCAGGCTGCGGCGTTCAGCCCGCTGCAGCGCTCGCCGCTCGACCGGCTGATGGGCCGCTGGACGCTCGACACGTCGCCCGCCTATCTCGCCATGGACCTGATGGCCCGCGTGGTTTCGCCCTATGATCTCAATCCGCTCGGCCTCAACCCGCTGCGTTCCATCCTCGCCGCGAGCATCGATTTCGACCGGTTGGCCCGCGCACCGATCAAGCTGTTCGTCACCGCGACCAATGTGCGCACCGGCCGCGGCCACATCTTCCGCAACAAGGAGATCACCGCCGACGTCCTGCTGGCCTCTGCCTGCCTGCCGACCATGTTCCATGCGATCGAGATCGACGGCGAACCTTACTGGGACGGCGGCTACGCCGGCAATCCGACCCTGACGCCGCTGGTGCGCGAAAGCGACGCGCACGACACCATTCTGGTGCAGATAAATCCGCGAGAGCGGCCAGACCTGCCGCGCACGGCAAACGAGATCCTCAACCGACTCAACGAGATTTCCTTTAACTCGCCGCTGATGAAGGAGTTGCGCATGATGGCGCTGCTGCGCCAGGTGGCGGACCCCGGACACGGCGAGGGCGCGCGCTGGGCCGGAATGCGCACGCACCGGATCATGACCGACGCGCTCGCGGACTTCGGTGCGTCCTCGAAGCTCAACGCCGAGTGGGCGTTCGTCTCACTGCTGAAAGAAGAGGGCCGCAAGTGCGCCGACGCATTCCTCAATGCCCACGGCGAGGATATCGGCAGGCAATCCACCACCGATCTCGACGCGCTGCTGGCGGAATGCTGAGGTCATGACGGTAGCAGGACTTCTCGGCATCCTGATCGGGCTCGGCCTTTTGATCGCGTTCGCCTTCCGGGGCTGGAGCGTGCTGCTGCTGGCGCCGCTCGCCGCCCTGACCGCGGCGCTGTTCTCCCGCGAGCCGTTGCTTGCCCACTGGACCCAGACCTTCATGGTCTCCGCAGCAGGCTTCCTGGCGCAGTTCTTTCCGCTGTTTCTGCTTGGCGCGCTGTTCGGCAAGCTGATGGAGGACAGCGGCTCGGTCACTGCAATCGCGAGCTTCATGACGCAGCGGCTTGGTCCGCAGCGGGCCGTGCTGGCGGTCGTGCTCGCCGGCGCGCTCGTCACCTATGGCGGCGTCAGCCTGTTCGTTGCCTTCTTCGTGCTGGCGCCGATGGCGCAGGAGGTGTTTCGCGCGGCCGGCATCCCGCGGCGTCTGATGCCGGCGGCGATCGTGCTCGGCACCTCGACCTTTACCATGTCGGCGCTGCCCGGCACGCCATCGATCCAGAACGCGATCCCGATGCCGTTTTTTGGCACCACGCCCTTTGCTGCGCCGGGCCTCGGTGTTCTGGCATCGCTGATCATGCTCGGTTTCGGCCTGTGGTGGCTCAATCGCGAAGAGGCCGTCGCAAGGAAGAACGGCGAAGGCTTTGGCGACGGCGCGCCGATGCCGTCCGAGCGTCTCGCCACCGACGAAAAGCTGCGTGAACGCGCCACCACCGCGCACCAGTTCGATCCGGCGGAGATCCTGCACGGCAAGGCGGCCGACGTGCCGCCTCCGGTCATGCTCGCCGCGCTGCCCCTCATCGTGGTGATTGCCGTCAATCTGGCGATGTCGTTGTTCATCCTGCCTATCCTCGACACTCGCTTTCTCGCCGAAACTCGCTGGGGGGAGACCTCGCTCGCCGCTGTCGGTGGCGTGTGGGCCGTGATCACGGCGCTCGCCTGCGCGATTCTGACCGTGCTCGCCATCAGCCATCGGCGACTGCCGGCGCTGCGAGCGACCATGGACGCCGGCGCCAACGCCGCCGTACTGCCGGCGATGAGCGTGGCGAGCCTGGTCGGGTTCGGCGCCGTGGTGGCGGCGATGCCTGCTTTCGCCGTGGTGCGCGACGCCGTGCTCGGCATCGGCGGCGGACCGCTGGTGTCGCTGGCAGTCGCCACCAACGTGCTCGCGGCGCTCACCGGCTCGGCATCGGGTGGGCTGACCATTGCGCTCGACGCGCTCGGGGCGACATACATGACGCGCGCGGCGGAGATCGGGCTCGATCCCGCGCTGCTGCATCGCGTCGCGGTGATTGGTTCGGGCACGCTCGATAGCCTGCCGCACAATGGCGCGGTGGTCACATTGCTGGCGGTCTGCGGATCGACGCACCGGGACAGCTATCGCGACATCGTGATGGTCGGCATCGTCGGCGCCCTCGTGGCGCTTGCCGCCGTCATCGTGCTCGGCTCGGTGACGGGTTCGTTCTGAAATGTCAGAACGACCTTTGAAAATGCTACCGTATTTCGAGCCTTCCAGTACGAGGGGTCGATTCGCTTCACCCGCCATTTCTTTTCCTGCCGCGAAGCGGCTAAAACCAGCCGTGGCGTCAGCCGGGAGCGAGCACCCCTTGCCTGAAGAACAATCTTTGCTTGAGACAGATAATCGGCAGGCCTGATGCGCATCATCTACTTCGGTCTGGGTTGGGTGATGGTCGCGCTCGGCGTGATCGGCCTCGTGATGCCGCTGATGCCGGGGGCGGTTTTCCTGATCGTGGCGGCGGCGTGTTTTGCGCGCTCCTCGCCCCGTTTCGAGGCCTGGCTGCTCGATCATCCGACACTGGGCAAGCCGCTGCGCGATTGGCGCTCCGCCGGAGCGATCCCGCGTCCGGCCAAGATCATGGCCTGCGCGGGGATGGCGTTCGGTTTCGTCGTGTTCTGTTATAGCTTCGCGCCGTCGCTGCCGCTCGCCCTGGGCGTGGCGGCGGGTTTTCTTGCCTGCGCCGCCTACGTCGTCTCGCGTCCGGCGGTGGCCCGGCAGGACGCTCCCATCTAGCGGCGCTCGCTGCCACGAGGGCAATGGCGTCCGCATGGCAGTCCTGATCCTGGGAAGCTTGTGCAGCCAGCCGTCCCGAACGATGCTCACGCGCTCCGCAAGCCGCATCAGGAAACCCACCATGCCCGTCGACGTCAAAGCCGCCACCGACCGTCTCATGCGCTTCCTCGCTGTCGAGGGCGTGACCGGAAAGGAGGCCGCGATCGGACGCGAACTCGACGCGGCGCTAAGGGAATGTGGCGTGCCGGAGAGCGCGATCCGCCTCGACGACGCCAACACGCGCATTCCCGTGCCGACGGAAACCGGCAACCTCATCGTCGATCTGCCGGGCCGCGGCGCCATGCACAACCAGCCGCGGATCATGTTCATGACTCACATGGACACCGTGCCGCTGTGCGCCGGAGCCAAACCAAAACTGGCGGGGCGCAAAATCGTCAATGACGCCAAGACCGCGCTCGGCGGCGACAACCGCGCCGGCTGCGGCGTGCTCGTCACGCTGGCGGCCGAGCTTGCCAAACAGAATTTCGATCACCCGCCGATCACGCTGTTGTTCTGCGTGCGCGAGGAGAGCGGGCTCTACGGGGCGCGGCACGTCAACACCGCCGAACTCGGCTCGCCGGTCATGGCGTTCAACTACGACGGCGGCGCGGCCTCCAATGTCACGATCGGCGCGGTCGGCGCCGATCGCTGGCAGGTCGAGATTTTCGGCCGCGCCTCGCACGCCGGCGTCGCACCGGAGCGCGGCATCAGTTCGACCATGATCCTGGCCCTCGCGCTCGCCGACGTGAAGGCGGGGGGCTGGTTCGGCAAGGTGGTGAAGCGCAAGCTGCAGGGCACCAGCAATGTCGGCCCCGTCACCGGCGGCGACGGCCGGCCGGCCGGGGACGCCACCAATGTCGTCACCGACTATGTGCATGTGCGCGGCGAAAGCCGCAGCCACGACAGCAAGTTCTTCAAGGAGATCACCAAGGCCTACAAGGCGGCGTTCGAGAAGGCCGCCAAGCGCGTCAAGAACAGCGATGGCAAGTCCGGCCGCGTCAAGTTCAAGGCCGAGACCGATTATTATCCGTTCCGCATGAAAGAGAGCCTGCCCGTGGTCAAACGCGCGGTCGAGGCCGTCTCCGGCATCGGCGCGACCCCGGCGATCCGCGCCGCCAATGGCGGGCTGGATGCGAACTGGATGGTCCGCCACGGCGTTCCGACGGTGACCTTCGGCGCCGGGCAGAACGAACCGCACACCATCGACGAGTGGATCAATCTCGACGAGTACGACAAGGCGTGTGCGCTCGCAGTCCAGCTCGCGACGATGCGGTGAGATCAGCGGTTCTCGACAGCCCGCCGACCGATGGGCTGGCGGCGCCAAGCCAAGTCAGCTTTTTCAGGTCGCTAAACGGATCGAAAAAGCAAAAAGCCGGCGATCGCGATCGGCCTGTCCGAGGCCCGAAGGTAGGGTGTCAGGGTCCCGAAGAAGCGCGCGAGGACGTCGTAACGTCTTGACTCGATGAAATCTGGTCGGCGGCCGGGCCGGCGGTCATCCAATCATCCAACAGCTCATCAGGGCCGGATTCGTCGAGCGCGCGATATCGATGGCGCAATTTATTCCGGTGTCGAAGTCGTCTGCGATCTTTCGGCGCTGATGGTTTTCTCGTCATCTGAATTGCCGCTCCGCCGGCATCCCTGCCTGACGCGTCCTAGAACGACGGACTGCCGAGCCAGGCTCCTAATGGTGTGGGAAAAGAACAGCCGATCCGCTGTGCGGGCCCTGCGGGCCAGGGGAGGGAACACGAGGCGGGAACGATCGGCGAGATGGCTGATTATATCCGGCAGGAGTTGCCGAACCGGGAAAGGACCAGACCATGAGGTATCTGGCCATGAGGTACCTTGCCGCCGGCGTTGCACTCGTCCTCCTGGCGACACCTGGCCTGGCCCAGTCGATCGGGGAAAAGACCGGGGTGAAATCGACCCTGGGAATCACCCCGACAACGGCGGATTTCGTGAAGCTGGCGGCAATCACCGACATGTTCGAAATTCAGTCCGGCGAGTTGGCGCAAGAGCGGGGCAATGCGGCTGAGAAACGTTTTGCAGAAACCATGATCAGCGACCACAAGAAAACCTCGGATGAGCTGAAGGCGATGGCGTCGGGCGGTGACGTGAAGGTGGAGGTGCCGACCGTGCTGGATAGCGTGCACCAGAGCAAACTGGCCAAGCTGAAATCGCTCAGCGGCGCCGACTTCAGTTCGCGCTATGTCATCCATCAGGTCAGCGGCCACAAGGACGCCGTGTCGTTGTTCGAACGCTACGCCAAGGGCGGAGATCATCCGAAATTAAAAGACTGGGCGGGCAAGACCCTTCCGGTACTGCGACACCATGTCGAGATGGCGCAGGAACTGGCGGCGGGACAAACCGTCGGAAAGCGCTGAGACAGGTTTCGACCACGATTGCGGACGCCTGCGTTCGCATTTCAAAGACGGGCTACACGCCCGGCAACTGATGGAAGTCAGGGGTTGTGAACCCATGCCACACCGCGAGCCACCACCTACGCTGCATCCCATGAAGGACTTTGATCCTTCGGCGCCGGCCATTCTTCATGACCGGATATCGGACACCATCATTGCGTGGACCGGCGACGAGGCTGCGGCGTTCCGCCGTTCCAGCGTCGCGCAGGACGATGGAAGTGTCGCCTGGAATGGCTTTGTGTTCGATGGATGGGGAAATGTGCTGGGCGGCTAGAAGGACTTCTGGACTGCGGCGACCTCTGTTGCTCGGGCGACCTCTGTTGCCCGCAGGAGGACGGCCGGCGAAGGAACTTCGGGCGAGTTGGTGATTTGTAACTTGCAGATCCAGTTCCTTCTCGCATCGGCGGTGACGGCATGAACCGACTTGGTCTCTCTAAAGCTTTGCCGCTGCCGGTGTTGTTGCCGGCATTATTTGTGACCGCTCTGATGGTCGGAAGCGCGCTGGCGCGTGATGACGGCCGGTATGCCGGATCACCCCTCAAATCATGGTTCGACAGCCTCAGAAGCGGCAAGGGTCCGTGCTGTTCCGATGCAGATGGATTTGCAGTCGCCGACCCCGATTGGGAATCCAAGGACGGGCATTACCGTGTCCGGCTCGACGGGCAATGGATTCTCGTTCCCGATGACGCCGTTATCACCGAACCAAACCGTGCCGGGAAAACCATGGTGTGGCCGATCAAGGACGCGCTCGGCATCTCGATCCGCTGCTTCATCCCTGGCAGCATGATCTGACCCGGCCGGGCGCATCCGGGCCTCAAGCCGTATGGCCGGGATCAAAATCCGAAGGCGTCTTCTTTCTGCGTTGCGGGACCATTTTTGCGGGATCCGGCTTTCCAGGCACCCCGCGCGGTCCGAGTTGCTCGCGCTGAATGTCGTCCTCGGATTGTCTTGGCCGGCCGTCGTCGACTTGCCGGCGAATTTTTATGCTCTCGTCGTAGATTTGCCGACTGGTTTTGTTTTCCGGCATGAGCGCACCCGTTGTCAGCTGCTGGAATTCCTTGCGGTTCGATTTTTCGAGTTCGAGCGCTGTTCTGAAATCGTCGATTAGCGATGGTTGCGTACGGATCGCCCGCAAAAGCGCATCGTCGCAAGCCAAACCGGTACGAAATAACGTCGGCGACGGCGCTTCCGTTCCTCGCCTCCACTGCGACATTGCCGATTGAGCCGCGCATCCGTTCGCTTCACACCAGAGGAACGCTGCGCGAGAAAACCTGTTCCGCGACATTTCGGTGACAATGTCGCGGTCGCACACGCGCAATGCGCCGCTTGACCCCATCACACGATCAGCCGGCCGACCCGATCGGCGACGGTGATCTGCGCTTCGGTTCCCGAATTGAATTCTAGGCGGTCGGCTTCGATGCCGTCGCTGAAGATGACGCCGTTTTCCGGCATCAAGGAGCGGACGCTGAGCCGCTCGGATTTTGTCAGCTCGCCGTAGACCAGATTGACCTGCGAGGTGCGGCTCGGAAACGGTTCGCGCACGGCAAAGCGCAAGGCGTCGCAGTCCCAGGCTTGCGCCGAGTAGGGGGCGGGCTTGATCTGGCTGCCGGAGGCGCCGGCGATGGCGAGCGAGCCGGTGACGATGCTCTTGAACCACGCCGTCGAGCCGAGGCCGGTGGCGACGATCAGGCCGCTCGACGACTGCGTCTCCTTGTGCTGGCCGGCCACGATTTCATAGACCGCTGAGGTGTGCGTGCGCGCGCCGATGAAGAGCTCGTTGACGGCGTGGAGGACCTGGCCGTTCGTAAGCGTGGCCCTGGCCATCGTCACCGCCTTGAATGCGCGCTTATCGGCGGCGACCTCGCGCAGCAGGGCAGGGAGGTCGTCCGGCACGAACGGCAGCAGGATGCCGTCGTAGCGCCGGGCATCCGGGTTGAGGCCGATCAGCGGGTGGCCGTCGAGATATTTCATGGTGTTGGCGACCACGCCGTCCTGGCCGAGCGCGACCACGATGTCGGCGGGGCCGAACAGGAAGTTGGGAAGGAAACTCCGGTCGATGATCTGGTAACGGCCCCATTGCTCCAGCGCCTGCACGGTGCGGTGCTGCTCTGCCTGATAGACGTCGTGCTCGCGCTGATAGTCGGAGAAGTCGGCGCCGAGATGCTCGACATAGAATCTGGCTTGCGCGGCCGTCAGGTATTTCGCGATCAAATCTTCCAACCGCGTCTTGCGGGTGACCAGCACCACCTTGCGGTCATTGGCGGCGGGCATGTGCGGTCTCCCTCGGCTTCTCCATCAGTGCGTTGAGCAGTTCCGGCGAGACGTTCAACTGGCCGATCCGCTCGGCCTTTTCGGCGATCCCGCCGAACGCCTGCGCGATCAACTGGCCGGGCTGCATGCCGGAGGCCGCGAGCGCCTGGATCACCCTGGTGTCGACGCCCTCAAAAATCTTCATCAGCGCGCCGACACGGTAGGCTTCCGCGTCTGCGAGTGTTCGGGTGTTTTCGGCGTTGAGCGCCACGAAATCTTTCCGTTTTCCTTCCAGCGTGATGTCGGCGACCATGCCGGCTTCGCGCAGTTCGTTCTGCTTGGCGACGACGCTGGCCTCGGCATCCATCTGGGTCTCGCGGATCGAGCGCTTCTTTTGCTCGACGGCGATTTCGGTGTCGAGTTCGCTCTCGCGGATCGCGCGTTCCTGCTCCACCGCGAAATTGCGCCGGGCGAAGATCGCCTCGTCGGCGTTGCGCAGGATCGCCTCGCGCGCTTCGGCTTCGAGCGCCCTGGCGGTGTCCGGCGTCGGCTTGACGGCGCGGATCGATACGCCGAGGATTTCCAGCCCGAGGGAGGCGATGTCGGCGCGGCTCTTGAGCCCGGTCGCGATGATGTCGGCGATCCGGTCGGAGGCCTGCAGCGCTTCCTTGAGCGTCAGCTCCTTGACCGCCTGTTGGGCCAGCACCTCGACGGTGCCGAGGATCCGCAGCGGCAATCTCTCGGGGTCGTCGGACTCGTAATTCTTGCCGTCCTTCTTGAGCGTGAAATTGAGCATGGCGGCGGCGCGCTTGGGATCGCTGACGCGATAGGTGACGTGGCCCTGGATGGTGACGGCCTGAAAGTCGCGCGCGATCTGCTCGAAGATGAAGGCGGCGTCGCGGCTGCCGATCGGCACCGCGACCAGCGAGGTGACCGGAGCGTAATAGAAGCCCGACAGGCCGGCGCCTTCCTGGGTAACCGCGCCGGCGCGGTATTTCATCAGATAGGTGGTCGGCTGGGCCTTGATGAACCGAATTCCGAACATGACGCGCTCTCCCAATAGGTTTGTTAATAAGTGTGTCTGAACAACTAAGTAAGTTGGACAGTACAACTAAGTATGCTATTGTCAAGCCCAGCGGCAAAAAGGTTCACGGACGGGGACTCGGGCCATGGAGCAGGGACGGGAGAAAAATCCGGGCAAGCCGGGGGCGCTGGACTTTCCGCGGCCGCTGACGACGGTCGATGTCGTCATCTTCGCCGTCCGGGAAGAGGCGCTCAGAGTTCTATTGGTGCAACGCCCGGCCGGTGAGAATGAACCGTTTCCGGGTTTTTGGGCGTTGCCGGGCGGTTTCGTGGACATCGACCGCGACCGCGATCTCGAGGCCTGTGCGGTCCGCAAGCTCCGGGAAAAGACCGGCATGGTCAGTCCCTATCTCGAACAATTGGGCAGTTGGGGAAGCGCCGGCCGCGATCCCCGTGGCTGGTCGGCGACCCACGCCTATTTCGCGCTGATGCCCGATTTGCCCGCGAGCGGGCCTGGCGCCGCCGACGCGCGGTGGTTTGCCGTGGGTTCGGGCAAGCCCAAGGTCAGGCTTGCCTTCGATCATGCCGATATTCTGGAGGCGGCGGTCCAGCGCCTGCGCAGCAAGGTCGAGTATACCTCGTTGCCGGCTTACCTGATGCCGCCGGAATTCACGCTGCCGGACCTGCAGCGGGTCTATGAAATCGTGCTCGACCGCCCGCTGGAAAAGAGCGCGTTCCGCACCCGGATGCTGGCGGCGGACCTGATCGAGCCGGTGGCCAAGATGCGCAAGGGGCCGAACCGGCCGGCGCAGCTATACCGGCTGAAGAAGGCCAGGGCCCCGGTGTTTTTTGCGCGGACCTTTAATGCGCCGGGCTGAGGCGTTGCGCCGTGCCGCAAGCCGCAGGCGGATACCCGCATGTCGCCAGTGCAGGGCTCATCGCCGCAAAATAGTGTATCGGCTGGGCATCGAGCGCGCCGGGGGACATCCCGCGCCACCAAATCAGAAGTTTCGGAGGAAGTTTCATGTCGGCTCTGCCACTCAAAGGCATCAAAATTCTCGACCTGACGCGGGTGCTGGCGGGGCCCCTGTCGGCGCAGATGCTGGGCGATCTCGGCGCCGAGGTGATCAAGATCGAACGTCCCGGCGGCGGCGACGATGCCCGCGCGTTCGGCCCGCCCTACCTGCAGGACCCGGAAGGCAAGGCGAACAACAACAACTCGTTTTATCTGTGCGCCAACCGCAACAAGAAGTCGGTCACCGTCAACATCGCCTCGCCCGAGGGCCAGGACATCATCCGCGAGCTCGCAAAGTCGTGCGACGTGATGATGGAGAACTACAAGGTCGGCGACCTCAAGCGCTACCGGCTCGATTACGAATCGATCAAGGCGATCAACCCCGGCATCATCTATTGCTCGGTGACCGGTTTCGGCCAGACCGGACCTTATGCGCCGCGCGCCGGCTACGACGCGATTTTGCAGGCGATGGGCGGCCTGATGAGCGTCACCGGTCATATCGACGGCGAGCCCGGCGAGGGACCGATGAAGGTCGGCCCGTCGATCGTCGACTACATGACCGGCATGAACACCTCGATCGGAATTCTCTCGGCGCTGTTTCATCGCAAGGTCAATGGCGGGGAGGGGCAGCATGTCGACGTCTGCCTGTTCGACACCGTGATCGCCTCGCTGTCGCATTGGTTGCAGATCTACCTCGTCAACGGCGTAACGCCGCCGCGGCGCGGCACCTGGGGCAATGGCGGCATGCCCGCCGGCGTGTTCCGCTGCACCGACGGTGAATTGATGCTGGTGGTCGGCAATGACGGCCAGTTCGCGCGCACCTGCGCCGTGCTCGGCGCTCCCGAGCTCGCGACCGATTCAAGATTCCTCAAGAACAACGACCGCGTCGTGCACGGCAAGGAGATCATGGCGATCTTCGCCGGATTATTCCTGAAGAAGCCGGTGGCGTATTGGCTGGACGAGCTGGAGAAGGCCGGCGTGCCCTCCGGTCCGATCAACAATTTCGAGCAGGTGTTTTCAGATCCGCATGTCCAGTCGCGCGGCATGCGGGTCAAGGTCGATCATCCCTTCGAGCCCGAGCTGTCGTTGATCCGCAACGCCATCAGCTTCTCCGGCACCCCGGTGCAGGAGTATCGCGCCCCACCGCTATTGGGTGCACACACGAAGGAAGTGCTGGCGACGATCGGCTATGATGATGCGAAGGTCGAGGCGCTGAAGGCGCAGAGGATCGTCTAGGCAAGGTAAGTGCCTCCGATTTTGCGTGCGAGTACCGCGGATGTCGTGCCGCATCGGGATCGGCTGTGATGGTGAAGTTCACAGATCCTGGCGGGTCAGCCTTCCATACGGCGCCGCCGGCCGCACCGGCGCCTTCTTCGCCGGCTCCCCGCCGGTCAGCGCCATCACCGACACCGTGACCACGCGGTCGACGATCGCATTCACGTCGTTGAGGTCGCACTGGCCTTCCGACAATTTCGTCAGCCGCTCTTTTTCTCTGATCGTGTGGTGCGACATCGCGAGCGCAAAATGCAGGCCCCAATAGAGTTCGGCATCGTCGCGGCCGGGCAGGGAGCGGCGCATCGCGGCGACGAATTTCCGCAGATGATCGACCTCGCGATTCTTGATGCGGCGGATCGGGGGCACTGATTCAATCGAGGCGCGGATCATGAAGCGCGCCGCGGTCGAGCCTTCACGGTCCGGACCGAGACAGCCGCGCAAGGTCGGCCCGACCAGCGCGTGCATGATGGCCTCGATCGAGGCGCGGCCGCCGCCTTCTTCTTCGGCGGCCTTCAGTTCGTTGAGCCGCTCGCGGTTGGTGGCGAGGCTGCGGGTCACGAACAATTCCGCGATCAGCTCGTCCTTGGAGCCGAAATGATAATTCACCGCGGCGAGATTGACGTTCGCCTCGGCAACGATGTCGCGCAACGTCACATCGCCAAAACCGCGATCGGCGTAAAGCCGTTCAGCGGCGGCAAGAATGGCAGAGCGGGTATGATCGGACGCCATATCTGGTCCCCTCTTGGGGAGTTGCAATTCAAACACTTGTATGAAACTATCGTTTGAAGGGCAAAAGTCAATCCATCTCCCGCAAAGCGCCAGCAAATCTCTTGCGGCGCGCGAGGGGCGGGCAGACAGTGCCGCCAAAGCTTTCAAAAGCCGCCGAATACCGAGAGAAGGGAGCGTCCCATGGACTTCAATATGTCAGAGCGCCAGACCGAATGGCTCAACCGCGTGCGATCGTTCATGAACACGCATGTTCGCCCTGCGGTGCCGATCTACCGGAAGCAGGACGAGGAAGGCCCGCGCTGGAAGGTGATCCCGGTGCTGGAAGAGTTGAAGAAGAAAGCCAGGGCCGAGGGCCTCTGGAATATGTTCATGCCACCGTCGTCGCACGAGGACGATGAATTCCGTGGCGCGGGATTGAGCAACCTCGAATATGCGCCGCTCGCCGAAGAGATGGGCCACATCAGCTGGGCCTCCGAAGTGTTCAACTGCTCTGCGCCCGATACCGGCAACATGGAAGTGTTCATGCGGTATGCCTCCAAGGAGCAGAAGAAGAAGTGGCTGCGGCCGCTGATGGACGGCGAAATCCGCTCCGCCTTCCTGATGACGGAACCGGCGGTGGCGTCGTCGGACGCGACCAATATCGAAACCCGGATCGAAAAGGATGGCGATCACTACGTCATCAACGGCCGCAAATGGTGGTCGTCTGGCGTCGGCGATCCCCGCTGCAAGATCGCGATCCTGATGGGCAAGACCGATCCGAAGGCCGCGCGCCATGCCCAGCAGTCGCAGATCCTGGTTCCGCTCGACACCCCCGGCATCAAAGTCGAGAAGATGCTGCCGGTGTTCGGCTATGACGACGCGCCGCACGGCCATGCGCAGGTGCTGCTTGAGAACGTCCGTGTGCCGAAGGAGAACATCCTGCTCGGCGAGGGCCGCGGTTTTGAGATCGCGCAGGGCCGTCTCGGTCCGGGCCGCATCCATCACTGCATGCGCACCATCGGCAAGGCCGAAGAGGCGCTGGAGAAGATGGTGAAGCGGTTGTCGTCGCGCACGGCGTTCGGCAAGAAGATCGTCGAGTTTTCGATCTGGGAACAGCGCATCGCTGAGGCCCGCACCGATATCGAGATGAACCGTCTGCTCTGCCTCAAGGCCGCCGATATGATGGACAAGGTCGGCAACAAGACCGCCCAGCTCGAGATCGCCATGATCAAGGTGGCGGCGCCGAACATGGCGCTGAAGATCATTGATCAGGCAATCCAGGCCTATGGCGGCGCCGGCGTTTCCGACGACGCGGGTCTCGCCCGGGACTATGCCTCGATGCGCACCATGCGTCTGGCGGATGGTCCGGACGAGGTGCACAATCGCGCCATTGCCAGACTTGAACTTCGGAAGTATGCAAACACGTCGCACTAACCAGTAACAAAATGGGAGCGCGTTCTCCCCGCCGTCATTCCGGGATGGTCCGTAGGACCAGACCCGGAATCTCGAGATTCCGGGTTCGATGCTGCGCATCGCCCCGGAATGACGGATGATAAAGTAAGGGAGCGTCATCGTGGCGGACGGCGTCAGGAAAGACGAGGAATTTTCGGGCACCAAGGAAGTCGAGGAGCGTCATCGGATCGATGAGACGCGCCTTGATGCATGGATGCGCGAAAACGTTGAAGGCTATCAGGGACCGCTGACCGTCCTGCAGTTCAAGGGCGGCCAGTCCAACCCGACCTACCGGCTCGATACGCCAGGAAAATCCTATGTGATGCGGCGCCGGCCGTTCGGCAAATTGTTGCCGTCGGCACATGCGGTGGATCGCGAATTCCGCGTTATTGCCGCGCTGAGCAAGCAGGGCTTTCCGGTCGCGAAGGCCTATGCGCTGTGTACCGACGACGGCGTGATCGGTTCCTTTTTCTACATCATGTCGATGGAAGAGGGCCGGGTGCTGTGGGATCCCACGCTTCCGAGCCAGACGCCGGAAGATCGCTACAAGATCTTCACCAGCAAGATCGAGACGCTCGCCAAGCTGCATCTCTTCGATCCGCAGGCCATCGGCCTCGGCGATTTCGGCAAGCCCGGCAATTATTTTGCACGGCAGGTCGATCGCTGGACCAAGCAATACCGCGCCTCCGAAACCCAGCACATTCCGGAATTCGAAAAGCTCGCGGAATGGCTGCCGAAGACGGTGCCCGAACAGAAGCGCGTGTCGATCGTGCACGGCGACTACCGCCTCGACAATATGATCTTCCACGCCACCGAACCGCGGGTGCAGGCGGTGCTGGACTGGGAATTGTCGACGCTCGGCGATCCCATGGCCGACTTCACTTACCTCTTGATGCAATGGACCATGCCGGGCCTCGCCAACGCCGATCTCAAGGCGCTGAACATTCCGAGCATGGAAGCGGCCGCGCAGATCTACTGCAACGTCACCGGCACCGAGGTCCCCGACCTGAACTGGTATTTCTCCTACAATCTGTTCCGCCTTGCCGGCATCACGCAGGGTATTGCGGGCCGGATCCGCGACGGCACCGCGGCCAACGCCAAGGCCATCGAGTCGGCGAAGCGCACGGTGCCGCTGTCGCAGGCTTCCTGGGAATACGCGCAGAAGGCCGGCGCGACCTGAAAAGGTCGCGCCGCGAGGTGCCGCAATCGTAGGGTGGGCAAAGGCGCATTCGCGCCGTGCCCACCATCTCTCCCAAGTCTTTTTGCCAATGGTGGGCACGCTGTCGCTTTGCCCACCCTACGATCCACTGGATCTGACGTGGCTCTCCCCCCAAATATCCGTGGCAGCCTGATCATGGCCACCGCCATGGCGGCCTTTACGATCAACGATTCCATCACCAAGGCGGTGTCGGCCGAAATCAATTTCGGCCAGGTCATGCTGGTGCGCGGCCTGTTCGCGATCGTGCTGGTCGCAGCCCTCGCATTCCATCAGCGCGCATTGCGCCCGTTCCGCGCGGTGATGACGGCGCCGGTGGCGCTGCGAGTCGTCGGCGAGGTCGGCGGCACGATATCGTTCATGGCGGCCCTCACGCACCTGCCGCTGGCCAATACCTCGGCGATCTTTCAGGCGTTGCCGCTCGCCATCACGCTGGGTGCCGCGCTGGTGTTTCGCGAACCGGTCGGCTGGCGGCGCTGGCTGGCGATCGCGGCCGGCTTTATCGGCATGCTCGTCATCGTGCGGCCGGGCATTGCGGGCTTCAACCAGTTTTCGCTCTATGCCCTTGTGTCGGTGGCGTTCTGCGCACTGCGCGATCTGTCGACAAGGAAAATACCGGCGCACATCCCCTCGTTGTTCATCACGCTGTTGATGACGGTGACGGTGACAACGGCGGGCGCGCTCATCCTGTTTCCGCTCGGCGGCTGGACGCCGCCGTCCGGTCGCGCGCTGGGCATGCTGGCGCTGGCGGCCGTGCTGGTGCTGATCGGCTATCAATGCATGATCGTGGCGTTGCGGTCGGGCGATATCTCGGCGGTCGCGCCGTTCCGCTATTCCGCGCTGCTGTGGGCCATGCTGCTCGGCTATTTCATGTTCGGCGACAAGCCGGATGCGATGATGCTATTGGGCGCGTCGATCATCATATCGTCCGGCCTCTACGCGTTCTACCGCGAGCGCGTCCGCGCCCGGCCGGTGGCGGCCACCATGACAGGCATCCCGCCCGACGGGCTGTGAGCTCGGTTGTTTGATGGAACCGATCGCGGGATGGTGTGGACCAGAGCAATTGACAGACCACCCCGCGATCATATCTCCGGCGCAAAAGGAGATCTGGCCGTGATCCAACAACTTCGCATCTATGAAATCTTCGAAAGGAACAAGGCCGCGTTCCACAACCGTTTTCGCGATCACGCGGCGCGTATCATGCGTACCAGATACGGCTTTCGGATAGTCGCGATGTGGGAAACCAGGTTTGGTGACAGAACGGAATTTGCCTATCTGCTGGAATGGCCCGATGAGGCGAGCAAGACCGCGTCATGGTCGGCCTTCATGGCCGACACCGAATGGTCCGAAATCAAGCGTGTGACGCACGCAGAGCACGGACTGATGGTAGGAGCGATCGGGGATCGCTTGCTGGTGCCGGTCGATTATTCGCCGGTGAGGGGAAGTCTCCTGCAGGCGTGAACTCTCAGCGTCATTCCATATGATTCGGTGCACTTAACTAGTTGGTGCATCGAATTCGCTGTCACAGAAGCGATTGTGTCTCACACATGGGCGGCAGTCCAACGGAGTGAATTGCGAAACACCAGCTGCGTCGCCTTGCACGCAAGCGCAATCTTCCGACCCCGCGTGCGACAAATCAACCCGACGGGCAAATCAATTCCGATTGCCGGAAATCGTGTCAAGCCCTGAAATAAAAAATAGTTCGCTTTTACAGAAGACAAAATCAGTCTATATCTTCGCCATCCCGTCCCGCCAGAGGGGCGTATCATGATCGTCACGATCGTTGGGACGGGTCGCGGTGGACGCTGGTAGTGCCGATAACGAACGGCACGAGAGCGTACGGCAAAGGCGTGTGGTCCTGACGTCGCGGTGCTGGCGTCAATGCACTTGGAGACAATAGTTTTCAGGGCGCAACGGAGGCAAAAGAGCCGTTCTCCGGGGAGAGCTCGTTATAAGCCGTAAAGCCATTGCGCAGGGAATGTCGGATGTTCTCCGCTGCCCTGTATGCTCATGTGCGCACTTTCTTGTGCACATTGCACATGAGATCGCGGGTGCAGCGCGCATCCGGCATTCCCTGCGCCCTCTCAATTGGAGGGCGGGAAGTTTCCAGCAAACCTCGGGCGATCAGCGTCGCGAGAAGGCGAAAGTGTGTTTGGGCCACAGTATGACAACAAACACCGCTGTCGTCCCGGCCTTGCGCCGGGACCCATAACCACCGGGAGTAGTTTTGCGAAAGCTCTCTGCTACCAAGGCTTCACCGAGAGATCACTCGGTATGGGTCCCCGCGTTCGCGGGGACGACCAGTTGATGGACGTTCAATCAAACCGGCTTCCCCGCATACGGCATCGAGGCCGTCAGGCCGCCGTCGACCGGGATCGCCTGGCCGTTGACGTAGGACGCATCGTCGCTGGCGAGGAACAGTCCCATCGCTGCCAGTTCATGCGGCTGGCCGGCGCGCTTCAAGGGGTTGAGCTGGCCGATCTTGCCGTCGGTGCCGCGCGCCTTCGCATTGTCGAAGATCGGTTTGGTCATGCCGGTTTCGATCAGGCCCGGACAGACCGCGTTGATGCGCACGCCGGTGCCGGACAGCGAATAGGCTGTGGTCTGCACCAGGCTGATCACGCCGGCCTTGCTCGCGCCATAGGGATGTCCGCTGGCGCCGGCCTTGAGGCCCGCGACCGATGCGGTGCAGACGATCGAGCCCGACTTCTGCTGGATCATGTGCGGCATCGAATGCTTGATCGCGAGGAACGGTCCGATCAAATTGATGCGCAGCACCTCCTGCCAATGCTCGACGGTCTGTTCGGGTATCGGAACCAGCCCGCCGCTGACGCCGGCATTCGCCCAGATCGCATCGAGTCTGCCGTATTTCGAGACCGCCTTGTCGATGAAGCCCTTCACGTCGGACTCCGAACCCGCATCCGCCATCACGGCTTCGACGGTACCGCCGGCATCGCTGACGAGCTTTGCGGTTTCCATCACGCTCTCGCTGCGGTCGACCGCGATCAGTTTTGCGCCTTCTCTGGTGAACAACAAGGAGGCCGCGCGTCCAATGCCGCTGCCTGCGCCGGTGATGATGACGGATTTGCCTTCGAGGCGGCCCATGAGTTTCTCCCTGGATGTATCGGTCGGCGCTTGCCGCCTTGCGGAATTCAAACAAGATTTCAAACGCTCGAGAACGTCGAAGTGACTTGAGGCGATGCGTGCTCTGACGTACAGCGACATCAAAGACGATTGCAAACACTATTGAGGGGCTTTGGCTATGTCCAATCCAGGCAGACCGAATGAGGTCACGACGCGCTGGTGGTGGGTGCGGCACGCGCCGGTCCGCGAGGATGGCGGCTGCATCTACGGGCAGAAGGATCTCGGCTGCGACACCAGCGATCGGGTGGTCTTCGACGCGGTCGGCAAAATCCTGCCGCGCAACGCAGTCTGGTATGCAAGCAACCTGAAGCGCACCCATCAGACCGCGGACGCGATCTGGGCCGCCGGATTTCCCAGACCCGCTGAGATGCCGCACATAAAAGACTTTGCCGAACAGCATCTCGGCGAATGGCAGGGCTTGAATCGCGCGGCATTTCTGGCGAGCCGTCCCGCCGGCAGTCATTGGTTCGCGGCGATCGACGAAGCCGCACCCGGCGGCGAAAGCTTCATGGATCTCTACAACCGCGTCTGCGGCGCGATCGAGCGCATCACCAGGGAGCATCCCGGCAAGGACGTGATTGCCGTGACCCATGGCGGTACGATCAAGGCCGCGGTCGGTCTTGCGCTCGGCGGCTTGCCGGAAAAGGGCCTCGCCTTCGACATCGACAATTGCTCGGTGACGCGGCTCGATCACGTCGCAAGCGAAAACCATTCACTCTGGCGGCTGCCGATGGTCAACCAGCAGCCATGGATCGCGGACGCCTCGCACAATGCGATGCATCAGCCAGCCGGGCCGGAAGTCGTCCCGCCTGCGACGAAGCTTGCTTGAGCCCCGGGGCAAGCTTGCTTGATCCCGCGTTGTCGAGAACCACAAAGGCTGCTTAGCTTGAATTTGAAAAACGAGAACCGGCGGACCGCTGGGCCAACATCAGGGAGAGAGACATGAGCTTGTTCGACATGAAGGGCAAAGTCGCCGTGATCACCGGCTCGACGCGCGGCATCGGCAAGGCGATCGCCGAGCGGATGGCCGAGCACGGCGCCAAGGTCGTGATCTCCTCGCGCAAACAGGACGTCTGCGATTCCGTCACCAAGGAGATCAACGACAAGTTCGGCAAGGGCACGGCGGTTGCGATTGCCGCCAACATTTCCAGCAAGGAAAATCTGCAGAACCTGGTCGATGAATCCAACCGCGCCTTCGGCAAGATCGACGTGCTGGTCTGCAACGCCGCGTCCAATCCTTACTACGGTCCACTCGGCGGCATCTCCGACGATCAGTTCCGCAAGATCCTCGACAACAACATCGTCGCCAACAACTGGCTAATCAACATGGTGGTGCCGCAGATGATCGAGCGCAAGGACGGCTCGATCATCATTGTGTCCTCGATCGGCGGCCTCAAGGGCTCGACCGTGCTCGGCGCCTACGCGATCTCGAAGGCCGCCGACATGCAGCTCGCGCGCAACCTCGCCTGCGAATACGGCAAGCACAACATCCGCGTGAACTGCATCGCGCCCGGCCTGATCAAGACCGATTTTGCCAAGGCGCTGTGGGACAATCCGGAGACGCTGAAGGCCTCCACGGCGCGCTCGCCGCTGCTGCGCATCGGCGTCCCCGATGAAATCGCAGGCGCCGCCGTGTTCATGGGATCGGCCGCCGGCGACTTCATGACCGGCCAGACCATCGTGATCGACGGCGGGGCGACGATCAGCTGAAAACGCAAGGTGCCTCGTCGTCCCTGCGAACGAACGCAGGGACCCATACTCCGCGGCCCATCCGTAACGCCGTGTCGTCCGCAACAATTGGCGACACGGCGTATGGGTCCCTGCGTTCGTTCGCAGGGACGACGAAGATCACTCCACCGCCGCGTACACCAGATTACGCAGCATCGTCCGGATGTACTCACGCTGGCCCGGGCCCTGCATCATGAACACCGCGAACAGGTCCTCCTTCGGATCGATCCAGAAGAACGTTCCGGCCATCCCGCTCCAGAAGAAGTTGCCGCGCGAGCCCGGGAACGGCGCCATGCCGTCATGGGTGCGGACGGCAAAGCCGAGCCCGAAGCCGTGGCCGGCCGGCATCAACGGCGAGTTGACCTTGACGGACGGCGCGAGATGATCGGACGCCATCAGCTCCAGCGTCTTGCGGGCGACGATCCTGACGCCATCCAGCGTGCCGCCGTTGAGCAGCATCTGGCTGAAGCGGGCATAGTCCATCGTGGTCGAGACCAGTCCGCCGCCGCCGGATTCCATCACCGGTTTCTCCAGCATGTTGAAGAGCTGGACCTTGTCGCCGTTCCACGGATCGGTCGGGAACGCCTCGGCCAGCCGGCCGGCATTTTCCGCCCCGGTGTGGAAGGCGGTCTCGGCCATCTGCAGCGGCGCCAGGATGCGCTCGGTCAGGAAGGCACCGAGCGACTTGCCGGAGATGACTTCGATGATGCGGCCTAGGATGTCGGTGGAGCGGCTGTAATTCCACTCGGCGCCGGGCTGGCAGATCAGCGGCATGCTCGCGACCATCGCGGCATGTTCGGCATTGGTGATCTTGCGGCTGCGCAGTCGCGATTGCTGATAGAGCTGTTGCACCAGACCGTTGCCGGTGTGGTCGTAAGTGATACCCGAAGTATGGCGCAGCAGGTCCTGCACCGTCATCTGCCGCTTCAAGGGCACCAGGTCGAGCTGGCCGTTGTTCTCGATACCGACCCTCTGGCCGGCAAATTCCGGGATGAATTTCGCGACGGGATCGCTGAGCAGGAAGTGGCCATCCTCGATCAGCATCATGATGCCGACCGAGACGATCGGCTTGGTCATCGAGAAGATCCGGAAGATGCTGTCCTGCGTCATGGCTGCGGAAGACGCCGGGGCCTGCCGGCCGATCGCGTCGAACCAGCCGATCTGGCCGCGGCGGGCCACCAGCACGGTCGCACCCGGCAGGGTTCCCTTGTCGACCTCGCGCTTGAAGGCGTCCGACATGCGTTGCAGGCGGGCGGTGGAAAGTCCGATCTGCTCGGGTTTGGCGTGGGGGAGGGACGGGGTCTGCGGCGAGGCGGCGTGTTTGGGGGCGGTCTGCGCGTTCATGGTCTCTCCCATTTGCTCTTGTTTGTTATGGCAGGGAGCCAAGTTTGGCGCAGAACCCTTGACTTGAACAGGGCGGTTACCGATTTCCAGAGGGCGGTTAACGGCTTCGCCCTTGCAATCGGGGCATGGCCTATGCTTGAAACGGGCCGAAACCGGCGGCGACGCATGGTTTTGCGTAGGGGTGTAGCTCAGTTGGTAGAGTACCGGTCTCCAAAACCGGTTGTCGCAGGTTCGAGCCCTGCCGCCCCTGCCAGCCAAATCAAGGACTTGCGCGAGATTCCTGCCGCCGGTCCGGAACTAGCCGAAGAATCCCATGACGATCGCGATGTCCGATGTCGCGGGCGCAAGGCCGCGCAGATTCGCGTCAATGACACGCCGGCAGGCGTCGATCGTGACGGTATCGCCGAGGTCGTTGGCCGCATCGAGAACGCTCCAGGCGATGTCGCCTGCAGGCCCGTCCTGGCCGGTCTGGGGTTGGCTGGGCAGCGACATCGTCACCTCATGGTCATCAATGGAACCGTCAGGATGGCGGGGAGCCTTTAAGAACCAAGCCACGCGCTGCTTCGGATTTGAGGCGCACCCGGCACCAGCGGTTAACCAAGGGCTTCGGGCCGGCCCGGGGCGTTTCCGACCGCCGCAGGTCGTTGCGCCATACCTTGACCTTTTACCGAACTGGCAGTAGATACCCGCCACCTGCTGCCGGCCCGTTATGCGGATATCCGGCGCGGCTTTTAAATCCCCCGAACAATCGAGCCCGCTTGGCGGCTCATCCTTCGAGAGAGGGCTGGGCGCTAGAGGGCTGTTCGGATTCACTTAAATTCAGACATTGGTCTTACGAAGGACGCGGTACCCAACGATGGCTTTCAGCCCGTTCAAGTTCCTGCAGGAAGTGCGCTCGGAGACCGCCAAGGTCACCTGGCCGACCCGCCGCGAAGTGACCATTACCACGATCATGGTGTTCGTGATGGTGGCGCTGGCTTCGATCTTCTTCTTCGCCGCGGATATGATCATCCGCTATCTCATCACCTTCCTGCTGGGCGTCCAATGATGAGCACCGGAATTCAAACCATGGACAAGCGCTGGTATATCGTTCACGCCTATTCGAACTTCGAGAAGAAGGTCGCGGAATCGATCCGTGAACAGTCCAAGCAGCGCGGGCTCGAGGAACTGTTCGAGCAGGTGCTGGTGCCGACCGAAAAGGTCACCGAAGTGCGCCGCGGCCGCAAGATCGACGCCGAGCGCAAGTTCTTCCCGGGCTATGTGCTGGTGAAGATGAAGCTGACCGACGAGGCGTTCCATCTCATCAAGAACACGCCCAAGGTGACCGGCTTCCTGGGCGCTGAAAACAAGCCGATGCCGATCTCGGAGTCCGAGGCGATGCGGATCCTGCACCAGGTGCAGGAAGGCGTCGAACGTCCCAAGGCCTCGGTGTCGTTCGAAATCGGCGAGAATGTCCGCGTGGCCGATGGGCCGTTCGCGTCGTTCTCCGGCGTGGTCGAGGAAATTGACGAGGCGCGCAGCCGCGTGAAGGTAGCAGTGTCGATCTTCGGCCGCGCTACCCCGGTCGAACTGGAATTCGGTCAGGTCGAGAAGGTCTGATCGTTGTCGAGCGGCGATGCCGCTTGAAAAGTGCCGTGGGAGGAGATGGATGATTGCCAGTCATCCGTTGAACCGCACCACGGTCCTGTGAAGCTGCCGGATGATCCGGAGCAACATGAGGAGTGACGTATGGCAAAGAAAGTGACCGGATACCTGAAATTGCAGGTGCCGGCGGGTGCTGCGAATCCTTCGCCCCCGATCGGTCCCGCGCTTGGTCAGCGCGGTCTCAACATCATGGAATTCTGCAAAGCGTTCAACGCCCAGACGCAGAAGGAAGAAAAGAACACCCCTATCCCGGTGGTGATCACGATCTATGCCGATCGTTCGTTCACCTTCGAGATGAAGACCCCGCCGATGTCCTTCTTCCTCAAGCAGGCCGCCAAGATCCAGTCCGGTTCGAAAGCCCCGGGCCGCGACAAGGCCGGCCAGGTGACCAAAGCGCAGGTGCGCGAGATCGCCGAGAAGAAGATGAAGGATCTCAATTGTGATTCCGTCGAGTCGGCCATGAAGATGGTCGAGGGCTCCGCCCGTTCGATGGGTCTGGAAGTTGCGGGGTAACGGGTCATGGCAATCGGAAAACGTTTGAAGAAGGCCCGCGAGGGCGTCGACCGCGAGAAGCTCTATCCGCTCGCGGACGCCATCAAGATGGTCAAGGAACGCGCCAAGTCGAAGTTCGACGAGACCATCGAGATCGCGATCAATCTCGGCGTCGATCCGCGTCACGCCGACCAGATGGTCCGTGGCGTGGTGACCCTGCCGAACGGCACCGGCCGCACGCTGCGCGTCGGCGTGTTCGCGCGCGGCGCCAAGGCGGATGAAGCCCGGGCCGCAGGCGCTGACGTCGTCGGCGCCGAAGACCTGGTCGAGAAGGTGCAGGGCGGTGCGATCGATTTCGATCGTTGTATCGCCACTCCCGACATGATGCCGCTGGTCGGCCGCCTCGGTAAGGTGCTCGGTCCGCGCGGCATGATGCCGAACCCGAAGATCGGCACCGTGACGATGGATGTCACCACTGCCGTGAAGGGCGCCAAGGGCGGCTCGGTCGAGTTCCGCGTTGAGAAGGCCGGCATCGTGCAGGCCGGTATCGGCAAGGCGTCGTTCACCGAAGAGAAGCTGGTGCAGAACGTCAAGGCGCTCGCGGATGCGGTCTCCAAGGCCAAACCCGCCGGTTCCAAGGGCACTTATATCCAGCGCGTGGCGGTCTCCTCCACCATGGGCCCGGGCGTCAAGGTCGAGCCGGGCACGCTGCTCGGTTAAGTCCTTGCGGCAGCTATGAGAAAACGGGGCGGAATCGGGTGACCGGTTCCGCCCTTTGCTATTGCGACAAGGGAAAGAACAACAACATGCCCGAAAAAGTCCTGGTCTATTCGCGTTTCCCAAATGCCCTGATGCTGCGGATCGGTGAGCGCTTCGAACTGCTGGACGCCGCGGGCAAGCCACCGAACGAGATGTTCTCCGCCGAGCAGCTCTCCGGCATCCGCGCCATGATCACCGCGGGCGGAACCGCGCTCGGCGCCGGCGTGATGGATCGGATGCCGAACCTTGCCGCCATCGTCTGTTACGGCACCGGATATGACGGCGTCGATCTCGCCGCTGTGGCCAAGCGCAAGATTGCGCTCGGCCACAGTCCGGGCGCGAATGCCGCTTCGGTTGCCGACATCGCCGTGACGCTGATGCTGGCGACGACCCGGCGCCTGCTGGTGGCCGACGACTATGTCCGCGGCGGCAGTTGGGCGGCCGCAAAACCGTCGCCGATGATGCGTCCGCAGGCCGGCATGCTCGGGCGCAAAATCGGCGTCTACGGCATGGGTGAGATCGGCCGCAAGATCGCCGCGCGTGTCGCGGCCTTCGAAACCGAGGTCGGCTATTTCAGCCGCAGCAAGCACGACGTGCCGTACCGGTATTTTCCAACGCTCGAGGCGCTGGCGGAATGGTGCAGCGTGCTGATGATCGCGGTTCGTGCCGGCAGCGACACCCATCACGTGGTCGACGGCACGATCCTGAAGAAACTCGGCAAGGACGGTTATGTCGTCAACATCGCCCGCGGTTCGGTGATCGATCAACAGGCGCTGGTGGCGGCGTTGACCGACCAGACCATCGCCGGCGCCGGTCTCGACGTCTACGCCAGGGAGCCGCACGCGCCCGACGCGCTGACGGCATTGCCGAACGTCGTGCTGTCCCCGCATATCGGCGGCCACACGCTCGAATCGCATGTGGCGATGCAGGACTGCGTGATGGCCAATCTCGAGGCGTATTTTGCCGGAAGGCCGTTGCCGTACGCTGTGAAACTCGATTGATCGTCGGTGTCCTGCGCCGCTGGCCTCGCCGTGACGGGTAGGAACTGGGCCGGGAAGGGGGATTCGGGACGATTTGGCGCGTTTTCCCACATGTGGCCGCGGCCTGAATTTTGCCCTTGGCAAGCCGGGCGAGACTCGGTAAAGAACGGCTTCCGGGCGTGCTGGCCGTTGCTGGCACGTCTGTGCTCGCATTCCGAAAACCCGATACGGTAGGAGATCATTCCTTTCAGGACATCCGCTATGGATTGCTCGAAAGGAAGGAAAACCCATCGTCCGGTTGGAATGCGGCAGGGGGCGTCCGGCTTGCCGGATAACCTCGATCCTGTCCAAGACTGCAGGCGCCTGAGCAGAGATGCAAGTCTCTTCAACGGCTTAATCGCATAGCCTGCACAGACGGGTGAAGACCGGATTTTGCTTTGACGTCGCCTCGTGCGGCGTGTGGGCCAATTTGGTTCGAACCTCGACACCCCGCGCCATCTGGTTCGGGAGGGCAGGCTTTTCAATGTCGTCTTGCCCGACGTGTCCGAAGGACTGGTGTCTTGAGGTCAGGTTTTAGGTGAGACGATGGGTGCAACCCGGCGGTCTCGTCTCACGCGAAGGCCGCCAACCGGAGAGAGCTTGCTGTGGAAAGAGCGGCAAAAAAGGACGCGGTTGAAGCGCTGAACGGGGTCTTCAAGACCACCAGCGTTGCAGTCGTCGCCCACTATTCCGGCCTCACCGTTGCCCAGATGCAGAAGCTGCGCATGCAGATGAAGCAGGCGGGTGCGTCGGTGAAGGTCTCGAAGAACCGTCTTGCCAAAATTGCTCTTGAAGGCACGGATGTCGTTGCCATCGGTTCCCTGCTGAAGGGGCCGACCGTGATCGCTACTTCAGACGATCCGGTAGCGGCGCCGAAGGTTGCCATCGAATTCGCCAAGACGAACGAACAGTTCGTCATTCTCGGCGGCTCGATGGGTAAAACCGTCCTGGATGTTAACGGCGTCAAGGCGCTTGCCTCGCTGCCGTCACTCGATGAACTGCGCGCAAAGATTGTCGGCCTCCTGGTGGCGCCGGCGACCAAGATCGCTCAGCTCTCGACTGCGCCCGCGGCCAAGCTCGCGCGCGTCGTCCAGGCCTATGCCTCAAAGAGCGAAGCGGCCTGACCCTTCGCAAATCAACCCTGGTTCGAACCAATACGTTTAAGGAAACAGATCAATGGCTGACTTACAGAAAATCGTCGACGACCTCTCGAGCCTGACCGTGCTCGAAGCTGCCGAGCTCGCAAAGCTCCTCGAAGAAAAGTGGGGCGTGTCCGCCGCAGCCGCCGTTGCGGTTGCCGGTCCGGCCGGTGGTGGCGCTGCCGCCGCTCCTGCTGAAGAAAAGACCGAGTTCACGGTCGTTCTCGCCGCCGCCGGCGACAAGAAGATCGAAGTCATCAAGGAAGTCCGCGCCATCACCGGCCTGGGCCTCAAGGAAGCCAAGGACCTCGTCGAAGGCGCGCCCAAGCCGGTCAAGGAAGGCGTGAACAAGGACGAAGCCGAGAAGGTCAAGGCCCAGCTCGAAAAGGCCGGCGCCAAGGTTGAACTCAAGTAACGCAAGTTACCTGAGGCGGAGACCCGGCGGGCCTAGTCGCACCGGGTCGATGCAAAAGCCGTGCTATGGGACAACCGGACGCACGACGTACACAAAAATGTGTGGGGATTCGCGGGGTTAACCCTCGAATCTCCACTATTGTCACCCCATATCGGGGCGGCAGCAGGAAAATGCGGTAGGCGGCGGGAACGGCAGGGTTCTCGGCGTAAGCCGTTGGGAGACAGTCAAATTTCGGGCTTTTTCAGTCCGTGAAGCGAAGGTTGTAACGGGCGGGTGCAGTCATGCGCCCCGCGCGTCGTTTTGCGTTTTGAAGGTCTGGGGAACGGGTTTGGGATTTAATTCCTGAATTTGGGCTTGGTTCCGGCGAAGCGATTCGAAAATTCAACCCGGGGGCGATGGCAGTCGCGCTTCGGAAGGTTCGCCCATCATGGGCGACGAAAATGAGAGGCCACGATGGCGCAGCAGACATTCACCGGTCGCAAACGCATCCGCAAGTTCTTTGGACACATCAAGGAAGTTGCGGAGATGCCGAACCTCATCGAGGTTCAAAAGGCGTCCTATGATCAGTTCCTGATGGTCGATGAGCCGGTCGGCGGCCGTCTGGACGAGGGCCTGCAGGCCGTCTTCCGTTCGGTGTTCCCGATCTCGGATTTCTCCGGCACCTCGATGCTGGAGTTCGTCCGCTACGAATTCGAGCCGCCGAAATATGACGTCGACGAGTGCCGCCAGCGCGGCATGACCTATGCGGCGCCGCTGAAGGTGACGCTGCGCCTGATCGTGTTCGATATCGATGAGGAAACCGGCGCCAAGTCGGTCAAGGACATCAAGGAGCAGGACGTCTACATGGGCGATATTCCGCTCATGACCATGAACGGCACCTTCGTCGTCAACGGCACCGAGCGCGTCATCGTCTCCCAGATGCACCGTTCGCCCGGCGTGTTCTTCGACCACGACAAGGGCAAGACCCATTCGTCCGGCAAGCTGTTGTTTGCCGCCCGCGTGATTCCGTACCGCGGTTCCTGGCTCGACATCGAGTTCGACGCCAAGGACATCGTGTTCGCGCGCATCGACCGCCGCCGCAAGATTCCTGTGACCTCGCTGATGTATGCGCTTGGTCTCGACGGCGAGACGATCCTGTCCACCTTCTACAAGAAGATCAACTACAAGCGCGCCAAGGACGGCTGGCGCGTGCCGTTCGACGCCGCCCGTTTCCGCGGCTACTCGACCATCAACGACCTGATCGACGCCGACACCGGCAAGGTCGTGCTTGAGGCCGGCAAGAAGCTGACCGTGCGCAGTGCGCGCCAGATGCAGGAAAAGGGCCTCAAGGCGCTGCGTCTGTCGGACGAAGAGCTGATCGGCAACTATCTCGCCGAAGACCTCGTCAACCCGAAGACCGGCGAAATCTACGCCGAAGCCGGCGAGGAACTCACCGAGAAGTCGCTGAAGGCGCTGAACGAGCAGGGCTACAAGGAACTGCCGCTGCTCGACATCGACCACGTCAATATCGGCGCCTACATCCGCAACACGCTGCATGCCGACAAGAACATGACGCGTGAAGACGCGCTGTTCGACATCTACCGCGTGATGCGTCCCGGCGAGCCGCCGACCATCGACTCGGCGCAGACCATGTTCCAGTCGCTGTTCTTCGACAGTGAGCGCTACGACCTGTCCGCGGTCGGCCGCGTCAAGATGAACATGCGCCTCGAACTCGACGCGCCCGACACCCACCGCACGCTGCGCAAGGAAGACATTCTGGCCGTCATCAAGACGCTGGTCGACCTGCGCGACGGCAAGGGCGAGATCGACGACATCGACCATCTCGGCAACCGCCGGGTGCGTTCGGTCGGCGAATTGATGGAGAACCAGTACCGCATCGGCCTCTTGCGCATGGAGCGCGCGATCAAGGAGCGGATGTCCAGTGTCGATATCGACACCGTGATGCCGCAGGATCTGATCAACGCCAAGCCGGCGGCTGCCGCGGTGCGCGAATTCTTCGGCTCCTCGCAGCTGTCGCAGTTCATGGACCAGACCAACCCGCTGTCGGAGATCACCCACAAGCGCCGTCTCTCGGCGCTTGGACCGGGTGGTCTGACCCGCGAGCGCGCCGGCTTCGAAGTGCGCGACGTGCATCCGACGCATTACGGCCGTATCTGCCCGATCGAGACGCCGGAAGGCCCGAACATCGGCCTGATCAACTCGCTGGCGACGTTCGCGCGCGTCAACAAGTACGGCTTCGTCGAAACACCCTATCGCAAGGTAAAGGACGGCCGCGTCACCGAGGAGGTCGTGTACTTGTCGGCGATGGAAGAGGGCCGTTACCGCGTGGCGCAGGCCAACGTGCCGCTCGACGCCAAGGGCCGTTTCACCGAGGACCTGATCATCTGCCGTCACGCCGGCGAAGTGCTGCCGATCACGCCGGACAAGGTCGACTACATGGACGTGTCGCCGAAGCAGCTGGTTTCGGTTGCCGCGGCGCTGATCCCGTTCCTCGAGAACGACGACGCCAACCGCGCGCTGATGGGCTCGAACATGCAGCGCCAGGCGGTGCCGCTGGTTCGCGCCGAGGCGCCGTTCGTCGGCACCGGCATGGAAGGCGTGGTTGCGCGTGACTCCGGTGCTGCGATTGCGGCCCGCCGGTCCGGCGTGATCGACCAGATCGACGCCACCCGCGTCGTGATCCGTGCCACCGAGGATCTCGATCCCACCAAGTCGGGCGTCGATATCTACCGGCTGATGAAGTACCAGCGCTCCAACCAGTCGACCTGCATCAACCAGCGTCCGCTGGTGAAGGTCGGCGACATCGTCAAGAAGGGCGACATCATCGCCGACGGTCCCTCGACCGATCTTGGCGAACTCGCGCTCGGCCGCAACGTGCTGGTCGCGTTCATGCCGTGGAATGGCTACAACTTCGAAGACTCGATCCTGCTCTCCGAGCGGATCGTGAAGGACGACGTCTTCACCTCGATCCACATCGAGGAGTTCGAGGTGATGGCGCGCGACACCAAGCTTGGCCCTGAGGAAATCACCCGCGACATTCCGAACGTTTCGGAAGAAGCGCTGAAGAACCTCGACGAAGCCGGCATCGTCTACATCGGCGCCGAAGTCCGCGCCGGCGACATCCTGGTCGGCAAGATCACGCCAAAGGGCGAAAGCCCGATGACGCCGGAAGAGAAGCTGCTGCGCGCCATCTTCGGCGAAAAGGCCTCCGACGTTCGCGACACCTCGCTGCGCGTGCCCCCGGGCGTGCAGGGCACGATCGTGGAAGTCCGCGTGTTCAACCGGCACGGCGTCGACAAGGACGAGCGCGCGCTGGCGATCGAGCGGGAAGAGATCGAGCGTCTGGCCAAGGACCGCGACGACGAGCAGGCGATTCTCGACCGTAACGTCTACGGCCGCCTGGCGGAGCTTTTGGAAAATCGCCAGGGCATCGCCGGTCCGAAGGGCTTCAAGAAGGACACCAAGATCACCCGCGCGGTGCTCGACGAGCATCCGCGCTCGCAGTGGTGGCTGTTCGCTTCGCCCAACGACAAGCTGATGACCGAAATCGAGGCGATGCGGAAGCAGTACGACGAATCGAAGAAGGGCCTTGAACAGCGCTTCCTCGACAAGGTCGAAAAGCTGCAGCGTGGCGACGAACTGCCGCCCGGCGTGATGAAGATGGTCAAGGTCTTCGTCGCGGTGAAGCGCAAGATCCAGCCCGGCGACAAGATGGCCGGCCGTCACGGCAACAAGGGCGTGGTGTCCAAGATCGTTCCGATCGAGGACATGCCGTTCCTCGAGGACGGCACCCATGCCGACATCGTGCTCAATCCGCTCGGCGTGCCCTCGCGCATGAACGTCGGCCAGATTCTGGAGACGCATCTTGGCTGGGCCTGCGCGGGCCTCGGCAAGCGCATCGGCCAGACCATCGACGCCTATTATCAGAAGCAGGATCTCAAGCCGCTGCGCGAGACCCTGAAGAAGATCTACGGCGACGATGAAACCATCAAGACGATGAACGACAACGAGTTGATGGAGCTCGGTCGCAATCTCAGCCACGGCGTTCCGATCGCAACGCCGGTGTTCGACGGCGCCAAGGAAGCCGACATCGAGGAAATGCTGAAGCTCGCGGGCTTCGACGCCTCGGGCCAGTCGACCGTCTATGACGGCCGGACCGGCGACGCCTTCGACCGCAAGGTGACGGTGGGCTACATCTACATGCTCAAGCTGCACCATCTCGTGGACGACAAGATCCACGCGCGTTCGATCGGACCGTACTCGCTCGTTACCCAGCAGCCGCTGGGCGGCAAGGCGCAGTTCGGTGGCCAGCGGTTCGGCGAAATGGAGGTCTGGGCGCTGGAAGCGTACGGCGCCGCCTACACGCTGCAGGAAATGCTGACCGTGAAGTCGGACGACGTCGCCGGCCGTACCAAGGTGTACGAGGCGATCGTTCGCGGCGACGACACGTTCGAGGCGGGTATCCCGGAATCGTTCAACGTGCTGGTCAAGGAAATGCGCTCGCTCGGCCTCAACGTCGACCTGCACAATTCCAAGATCGGCCCGGCCACGACCGCCGAGGCGGCGGAGTAACGCTACGATTTCATGTCTGGCGCATCAGCGCGAAGCAAGGTCTTCGCTTTGATGTGCCGGACATTCGCACCCCGCTCGGACGTTGAGCAGGGCGCGGCTTACCAGGAATTTCGAATTTGCTGCCGGTGACGACCGGCACGCGAGGAGAAGACGATGAACCAAGAAATTATGAATCTCTTCAATCCGACGACGCCGGCCCAGGTCTTCGACCAGATCCGGATTTCGATTGCGTCCCCGGAGAAGATTCTGTCGTGGTCCTACGGCGAAATCAAGAAGCCGGAGACCATCAACTACCGCACCTTCAAGCCCGAGCGCGACGGCCTGTTCTGCGCCCGCATCTTCGGGCCGATCAAGGATTACGAGTGCCTGTGCGGCAAGTACAAGCGGATGAAGTACAAGGGCATCATCTGCGAAAAGTGCTCGGTCGAAGTGACGCTGAGCCGCGTCCGGCGCGAGCGCATGGGCCACATCGAACTGGCGGCGCCGGTAGCGCACATCTGGTTCCTGAAGTCGCTGCCGTCCCGTATCGGCCTTCTGCTCGACATGACGCTGAAGGATCTCGAGCGGATTCTGTACTTCGAATATTACGTCGTGCTCGAGCCGGGTCTGACCGCGCTCAAGGACCGTCAGCTGTTGTCGGAAGACGAGTATCTGAAGGCGCAGGACGAATACGGCCAGGACAGCTTCACCGCCATGATCGGCGCCGAGGCGATCCGCGAGTTGCTCAAGGGGCTCGAGCTCGAAAAGCTCGAGGCTTCGCTGCGTGCCGAGATGCAGGAGACTGAATCCGACATCAAGCACAAGAAGCTCGCCAAGCGCCTGAAGATCGTCGAAGCCTTCCGCTATTCCGGTAACAAGCCGGAGTGGATGATCCTGACCGTGGTGCCGGTGATTCCGCCGGACCTGCGTCCGCTGGTGCCGCTCGACGGCGGCCGCTTTGCGACCTCGGACCTCAACGACCTCTACCGTCGCGTCATCAACCGCAACAACCGCCTGAAGCGGCTGATGGAGCTGCGGGCGCCCGACATCATCATCCGCAACGAAAAGCGCATGCTGCAGGAGGCCGTCGACGCATTGTTCGACAACGGCCGCCGCGGCCGCGTCATCACCGGCGCCAACAAGCGGCCGCTGAAGTCGCTGGCCGACATGCTCAAGGGCAAGCAGGGCCGCTTCCGGCAGAACCTGCTCGGCAAGCGCGTCGACTATTCCGGCCGTTCGGTGATCGTGGTCGGTCCCGAGCTGCGGCTGCATCAATGCGGCCTGCCGAAGAAGATGGCGCTCGAACTGTTCAAGCCGTTCATCTATTCGCGGCTCGACGCCAAGGGTCTGTCCACCACGGTGAAGCAGGCGAAGAAGCTGGTCGAAAAAGAACGTCCCGAGGTCTGGGATATCCTCGACGAGGTGATTCGCGAGCATCCCGTGCTGCTGAACCGCGCGCCGACGCTGCATCGCCTCGGCATTCAGGCGTTCGAGCCGGTCCTGATCGAGGGCAAGGCGATCCAGCTGCATCCGCTGGTGTGCGCCGCGTTCAACGCCGACTTCGACGGCGACCAGATGGCCGTGCACGTTCCGCTGTCGCTCGAAGCGCAGCTGGAAGCGCGCGTGCTGATGATGTCGACCAACAACATCCTGCATCCGGCGAACGGCCAGCCGATCATCGTGCCGTCGCAGGACATCGTGCTCGGCCTCTACTACGTGTCGATCATGCGCGAAGGCCTGCCCGGCGAGGGCAAGATCTTCGGCGAGATGGCCGAACTCGAGCACGCCCTGCATTCGAAGGTCATCCACCTCCACACCAAGATCAAGTACCGGTGGGAAGGCATCGACGAGACCGGCAAGGTGTCCAAGCGCTGGATCGAAACCACCGCGGGCCGCGTCATGCTCGGCAATCTCCTGCCGAGCTCGGCGAAGATTTCGTACGACATCATCAACAAGCTGATGACCAAGCGCGAAATCTCCGGCGTCATCGATCAGGTCTACCGCCATTGCGGTCAGAAGGAGACGGTGATCTTCTGCGACCGCATCATGGCGCTCGGCTTCTACAACGCGTTCAAGGCCGGCATCTCGTTCGGCAAGGACGACATGGTCGTGCCGCACTCCAAGTGGAAGATCGTCGACACCACCCGTACGCTGGCGAAGGATTTCGAGCAGCAGTACAACGACGGCCTGATCACCCATGGCGAGAAGTACAATAAGGTGGTCGACGCCTGGTCGAAGGCGACCGAAGAAATCGCCAAGGAGATGATGAAGGAAATCTCCTCGACCAAGAAGAACGCCAAGGGCGCCGACGCCGATATCAACTCGATCTACATGATGGCGCATTCGGGCGCGCGCGGTTCGCCGGCGCAGATGCGTCAGCTCGCCGGTATGCGCGGCCTGATGGCCAAGCCGTCGGGTGAGATCATCGAAACGCCGATCATTTCCAACTTCAAGGAAGGTCTTTCGGTGCTCGAATACTTCAACTCGACCCACGGCGCCCGCAAGGGCCTCGCGGACACCGCGTTGAAGACCGCGAACTCGGGCTACCTGACGCGGCGTCTGGTCGACGTGGCGCAGGACTGCATCATCACGCAGGACGATTGCGGCACCAAGCTCGGCATCAAGATGCGCGCCATCGTCGATGCCGGCACGGTCGTTGCGTCGCTGGCGTCCCGCATTCTCGGCCGCACCGCGGGCGAGGATCTGCGCGATGCTGCGACCAACAAGGTCGTGGTCAAGCGCGGCACGCTGATGGAAGAGACGCATGTCGACGCCATCCAGCAGGCCGGCATCCAGGAAGTGAAGATCCGTTCGGCCCTGACCTGCGAACTCGTCAACGGCATCTGCGGCAAGTGCTACGGCCGCGATCTGGCCCGCGGCACGCCGGTCAACCATGGTGAAGCGGTCGGCGTCATCGCGGCGCAATCGATCGGTGAGCCGGGCACGCAGCTGACGATGCGCACGTTCCACATCGGCGGCGCGGCGCAGATCAACGAGCAGTCGTTCATCGAGTCGAACTTCGACGGCAAGGTGACCATCAGGAACAAGGCCATCGCCAAGAACAGCGAAGGTCTTCTGGTCGCGATGGTCCGTAACATGGTCGTTGCGATCACCGACGCCGACGGCACCGAACGTGCAACCCACCGCATTCAGTACGGCGCGCGCATGCACGTCGATGAAGGCGACATGGTCAAGCGCGGCCAGCGGATCGCGGAATGGGATCCCTACAGCCGTCCGGTGCTGACTGAAGTCGAGGGCACGATCGGGTTCGAGGACCTGGTTGAAGGTCAGTCGATCTCGGAAACGCTGGACGAATCCACCGGTATCGCCAAGCGCGTCGTCGTCGACTGGCGCGCGTCGCGGGGCGGGGCGGATCTGCGTCCGGCCATCGTGGTCAAGGGCAAGGACGGCAAGGTCTTGAAGCTCGCGCGTGGCGGCGATGCCCGCTACATGCTGTCGGTTGACGGCATTCTGTCGGTCGACACCGGCGCGAAGGTCAAGGCCGGTGACATCCTGGCGCGTATTTCGACGGAAAGCGCCAAGACCCGCGACATCACCGGCGGTCTGCCGCGCGTGGCCGAACTGTTCGAGGCTCGCAAGCCAAAGGACGCGGCGATCATCGCGGAAATCGCGGGCACGATCCGCTTCGGCCGCGACTACAAGAACAAGCGCCGCATTTCGATCGAGCCGATGGACAAGACCGAGGAGACCAGGGAGTACCTGATCCCGAAGGGCAAGCACATCCATCTGCAGGACGGCGATATCGTCGAAAAGGGCGATTTCATCGTCGAAGGCAATCCGGCGCCGCACGACATTCTGGCGATCAAGGGCATCGAGGAACTCGCTGCCTATCTGGTCAACGAAATCCAGGAGGTCTACCGGCTGCAGGGCGTGCTCATCAACGACAAGCACATCGAGGTGATTGTCCGTCAGATGCTGCAGAAGGTCGAAGTCACCGACCAGGGCGAAACCGACATGATCTCGGGCGAGCAGATCGACAAGATCGAGTTCGACGCGCTCAACGTCAAGGCAAAGGAAGAGGGCAAGAAGCCCGCCACGGGAACGCCGGTTCTGCTCGGCATCACCAAGGCGAGCCTGCAGACCCGCTCGTTCTTCTCGGCGGCCTCGTTCCAGGAGACCACCCGCGTGCTCACCGAAGCCGCCGTCAACGGCAAGGTGGACCCGCTGGAAGGCCTCAAGGAGAACGTCATTGTCGGCCGGCTGATCCCGGCGGGCACCGGCGCCTCGATGGCCAAGATTCGCGAAGTCGCGGTCAAGCGCGACAAGCTGATCCTCGACGAACGCGAGAAGCAGGCCGCGATCGTGCCGGCCGCTCCCGAGGTGGAGCCGCTGGCGCTGCCGCCCGCGGAATAGGGCCTCTGTCCAGTTGCTAAACAACAAGAAAGCCGGCTGTGAAGCCGGCTTTCGCTTTTTCAACGCGACGTTCCGGTGCTTCACGCCTGACTACGGCGTGTGCTATCAGGTGATGCAATCTGGTGATCATCGCGATACCTGTGATTCCCCATGAGCGAATCAATTTCAGAACATTTGGTCGACCGCATTTACGAGGCGGGGCTCATTCCCTCGCTTTGGCCGGCGGTACTTGGCGAACTCGGCGCCGCGACCAGTGGCAGCGGCGCCTTTCTCTTTGCTGTGCGGGACGGATACGTCAGCGCGGTCAACTCAGTCGAATACGATGAGACCATGCCGATCTTTCTGCGAGACGGATGGAGCGAGCGCGATCCGAATCTGCCGCGCGCCATCGCGCTCAATCATGCGGGCTTTCTCACGGACGGCGACCTACTGTCGGATGAGGAAATTGCGACCAACGAAGTCTATCGCAATTTTTACCGCAAATACGGCCTCGGCTACCGGGCCGGCACGATCATCCCGATACCGAGCGGCGATTCCATCGCCATTGTCGTGCCGCGGCATCAGGATCTTGGTCCGGTGCCGCGCCAGATCGTCAGCTTCCTGGATGAACTGCGGCCGCATCTGGCCCGGGCGTCGCTTGCGGCAAGCCGCCTTGGTTTCGAGCGCGCACGTGCGCAGGCTGACGCATTGCAGGCGCTGGGCCTGCCGGGCGCCGTGCTGCGCGGTCGCGGCCAGGTGTTCGCGGCAAACGGCCTGTTCGATGCGCTGGTGCCTTCGCTGTTCGAGGACCGGGCCCAGCGTGTGACGATGACGGATGCCGCGGCGGATGCGCTGCTAGCCGAAGCCCTCGGCACCTCGCGACTTCGGGATGGCCGGATCATCAAGTCGATACCGGTCGCCGCGACGGCGGATCACGTGCCGATGGTATTGCACGTCATTCCCGTCACCGGGGCCGCGCGCGACATCTTCACCCAAGCGACCGTGCTGCTTGTGGTGACGCCGGTCGATCGCGCCGCGGTGCCGACCGCCGAAGTCCTGCAGGGCCTGTTCGACCTGACGCCGGCGGAAGCGCGTGTGGCACGCGGCATCGGTGAGGCACGCACGGTCGACGTACTCGCAGGGACGCTTGGTGTCAGCCGCGAAACGGTGCGTTCTCAGCTCAAGTCGGTGCTCGCGAAAACAGGCCTTTCGCGACAGCAGGAACTAGTCAGTCTGCTCGCCGGTAAGGCGTTCCGAAAAAGCTAGCGAATGTCCGCAGAACCAGGGCGCATTCCACGAATGCGGGAACCCGTATTTTTGGCGACGGCGCGCGGTGAAATCACGGCGGCGGCCCCCCGTCCGCCACCACGGACGGAGCCTCCGTAAGACTACGGAATTCGGCCAAAAGCACTGCTTGGCGGGCTCTTCAGCGCCGCTTCGGCATTGCTGCGGTGCGCGGACCTGCTTTGTTCATCTTCCCTTCAGAGTGAAAAGCGCTTTTGCTAAGGACTCTTGACCGGCTGCTTGGGGCAGGCGGGAACTTCCGGAAAACACATGCTCGATCTTGCAATCGTAGGCGGCGGCCCAGGCGGGCTTATGAGCGCCTGGTACCTGAAAAAGAAGCTTGGCGACCTCTGCCGCATCACGATCTACGAGGCATCCGACCGGGTCGGCGGCAAGATACTCACGCGTAAATTCGATTCGGCGCCCGCGATGTACGAGGCCGGCGTTGCCGAGATCTATGACTACTCGATGACCGGCCCGGATCCGCTGCGCGAGTTGATTCAGCATTTCGGCTTGCAGACAATTCCGATGGACGCCGAGCAGGTGCAATTCGACGGCGAGTTGCTCAACGACGTGCCGGGCATGCGCCGCAAATATGGTGCAAAGACCGCGGCTGCGATCGAGGCGTTCCGCAAGCGCTGCAGCGATATGGTGTCGCCGATCGAGTATTACGAAGGCGTCGGCGCCCACGACAATGAGCATCCCTGGGCCTACATGACCGCCGAGGAATTGCTCCAAAAGTTCGTCGACGACGATACCGCCAAGCGCTTCTTCAAGGTGATGGCGCGCTCGGACATCGCGACCGAGCCCCACAATACCAATGGGCTGAACGCGCTGAAAAACTTCGTGATGGATGTCGACGGTTATATCGGTCTGTATTCGATTCAGAACGGCAACGAACAACTGGTCGATTGCCTGCGCTCCGAAGTCGCGGCCGACATCCAGCTCAATCATCGCGTGCTCAAGGTCGGCAAGACCTCCGCCGGCCGCTATCAGCTCAACATGATGAACGGCAAGGGACCGGAGACGCGGGATTTCGATCTCGTCGTGATGTGCCTGCCGCATTCCTGGCTCGCCACCATGCGCTGGGACGGCGAACAGCTGCGCCGGTCGATGGTCAAGCACGTCGCCTATTTCGACCGGCCCGCGCATTATCTACGTGTCTCGATCCTGTTCGACGAACCGTTCTGGGGCGAGAAGATCCCCGGCGCCTGGTTCATGTCGGAGGCATTTGGCGGCTGCTGCGTCTACAACGAGGGCGCGCGCCATGACGTCGGCAGGCACGGCGTCCTGAACTGGCTGATTGCCGGTTCCGATGCGCTGGCATTTGCCAATCTCAGCGATCAGGAACTGATCGACGCCGCGTTGAAGTCGCTGCCGGCCTCGCTCGGCAACGCCCGTGACTATTTCAAGGAAGGCAAGATCCATCGCTGGCTGTCGTCGGTGAACGCGCTGCCGGGCGGATTGCCGGCGCGCGACGTCATGACCAACCACCGGCCCGAGCCGAAGGAACATCCGGGGATCGTCGTGGTCGGCGACTATCTGTTCGATTCCACCCTGAACGGACTGCTCGACTCCTCCGACGCCGCCACCGACATCATCGTCAGCGAGATGATGCGGCTGCGCCGCACGCGCGCGCAGGCGGGCGGGTTGCTCTCCGACAAAATCGACCGCGACTATTTTGAAAATTATCGCGGGCTTGGCCCCTACAGCGAGGTCTGGAGTCATTTTACCGACCCGGCCTATCTGACGGACCTCATCAAGATCGTCTGGAACAGGGCCAGAGGCTACAAGCTGCTGATCGCCGGCTCCGCCAGCGGCGAACTGGTTGGCGCGCTGCGCGAGCGCGGCATCGATGCCTGGGGCATCGAAAACAACCGGGCCGTCCATGCCCGGACGCCGAAGGCGTTGAAGAAATTCAACAAGCTCGGCTCGATCGTCGATATGCCGTTCAAGGACAACGAATTCGATTTCGTGTTCGAGACCAGTCTGTGCCACGTCGCGGAGAAGCAAGTCCCGCGCGCCGTGCGGGAACTCAACCGGGTGATCAAGACCGGACTGGTGTTCGGCTCCGTCACGTCGGACACGCCGCCGGCATTGATCGACCGCTACGACCTGTTGCGCGGGGTGAAGAAGCTCGGCACCTGGTGGGAATGGTCGGAGTTGTTCTTCGGCAACGGGTTCGACCTCTCGATGCATCGCCGCGACGTCACCGATGCACTGTGGGCGGCGACGCTCGCGGCCAACAAGGGGCCGGGGCAGTGGTACGCCGACTCCGACAGCCTGCGCTATTCGTTCTTTGACAAGATGGGGTCCGAGGACTGATCGGCAGCCGCCGGCGCTCTGATTATTTGCCAATTGTTTTGCCGAATTCATCCTGATCGCATAGGATCGCCGCGATAGCGTCCACCGCTGTCGCATTTCGATTTTGCGGTCATGCCGGCCGTGCAGCATCGGTTGGTTTCATGGCGCCAAAGCCTCCTTCCTCGGGTGATCAGAATCCCGCGCCAGCGGACGATCCTGAGCTTGCGAAGAAGCTCGCGCACGAGGCCAGTGCCAAGGCGGCCGGCTTGCCCGCCGATGCCGGCATAAAAGACAAAAAAGATAAAAACGATAGAGACGATAAAAACGACAACGACGAGGATGACGACGAGCTGGAGCTCGATGACGATGATGACGAGGACCTCGTCGTCTTCACCGCCAAGGAAGCCGCCGGCGCGATGGCGACGGTCTACGGCTTCGTCAGGCCGTATCTGGGCAACTACCGGAAGCCGCTGGCGATCGTCACCTTCGGCGTGCTGGTCGAGACGTTGTTCAACGTCATCATGCCGCTCAGCCTGAAATTCCTGATCGACGACGCGCTCGGCGAAGAGGATTTCCAGGCACTGTACAAGATCCTCGGCGTGCTCGCGGTCGCCGGCATCATCACCTCGATCGTCGCGATCTGGTATGAGCGCTGGGACGCGCGGCTGGCAGCCGGCATCATCTCCGATGTCCGGACGCGGTTGTTCGAGCACGTCCAGAGTTTGCCGGCGGGCTATTTCGCCCGCACCAAGCGTGGCGAGATTCTCTCGCGCTTCTCGATCGACCTCTCGGCCTTCGAGGGCGTGGTCAAGACCTTTGCCAATAGCGCGGCACTGCCGTTCCTGGAGCTGATCGCCGGCATCATCCTGATGCTGTTCCTGAACTGGCAGCTCGCCGCCGTCGCGCTATTGGTGTTTCCGATCACGCTGATCGGCCCGCGGATTCTGACGCCAAAGGCGGTGCAGGCCAATTACGAGCAGAAGCTCAATGAATCGGCGCTGCTCGGCACGGTGCAGGAAAACGTCGCGGCCCAGGCGGTGGTGAAGGCGTTCAGCCTGCAGCGCCGCGCGTTCGGCTGGTTCACCCTGCGCAACCAGGATGTGCGTATCAAGACCGCGTCGGCGGTGTTCCTGTCGACCATGGTGGAGCGCACCGTCACGATCTCGGTGCTGTTGTTGCATCTCGTGGTGCTCGCGATCGGCGCCTATCTCGCCACCAAGGGCCAGATCACCATCGGTACCTTCGTGACCTTCGAGAGCGCGTTCTGGGAGGTGTCCTACAACATCGCCCATCTGATGCATTTCATTCCGGTGTCGATCCAGGCGGCCGCCGCGGTGCGTCACATGGAGGAACTCTTGGACGAGCCGACCCGCGGCGCCGACCGGCCCGGCGCACCCGATCTGCCGCGTATCACCAACGACATCACCTTCGATCGCGTGACCTTCAAGTACGAGGGCAGCGAGACGCCGGTACTCGACAATCTCAGCCTCAAGCTCCATGCCGGCAAGCGCATCGCCATCGTCGGCCCCAGCGGTTCCGGCAAGAGCACGCTGCTCAACCTGATCCTGCGGCTCTACCAGCCCGATGAGGGGCGTCTGACCATCGATGGTGTCGACGTCCGCCGCGTGACCCTGGAATCGCTGCGCCGGAGCATGGCGGTCGTGTTCCAGGAGAACATGCTGTTCAACATGTCGATTCGCGAAAACATCCGGCTCGGCAAGGAAGGCGCGACAGACGAAGAGGTCGTGGAGGCCGCGAAAAAGGCCGAGATCCACCGCTACATCATGAGCCTGCCGCAGAAATACGATACCTCCGTCGGCGAACGCGGCGACACGCTGTCGGGCGGCCAGCGCCAGCGCATCGCGATCGCGCGCGCGGTTATCCGCAATCCGTCCGTCCTGCTGCTGGACGAAGCGACGTCGGCGCTCGACCAGACCACGGAAGCTGCGATCAATCGCACGCTGCTGAACGTGGCGGAGGGACGCACCATGATCTGGTCGACGCACCGGCTGACGTCGGTGGTCGAGATGGACGAGATCATCGTGATTTCGAACGGCAAGGCGATCGAACGCGGATCGCACGCGCAGTTGCTTGCGCTCAATGGCGCCTACCGCAAGCTCTGGGACGACCAGGGCCACAAGGCGCACAACGCGGCCGGTCAGGCCGACGACGACAATGAAGACGACGATGATGAGGACGACGACGAGGAGGAGTGAGCGTGGGCTTTTGATTCCGCGCTGATCGCCTTGCGCAGCCGTCGCAGACTGCCTTCGCCAAACCACGCCAGGAAGCGCGCGAGGCGTTGTGTGCGCCAGTAGATGCCGCGGTCCAGGGTGACCTTGCGGAAGCTGAAGGCCTTCGCCATCGACCAGGCGTCGCAGGCCTGCTTGACCGGATCCTCGTAGTACGATGCGATCTTGGCCGCGTTCATGCGTTCGGTTGCAAGCCAGGCCGGAATATGGACGTTGCAGAGCTGGGTGACGTCCGAGAGCACCTTGTCAGTGCCGGTGCCCGTGACCGGGCAGGTGGTCGCGAAGGCGTCGCCGACCAGCACGATGCCGGGCCGCCGATAGCCGGTGCAGACGTACAGATCCGCCGGCCTGATCTTGACCTCGCCGGACACGGTATACTCGCCGGTGATCCGGCGCAGTCGCGGCAACGCGGCATTCATGGTCTCGACCGGCTTGTGCCGCATCTCGCGTAGCCAGGGATCGTCGGCCTCGCGATAGGCGAACAGATTGGCCCGCATCTTGTTGCCGACCGGAAACAGCGTCAGATAGGGGATGCGCTCGCTCGGCCGTTCCGAAAAATAGGTCAGCGCCGGAAATGCGAAAGCGGCGCGGCCGACCGGCGCAAGGTCGAACCCGATCGAGATCGAGTGACAGGCGCTGATGACCTGGCGTTCGATGCCGAGATTGCGGCGCAGCCCGACGTTCAACCCATTGGCCAGCACCACGAGCCGCGCCGAGATCGCCTCGCCGTTCGACAGCGTGATCTTCTGGCGGTCGTCGCTGGTCGAGACATCCGTAACCTTGGCGTAGACCAATTCGGCGGGTTTGGGGATTTCGGCCCGGATCGCCATGATCAGCGCGTCATACATGATGCCGAACTGCCGGCTCGGCTTCTTGTCGAGCAGATAGCCGAATCGCGCGATCCAGTTTTCGCCGTCATGGGTGGCCGAGCGCAGCACCGAATCGGCGATTCCCGTCCGATAAAAGCGATCGAGTTGGGTGTCGCCGCTCAACTTTTCGACGCGAAAATCGAACGGATAAACCTCATGCGGATCGACCAGGAGCGCGGAAATCCCGGCGCGTCCGAGCATCGCGGCCGCGGTGGAGCCGGCGAGGCCGCCGCCGATGATTGCAATGTCGGTGTACCGCATCAGGATTCCCGGTCCAGAAGTGCTAGTTTTGCGCCGGGAAAGGCAAATAAAGGCTTAGCTTGGCGATTTGCGTTGGACGGGAACTCGGTGAATGGTGCTTCGTGATATATTTACCCGGGTAAAATAATCGAGAATCGCCGATTCTGTCCGAAGCGGATAAGCAGGGCGGGCTGCCGATTTTCGCACGCATCGATTCACGCGAAGCGCTGAATCTGCCGGTGCCATAGGCGTTTCCTGCGTTGTCGTTTCACTTGACTTAGCTACCTGCGGCTTATAGAAGACCCCCACTTCACGACAGGCGGTGAGCGTCGCCAGCGTCGGAACGGACCACCCTTTCAAATCCTTCTGGACTGAGACGGGCACCAACCTCGACGAATGCCGCTCAAACGCTGTCGATATAGCTAGGCAAATGCCAGTGCGATTTTAGGTCTCTTGAGCACGTTCTCTTGAGAGTGAACTCGGATGCATGACCTCGGTAGCGGACCGACCGGCGAAAGCTGATCGGCCTTCATTCGCGGTCCTCTGTGGCGTCGAAGCGCTTTCCGCTCAGCAATGAGTGGTTGGCGTGATTTCGTTTTGCGTGGTGTTTTCGCGCAAGGCGGCCGAACGGGGCGGCTAGTCCCGAGAAGAATTTGCGAGGCCAACTTCGGCTTCGCGCGAACTAAAGGGTGAAGGCTGACATGCCGACGATCAACCAGCTGATCGCAAAACCGCGTACGGTGCAGAAGTCGCGCAAGAAGGTGCCGGCGCTGCAACAGTCGCCGCAGAAGCGCGGCGTTTGCACGCGCGTCTACACCACGACCCCGAAGAAGCCGAACTCGGCGCTTCGTAAAGTCGCAAAGGTGCGTCTGACCAACGGCTTCGAAGTGATCGGCTACATTCCGGGTGAAGGCCATAACCTTCAGGAACACTCGGTGGTCATGATCCGCGGCGGCCGCGTCAAGGATTTGCCCGGCGTGCGCTACCACATTCTCCGCGGCGTCCTCGATACCCAGGGCGTCAAGAACCGTAAGCAGCGTCGTTCGAAGTACGGCGCGAAGCGTCCGAAATAATCGGGAACAGAATCGATGTCTCGTCGCCATTCTGCTGAAAAGCGTGAAGTGAACCCGGATCCGAAGTTCGGGAACGTCATCATTACGAAGTTCATGAATTCGATCATGTACGACGGCAAGAAGTCTGCCGCCGAAAGCATCGTCTATGGCGCGCTCGCCATGATCGAGACCAAGACCAAGCAGGGTCCGCTGCCGGTGTTCGAGCAGGCGCTGGAAAACGTCATGCCGACCATCGAAGTGCGCTCGCGCCGCGTCGGCGGCGCCACCTACCAGGTGCCGGTCGAAGTGCGTTCGGTGCGCCGTCAGGCGCTGGGAATTCGCTGGATCATTACCGCAGCGCGCGATCGCAACGAAAAGACAATGACGGAGCGACTCTCGGCCGAGCTGCTCGACGCGTCGAATAACCGGGGGAACGCCGTCAAGAAGCGTGAAGACGTGCACCGGATGGCTGAAGCCAACCGCGCCTTCTCGCACTATCGCTGGTAACGGCGAAACAACGGATTTTAAGGAACACCCCATGCCCCGCGTTCATGCCATAGAAAACTACCGCAACTTCGGTATCATGGCGCATATCGATGCCGGCAAGACCACGACCACCGAGCGCATCCTTTATTATACCGGCAAGAGCCACAAGATCGGCGAAGTGCACGAAGGTGCCGCGACGATGGACTGGATGGAGCAGGAGCAGGAGCGGGGCATCACGATTACCTCGGCTGCGACCACCGCGTTCTGGGAAGGCAAGCGCCTCAACATCATCGACACTCCCGGCCACGTCGACTTCACCATCGAAGTCGAGCGTTCGCTGCGCGTGCTCGACGGCGCGGTATGCGTGCTCGATTCCAACCAGGGCGTTGAGCCGCAGACCGAGACCGTCTGGCGTCAGGGCGACAAGTACAAGGTTCCGCGCATCGTCTTCGCCAACAAGATGGATAAGACCGGCGCCGACTTCTACAAGTGCATGCAGGATATTGTCGATCGTCTCGGCGCAAAGCCGATTGCGATCCAGCTTCCGATCGGCTCCGAGAACAACTTCAAGGGCCTGGTTGATCTCGTCCGCATGAAGGGCGTGATCTGGGAAGAAGAAAAGCTCGACGCCAAGTTCGTCGATATCGATATTCCCGCCGATATGGTCGAGAAGGCCAAGGAATACCGCGAGAAGTTGCTGGAAGCCGCCGTCGAACTCGACGATGAGGTTCTTGCTGCCTACCTCGACGGCAAGGAGCCCGATGAGGCGACGTTGAAGCGCATGATCCGCAAGGCCGTGCTGACTGGCGCGTTCTTCCCGGTGCTGTGCGGCTCGGCGTTCAAGAACAAGGGCGTGCAGCCGCTGCTCGACGCGGTCGTGGATTATCTGCCGTCGCCGGTCGACGTGCCCGCCATCAAGGGCCTCGATGAAGACGGCAACGAAGTTGTTCGCCTGCCGAACGACAAGGAGCCGCTGGCTCTGCTCGCATTCAAGATCATGGACGACCCGTTCGTCGGCACCATCACCTTCTGCCGCATCTATTCCGGCACGCTGCTGTCGGGCACCGGCGTCATCAATTCGACGCGCGACCGCAAGGAGCGTATCGGCCGCATGCTGCTGATGCATGCCAACAACCGCGAAGACATCAAGGAAGCCTATGCCGGCGACATCGTTGCATTGGCAGGCCTGAAGGAAGCGCGCACCGGTGACACGCTGTGCGACCCCGACAAGGCGGTGATCCTGGAGAAGATGGAATTCCCGGAGCCGGTGATCGAAATCGCGATCGAGCCGAAGTCGAAGGCTGACCAGGAAAAGCTCGGCGTGGCGCTTGCGAAGCTCGCTGCGGAAGATCCGTCATTCCGGGTGTCGACCGACCAGGAGTCCGGCCAGACCATCCTCAAGGGCATGGGCGAACTCCATCTCGACATCAAGGTCGACATCCTGCGCCGCACCTACAAGGTCGATGCCAACATCGGCGCGCCGCAGGTGGCGTTCCGCGAGCGCGTCACCAAGCGCGCCGAGGTCAAGTACACGCACAAGAAGCAGACCGGTGGTACCGGTCAGTTCGCCGAAGTGTCGATCATCGTTGAGCCGAACGAGCCCGGCAAGGGCTACGAGTTCGAGTCCAAGGTCGTCGGCGGCGCGGTGCCGAAGGAATACATCCCCGGCGTCGAAAAGGGCCTCAACAGCGTGATGGGTTCGGGCGTCGTTGCCGGCTTCCCGGTGGTGGACGTCAAGGTGCAGCTGGTCGACGGCAAGTATCACGACGTCGACTCGTCGGCACTGGCCTTCGAAATCGCATCGCGCGCGGCGTTCCGCGAAGCGCTGCAGAAGGGCAAGTCCGTCCTGCTCGAGCCGATCATGAAGGTCGAAGTGGTGACCCCGGAAGACTATACCGGATCGGTCATCGGCGACCTGAACTCGCGGCGCGGCCAGATCCAGGGTCAAGACATGCGCGGCAACGCCAACGTCATCAATGCGATGGTGCCGCTCATGAACATGTTCGGGTACGTGAATAACCTGCGCTCGATGAGCCAGGGTCGCGCGACCTTTACGATGCAATTCGATCACTACGCGGAAGCGCCCGCGAACGTGTCGGCAGAAGTCCAGAAGAAGTTTGCCTGATTGTCGTTGGCGACAGTCAACGATTAAACGGAGAGTCAAATGGCCAAAGCAAAGTTTGAACGTAACAAACCGCACTGCAATATCGGAACCATCGGTCACGTCGACCATGGTAAGACTTCGCTGACCGCAGCGATCACCAAGGTGTTGGCTGAAACCGGCGGTGCGACGTTCACGGCGTACGACCAGATCGACAAGGCGCCCGAAGAAAAGGCGCGCGGCATCACGATCTCGACCGCTCACGTGGAATACGAGACCGCGAACCGGCATTACGCCCACGTCGATTGTCCGGGCCACGCCGACTACGTCAAGAACATGATCACCGGTGCGGCGCAGATGGACGGCGGCATCCTGGTGGTGTCGGCCGCCGACGGCCCGATGCCGCAGACCCGCGAACACATCCTGCTCGCCCGTCAGGTCGGCGTTCCCGCGCTCGTCGTGTTCCTGAACAAGTGCGACATGGTCGACGATCCGGAATTGCTCGAACTGGTCGAGATGGAAGTCCGCGAACTGCTGTCTAAGTACGACTTCCCGGGCGACACCATCCCGATCATCAAGGGTTCGGCTCTCGCCGCCCTCGAAGACAAGGACAAGAAGCTCGGCCACGATGCGATCGTCGAACTGATGAAGGCCGTCGACGAAAGCATTCCGCAGCCGGCGCGGCCGATCGACCAGCCGTTCCTGATGCCGGTCGAAGACGTGTTCTCGATCTCGGGCCGCGGCACCGTGGTGACCGGTCGTGTCGAACGCGGCATCGTCAAGGTCGGCGAGGAAATCGAAATCGTCGGTCTCCGCGATACCCAGAAGACCATCGTCACCGGCGTTGAAATGTTCCGCAAGCTGCTCGATCAGGGCCAGGCCGGCGACAACATCGGTGCGCTGCTGCGCGGTACCAAGCGCGAGGAAGTCGAGCGTGGCCAGGTGCTGTGCAAGCCGGGTTCGGTCAAGCCGCACACCAAGTTCAAGGCTGAGGCTTACATCCTGACCAAGGAGGAGGGCGGTCGTCACACCCCGTTCTTCACCAACTACCGGCCGCAGTTCTACTTCCGCACCACCGACGTGACCGGCGTCGTACATCTGCCCGAAGGCACCGAAATGGTGATGCCGGGCGACAACATCGCGATGGAAGTGCACCTGATCGTGCCGATCGCGATGGAAGAGAAGCTCCGCTTCGCGATCCGCGAAGGTGGCCGCACCGTCGGCTCGGGTGTCGTCTCCGCCATCATCGAGTAAGCGAACAGGAACATGGCGAGTAGCGAATGAAGTCATTCGTTACTCGCTAGCCACCATTCGCAAATACGACGACAAAGAAAGACAGCGGCAATGAACGGCCAAAATATTCGCATCCGTCTCAAGGCGTTCGACCATCGAATTCTCGATACGTCGACCCGCGAGATCGTGAACACGGCGAAACGTACCGGTGCTCAGGTTCGCGGACCGATTCCGCTGCCCACCCGCATCGAGAAGTTCACCGTCAACCGTTCGCCGCACGTCGACAAGAAGAGCCGTGAACAATTCGAGATGCGCACCCACAAGCGCCTGCTCGACATTGTCGACCCGACCCCGCAGACCGTCGATGCTTTGATGAAGCTCGACCTGGCCGCCGGTGTCGACGTCGAGATCAAGCTCTAGATTTTTTTAGATCGTCCGAACTTAGCGGACAGAAAGAACAGGAAGCACGCCGATGCGCTCCGGAGTGATCGCACAAAAGGTCGGGATGACGCGGGTCTTTACGGAGACCGGTGAACATATCCCTGTGACCGTGCTGAAGCTGGGCAATTGCCAGGTTCTGGGCCACCGCACGACCGAGAAGAACGGTTACGTTGCGCTGCAGCTCGGTTCCGGTACCCGCAAGACCGTCTATCTGCCCAAGGCAGAGCGCGGCCAGTTTGCGGTGTCCAAGGTCGAGCCCAAGCGGAAGGTCACCGAGTTCCGCGTGTCGGAAGACGCGCTGATCCCGGTTGGCGCCGAGATTCAGGCGGACCATTTCGTGGTCGGCCAGTTCGTCGACGTCACCGGCACCTCGGTCGGTAAGGGTTTTGCCGGCGGCATGAAGCGCTGGAACTTCGGCGGTCTTCGCGCCACCCACGGTGTGTCGGTTTCGCATCGTTCGATCGGTTCGACCGGCGGACGTCAGGATCCCGGCAAGACCTTCAAGAACAAGAAGATGCCCGGTCACATGGGCGTCGATCGCATCACCACGCTCAACCTGCGCGTCGTACAGACCGACGTCGAGCGCGGCCTGATCCTCGTCGAGGGCGCCGTTCCCGGCTCCAAGGGCGGATGGATCTCGGTGCGTGATGCGGTGAAGAAGCCGTTGCCGAAGGAGGCTCCGAAGCCCGGCAAGTTCAGGGTTGTGGGCGGCGCCGAGCAGGCTGCAGCGCCGGCCGAGCAGGAGGGCGCGTGAGATGGAACTGAAAGTCACGACCCTTGAGGGCAAGGAAGCCGGTTCGGTCCAGCTGTCCGACGAGATTTTCGGCCTGGAGCCGCGCAAGGATATCATCCAGCGCTGCGTCAACTGGCAGCTCGCCAAGCGTCAGGCCGGCACCCACAAGACGCAGGGCCGCGCCGAGGTCTGGCGCACCGGCAAGAAGATGTACAAGCAGAAGGGCACCGGCGGTGCTCGTCACGGTTCGGCCCGCGTTCCGCAGTTCCGCGGCGGCGGCCGTGCGTTCGGCCCGGTGGTGCGCTCGCACGCCTTCGCCTTGCCGAAGAAGGTGCGCGCGCTGGCGCTTCGCCATGCGCTCTCCGCCAAGGCCAAGGACGGCGGTTTGATCGTGATCGAATCGGCGACGCTCGAGGCCGCCAAGACCAAGGCGTTGGTCGGACATTTCTCGGGTCTCGGCCTGACCAATGCACTGATCATCGACGGCGCCGAGGTGAACGTCGGTTTCGCGACCGCGGCGCGGAACATTCCGAACATCGACGTGCTGCCGATCCAGGGCATCAACGTTTATGACATTCTGCGCCGTCACAAGCTGGTGTTGACCAAGTCGGCAGTGGATGCGTTGGAGGCGCGCTTCAAATGAAGAATATCGATCCGCGCCATTACGACGTGATCGTTGCCCCGGTGGTGACCGAAAAGGCGACGGTGGCGTCCGAGCACAACAAGGTTGTGTTCAAGGTCGCCAGCAAGGCGACCAAGCCGCAAATCAAGGAAGCCGTCGAGAAGCTGTTCGACGTCAAGGTGAAGAGCGTGAACACGCTGGTCCGCAAGGGAAAAACCAAGGTGTTCCGCGGCAATTTCGGTTCGCAGTCGGATGTGAAGCGGGCGATCGTGACCCTCGAAGAGGGCCACCGCATCGACGTCACCACCGGACTATAAGGCGTTACGACGATGGCATTGAAAACATACAATCCGACGACGCCAGGCCAGCGCCAGCTGGTGATGGTCGACCGTTCGGCGCTGTACAAGGGCAAGCCGGTCAAGGCGTTGACCGAAGGCAAGCACAGCAACGGCGGCCGCAACAACACCGGCCGTATCACGGTGCGCTTTCGTGGCGGTGGCCACAAGAAGGCCTACCGGATGGTCGACTTCAAGCGCGACAAGGTCGACGTATCGGCGACCGTCGAGCGCCTGGAATACGATCCGAACCGCACCGCGTTCATCGCGCTGATCAAGTATGCGGACGGCGAGCAGGCCTACATCCTGGCGCCGCAGCGGCTTGCCGTCGGCGAGACCGTGGTTGCCGGCAACTACGTCGACGTGAAGCCCGGCAATGTCATGCCGCTCGGCAACATGCCGGTCGGCACCATCGTCCACAACATCGAGATGAAGATCGGCAAGGGCGGCCAGATCGCACGTTCCGCCGGGACCTACGCGCAGATCGTCGGCCGCGACCAGGACTACGTCATTCTGCGTCTGAACTCGGGCGAGCAGCGCCTGGTGCACGGCCGTTGCCGCGGCACCATCGGTGCGGTCTCCAACCCCGACCACATGAACATCTCGATCGGCAAGGCCGGCCGTACCCGCTGGCTGGGCTGGCGTCCGCATAACCGCGGCGTCGTCATGAACCCGATCGACCATCCGCACGGCGGCGGCGAAGGCCGCACCTCGGGCGGCCGCCACCCGGTGACCCCGTGGGGCAAGCCGACCAAGGGCAAGAAGACCCGTTCGAATAAGTCGACCAACAGATTCATCCTCCTAAGCCGCCACAAGCGGAAGAAGTAAGGAACGCCGGACATGGTTCGTTCAGTCTGGAAAGGCCCGTTCGTCGAGGGTTCTCTGCTCAAGAAAGCAGATGCCGCGCGCGCGTCCGGCCGTCACGACGTCATCAAGATCTGGAGCCGCCGCTCGACCATCCTGCCGCAGTTCGTCGGCCTGGTCTTCGGTGTCTACAACGGCCAGAAGCATGTGCCGGTATCGGTCAACGAGGAAATGGTGGGCCACAAGTTCGGCGAGTTCTCGCCGACCCGTACCTTCCATGGCCATTCTGGCGACAAGAAAGCCAAGAAGGCTTGAGGAATAAGCGATGAGCAAACCAAAGCGCGAACGAGTGCTCGCGGATAACGAGGCCAAGGCTGTGGCCCGGATGCTGCGCGTGAGCCCGCAGAAGCTTAATCTTGTCGCGCAGCTGATCCGCGGCCGGAAGGCATCTGCGGCACTGGCCGACCTGCAGTTCTCGCGCAAGCGGATCGCGGTCGACGTCAAGAAGTGCCTGGAATCGGCGATCGCCAATGCCGAGAACAACCACGACCTCGAGGTCGACGATCTGGTCGTCGCCGAGGCCCATGTCGGCAACGGCATCGTGATGAAGCGCTTTTCGCCGCGCGGCCGTGGCCGTTCGGGTCGTATCTACAAACCGTTCTCGCACCTGACCATCGTGGTTCGTCAGGTCGAGGCCGAGGCTGGCGCTTAAGGGCGCGGGAGAAGACGATGGGTCAAAAAATCAATCCAATCGGACTGCGTCTCGGCATCAACCGTACGTGGGATTCCCGTTGGTTCGCCGGCAAGAACGAGTACGGCAAGTTGCTGCACGAGGACGTCCAGATCCGTGAGATCCTGCACAAGGAACTCAAGCAGGCCGCCGTTGCCCGCATCGTGATCGAGCGTCCGCACAAGAAGTGCCGCGTCACGATCCATTCGGCGCGTCCCGGCGTCGTGATCGGCAAGAAGGGCGCCGACATCGACAAGCTGCGCAAGCGGGTTGCCGACATCACGGCTTCCGACGTCGTCATCAACATCGTCGAAATCCGCAAGCCCGAACTCGACGCCACCCTGGTCGCCGAATCGATCGCGCAGCAGCTCGAGCGCCGCGTCGCATTTCGCCGCGCCATGAAGCGCGCGGTGCAGTCGGCGATGCGTCTTGGCGCCGAAGGCATTCGTATCAACTGCTCGGGCCGTCTCGGCGGCGCCGAAATCGCGCGCATGGAATGGTATCGCGAAGGTCGCGTGCCCTTGCACACGCTGCGCGCCGACGTCGATTACGGCGTGGCAACTGCGTTCACCACATTCGGTACCTGCGGCGTCAAGGTCTGGATCTTCAAGGGCGAGATCCTCGAGCACGATCCGATGGCCCAGGACAAGAAGATGGCCGAAGGCGACACTACCCGTCCGCGTCGCGACGCTGCTTGAGACATTAGAGAAGGTTTGAGGGCGTAAGCCATGATGCAACCAAAGAAAACGAAGTTCCGGAAGGCGCATAAGGGCCGTATCCACGGCGTTGCGACTTCGGGCGCGACGTTGTCGTTCGGACAGTTCGGCCTGAAGGCGATGGCGCCAGAGCGCATCACCGCCCGTCAGATCGAAGCCGCGCGCCGCGCGCTGACCCGTCACATGAAGCGCGCCGGCCGCGTCTGGATCCGCATATTTCCGGACCTGCCGGTGTCGAAGAAGCCCGCCGAAGTCCGCATGGGCTCGGGCAAGGGTACCCCGGAATTGTGGGTGGCCCGGGTCAAGCCAGGCCGCGTGATATTCGAGATCGACGGCGTCACGGTGCAGACCGCAAAGGAAGCGCTCTCGCTCGCCGCCGCCAAGCTGCCGATCAAGACGCGCTTCGTCGCGCGCATTGCGGAGTAACGTCATGGCCGAGATGAAAACCGCCGACATTCGCGCGATGAGCGAAGATCAGAGGGAGGACGCGGTCCTCAACCTGAAGAAAGAGCGTTTCAACCTGCGTTTCCAGCGCGCCACCGGGCAGCTGGAGAACACCACGCGGCTGCGTGAAGCCCGCCGCGATATCGCCCGCATCAAGACCATCGCCGCGCAAGCGCGCGCGAAGAAGAAGTAAGAGGCCGGATATGCCGAAACGAACCCTTCAGGGCGTGGTCGTGAGCGACAAGCAAGCCAAGACGATCGTGGTGCGCGTCGACCGCCGATTCACCCACCCGATCTACAAGAAGACGATCCGCCGCTCGAAAAACTACCACGCGCACGACGAGAACAACGAGTTCAAGCCGGGCGACATGGTGTGGATCGAGGAGAGCAAGCCGATCTCGAAGTTGAAGCGCTGGACGGTTGTCCGGGGCGAACAGAAGAAAACGGCCTGAAGCAAGTCTGGTTTCGCCGGACTGGTTTTGGGAAATTTTAAGCGCGTTTCAGCGCATCAGAAAGAGGACGAGGTGCATCAATGATTCAGATGCAGACCAACCTCGACGTGGCCGATAATTCAGGCGCACGCCGTGTCATGTGCATCAAGGTGCTTGGGGGCTCCAAGCGCCGCTATGCCACCGTGGGCGATGTTATCGTTGTGTCGATCAAGGAAGCGATTCCGCGCGGCAAGGTGAAGAAGGGCGACGTGATGAAGGCTGTCGTGGTGCGGGTCCGCAAGGACATTCGCCGCGCCGACGGCTCGGTCATCCGCTTCGACCGCAACGCCGCCGTGCTGATCAACAATCAGTCGGAGCCGGTCGGCACCCGTATCTTCGGGCCGGTGCCGCGCGAACTGCGCGCCAGGAACCACATGAAGATCATTTCACTTGCGCCGGAGGTGCTGTGATGGCTGCCAAGATCCGCAAGGGCGACAAGGTCATCGTGCTGAACGGCCGCGACAAGGGCCGCACCGGCGAAGTATTCGAGGTCCGCCCCGACGAGAACAAGGCGTTGGTGCGTGGCGTCAACATGGTGAAGCGTCACCAGAAGCAGACCCAGGCGCAGGAAGGCGGCATCATCTCCAAGGAGGCGCCGATCCACCTGTCCAACATCGCCTATCTCGGCAAGGACGGAAAGCCGACCCGCGTGGGTTTCAAGATTCAGGCCGATGGCAAGAAGGTACGCATTGCCAAGAGCTCGGGAGCAGAGATCGATGGCTGATACCGCTTACGTGCCGCGCCTGCGCGCGGAGTACGACCAGAGCATCCGCAGCAAGCTGACCGAACAGTTCGGCTATGCCAACGTCATGCAGGTGCCGCGTCTCGACAAGGTCGTCCTCAACATGGGCGTCGGCGAGGCCGTCAACGACCGCAAAAAGGCCGAGACGGCGGCGGCCGATTTGTCGCTGATCGCGGGCCAGAAGGCGATCGTGACCTATTCGCGCGTCGCCATCGCGACCTTCAAGCTGCGTGAAAACCAGCCGATCGGCTGCAAGGTCACGCTGCGCAAGACCAAGATGTACGAGTTCATCGATCGCCTGGTGAACGTGGCGCTGCCGCGCGTGCGCGACTTCCGCGGCCTCAACGCCAAGAGCTTCGACGGCCGCGGCAACTATTCGCTCGGCCTCAAGGAGCACATCATTTTCCCCGAAATCGACTTCGACAAGGCCGGGGAAACATTGGGCATGGACATCACGGTTTGCACCACGGCGCGGACCGACGACGAGGCGCGTGCCTTGTTGACCGCTTTCAATTTCCCGTTCCGGCAGTGAGACGCAGTTAAAAGCCTCTCAAACGCGGAAACCCAGGAGCCAAGCATGGCAAAGAAGAGTTCGATCGAGAAGAACAACCGGCGCAAGCGGATGACGAAGAACGCCGCTCCCCAGCGCGCGAAGCTGAAGGCGATCATCGCCGACAAGACCAAGCCGATGGAAGAGCGCTTCGCCGCGACGCTGAAGCTTGCCGAGATGCCGCGCAACTCGTCGGCGACGCGCATCCGCAACCGTTGCGAGCTGACCGGTCGTCCGCGCTCGGTCTATCGCAAGAACAAGCTCAGCCGTATCGCGCTGCGTGAACTCGGCTCCAAGGGCCTGGTTCCCGGGCTCGTGAAGTCGAGCTGGTAAGGAGGGTCGTCAGATGTCAACGCACGATCCGATCAGCGATCTCATCACCCGTATCCGCAACGCGCAGATGCGCTCGAAGTCCAAGGTTTCGACCCCGGGCTCGAAGATGCGCGCCAACGTGCTCGAAGTGCTGAAGTCCGAGGGATACATCCGCGGCTATGCCAGCGTCGAGCATTCGTCCGGCCGCAGCGAGCTCGAGATCGAACTGAAGTATTTCGACGGCGAGCCGGTCATTCGCGAAATCGAGCGGGTGTCGAAGCCCGGCCGCCGGGTTTACGCCTCGGTGAAGAACCTGCCGCGCGTGAACAACGGTCTCGGTATTTCGGTTTTGTCGACACCGAAGGGAATCATGGCTGACCACGAAGCGCGTGACGCGAACGTGGGCGGTGAAGTTCTCTTCACGGTGTTCTGAGGAAGGATTTAAGCCATGTCACGTGTTGGCAAACGCCCCGTGCCGATCCCGTCCGGTGTGACGGCGACCGTCGAAGGGCAGACCGTCAAGATGAAGGGGCCGAAGGGCCAGCTTCAGTTCGTCGTGCATGACGACGTCGAGGTGAAGTTCGAGGATGGCGCGGTCAAGGTCGCGCCGAAGCTCGAAACCAACCGGGCGCAGGCCATGTACGGCACCGCGCGCGCCCAGGTCGCAAACCTGGTCGAGGGCGTCACCAAGGGTTTCGAGAAGAAGCTCGAGATCACCGGCGTCGGTTATCGCGCAGCACTGCAGGGCAAGAACCTGCAGCTCGCGCTCGGCTACAGCCATGATGTCGTTTATGCGATCCCGGAAGGCATCACCATCGCGGTGCCGAAGCCGACCGAGATCACGATCACGGGCAACGATTCCCAGCGCGTCGGTCAGGTTGCGGCCGAGATCCGCTCCTATCGTCCGCCGGAGCCCTACAAGGGCAAGGGCGTGAAGTACGCCAACGAATTCATCTTCCGCAAGGAAGGCAAGAAGAAGTAACGGAGCCGGTCATGTCACTGAAAGTTACAAATGCCCGGCGCAAGCAGCGTGTGAGAAATTCACTGCGCCGCTCCGCCAACGGACGTCCGCGTCTGTCGGTGTTCCGCTCGTCGAAGCACATCTACGCCCAGGTCATCGACGACCTGAAGGGCGAGACGCTGGCTTCGGCGTCGTCGCTGGAGAAGACGATGCGCGAGAGCGGCAACACGGGCGCCGACATCGATGCGGCCAAGGCTGTCGGCAAGCTGCTGGCGGAACGCGCCGTGCAGAAGGGCGTCACGGAAGTGGTGTTCGATCGCGGCCAATATCTCTATCACGGGCGCGTCAAGGCGCTCGCGGATGCGGCACGCGAAAGCGGATTGAGCTTCTAACAACTGGTTTTGAACGGACAGGGGCTTTCGCCTCTAAGAGATTGGAAAACACCATGGCAGGTGAACGCGAGCGCGGTGGCGGCCACAGGGGCGGCCGGGAAGAGCGCGACAGTGAATTCGTCGACAAGCTCGTCCACATCAATCGTGTGGCGAAGGTCGTCAAGGGCGGCAAGCGCTTCGGCTTTGCGGCGCTGGTCGTGATCGGCGACCAGAAGGGCCGGGTCGGTTTCGGTCACGGCAAGGCGCGCGAAGTCCCCGAGGCGATCCGCAAGGCGACGGAATCGGCGAAGCGTAATCTGACGCGCGTTGCGCTGCGCGAAGGCCGCACGCTGCATCACGATATCGCCGGCCGTCACGGCGCAGGCCGCGTCTATCTGCGCGCAGCTCCCGCCGGTACCGGCATCATCGCGGGCGGTCCGATGCGCGCGGTGTTCGAAACGCTCGGCATCCAGGACGTGGTGGCGAAGTCGATCGGCTCGTCGAATCCCTACAACATGGTTCGCGCAACCTTCGACGCGCTGAAGCATCAGGATTCGCCGCGTTCGGTGGCGGCACGCCGCAACATCAAGGTGTCCACGCTGCAGTCGCGCCGCGTCGGTGGCGATGCCGAAGTGGTGGCTGAATAAACAATCAGGCGCGTCTTCGCGCGCTATTCGGAGTTGATACGATGGCCAAGGCCGCAAAGATGATCAAGGTCGAGCAGACCGGCAGCGCAATCCGCCGCCACCACTCGCAGCGTGCGACGCTGATCGGCCTCAAGCTCAACAAGATCGGCCGGGTTACCGAGCTGCAGGACACCCCTGCGATTCGCGGCATGATCGCCAAAGTTCAACATCTCGTCCGCGTCGTCGGCGAGTAGGCAAGGAGGAGCATGATCCCGAAAAGCGGGGACCGGTTTTCGGTCAAGATCATGCTCCAAGATAAGGGAATTTCGCGATGAAGCTCAGCGATATCGCCGACAACGCCGGCTCGCGCAAGAAGCGCATGCGCGTCGGCCGTGGCATCGGTTCAGGCAAAGGCAAGACGGCGGGCCGCGGCGGCAAGGGTCAGACCGCGCGTTCGGGCGTGCGCATCAAGGGCTTCGAGGGCGGCCAGATGCCGCTGCATCGGCGCCTGCCGAAGCGTGGCTTCACCAACATCTTCAAGCTCGATTTCGCCGAGATCAACCTCGACCGTCTGCAGGACGCGATCGATGCCAAGCTGGTCGATGCCAACGAGACCATCACCGCTGAATCGCTGGTGAAGGCCGGCGTGCTGCGCCGCGCCAAGGATGGCCTGCGGCTGCTCGGCCGCGGCGAAATCAAGGCCAAGCTCACCATCGAGGCGCACGGCGCCTCGAAGCCCGCGATCGCGGCGGTCGAAAAGGCCGGCGGCACGGTGAAGGTGCTGGCCCCGAAGAAGGAAGAAGGCGAGGCGGCGTAACATCTGCGTCATTGCCCGCCAGGGCGCGGGCAATCCGCCAATAGAACGATGGACTTATCGAAGCCGAGCACCAAATAATGTCCGGCGTCTGCCGATAGCCCCGCTCGGGGCTCGAGGCGTGAGGGACGGCGGGAGAAAGCCTAGACATGGTCTCAGCAGCAGAACAACTTGCGGCAAACCTCAATTTCTCTGCGCTCGGTAAAGCCGACGAACTGAAGAAGCGCATCTGGTTCACACTGGGTGCGCTGCTTGTTTATCGGCTCGGCACCTATATCCCGCTGCCCGGCATCGACCCGGCGGCCTGGGAGCAGGTGTTCAAGTCCCAGGCCGGCGGCATTCTCGGCATGTTCAACATGTTCGCCGGCGGCGGCATCAACCGCATGGCGATCTTCGCACTGAACATCATGCCGTATATCTCGGCCTCCATCATCATCCAGCTTCTGACGACGGTTTCGCCGCAGCTCGAGGCGCTGAAGAAGGAAGGCGAGGCCGGCCGCAAGACGCTGAACCAGTATACCCGCTATCTCACGGTGATCCTCGCCGCGTTCCAGTCCTACGGCATCGCGGTCGGCCTGCAGGGTGCCGGCAACGTCGTCAGCGAGCCCGGTCCGTTCTTCCTGATCTCCACCGCGATCACGCTGACCGGCGGCACCATGTTCCTGATGTGGCTTGGCGAGCAGATCACCTCACGCGGCATCGGCAACGGTATTTCGCTGATCATCCTGGCCGGCATTGTCGCCGAGCTGCCGTCGGCGCTTGCCAACATGCTCGAACTCGGCCGTCAGGGCGCGCTGTCGACCGCCCTGATCCTGGTCGTGATCGTGATGGCGGTCGTCGTGATCGCCTTCATCGTGTTCATGGAACGCGCGCAGCGGCGGCTCCTGATCCAGTATCCGAAGCGCCAGGTCGGCAACAAGATGTTCGAGGGCCAGTCCTCGCATCTGCCGCTAAAGCTCAACACCTCCGGCGTGATCCCGCCGATCTTCGCCTCGTCGCTGCTATTGCTGCCGACCACGGTGGCGAACTTCAACGCGGGCTCGGGTCCGGAATGGTTCCAGTGGCTCAACACCCAGCTCAGCCACGGCCGTCCGTTGTTCCTGTTCTGTTATCTCGGGCTGATCGTGTTCTTCGCGTTCTTCTACACCGCGATCGTGTTCAACCCGACCGAGACCGCCGACAATCTGAAGAAGCACGGCGGCTTCATCCCCGGCATCCGTCCGGGCGAGCGCACCGCCGAATATATCGACTACGTGCTGTCGCGCGTCACGGTATTGGGCGCGATCTATCTCGCCATCGTCTGCCTGATTCCCGAAATCCTGATCTCCTACGCCGCGGTGCCGTTCTACTTTGGCGGAACCTCGCTTCTGATCGTCGTCAGCGTGACGATGGATACGGTGGCGCAGGTGCAGGGCTATCTGCTCGCCCATCAGTATGAAGGGCTGATCCGGAAATCCAAGCTCAAGGGCCGCCGCCGCTAGGTGGTAATGTCGCGGTCTGAAATCACAGTCACGGGTGTGCGTCATTCGCTCACCAAGCCGGGGGGCGAATTGTCATGAGATTGATCCTTCTGGGGCCGCCTGGTGCGGGCAAGGGGACCCAGGCGCAGCGGCTGGTTCAGAAGCACGACCTCATCCAGCTCTCGACCGGCGAAATGCTGCGCGCTGCGGTGGCCGCCCAGACGCCGATCGGCCTGCAGGCCAAGGACGTCATGGCGAGCGGCGCGCTGGTGCCGGACGAAATCGTCATCGGCATCATCTCCGACCGCCTCGACCAGCCCGACATGAAGAACGGGTTCATCCTCGACGGCTTTCCGCGCACGGTGCCGCAGGCCGCCGCGCTCGATGAACTGTTGAAGAAGAAGCATATCAAGCTCGACGCCGTGATCGAGCTGCGCGTCAACGAGAGTGCGCTGCTCGACCGCGTCGAGAATCGCGTCGCCGAGATGCGGGCGCGAGGCGAGGAAGTGCGAATCGACGACACCCCCGAGGTGCTGTCGAAGCGGCTGGCGAACTACCGGACCCAGACCGAGCCGCTGATTCACTATTATTCAGAGCGGCGCAAGCTGCTCACGGTCGATGGCATGATGACCATCGAGCACGTCACGCGGGAAATTAACCGGATCCTGTCCGCAATCGGCGCGGTGGAACCCAAAGCGACGGCAAAGGCGGCGGCACCGGCAAAACAGGCCAAGGCTGGCGCCAGCAAGACCGCCAAGCCGGCGGGCAAAAAGGCCAAAACAGCCAAGAAAGCCGTCAAAACCGCTCCAAAGGCCGCCAAAGTGGCAAAAAAAGCCAAAAAGGCAACCAAGAAGGCCGCGAAGAAAACGACCAGGCAGACCGCCAGGAAAGCGGGCAAAAAGGCCGCCAAAAAGACGACCAGGAAGGCCGTGAAAAAGGTCACGAAAAAGCGAGCTAAACGATAGAGACGGTTGACGAAACCGAGTTGAATCCTTTAATAAGCCCGCATCCAAGTCGGATAGTTTCAGACGATGCCGGGCCCCAAAAGAATCTGAGGGGACGGGCGTCGTGTTCGCGTTTGTGAACACCTGCCCGAGTTAGCAAGAACATAGTGCCGGTCCGCGAGGGATCGGCGACAGGAGAGAAGTCCGTGGCCCGTATTGCCGGCGTGAATATCCCGACCAACAAGCGCGTCTTGATCGCGCTCCAGTACATCCATGGCATCGGCCAGAAGAACGCGGCCGAGATCATCGAGAAGGTGAAGATCCCGGTAGAGCGCCGCGTCAGCCAGCTCAGCGACCAGGAAGTTCTTCAGATCCGCGAAGTCATCGACCGCGACTATCTGGTCGAGGGCGATCTTCGCCGTGAAGTCGGCATCAACATCAAGCGTCTGATGGACCTCGGCTGCTATCGCGGCCTGCGTCATCGCCGCGGCCTGCCGGTGCGTGGTCAGCGTACCCACACCAATGCGCGCACGCGCAAGGGCCCGGCCAAGTCGATTGCCGGCAAGAAGAAATAATTCGGTGAATTGGGAGTAGCGAATAGCGAGTAGGGCAATCCCTACCATGCGCTATTCGCATTCACTACTCGCCTCTTAGGTGTAGCCGCTGGCACTACGGCGGCGTTTGAGATCACAGGAAAGGTTTTGGAATGGGCAAGGAAGCCACCCGCGTACGCCGTCGCGAACGCAAGAACATCGCCTCCGGCATCGCGCACGTGAATTCGTCGTTCAACAACACGACCATCACCATCACCGACGCGCAGGGCAATACCATTGCCTGGTCGTCGGCCGGCACGATGGGATTCAAGGGCTCGCGCAAGTCGACCCCCTATGCTGCGCAGGTCGCGGCCGAAGACGTTTCCAAGAAGGCGCAGGAACACGGCATGCGCACGCTGGAAGTGGAAGTTGCAGGCCCCGGTTCGGGCCGTGAGTCGGCGCTTCGCGCGCTGCAGGCGGCGGGCTTCACCGTCACATCGATTCGCGACGTGACGACGATCCCGCACAATGGTTGCCGTCCGCGCAAGCGTCGGCGGGTTTGATTTTTGGTCGTGGTCGGATTTATCCGCCGCGATTGCCTTGGAATTTCGACAGCCGCGGGCTGATCCGCGATCTCCAACGTCAGTTGCGGGCACGACTGGCCCAAAGGACTGACACATGGGTGACACAGTGACGATCCAGAAAAATTGGCAAGAACTTATTCGACCGAACAAGCTGCAGGTAACGCCGGGCTCCGATGCGGCCCGGTTTGCGACCGTTGTGGCAGAACCGCTCGAGCGCGGCTTCGGCCAGACGCTGGGTAACGCGCTGCGCCGCATCCTGCTGTCCTCGCTGCAGGGTGCAGCGGTGCAGTCGGTGCACATCGACGGCGTGCTGCACGAGTTCTCCTCGATCGCGGGCGTTCGCGAGGACGTCACCGACATCGTGCTCAACATCAAGGACATCTCGATCAAGATGCAGGGCGAAGGCCCCAAGCGCATGGTCGTGAAGAAGCAGGGCCCGGGCGTCGTCACCGCCGGCGACATTCAGACCGTCGGCGATGTCGTGGTGCTCAATCCCGACCTGCAGATCTGCACCCTGGACGAGGGCGCGGAAATCCGCATGGAGTTCACGGTCGCTTCCGGCAAGGGCTACGTTGCCGCCGAGCGTAACCGTCCCGAGGACGCGCCGATCGGCCTGATCCCGGTCGACAGCCTGTTCTCTCCGGTCCGCAAGGTTTCCTACAAGGTCGAGAATACCCGCGAGGGCCAGATCCTCGACTACGACAAGCTGACCATGACGATCGAGACCAATGGTGCGATCACGCCGGAAGACTCGGTGGCCTATGCCGCGCGCATCCTGCAGGATCAGCTCAACGTGTTCGTGAACTTCGAAGAGCCGCGCAAGGAAGTGACGCAGGAGATCATCCCCGATCTCGCGTTCAACCCGGCGTTCCTCAAGAAGGTCGACGAACTGGAATTGTCGGTGCGTTCGGCAAACTGCCTGAAGAACGACAACATCGTCTACATCGGCGACCTCGTGCAGAAGTCGGAAGCGGAAATGCTCCGTACCCCGAACTTCGGCCGCAAGTCGCTCAACGAGATCAAGGAAGTGCTGGCCCAGATGGGTCTGCATCTCGGCATGGAAGTGCCGGGCTGGCCGCCGGAGAATATCGACGAGCTCGCCAAGCGCTTCGAAGACCATTATTGATTTAGCAATGACCGCGATGGCCGGGCGAAAGCGCGGCCATTGCTTTTTGGGCGAACGCAGGCGGCCCACCTGAGCAACAAGTCCGACGAACCGTCGCGACAGAATAAGTATTGAGGAATTCAACATGCGTCACGGCAAGGTTCATCGGAAGCTCAACCGCACCGCCGAGCATCGCAAAGCGATGTTCGCCAACATGTGCGCGGCGCTGATCAAGCACGAGCAGATCGTCACCACGCTGCCGAAGGCGAAGGAACTGCGCCCGATCGTCGAGAAGCTGGTCACGCTCGGCAAGAAGGGCGGTCTGGCGATGCGCCGCCAGGCGATCTCTGAAATGCGCGACAAGGATCAGGTCAGGAAGCTGTTCGACGTGCTGGCGTCGCGTTACAAAGACCGCCAGGGTGGCTACACCCGCATCATCAAGGCCGGCTTTCGCTACGGCGACAACGCCCCGATGGCCGTGATCGAGTTCGTCGACCGCGACGTCGATGCCAAAGGCAAGGACTCCGGCCCGGTGCAGGAAAAGTCCGCCGAGGCGGCATAAGCCTTACCGGCTACCTGTTTCAAAAACGACTTCAAAGCGGCGCTTCGGGCGCCGCTTTTTTATTTGCCGAAAGCGACGAACGTCATGCGACGTCCGACGCCGGTTTCGCCCTACTCACCAGCCATGCCAGTGGCGATGATAATACCGGGGCCTCGGATAAAAGGCGAAGGCCGGGCGCACCACGCGGCGATAGCGGACTACGGGCACATAGGGCTCGCCATAGTATCCATATCCGCCGTAATAGGCTGGCGCATAGCCGCCGTAATAGGCCGGAGCGTAGCCGTAATAGCGCGGCCCATAATATCCGTAACCCGGGCCATAGGCGTAGGCGTTGGACGCAATGCCGCCGATCAACGCTCCCGCCAGAAGTCCGCCGGCCACAGCCGGGAAAAATCCGCCGCCGCGCCAGTGCGCTTCCGCGGGTGACGGCGCCGCAACCGCCGTCAGGCCGAGGGTGGCCGCAACTGCCAGAACCAAAGGTGCTTTCCTCATCGAACACTCCTTTGCGTAAATTAGACGCCGAATAAACACATTCGAGTGAGTTTCGTTGCATTGGGGGCAGGCGCCGGAACGGTGTGGCGGCAGATTTTAATTTGATGAATGGTTGTTCAGGTGATCGCGGCCAGAACCCTCGCGCAGCGGCGACCGCTGTCTGCGGCACCGGCCATTGCTGGATGTGGCCGTCGCCGAATGCCATCGTCACTTCGGCTTTCCCGAGCGGCGCCTCCGGGCGCGGCCTTTGTTGCCTGGTCGGAGCGCGCGTTCGCTTTGCCGACAGAATGGTTCGAACGGTAATCGGAATGTTGGCGTCGCCGGAGCATCCCCGAATGAGCGGCGCTCGACCCCTTACCGACCAACTCGAGAGGTCTTCTACGGCGAAGCGAGGAGGCCATCCCAAAAAGGGATCACGAACTGAAGAGTGCAATTGCGGCTGTGTCCGCTGCTTCCGATATCTTCGTCATCAATGATGGAGAAATATCCAATGAACATCGATCTCTCGGGAAAAACCGCGCTGGTCACGGGCTCGACCGCCGGCATCGGGCACGCCATCGCCAGGGGACTGGCCGCGTCGGGCGCGACGGTCGTGATCAATGGCCGGGCGCAGGGCAAGGTCGATGGTGCGGTCGCCGCAATCACCAAGTCGGTGCCCGGCGCCAAGGTCAGCGGTGTGGCCGCGGACGTCTCGACCGCAGCGGGTTGCGACGCGCTGCTTGAGGCGCTGCCGAGCGTCGACATCCTGATCAACAATGCCGGGATCTTCGAACCCAAGGGCTTCTTCGATATCCCCGACGAGGACTGGAGCCGCTTCTACGAGGTCAATGTCATGTCGGGCGTGCGGCTGTCGCGCGCTTATATGCCTGGCATGCTGAAGCGCAATTGGGGCCGTATCGTTTTCATCTCGTCGGAATCCGCGCTGAATATTCCAAAGGAGATGATCCATTACGGCATGACCAAGACCGCGCAGCTCGCGGTAGCCCGCGGCCTCGCAGAACTGACCCGCGGCACCGCCGTGACGGTCAATTCGGTGTTGCCCGGACCGACCATGTCGGAGGGTGTCGAGACCTTCGTTGCGGATCTGGCAAAGCAGAATGGCCAGTCGGTCGAGGAAGCGGCTGCGCGCTTCGTCAAGCAGCACCGGCCGACGTCGCTGGTCGAGCGTTTCGCCAGTGTCGAAGAGATTGCCAACATGGTGGTGTACGTCAGCTCCAGGGAAGCCTCCGTCACCAACGGCGCTGCATTGCGTGCTGAGGGCGGCATCATCCAGACCATCGCGTGAGGTGCAGCGATGCCGGCATTGTCAGTCGAAATCGCGGAATCCCGGCTTGCCGGCAATCGGCTTCTGGCGAGCCAGCCAGGCGAGATCGGGAACGGGACGAGCCGTTTCCGGATTGGCTGACAGCAGCGCCTCGATCTCGCGCGCCACCGACAGTGTTGCGAGATCGCCGCCTCGCGGCCCGATCACTTGGATGCCGAACGGCATTCCGGCGCCATCGCGCCCCGCCGGTATCGCCACCACGGGATGCCCGACATTGGTGACCGCATAGGCCATCGCCAGCCAGTGGAAATAGGATTTTGTCGGGACGCCGTCGATCACGGCAGGGTATAGTTCCGACCACGGCCGCGGGCTGATCGTGATCGCAGGCGCGAGAACAAAATCGTGCTCGCCGAAGAAACTCTGCCAGCGCCGATACATCTCGGTCTGCATCGACAGGGCCCGCGCGACGTCCAGCGCCGAATAGCCGAGGCCCTCCGCCACGTTGTCGCGAATGTTGGGACCGACCTTGTCTGGATGTTTTTCCGCAAGCTCGCGATGACGGCCGAGGAAGGCAACCGCACGCAGGACAGCGAACACCTCGTCGGCATTGCTGCAATCCGGATGAGTCCATTCGACACTGCGGAACGCCGATCCGAAGGCCGCAAGCCTGGTCCTGAAGGTTTCGGCGATCGCGCGCTCCGTCGGCGCGAAGCCGAAGTCCGTGGTTGCCGCAATTCGTAGAGCGCCAAGGTTGGTCGCCGGTGGATCGCGATAGGCAGCGGGCGCAGGCGAACCGCCGGCGTGAAGGATCGCGGAAAGCGGATCCCGCGCGTCACGGTCCAGCATGCAGGACAGCATCAGGCACGCGTCCGAAACCGTGCGTGCCATCGGCCCGAGCTGCGAGATTTGCAGCCAGGCCATGTTGCGGCTGTTGCTCGCAATCAAGCCGGGCGAGGGGCGGAATCCCACCACGCCGCAAAAGGCGGCGGGATTGCGTACCGATCCGCCGGTATCGGAGCCGGTCGCCAGCGGCACCATGCCGGTGGCAAGCGCCACCGCCGATCCGCCGGATGAGCCGGCCGCGGATCGATCGGGGTCGAAGGGATTGCCCGTCGCGCCGTGCAGTGCGTTGCGGGTGTTGCCGCCCGCGCCCCATTCGGGGACGTTGGTCTTGCCGACGACGATCGCTCCGGCGCGCCTGAGCATCGCGACGATGGCTTCGTCGTCCTTGGCGATATTGTCGGCGAACAGCACGCTGCCGAAACTCGTCGGCAGTCCCTTGGCGTCGATCAGGTCCTTGACCCCTAGCGGCAGCCCGTGCAGCGGGCCGAGCGCGTCGCCGCGCATGACTGCAGCTTCGCTTCCCCGCGCCGTTTCGCGCGCAGACTCGAACGCGCGCGCGATGACGGCATTCACCGCGGGATCGATCGCCTCGATGCGTCGAATGCAACTATCCAGCAATTCGACCGGCGAAAGCGCGCGTTCGCCGATCAACGCCCGCGCCGCTACCGCGGTCAGGTCGCAAGGCTCAGTCATCACTCTTCCTTGATGCCTGCGGCGCGAGCCAGTTCCTTCATTTCCGCGGTTTCCTTGGCAATGTAGCCCGGCCAGTCCGGATAGCGTTTGAAGGCGGGGTCGAACCCGACCTTCTGGAAGCGCTCGATGACCGCGGGACTCGCGATGGCCTCTTCCAGCACCGCGGCCAGCCGGTCGCGAATGGCCGGCGGGATTGCCTTCGGCGCAACGAGGGTGCCCCAAGAGACGAGGTCGATCTTGGGATAGCCGAGTTCGGCGAGCGTCGGAACATCGGGCATGAACGACGAGCGCTTGGCGGAGAACACGGCGAGCGGGCGAACGGTGCCGGCTTCGAGCTGCGGCCTGACGGCGATCACGGTATCGACGTGATACTCGATATGCTTGCCGATCAGGTCGTTCATCGCCGGGGCGCTGCCCTTGTAGGGCAGGTGCACCATCTTGATGCCGGCACTGGATTTGAACATCTCCCCGGCAAAATGCGAGATGGTCGCGACGCCAAAGGACGCCAGCGACAGCTTGTCGGGTTTGGCCTTCGCGGCCGCCACCAGGGTCGCGACGTCCTTGATCGGGTTGTCGCGATGGGTGACCAGCACCATGGTCAGCGTGCCGAGCTGACCGATCGGCTCGAAATCCCTGGCGCTGTCAAACGGCACATTTTCCTTGACCGCGTGCTGCAAGGTGAAGGTCGAATTGGAGCTCCAGAACAGGGTGTAGCCATCGGGCGCCGCGTTCGCGGCCTCCTTGGCGGCGATCACCGTGCCTCCGCCGGGGCGGTTGAGAACGATCACAGGCTTGCCGAGGCGCGCCTCCAGTTCGCCCGCGGCGATGCGGCCGATCACGTCGGAAGCTCCACCCGGCGGGAAGGGCACGATCAATTGCAAGGATTTTTCGGGGTAGGTGCCTTGGTTGGTGCCTTGGGCGGCGGCGATCGAAGACGAACCGGCGACGCAGGCCGACGCAATCGCGGCCAATAGAAACATCCGTATCATGTCGAACAAGTACTCCTGTCTTCCGTAACCCCGGCAATTCGCGCCGGGGTCTTCGGCGACAGCCGTCCCGGATCGATCAGGGAGCGTCCCTTGAATCGGGGCCCCGATCAACCCAATTGTTGGCCCGCTACCACCCTTCCAGCACGATCTTACCGCGCGATTTACCCGACTCCAGCAGCGCATGGGCGCGCTTGAGGTTGGCGGCGTTGATGGTGCCAAAGGTCTGGTCCAGCGTAGTGCGCAGCACGCCCTTGTCGAGGAGGTCGGCGACGTCATTGAGCAGCATGTGCTGCGCGATCATGTCCGGCGTCTGGAACGACGAGCGCGTGAACATCGATTCCCAATGCACCGAGATTGCCTTACCCTTGAAGGCGCTCATGGTGAACTCCGGGGGATCGTCGATCAGGCCGAACTTGCCCTGCGGCGCCATCAATTCTGCGATCGGCTTGTAATGCTGATCGGTGTAGGTGAGGCTGGCGACGAGCGCGACCGGCGGCACTTTCAATTGCTCGATCTGCTCCTTCATCGGTTTGCTGTGATCGATCACCGCATGCGCGCCGAGATCGAGGCACCATTTTTTCGATTCCGGCCGGGTCGCGGTCGCAACCACCGTAAGGCCAGTGAGGCGGCGGGCGAGCTGGATCAGGATCGAGCCGACGCCACCGGCGCCGCCAGTGATCATCAGCGTGCGCGGGTCGACGCTCTTGCCCGGCACCGCGCCGAGGCGGTCGAACAGCAATTCCCAGGCGGTGATCGAGGTGAGGGGAAGTGCGGCGGCCTGCGCGAATGACAGCGACTTCGGCTTGTGGCCGACGATGCGCTCATCGACGAGGTGAAATTCCGAGTTGGTGCCCTGGCGCAGGATCGAGCCGGCGTAAAACACTTCATCGCCCGGTTTGAACAGCGTGACGTCCGGACCGACCGCATCGACGACGCCGGCCGCGTCATAACCCAAAATCTTGGTTTCGCCCGCTGGCGGCGCGGCGCGCTTGCGGACCTTGTAATCGACCGGATTGGCCGAGATCGCCTTTACGGCGACGCGGATGTCGCGGCCTTTCGGCTCGCCCTTGGCGGTCTCGAAATCGATCAGCGAATTCGCGTCCTCGATCGGGAGCGATTTTTGGTATCCGACGGCCTTCATGGCTGAGGTCTCCTGTTCGAAGCGATCAGCCTACCTGTCGCGCTGGCGTCAATTTGGCAAGTACTGTAAAATCGGGGAGCTAGTCCCTGTTTGGATACTATTGGAAAATAACGCATGAAAAGGCGGAATTTTGCCCATCGGCCCGGCTGCGCGGTCGAGGCGACCCTCGATCTGATCGACGGCAAGTGGAAGGGCGTGATCCTGTTCCACCTCCAAGCCGGCACCCAGCGATTTGGGGAGTTGCGGCGGCGGATGCCCGGCATTACCCAGCGCATGCTGACCAAGCAGCTGCGCGCGCTGGAGGATGACAAACTGGTGATCCGCAAGGTCTATGCCGAAGTGCCGCCGCGGGTCGAATATACCCTCTCGGAGATCGGCGAGAGCCTGCGTCCCGTGATCGATACGCTGAAGGCCTGGGGGGAGAGCCATCGGGACCAGCTGTCCTGTGGACCTGCGCCCGAAACCATCGAAGCGCCCGATCGCGCGGCGTAGTTCAGTACTGCTTTGTCTTCTCTCGTTGCCGCTGCGCATCTATATCTGAGGCCACAATTTCCGGGATTTTCGCATGACGTTGATTCGTTACGTTACCCTGCTGCTGGTTTCCGCCGTCGTTGCCACACCGGCGCTGGCGCAGGAGCGCCGCGTGCCGTCGTCGGCGGCGGAACTTCGGCTATCGTTTGCGCCGATCGTGCAGCGGGTGCAGCCGGCGGTGGTCAACGTCTATGCCGCCAAGACCGTGCAGAACCGCAACCCGCTGCTGGACGATCCGATCTTCCGCCGCTTCTTCGGCGTGCCCGGCCAGCAGCCGGAGCAGATGCAGCGTTCGCTGGGTTCGGGCGTGATGGTCGATGCCTCCGGTCTCGTCGTCACCAACAACCACGTCATCGAAGGCGCCGATCAGGTCAAGATATCGCTGGCGGACAAGCGCGAATTCGAGGCCGAGATCGTGCTCAAGGACAGTCGCACCGATCTGGCGGTGCTGCGCATCAAGGACTCCAGGGAGAAATTCGCGACGCTCGACTTTGCCAATTCCGACGAAGTGCTGGTCGGCGACGTCGTGCTCGCGATCGGCAATCCCTTTGGTGTCGGCCAGACCGTGACGCAAGGCATCATCTCGGCGCTGGCGCGCACCCAAGTCGGCATCACCGACTATCAGTTCTTCATCCAGACCGATGCCGCGATCAACCCCGGCAATTCCGGTGGCGCGCTGGTCGACATGACCGGCAAGCTTGCGGGCATCAACACCGCGATCTTCTCGCGCTCCGGTGGTTCGCAGGGCATCGGCTTTGCCATACCTGCCAACATGGTGCGCGTGGTCGTTGCCTCCGCCAAGAGCGGCGGCAAGGCGGTGAAGCGCCCGTATCTCGGCGCCAGGTTGCAGGCGGTGACGCCGGAGATCGCGGAGACGCTGGGGCTCAAGTTGCCGACCGGCGCGTTGGTCGCCAATGTCGCGCCGAACGGTCCGGCAGCGCGTGCCGGCCTCAAACTGTCCGACCTGATCGTGGGCATCGATGGACAGGTGATCGACGATCCCAACGCGTTCGACTACCGCTTCGCCACCCGTCCGTTGGGTGGTTCAGCCCAGATCGACGTGCAGCGTGCCGGCAAGACCGTGAAGCTGGCGGTGCCACTGGAAACCGCTCCCGATACCAATCGCGATGAGATCGTGCTGACCGCGCCCGGCTCGCCGTTCCAGGGCGCGAAGGTCGCTAACATCTCTCCGGCGGTGGCCGACGAACTGCGTCTCGACGCTTCGGCCGAGGGCGTCGTCGTGATCGATCTTGCCGACGGCGGAGCCGCCGCCAGCGTCGGCTTCCAGAAGGGGGACATCATTCAGGCAGTCAACAACCAGAAGATCGCCAAGACCAGCGATCTCGACAAGGCCTCAAAAAGTCAGTCGCGGATCTGGCGCATCAGGGTGGTGCGCGGCGGCCAGCAGATCAACGTGACGCTCGGCGGATGAGCCCGAAACAACCGCGCGAGGCAACCAACCTCTTTGCCGCGGCAGGGATGGAGCAGGACGCGCCGCGGCCGCTGCCGGACCGGCTGCGTCCGCAGTCGCTAGGCGATGTCGTCGGCCAGGATCACATCCTCGGTCCCGATGGCGCGCTGACACGGATGCTGGAAACGCGCACGCTGGGCTCGCTGGTGTTCTGGGGGCCGCCCGGCACCGGCAAGACCACGGTGGCGCGGCTGCTCGCGGACGCCACCGAGCTGCATTTCGAGCAGATCTCCGCGGTGTTCTCCGGCGTTGCCGACCTGAAGAAAGTGTTCGACGCGGCGCGTGCCCGCCGCGAGACCGGCAAGGGCACGTTGCTGTTCGTCGACGAGGTGCATCGCTTCAACCGCGCGCAGCAGGATTCGTTTCTGCCCGTGATGGAAGACGGCACCGTGGTGCTGGTCGGCGCCACCACGGAAAATCCGTCGTTCGAACTCAACGCGGCGCTACTGTCGCGGGCCCGCGTGCTGGTGTTTCATTCGCTCGACGCGGCCGCGGTCGAGAAGCTCTATGCTCATGCCGAAAAGATCGAAGGCAAAAAGCTGCCGCTCGATGCCGAGGCTCGCGCCGTGCTGGTGCGGATGGCCGATGGCGACGGCCGCGCCGCGCTGACGCTGGCCGAGGAGGTCTGGCGCGCCGCGCGCAAGGACGAAACCTTCAACGCCGCGCAGTTGCAGGAGATCCTGCAGCGCCGCGCGCCGATCTACGACAAGTCGGCCGACGGCCATTACAACCTGATCTCGGCGCTGCATAAGGCGGTGCGTGGCTCCGATCCGGATGCGGCGCTGTATTATCTCGCGCGAATGATGGACGCCGGTGAAGACCCGCTGTTCCTGGCGCGGCGGGTGGTGCGCATGGCGGTCGAGGACATTGGCCTTGCCGATCCGCAGGCGCTGGTGATCTGCAACGCCGCCAAGGACGCCTATGATTTTCTCGGCCATCCCGAGGGCGAACTGGCGATCGCGCAGGCCGTGATCTATCTCGCCACCGCACCGAAATCGAACGCCGCCTACAAGGCCTTTGGCGCCGCGATGCGGGCGGCAAAGGAGGGCGGTTCGCTGCTGCCGCCAAAGCACATCCTCAACTCGCCGACCAAGCTGATGAAGTCGGAAGGCTACGGCTCCGGGTACGCATACGACCACGACGCGCCCGATGCGTTCTCGGGCCAGGACTATTTCCCGGAAGCACTGGGTCGCCAGACATTTTACGATCCGCCGGACCGCGGCTTCGAGCGCGAAATCCGCAAGCGGCTGGATTATTGGGCGAAGCTGCGACGCGAGCGCGGTGGGGGAAGTGCTGAATGATTGGTCGAAAGTGCCGTGGCTTCTTCTCTTTCGCATTCGCGCTTCTTGCAATGGGATTTGCGCATTGCGCGTTGGCGGACACCGTGGAAGTTGCACCGGGTGTGCAGGTGACGAAGCGTACGTATGCTGCGCCGACCAAAGAACAGCCGTTCTTCGGCTTCGCCGACAAGACCGACGCGCAACGGGAAGAGGACGACAAGTTTGTAAAGGCGCTGGTGCAGGCGGCCGGCACGCGGGAGAAGGCCCTGGACGAAGTTGTCAAGCGTGGTTGGCGGGCGCTTGGATCGGGCAAATACCCCGAAGCCGCACTGAGATTCAATCAGGCGTTTCTCGTGGCCCCCGAACAGAGCGTCGTCTATCACGGCCTGGCGGCGATCGCCCAAATACGCTTCAAGGATATCGACTTCGCCGAAGAGCTGTTCCGGATCGCGCAGAAGCAGCCCAACCCGCTGAAGATGCTGAATGCAGACTACGGCCGCGTGCTTCTGGTCGCGAAGCGGCCGAAGGAGGCGCAGCCGGTGCTGGAACAGGCGGTCAAGGACACGCCGGACTTTGGCGACGCCTGGATCAATCTCGCCCACGCCCGCCTGCAGAATGGCGACCGCGACGCCGCCTGCGCGGCGGCAGACGTGGCGATGAAGCAGCGTCCATCCAGCAATGCGGCCGTCGATCTCAACAAGTTGAGAAATGACGCGCAGTGCAAATGAGTGGCGCTACTTTCCCGTCTTCACAAATTCCAGAATCTCGTCGGTCAGCCGCGTATCCGCGGTGTTGATCGCGTAGACCTCGGACATGTGGTTGTGCTGGGGCAGCATGAAAGTGCGCGCGCAGCCGCTGGCGCGCTTGCAGGTGGCCTGTTTCACCAGTTCGTATTGCTCGATGAAGCGGGGCGGGTCGAGCTCGGCGGCCGTCATCATCAGCGGGATTTTTGTCTCCAGCAGGCCTCGCAGCGAAGATCGTTCGGCATAGCGCGAGGGATCCGAGCCGAAATAGATGATCTCGGCGTCGCCGACCGGCGAGGCCGTCAGGTCGTAAAGGCCCGATAGCATGATCGCGCCGGCGAGGCCGCCGCCTTTCACCTTGTGAAGCTCGGGATGCGACACGTAGTTGGCAACGTGCACAGCGCCGGCGGATTGTCCCATCAGGAAGATGCGCGCCGGGTCGCCGCCGCGCTCGCGGATTTTCTCGGTGACCCATTGCACGACCGAGGCAAGGTCTTCGGCGCTGGCCGGATAAACGAATTGCGGCGCCAGCCGGTAGGTGGCGTTGACGCCGACAAAACCGTTCTTCACCGCCCACAGCATGATGTTGTCGTAAAACGGACTGCCGGGATTGCGCTTGTTGCCGGCAACAAAACCGCCGCCATGAATATAGATCAGCACCGGCCGCGCCGATGAATTCGTCGCCGGCATGAAGACGTCGAGCAGATGGCGCTCGGCCGGGCCGTATTTGACGTCGCGCCCGGCGTTGACGCCCTCGTAGGGCTCCTTTTGCTGCATCGGTGCGTAAAGCGCGGCGGTCTTGGGCGGATCGATGGTGCGTCCCAGTTCCAGAAGCTTCCACGCCAGATCCTCGGACATCGGAGGCTGCTGCGCGGGGGCTGCGCCCGCCCACATCGCAGCAATCACGGCCAATAACGCATTCATGGCCCATGTCGTCGGTTTCATCCCGTACTCCCATTTCCCTTGTTATACGTCCGAGTCAGCATGGCCGATCTCGACACCAATTACACCAAATCGGCCGAATACCCGCGGAACAGCCTGATTTAACCGTGACGATTCGCTGCATTTGGGCTACCTAACGGCCTCATCCGGAGCCGCTAGCCATCATGAGCCGTCGCGTCAAAAAACCTCTCCGCCCGGCGGGCGACCGCCCGAAAGGCGCGCGCCCCTATCGAGGCTCGAAAGCCGAGCGGCCGGCGCAGCGCCCGGGCGGCAAGCCGCCGGCGCGCTTTGCGGCGTCAGCGCCCCGCGCGCCCAAACCGGCGCCTTACATTCCCGAGCCTGAGAAGATCGTCGCCGAGCCGCCACCGTTGCCGACCACGGTCCAGACCGTGGTCGTGACCGCGGACGAGAACAACATGCGCGTCGATCGTTTTCTCGAGGCGCGTTTCCCGGGCCTGTCGTTTTCCCATATCCAGCGCATCGTTCGCAAAGGCGAGCTGCGCGTCAACGGCAAGCGCGCCGACAGCAAGGACCGGATCGAGGAGGGGCAGAGCATCCGGATTCCGCCGCTCAAGCTCGATACGCCGAAGGTGGGAGGCGGGACTCTCTCCGAAGCCGCAACCAAGACGCTGCGGGCACTCAAGGACATGATCCTGTACGAGGACGCCGACGTCATGGTGCTGAACAAGCCCGCAGGCCTGGCGGTGCAGGGCGGCTCCGGCATCACGCGCAACGTCGACGATATGCTGGAAGTGATGCGCGACGCCAAGGGGCAGAAGCCGCGGCTGGTGCACCGGCTGGACCGGGAAACCTCGGGCTGTCTCTTGATTGCGAAAACGCGCTTTGCCGCCACCGCGCTGACCGGCTCGTTCCGCCACCGTTCCGCGCGAAAGATTTACTGGGCGATGGTCGCAGGTGTGCCGAAGCCGAAGCAGGGCCGCATCTCGACCTATCTGGCCAAGGAAGAGAGCGAAGACGACACCATCATGCGGATCGCCAAGCATGGCGATGAAGGCGCAAGCCACGCCGTGACTTACTATGCGGTGGTCGAGACCTCGGCGCAGAAGCTAGCCTGGGTATCGTTGAAGCCGGTGACGGGGCGAACCCATCAGCTGCGCGCGCATATGGCGCATATCGGTCACGCCATCGTCGGCGATCCCAAATACTTCAACAAGGAAAACTGGGACCTGCCAGGCGGCATCCAGAACCGCCTGCATCTCCTGGCGCGCCGGATCGTGATCCCGCATCCGCGCGGCGGCGTGATCGACGCAAGCGCGCCGCTGCCGCCGCATATGCTGCAGTCCTGGAACCTGCTCGGGCTCGAGCACGACCGGTTCGATCCGATCGAGAACGCGCCGGAGGAGTAGCGCGCTCGATCCCTCAATGCGCCACCCATCAATTTTCCGGGAGCGGAACAGCGGTCAAATCGAGGGCGTGTTAATCAGTTATCGCCCGGTCCGGTTTGTTTGGCACCAGGCTGCCATCGTGAACAGGGGATCGGCCTATGACCGGCACTTGGCTCCGCGCTGCGTTTTTCTGTTTTCTTCTGGGGCAGGCCGCCTGCTTCGGCGCGCCAGCCACGGCGGAAACACTCGCGCTGGTGGGTGGCAGGGTCCACGCATCGCCCGACGCTGCGCCGCTCGTTGATGCAGTGGTTGTCGCGACTGACGGTGTCATCACCGCGATCGGTGGCCGCAGCGAACTGCAAATCCCGCAAGGCGCGCGCGTCGTTGATTGCGCCGGCAAGACCATTGTTGCCGGCTTCTGGAACAGCCACGTTCATTTCACGCAGGCGATGTGGGCCAAAGCAGCCAGCGCGCCGGCCGTGTCGTTGACGGAATCGATGCAGAACATGCTGACGCGGTGGGGATTCACTACGGTCTGGAATCTTGGATCTGATCCGACTGACTCCTTGCCGCTCCGCCGTCGTGTCAATTCGGGCGAAATTCCGGGGCCGAACATTCTTCTCGCCGGCAACTTCTACCCCAAAGGGGGGCATCCCGTGTATCTGCCAGCCGACGTGGAGCTTCCGCAAATCGGCACGCCAGACGAAGCCGATAAATCCGCGCGCGAAGCGCTCGGAATGGGCATGGACGGTATCAAGCTGTTCGTCGGCGCGTTCATGGGGGAGAAGCCCGTAGTCAATATGGATGCGGCGACGGCAAAGGCAGCAGTCGATGTGGCGCACGCCCAGGGCAAGCCGGTGTTTGCGCACCCACAAAACAGAACGGGTGTGGAAGTGGTGATCGCAGCTGGAGTCGACGTGCTCGCCCACACCGTACCCCGGGAGCCCGGCTTTACGTCCGAGCAACTCGCGCGCTTCAAATTGCAAGGGGTTGCGCTGATTCCGACGCTCTCGCTCTGGAGCACCGCACCCGGCGGCCTTGCTGCCCGGTTGGTCGATTCCGGCGTTAGCCAGCTCAAAGCTTTTTCGGAGAACGGCGGCGTCGTCCTGTTTGGGACCGATGTCGGCTTTACCAATGTCTATGACACATCGCTCGAATACGAACTGATGCACCGTGCGCTGTCGGAACGGCAGGTGCTTGCCTCGCTGACGACCAATCCGGCAGCTTTTTTCAAGGCTGCGAGGAAGGGTAAGGTAGAAACGGGGTTTGACGCCGATCTCGTCGTCCTCGACGGCGATCCCATGGCCGACGTCGGCAATCTTGCGAAAGTCGCCTACACCATTCGTGCGGGGCAGGTGATCTATCGCAAGCCGTGAACGCTCTCAGCGCTTGAACTGCGCGAGAAACAGCCGCAGGGAATCGTGCGCGCTTTCGATGTCCGAGATCACCCAGCCGTCGGGGCCTTTGACGGCGATGAAGTTCAGCGAAACGGCTTTGCCGTTATTGTCGAAGGTGGCGGTGACATAGGTCTTGTCGAATTCCGTGCGCAGGATCTTGGTCGTGACCGGACCGATTTTCCAGGTCGGGCCCTGCACCAGGAAATCGTAAGGCGCCGCGCGTGGGGCAATCCATGCGCTTCGCAAATTCCGGTCGAAAAACTGCTCCGCGATCTCGGCGCTGCGCGGCAAACCCTTCGAGAGGTCCGAGGAACCCTTGCCGTAATAGGCGTAGACATTGCGGACCAGCGATTCCGGCGTGCGGAACCCGGCTTGCGCGGGCGAGGCGGCGAGGCCGGCCACGAGTATCAGGATCGCAACGAGGAATTTCACGGCTCTCGGGCCCTTTTCCGGTTTCACCAGACCTATTTTGACGGCAAACGAGGCCGAGCGAAAGCCTTGCGTACAGCTCCGATTGGCGCGTTTTCTCACCTCAACCGGTGTCTATTTCACCCAAAAGCGCTATAACGCGCGCATGCGTGAATTATTCGATGAAGTTGCCGGACAGTCGCCTTACGACCCGGAAGAAGCGGTGCGACGCGCGACCCGCGTGCCGCGGCGCAAGCGGTTTTACACCAGTGCCGGCATCGCCGAGGCCGATGGCGGTTTTGCCGTCACGCTCGACGGCCGGCCGATCCGCACGCCCTCCGGCCGCCATGTCGTCGCCCCCAATCGCGAGATCGCCGACGCGATCGCGGCGGAATGGAATGCGCAGGTCGAGACCATCAATCCCCTGACCATGCCGCTGACGCGCTTTGCCAACAGCGTCGGCGAAGCGGTGGTCGATCGTGTCGACGTAGTTGCCGACGACGTCGCGAAATATCTCGGCACCGATTTATTGTTCTATCGCGCCGGCCATCCCGAGGCGCTGGTCGCCAGGGAAGCCGCGCATTGGGACCCGGTGGTGTTCTGGGCGGCAGAAGAACTCGGCGCCCATTTCATGTTGGCCGAGGGGATCGTGCATGTCGCCCAGCCGGAGCCCGCGATCAAGGCGGCGCGCGCGGTGTTTCCCGATGACCCCTGGTCGATCGCGGCGCTGCATGTGGTGACGACGCTGACCGGCTCGGCGCTGCTGGCGCTGGCGCTGTATCATGGCGTGCACAACGCCGACGAGGTCTGGGCCGCCGCGCACGTCGATGAGGACTGGAACATCGAGAAATGGGGCATCGACGAGGAAGTCGCGGCCCGGAGGGCAGCCCGGTTGGTCGATTTCACCGCCGCGGTGACCATTTTGAAAGCCATGAAGCCCTGAATCGGTTGGTCGGTTAACGAGAGGTTTACGACGCCGGGGTAGCCTCGTGCTCTGGCCGAGACCTGATATGGCGATCCCGATCAACAATACCGTGCTTCCGGTGCTGGCCGCGAAAGCGGCAGGCGGCGTTGCGCCCGAACTCCTGCTGGCGCCGGGCAGCGTGGTCAATGCGCAGGTCCTGAAGGTTCTCGACGCCAATCTGGTGCGGATCGCGATCGCAGCACTCTCGATCGACGTGCTCTCGGAAGTCCCGCTGCAGGCGGGCCAGACGCTGCAGCTGGCGGTGTCGCAGACCAAGGACGGCATCCGCCTTGCGATGGTCGGGCAGGGCGGCGACGCGAATGGTACATCCGGCGATGCTGTTACCCTGTCGCCCGAAGCGCTGGTCGGCGCCGCGGCCAACCGCCCGACGATTGTCGCGTCCAAGAATGCTTTGACGAACGTGCTGACGCCCCCCGAACGTGCGGCGGTGTCGGTTGCGGCGCAGAGTGCGGCGACCGAGCAGGACAGCCTCGCGCCTTTGTTCGCCAATCTCGGTGCTGCGGCGGCCTCCGGCAGCCTGCCGCCGAAATTGCAGCAGGCGATCGCGCAGGTGCTGGCGCAGCAGACCAGCCTCGACCAGAACCTCGATGGCGGCGACATCAAGAACGCGTTCCAGAAATCCGGGATTTTCCTCGAGGCGTCGCTGGCCGCGGGCTCGGTGCCGTCGTCTGGCGTGCCCGATCTCAAGGCCGCGCTGATCGTGCTGCGCCAGACGCTGCAATCGGCGCTCGGCGCGGATGGAACGACGGCGGCGAAGCCGATGCCGATGCCGACGCAGGCGGGGTTATCGAATCTCGCGCCTGGCCTCGTGCCGCCTGCGGCCGGCGAACCCGACGTCCAGGAAATCCTGCTGCCGCAGGCGCGGCTACCGGTCGCTCCGGACACCGTTCAATCGCGCGGCGGCCTGCACGGTGCGCTCGCGCAAGCCCTCAATTCCGGACCGAGCGCCGGCGCGACCATGAACCTGTTGCAGGAAGCGCTGCAGGAGCTCGGCAATCCCGCGCGCGCCGCCGGCATGGCGAAAGGTGCTCCCGGCGACGACATCACCGTTCACACCAATACGCCGCCGCCGCCGTTTCGCGGCGCGTCGCCGACGGCGCAGCCCGTGGCTTCGCCCTCGCTCGCGCCGGACGCGCCGCTCGCCACCACAGCGCATCATCTGCTCGACGACACGGATGCCGCGATTGCACGGCAAACCCTGCTGCAGGTCGCCTCGCTGCCGGACCGCATCGACGGGCCGGGGCCAAAGATCGACCTGACCACGCCGCGCTGGAATTTCGAGATTCCGTTCGTGACGCCGCAGGGCACCGCGATGGCGCAGTTCGAGATTGCCCGCGACGGCAGCGCCAGCGAGGCCGAAGCCGCCAGGCAGGTGTGGCGCGCGCGGTTTTCGCTCGATGTCGAGCCGACCGGACCGATCCATGCGCTGGTGTCGCTGATCGGCGAAAAGACCTCGGTACGGATGTGGGCGGAGCGGCCCGCCACCGCCGCGCAGCTGCGCGCCGGCGCTGCGGAATTGAGCCAGGCGCTCGCCAAAGCCGAACTGCAGCCCGGCGAGATCGTGATCCGCGACGGCGCGCCGCCGCAGGCCGCCCCCGCCAAGGCCGGGCACTTCCTGGATCGCGCGCTATGAACGTCGAAGCGAGAGGCCAACTCGCGGTCGCGCTGCACTACGACAAGAAGGGGGCGCCGCGCGTCGTCGCCAAGGGCAAGGGCACGATCGGCGCCAGGATCATCGAACTCGCCAAAGCCCACGACATCCCGATCGAGCAAAACGAAGTGCTAGCGGGCGCGCTGTCCCATGTCGAGATCGGCGACGAAATTCCGGAAGAGCTCTACAAGGCGGTCGCGGAAGTGCTGATTTTCGTGCTTCAGCTGTCGGGGCGGATCAGGTAGCTACAGTTCGGGCCTCGTGATTCGCCCGGCGATGCGTAGCATCGTCCGGAGACGCGCTACGCGCTCCTCACCATGAGGGTCTAGCACCAGACCTCATTCCCGCGTGAGCGTAAGCTCATCGCTGGAGGAGCGGCGCAGCCGCGTCTCGAAGGATGGCGGCATCGGAAAAATCCGCTATCTGGCATTTCCATTGTCATCGTTTTACCACGATGCCAACCGCATCCTCCGCCGCTCTCCTCAATCGTTTCGGAAATCCCCCGTGATCAATCGACGCCATACGCTCGGACTTCTTGCCGCCGCGAGCATTAACCCTTCGCGCAGCTTCGCCAATGTCTCCTATCAACGCAGCGAGTTTCGCGATGATCTCGCAAAGCGGTTCTTCAATGTCGGAACGGTCGGCACCTTCATCGGCTACAAGGTCGATGATTACCTGATGATCGCCAGCGACAAGGTCCGCTCCGGCGAAGCGAAGCTGCCGGCTTCCACCTTCAAGATTCCGAATTCGCTGATCGCGCTGGAAACCGGCGTGGTCGAGGATCCGGACAAGGATATCTTCAAGTGGGACGGGGTGACCCGCAGCATAGAGCCGTGGAACAAGGACCACACGCTGCGCTCGGCGATCGCGGTCTCGGCGGTACCGGTCTATCAGGAGATCGCCCGGCGCATCGGCGCCGAGCGGATGCAGAAATATCTCGACCTGTTCGACTATGGCAACCGCGATATCGGCGGCGGCATCGATCAGTTCTGGCTGACGGGAAACCTGCGCATCGATCCGATCCAGCAGATCGATTTCGTCGACCGGCTGCGGCGCGGCGTATTGCCGGTGTCCAAGCGCAGCCAGGAGCTGGTGCGCGACATCCTGACGGTGACGAAGGTTGGCGACGCCACGATCCGCGCCAAGAGCGGCCTGCTGGGCGCCGAGCAGGGCAAGCCGTCGCTGGGCTGGATGGTCGGCTGGGCCGAGAAAGGCAACATGCAGACCGTGTTCGCGATGAACATGGACTGCAAGGAGCCTGCCCAGATCGCCGCGCGCATGACGGTGACGCAGCAATGTCTTACCGATATTGTCGCGATCTGACGCACGTGACGCCGGAATGGCGCGCTCGAGCTGACGGCTGCGCTCGGTCAACCAGGATTATCGCCGGCTAGCGCCGGTTGAGCGCGAGCGAAACGTCGGTGATGTTGGTTCCTTGCGGGCGGATCGACACGGTCTGTTGGCCGCCGCGCGTCGTCAGCGACAGATTGGCGGAGAAGCTCTCACCCCGCGCCGCAACGTCGATGCGGTCGCCGGCAGCGCGTCCGGAAAGGGTCCCGGAGGCGTTGCGGCTGGCTTCGCTCCACGACCCCGATATCGCGCCGCCCCGGTATTGAACGTCGCTCGCCAGATCGAAATTATAGCTTTCGCTAGCGCATCGGAGACTGAGGCGGAGTTCGGCCCCGCTTCCGGTGACGTCGTAGGAGGCCCGGCACCGCAGTCGCTCCTGTGCTCCGTCGCTCGTACTCAGCACGCCGCCGCCGGACCATGAACCGGCCATACCGGCAAAGGGTGAAGCTGGCGCGGCCTGGCTGCTGCCGGGAAGATACAGAGATGCCAGCAGCAGTAACCCGGCCGGTGCGATTTTGGATCTCGACATGTTTTGCCTCCATTTCGGTTCCGTGTTGGGAAGCTAACGCGGGAGGCGCCGCGTGGGTCCAATTGGTTCGGCTGGTTGCGCCGTTGCGCCGGACCAGAGTTCCTGCGTCCACGACCATGCACAACCAGCACCGGCCGGGGCGGGGCGCTGTTGCATTTGAAATAGCGCGCCGGGAGAAGTGGCGGCAGCACCGCTTGCTCTCCTTTACTTCTCGCCTTGCCGGAGAGCTGCGAGGGAGTCCCCGGCGACCAGCGCTAGCCCAGCTTGAACAGTGCCGCTAAGAAATCACTCACCGCCTTGCGCGCTTCCGCGGCGGTCACGGGGTTGCCGCCGACATGCGGGTTGAGTTCGATGCAGGCATCCTTGTAGCTGAACGGCGCTTTCGTATCGGCGTTGACAAGCACGCCGCCTTCGCCCTCGCTGAGCTTGCAATTGCGCGCGGTCTGCGAATTGGTGGAGACCGCAATCGTGCTGAGGCCGAGCAGGCCGGAATCGAAGCCGTGCTGGGAGTCCGGGTATTCGGTCAGCACCACGTCGCGTTTGGCCTCCAGCAGCCGCGCCAGATAGGCCTTGCAGCTCGCGACCGGATTATAATCGTCGGGCGTGCCGTGATAGATCCGGATCGGGCGCGCCGCGATTTCGGTGTCGGTGGCGTAGCTTGTCGAGCAGTCCGGATAGAACGAGACGTAGCCGGCGAACTGCGCGCCGGACTTGTTCCACTGCTTGTGAAAACGATCGAGGCTGGCGTAGAGCGCGGCCTGTCCACCGCGCGAGAATCCCATCAGCGCGATCCGTTCAGGATCGACACGCGGATGCCTGGCGAGAATCTCCAGCGAGCGATAGATGTCGACGATGAAATTGAGCCGGCCGAGCAGGCCCTGGTTCGGGCCGACGGCGGTGAGGCCGCGGCCGGAGAAGCCGTCGATCACGAAGGTCGAAATCCCCATGCTGTTGAACTGGCGTACCCACGGATCCATGCCGGCGCCAACGCCGCTCGAGCCGTGCATCAGCACCACGACGGGTAATTTGCCGGTGCCTTGCGCGATGCGGAATGCACCGCCAACGGTGACCTGTTTGCCGTTGGTGTCGCCGGTCAGGAATTGCTGGTCCGAAATCGTCAGCGACGGGATCGCGTAGATTTCGGTGCGCGCAGCGATTTCCTTCGGGATCGATTGCGCGTTGCTCTCGAGGCAAGCCAGCAGTGTCCCGGTGCAGAAGATCGCGGCCGTGACGGCGAAGCGCCAGTCTGTCAGCATCGGTGTGCCCCCCAGTGTTTTTCGTTGTGGGGCAACTAGACCAAGCAGTGCTTTGCCTGTCAAACCGGTTTAGGTGGTGGCCGATTTCTTCCCGATCCGGCCGAGATGGGTAAAACCAAATCCGGTGGAATATTTCAGCCCGTAGCCGAGCGCGCGGTCGAAGCCGATATGGGCGAGCCAGATCATCGCGATCGACAGCACCAGGGGCTCGGCGGTGGCAAATCCCACCGTCATCAGCGCCATCGGCACCATGTAGGTGTGGGCGGCGTTGTAGATCATCGCCCCGAAGCGCGGCCCAAACAAGTAGGCGGCGAAGCTGAGGTCGGGCGCCAGAATCAGCGCGGCGTAGACCCACCACGATCCTTCCCAGACCCAGTAGAGCAGCGTCATCCCCAAAAACAGCGCCAGGCCTTCCAGCCGCAGCATCGTTCGCAGGCCCCCGGTAACGGCCCCGGCAGGCTCGGCGGTAGCGGTATCCGTCAATTGCATCCCCTGTGCAGAGGTGCGGATATAGGTGCATTTCCGCGCGGTGCCAGGGGGCATAGAGGGGTGTTTCCGGTTCGCAAAAGGCCGTGTTAGAACCCCGGCCAATTCGGACCTATGACGGGGCGGAAAGCAGCATGAAAGACATCCTGGACACCCTCGAAGAGCGGCGCGCCGGCGCCAAGCTTGGCGGCGGCGAGAAGCGCATCGAGGCGCAGCACGCTCGCGGAAAATTGACCGCGCGCGAGCGCATCGAATTGCTGCTGGACAAAGGCTCGTTCGAGGAGTTCGACATGTTCGTCGAACACCGCTCCGTCGAATTCGGCATGGAGAAGACAAAAGTACCGGGGGACGGCGTCGTCACCGGCTGGGGCACCGTCAACGGCCGCAAGACCTTTGTCTTCGCCAAGGATTTTACGGTGTTCGGCGGCTCGCTCTCCGAGACCCACGCGCAGAAGATTGTAAAAATCCAGGACATGGCGATGAAGGCGAGGGCGCCGATCATCGGGCTCTATGACGCCGGCGGCGCGCGGATCCAGGAAGGCGTCGCGGCGCTCGCGGGCTATTCCTATGTGTTCCGCCGCAACGTCATCGCCTCGGGCGTGATCCCGCAGATCTCCGTCATCATGGGCCCTTGCGCCGGCGGCGACGTCTATTCGCCCGCGATGACCGACTTCATCTTCATGGTGAAGAACACGAGCTACATGTTCGTCACCGGCCCCGACGTGGTCAAGACCGTCACCAACGAGGTGGTCACAGCCGAAGAACTCGGCGGCGCCTCGGTGCACGCCACGCGCTCCTCGATCGCGGATGGTGCCTTCGAGAACGACGTCGAGACGTTGCTGCAGATGCGCCGGCTGATCGACTTCCTGCCGTCCAACAACACCGATGGCGTGCCGGAATGGCCGAGTTTTGACAGTATCGAACGCCTCGACATGTCGCTCGATACCTTGATCCCCGACAATCCGAACAAGCCCTATGACATGAAGGAATTGATCCTGAAGGTCGTGGACGAGGGTGACTTCTTCGAAATCTCGGAAACGTTCGCCAAGAACATCGTCACCGGCTTCGGTCGCATCGCCGGCCGCACCGTGGGCTTCGTGGCCAACCAGCCGATGGTGCTGGCGGGGGTGCTTGACTCGGATGCCTCGCGAAAAGCCGCGCGCTTCGTCCGCTTCTGCGACGCCTTCAACGTCCCGATCGTGACCTTTGTCGACGTGCCGGGCTTCCTGCCGGGTACGAGCCAGGAATATGGCGGCCTGATCAAGCACGGCGCCAAACTGCTGTTCGCCTATTCGCAATGCACGGTGCCGCTGGTGACGATCATCACGCGCAAGGCCTATGGCGGCGCGTTCGACGTGATGGCGTCCAAGGAAATCGGCGCCGACATGAACTACGCCTGGCCGACCGCCCAGATCGCCGTGATGGGCGCCAAGGGGGCGGTGGAAATCATCTTCCGCAGCGACATTGGCGACGCCGACAAGATCACGGCGCGAACCAAGGAATATGAAGACAGATTCCTGTCGCCGTTCATCGCCGCCGAGCGCGGCTATATCGACGACGTCATCATGCCGCATTCGACGAGGAAGCGGATCGCGCGGGCGCTGGCGATGCTGAAAGACAAGAAGGTCGAGATGCCGGCGAAGAAGCACGACAATTTGCCGTTGTGAGTTGAAGCTTCGTAGGGTGGGTTAGCGTTGCGTAACCCACCATCTTTCGCCCTGGCACTTGCAATTGATGGGTATCGCTTCCGCCTTCGCTCTTTGAGCTACGGCGGACACAGGTCGCTCCGCCCATCCTACGATCTAGAACCTGATGGCTGAATACGACCCGACCGACGAGATTTCACGGATCGAAGCGCAGATCGCGGCGCTTTCCGAGGCCGCCGAGCGATGCCGGAAGTTTATTCTGGCGTCGAAGGCGGCCATTGCCGGCGGCGGTGCGTTGCTGCTCGTGACGGTACTCGGCCTGATAGCAGCCAGTCAGGTCGCAGCCCTCGGATCGATCGCCATGATACTGGGCGGAATTGTCTCGCTGGGTTCGAACGTCAGCACCTTGCGACAGACGGAGGAGGCCATTGGCGCCGCCGAACTGCTCCGCTCGGATCTCATTAGCCGGATCGATCTGCGGGTGGTTGGTGATGCACCGATGAAACTGGCTGACGCGCAGGACGAATAAGCGGGGTCGGCTGGATTAACCCACCGAAACCGACCAGTTAACTCTGGAGCGTCCCCACGGAGCTACGGCTACGCCCGTGCCATGATTCCCGTATCGCCTGCGCGCAAGCCTTGACCAGAAAAAATCCACCACGCCGGCGCCGCCGATGCACCATGCGAAAAAGAACTCGGCCTTGGCATAGCTGTGCGCGCCAAACAGCGTGCTGAACAGTGCGACGATGAAGCCCATTGCGATCCAGAGGATGTCTCCATCCGGGGGAGGCTGGCGTTTGAATGCGTCGAGCAATGCGGCGTAGGCCAATGCGGTCAGCACAGCCACGCCGCCCCAGGCCGCTGCGGCGAGGAGGTAGAAGCCCGGCATGGTCAGACACTTCTCACCGCACGACGCCTGCGCGGATTGCGCCAAAGCGGAATGATAGGAGGCGTGCGCCACGCCGCCGAGCATCAGGGCGAAGCAGGCCACATGACGAAGCGTGCGGAGGGCCGTTTGATGTCGGCTGGTCCATGCGTCAAATCGGTCGGCCGCTGCGCGAACAGCTTGCTTGGTGCGTTGAAATAGCTGCATGGTCGGTTAGACGGGGTGAACGGCCGGAAGGTTCAGGGGCCGAGGTGTCCGCCCAAGGCGCCCTAGGGTGGGTTAGCGCGGTGTTATGGCGCAAACGGCACAAGGACTTTGAACGGTCCGCCGCCATCTCTGGCGGATGCCCCACGCCATGATACTAACCAAGCAAGCCCTCTATACCCTCCGCCAACTCCATAGCGAGTTGGCCGGCAAGCTCAGCGCCAACCAGCGCGAGACCAAACGGCTACGGTGGCGATATTCCAGGTTGAGGCCGTGATGAAGATGCTCAGCCCGGACGTGAATATCCGGTTGATCGCTCCCAAGCGGCGCAATGTCGGCAATCCGTGGTTCAAGCGCGGGACGCTTTACCGGGCCGTCATAGACACGCTGCGGAAGGCGTCAGGGCCGATGACGGCAGACGATATCTGTAAGGCGTTGCTGGCCGGGAAGACGCCAGAGGCCACGCGGAAGCAGGCGAACAACCTACAGGCGGCCATCTTGCCTGCGCTTCGGGCACGCAAGGACGGCGCGACGAGCGCGGAAGGTTTCCCGCAACGCTGGCGGTTGAAAGAGGCCGCCAACTGAGGCGGCCTCCTCGGAGTTCATGCCTTGCCGCCCAACCGCCGACCGAGATCGGCCCAGCCTTGATAGATATCCTGCCAGGTGGGGCCGCAGGACACGTTTAGGGGATAGGCGCCAGTACCTGCTGGTCCGTTCCAGCAGAAATGGTAGTTCGGGTCCGCGCCGCCGATGACGGCATCCAAGTCGGCGTCAATCAGTTCATGCAACTTTGTCATTTCAATCTCCTGTTTTCGAGAAGAGACCATTCCCTTCTCACGCCGAGTAGTGGCAGGAGTGTCGGTCTCAACTTGTTACCTAGGTGACACTCCGCGCGGCACTGTGAGCGGGGTCACGTTGCCGCTCGCCGCCTCAAGAACCAATGAGGGCAAGAGCGTGGAGATTGTCGGGGAAGCCCGCCCGGCGCCGTGGAGGCTGTCAGCGACCTAAAATGTAAGTGGGGTAACGGGAGCGGTATCGATCCGAGCATCGCTTCGGTGGGTTACGGCTTCGCCGAAACCCACCCTACGATTCCGGCGATTGCCTCACTTCATCCCCATGCAACTCGCATAGAACGTCGTGGTCGCCGGCCAGTCCGAGAACATGCCGCGGATGCCGACCTGCTTTGCAAGCACATCCAGCACCGTCAGCGTATCGCCGTCGCGGTCGATGGCAGCCTTGACGGAGCGATGATAGAAGCCGCCGCCCTTGTTCAGCGGCCCGTCGCGCTCCAGCGACCAGCCGATCAAATCGAGGCCGGCAGCTTTCGCGGCCTTGGCGTATTCGGACGGGATGATTTCCTTTTTGTCGTTCAGCGTCAGCATGGTCCAGATCGGCGGCGCCAGGATTCTGACGCCGGAGGCCTTCAGCTCGGCCATCGAAGGCTTCCAGGTCTCGGGCTTGCCGGGATCGAGGCCCTGTTTCTCGTAGCGGTCCTCGAGATAGACTGCCTGCGCGCCAAACGCCGGCTCGGTCTTCACCCAGAACAGCACGTCGGCAAGGTTAAAACTCTGTGCGAACACGTCGCTCGCCGGAATGCCGGCGGCCTTGTAGGCGGCGAGCATTTGCGCGGCATATTTTTCCTGGGTGTAGTCGCCGTCGAACGGCATCGGCACTTCCGGTGCTTTCAATTCCGGTGTGAACTTGGCGCCGAGACTCTTGATCAGCGCGATGCTCTCGTCATGCGTCACCAGCGTGCCGGAATTGGCGTAGAGATCGCTGCGCCAGCGCGGCGTGCCGTTGATGTAGTCCGCAACGTTGGTGGCATCCGGATTGAAGCCGTCCATCTTCGCGGTCAGCGTCTTGAATTCGGCGAGCGTGATGTCGCTGGTGCAGCATTTGGCCGACGCCTTCTTGCCGCTCGCCGGGTCGGTGGGGCTGAAACCTTGCGTACACTTGGCGGCGAGTGCGGGCACGGCCAGGATGTTGGTCGTGGTGTGCAGATCGCATTGCGAATGCCGGCAGACCAGTTCGCGATCCCTGGTGAAGGTCACGTCGCATTCGATGATGCCGGCGCCCATGCGCGCCGCGGCGGTATAGGATTCCCTGGTGTGCTCGGGAAACTGCATCGCCGCGCCGCGGTGGCCGATCGAGAAGTCGCTCTTGTGGAACGGGCCGGTGCACTGCTTGAGCTTTTCCTTGAGCGGGCCGTCCTTCATCTTGTCGACGAGATAGAACGGGCGCGGGCCGATCTGCGCCTCGCGGGGCAAGGGCACGCTTTGCGCCGCGGCGGGGGTGGCGGATGCAAGCATCGCAAGCGCGAAGAGCAGAATTGGAAGGCGGCAGGACGGCATGAACGAACCTCGCAAGTGACGGTGTAAAGAACGATATCACCACGACATTGTGACGTCTGCATGTGGCTTGCGCCCGCTTGCCGTTTATCTAGAGTTCGCGAGATCGCATGGCGGCGATCGCAATCTCAAAATAACAATCGGGAGGAACCGAAATGCCCAAAGCCCTGTTCGTCGTCCGCGCCACCGTGACCGATGCCTCCAAGCGTCAGGCGTTCGACGCCTGGTATTCGCGCGAACATCTGCCCGATGCCGTCAAATCGTTCGGCGCCGAAAAGGCGTGGCGCTACTGGAGCCTCAGCGATCCCGCGCTGCATCACGCGATGTATCAGTTCTCCGACGAGGCCGCGCTCGATCGCGCGACCAGGGCGCCCGACATGGACCGGCTGATCGCCGATTTCAACCGCGACTGGCCCGACGTGACGCGCACGCGCGAAGTGCTGGTGCTGGCGGAGGAGTTCGGGAAATAGGTTTCCCGTCGTCCCTGCGAACGCAGGGACCCATAGCCACCGTCGGTAGTAATTTTGCTCGCTGGTGATGATCTTCCTGCCAGCAAATCCGGCCATACGCGGCGTGTCCCTGCGTTCGCAGGGACGACATCAGTGTATTGGAGACGCCAAACCTGAACGCGCAATTCATCCAGCATTCATCTCGGCGCGCCGAAACTCTGCTGCTCAATCCAACCGATCGCGGAGGAGGAGACATCATGGAGCGCCGGCACTTTCTGAAACTCGCCTTTGGATTCGCGGCAGGTGGTGTCGCGCTCGCGGCCAGCGCACAGGCCGCACCGCTGACGCCGCAGCCGCTGGTCCCGGACGGTCAACTCCCCGCCAAGCCCGATGCTCAACCGGCCGTCACGTCTGGCGATGAGGTCGATCGGCTCAAGCCGGAGGATGTGCGCTGGGGCCGTGGCCGTGGCCGCGGATGGGGCCGTCGCCGTGGCTGGGGCCGTCGTCGTTGGGGCTGGCGCCGCAGGCATTACGGCTGGCATCGCCGCCGCTGGCGCCGTCGCCGCTTCTGGCGCCGACGCTACTGGTGAGGTTTTTGGCGTAACCGGGCAGGGGTGGCCTTTGCCACTCCTGCTGGCGCGCTTCGTCTGCAGAACACGGCGCAACGTTCAACGTCGTCCCGCCAAATAAAAAGCCCCGCCGGAGCGGGGCCTTTTTGCCGTTCTGATCGATGTTACCGAACGCGGCAGCGTCCGTAAGCCCAGACCATGCCGTAGGGGCAAACGCGGCCGCCGGGCCGCACCACCACGACCGGCGGGCGCACGACGCGCGGGGGGACCACGACAACACGGCCGCGATTGACCACGCATGCGCCATACGGACCGCGATGCCAGCCAGGGCCGCAGCCGCCCGCGGCGTTGGCCGCGCTGAAACTCGCAAAGGACGCTGCGACCAAAACTGCTGCGAAAAGGTACTTCATGGTGTCTCCCGTTTCTTGGCCGCCAAGCGGCGCGGTCCGGAACCTAGTCACGCAGACCTGAATAGAAAATGAATGTTGTTGATGGATGATGCGCCGGCAACGAATTGCCGGCTACTCTGCTAACATATTCCTGTCGCGGCCGCCTTATTCGCGGCCAATGCGTAAACCGGCGAGCGGTTTGAATCAGGCTTCCGAATCAGACCTCGCTGGCGCCGAACAGCGCCGCGAATCGCTTCTCGCCGTTGCGGGTGAAATTGACGACGCGGCTGCCCGGCGCGGTATCGCGCGCGGCCCAGTTTAGTTCGGTGAACCGGCTCATGACCGCAGCGCCCAACGTGCCCGCGAGGTGATGCCGCCGTTCGCTCCAGTCGAGGCAGGCCTTGCAGACAGGCCGGCGCGGATGGGCCAGCGTGGCGGCGTCGATCTGCAGCGCCTTCGCCAGGAACCGCTTGCCTTCACTGGTGAGTTCGATCGTCTCCTTGCTGTGCCGGACCAGCTTCTGCTGTTTCATGCTGTCGAGCATCTGCACGCCGAGATCGCCGGCGAGGTGGTCGTAGCAGATCCGCGCACGTCGCAGCGCCGGATCCTTCGGCCCCGTCCGCACGCGCATGTGGCCGGCGCGGGCGGCAAGCCCCGCCAGGCCCTCGAGCACGCCGGCGACGTCGGGGTCGGCGAGGCGGTAGTAGCGGTGACGGCCTTGCTTCTCCTGCTCGATCAGGCCGCCGGCTTCCAGTTTGGCCAGGTGCGAACTCGCGGTTTGCGGCGTGATCCCGGCCTCGTGTGCCAGCTCGGTCGCGGTCAGTGCGCGGCCGCTCATCAGCCCGGTCAGCATGTTGGCACGCGCGGGATCGCCGACCAGGGAAGCGACCATCGCGATATCGGGACCTGCTTTCATAGTTCGATGATAGACGAAGCGTTTCCGTCGATCAAGCGGGTATTGTCTTCGCGAACGTCATTGCGAGCCAACGGGTCGCGCGAATGCGCGCCCGATGACAGGCTCCGCGAAGCAATCCATCGCACCACACGCGGCGGAATGGATTGCTTCGCTGCGTTCGCAATGACGACCAAGCAAGCACAGGAGCCTCACATGACCATCACCGTATTCATCCGCTACCAACTCGATCCGTTCAAGCGGGCGATGTTCGAGGCGTACTCGAAAAACTGGCTCAGCATCATTCCGAAATGCGGCGGCGATCTGATCGGTTACTGGATGCCGCATGAGGGCACCAACAACATCGCCTTCGCGCTGATTTCGTTCGACAGCCTCGCGGCCTATGAGAGCTACCGGGCGCGGCTGCGCGCCGACAAGGAAGGCATGGCCAATTTCAGCTTCGCCGAGCAGAACCAGTTCATCCTCGCCGAGGAACGAACCTTCCTGCGCCAGGTCGTGGCATGAGTGTCTGGCGGCGCAGGGCTTGCGTACCTATCTTGGCGGCGCCAACAAACAATTTTGGGGAGTGACCATGCTGACAACTGCTGACAAACGCGCCGCCTTCAAGAAGTTGCACGAGAGCGGCTGCTTCATCATCCCCAATCCGTTCGATGTCGGCAGCGCGAAGGCGTTGCAGCATCTCGGCTTCAAGGCGCTGGCTTCCACCAGCGCCGGTTTTGCCTGGGCCATTGCCAAAGCCGACAACCGCGTCAGCGTCGATGAGGTCTGCGATCATCTCGCCGCGATCAGTGCGGCGGTCGACATTCCCGTCAATGCCGATTTCGAGGACGGTTTTGCGCATGAGGCGGACAAAGTCGGCGTCAACGTCGCCCGCGCCGTCAAGACCGGCGTCGCCGGGCTTTCGATCGAGGATTTTACCGGAGACAACGCCAAGCCGCTGTTCGATCGTGAGTTCGCCGTCGATCGCATCAAAGCGGCGCGCAAGGCGATCGACGCGGACAACAGCGGCGTCCTGCTCACCGGCCGCTGCGAGGCATTCCTGCGCGGGCAGAAGGATCTGAAACTCGTGATCGACCGGCTCACCGCCTATGCCGAGGCCGGCGCCGATTGCCTTTATGCGCCCGGCATTTCAACGCCGGAGGAGATTTCGGCCGTGGTGAAGGCGGTCGCACCAAAACCGGTCAATCTCCTGGTCGGCGCGGCCGGGCCGTCGTTGAAAATTGCCGGCGATCTCGGCGTTCGCCGTATCAGTGTTGGCGCTTCGCTGGCGCGGATGGCGTGGGCCGGCTTCATGAAGGCATCAAAGGAGATGGCGGAGCAGGGCACCTTCACGGAATTTGCAGGCGGCTATCCCGGCGGCGAACTCAACAAGATGTTCAGCTAAAACATCCAAACACAAAACAAACAGCGCAGCGGGCGAAATGCCCGCTGCGCTGTCGTTTAGGTCACTCCCGCTTCGGCCGTTACTGTTTGGCTGGAGCGTTGTCGGACGGAGCCGCCGGCGAGGGCGCCGGGCGCTGCGGCGCGGCACCGGTGGTCGTGCCGGGCTGGTTGTTCGATTTGGGCGTCACGTCACGCATGCCCGGAGGCGCCGTCGGGTTATCCGGCCGTGTCTGCGCGGTCTGGCTGGACGGCGTGGTGCCGGCCTCGTTCACGTTGGTGTTGTTCAGACCATAGAACAACGCGCCCATCACGACGGCGATGGCAATTGCGAACATCGCGATCTTGGCGCCGCTGGCGGGACCCTCGGCAAGTTGCGGGTCGGCCTGGATCTCGTTGTCGAGGCTGTTCATGCGCGCCTGACGACGGATTTCGTCATCACTCAGATTGGGACGATACGGGTCGTTCGGATTGTAGGTCATTAATAAGTTCCTCCGTTTGAACCCCAAAGCGGTAAGCGAAGATACGAAGATACAATGGCTGGCCCGCCCGGATGTTCCGCGCCAAATCCTGCAACCAGCTGATGTGAACCCGCGAGTCGCGGTTCCACGCCGAATCGCGGGCTGCCAGTAGGTGGAGAGGTGGCCACACCCGGTCAGCCACCGCCCCGGAACGCGGTCCTTTGTGATGGCGCTGGCCGGGCAGGGACGACGGCCGCGTTGGCTGCACGGCGCTGCAGCATGGATGGCGTATAGTCCTCGGCAACGACGTGCCGCTGCTGACTGCTTGGGGGCGTTATCCCCAAACGCAGGAACGCGGCCACCTCATGCCATTTCGTGGCAAGGCGCCCGCACGACACAAACCGAAACCGGCTGGCATTCTTCCCGGCACGAAGTTGCGATCTTTGAACGCACGGCTCCGTTGCCCAGATTTGTAGTGCGGGAAGCGGAAAATCCGACATAGACTGGTTCTAACAAGTTCGGATGACTAGCTAAAACAGCCATCGCGAGGCTCAAGCGGGTGGCAAACGAGGGCTTAAATGGGAATTAACCAAGGTCCGATCAGTCTCGATCAGAAATACACCCAAGGATCCGGTCACGTCTTCCTGACCGGCATTCAGGCCTTGGTGCGGCTGCCGATGGCGCAAATCCGCCGCGACCGCGCCCAAGGGCTCAATACCGCGGGCTTCATTTCAGGCTATCGCGGCTCGCCCCTTGGCGGTTACGACCAGCAATTGTTCGCCGCCCGCAAGCACCTCGAACAGTACAACATCAAGTTCCAGCCCGGCGTGAACGAGGACCTCGCGGCGACCGCGGTCTGGGGCTCGCAGCAGCTCAACCTTTCGCCCGGCGCCAACTACGATGGCGTGGTCGGCATCTGGTACGGCAAGGGCCCCGGCGTCGATCGCTGCGGCGACGTGTTCCGCCACGGCAACGCGGCAGGCTCGGCCAAGAACGGCGGCGTGCTGGTTCTCGCCGGCGACGACCACGGCGCCAAATCCTCCACCGTGCCGCATCAGTCCGACCATGCCTTCATGTCGGCGCTGATGCCCTATCTCTATCCCTCCAGCATCCATGAAATGATCGAGATGGGTTTGCTGGGTATCGCGATGTCGCGCTATTCCGGCTGCTGGGTCGGCATGAAGGTGATCACCGAGACGGTGGAAACCACCGCCGAGATCGACCTCACCGACGAGATGACGCCATTCGTGATTCCGACCGATTTCGAAATGCCCGAGGGCGGCCTCAATCTGCGCTGGCCCGACGACCGTTTTGCGCAGGACCGCCGCCTGCAGGACTACAAGGGCTTTGCCGCGATCGCCTTTGCCCGCGCCAACAAGGTCAACCGCGTCACCATGGATTCGCCGAACGCCCGTTACGGCATCATGGCGTCCGGCAAGAGCTACGAGGACATCCGCCAGGCGCTGCGCGAACTCGGCGTCACGCCTGAGGTCGCCGCCAAGATCGGCCTCAGGCTCTACAAGATCGGGATGCCCTGGCCGCTGGAGCCGGAAGGCGTGCGGGAGTTCGCGGTAGGTCTCGAAGAAATCTTCATCATCGAAGAGCGCCGCGAGATCGTCGAAAATCAGGTCAAGCAGGAGCTGTTCAACTGGCGCGACGATGTCCGTCCCCGCATCATCGGCAAGATGGACGACCACGACAAGCGCTTCCTCCCCTTTGCGGAAGAGCTCAGCGTCGCGTCGCTGGCGAGCTCACTGACCGAGCGGCTGCTTCGCCTCAACCTCAACCCCGAGATCGCAGCGATGCTGCGCGCCAAGGCCGACTGGTTCAACGGCCGGCAGGCAACGCAGATGCAGGCAGTCGCGCCGATCACCCGCACGCCGTATTTCTGTTCGGGCTGCCCGCACAACACGTCGACAAAAGTGCCGGAAGGCAGCCGCGCCTTTGCCGGCATCGGGTGCCATTTCATGGCGCTGTGGATGGACCGTTCCACCGAGACGTTTACCCATATGGGCGGCGAGGGCGTGCCGTGGGTCGGTGTCGCGCCGTTCACCAAGGAAGAGCACGTGTTCGCCAATCTCGGCGACGGCACCTATTTCCATTCCGGCAGCCTCGCGATCCGCCAGGCGGTCGCCTCCGGGGCCAACATCACCTACAAGATCCTCTACAACGACGCGACCGCGATGACCGGCGGCCAGCATGTCGACGGCGAATTGTCGCCGCAGCAGATCACCTTCCAGCTCCACGCCGAAGGCATCCGCGAAATCTACCTGGTCTCGGAAAATCCCGACGCCTATCCGGCCTCCGAGATCGCGCCCGGCGTCAAGACCGCGCATCGCGACGAACTCGACACCGTGCAGAAGACGCTGCGCAAGGTGAAGGGCGCCTCCGCGATCGTGTTCGTGCAGACCTGCGCCGCCGAAAAGCGCCGCCGTCGCAAAAGGGGCACGCTGGAAGATCCGGCGCGCCGCGTCATGATCAATCCGGCGGTCTGCGAGGGCTGCGGCGATTGTTCGGTGCAGTCGAACTGCATTTCGGTCGAGCCGCTGGAAACCGAGCTCGGGCGCAAACGCACCATCAACCAGTCGACCTGCAACAAGGACTATTCCTGCGTAAAGGGCTTTTGCCCGTCCTTTGTCACCATCGACGGCGGCAAGATGCGCAAACGCGCGCCGGCGGGCGTTGGCGATATCGGCGAGCTGCCGGAGCCTGCTTCAAGGCCTACACTGGACCGTCCCTATAACGTCGCCGTCGGCGGCGTCGGCGGCACCGGCGTATTGACGATCGGCGCGCTGCTCGGCATGGCCGCGCATATCGAAGGCAAGGCCAGCATGATCCTCGACATGTCCGGTCTGGCGCAAAAGGGCGGCGCGGTGCTGAGCCATGTCCGGCTGTCCGAACATACCGCCGACGTCACCTGTTCGCGCATCGTCACCGGTACCGCCGATCTCGTGCTGGCCGCTGATGAAGTGGTGGCGGTCTCCAAGGAAACCATCACGCTCTGCGAATCCGGCCGCACCACCGGGATCATCAACACCCACCTCATTCCGATCGCCGATTTCATCCTCAACCGCGACTTCAATTTCCAGGCCCGCAAGGTCAACCACGTGCTGGAAACCGCGCTGCGCAAGGATTCGTCGTTCTTCGATTTCACCAAACCCGCCGAAATGCTGCTCGGCGATTCCATCGCCACCAACATGATGATGATGGGCTTTGCCTATCAGAAGGGCCTGCTGCCGCTCTCGGCGAAGGCCATCGAGCAGGCCATCGAGGTCAACGGCGTCGCGATCAAGCTGAACCAGCAGGCATTCCAGCTCGGACGTCTGGCCGCGCACGACCCGGCAAAGCTGATCTCGATGATGAAGGGTCAGGACGACACGGTTGCACCGAAGACGCTGGATGCGATGTCGCTCGACGAGATCATCGTCCATCGCAGTAACCTCCTGACCGAGTATCAGGACGCAAAACTTGCCGCCCGCTATCAGGGGCTGGTCAAGCAGGTCCGCGACGCCGCGACCAGTGGCGGTTACGGCGACGCCTTGCCGCGTGCGGTGGCGATCAATTACGCAAAACTGCTCGCCTACAAGGACGAGTACGAAGTGGCGCGGCTTTTTACCGATGGCCGCTTCGAAAAGCAGCTTCGCGACCAGTTCGAGGGCGATTTCAAGTTCAGCTTCAACCTCGCGGCTCCGATGCTGGCGGGCAAGCCCGACGCGATGGGGCGGCCGGGCAAACGCAATTTCGGCGCGTGGATGATGCCATTGTTCCGGATTCTCACAAAAATGAAGGGCCTGCGCGGCACGTCACTCGACATCTTCGGCTACAGCGCCGACCGCAAGCTCGAGCGCGATCTGATCGCCGGCTACGAGAAGGACGTCGCGACCGTGCTCGGCCTGCTGTCGCCGCTGACGCTCGATACGGCCATCGAAATCCTCTCGCTGCCCGACCGCATCCGCGGCTACGGCCCGGTGAAGGAAAAGGCAGCGCACGACGCCAAGGCCCGCTACACCCAGCTCGCCGCCGACCTCGTCAACCCGCCGCCGGCGCCGCGCCAGATCGCGGCGGAGTAGGGGTTCGCTGTCATTCCGGGGCGCGCCTGTTGGCGCGAGCCCGGAATCCATTGAGCCGCAAGCAGCGCGGTGAAATGGATTCCGGGCTCGTGCTTCGCACGCCCCGGAATGACAGCAAAGGCGTCTAAGGTGAGCAAAGGCGTGCTTGAGCCTGCCATCGTCCCTCAACGGAGACGGACAAACCAAAGCCTGCCAAAACGCAAAGGACCTCCGAGCCGGAGCTGGAGGCCTTCACAGTCCCGAGGGGTACATCCGCCCTTCGCGACACGACTGGTGCGCATCGCTGCGCTATAATTGACGTGTGTAATCCTTGACCGTCAACGTTTTATGACGTTGAGAGTTATAGGTCTACGGCCTTCGGGCGTATACCCAGAGACGAAAGAGGCCGCCAACTGAGGCGGCCTCGTTCTTCCCGTTACTATTTGCAACCGCCATTAAACACTCCGGTCGCCAAGCCGCTGAAGTACTGCGCCCCGTCATTATTGCCCAAGACGCCCAAGGCTATAGCGGTCATTTGGTGAATGTTGGAGACAACGCACGCGGTCTCACAGGTCATGCCGCCGGAGACGGCTTCGAGTTCGGCATCGTTCAGTTCGCGTACTTCGTGGTTCATGTTTCTCTCCTGCTTAAAGGAGGGGACCATCCCCTCTGTGCTGGCAGGGGTACGACATGCAGCACGCGCTCGCGGTGATAGAAGTCACACATCGTTACACTCCAAATCAGGCCACTACTATTTTGGGCGGAAAGGATTAGGTTGCAAATGCGCCCGAAGGCCGTAGGTCTAGACGAACAAGCAAGGACAGGGCGGGTTCTCTTTAACCCGCCATCTTGCATGGAATGCGGCGGGTTAAAGAGAACCCGCCCTGCACACTACACACCGTGCTGAGGTGGCCTTTCGCGATGACGGTGCGCGGGGCGATGCCGAGCCGCCCCGCAACGCTGCGAAATTGGCGAGCTCTACAACCGACCTCTACAAGTCTGGCGATACCTGCGGCAATTTCCCTCGCCTTGTTCACCCAACTGCTCCTTGTTGAGGCAAGCTTGCCTCAATTCGCCGCACACGTCCCTCCGAGCTGATCCTTGGCAGGTCTCCCGGTACCTGCGGCAATTTCCTTCCCCACGCTCCCCGAGCGCGTCCTTGTTTTCGCAGGCACGTCGCAATTGCTCGCATTGCCCATCCCCAATTCGGACGCCCCCCGGTCCAACCTCAATGGATTGGGAAAAGGCCGGGATCGGAATTACAAAAAGAGCCGCTGCTGCTGCGACGCCGAACGCATACCCGCGCATTCCTTTAAACATTCCTGATCCTCCAGCTGCTATGCCCGTGAACTATCACGCGGGAAGCGGGATTTCGTTCCGACGAAATGTACGAAAGTTGCTTATGGAGCCATGCCTAGAAGGTGTTGGCCTCAAAGAACGCCGTTCGCCGGCCTTGGAGCCGATCGGCACTTCGCAGAATTTGTCCCCAGGGAGGCTGCGGCGTTTTGTTCAGCCCGCAGCTGTAGGATGGGGTTGAGTCCTTCGCGAAACCCATTACCGTCAGGGTCTGCAATTGATGGGTATCGCTTCGCTCCACCCATCCTACGATCTCTAGGTTGGGATCGGGCTACTTCCTGCCGAGTAGAGTGGGCACGCTTCGCTTTGCTTACCCTGCAATGCTAGACCATGAACCCATAAAGCGCAGATCAGATCGACTGCTCGTGTCCGCCTTGCGCCCGGCAGCCGACGTATCGTTGCATCGCAGCGATACGTCGCGATGTGCCACGAACGGACTCACGCTGTGACGGCAAAGGGCTAACACGCTATCCTTAATCCGGAACATGTTGCGTCATTCGGCCGACGGCGAGTGACGGATCAAGTACTCCAGGAGTCGTTTGGCGTGGGGAGACAGTGACCTGGACTTGCGTATGCAAACCGTGAAATGGCGAGCAGCCCAGCCGTCCGAAAGAGGAAAACTGCGGATGGCCATTGACCGCTGGCACCGTCGTGCTGCGCTTTGCGGCAGGACGGCAATCCCGATACCGTTCTCGACCATCCGAGCGACGGAGTCGAAGCTGTTAAGCCGTACGCGAAGCTTCATCCGGTGACCGGCGCGCGCGGCATGATGGTTCAACGTCTTCTGGAGCGCGCTGCCTTCCGGGAAACCTACGAACTCGTGGTCCAGGACCTCCCGAAAAGCTATCTCGCTTTTCGGACTGAGCACGTAGCGACGGGGCGCGATCAGAACAAGGCGGTCTTCAGCAAAAGGAAAGACCTCGAGCTCCTCGGCAGGGTTCACCGGTTCGGCGACGATGCCGATGTCGGCATGGCCCTCGGCGATGGCACGTATGATCTCTCCGCTTTGGCGCTCCTCGAGGTCGACGTCGATGTTGGGATGGGCCGACAGAAATGGGGCCAGAAGAGGCGGAAGAAACTCTACCGTTGCGACGGTATTCGCAAGAACGTGGATACTGCATCTCAGCCCCTTTGCGAAATCGTTCAACTCGCCGCGCATTTCCTCCAGGTGCTGCATCATGGTGCGCGCATGACGCCCAAGCGCCGATCCTGCCGGAGTGAGCTGGATGCCCCGCCGCTTCCTCTCGAGCAGCGGAATGCCGAGCGCGTCTTCCATGGCGTGGATCCGCTCACTCGCAGACGCCAGAGTCATGTTTGCTCGGCTCGCCCCATGCGTGATGCTTCCGGCATCCGCCACATGCAGGAACAACCCTAAGTCGGTCAGGTCAAACCGAATTGACATGAGGCTGTGAGCCTTCGGCGACACCTGAGGCAAACTTAGCATCTTCCGCATTGTGCGTCTCGGGCAATCAGCGCCAATATGAAAACAGCACCAATATCAAGCGTCCTTCTGATTGTAGGTGCGGCGTCATGGCTCGGTATCCTGGGAGGGAAAAATGAGGCGACGCGATTTCATCATGATGGTAGGCGCAGCAGCGGCGTGGCCGCTCGCGGCGCGGGCGGGGACCTATCCCTCGCGACCGGTGCGCATCATCGTCGGCTACGCCGCCGGCGGCTCGAACGACATCGTTGCGCGCCTGATAGGGCAATGGCTGTCGGAGCGACTTGGCCAGCCATTCATTATCGAAAATCGACCGGGCGCCGGCACGAATATCGCCACCGAGGCAGTCGTGACGGCGGCGCCGGATGGATACACGCTTCTGATGGTAAACCCTGCGAATGCAATCAACGCAACGCTCTACAAGAGGCTCCACTTCGAGTTTCTCCGCGACATCGCGCCGGTTGCAAGCATGATCCGCCAACCGCTCATCTTGCTGGTAAATCCATCCGTTCCGGCGAAGATGGTCCCGGAGTTCATCGACTACGCCAAGGCCAATCCGGGCAAGATCAACATGGCCTCGGGTGGCAACGGGAGCATCAATCATCTGACGGGCGAACTGTTCAAGATGATGACTGGCGTCGACGTGCGCCACGTGCCGTATCGCGGCGCTGGGCCTGCACTGTCCGATCTGATCGGCGGACAGGTGGACCTCTTGTTCGGCGGCATGGCCTCTTCAATCGATCACGTCAAAGCCGGCAAGCTGCGGGCACTGGCGGTGACCACTGCGAAACGTTCAGAGGCGTTGCCGGACATTCCGGCGGTGAGCGAATTCGTAAAAGGTTACGAGGCGAGCGACTGGTTTGGCCTCGGCACGCCGAAAGGCACGCCTGCCGAGATCGTCAACATTCTCCACAATGAGGTCAATGCGGGGCTGGCTGATCCCAAGCTCAAGGCACGCGTTTCCGACCTGGGCGGCACAGCGTTTCGAGGTTCGCCCGCGGAATTTGGAAAGCTGATTGCCGACGAAACCGAGAAGTGGGCCAAGGTTATCAACTTCGCAGGCATCAAAGTGGACTGATCTGAGGAAGCGCGTCAAGTAGCTGCAGAAGATCAGATCGTCGACATCGCCGGAACAGGTGCTTTACCCGCGGACGCACCATTCAGCTGCCACCGTTTGCGAGCGCCGTATGTTGCGGGAAAGGATACGTCATGCACATCGACGGCCTCGAAGTATTCGTTCTCCGTGCGCCCCACACTGACCGCCCGCACTGGGTCAGCCACTTCACCGTTGCAAGTGCCAACGAGATTCTTGTTCGTATGCGTACGAGCGAAGGTGTCGAGGGGTTCGGTCTGGCGACGAGTTACGCGTCCGCCGAACCGATCATCCAGGCGTTCCGGAACGGCATTGGCGAACAGATCATCGGCATGGACCCCCTCGCGCCGGAGCGGCTGCACGAGGCGGTGCTTTCCCTGACATCGCAGCGTTTGGCGCACGAGAAAGGTTGGGGCCGGGAGGCTCTCATTCGCATCGCTGCGGCCGTCGATATCGCTTGCTGGGACATCATCGGCAAGATGGCGAAATTGCCGCTCCATCGCCTGCTCGGTGGATACCGCGACCGCGTGCCATGCTACGTCACATGTGCTTACTACCGCGACGGCAAGGACCTCGTGGAATTGCGCGATGAAATGCAGAAACTCAAGGGGCAGGGCCATACTGGCTATAAGGCTAAGGTCGGTGGTGTCACGCTCGCGGAGGACATGAAGCGGCTCGAAGTCGTTCGCGATGTCATCGGCAGTGACAACGACTTGATGATCGACGCCAATCGCGCCTGGGACCTCGCGACCGCTACCGAGGCGATCGGCCTGTTGGAGCCGCTAAGGCCGCGTTGGCTGGAGGAGCCAGTCCGATGGGCCGATGACCGCCGCGAGTTGAAGCTGCTATCGCAGCGAACGCGCATCCCTCTCTCCGCGGGCGAGAGTGAGCTCACAGCTTATGGCTGCCGGGCGTTGCTGGAAGAGCGGGCGATTCAGATTCTGCAGTTTGATTGCACAATGTTCGGTGGCTTCACGGAGGGACGCAAGCTCGCGGCTTTGTGCGAGCTCAATCACGTTCAGGTCGCGCCGCATCACGACTGCTTCATCCATGCACCGCTTGTGGCTTCGACGCCGGCCGGTTGCACTGTCGAATCATTTACCGACCCTGAGCGCGATCCTCTGCAGGCTGAATTGTTCGAAAATCCACCGAACATTGCGGATGGGTGGGTGACTTTGAACGATGCCCCAGGTCTAGGTTTGACCCTCGCGGACGCTGCACTAAGAAAATTTGGTGAGAGGATTCTGTAAAAAAGCCCTACAGTTCCTGCCTTGCATCCCGGGACCCATAACCACCGACGTCAGTTTTGCGAAAGCTGGAGCGCCGGCCTGCCAAAACGCAAAAGACCTCCGAGCCGAAGCTGGAGGCCTTCACTGTCACGAGGGGTACATCCGCCCGTCGCGACACGACTGGTGCGCATTGCTGCGCTATGATTGATGCTTGTAATCCATCACCGTCAACGTTTTATGACGTCGAAAGTTCCTCGATCGGATACGTATTCATGGCCACAGCCCTTGACGTCGACCCCCAGCGACTTGACCAACACGAACAGAGCTTCGTTGCCCGAATTCGTGAACATGGCTGGATCGGTACGCATGTAATGCCGGACAGTGAGGGACCCGGCTTCGCCTACACCACCGGCTTCTGGCTGAAGTTCGGTTTTCCGGAGGTGATCCTGTTCTCAATGTCGAAAGAGAACGCTCACGATACGTTCTGGACCATCTATCGCGAACTCGAAGCGGGACGGCGCTTTCCCGTTGGCGAACCAACCAAAGAGATTTTTGAAAATGGGGAGGCCGTGCTTCTCCCCGTTGCGCTCGGGCACTATCCATCTCACCTGGGATGGAGCGGATGGTTTTATGGCAATGACACTTTCGAGTGCCTCGAGCTAGTGTTCTCGGACCGGGGCGGGGAGTTTCCATGGACGCCGGGGGCGTCTGCGGATTTCCGGGCGGCGCAGCCCGATTTGACCGCCGGCAATTGGTTCGGTTTGCGCGATCGCCAAAACTGATTTTGTCCGTCGGGCAAATCACTTCCGATTTACGGAAATCGTGTCAAGCCCCAAAATAAAAAATATTTCTCTTTTACGGAAACAAAAATCAGTCTATATCTTCGCCCATCCCGTTCCGCCAGAGGGGCGTATCATGATCGTCACGATCGTTGGGACGGGTCGCGGTGGACGCTGGTAGTGCCGATAACGAACGGCGCGAGAGCGTACGGCAAAGGCGTGTGGTCCTGACGTCGCGGTGCTGGCGTCAATGCACCTGGAGGCAATAGCTTCCAGGGCGCAACGGAGGCAAAAGAGCCGTTCTCCGGGGAGAGCTCGTTATAAGCCGTAAAGCCATTGCGCAGGGAATGTCGGATGTTCTCCGCTGCCCTGTATGCTCGTGTGCGCATTTCTTAGTGCACATTGCACACGAGATCGCGGGTGCAGCGCGCATCCGGCATTCCCTGCGCCCTCTCTGTTTCAGAGGGCGAAACGAATTGCAAACCTCGGGCGATCAGCGCCGCGAGAACGCGGCGTCATATTCAGTTGTCGTCACCCGCGAAGGCGGGTGACCCAGTATCCCAGAGACACCAGTGATTGAATCGATAAGCCGCGGCGTACTGGGTCCCCCGCTTTCGCGGAGGACGACAGCGTTGGCATGCCAACCTGATACGATGTTCGCTGATAATCATCCCGACTTGAGTCCGTCGCTCCCGTCTCGCCTGACGGAATATTTCCTTGCTTGCCAAGGCCCTCCCGACAGGCCAGAAAAACATTGGAAATAGAAGCGCCAGCGGAGAACGATTTGACCATCAAGGGCAAGGCCTACATTGCCGGGATCTTTGAGCATCCCACCCGGCACGCACCCGATAAATCCACCGCGCAGTTGCACGCCGAGGTCGCCAAGGGCGCGATCGAGGACGCGGGGCTCACCAAAGCCGATATCGACGGCTATTTCTGCGCCGGCGACGCCCCGGGCGGCCTGTGGCCGATGGTCGACTACCTTGGCCTGAAAGTGCGCCACATGGATTCCACCGAAACCGGTGGCTGTTCCTATTTGATCCATCTCGGCCACGCCGCCGAGGCGATCGCCGCCGGCAAATGCTCGATCGCGCTGATTACGCTGGCCGGCAAGCCGCGCACCGGCCCGATGCCGCCGCGCGCCGCCGGCGCCGAAGGCGATTTCGAGGCCGCTTATGGCGCGACCACCCACAATGCCTACGGCATGTGTGCCATGCGCCATATGCACGACTACGGCACCACCAGCGAGCAGCTCGCCTGGATCAAGGTCGCAGCCTCGCACCACGCCCAGTACAACCCGCACGCGATGCTGAAGGAAGTCGTCACCGTCGAGGACGTTTTGAACTCGCCGATGATCTCCGATCCCCTGCATCGAATGGACTGCTGCGTCGTCACCGACGGCGGCGGCGCGCTGATCGTCACCACGCCGGAGATTGCAAAGAGCCTGAAGAAGCCGCTGGTGCGCCTGATCGGCCATGGCGAGGCAATGAAGGGCCCGCGCGGCGGCAAGGATCTCGATCTGACTTACTCCGCCGGCGTGTGGTCCGGCCCGCGCGCGTTCGAGGAGGCGGGCGTCACGCCGAAAGATATCAAATACGCCTCGATCTATGACAGCTTCACCATCACGGTGCTGATGCAGCTCGAGGATCTCGGCTTCTGCAGGAAAGGCGAGGGCGGCAAGTTCGTCGCCGACGGCAATCTGATTTCGGGCGTCGGCAAACTGCCATTCAACACCGATGGCGGCGGCCTCTGCAGCAATCATCCGGTCAACCGCGGCGGCATGACAAAAATCATCGAAGCGGTGCGTCAGTTGCGCGGCGAAGCGCATCCCAAGGTGCAGGTGCCAAACTGCGATCTCGCGGTCGCCCATGGCACCGGCGGACTTCTCGGCGTGCGCCATGCCGCCTCAACCTGCATTCTGGAGCGTGCGTGATGACGGAGCCAAGGAAACTTCCCGTGCCGCAGGGCAATCCGGAAACCGCGCCGTTCTGGGAAGCCGCCCGGCAGGGCAAGTTCATGATCAAGCGCTGCACCGCCTGCGGCGAGCCGCATTTCTTCCCGCGCTCGATCTGCCCGTTCTGCTTCTCCGACAAGACGGAGTGGGAGCAGAGCTCCGGCGAAGCCACGATCTACACCTTCAGCCTGATGCGCAAATCGCCCACCGGGCCTTACGCGATCGCCTATGTCACGCTGAAGGAAGGCCCGTCGCTGCAGACCAACATCGTCGACTGCGACATGGACAAGCTCAGGATCGGCCAGAAGGTCAAGGTGGTGTGGAAGCCAACCGACGGCGCCCCGCTGCCGTTCTTCACGCCGGCGTAACGAGAGAGATGCGCACTAAGCGCGCAATGCAGAAAGTCGTCATCCCCGCGAAGGCGGGGATCCAGTAATCACCGGCGTTTACTGGACCCCCGCCTTCGCGGGGGTGACAGCTGAGAATGTTGCGACGGCGCAAACAAAGAAATTCGAGAGGACGCCCAAAAATGCCGATCGTGTATGAAAATCTGATGGCCTTGAAAAACCTCGGCCAGAAATACGCCTACACCGACCGCGACGTCATGCTCTACGCCTACGGGATCGGCATGGGCGCGGATCCCCTGGACGAGAAGGAGCTGGCCTTCGTCAACGAGGGCACGCTGACGCCGCGGCCGCTCAAGGTGGTGCCGACGTTCGCTTCGGTGGCGGCCTGGGGGGCGGGTCCCGGCGAGATGAATCTCAATCGCGTGATGGTGGTTGACGGCGAGCGCGACATCACCTTCCACAAGCCGCTGCCCGGCGCGGCGCACATCACGGCCGACTCGACCGTGCTCGACGTGTTCGACAAGGGCAAGGACAAGGGCGCGGTGATCCGGCACCAGACGGTGTTGAAGGACGAGAAGGGCGAGAAGCTTGCGACCCTGGTCGCCTCGCGTTTCGCGCGCGGCGATGGCGGGTTCGGCGGGCCGTCCGAAGGCCAGCCCGAGCCGCACAAGGTGCCGAGCCGGGCGCCCGACAGGATCATCGACATCACGACGCGCCCGGATCAGGCGCTGGTCTATCGGCTGTGCGGCGACCGCAACCCGCTGCACTCCGATCCGGAATTCGCCAAAAAGGCCGGTTTCCCAAAACCGATCCTGCATGGCATGTGCACCTACGGCATCACTTGCCGTGGCGTGCTGCAGACCTACGCCGATTATGACGCGTCAGCCTTCAGGCAGCATTCCGCGCGGTTCTCCTCGCCGGTCTATCCCGGCGAAACCGTGACGATGGAATTGTGGAAGGACGGCAACGTCGTTTCGTTCGAAGCCAAGGTGAAGTCGCGGGATGTCACCGTGATCAAGAGCGGCAGGACAGTGCTGGGTTAAGGCCGTCGAAGGCGGTGCGCTCCGTCGGCGGTGCGCTCCCTCGCCCCGCGCTTGCGGGGAGAGGGTTGGGGTGAGGGGCTCTCACCGCGAGCTGTGACGGTGGTGAGACCTGTACCCCCTCACCCGGATCGCAAGAGCGATCCGACCTCTCCCCGCAAGCGGGGCGAGGTAAGGAAGAAAGAACCACAGGGAGAACCACCATGGGATTACTCGACGGCAAGGTCGCCCTCATCACCGGTGCGGGCGGCGGGCTCGGCGAAGCCTACGCAAAATTGTTCGCGCGCGAGGGTGCGGCGGTCGTGGTCAACGACCTCGGCGGTCCCCGTGACGGCTCCGGCGGCGACCAGACCATGGCGCAGAACGTGGTCGAGGCGATCAAGGCCGAGGGCGGCCGCGCGGTCGCCAATGGCGCCGACATCTCGACCATGGCCGGCGGCCAGTCGGTGTTCGTAGACGCCATCAAGAACTTTGGGCGCGCCGATATTCTGGTGAACAACGCCGGCATCCTGCTCGACGAGACTTTTGCGAAAGCCAAGGAAGCCAACTGGGACAAGGTGCTCAGGGTGCACCTCAAAGGCACGTTCTGCTGCACCCAGCCGGTGTTCAAATGGATGCGCGAGAATGGCGGCGGCGTCATCGTCAACACGTCCTCGACCTCGGGCCTGATCGGTAATTTCGGCCAGACCAATTACGGCGCCGCCAAGGGTGGTATCTGGGGGCTGTCGAACGTGTTGGCGATCGAGGGCCGCAAGTACAACATCCGGATCTGGACCCTGGCGCCGGGCGCGTTGACCCGCATGACCGCGGACCTGCCGCGCTATATCGAGAACCCCAAAGCGGCGCTGGGGCCGGACGGCATCGCGCCGGCGGTGCTATACATGGTCAGCGATCTCTCTGGCGACCAGACCGGCAAGACGCTCGGCGTTTCCGGTCCCCGCGGCGTCCGCGAGATGCGGATGATGGAAATGGAAGGCTGGAAGCCGCCGGGTGAGGCCTGGAAGGCGCAAGACATCGTCGAGCACGCCAAGGAGATCTTCTTCTCCGAAGAACAGATCAAGATGGGCGCGCGGCGGTTCTGAACTTCTCGTCCCATCGCAAGGAGGCTCTATGCTAGCGCTGCGGCCCGCTCGTCCCGAAGAAGCTGCCGCGCTTACCGAGCTGTGCCTGCGCTCGAAGGCGGTTTGGGGCTACGACGCGGCCTTCATGCAGGCTTGCCGCAGGGAGCTTGCGGTGACGCCTGCGGCCATCATGGCGTCCCGCGTGCAGGTCGCCGAAGTCGATGGCCGTCTTGCCGGCGTTGCCGAGGTGAAATCCGAGGGCCAAATCGCGCAACTCGAAAAGCTGTTCGTCGATCCGGCCATGCTCCGCACCGGCACCGGCCGACAGCTGCTCGATTGGGCCAAGGCCACTGCGCGGGCCGCCGGGGCTATGAGCCTGCTGATCGAGGCCGATCCGGACGCCGCCCCGTTCTACCGCCGCATGGGAGCAGTCGACGATGGCGTTGTTCCATCCGGCTCGATCCCGGGAAGGTTCATTCCCAGGCTCAATCTCCCGCTTTGAGACACCAGTCACTCGGTGGTATCACTGGATCAGGAATATTCGCCCCTCAGTTATGGAAGATCACCATGAAGCTCACCGCCCAGGCCGCAGGCACCTTTGCGATTGCGCCGACCCCGTTCCACGATGACGGCCGCATCGACGAGAAATCGATCGACCGGCTGACCGATTTCTATGCCGAAGTCGGCTGCGACGGCGTCACCGTGCTCGGCATCTTGGGCGAGGCGCCGAAGCTCGATGCGGTTGAAGCCGAGCAGGTGGCGATTCGCTTCGTCAAGCGCGCCAGGAATATGCAGATCATCGTCGGCGTCTCGGCGCCGGGATTTGCTACCATGCGCTCGCTTGCAAAAGCGTCGATGGATGCGGGCGCCGCCGGCGTGATGATCGCGCCGCCGCCGCATTTGCGTACCGACGACCAGATCACGGGCTATTTCAAGCAGGCGCAGGAAGCCATCGGCGATGACATTCCCTGGGTGCTGCAGGATTATCCGCTGACCCTCAACGTCGTGTTCACGCCCGCGGTGATCCGCAAGATCGTGATGGATTCGCCGTCCTGCGTGATGCTCAAGCACGAGGACTGGCCAGGGCTGGAGAAGATTTCCACGCTGCGCGGCTTCCAGAAGGACGGTTCGCTGAAGCCGATGTCGATCCTCGTCGGCAATGGCGGCTTGTTCCTCGATTTCGAAATGGAGCGCGGCGCCGATGGCGCCATGACCGGCTACGCTTTCCCGGAATTGCTGATCGATGTCGTAAAACTGCAAAAGGCCGGCAAGCGCGACGCCGCGCACGATCTGTTCGACGCGCATCTGCCGCTGATCCGTTACGAGCAGCAGCCGGGCGCCGGTCTCGCCGTGCGCAAATATGTGCTGCAGAAGCGCGGCGTGATCGCCTCCAGCGCGCAGCGCAAGCCGGGTGCGACCATTACCGCGACAGCAAAGGCCGAAGTCGAATATCTGCTGTCGCGGGTGGCGCGGGTCGATCGCCGCGCCAATCTGCAGCCGCAATCCAGCGCAGCAGGTTGATCCGATGACTGAACCCGCCAAACCTCCGCGCCCGGCGTCCACCATCCTGTTGCTGCGCGATGCCACGGCCCGAAAAGAAATCGAAGTCTTCATGATGGTTCGCCATTATGAGATCGACTTCAATTCCGGCGCGCTGGTGTTTCCCGGCGGCAGCGTCGACAAGGGCGACAAGGAGATCATCGCGGCGCCTGAATTGTATTCGGGCGGCGAGGGGCTCGACGAGGCCACGCTCAGCTTCCGCATCGCCGCGATCCGCGAGACTTTTGAAGAAAGCGGCATCCTGCTGGCGCGGCCGAAGGGATCGAACGCGCTGGTCGATGCCGTCAGGGCCAGCGCGATCGAAGCTGCGCACCGGGCCGACCTGTGCGACAGCAAGATCAGCTTCCTCAAAGTGCTGACCGATAACGGCATGGTGCTGGCGCTCGATGAACTCGTGCCCTATGCGCACTGGATCACCCCCGAAGGCATGCCGAAGCGCTTTGACACCTGGTTCTTCCTCGCCGCCGCGCCGCCGGAACAGGTCGGCGCCCACGACGGCAAGGAATCCACCGATTCGATCTGGGTGTCGCCGCGCGAGGCGCTGGAAGGCGGCGAGACCGGCCGCTTCAAGCTGCCGTTCCCGACCACGCGCAACCTGATCAAGCTCGGCAAGCAGGACAGCGTGCAGGCCGCGCTGGGGGATAGCAGAGGCAAGTCCGTCGTCACGGTGACGCCGATCATGACCAAAGATAACGGCGGCCGTCAGCTGCGAATCCCGCTCGAGGCCGGCTATGACGGCGACGTGTTCGAGGTCGGCTCGGTCGGCTGATACACTTCGATAGCTAGCGAAGTGTGTTGGCGCGACAGAGCAGCGCCTCACGCGAGATAAGCGTCGATCGCCGCCTGGTCCTGGTCCCACACCCAGCATTCCCCCAGCAGTCCGTCGCGCACCGCATAGACCAATAGCCGTTCGAATTCAGCTGCCTTGCCGTCGCGCTCGAAGCGCTCGCGCACCAAGAGCGCGCCGCGCTCGGGGCCGGCCATGATGTCGACGATGCCGAGCAGCTTCCGGTTGGTGCGGCGGGTGACCTCGGCCAGGATCGCGAGCGCGGCCGTCTTGCCCCCGTGGTCGCCGGCGAGCGGGTTGCGGCCAAAATAATGCAGCGTGAAGCCGTCGTGGTAGCAGGCGGCGAGCGCCGCCCGGTCACCCGCAAGCCACGCGGTCGCGTAACGCGTCACGGCCCGCCGGGTACGTTCAATCGCGGCTTGGCTGTCGGTGTCATCAAGCTTATCTGTCATCGTGCCGGGTCCTATTATGATGCCTATAATCTAGCCCCGCCCGAACCACCCGGGCTTTCAGAAACTGGCTATGCGAGCAATCGGCGAGACGAAATTGTTGGGGTGGGGCGGCGCCCGCGTGCTTTATCTCGGCCCGGCCTTCGGATTGACGCCACACCGCAACGCGACCGCCGTCCTGGCCGTCGGCCTCGATGCGGCGCTGGAAGTGGCCGACGATCCGGCGGATCCCACGACGGATTATCGTTCCGCCCGCAGCGTCTTGATATTGCCCAACAGCCTGCACCATCTGCGAATCGCGCACGGGCGCATGGCGTTCCTCTATGTCGATCCGCTGGGGCGTGACCTCAAGGCGCTGCTGGCGCGGATGGCGGAAACGCGCGCGCGTGCGGCATTCGAGCTGCGCGATGAGTCCTCCGTGATCGAGATCCTGACCGGCCTTGCCGAAGGTCGCATCGCGGCGGGCGAGGGCCGCGCGTTGCTCGGCGACTTACTGGGCGTTGGCACCCGCACGAAAGCCAATGTGCGGATATCGGCGGCGCTGCGGTTGATGCGGGACGAGCCGCACAAAGCGCACCGGCTGACGGAACTGGCGGCGCACGCCGGGCTATCGGCGTCGCGGTTCCTGCATCTGTTCAAGGCCGAGACCGGCGTGCCGTTGCGGCGCTACCGGATCTGGAACCGGATGGGCGCGGCGGTGCGCGCCTGCGGCGAAGGCTCGTCCCTGACGGAAGCCGCCCACGCCGCCGGCTTTGCCAGTTCGGCCCATTTCAGCAGCGCCTTTCGCGACATGTTCGGCATGATGCCGTCCGACCTGCTGAAGGCGTTGCGACAGGTCCAGGGGGTAGGGCCAGGCCGTGCGTGAAGACCCTGGCCGGGTAGGTCGCGATGAGGGCCCCGAGGCGAAATCTGGCCATTTTGCCGCGGCCGGGCTACCGCCACGGCCGAATCCCGGATTGGGGCAGCGGGGACCGGCGCTGGGACGCCAGCGTGACGCTAGGGCGTGGACCGGCGTGCCGCCCCGGACGAGTCTGGCCGGCTTCGCGATCGATTTGAGCATGTTCCCCACGGCCCGCATAACGTCGTATATTGCCGCCGATTGGAGCCCGGCCCCACCAACATGACCTCTGAATCGCCGCCGAATTCGCCCATGACGCGATCGTTCTCGTTGTCGATTGGCCAGCTGACATTCGGCAGTTTCATGCTGGTGCTGGCGGTGATCATCATCACCTCCACCGCCAGCGTCATCGCCATCCGCCACATCGATGCGACCTTTGGCGAGCTGCAGCGGCTGCAAAGCGTCGGCGACCTCGCCGAGGATATCGACCGGCGCATGAACGAGTTGCGTCTGGCGGCACGGGATTTCGTCACCGAGCCCGGCACCCAGTCGGTCCAGGTCGGTGAGGCGGCGACCGCGCTCGGCGAAGTCCTGAAGAAAACCCGGCTGGAGCTGGCTCCTGAGCAACAGGACATGATCGACGGCGTCACCGAACGCCTGTCGACCTACCGCAGCGGCATCGAGCGGATTTCCTCGCTGATCAACCGCCGTGCCGAGCTGATCGTCGGGCTACCGCCGCTACGCGAGAAATTCGATGCGGCGATCGCCGACACCCCGGATCCACTGATCGCGTCGGCGCTGTTTCAAACGCAGAGCCAGATCGCCTCGGCTTTGCTGGCGCGAAATCCGTCCGCCGCCGAACTGGCGGCTCAAAGCATGCGCTCGATGACCATGACGGAGCCGAAGCTTCGCGCGGCCGTCGATGACTATGCCCTGGCGATTATCAACATCTCGACCCGCGAGCGGCAGATATCCGACATTGACAAGGAGGTGCTGGGCGCGGAGGGGCGCCTGATCCAGCGCGTCACCGAATTGCTGCGCGGGGTCAGCGAGCGCCGCGGCCACGTGCTGTCGCGCGATTTCGCCCGGACGCTGGCGGAAGCAAAATGGCAGAGCATCGTGCTCGGCACGGCCGGCGTGCTGATCGGGCTGTTCGCTTCGCTGCTGGTGGTTCGGCGTACCGTGCGGCCGCTCGCAATGATTGCGGCTTCGATCCGCAAGGTAGCTGGCGGCGAAAAGAATACCTCGATCCCGCAGACCGATGTCGACAACGAAATCGGCGACATCGCGCGAGCCGCCGAAGTGTTCCGCCAGACGCTGGTCGATGCCGATGCGGCGCGCGAGGCGGCGGTACGCGCGCTGGCCGAACAGCGCCTCGCCGAAGAAAGCTATCGCAAATTGTTCGAGGCGTCAGTGGACGGAATCTACGTCACCACGCCCGGAGGTGCGCTGCTCAACGCCAACCCGGCGCTGGCGCGGATGATGGGTTACGCCACGCCGCAGGATCTGATCAAGGGCATCGGCGACGTCTCCGAATCCGTCTACGTCGATCCGCGGGCGCGGGCGGAATATGAGCGGCTGATGGAACGCGACGGCATGGTGCGCGAGTACGAATATCAGGTTCGCGCGCGCGATGGCAGGGTCCTCTGGCTCTCCGACAGTGCCAGCGCCGTGCGCAACGAGGATGGCGAGTTGATCCGTTACGAGGGGACGGTCCGCGACATTACCGACCAGAAACGCGCCGAGGATGCGATCGCCGAGGGCCGCCGCCTGCTGCAACAGGTGATCGATACCGTGCCGGCGGTGATCAACGTCAAGGACAAGCAGCTTCGCTATCTCCTGATGAACCGCTACATGGCCGGCATTTTCGGAATCGAGCCTGCGGAGGCCATCGGCCGCACCACGGCCGACCTGATGTCGCGCTATGGTGCAAAAAAGACCGACGAGCATGACAAACGGGTGCTGGCGGGCGGCAGCGAACTCGGTTTCTACGAGGAGGAATACGAGGATGCCGCCGGCAATATGCGACAATGGCTGGTCAACAAGCTGCCGCTGCTGGATGCGGCGGGCGAGATCGAGAATATCGTCACCGTCGCGCTCGATATCGGCGAGCGCAAACGCGTCGAATTCGAGATGCGCAAGGCCAAGGACGCCGCCGAAGGCGCGTTGCGCAACTTGCGGGAGACCCAGAATTCGCTGATCGAGGCCGAAAAACTCGCCGCCCTCGGCCGCCTGGTGGCGGGCGTCGCCCACGAGGTCAACAATCCCGTCGGCATCAGTTTGACGGTCGCCTCCGCGCTGGAACGCAAGACGGTGAATTTCGCCGCCGAGGTCGCGCGCGGCGAACTGCGGCGCTCCAGCCTGACCGATTTTCTCGAGACCAGCCGCGATGCGTCATCGCAACTGGTCGCCAACCTGAACCGTGCGGCCGAGCTGATCCAGTCATTCAAGCAGGTCGCGGCCGACCGCAACTACTCCGATCAGCGCAGCTTCGACCTCGGCGATCTCACCGAGCAGGTGGTGATGAGCCTGCGGCCGGGCCTGCGCAAACACAATCTGACCCTCAACGTCGACTGCCAGCCCAATCTGATGATGAACAGCTACCCCGGTCCCTACGGACAGGTGCTCACCAATCTGTTCCTCAATTCGGTGGCGCACGCCTTCCCGGACGGCAAGCCCGGCACGGTCGATATCCAGGTGCGCGAGTCCGGCAAGGACAATGTCGAGATTCTGTTTTCCGACAATGGATGCGGCATGAGCCTCGACGTCCGCCGCCGCGCGTTCGATCCGTTCTTCACGACCCGGCGCGATCAGGGCGGCACCGGGCTCGGCCTGCACATCGTCTACAGCATCGTGACCAACCGCCTTGGTGGGAGGCTAGACCTTGACTCGGAGCCGGGCGGCGGCACGCGGATCCAGATGATCCTGCCGCGCACGGCGCCGCTCGAAATGGCGGCGGAATAGCAACAGGCACCATCAATGAGCAACGGAATTGATTTGTCGGAGAAGCTATCCACGTTCTCCGAGCACTGGTCGCCCCGCACGGTGACGCGGTTCAACGATTGCGACGTCATGGTCGTGAAAGTGAAAGGTGAATTTGTCTGGCACCATCACGATGACACGGACGATTTCTTTCTCGTCCTGAAGGGTGTGCTCGATATTCAGTTGCGTGATCGAACGATCACGCTCGGGCCGGGACAGATGTATGTCGTGCCCAAGGGCGTCGAGCATCGACCCGTTGCGAGGGAGGAGGTGCATCTGGTGTTGATCGAGCCGAGCGGCACGCCCAACACCGGCGATGCAGCAACAGCCGCACCGCGCAGGACGGCGTGATGCTCTACCGGTGAGCCAAGGCTCGGAGAATGGGTGCCCGGCTAATTCGTATCGGCCAGCTTGCGCAGCGTGGCGCCGAAAATCTGGCTGGCTTTTCCCACCAGCGCGGTGCCGTTCATGGTGCCCCGCGTGTCCGTGAAGGTGCCGGAGACGCCGATGCCGACCGGATTCGGCCCGCCGAACAGCGGATTGGCATCGGGGCTCGACGTGTGCCGCTGTACCAGCACTTCGCCCTTGAAGGTATCTTCCTTCACGGTGTAGCTACCGGTATAGAACAGATAGGCGTCGCCGCCGAGAATCTGGCCATCCCGGAACAGAATCACGCCGCTGCCCTTGCCGGTGCGCCCATCCAGCAGGGTGACGTGGATCGAATACAGACCGTTCTTCATGACGTCCCAACGCCAGTTTCCGCGCCCGCGGAACCCGCCAATCGTGCCCAAGCGGAACCCGCAGCGTCAACATAGCTGGCCCGCAAATATACGTGCAAAGCCCTGACGCGGGGATGATGACGGGTCACGAGGGCCGAATCAAGTTGGCCCATGAAATGCTTCTTCTGTTGTGCACCGGCCGGTGGGTGTTGGAGCAACAGACAGATGAGCAACTGGATCAATTCCGGCGGCCATGTGCCGCATCTCAGTGCCGAGAATGACAACCATGGAACGGGCCGCCGCCGTGCCGGCTGGCGAAGGACACCGCTGAAACTGGGTCTCGTGGTGCTGCTGTGGGCGATCGCGCATGTTGGGCATACGCGCGACCTGGACGGCCGCTACGCCAAATCGCCGCTCAAGGAGTGGTTCGACTCCTTGAGAAGCGGGAAGGGGCCGTGTTGCTCTGATGCCGACGGCAGCGCGGTCAGCGATGTCGACTGGGAATCCAGCAACGGCCGCTACCGCGTGCGCATCGAAGGCGAATGGATCGACGTGCCCGACGAAGCGGTGATTACGGAACCCAACCGCGCCGGCCGAACCATGGTTTGGCCGATCCGTGGCTACAGTGGATTGACCATCCGCTGCTTCATGCCGGGGTCCATGACGTAACGGGCGGATCACGCGTATTTCTTGTCGCGCTCCAGGAGCTCGATGGAAATGCCCTGCGGCCCGCGGATGAAACAGATGCGCACGCCGGGCCGGATTGTGGTCGGCGGCTTGGTGAACTCGACGCCCTTGGCCTTGATCTCGGCGGCGACCGCGTCAATATCCTTTACCGTCAGGCCGAAATGATCGAGGCCTTGATAGGGCGTCACCGGCGGCGTGTTGACGCCGTCTCCGGCCGTAACAGGCGCGATGAACACGTTGGCGCCGCCGAGCTTGACGTCGATTCTGTCTGGGCCGCGGATGATCTCGCCGCCCAGGATATCGGCAAGCCAGGCCGCGGTCGCTTCCGGGTCGGGACTGCGCAGATGGACATGGTCCCAAGTTACTGTCGGCATATTCGTCTCCCCAAGCCTCTTGTTGTCGCGACTGCTTTTACAGCGCCGGCAATCTAGCGGCCGGTCGTCCGCAATTCCATCCCCTGTGGCGCGCCTCTGCCGCCGCAAAATTGTCGAGCTTACGTGCAACCATTTTGACCGTAAGCGATTATAAGCCAGCGGCGGAACCGTGCAGCGGCAGTCGTGTGAGAGCCGTACGGGGTAACGTCCGTAGGGCTTTTTTCATGCGCGGAGCGGCAACCGTATCGCCGTCGCCGCCGGGTGAGGGCATGGCCATGAGGATCGCTGGACGGTCGTTCGGAGCCGCGCACCTGCGACTGCTCGTTTTGCCGGCCATCGCGATCGCGGGATGCACGATATGGATGATGATTCCCGAACCGAGCGACGCCGAGGGCCGCTCCGCGGCAGAACCTGCTCCAGTCATCTACGCGCAGAAAGTAACCCTGGTTGAGGATGCGGTGACTCCCGCCGCTGCCGAGACCACATTGGCTCACGCAGCCTATGCCACTGATCCCGCCGCGGTGACTGCGCCGATGTCGATTGCGCCGGAGTCGAAATCGCCGATGGAGGGTTTGAGGATTTCCTCGCAATCGTGGCGAAGGGGTGGGCTCGGCTCGAAGGCGCTCGTTACGTTCACGCTGCGCAACGCCAATGATTATGCGGTGAAAGATATCGAAATTGCTTGCGCGTTTACGCGCTGGGACGGCAGCCATTTGACCGACCGTCGGCGGGTAATTCCCGACACCGTGAACACCAGGAGCCGGAGGCTTTACGCCGGCGTGCTGGTCGGGTTCGTCAATGTTAATGCAAACAAGGCGAAATGTTCGCTGGTCACCGCCAGTCGAGCCTGATCCCGCGAACCCGAAAATGTGATCGCCGCCGTTGAACCTGGGGGATGCCCCAGGAACTAATCAACATATCTCCAGTTAGGCCGAATGAACCGCGCACCGGCGCGGAGGAGCGACGTCAATGCCCGTAGCGCGATACTTCCTGTTTGTCGGCGGCATCCTGCTCGCGCTGTTGTTTGCGCTTGATGCGTTCGCCCCGCAGGAAACTGCCGTGGCTAGCAATTCGACGGGCTCGATCGACAAGACCGTGGTCCGGATCCGTTCCGACCAGAAATTGCCGGAGCGGGTGGTCTATGACATGAGCCTCCCAACCATTGTTCCGCCGGCGCCAGCGACCCAAATCGCCGTGGCACCGGCGCCGGTCGCCGACACCCGCGCAACCGCGCGGGTGCGGGATACGTTTGCCCAATTCGTGCCGGCCGAAGCCAAGGAAACCAGGAAGGTTGAGCCGCAGGCTGCTCCGCGCAAGCGCAAAGTCGCCAAGGCCCGCCCGGCTCAGCCGCCGGCGATGCGCTTTGCCCAGCAGCAGCATTTTGCCCAGCAGCAGCATTTCGGCTTTTTCGGGAACACCTGGTAGCGCGCCGCTTGCGAGCTTCTCCGCCTTCGGGCCGAGCGGCTTGACGGTTACCGCGGCAGCTGCGGAATTTTGTCGACGAAGCGGTTGAAGCAGGTCAGCCGCTCGTCTTCTTCCTTCACGAAGCGGCATTCACTGGCGCTCTTGGCGGCAGACGGCTTGGGTTTGGGCTGCGGCGCATAGACGCCGTCATAGCAAGTCAGGCGTTCCTTGGTCGCGTCATCAATGTCCTGACAGGCCTGCAGCTTCTGCGCGATGGACAGCGGCTTGGCGGGTGCCGATTTTGCCGACTTCTCGGCTGCTGGCTTTTTCGACCCGACCTGCACCAGCGGCTTGCCGCCGACCGTGGGCGGAGGGGCGGGGGCGGTTGGCGTAGCCGTTCCCTGAGCAAACGCCGCGGCCGGATACAGGATCGCCAGCGCCAGGATCATCTTTCTCATGTCATTCCGCTCTCGAATGGGTGTCTGCCGCCCGGCTTTGCGCCGAATGGCGCACTCGGAGAGATTCGAACTCCCGACCCTCGGAATCGAAATCCGATGCTCTATCCAGCTGAGCTACGAGTGCCTGTAGCCCGCCCGATTATCAGACTTGTCCGGGCAGGGCCAGCAGCGGAACGCTAGTAGCAGGGATGCCGGCCACCCTGGCCGATATAGGCGGCCGCGCTCCGACGGCAGTGATTGGTCGAGGGGCCGTCATAATAGGCAAAGGTGCCGGGCTGCGGCCCCGGGCCGTAATTGTGCAGGTAGCTGATCGGGTAGGGCAGCGGCCAGTGATGGCGATGGTGCCGGTGGCGTGCGTCCGCCAGGCTGGGGGCTAGCGCGGCGGCGGCAAACAGGGCGGCAGCAATCAAAAACTTGGCTCTGGTCATTTCGATTCTCCGGTAGTCCCAGCGGAACCTAGACGTTTTTGGCCGGTCCGGGGGCTATTTTACGCAGAAGGAGCCGAAAAGCTGCGGAAAGCTGGCAACACTTTGCCTATTTTTGGCCCCCAAGCGATGCTTAACGAAATCCCAACACAGTCCGGCCAAGGTTCTGCGGTGTGGTCCAGCCTCCAAGGACCGCCCTCCTGCGTTGACAAGGCTACCCGGTTCCCGATCGATCCATGCGCATCACGTCCCTTGCCCTGCTGTCCCTTTCGGTTCTGGTCGCGACCCCGGCGCGGGCCGACCTGCACATCACGCGCGACCATGGCGGCTATGTCGAGGAATACAAGGCGAAGTACAAGCGCATCCGCGATCGCAAGGAACGCGTCATCATCGACGGCATCTGCAACTCGGCCTGCACGCTGGTGTTCGGCATCGTGCCGATGAACAAGATTTGCGTGACGCCGAAGGCGAGCCTCGGCTTCCACCAGGCCTATTACGACAAGGCCTTCACCTTCGGTATCAAGGTCACGAGTTCCGACGGAACGTCGGACCTGATGTCCTATTATCCGGATACCGTGAAGGACTGGATCAGGCGCAATGGCGGGCTCACCACCGAGATGAAGAAGATCAAGAACGGCGGTGAACTCTGGAAGATCGTCGATCCCTGTCCGGAAGCGTTTTGAGCCGGGCGCAATCGCGCGGCTACGCTTGCGCCCATGAATCGTGACCTTGAGAATTTCGCCGCGCGCGCGGCGCCGGCGATTTTCGTGGTGCTGTGGAGCACCGGCTTCATCGGCACCAAATACGTGGTGAACAACGCCGATCCGCTGACCTACCTCGCGATCCGGATGGCGCTGGTGGTGGTGTTGATGGCGGTGATTGTCGCGATCGTGCGGCCGCGATGGCCCGATCGGATCGGCATCGCCCACAGCGCCATTGCGGGTATTCTGGTGCACGGGTTCTATCTCGGCGGCACCGCGATCGCGATTGCGCATTCGATTCCCGCCGGATTGTCGGCGCTGATTCCCGGCCTGCAGCCGATCCTGACCTCGACCATCGCCAACCGCTGGCTCGGCGAGCGCGTCACGCCGATTCAATGGACCGGACTTTTGCTCGGATTGGCCGGCGTGGTGCTGATCCTGCACGACCGGCCGATGAGCGGGGACGCGGGTTGGGGCTGGCTCGCTTCTGCCGTGTCGCTGGTCAGCATCACGCTCGGCACGCTCTACCAGCGCCGCTATTGCAACGCGATCGACTGGCGTGCCGGCAACCTCGTGCAGTACATCGCGGTCACGATCTTCTTCGGCATCGGGGCATGGCTGTTCGAGGACCATGTGGTGCATTGGACCACGGAGTTCGTGCTCGCGCTGGGCTGGCTGGTCGTGGTGCTGTCGATCGGATCGATCGGGTTGTTGTACTGGCTGATCCGCCGCTCGGCCGCGACGTCGGTGGCGAGCCTGTTCTATCTGGTGCCGGCGGTAACGGCGCTGATGGCCTATGTGCTGTTCGGCGAACGGCTCGATGGAGTAGCGCTTGTCGGCATGTCGGCGTGCGCGGGAGCGGTGTTTCTGGTCAACAGAGGTACGGCTTGAGGATGATTCAGCGACTGCCGTCAATATCCGCAACACCGCTCAAGGTGTCATTCCGGGATGGTGCGTGAGCACCAGACCCGGAATCTCGTTCAAGGTGTCATTCCGGGATGGTGCGTAAGCACCAGACCCGGAATCTCGAGATCCCGGGTTCGCTTCGCGCCCCGGGATGACGGCTTCGATTGCTTTGCAATCGCAGCCGTCACTTCGGCTGGGGCACGATCCGGATGTAGGGCTTCGGCGCTTTCCAGCCCTGCGGATAGATCGTCTTGGCCTCGTCGTCGCTGACCGAGCCTGCGATGATGACGTCTTCACCCTGTTTCCAGTCGGCCGGCGTCGCAACGCGATGCTTGGCGGTCATCTGCAGGGAATCGATTGCGCGCAAGATTTCCTGGAAATTGCGGCCCGTGGTCATCGGGTAGACCAGCACCAGCTTGATCTTCTTGTCCGGTCCGATGACGAAGACGTTGCGCACGGTCTGGTTATCGGCGGCGGTGCGGGTCGCCGGATCGCCCGAGGTGGAGGCGGGGAGCATGTCGTAGAGTTTTGAGACGTTGAAATCGGTGTCGCCGATCATCGGATAGTTCGGCGCCGCGCCCTGCGTCTCCTTGATGTCCTCGGACCATTTCGAATGCTTGTCGACGGGATCGACGCTGAGCCCCATCAGCTTGACGCCGCGCTTGTCGAATTCCGGCTTCAACTTTGCGAGAGCGCCGAGTTCGGTGGTGCAAACCGGAGTGAAATCCTTCGGGTGCGAGAACAACAGCGCCCAACTGGAGCCGATCCAGTCGTGGAATTTGATCTTGCCCTCGGTGGTCTGGGCTTCGAAGTCAGGGGCGAGTGTGCCTATCTGGAGAGCCATGGTTCGACCTCATGTCGTTCAAGTTACAGTAGAATTTCGGTTGCGGATCATACGCGCTAGCGCGATGGAAGTGAACCGCCGACGACAAAAGGCGATATTTTTCTTCGCGCGGGGGAACTCCTAGCACCTTCTTTTGATCCGCGCCCCTGCGGCGAAAAATCCCCGTCGGCCGTAATCGCCCGGATTGCCCCGATATCGCCTTTTATGGCCCGCATGAACCCGGTCCCGATTTTGCAAGGGGGTTTCAGGGGTGTCTCAAGGGCGGTGTTCATGGGGCGTTCAACTGAACCGTGACATCAGTCACAGCGACCAATTGGCAACCATCTAAAAATCTCGGAATGCAAGTTCCGAATCGTTAACCACTCGTTTACGCCAGCGTCGCAATGCTGGACCAGAAAAAGAAATTGAGAAGTGAAAGCTATGTCTGCCCCTAGTAGTACCAAATCGATTGAAGCGTCTGCCATACTCCAACCTTCCTGCCGCAAGACCGCAGCCCACGCCCTGACCATCGTGCGCGATGGCGTCATCACCGGCGAAGGCCCGACCACCAAAGGCCGCATCCATTTTTCCCGCGCGCTCGATGCCGATGACGCCGCCTGGTGCGCGCGCATCCTGACCGCGGCCGCCATCGAGCATCAGCCGGTCAGCCGCGCCGAAGCCGAGGCGCTGTTCGAAATCAGCGACGCTGCCGCCGAGCGAAGCGACGATGGCCGCTTCGACGATCTGCTGGCCAAGGCGATCGCCCATCATGCCGCCTCCGAATCCGGCCTGCCGGTGCCGCCGCGCACGGTAGCGCTGTCGCCGGACACCGACATCGAAAGCTGGGCCCCCGCCAAGGCCGTCAACATCGACACCAAGGTGCTGGAATGGATTGCCGCCCAGATGCGCGGCAAGCGCCGCGCCAACCACGCGCTGGCCGCGATGGTCGCCACCCTGGTCGGCGCCGCCGCCCTGCCGCTCGCGCAACTGCCGGGCATGCTGGACATGGGGATGATGTAAGGTCATTCTCGGGTCGTTGAATTCAAAGCGGCGGGGAATTTCCCCGCCGTTTTTGTTTGGGGGGGCAGGGTGCGCAATGACCGCAATGGCGCCGCTCCACATACAGCTGTCATCCCCCGCGCAGGCGGGGGACCCAGTACGCCGCGGCCTCTCGGTTCTATCATTGATGTCTCTGGCTCATTCTCAGCCTGATGGCGGCGAAGGATTAGCGAAGCGCAAGGGCGTCGCGGTGGGGTCGAAGAAAGCGTGGAGCAAAGTCGCGGCCCGATGGACCGACACGGATATCGAGGGCCTGCGACCGGACGAGCGAGCTACTGGTCGCAGAAGTCTGATGAAGGGCGGTAAATCCGGCGGGCGTGCGGTGAAGGCGATCGGTCTTACCTCAGGGAGGTCTGCGCTGTCCCGGCACGGGACTGAGGCCGTCGCAAGGCGGCTGACGCGGCCCGCGAAGTCAGCAGAGGGCATAGTAGACGACGGCGCGCCGAAGGCGGGCACCGCCTGGAAGAGGCCACTAGAGCGACGATCGTGCGACCATGCGGCAGAAAAATCGAATCGAACTGAACTCGGAGCGCAGGGCGGAGGGTGAAGCCCGAAGCGCTGCCGCCAGGCGAAGCGCATGCACGGCGAGGTCTCGAGGAGCAGCAGCAGTCGCGGGACCGTCGTGGAAGACGTTGTCGAGCGTGAGAACCTGAAAACTGGCGCAAGTGAAACGCAACAAAGGTGCGGCGGGCGTCGATGGGATGACCGTTGAGCGAATTACCCAGCCGCCTACCTGAAGGAGCACTGGCCTGCGATCCCGATCACTCCCGCGGCGGCAGCGCTGGCCGCAGCCGGTGCGGCGTGGAGATACCGAAGGCGTCGGGCGGCGTACGGCTGCTCGGCATTCGACGGTGCTCGACCGCCTGGATCCGGCAGGCGGCGATGCAGGCGCTACGGGCGACTGGGACGGAACGTTCTCCGAGACAACCGGCCTGGTGAAGCGCTCGACACATCAGGCGGTGGAACGGGCGTAGAGCCTGTTGCGTCCGGATGCCGCCGTCGTCGTGGATATCGACCTGGAAAAGTTCTTCGACCGGATCAACCATTCGTCTGGTGGACTCGTAGCCAAGCGGGTAGCTGACGGCGCATCCTGAAGCTCATCCGCGGCTTTCTGACCGCAGGGGTGATGGAGGGAGGACTGGTCAGTCCGACGGAGGAAGGCACGCCGCAAGGTGGGCAGCTGCAACCGCTATTGTCGAACCACGATGCTGGACGTCTTGGACAAGGAACTGGAGAAGCGCGGTCACACTTCATTGCGCGCGCAACGACCTGGCATCATGCGCAGCAACGTGCGGGCGACGGTAATGACCGGCGTCGAACAGTTCCTTGCCGACATCTCCGGGCTAAGGGTCAACAAGGCCAAGGTGCGGTCGCCAAATCGAGCGTCCGCAAGTTCCTGGAGCAGCACCTGTGGAAGCCGACGGCGCATCGCGCGGGCGATCGCCCGCTTCAAGGCAGGGTCCGAGAACTGACGCGGCGCATGCGGGCGCAATGCGAAGCGACTATCGAACTGGTTGTCCGCCTATCTCACCGGATGGCGCGGCTACTTCGGCTTCTGCCAAACACCGTCGGTGTTGCGAGCGCTGGTGGTGTTCGGCGCGACGATTGCGCTGTATCTGGTGGTGAAGGCGAGGCGAACTCGGCGCGAGCTGCGACGCAGCGTCGGCGGTCCTAGCAGCAACGACGGCCGAGATCAGCATGGCCCTTGGCGGCTCGCAAGCGGTCGCGCGCTCCCACCGCCATGCCAATCGGCTTCTTCGGATCCATCGGCCTATGCTTCCTCGCGCGTCCCGCAACCGCAATCCAGCGAACTGCCGGCATACGGACCCGGCCACGTACGGTGGTGTGGGAGGAGGAGCCACGGGCTCCGCTGTCCCCGATCGCCGCGGCCTCTCGGTTCTATCATTGTCTCTGGATACTGGATCACCCGCCTTCGCGGGTGATGACGGTGTGGACGGAACACACACCTTCGCGATCTCGCGGCACGTTGCGCCCGAGCTTTGCTGGAAACTTCCCGCCCTCGAAAATAGAGGGCGCAGGGAATGCCGGATGCGCGCTGCACCCGCGATCTCGTGTGCGAAGTGCACAAACAAAGGTGCACACGAGCATACAGGGCAGCGGAGAACATCCGGCATTCCCTGCGCAATGGCTTTACGGCTTATAACGTGCTCTCCCCGGTGAGCCTATACTCTGTTGCCACCGTCGCTGCGCCGAAATGAATCCGACGCAACTTGACGCCAGCCTAAGGGCGTCAGGACCACACGTCTTTGCCGTACGCTCTCGCGCCGTTCGTTATCGGCACTACCAGCGTCCACCGCGACCCGTCCCAACGATCGTGACGATCATGATGCGCCCCTCTGGCGGGACGGGATGGCGAAGATATAAACTGATTTTTGATTCTGTAAAAGCGAAATATTTTTTGTCCTGGGACTTGACACGCTTTCTGCAAATCGGAAATGATTTGCCCGTCGGGTTGATTTGTCGCACCTGGTTTATTCAAATTGCTATTGCGCGCGAGACGACTCGTGGATCGTAGGTGAGTTAGGGTGTGTACAAATTCAAAGGGCCCACGGATACTCGCTTTGATCCGCATTCCCGACTCAAAGTGAGGCTTCGCACGAGGCAGAAGCGATAGCTATTTGGCGAAAGCGGTTGCTTCGGGGGAGCACGAGCACTCGTTCGCAAAGTGGTTGGGAGCTCGGCACGGGTGCGCTCTATGTGGTGGACGCGAGCGGCATCCGCGCGCAAGATAGTCGCGGGCAATACCCTTTAATTCGCAGGCGAAGTGCGGCGCGAGAAATTGACGACGTTCGGTCGCGTGGGCCGGATCGCCGAACCGAATTCGCAATTGCTGACATGAACAAGACGCCCCGGATGTAAGTCAGGACATGAAAGGGACTCGACCGCCTCAGATCGAGCCGTTCGCGGCGGCAACGAGCCATCGAGAGCGGTGAGGTCCTGTGCGTGGCACAACCGGCGGTCAGCCGAAGCTCGAGGTAGCCAGGAGCTACCACGTCGCCACGAGGCCTAGGCCTCGCCCGAACTGCCCTTCCATCAACAATGCGCTGACCAATTTGTGGGCAGATCCGCGGACGGCACCCGCGAGCGTCGCGGATATTTTTCTAGGGTGCCAACCTTCGTATGCCCTACGGGCCCTTTGGTATAATTGAACCTCAATCTCAATCTCAATCAATGCGAATATTCTAGCAGCTTGAGGAGGGCGACAGTTTGGACCAGCGGCTGTTCCGTTCCCGAAGCAGGGCTGCGCCGAATCCACGCGGCCTGCGCCGATCTGCAGCGGACCACTCAAGTCCTGATGCCGCCATTGAGATGGCCCGCATCCTGGACGAGCCACCGGTACTGGTGCCTGAGGTTTTGCACGGTGATACGCGTCTGACTTCGAAATGGGCGCATGGCGGGCTGCAAGAAGATTACATGCGGGGCGTTGCGGGGCACGTCGCTGTCGGCTGCTACGAAGGACAGCATGAGATATCCTGGCGGATTGAGAACAAGCGCCTGACTTCCAGAACCAACTCGAAAGCGTTCACTCTCATTCCGCAGGGCATTGACGGCCACTGGAACATTGCCGGCCCGGTGGTCGTTTCGCATGTCTATCTCACTCAGGAACGCCTCCAGGCATGCGCTGACGAGATCGCGGGTGGGCGACCTGTCGAAATTCTTCCGCGCGTCGCTTTCGCCGATCCGGCGGCGGCGGGGCTGCTTGAAATTCTGAGTCACGAGGCGACGCGAGACAGTGCATCGTCCCGTCTGTTCGTGGAGCAGGTGATCGACCTTCTCTGCTCGCGGCTGATCCGGGAGCATTCATCATTTGGCAGCTTGCCTGCTGCCGTCATAAAGGGCGGCCTTGCTGACTGGCAGGTGCGGCGTGTTACGACGTATATGTGCGAGAATCTCGAGCAGCATATCGGGCTCAATGAGCTCGCCGCTCTTGTCGGCCTAAGCCGCTTTCACTTCTGCACGGCTTTTCGGCAGTCGACCGGCCAAACCCCGCATGCATGGTTGACCGCGCAACGCATGCGCCGCGCCCGCGAGCTTCTCACCCATTCAGATCTGAGCATCACACAGGTCGCGCTTGCAGTCGGTTACGAGACACCATCAGCTTTCACGGCGGCTTTCCGTACGATTGTCGGAGTGACCCCCTCGGCGTTCCGACGCTCTCTGTAGGGCCGGTGCAATTGATCGCAACACCGCGATAGTCGCCGCAATATCGGAACGGTGCGTCCCATCGCGTAATGCTTAACTCGCAATGCTCGTCTGAGGCGAAGGTTGGCTGCGCTTGATACTGAAGTGCGCGGCAAAATTCGATCCGCTTCCGAGCGTCGAGTTGTGGGCCATCCGGTAGCAAGAACGATCATCACCTCATAAACAGGCGAGCAGACGACCATGAAAAGCGAGAAGCCGTTCAGCGGCGATGCCGTGCAGATCGAACAAGGTCGTGGCGGATTATCACGCCGTTCGATCCTGCTGACGGTCGGGGGAGTGGCCGCACTCGCGGCCGCACCGGAAGTTGCCGCACAATCCATATCTGAACGGCCTCCCAGCCCATCCACGAGACGATTCCGCTTGGTCGTCAACGGAAACCAGCATGAGTTTGACCTGGATCCCCGCCGTTCACTGCTCGATGTGCTACGCGAAACGCTCGATCTCACCGGGACGAAGAAGGGCTGCAACCAGGGCGCCTGCGGCGCTTGCACCGTCCTTCTGAACGGCAGGCGGATCGTCTCCTGCCTGGCGCTGGCCGCGATGCATGACGGGGCTGAGATCAGGACGATCGAGGGCCTTGAGACGAATGGCGAACTCCATCCACTCCAGACTGCATTCGTCGAGCACGATGGGTTGCAGTGCGGCTTCTGCACCCCCGGACAGATCATGTCGGGAATTGGCTGCATCGCGGAGGGTCATGCGAATACGCCGGATGAAATCAGGTTCTGGATGAGCGGCAATATCTGCCGCTGCGGCGCCTATCCGGGGATCGTCGCCGCGGTCGCAGACGCTGCCAAGGGGGCCTGACCATGTTCCCATTCACGATCGAGAAGGCGACCTCCGTCCATGGCGCTATCGCCGCCGCGTCGTCCGGCCGACGTTTCATCGCCGGTGGCACGACGTTGATCGACCTCATGCGGGAGGAGGTGGAGCGGCCGGAGCACCTTGTCGACATTAACACGCTCCCGCTTTCCGAAATCCGTATTGATGGCTCCGATCTCGTGATCGGCGCGCTCGCCCGCATGGCCGATGTCGCCGCCCATCCCGACGTGCAGCGCCTGCACCCGCTCGTCGCCGAAAGCCTGATCGAGGGCGCATCGCCGCAACTGCGCAACATGGCCTCCATCGGCGGCAATCTGCTCCAGCGCGTGCGCTGCCCCTATTTCCGGATGCACGATGCGCCCTGCAATAAGCGCACCCCGAACTCCGGTTGCGCCGCGATCGATGGTCTGAATGCCGGCCACGCCATTCTCGGCACGAGCAATCATTGCGTCGCAACGCATCCTTCGGACGTCGCCGTCGTCCTGGTCGCCCTCGAAGCTACAATGCAGGTGAGGGGACCGCAGGGCGAGCGCAGCTTTCCAGTCGAGGAACTGTTTCGTTTGCCGGGCGATACGCCCCATCTCGAACACACGCTGCTGCCTGGCGAACTCATCCTGACGGTGCGGGTCCCCGGCGGCCCGTACAGCCGGCGGGCGCGCTATCTCAAGGTGCGCGACCGCGCCTCCTATGAGTTTGCGCTGGTGTCCGCTGCCGCCGCACTGGACGTTGGCGGCGGGGTGATCCGTCAGGCGCGGCTCGCTGTTGGCGGTGTAGGCACTCGGCCGTGGCGTCTGCGCACAGTGGAGAAAGCGCTGATCGGCAAGGCGCCGGATCGCAAAGTGTTCGAGACAGCCGCCCGGTTGGCAGTCGAAGGAGCCCGTCCCCTATCGGGCAATCACTACAAGCTCGAACTCCTGCCCCGGACGATCGTCCGCGCCCTTGAGATGACCGGAGAAGCCGCATGACAACGAACGTGATCGGAAAGCCGCTGCCGCGCGTGGATGGTCGCGCCAAGGTCACCGGTGCCGCACGCTATGCCGCCGACTTCAACCAGCCCGGCCAAGCCTACGCGGTGGTCGCCGGTGCCACGGTGGGTCTCGGCCGCGTGACCGGTGTCGACACCGGGCAGGTTGAGAAGATGCAGGGCGTCATTGCAGTCATCACGCACCACAATGCGCCACGCCTGGCATATGCACCTCACAAGAGCTACATCGATCCGGCCACGGGGGAGCGGCTGCATGTGTTGCAGGATGACCACGTGCGCTTCTATGGACAACCGGTAGCGATCGTCGTCGCCGATACGCTCGACCATGCGGAGCGTGCAGCTGCCGCGCTACGTATCTCCTACTCGGCCGAGCGGCCGATTATTGATCCTGCCGACGCAAAAGCCCGGCCTATCGTCCCGGAAGCCGGGAAGCAGCCGGATGCGATGCTGCCGGCCGACACCGCGCGCGGCGCTGCTGACGGCGCTCTCGCGGATGCGCCGATGAGGGTCGACGAGATCTACGAAATCGCGCGCGAAAACCATAATCCAATGGAGCCGCATGCCACCGTCGCGGCCTGGAATGGCAATCGGCTGACGCTGTGGAGCAAGAGCCAGTTCGTCGTCAACGAACAGGCCGAGGTCGCGGCCGTCTTCGGCCTGCAGCCCGAGAACGTACAGGTGATCTGTCCGTTTATCGGTGGCGCCTTCGGCACGTCGCTCAGGACGTGGCCGCATGTGACGCTTGCTGCCATGGCGGCGCGACAAGTGGGACGTCCCGTCAAGCTCGTACTTACGCGCAAGCAGATGTTCTTCATGACGGGCCACCGGCCCCGCACCCTTCAGCGGATGGCCCTTGGGGCCACGGCGGACGGCAAGCTCACCAGCATTGTGCACGAAGGCACCGGCGAGACGAGCCGATACGAAGAGTTCATGGAGGCTCTGACGTCAGTCACGACCTTCCTTTATTCTGCGCCGAACGTGCGGACCCGCTACCGGCTGCTGCCACTCGATATCGGCACCCCAAACCATATGCGCGGTCCCGGCGAGGCCAGCGGTGTCTTTGCGCTCGAATGTGCCGCGGATGAATTGTCGTACAAGCTTGGGATCGATCCCATAGAGCTGCGGCGCCGCAACGAGCCGGCTATCGATGAGGGCGAGAACAAGCCGTTCTCCAGCCGATCCCTCATGAAATGCCATGACCTCGCCGCCGAGCGTTTCGGCTGGTCGCGGCGGTTACCCGAGCCCCGTTCGATGCGCGATGGCCGGTTGCTGGTCGGCATGGGCGTGGCATCAGCGAGCTATCCGGCTTTCCATGCGCCGGCGAATGCGCGGGCGCGGCTGCTCCCTGACGGCACCGCTGAAGTTGAAGTCGCGGCAAGCGACATGGGTCCCGGCACCTACACGTCCATGACGCAAGTTGCCGCCGAGACGCTGGGGCTGCCCGTTGAACGGGTGCGCTTCAGCCTGGGCCGCTCTGACTATCCGCCCGCTCCATCCCATGGCGGCTCATGGACGATGGCCTCGGTCGGCTCTGCGGTTCGTGCCGCCTGCCTTGCGGTGCAAGAGGAGGCTGCGAAGCGCCCTCAGGACAGCCGACCCATCGAGGTAACGGCTTCGTCTCAGCGCGATCCCGATGTCGCGGCCCGATTTTCGATGCACTCCTTTGGAGCCGTATTTGCGGAGGTGGCTGTCGATCCGGACGTCGGAACGATCCGGCTGCGCCGTGCAGTAGGCGCCTACGGAATCGGCCGCGTCATTAATCCGCGACTTGCGAGGAGCCAATGCATCGGCGGCATGATCGGCGGTATGGGCATGGCGCTCATGGAGCGCACTGTCCTCGATCCACGCGACGGACGTCCGGTCAACGCCCACATGGCCGATTACCTCCTGCCCGTGAATCTCGACATTCCCCAACTCGAAGCGCACTTCGTCGAGGAGCTGGATCCACACGTCAACGCGCTTGGCGTCAAAGGCCTCGGCGAGATCGCGCTCGTCGGCATGGCCCCAGCCATCGCCAACGCCGTCTTTCACGCAACTGGCAAACGCGTGCGTACCCTGCCGATCCGAATTGAAGATGTGCTGACCGTGTAGTGCAGGCTCGTGACGGGTCATTCGTGTTACTTTGACCGGATATCGGCGACTTCCGATTTACCGATGGGCTGATCGAGCACGACGGCCGAACGCAGCTCAACGTGAAGCAGGTGCCGTCTGGGGCAAAGCGCGCGACGTGAGCGCCGCGCGCAACGTCCGCTGCGGTTGAATATCCTCAACGACAGGAAGGATCGACTGCGCGAACAGCTTTGCCACCGGGCTCAGCGAACGATCCTTCAGCGCGATCAAGCCGACCGCCCCGCGCGTCGTCGGCAGCCGTACATCGACGGCGGTCAGTTGCGGATGATCGTTCGGGGTCGTCAACATGGCGCGGGGATGAATGCCGAGGAAATTGCCGTTTCCGACCAGAACGCTCAGCGAATACGTGCACGAGGTCGTGACGGTTGCACGGGGAAACTCCAGGCCTTCGGCTTCGAAAGCAGCGCGCATGATCCCGGTGAGGAAGCCTGCTGCAGGCGGCAACACCCAGGATTGGCCGACGAGTTCTGCCAGGGAAACGTTTCGGCGTTGAGCCCACTTGTTGTGTTTGCTGCAGATAACCACCAACTCGTCCTGAAACAGTGTGTCAATGCTGAGGTCGTCATGGCCCGCCATCGACGCGATCCTGCTGATGACGATCTCGACATCGCGCTGGCGCAACTGGCGAAGCAGTACGTCGGTGGGGCCGACACTGAGCTCGAACCTCATTCGCGGATAGCGCGGCACCAGACGATTGAAGACGGCCGAGGCAACCGCCGACATCGGCGGGGTTGTGCCGATCCTCAACTCACCGACTTCGGGGTCGGCAAGCGAGGCGATCTCGCTAACGCCTTGCCGCAATTCATTGAACACGATGGCACTGCGCTCGAGCAATGCGCGTCCGTAGACCGTCGGCGTCACACCCTGCGACGAACGGTCGAGCAACGGCACGCCCACGGTCTGTTCCAGCTCTGAAATCGCATATGAAACGGCGGGCTGGGTTATCGCCATGTGAGCCGCCGCCTTCGCCATGCTGCCGGTCTCTGCGGCGGCCTGAAATACCTGAAGGTCGCGAAGCTTGATGCGTCTGTCCGTGCTGCGATCCATGCCGCCCCCCATCAAGAGATTCTATTGCCCTATAAGAATAACAGTACTTCCTTTATGGATCATTGGGGCAGAGGCTGCATCGGTCAAGACAATAACCAAACATCCGCGGTAATTGGGGGCGCCTGTGCGCATCATCAGAATTGCATTGGCCGCCATCCTCAGCCTGGTCATGGCGGATCATGCCGTTGCGCAACCAGGTGAATCCCCCATCCGGATCGTTCTGCCGTATCCAGCCGGCGGCGTCGGCGACACGGCAGCACGGATGATCGCCGATTCCATGCGCAAGAAGCTCAACCGGACCGTCATCGTCGAGAACAAGGCCGGCGCGGCCGGACGCCTCGGCGTCCAGTCGGTCAAGGACGCTGCAGCCGACGGTACGGTTTTGCTGTTCACGCCGATCGCACCGATGGCGCTGTTTCCGCATGTCTACGACAATCTGGCCTACGATCCCGTGAGAGATTTCCAGCCGATCTCGCAGGTCGGGACCTACGACCTTGCCGTCGCGGTCGGTGCGAACGTGCCCGCCAGGACCCTCAAGGAGCTGATCGCGTGGTTGAAGGTCAATCCTGCGCAGGCGGCGTACGGCACCCCGGCGGCGGGATCCTTGCCGCACTTCTTTGCGGTACTGTTCGCCCGCGAGGCCGGCATCGAACTTCGCCACGTCGCCTACAAAGGCAACCCGCAGGCCATCACCGACCTGATCGGCGGTCACCTCCCGATGTTTTTTACCTCGACACAGGATCTGGTCGAGGCCCACAACGCCGGCCGCATCCGCGTCCTCGCGACGTCGGGCCGCGAGCGTTCGGTGGTCATGCGTGAGGTGCCAACCTTCATGGAAGGCGGGTACGGCATCCGCGGCGAGGGCTGGTATGGCATGTATGTTCCGGCCAGGACGCCCGCCGCGGTCGTCTCGCAGCTAAACCAGGCCGTGGTCGAAGCTGTGCGGAGCCCCGAGTTTGGCGGACGCCTCTCGCAGCTCGGCGTTCAGGCCACCGGAACATCGGCCGAAGAGTTTGCAAGGCTTGAAAAATCCGACTCCGAACTGTGGGGACCCGTGGTCAAAGCCTCGGGATTCAAACCGGAGTAGGGAGTAGAGCGAGCCGATCTCCCTTTTGGACCAAGCCTATGCGGCCGCGACGCAGCCGGTGCATCACGATCGCAAGCGCTGCTCGTTGGCAGCGCCGGCGCAGTGGGGCCTGGGCCCTCAGTGGCAGGCGTGGCTTGGCACCTGATGTTCAATTCCAGGTGATCAATGCCAAGCGACCAATATCAATTGTTCAATGCCAGTTGCTCAATGCCAAGTCGGCCTGAACGATTTGGCCACCGCCAGCGCGCTCCACTCGTCGGTCTCCAAGGCAATTTTCTGTGCGAGCATGACGTCGCCGGGCACCAAAGGCTGGTTCGGCACAAAACACCAACCGGCCTTCGGGCGCCCATACTGGTCAAGCTCATGGATATTTGTCGCTGAGCCATAACATATGCGGTATCGCTTGCCGCTATGGCAGCCCGTGACTTCGAAATACCCGTATTTGTTAAACTGAACGCGCTGTTCAGCCGATAGCCACGCTTGCAACAGCCTTATGCCCCGCACCTCCCGTTGCGTGCGGCCCAATTCTCGATATTGAGCCCGAAACAATTGCCAGCGGTGGGCGCTGTCCGCCAGGAATTGCCTGATGTTACGGACAGCATTTCGTAGCCTGGCCCGCAACATGAGGCTCTAGCCGCCGACTAGCCTTGGATAAAACAGGGTTTCTTCGGCTTTCGGATCGAACCTGCGGGTCACGACCGGGTCGCCGGAGGAATTTCTGGTTGCCGCCGTATAGCCGGCGCCGGTCAGCTGTTTGAAGCGTTCTTCCGCTTCAAGCAGCGCCTTTGCGTCGTTCGCATCGAAGTGATGTCGGGTATCGCCACTGTGGTCCATAACGATTTGGGTTGCCATTGCAAACACTCCTCGGGGGTTCGCACCAATCGACACAGCTGCAATGGCAGAATTTCCAAAAAGTTCCTTAGGACCGGCGAAAATACAATCGTCGCCGCCGGCAGCCCGGAAATGGACAAATCATTTCAAGCACCCGGGAGCCCGGATGCGCTTGACGCAGCGCTTTTCCCAGCAGCGCCTGCTTGCGCTCCGTTCGGGGATGCATCCGAGGGCCAAGAGGCCGAAGTCACGAAGGCGGGCGGGGCAGAGCAGGATATGGGGGCATGAACCTTCGTGCCTCGAATGAGGGCGGAGCATTCAAATTTTCGACGCGCTGGTTATAAATTGCACACATTCTAGGATAACGGGGAGGGCTCCGCTCGGGGGCGTTCGCGTCGGTTTTGGTACGAAGTTTCGGGCTGGACGGGCAAGTAGCGACGAAAATGTGACCATAGGCCGTCACTCTGCCGCTTCCGCGAACAGCTCCTTCTGCTCGTGCAGGACCACGCCCGACAACGAATCGAAGTCGCCGGTCCACGGTTTGCGTTCGAGTACCGCTTTGGTGTGGCAATAGCCGGCATCCCAGCGCTGCATGATGCCGGACGGGCTGAAGTCGATGTCCTTGGTGTGGTCTTCGCGGATAAGTTGCGGGACCAGCAGCCGCACAACGTGCATCCGCGTCGGGCAGCCATAGCTCGCCAGCTCCTTCACCGCTTCGCTGTTGCGCTCGGACTCCGGCAAGCGCGCGGCGAGCTGGTTGATGACATGGCGCAGCCGATGGGCCTGCTGTTGCCGCGCGACGTGGCTGGCGATCCGGCTGGAATACTGCACGTCCTTGTGCCGGTTCAGCACCTCCGCCATCGTGGTCGGCTCGGCGCCGGTCGGATTCCAGAGATGCACGGCGAAGATCAAGGAATTCCTGCGCGGGTTGTCGTCGAACACGGCTTCGGTCGGCGTGTTCGACAGAATGCCGCCGTCCCAATACAGTTCACCGTCAATTCGAACGGCCGGGAATGCCGGCGGCAACGCGCCCGACGCCATGATGTGCTTGACGCCAATCTCGCCATCCCGGCTGTCGAAATAGCGCATCTGGCCGGTGCAGACGTGCGCCGCGCCGACCGTCAGCCGCGGCTTGCACCGGCTCACCAGGTTGAAATCAACCAGTTCGGTCAGCGTGCGCTGCAGCGGTGAGGTCGAGTAGTAGCCGGCCCGATCGGCGCCGAGCGTATAGCTGTCGCCGGCGTGCGCCAGCGGGTTCGGCCGGAAGAAGCCGGGAATGCCGTTGGTCACGGTCGACCAATAGGAAAGCTTTTCGTTGAAGCCCGGAAAAATGTCGCGAAAACTCCAGACCGGGTTCTGCTCCATCTTCTTCCAGAATTCGCGCAGCCGCGACAGCCGGTTAGGCGGTGAGTTTCCGGCGATCAGGCTGGCGTTGATAGCGCCGATCGAGGTGCCGATGATCCAGTCCGGCTCGATACCGGCCTCGTGCAGCGCCTGATAGACGCCGGCCTGATAGGAGCCGAGCGCGCCGCCGCCCTGCAGCACGAGCACGATCTGGCCCGGCCCGGATCCGGCGAATGCCTGTGGCGAAGCGCAATTGTCCCGGACGTCGTTCATGTGGCACTCCCTTGATTTCGTTCCGTTCAACACCTCAGTGCGCGGTCCAGCCGCCATCGACCGGCAGCGCGATGCCGGTGATCGATGCCGCGGCGTCGCTGGCGAGGAAGACGGTCAACGCGCCCAATTGCTCGACGGTGGCGAAGCGCTTGTTTGGCTGCTGCGCCAGCAGCACGTCGTGGATCACCTGCTCGCGAGAAATGCCGTGCGCTTTGGCCTGGCCGTCGATCTGCGCCTCGACCAGTGGCGTAGAGACGTATCCCGGGCAGATCGCATTGCAGGTGATGCCTTCCTCGGCGGTCTCCAGCGCGGCGACCTTGGTCAGCCCGACGATACCGTGCTTGGCGGCGACGTAGGCCGCCTTGAACGGCGACCCGACCAGTCCATGGGCCGAGGCGATGTTGATGATGCGCCCGAACTTGTTCTGGCGCATCGCCGGCAGGGCCAGCCGCGTCGTGTGAAACGCGGATGACAGATTGATCGACAGGATCGCGTCCCATTTTTCGACAGGAAACTGGTCGAGCGGCGCCACATATTGAATGCCGGCATTGTTGACGAGTATGTCGAGCCGGCCATGTCCGGTAATCGTCGCGGCGATCATGTCGGCGATCGCCTCAGGCTTGCTCATATCGGCGGCGGAATAGCTGACCTTGACGCCGAAATTGGCCTCGATCTGGTCTTTGATCCCGGCGATTTCGGAGGCGACCCCAAGACCATTCAGCACCACCGCCGATCCGGCCTCGGCCAATGCCCGCGCGATCCCGAGGCCAATACCGCTGGTCGACCCCGTGACCAGCGAGACCTTGCCGGCGAGCGGCCGTGCCGCCTTGGCATCCTGCGCCTTCACCTGAATGTTCATGACAGAGCCCTTCCTGCGCTTCCGGCATTCTCGGCTCGAATGTGCAGGACGGCCTTTGGGTTTTGAAATGCCCTTTGGCTTCCGAAACCATAGGCGGCCGCTATTGCGGTTTGGGTGTTATTGCCGCGGCCATTCGGCTAATTTCTCCAGCGAAACAGGCAGGGCAGCACGATCATGGAGATGCATCAGGTCAGGTATTTCCTCGCAGTGGCGCGGTTACTGAACTTCACGCGCGCCGCCGACGAGTGCAATGTCACCCAGCCGTCGCTGACGCGGGCGATCAAGCAGCTCGAGGCGGAAATGGGCGGCGATCTGTTCCGGCGCGAGCGGCCGGCGGCGCAATTGACCGAACTCGGCCTGCGGATGCACCCGCTGCTGCAGCAATGCTATGATGCAGCCGCTGGCGCACGCATGCTGGCGGCGTCCTTCAAGGGCGGCGAAGTCGGAGCGCTGCGGATCGCTCTCAGCCATTCCGTCGATCTGTCCATCCTGATTCCCTGTCTCGACCAGATCAAACGCCAGTTCAACCGGCTCGAATTCCGCTTCCTGCGCGGCAACGCCGACGAGGTCGGCGAATATCTGAAGAAGGGCGAAGCCGAGCTTGGCATTGCCGCCGAACTCGGCAGCGACTGGGACCGGCTGGACACCTGGCCGCTATTCACGGAGGATTTCGATCTCGTCATCAACCGGCGGCATCCGCTGGCGGAGCGCGAAACGATCGGCTTCGATGATTTGCGTGCCGAGCAGTGGCTGTCACGGAATTACTGCGAACATTCGGATCGACTCGGCCGCTCTCTGCGTGAGCATGGCGTTGCGGTCGAGCGCAGCCACCAGATCGCCTCCGAGCGCGACCTGATCGAACTGCTGGAGGCCGATATCGGCATCGCGGTGGTTCCCCACACCGCCTCGCTGCCGGACACGTTGAAACGCACGCCGGTCGAGGGACTGGATTCGCGCCGCACCGTGCACCTCTATGGCGTCGCCGGACGTGAGCGCACGGCGGTGGCATCCGCCGTGATGCGCATGCTGCGCGGTGCGGACTGGCAGCGCGTCGTCGACAAGGGCGCGAATGTCTGAAGGATACGGCGCGTCAGCGCTCCTCGCTGGCGCTCTTCAGTGCGGCGATCAGGTCGTCGATTTCCATGCGCTTGCGAAAGTCCGGATCGACGAACCGGGCCTTTATCAGGCCATCGCGGCCGACCACGAAGGTTGCGGGGATCGGGAGCATCCAGCCGTCATTGCCGTGGAATTCCGACAGGTTCTGATAGGACAGCAGCCGCTGGATCTCGGTGCCGAGCCAGATCGCCAGGTTGAGCGACAGCGCATAGCCATTGTCGAGATCGGTCAGCACCGGGAACGGCGCCCTGGCCTCGGCCTTGAACCTTTCGGTAAATGGCTGGGTCTCCGGCATGATCGCCACCGTCTGCGCGCCCAATGCCTTGATGCGGTCGTGCGCCTGGATCACCGCCCGGACGTTGAGCCGGCAATAAGGGCACCAGTGTCCGCGATAGAACATCACCGCGAGCGGTCCTTCGGCCAGCAGTGACGGCAGACTGATCAGCCGGCCGGTCTCGTCCGGCAACAGGAATGGCGGCATCGGCTCGCCCGGCCGCGGCGCGTTCTCGCCGCCGCCGTTTTCGTGCAGTCGCGCCACCAGCCGGTCGACCGCCTCGCCATAGGCCGGAAAGATCTCCCGCCCCGCCGCGGCATAGGCCTGAAGCTGGTCGCTCAGCGTGCCTTCCATGTCGCGACATTGCTGGAAAGCCTCCTTGAGACGCTCGGCATCGGCTGAAGATAGCGACATGTTTTTCTCCGGTATTCGGCTGATACTATTTTCCGGCCCGGGCCAACGGCAAGGGGCCCCGGCCCGATCGGGCGCTGCCGCCATCAGAGGCCGGATTGCGGCGCGCCAGAAATGCCGTCGCCCAATGGGTTCGATAGCCACGGCGTATCGAGACCCCGACAGCATGCTCCTGCCAATAGCTGGCCGCTATCAAAATGAGAGCGAGATCGCATTTCAGTTTACCGGCGACGACAATCATCCTGCGCCGGAAGCCATGCCGACGGCATGGACCCCGGATAGGAGACGTTCCATGACACCTGGTTTGACCAACCGTTTCGCGAATTTCGCTGTAACGCTGCTGTTGCTGTTTCTCGTGGCTTCCATCGCGTCCGGGGCCCGGGCTGATAGCGACGACGGCATCACCCGGGTCAAGAGCGCGGTGCCGCTGGCGGAAGCCATCACCCGCATCAAGGCCGATATCGCCAGCAAGGGGATCAAGTTCTTCTCGGAAATCGACCAGTCGAAGCTCGCGGCCGATGCCGGCATCCAGCTGCGTCCCTCGACGCTTCTGGTGTTCGGCAATCCGCCGCTCGGAACCCAATTCATCACCTCCAACCCCAATGCCGGCCTCGACTGGCCGGTGCGACTGCTGCTGACCCAGGATGACAATGGCGACGTCTGGGCGGTCTGGACCGATTTCGGATGGATCGCGAAGCGTCACAACATCAGGGATCGCGTCGCGCAGTTCGAGATGGCGACCAAGGTCGTGGCTTCGATCACCTCGACGATCACGACGAAGTAACACCGCCCGCCTGCTCCACATATGGGCTGACAGGCTGCGCCAGCGCGCGGCCTGATTTCGTCCGGATCATTGCCAGAAGAAGGTTCATCCGATGAGCAGAGAGCAATTCGATGTAGTCATCCTCGGCGGCGGCAATGCCGGCATCGGGGTGACCGGGCCGGTCCGGCGCGCCGGCATGTCGGTCGCCATGATCGAGCAGGATATGCTGGGAGGCACCTGTCCGAACCGCGGCTGCACGCCGAAGAAGGTGCTGGTGGCGGCCGGCCACGCCCTGCATGAGATCGAACGCGCAGCCGTTCATCTCATCTCGGTTGGAAAGCCCAGGCTCGACTGGGCAGCCCTGATCGACCGCGAAAAGGAAATGATCAAGGACATCCCGGCCAAACTGGCCCGCTCGATGGCCAAGCGCGACGTTGAAATCATCAAAGGCAGCGCGGTTTTCGCAGGACGCAATCTTATTCGCGTGGGGAGCCGCGAACTCGAAGCCAAACACATCGTGATCGCGACAGGCTCAAAGCCGCGGCCGCTTCCGATCCCTGGCGCGGAGTTCATGATCACCTCGGACGAAATGCTGAGCGAGCGCGACTTGCCGGCATCGGTGATATTCGTCGGCGGCGGCGTCATATCGCTGGAGTTCGGCCATGTCTATGCGCGGACAGGCACCGAGGTCACCGTTCTCGAAGCGCAGCGGCAATTGCTGCCGGCGATGGACGCTGACGCCGTCGTTCGCCTGCAGATCGAGAGCGAGCGCATTGGCATCAGCGTCAAAATGGCCGTCAGCGTCAAGCGGATCGAGCGTGCAGACGGCCGTCTGCGCGTGATCTTCCACCACGACGGCGCCGAGCACGCTCTGGATGCTGATCGTATCGTCAACGGCGCCGGCCGTGTCGCCAACGTCGATATGCTGGACCTCACCGCCGGCAACGTCGAACACGCCAACGGCCGCGTCGCAGTGGATCGCCATCTGCGCTCGATCTCCAACCCGCTCGTCCATGTCTGTGGCGACGCGGTGCCGACTTCGCCGCAGCTCTCGCCGATCGCCACCTATGAGGGCGACATCGTCGGCCGCAATATCGTGGAAGGGCCGAAATACAGTCCCGACTACGCCAGCATGGCGACGTCGGTCTACACCGTTCCTCCGCTCGCCGCGGTTGGATTGACCGAGGCTACCGCCCGGCAAAACGGCTTTGCAATCGACGTGCACACCAACGACATGTGTGACTGGTTCTCGGCAAGAACCTATGCCGAGACCGTCGCGTGGTCGAAAATCATTGTCGATCGGACCACCGACCGCATCCTCGGCGCGCATTTCGTCGGGCACGCCGGCCAGGAATTGGTGAACCTGTTCGGCCTGGCGATGCGCTTTGGCCTCACCGCCGCGCAGATTCGCGACAACGTCTACGCCTATCCGACGTTTTCATCCGACATCAAGCACATGCTCGGGCACGCATAGCCCGGCGCTATCGAGTCCAGAGCCAACCGGCATTTCATTCCTCTGGTGATTTCGTCGACTGTCGTGACGTAGCCGGCCAAATCCATTTCGGCCACTTCAAAGGCGGAAGCAAACAACAGAGGAGACCACGACATGTCCAAATCCAGCTCATCCAGCACCCTCTGGCATGGCCTCGCGCTTGCCGGCATTTTCGCAGGCACGCTCGCGTCGGCGCCGGCGGCATCGGCCGGCGAATGCCCGGCCGACAGGATCAAGGCCAACGTCCGCGAAAAGGTCGATTACAAGGCGGTCGGCGTCACGGACGTCACGCTCGGTGCGATCAATCTTGAGAAGCAGCCGGCCAATATCAGGGATCGCGAGCTGCGTTTCCGCAAGCTGACGATCGAGCCCGGCGGCATCGTGCCGTGGCACAGCCATGACGATCGTCCGGCGCTGATCTTCGTGCAGCAGGGCGAGATCGTCGAGTACGCCAGCAATTGCGCCGATCCGATCGTGCACAAGGCCGGCGAGATCAGGCCGGAAGTCGCCGGTGTCTCGCACTGGTGGAAGAACCTCGGCAGGGAGACCGTCATTCTCTATGTCGGCGACGTCCGCAAGGATCCGCACGACCACCACATGTAACCGGATGTAACGCGCGCGCTTGCCGCGCCCGTTGCCTGATGTGACGTCCTGGGATCCCCCGTGTTGCCCCGCACGCCCAGGCGTCACATCCCCTTCCAGATCATGCTGGCGAGTCGCACCATGACCGAGCTTTCCGCATCGATGAAAACGCACGCGATCGATATGGATGGCCGCTCGCCAGGTGTGGCGCTGCGTTCCCTGATCATCGGCCTGACGGCTTTTCTCACCGTGGTCGATCTGTTCGCGATGCAGGCCATCCTTCCGTCCCTGACCCGGCACTACGACGTGACCCCGGCCGCGATGGGTGTCGCCGTCAATGCCAGCACCGTAGGCATGGCGGCCGCCAGTCTGGTGGTCGGATTCCTGAGCCCGCTTATCGACCGCCGGCTCGGCATTCTCGTGAGCCTGGTCTTGCTCGCGATCCCCACCACGCTGCTGGCGAGTGCACCCGACCTTGTCACGTTCACTTTCCTTCGCGTGCTGCAGGGTCTTTGCATGGCATCGGCCTTTGCCCTGACGCTGACCCATCTCGGCGAGCAGTGCAGCACGATGGACGCCGGCGGCGCATTCGCGGCCTATATCACCGGCAATGTCGCCAGTAATCTGATCGGGCGGCTGATGTCGGCCGCGCTGGTCGACACGTTCGGACTGGCCTCGAATTTCTATTGTTTCGCGCTGCTCAATCTGGCCGGTGCGGTGCTGGTGTACTTCACCATTCGGCAGGTCAAGCCGATGCAGGCGATGCCGACGACGCAATCGCCTTTCGCGGCTACCGTTGCCCATTGGCGCGATCCCTCGCTGCGCGCCGCCTACGCGATCGGCTTCTGCATCCTGTTCGCTTTCGTCGGCACTTTTACCTTCGTCAACTTCGTTCTCGTCCGCGCGCCGCTGTCGCTCGGGCGAATGGATCTCGGCCTGGTCTATTTTGTCTTTGCACCCTCCGTGGTCACGACGCTGTTCGCCGGACGAGCCGTCGCACGGTTTGGCACCCGGCCGGTGCTGTGGGGCGCCCTTGCGCTCGCCGCGGTTGGATTGCCCTTGATGCTGTCCTCGCATCTTGCACCCGTCCTTACCGGCATGGTGCTGGTTGGCGTTGGCACTTTCTTCGCGCAGGCTTCGGCGACCGGCTTTGTCGGTCAGGCGGCCCACGACAACCGCGGTGTCGCCAGTGGGACGTATCTCGCCTGTTACTTCTTCGGCGGTCTGGTCGGCAGCGCCGTGCTCGGACAATTGTTCGACCGCCTGGGCTGGATCGCCTGCGTCGCCGGCGTCGGTGTGTCGCTCGCGCTGGCAGCGGTACTGACCACGCACCTCAAACTTCCATCAAACAGAGGAGAGACGCCAATGATGCCGGCCAAGACGGCTGATTGATCACAGCGATGTGTTCACCACCGGTCGAGCCCCGTTCGTAACGAAGGCCGATCGATCGACGTAATCGGAACAGCGGCTAACCGCTAACAGACACAACGAAGGATATTGACGATGACAACCAGGAATCTGCGCGCCTTGCTCTCGATTTCCGCGCTTGCACTCGCGTTCGGACTTGCCTCGGCGCCCGCGGCCTACGCGCAGGACAAGATGAGCAAGGACGGGATGGCGAAGGACGCGATGTCCAAGGACGCGATGTCCAAGGACAACATGAAAAAGGAAGATGCGATGTCCAGGGACGCCATGAAGAAGCACGACGGTATGTCGAAAGATGCCATGTCCAAGGACGGCATGAAGAAGTAACGGTTCGGTGGTCAGGCAGGCTCGTTTCCATGGAGCGAGCCTGCTACTCTTCCCGGGTCATGGCATCGGCCAGGCGGCGGATGACGGGCGCCGCAAACAGCACCACCGGCAACATCAGCAGCCACGAGAACAGCCATGCCCGCCCCCAGTGCACGACGAAATGACCCGATCCCGCGAGCGGAAAGCTGGCGATCGCCGCCGCTACCGCGCAGGTCAAGCCCGACTGAATAAAGCCATAGACAAAGTGGCTGTAGCGCCGCGGGATTCCCAACATGCGGGCCTCGACAGGACTGTTTCCTGTGCAGGAAGCAAAAGACATGCCCATCATTATTGCCCCATTGCTGCCCCGCCGGTCGGGCATGACGGAAGCCCGGCTTTGCGCCGGGTTGTTTTGTCGCACCCGCCGTATCCACATCGCTATTGCGCGCGGGGGCGACTCGGCTCGCAGATCGTAAACGGGGTCGATGGACGCCGCGGGCGACCCTTTCTCCTGCGCGGGCTGTCGTATATGAGTGAATTGCCAACGGAAGTGCCGATAATCCCCTCGGGGCGAAATGGACGGCGTGGATGGTGGCGGCGGTTTGTTAATCCAATGACCGCAATCTGATACGCGATCGACGCAAGCGCGGGCAGGCATTTGAACCGAGGCAAGGCATGGTAAATCGACTTACGACGGCGCAATCCACGGTGACGATGCGGCGTTGCGGCCTTCCCGCCATAGTGACGTTCGCGGTCATGGCCGCATTGGCGGCCTTGACGGCGCCGACCGCCGATGCCGCGCCGCGGCAGCCGCGCCCCGCGGCCCCCAAGGAGGCGACGGCGCCGCGCGATGCGGGCGAGCCGATCATGGCGATCGTGTCGATCAAGACCCAGCAGGTTACTTTGTACGACGCCGAGGGCTGGATCCTGCGCGCGCCGGTGTCGACCGGGACCTCGGGTCGCGAAACGCCGGCCGGCGTCTTCGCCGTCCTCGAGAAGAACAAGGAACACCGCTCCAACATGTATGACGATGCCTCGATGCCGAACATGCAGCGCATCACCTGGAACGGCATCGCGCTGCACGGCGGGCCGCTGCCGGGCTATGCGGCCTCGCACGGCTGCGTGCGGATGCCGTTCGGCTTTGCCGACAAGCTGTTCGACAAGACGCGGATCGGGATGCGGGTGATCATCTCGCCCAACGACGCCGAGCCGGTCGAATTCTCCCATCCGGCGCTGTTCTCGCCGAAGGCGGAGGCCATCGCGGCCGCGCCGGCCAGAGCCGAGGCGCTCCCCCGCGAGGCTGCCGAGGCCGCCAAGGCGGCCGATGAGGCCAAGAAAGCCGCCGCGGCGGCGACGCGCGAGACGGCGACGCTGACAGCATCGCTGCGCAAGCTGCAGGTGCTCAAGACCCGTGCCGACGCCGAACTCGCCTACGCCGACAAAGCGCTCGCCGCCGCCAGGACCGACGAGGCCAGGGCGCGGGCCGAGGACCTCAAGCAAAAGGCCGCCGCCAAGGCCGCTGATCTCGGGACCCAGCTTGAGGCCGCCAAGACCGACTCGAAAGCGAAGCTCGACGCCGCCGCCGCGGCAAAAGACGCCGCCAAGGTGGCCCAGGCCAGGAAGGCCGACACCGCCAAGGCGGCCAGCGAAGCCAAGCTCGCGCTCGAGCCGGTCTCGATCTACATCAGCCGCGAGACGCAGAAGCTTTACGTGCGGCGGCCCACGCACAAGCCGGCGCCAGACGGCGGCGGCATTGTGTTCGATGCGACGATTGAGGTCCCGGTCACGATCCGCAATCCGGAACGACCGATCGGCACGCATGTGTTCACGGCGGTGGCGCAAAACGATTCAGGCCTGCGCTGGACCGCGGTCAGCATCGACAACGCCGACGACGCCAAGGCCGCGCTCGACCGCATCACCATTCCGCAGGAGGTGCTCGATCGCATCGCGCCGACCGCAGTGCCACGCTCCTCGATCGTGATCTCGGACGAGCCGCTGAGTGTCGAGACCAACTATCGCACCGAGTTCGTCGTGGTGCTGAGCACCCAGCCGCAAGGCGGCTTCATCACGCGCAAGCCCACGCCCCCGATCGATGTCTACGCTGCGAACGACTCCTTCGCTGGAGACGGCTTCAACCCGTTTTTCCAGCGCAGCTGGGAGCCGCAGCCGCCGCAACCCGCCACGACGCGCCGCCGCGGCGGCCAGCCATACTATCAGCAGGTGCAGCCGGGCTCGAGCTGGTGGTAGGAGGCGGCACCCAGTGCGTCGATTGCCGGCAACAACCTCCTTGCGCATCCGCACCTTCCAGGGGCCATGACCTGCTGACGCCGCAGATGATCGCGAAGCTGCTTGCGGTCGGCGGCGGCATCGTTCTTCCGATTCCCCGCGACTGATCGCGCAGCCGCAGAGAGCCGAATTGCCGATCTCGCCTCCATAACCCAGGGGAGGTGAGATTTTTTCGGCCTGTCCGTCGGCAGCGGCGCACGCACCGCACTTATCGGGATGACGGCTATGACGCGCTAGGTCTGGACGGACCGACTCGATCGGTTATAGCGTTTTCCAGCGAAGTGGACCCGGTTCGCGTTAAGAAAACGCGTCAACAAGGAATCTAGAGCCCCGTTTCGATTCAATCGAAACGGAAAGGGCTCTAGTGTGCCGGCGAGAAAAATCAGAGCGGAGGAAAGCCTTCATGCATAAGAAGGTCCAAACAATAATCGCAGCAATTCTCGGCATCGCAGCCAGCGGACCTTGTTGGGCGACATGGCCAGACGACAAGCCGATTGAAGTTGTCGTCGGCTTCGCGGCCGGTGGCGGCACCGACGTCATGGCCCGCAAGCTGCTGCCGTTCGTCGAGAAAAGGGTGGGCGCAAAGGCCAAGTTCGTCGTGCTGAACAAGCCCGGTGCCGGCGGCGAGATCGCGTTTAGCTCGATTGCCCGCGCCGCCCCCGATGCCTATGCGATGGGTGTGGTCAACGTGCCCGGCTACAATTTTCTCCCGATGACGCGAAAGACCCAGTACGGCATGGATGAAATCCGTCTGGTGGCGCGCGTGGTCGATGATCCCAGCATCATGGTGGTGCATGCGGCCAGCAAACTCACCAGTCTTTCGGACGTTCTCGCCGCGTTGCGCAACAAGCCCGGCTCGGTCACGTTCGGTCACAATGGCGCGGGTACCAACGGGCATTTGGCGATACGCATGCTGGCGGGCGCCGCCAGGGTCGAGCCCAACGAGATTTCCTATCGCGGCACGTCGGCGCAGCGGACCGACATTCTGGGCGGCCATTTGCAAGTGGGAATGATCAGCCTCAGCGAGGTGCCCGAGCTGCACGGCACCAACAAGGGAGAACTTCGCGTCATTGCGATCCTGTCGAAGACGCGCTCGCCTTCGCTTCCCGACGTGCCGACGGCGGAGGAGGCCGGCGTCGCGATCACCATGACGGCCGAACGCGGCTTCGCGGTGCCGAAGGGCGTTCCCGACGAAATCGTCAAGCAACTCGAAGCGGCCATTGCGGAAAGCGTGCGTGACCCCGAATACGTCAAGAGTTCGCCAGGCGACGTCCCGGTTCTCGCTTTCATGCCCGGCGCGGAATGGCAAAAGCGTCTCGATGACATGTCGCAAGGCCTGCGGCCATTTGCGGAAGAGATGCGCGCGAACGAGCAGAAGTAGACAACGTCCGATGCCGAGGATAGGCGCGTCGCGCGCCCGCGGCGACTGAGCCTGGCCAGCAACTGAAGCTGGCCAGGACACGTCTATCAGGGGACACCTCTATCCGGACAATCTCGTCGTGAGCGTCAGCCGCGCCGCGCCGCCGCGATCGTGGCGACGTCGATTTTCTTCATGGTCATCATGGCATCGAAGGCGCGCTTTGCTTCAGCGCCGCCGGCCGCCATCGCCTCCGTCAGCACGCGCGGCGTGATTTGCCAGGAGATGCCCCATTTGTCCTTGCACCAGCCGCACGCACTCTCCTGACCGCCATTGCCGACGATGGCATTCCAGTAGCGGTCGGTCTCTTCCTGGTCATCGGTGGCGATCTGGAACGAGAACGCTTCGTTGTGCTTGAACATCGGACCGCCGTTGAGGCCGATACAGGGGATGCCGGCAACGGTGAAATCCACCGTCAGCACGTCGCCCGCCTTGCCGGAGGGATAGTCACCGGGTGCCCGGTGGACGGCGCCGACGAAGCTGTCGGGAAAGGTTTCGGCGTAGAAGCGGGCGGCAGCCTCTGCGTCCTTGTCGTACCATACGCAAATCGTGTTCTTGGCAGTCTTCTTGGCAGTGTTGGCCATTGCTCATCCTTTCGCTTCGCTTGGGTAACGGGGCCGGCTGGATCGGCCTGGCGAAACGACGAACGAGGTATCCCGAATCCGACATTGTCCGGTAGATTTTTTTCGGTTGACTTGCAGGACGTCAACCTCCGCGCCCAAGGGAGCCCCGGGGGCGGGCTGGCCGGTGACGACGGGCCATGTCAGCCAAACGCGCCCGACCATGCCAGTCCGAAGCACACCATCAGGGCGCCGCCGAGCGCCAGGCTTGGCCGATCGGTGACGGCAAAAGCCACGGGATCGTCGTGCAGTTCGCTGCGTCCGCACTTCAGCCAGATCCGGCACACAAACAGGAACAGGATCGCCGGAAAACCCCACAGCCAGGCGGTGTTGCCGTAGAAGCTCTGCCGGAACGCGTCGTTGATGATGTAGAGCACCATGATGAGCACGGCGGCGACCCCGGTCGCCATGCCGATGCCCATGATGAGCGGCAGGTCCATGGACTTGTAGCCGCGGCCGCGGACCTCGGTGCCTCCGCGCTCGATGACGCGGGCAACCTCGGTATGGCGTTTGGCGAAGCTGAGCGAGGCGAACAGGAACATCGCGAACACCAGGAGCCAGGGCGACGGCGGCGCTCCCGACGCCACGATGCCGGCGCCGAGGCGCAGCGTGAACAAGGAGGCCAGAACGAAACCGTCGAGAATCGGGATGCGCTTGAGCGCGAACGAGTAGAGCAGGGTTACGGCGAGATACAGCAGGACGACGGCAACGGTCGCCGGTCCGGCCAGCGCCGCAACGGCGATGCCCATCACCAGTCCAATTGGAACCGCCGCGATCGCGGTTGCGAGCGGTAGTCGTCCGCTCGCCAGCGGCCGGTTTCGCTTCGACCAGTGGCTGCGGTCATCGGTCAGGTCCCAGATATCGTTGACGAGATAGGTCGATGAGGCAACCAGGCCGAGGGCGATGAAAGCGCATGTCGTCGCGTAGACGGCGTCAGCGTGCGAGGCCAGTCCGGCGAGAATGAGCGGCACGAAAACCAGCGCGTTTTTCGCCCATTGGTGCGGGCGCATGCTGCGCAGCAATGCGCGGATTCGGGACGGTCGCGGGAACACTTTGGCGACGGTCGCGACGCTTGCGGCGGCGTGCTGCACCGAACTTGCCGCCTCGACGACGATGGCGTTGGTGGCGCGGCGCCAGATTGGAATGTCGGCGCGCGCGTCGCCGGCATAGTCGAAGCCGTCGGGGAATCGTTCGGCGAGAACCAGCGCCTTCGCTTCGCCCTTCAGGTTGCGCACGCCGTCGCTGCCGATGACGCCGCGAATGAAAGCAATCCGTCGCACGACCTTCTCCGCAACCTTGGCGTCGGCGGCGGTGGCGACGTAGACCGGCCGCCCGCTCGCCGCGATGTCGGCCGCGTAGGCGAGCAGTTCCTCATTGAACGGCAGGACATCCGGCTCGATGCTGGTTTCCTCGGCGAGACGGCGCTTGAGATAGGCGCGGCCGCGCAGCATCCACAGGCCGATCTCGAACAGCCGCCACGGCGCGCTCCTGAGCAGCGCCAGGACGGTCTCGAGCAGCATGTCGGCGCGCACCAGCGTGCCATCGAGATCAAGAATCAGCGGCCGGGGCGGCGGAGCCTCGCGGGACGCGGAGAGCTCGGGAATCAGCGGCAGGGGTAAGGTGGACATGCGGGCCCTTTCAGCGGGTACGGCTGTAGAAATCCCAGCAGGGATGCAGCTTGTGTCGCGTGAACTCGCGTTCGAGCACGGTGCGGAAGGTTGCCGGATTGGTGTCGGCCGCGCCGGGCAAAACGCAGGTGCGGAAAAACACGCCGTCCGCGGACGCCAGATAGGTCGACGCTTCGGTTACGGAAAACGCAGGCACCGTGCGGCGAAAATCCATCGCCAGGGTGGAGCCGCGCGCCGGCGTCAAGCCGAGCATCCGCGGGAAGGATTCGGCAAAGTCGATGGTCGTATAGCGCTGCGCCTTGGACGCATAGCCAAGCCGCTGAAAATTCGCTCCGGCTTCGGCGACGCTGATCGCCCACGCCGCGCGCGTCGCTGGGCTCGTGCTGGCCGGATCGCCGTCGAGATCGAAGCCATTATTGGTGATCTCGTCGAGGTAGGGCATCCATTCGGATTGCAGGCGCGTCATCAGCCGGGAGCCGGCGAGCGTGGCGGGCGGCACGCGCATGCCCGGCAGGAACGTTGCAAAGCCGTGCTCGGTCGTGCCCTGCCTTTCCCGCACTAGGGTCGAGACCACACGCTTTTCAACGACGTCGGCCATCGGCAGGACGAGCGTCGCGCCGAGTACCGCTGCGGCCGCCAGGCGCCAGCCGCGGCTGACGGGCAGGCTCGGATGGAAAAGCACGGCCGCGGCGGCAATCAGTCCGACGCCGCCGGTGTTCTGGCTTTCCGCGGCGAGCGCGACCGCGACCAGCAGCGTGGCATCCACGGCAAATGCTTCGCGCGCGATGGTCTCGCGCACGAAATGGAGCGGGCGCCGAACGGCCGCGGTGAAATCGAGTTCGCGGGCCGCGAGCCCGACGATCGTGAGCGTGACGACAAGCGGCAGCCAGTTGCGGGCCGACGTGGCGGCAAGCCGGTAAAGCGCGCCGCCCCGGTTCAATGCACTCATCGCGACGATGTCGCGCAGGTAGCCGGAGACCAGTCCTCCGGTCGCCAACTCGATCAGCCCCGCCAGTGCCGCGGTGACGAACAGCATGGTGAACAGCGCGGCGGGCCGCGCCCGTCCGAGCAGCACGGCCGCCACGACCAGGCCGAGCATGGTTATCGCAGCGGTGATCTTGATGAAGATCAGGGCGGTCAGCAGGTAACCCAGCAACACGCCGTCACCGCGGGCCTTTGGCAGCACATACCAAAGCGCTGCCAAAAACAGGATCGCGGTGGCGAAGCGGTTATAGGTGGCAAAATAGCTGATCTCGGAGAGCATGGTGGGGTCGAGCGTGTAGGGCACCAGAACCACCATCGCGAGAATCGCGAAGCTGGCGGCGAAACCCCAGCCGGATTGAATGCGCGACGCGATCACGGCGAACGGCGGCACCACCATGAGCCACGCCAGCGCGTGCAGGCCGACGAAGGGCTGCCCGGTGGGAAAAAGCCGTTCGGCAAAATGCGTCAGGTAAAGTGTCAGCGCGCCGACCGGCGAGGAAAAGTCGACGTGCGGAACTTGCCCGTGGCCGATGCGATAGGCGCCATCGAGGATGAAGACGAAATCCCACACCGCGCGGCCGTAGGGGATGACGTGGAGCAAGGCTGCCAGTGCCACGACCAGAATCGTGAACGTAGCAATCGCGGCGATCCGCCAATTGAAAGGGACTGTCCGGGACCTGATGAGATCGTAGCTCGCTTCTGCCATGTCGAACCTCGCTGCGCGTCCGAGGTCGATATGGTCTTTTTGAGCGAGAGCAAACTCGATTCAGGAATTACGGTAACTATTTAAGATGAACGTTCATCGCGTTGTTTTGAGGCTGTTTCAGAGTGATGCTGTTGGCACAAAGCTGTCGATCATTGGCACACAGGTTTTGGCGATGCGTCCCGAAATGGACACCGGCTGCCTGCGTCTTTTGGTGTCAATTTGTCGCTCGACACAGTGCGTAAATCGCCCGATAATTGACATCTGGAGTAGGGACCAACGGGGACCTGCCATGGCTAATATCGAAGCAACTCCGAGCAAGCTCGTTTTGAAAGCGGGCTCAACGACGCTTACACTCGACAAGGATTCCGGCAAGGCAACGCTGCAGCAAAAAATGCTGCTGTGGAACAGAAAGCCTGTCGAGTTCGCGCTCTCCGATATCGACGACATCGCGGTGAAGTCGGATGTAGACGGCCTTTCAGGCGCGCCAATCCATCACAGCGTCTTGCATAGGCGAACTGGTGAGATCACCGTCCTGACAACCGAGGAAGCCAAGGACGCCGCCGAAACGGTGAACAAGCTGCGTGGATTTGTTGGACAGTAGTGGCGAAGTCGTCAAGAATCATTGCGGCCCTGGTCCAGCAGCGGCCCGATATGCTTTGATGGGCGGGGCTGGAACTGAGACGCATGGGTGGCCTCATGTACATAGTCATTCGAAAGTACACCAAGGTTCACTCGGTTGCGGATGCTGCTCGCCGCGCCAAAAGCGGCATCGGTCAGATGCTAAGGGAATCGCGCGGATTCAGATCTTATTATGTGCTGGATGGCGGCGGAGGCGTCGGTGTCGCTGTCATGATATTCGAGGACCGCGAAAGCGCCAATGCGGCGAACCAAAAAGTACTGGAGTTTGTTCAAGCAAGCCTGCATGACCTGAATCTTGGAGACCCCGAAATCACCGCGGGGGAAGTTTTGGTGAATATAGAATCTGATGCGTAATTGTTCGCAAGGGCTACCCGTCCGCTGCGTGCGCAAGCATGGCGTCGAGCGGCGGGCGTAGTTGGCACCTTTGAGACATGCCCGCCTGGCCTGAGAATTTCTGTTCGCCGGGGTAGACCAGAAGTCGCCGTGGTCCGGTCAAATCGACGCTTTTTGATCCACACCGGACATCGCCGTCCAAAGTCGGCAACCGGCAGGTCTCCGGAACTTTGGGGTGATTCCGGAAGTTATGAATTGGGCAGTATTGCGCGATTTCGCTTCGGCTCAACACACATATGCCGTCTGTCGTCGCAAATGGCGCCATCGCAGGAGGCTCTCATGAGTATCAAGCGAATCCTGGTTCCACTTCCCGGCTCAGCCAGTCACACCGGTCAAATCGAAACGGCCCTGTCTGTCGCGAAGGCGCTCGGGGCTCACGTCCAGGCACTGTTTATCAGTGAGCCGCCGCCGGTCGCGCGCGGCGGCCTGACGGCCACCGAGATGGGACGAACGGCGACCGTTGCATTGGAAAACCGGTACGCCGAGGAACGGGAGCGAACAGCGCAGGAAGCGCGTGAGGTTTTCGCGCAGGCCTGCGCGGTAGTCGGCATCCCGATGCTATCGGCGAACGACGAGCCCGGCAGCCCGCTCGCAGCATCCTGGCGCGAAGCCGAGGGATCGTATGTCGAAATCGCGGTGCAACGGGCCGCTGCCTTCGACCTGATGGTCGCCGCGAGCGCCACCGTGACGGAATCGCTCATGGCCATTGCCGAGCAATCGCTGCTGCGGACCCGTCGCCCCGTGCTGTTGGCGCCGGCTCAGCTGCAGACTAATCTGACCGACAGCGTGATGATCGCCTGGGACGAGAGCCCGGAATGCTGGCACGCAGTCTCTGCTGCCATCCCGTTCATGCAACTTGCCAAATCGGTGCGGGTCATAAGAGTTGACCGCGACGCCAGCAATCGCCAAGCCTCGCAGGCCGAGGTGCTTGCCTATTTGCGCTGTCATGGCATCAGTGCGACCGCGCAGGTGGTTGCACCGGAATTGCGCTCGGTGGGCGATACGCTGCTCGCGGTGGGGGCAGAGTATGAAGCCGGCCTGCTGATCATGGGCGCCTATTCCCATAGCCGCCTGCGCGAGATGCTTCTGGGCGGAGCGACGCGCCACATCCTCAAGAACGCTTCGGCACGCCCCGTTCTTTTGGCGCACTAGCCTTCGTCAGAGCGCAATCACCGCTCAGGTTGCCGCCGACGCCAACGCTATGGCCTCACTCGCCAAAGGCGGGTGAGGGGCCGTGCGATGAACGCACCGACGCCGCCAAACGCATCACCCTCGTCCCCAGCGAATTGGGTCTCCCGAGTTCGGCACTTATGGCAGATCGTAGTGGGTCGCTTTGATCGGATGTCGGTTTATGGCACGTTTGAGACATGCCGATGGCCCTCTGAGGTGTCTGCCATTGGCGGTGAAGCTGACCTGCCGGTCGAACATCCCGACTTCTCAATTTGAGCCACGAGAGACATGCGGTTATTTGTGACAACATCTGCCGGGTTCAGGGAAGGTTCTCGGTTGCCGAACTGTTCCTATTGAGATCGCACTTCAATGTGTGCCGTCGGTAATCTAAGAGGCGTCCTCTTCGAGAGCTAGGAGGCACCGGTCTTTCTAATAAGCCGAACAGCGTTGATGCCTATCGTGACGAGAAAGATGACGGTAACGCCAGCCAAAATCATCCACTCACTGTCGTTGCGCAGGGCTCCCTTAAACGCCACAATGGCGAGCGCACCGGCGGCGAACGACATAAAGAGCAGCGCAAAGAGCTGTGCGCCTGGTCCGTTCAAAACGCTTTTCATCTCCAGCTATCCCCGTCCCTTTCAAACTCGAATTAAGGGCCGCCTACTGAGGCGGCCTCTTTCGTTATACACCACTCGAATGTCGCCTGTTGGCACCTTTGTGACATGCCCGCCTATCCTGCGAATGTCCGTTCACCGGGGTAGACCGGAAGTCGCCGTGGTCCGGCCAAACCGACGCGCATGACCCAATGACATACATGCGGCCCGAACAGCTTTTAACCGAGGCGAGCCGCCGTTATGGGCTCGTGGCGGCTTTAGCGGGCGTATTCTCTACCCGGTCAATCAGGAGGCGGTAGTAAAGAAACGTCAACGCACCAAACAGAAGTGCTCCGGCGAGATAAAACAATCCTTGCGATTGGCTCAGTATGAGGAAAATGATTCCGCTGATCAGAAATGACGAACACGCCATGACATTGATTGCACCAAGGAGAATGAGTTGCCTGATAGACATCGCATTCATCGACTGACGTTGCATGTCGCTTCTTGTGATCTTCAAATCCGTGGTCGGAAGGCTCGCGAGGAGCGGCCGAAGCTCGCGCAGTTTAAGCCAACGCAGAAACAGAAAGGCCACGACGACCTGTGCGAACGTCAGAACCATCATACTGATTGTGTCGACCAGGGTTGGGTTCTCATGCCGAGTAAAGGCCCAGACCACGAATCCAGCTGCGACCACCATCAAGCATAGTGTGCCCCATAGTGCGATTTGCCAGAGCATTGGCCGTTTCGGAACGATCATTGCAATGATTTTATCTCTCTGGGCTTCGTTCACGAGGTAATGTCGGGCTTGCGTGAAAGGCCATCGATAGGGCTCGCGAAACACGTATCCGTCCAGCACCGGCATGAACATTCCCGCTGCCATTTGAGCGCGTGTATCTGTCATAGCAAGTCTCCTGTTTGGACTGCATTGCCGCAACGGTATGAGGGGGGTCTATAGTCGCGTTTCCGAGACCTGCCCCTCGGTTTGAATCGGGGGGGTCTTTAGTGCCGAGGCGTAACAGCCGCTCGTCCCCGAGGAGATCAGTAATCAGGGTAACCAAATGCCCTGTTACAGGCACGACGACCGCTGTTGTAGCTGATTTCGTAGACTGCCCTACCGCCCCCATGATCGCGCCTCACCGCGGCGAGATGGTTCGCTCTTTTAAGGCAGGCCACATAAGGCTTGTTGCTCATCCAGTCATAGGGTCCGGCCAGTGCGGAAGATACCAATCCCGGCATCGCAGAGAGTGATACGGTGGCAGCCAGCACGATGAAGCCTATGCGTGAAAAGTTCATTTTCGTGATCCCAAATCAGGCTGCATTATCGCTTGCCTGTGCCAACCACCGTGGATGATTTTGCAGAACCTGTTAGTGATGTGCCTCACATTGAGAGAGCTGCCTGCATATCCGACTTCCGGGTTGGCACTTTTCGGACATGGCGCGATGTCCGACTTGAGCGCGTTCTGTGCTGCTGAACGGACATTGGGGTTCACTGACCGCCGTTGATCCGTCCCGCTACTAACCCCCTCGAGCCATGCGCCCCCGCGCGGGCGATGTCCCCCGCAGTCGGCAAATCCGACAGTGTCGTAGCTTCACTTTTTGTCGGCTACCGGACAGACAATCGTTCTGGCCGAGGTATGTTTGCGCGGCAACTTAAGCGTGGGGCAAAGTTAAGAAACGGCGCGTCTCAATAAGTGCGCGTCTCAATATGTGGCTGACATCACCCGGCCCGCAACCAGATGAGGGTGAGCCATGGACCGCAAAGCAGCGTGCATCACTCTAGCCTCTGTGTGTCGTGAAAGGGCGCGGACTGAGCCCGAGCGCCAGGAATATTGGGTCGATGAATCGATCAGGTGGCTGGAGCGCGCCATAGAGCGATCCGGTAACGCCGCAGTTTCTTACGAGGTGAAAGACGGGCGCCTTGTCGCGACGGATGAACAGCAAGGCTAAGGCTTTCGGGGACGCTTCAAAGCAGACATCGGGGCTTCGCTGAGCGCCGTTCGATCTGATCAGCTACCGAACTATGAACCGCTGCGCAGCGGCATGGGCGACCCGTCGCGCGGGCGCGTAAGGTTCCCGCCGTACGGTAACAGATCGCACTGCATCCCGCGAGGCGACTTGTAACCTCAAACGCCTTGCGACGGCGGAACCCTCACGCCACTCGACGGTTTATGAGGCAGCAGCGGCGGAACCGGGAAACCGGCAGTCGCGTAAGGAGCCGCACGGAGTCATGCCCGGGCGGCTTTTTATGTCCTAGATGGCCCTGCGCTCCGGAGAGATATCGTGCGAATAGTGAGTACACTCCACGGTGGCCGAGAGTGCAGCTGTTCTCAGCGCTATCGGGTCCCGCTCGCCCTTCGCGGCACATTCAAGAATGTGAGACGCGATTTCGGCCTTCATCGTCGACGTGCGCTTTGCCTCGGGGAGCATGACCGTGACATCGTCCAGGACGGCCCTCGTCAATTCGATCAGCTCGGGCTGAAAATCCGTTCCAATTGCACCCATCGCCGTTCTCCCGCTCGCTACGCCTCGCCTTTTGTTATTCCAATACGACGATTTGAGCGCGTCCTGTCGACCGAACGCAAGGCTTATTTTTAATTGCGGGTCGTGTTGCTTCCGGCAATCTGGACGGCTCCGGCAACTGTCCAGGCTTGGAAGCCAAGCGGTGAGATATGCAATGAGTGACGCATCGCCGCAGGCCGACGAGTTCCGCATCCGTGTATCGGCCAGGATTGAAGTAATGGTTCGTCATGGCGGGCGCGACCAGCGCGACGCAAGCTGTTCCAATAGCCTACCCGTGATGTCGTCCGGACGTCCCGGGTCTTTGCGCCAGCCATGTTGGGGTAGCGCCTTGGGAACCGCAACCTTTTTTGCTCAGGTGAATTTAGTTCATGGGGACTCGGGGCTTCGCAAAACTGCGAGGCATGCAATGCATTATTTATCGCCAGCCGACGCCTTTCTCGTCGTCGCAACCCTCGGGACCGCAGTCCTGATCGAGATCGCTGCGTTCATCCTCATGGGGTTGATCTAAAGGCGTTCCGCGAGCTTACACTGAAGTTCAGATCGGCGGGCCGGGCCGATTACTTCGGAGGGTCCACGTCCCAGGGAGCATCAACATGAAACGACACATCCCGGAGGAATTTTCCACCAGGTTGATCGACGGGAGTCCCGTGATCACGGGCAACACGGTGCCGCCCCGGGATCCTGATGAAGATGAAGACGACGAAGCAGACGACGAAGAAGACGAAGAGGAGGACGCCGACCAACCGCCGGCCGTGCGCGAGCCGGACGAAGACTAGAATAGCCTGTGGTTGGCAGTCGGCGTATAGTGTCTCGCATGGGTTGGGATGCGAAAGACGTAGCGCTGCTCAAAGAACTCTGGTCCGTAGGACAGAGCGCCGCACAGATCGCGCGCCGTGTCGGCTGTAGCCGCAACGCGGTCTGCGGCAGGCTAACTCGTTTGGGCCTGAAACGTGGTCACAAACCGCCAACAGCAAAACCCAACATAAGGCCGGTCCCGAAGCGAAGGCCGGCGTTGCTGGCCGACGGTGCCCGCCCGGTGGCGAAGAATGTGTCGCGGAAGAAGACAGTAGCGAGGCAGCCTGAGGAGCTCAGCAAGCGCGAGCTTTACGCCATGCTAGCTGACGCGGTCAGGAATACGGGCTAGCCCGGTTCACGCCAGCACCGCGTGTCCGTCGGGACGCGTTTCGAGCGATGGCGGGGGCTCGCGATGGCACATGGCTTCGGCGTAACGGCAGCGCGGACTGAACGCACATCCGTCCGGCGGATTGAGCGGATTGGGAAGCTCGCCCGGCGTCGTCGCTAACGGGCCGCGGCGTCAGTGTGCCGACTGTCCGCGTTGTGCCAGCAGCGGACGGTCGAGCCTCGTGGTACGGGGGACTCTATTGGGCAGGCGGCGGCGATCACCGAACCGCTTTGTCGCTCTCAGCCTGCCGCTTCGATCGGCTGCGACTACCAGCACTTGGAATGTCTCGATTCGGCCTTTCTGATTTCACGTCGGCGAGTTTGGATCTGGCGAGCCAGCGCGGCAGCGCGGATCTGGCCGTTGCTTTGCCGATTGCTTCGAGCTTTCCCTTCCTGAGCGCGGCCTCGAGCGGAAGATCGCCGCGCCAGATGTAGATCATGTCGCGCAGGGTCGTAGTCAGGTAGAGATCAATTTCGAAACCGGGATCCTTGATGCACAATTGCGTCGCGCCGTTTCCGCCGACAAACCAGTAGTGCCGCCAGCGAGCAGGTCGCTCGCGGAATGTTAACTGCACGACCGAACGGCCACCCCCGAAGGCGTCAGGACGCGAGCCCCGCTCCATGGACCAGAGAAGAAGACCTGCATCGAGCTCGTGATCCATCAGCTCGCGCCGTGACCACCTTTGCCCCCAGGCGCCGAGCGCGTGCACCAGCGGCATGAGATCCTGCCCCGGCGTAGTGAGATGATAGGTCCAGCCGCGTCCGGATTCCGATCGACGCCGCTCGACCAGTCCTTCGGATTCAAGCTCCTTAAGTCGGCGTGACAGGAGGGTCGGGGAAGCCCGTGCGACGCCGCGCTGAAGTTCGGAAAAGCGTGAAACGCCCTTTCCCAAGTCGCGGATGATCAGCGGCGTCCACCGTTCGCAGAACAGCTCGGCCGCCTTGGAAATCGGACAAAACTGCCCATAGGTTCTCACTAGCCTGCTCCTTCTTGCCTGGTGAAGCCGAGCAAGGTCCTCTCCTGGAGGATACTACACTTTGTGGAGTATCCAAGAAGCTCCGCGTCTGCGCATGCTCGCACGCATCAGGCAAGTTTCTACGCGATGAGGCAAACGCATGGCGCCGGCATCTCCCCAGGCAGCCGGTGGGCAGATTCGAAAGCTCGATCACATCATCTACGCCACTCCCGACCTAAACCTCGGCATCGACAAGCTCGAGGAAGCGTTAGGATATCTGTCGGTCCAGGCGGGCCCGCGTAGCGTGCCCACGCGGCCGTGTGGAGTTGCGCTAACGGAGATTCGCCATGTCGACCTACAAGGCAAATGACGCTACCGGCTATCAGCAGAGCATGGGCCGGTGGAGTACCCGGCTCGCACCACTGTTCACACAGTTCGCCGCGATCCCTGATGCGATGCGCATTCTTGATGTCGGCTGCGGTACCGGGAGCTTGACCTTCACACTCGCGGACGAATTCCCGCACGCCTCCATTGTCGGGATTGATTATTCGCAAGACTTTGTCGATTACGCGCGATCGAAAGCGAACAATCCCCGCCTGCAATTCGAACAAGGAGACGCGGCTTCGCTACCTTACGGGGACGCCACATTCGACGCGGCCATGTCGCTGCTCGTCTTGAACTTTGTGCCTGCCGCAGAGCAAGCCGCTCGCGAGATGCGGCGCGTTACTAAGCCTGGCGGCGTGGTCGCGGCCGCCGTATGGGACTTCAAAGGAGGCCTCACTTTTCTGCGCGTACTGGCGGATACAGCCGCTGTCCTGGATCCAGGAGGAGAGGCGTTCCGTGCCAAGCAATTCTCTGCGCCGTTCACCGGTCCGGGCGAGTTTGCGGCCGCATGGTCCGACATGGGCTTGAAGGAGGTCGTGCAATCGTCGCTGACAATCCGCATGGACTTCGCATCATTTGCCGACTACTGGCTGCCTTGGCTGAGGGGTCAGGGCACGGTGGGTGCCTATGTGACTGGTCTGGATCAAAGCAAACGCGCCGTACTCGAGGAGTATATGCGCCGCGCCTATCTTTCTGGCTCAGACGACGGACCGCGCTCTTTCACGGCCAGCGCGTGGGCCGTCCGCGGGATTGTCTAGACGGCCGCGGGCATTTCGATCGCTCGATGCACATCTCGATATGTGAGCCGCGGACTCATGGCGTCGCGTGCCCGCCGTCTTTGGGGATCTCAGCTTTCGGGCGAGGCCAGCGCCGTCTGCCCCGCAATCTCGTCGGCGCGCCAGCACCGCACCGCGTGGCCGTCGGGACGCGTTTCGAGCGATGGCCGGGGCTCGCGCTGGCACACGGCTTCGGCGTAACGGCAGCGCGGACTGAACGCACATCCGTCCGGCGGATCGAGCGGATTGGGAAGCTCGCCCGGTATCGTCGCCAGCGGCGCGCGGCGCAGCGGGTCGGGAATCGCTGATATCAGGGTTTGCGTATACGGGTGCGCCGGCCGTTCGAAGATCTCGCGCCAGCCGCCGCTCTCTACAATGCGGCCGAGATACATCACGGCGACGCGGTCGCTCATGTGCTCGACCACGCCGAGGTCGTGGCTGATCATAATGTAGGAGAGGCCGAGCGTTTCCTTTAATTCCAGCAGCAGATTGATGATCTGGGCCCGGATGGAAACATCCAGCGCCGATACCGGTTCGTCACAGATGACAATTTTGGGATTGAGGATCAGTGCGCGGGCGATGCCGATGCGCTGGCGCTGGCCGCCGGAGAATTCATGCGGGTAGCGGTCGGCCTGTTCGGGCCGCAGGCCGACATGCCGAAGCATGGCCGCAACGCGTCCGTCGACCTCGCTCTTGGCCGTTACGCCGTGCAGACGCAGCGGGTCTTCCAGCGTGCGGCGAACGGTCTGGCGTGGATTGAGCGAGGCGTAGGGATCCTGAAACACGATCTGGACGATACGGGCCAATGATTTTCGATCGACCGATTGCCGGCCGGTCACGACCTGGCCGTCCAGCACGATGCGGCCTCGCGTCGGCGCCTGCAGGCCGAGGATCGAAAGCGCCAATGTCGACTTGCCGCATCCGGACTCGCCGACCAGACCGAGGCATTCGCCGCGCTTCAGTTCGAGATCGACCCCGTCGACCGCGCGCAACAGCCGCCGGCCGCCGCCCAGCAGGCCGCCGCCGACCGGAAAATGCACCGCGAGATCCTCCACACGGAGGATGACATCGTCGCCGGGCCTCGCCGCAGGTTCATGCATGGTGATGGCACCTGACCAGCCCGCCCGCACCGAGCCATGTCGTCTCCGGCTCGGTGGTCCGGCAAATGTCGGTCGCGTGCGCGCAGCGCGGATGGAACCGGCAACCGTGCGGGAAATCCGTGATCGCCGGCACGACGCCCGCGATCTCCGTCAGCCGCGTCCGGCCAAGGGCGGCGCGAGTTCCCAGCCGCGGCAGCGAGTCGACCAGCCCTTGCGTATAGGGATGCGAGCTGGCGCGGAAGATATCGTCCGAGCCGCGTTCCTCGACGATGCGGCCGGCATACATCACGGCGACGCGGCGGCAGACATTGGCGACCAGGCCGAGATCATGGCTGATCATCAGAATGGCGGTGCCTCGCTCGGCGCATAAATTCCGCATCAGCTCGATGATCTCGGCCTGCACGGTGACGTCGAGCGCGGTGGTCGGCTCGTCGGCGATCAGAAGGTCCGGGCCGCAGGCGAGTGCGATGGCGATCATCACGCGCTGGCGCATGCCGCCCGAGAGCTGGTGCGGGTAATCCTTCACCCGCCGCTCGGGGGCGGGGACGCGGACGCTGGCCAGCGCCTCGACCGCCAACCGGTCGGCTTCCCGCCAGTCCTTGCCCTGGTGGAGCACGAACATCTCGGCGATCTGCCGGCCGACCGGCGAGACCGGATTGAGCGCCGTCATTGGCTCCTGGAAGATCATGGCGATGCGATTGCCGCGCAAGCTCCGTTGCTCGGCCGCCGGAAGGTTCTGGATCTGGCGCCCGTCAAACCGGATGGCGCCGGCGCCGATCGAAAGCGGGTCGCGCAACAGGCCGATCAAGGCGAGCGCCGTAATGCTCTTGCCGCAGCCGGATTCGCCGACCAGCCCAAAAGTCTCGCCACGGTCGATGCGGAATGAAACGCCCTCGACCGCCGCAACATGGCGGGATCGATAGTTGAGATCGATGCGCAGGTCCTCGACTTCGATCAGGGGAGGTGTCGTCATGTGCGCCGGCTCCGCGACTGTGGGTCGAGAACGTCACGCAAGCCATCGCCGAGCAAATTGAGGCCGAGCACCGTCAGGAAGATCGCAAGGCCGGGAAAGATCGAGAGCCACGGCGCCGTCGTGATCTGGTCGCGCGCCTCCGACAGCATGCTGCCCCAGCTCGGATAGGGCGGGCGGACGCCGAGGCCAAGGAACGAAAGTGCGGCTTCGGCCAGTATCGCGCTGCCCATACCGAGCGTGCCGATGACGATGATCGGGCCGACCATGTTCGGCAGCAGCTGCGTGATCATGATGCGCAAATCGCCGTAGCCGAGCACCCGTGCCGCCTGCACATAGCCCTGGCTCTTGAGCGACAGCGTCGACGCCCGCGCGATCCGGCAGGTGAAGGACCAGTTGGTCAAACCGAGCGCGATCAGCAGGCTGGTCAGCCCGGGTCCGAGGACCGCCATGATGGCCAGCGCGAAGATCAGCGAGGGGATCGCGAGCATGAGATTGGTCAGCCCATTAACGAAATCGTCCCACCAGCCGCCCCAATAGCCGGCGGTCAAGCCCAGTGTCACGCCGATGACGCTGTTGACGAGCTGCGAGACGATGCCGACCGTCAGCGAGATGCGCGCGCCGTGCACGACGCGTGAATAGATATCGCGGCCCTGCGCGTCGGTGCCGAACCACCAGGTCCAGCTCGGCGGCTCCTCCGCATTCATGAGGTTGGCATCCATCACCGGATCGGTATGCGCCAGCCACGGCGCGAGCAGGCCGACGACGATCGCCAGCGCGAACAATGCCCCGCCGATGATGAAATTGGCGCCGAGCCTCATCGCAGCCGCCCCGCCGCGGCAGGCGCTACAGTCAGTAGAGCGTGATCGATCAAGCCGGCACTCATGCGTATCTGATCCTGGGATCGATCACGGCATAGAGCAGGTCGATCATTGTATTGATCGTCAGAAAGAACAGCACCACCACGAGGATGGAACCCTGGACGGCAGGAAGGTCGCGCTGCAGGACACTGTCGACCAGCAGCGAGCCGATGCCCGGCCAGGAGAACAGTTTCTCGACGACGACCGCCTGTCCCATCAAGGCGCCGAATTGCAGGCCGATCGTGGTGAGGATGAGGACCAGCGCATTGCGCATCACGTGCCACTTCACGACCCGGGTCTCGCTCATGCCCTTCGAGCGCGCGGTGCGGACAAAATCCGCGGTCATGATCTCGAGCACCGCGGCGCGCGTCGTCCGTGCCAGCAGCGCCATCGGCGAGACACCGAGGGTCACGGCTGGCAGGATCAGGTATTTGAGCCCGCCGTCGCCATAGCCGAAACTCGGCAGCCAGCCGAGTTTCAACGCAAAAAGGTACATTAGCAGCAGCCCGAGCCAGAATTTGGCCATTGAAAGCCCCGACACCGCCACGACCATCGAGAGCGTGTCGACGATGCCGCCCGGCCGCAGCGCCGCGACGAAACCGAGCGGTACGCCAATCGCGATCGCAAACGTCATCGATGCGAAAATCAATTGCAGCGTCGGCCACGCCCGTTTGGCGAGCATGGTGGTGACCGGCTCGCGGGTCCGGAACGACGTTCCGAAATCGCCGGTCGCAAGCTTGGCAATGTAGGAACTGAACCTGATATAGACGGGATCGTCGAGGCCGAGCTGCTTTTTCATGCGCTCCACGACCTGCGGGTCGGTCGGACCGCGGCCGTCATCGTTCATGCTCGATACGATGCTGCCCGGAACGACGCTGAACAGCACGAAGATCACCAGCACGACAGCCAGCACGGTCGGAACGGTTTGCAGGATTCGGCGGATCGCGAACGAGAGCATCAGACCTGTTCCTCCCTTCCTCCATCATGTTGCGATGCAGGGAGGGCGAGAGCGCGCGTCACTTGTATCTCACTTGGCGGGCGAGGTCTGATCGACCCACAGGTCTTCGACGTTCTGGTGGGTCAGTTCGGTCGCGTTCAGCTGAATTCCCTTGAGCCAGGGCTGCACCGCCATGACCGCCTTGTTGTAGTTGAAGAACCACACCGGCGCCTCTTCATAGAGCAGCGCATTGGCCTTTTGCAGCAGCTGGACGCGCTTGGCGGCGTCGTCGGTCTGCCCGGCCTCATCGATCAGCTTGTCGAAGTCCGCGTTCTTGAAGCTGGTGTAGTTGCAGGCCGATTGCGGCGTCGCCGAGTGGAAGCATTTCAGGGCTGCCTGGGGATCCGGGCCGGTCGCCTGCGAATAGATGAAGGCCTGGAACTCGCCCTTGCGCGCGACCTCCGCCAGCACCGCGGTCTCGACCTGCTTGACCTTCACCTTGATGCCCACCCGGTCCAGCATCGGGATGATGGCCTCGACGATCGGCAGACCCCAGCTTTCATTCTGGCTCGCCGTCCATTCGAATTCAAAGCCGGCGGGATAGCCCGCGTCTGCGAGCAACTGCTTGGCTTTTGCGGGATCGAAGGCGTAGGGCTTCATGGTCTTGTCGAAAGCGGGTGAGGTCAAAGGCAGCCAGCTTGCGGCACGATAGGCCTTGTTCTTCACGAGTTTGCTGATGATCAGATCGGCATCGATCGCATGGTTGATGGCCTGCCGCACCCGCTTGTCGGCGAACGGCTTGAAGGCGGGATTCATCCCCATGTAGCGCGTAAAGACCTCGGCGACTTCGACGATGGTGCCCTTGAGGGCTGGGTCGGCCTGATAGGCGACATACTGCGCTGGGCCCAGCACCGAGGTGTCGATTTCCTTGTTGCGGAAGGCGACATCGCGCGCCGCGGCTTCGCCCATGAGCGAGACGATCATCTTGTCGGCATACGGCTTGCCGGATTTGTAGAACCTGTCCCAGCGTTCCAGAACGACGCGCGATCCCGGCACGTGCTCGACAAACTTGAATGGCCCAAGGCCGATCGGTTTCTGGATGAAGCCGTCCTTCGCGGCCTCGTCGGCGGGATAGATCGAGGTTATCGCGTTGAAGAAGTAGAAGCCCGGATCGACCTTCTCGGTCAGCTTCATTTCCAGCGTGAAATCGTCGATTTTCTTCAGGCCGGAGATTTCCTTGGCTTTGCCCTTCTCGACCTCGGACGCGCCCTCGATCAGGCGGACAAAGCGCGCGCCGGGATAGGCCTTGGTGCCGTCCATGATGCGGTTGTAGGTCCAGATGATGTCGTCGGCCGTCATCTTGCGGCCATGGTGGAAGTAAGCGTCGTCGCGCAGCTTGAAGGTATGAACAAGGCCGCCGCCCGAGACGGTGTGTTCCTTGGCAAGCTCCAGAACCGGCTTGCCGTCGGCGGAGTTCCAGATGTAGAGCGAGCGATGCAGGCCCTTGGCGACGATCTCGTCCTGGGCGCGCTGGGTCGTCAGAATGTCCATGCTGGTGAAACTCGAGCCGTAGGGCGCCGTCATCCTGATGACGCCTCCCTTGCGCGGTGTCTGGGCCTCCGCCGTGGCTGACAGTGCCAGTCCCAAACCAGCCACGATCGCAATCTTCTTGAACATGGTGTTTTCTCCAACCGTGCAGCAGCATTCCGGTCCGAGAGTTGATCACCCGCGGCATATCGAGCGCAAGGTCCTCGTTTCGTGTAAATGGATTTTCGGCTCGTGCTGGGTTCGCAAAGGCGGTCCCGGAAACCAGCGCCGAAGCCATCACTACGCGAGAAATCTCGGGAATAACCGCCGAAGCCCGGAACGACGCAGCTATTCCGCGGCGTGGGCGCGAGCAGGATATTCGACGAACGCGACCACCGCGTCTTTCGCGTCCTCAAGAAATTCGGGGTTATTGCGCAATTCGTCGATGGTGCTCGGGGCTTTGAAGCCGAGCGAGCCGTTAGGGTTGGTCCAATCCTCCGCAGCAAATTGCAGGACTTCGCGCGCCTGTTGCATCGCTTCGTCGACGGTGTCTCCGGCGGTAAACACACCGGGAATATCAGGGAATGACACGCCGTAACAGCTGTCCGAGTCTTTATGGATCAATGCGATGTAATGCGGCATCGCGAACTCCTAATCCTAGATGATGACATTAGGTCGGAGAGGCATGCTCGCACTATCTCCCGTCATCCTGAGGTGCTCGCCGTCTTCGGCGAGCCTCGAAGGATGAGCACGGCCCGTGGCACATCCTTCGAGGCTCGCTGCGCTCGCTCCTCAGGACGACGGGAATGCTGGTTGAACCCAATGCCATCACGCTCCAGCCGCGGCCAGACCCGGTCAAATATGCGCTCACACCCGCTCGACAAAACTGTCGACCACCTTCTTCTCGCCGGCCTTCTCGAAGGCGATGGTGAGCTTGTTGCCGTCGACCTTCACCACGTTGCCGTAGCCGAATTTCTGGTGGAAGACGCGGTCGTCGAGCGCGAACTCCGAAACGGTGCCGGTGGATTTGGCGACCAGTTCACCCTCGATCACCATCGGCCCGCGCTTGGCGCGGGAGAAGCCGCCGGCGTTACCGCGCGAACCTGAACTATCGCCGCGCAAATCCGAAAATGGCGACTGGCTTTCCTCAAAACCGTCGCGGGTCTGGCCGTGACGGCCGCCTTGATTGTTACGCGCGCGATTGGCCTGCGCGCGCTGCCAGCCCGGCGTGGTGTAGCTGGAGCCGAACGATTCCACATTGTCGAAGCGCGAGGCGCCGTAGCCGCCGGCACCGCCCCAGCCCGAGCCGCCCTTGGACTCCGTGATCTCGACATTGTCAGCCGGCAATTCGTCGAGGAAGCGCGACGGGATCGTGGTCGACCAGGTGCCGTGAATGCGGCGGTTGGTGGCGAAATATAATTTGGCGCGGCGGCGGGCGCGGGTCAGCCCGACATGGGCGAGGCGACGCTCTTCTTCCAGACCGGCGCGGCCCTGTTCGTCGAGCGTGCGCTGGCTCGGAAACAGGCCTTCCTCCCAGCCGGGCAGGAACACGTTGTCGAATTCCAGCCCCTTGGCGGAATGCAGCGTCATCAGCGACACCGCCTGCTCCTCGGGTCCGGTATCGCGGTCCATCACCAGCGAGATATGTTCGAGAAAGCCCTGCAGGTTCTCGAACTCCTCCATCGAGCGCACCAGTTCCTTGAGGTTATCGAGCCGTCCGGCGGCGTCCGCGGAGCGGTCCTTCTGCCACATCTCGGTATAGCCGCTCTCGTCGAGCACGATCTCGGCCAGCACGGTATGCGCGGTCACCTCGCGCTGGGCGCGCCAGCGGTCGAAATGCAGGATGAGATCGCGCAAGGACCCGCGCGCCTTCGGCTTCAACTCGTCGGTCTCGACCACGGCGCGGGCGGCCTCGAACAGCGGAATGCGGCGCTTGCGGGCGTGGTCGTGCAGCATCTGCACGGTGGCGTCGCCGAGCCCGCGCTTGGGCACGTTAACGATGCGCTCGAAGGCGAGATCATCCGCCGGCGAATTGATCACGCGCAAATAAGCCAGCGCGTCGCGGATTTCGGCGCGCTCATAGAACCTCGGGCCGCCGATCACGCGATAGGGCAGGCCGAGGGTGACGAAACGATCTTCGAATTCGCGCATCTGGAACGAGGCCCGCACCAGGATCGCGACCTCGTTGAGATTGTCGCCGGCGCGCTGCAGCTGCTCGATCTCCTCGCCGATGGCGCGGGCTTCCTCTTCCGAATCCCAGGAGCCGGTCACCGTGACCTTCTCGCCGTCGACATCCTCGGTGCGCAGCGTCTTGCCCAGCCGGCCTTCATTATGCGCGATCAGATGCGAGGCGGCGGCGAGGATATGGCCGGTGGAGCGGTAATTGCGTTCGAGGCGGATGACCTTGGCGCCGGGAAAATCGTGCTCGAAGCGCAGGATGTTGTCGACCTCGGCGCCGCGCCAGCCATAGATCGACTGGTCGTCGTCGCCGACGCAGCAGATGTTTTTGAGAGGCGAGGAGGGGGCGACATTTCTCTCGTCATTCCGGGGCGCATCGAAAGGTGCGAACCCGGAATCTCGAGATGAGTCCTCTTTATCTCGAGGTTCCGGGTTCGCATCTTCGATGCGCCCCGGAACGACGGGAGAGTCTACGCGCCCCGGAATGACGGGCGAGGGGATGACGGGAGAGTCGAGCGCCCCCGGAACGACGGACGATAGCGGCACGCCCGGCTTGCTCGGCGCCTGCGACAATAGCCGCAGCCACAGATACTGCGCGACGTTGGTGTCCTGATATTCGTCGACCAGGATGAACTTGAACCGGCTCTGGTATTGCCGGAGCACGTCGGGGTGCTCGCGGAACAGGCGGATGTTCTCCAGCAACAGATCGCCGAAATCGGCGGCGTTGAGGATTTTCAGCCGCTCCTGGTAGCTGGCGTAGAGCTTGCCGCCCTTGCCATTGCCGAACACGGCGGCTTCGCCTGATGGCACCTGCGCCGGCGTCAGGCCGCGGTTCTTCCAGCCGTCGATCAGCCCGGCCAGCATCCGCGCCGGCCAGCGCTTGTCGTCGATGTTCTCGGCCTGCAGCAACTGCTTCAGCAGCCGGACCTGGTCGTCGACGTCGAGCACCGTGAAATTGGATTTCAGCTGCACCAGCTCGGCGTGGATGCGCAGGATGCGGCCGCCGATCGAGTGGAAGGTGCCGAGCCATGGCATGCCTTCGACGGCCTGGCCGAGCATCTGGCCGAGCCGCAGCTTCATCTCGCGCGCGGCCTTGTTGGTGAAGGTCACGGACAGGATTTCGTGCGGCCGTGCCCGGCCCTGGCTCAGGATATGCGCGATACGCGTGGTCAGCACGCGCGTCTTGCCGGTGCCGGCGCCGGCCAGCACCAGCACCGGGCCGTCCAGCGTCACGACAGCGTCGCGCTGCTCGGGATTGAGCCCGGTGAGGTATTGCGGGGCCGCCGTGGCGCGCGCGCGCGCGGCGATGCCGCCAGCCGCGGGCTGGTGCTCGGGAACGCCGTGATGGGGCAATTTGCTCGGCTCGGTCATGCGAATCGTCTTCTTCCCACGATGGCACCGCGGGGCGCTGAAGGGGAGCCTTCATAGCAGGGATTAAAGGCCATATAGGGCCTGTTCGGCCGTTTTGACAGGTTTTATCCGGCGTTATCCCGGGAGGCCGTTTTGCGCCGGCCGCGCGCGATTTTGTTCCACCCGATCGGCAAATTTCCCGGTTTCGCGCCCAGGAACCATCGCTTTCGGCCCGGATTGTTTTGGCATGAGCGGGCGCGATGGCTTTTAGCCGCGCCGATCGCAACCAATCAGAGGTCTGACCATGCTGAGCTGGGTCGTTACGTTTCTGGTCATCGCGTTGATCGCGGGTATTCTGGGCTTCGGCGGCATCGCCGGCGCCTCCGTCGAAATCGCCAAGGCGATCTTCTTCATCGCCATCATCCTGTTCCTGATCTCGGCGGTGGTCGGCGTGGTGCGCGGACGAACGCGGGTGTAGATTCTGCACTGTCTGCCGTCATCCCCGGACGAACGCATTTGCGTTCGCTCGGGAGGTGCGCTCGGCGGCGCAATTGCGCCGCTGGCTTGCGCGCCTCGAAGGATGAGTACGGCCCGTGGCCCATCCTTCGAGGCTCGCCCAGCGGTGCAAGTGCACCGCAAGGCTCGCGCCTCCAGCGACAATGGCGAAGCCATTGCGCGGGGATGACGGTCGCATGCAGCGCTACTTCGGGGGCATCGCCACCTTCCGGCCGGTGCCCTCGGGGCGTGGGACGGCCGCATGTGAATCCACCACCGCCTGAATGCGGGCGCGGATGTCGGGCGGAAATGGTGCAGCCTTTCGCGCGTTCATGTCGATGTGGATGGTCATGTTCTCCGAGGTCGCGGAGATCCAGCCCTCGGTGGCGTGGCGCAGTTCCTCGAAGGTGTGAATGCGCTTGTCGTCGGCGGCGAGCAGATAGACCGTGACCTGCACGGGATCGCCGAGATGAATCTCGCGCAGGTACCGCACATGGCATTCGGCGGTGAAGCTCGAGCCTTGGCGCTCCTTCATGTAGCCGGGGCCCATGCCAAGCTGCAGCCACATCTCGTCGATCGCGCGGTCCATCATGACGTTGTAGTAGGCCATGTTGAGATGGCCGTTGTAGTCGATCCATGGCGGCTCGATCTGCATCACGGACGACAAAAATGGCGCAGGCGGTAGCGGCATTTCGGATAGTCTATCCTTGGCGGCTGAAGCTGATGTCATCATCCATCCCTGTTTGGCCGATCGCTCTTGACCCCCCATATATCCTTTGCCACGGTCGGCTGAAAGCCAGGAGGAATTTTGCGTGGCGATGACGATATCGGGCAATGAGAAGCGGCCGGAGCCGCAGGCGCTGGCGAGCGCGATCGAGGCGCTGGCGGCGCGGTTCGGCAACCGCCTGATCACCTCGCAGGCGGTGCGCGAACAGCATGGCCATACCACCACCTGGCTGCCGACCCAGCCGCCCGATGCGGTCGTGATGGCGCAGGAAACCGCCGATATCCAGGACGTGGTGCGGATCTGCGCCAGGCATACCGTTCCCGTGATCGCGTTCGGCACCGGAACCTCGCTGGAGGGGCAGGTCAATGCGCCCGCCGGCGGCGTCTGCATTGATCTCCACGACATGAACAAGGTGCTGGAAGTCCACGCCGACGACCTCGATTGCGTGATCCAGCCCGGCGTCACCCGCAAGGCGCTCAACGAGCATTTGCGCGACCAGGGCGTGTTCTTCCCGATCGATCCCGGCGCCGATGCCTCGCTCGGCGGCATGGCCTCGACGCGCGCATCGGGCACCAACGCGGTACGCTACGGCACCATGCGCGACAACGTGCTGGCGCTCAAAGTCGTGCGCGGCGACGGCGAGATCATCACCACAGGCACGCGGGCCAAGAAATCCGCCGCCGGCTATGACCTGACGCATCTGTTCGTCGGCGCCGAGGGTACGCTCGGCATCATCTCCGAACTCACGATCAAGCTGCGCGGCATTCCCGAGACGATCGCGGCGGCCGCCTGTTCGTTCGAGACCGTGCGCGGCGCCTGCCAAGCTACCATCCTGGCAATCCAGACCGGGATTCCCGTCGCGCGCATCGAACTGCTCAACGCCGAGCAGGTGCGCGCCTGCAATTCCTATTCGAAACTGACGTTGCCGGAGACGCCGCTGCTGCTGCTGGAATTCCATGGCAGCGCCAACGAGGTCGCGGAGCAGTCGAAGAACTTCAAGGAGATCGCCGGCGAATGCGGCGGCGGCGATTTCACCTGGACCACCAAGCCGGAAGATCGGACCAAACTCTGGCAGGCGCGGCACGACGCCTATTGGTCGGTAAAGGCGCTGCGCCCCGGCGCCGGCGTGGTCGCGACCGATGTCTGCGTGCCGATTTCGCGGCTGGCCGATTGCGTCACCGAGACCGAGGAGGATCTGAAGCGGCTCAACCTGCTGTCGCCGATCGTCGGCCATGTCGGCGACGGCAATTTCCACTGCTCGCTGGTCTGCGACGTCGACAATGCCGACGAGATGGCCCGCGGCGAGGATTTCATGCATCGGCTGGTCGAGCGCGCGCAGGCAATGGGCGGCACCTGCACCGGCGAGCACGGCATCGGCCAGGGCAAGCAGAAATACCTGAAGGCCGAGCTCGGCGACGAGGCGATCGACGCCATGCGCGCGCTGAAAAAGGCGCTCGATCCGCAAAACATCTTCAATCCCGGGAAAATCGTGCCGGCAGCCTAGACAGGATTGATAGCTAAGCCAATCGCGCCGACGCATGACGTACGGCGTTCGAGCCCGGCCAACGAGCCCGACCGGGCTTGAGAGTGACAGGCCATGGATCATTGGACCCGCTGGCTGCCAGGTCTCGACACCCTCCGTCGATATGACATGGGATGGCTTCCGCACGATATATTCGCTGGGCTCGTGCTGTCGGCCATGCTGGTCCCGGTCGGCATTGCCTACGCGGAGGCCTCGGGCTTGCCCGGCATCTACGGTCTGTACTCAACGATCGTACCGCTGCTCGTCTACGCATTGTTCGGCCCTAGCCGCATCCTCGTCCTCGGACCGGACTCGGCTCTGGCAGCCATCATCCTTGGCGTTGTCGTTCCGTTGTCGGGTGGCGATCCCGTCCGTGCCGCAACCCTGGCCGCCATGTTGGCAATCGTTTCCGGGACGGTATGCATTCTGGCAGGCGTCGCCCGCCTGGGCTTTGTGACCGAGCTTCTCTCCAAGCCGATACGCTACGGCTACATCAATGGAATTGCATTAATCGTATTGATCACCCAACTGCCAAAGCTGTTCGGCTTCTCGATCGAGAGCGAAGGATCCTTGCGCAGCTTGTGGGCGATCGCCAGCGCGATCCTTGATGGCAAGACCAACTGGGTAGCCTTCGGGATCGGGCTCGGCACGTTGACGGTTATCCTCCTGCTCCAGAAATACAAGCGGCTGCCAGACATTCTGATTGCCGTCGTCGGGGCAACGGCCGCCGTCGCCGCGCTGGATCTTGCGCCGCGTTACGGCGTGACAGTTCTGGGTCCCCTTGCGCAGGGTCTGCCGGGTTTCGCCGTTCCCTGGATCGGTCCCGGCGACATATTCCCGGTGCTGATCGGCGGTTGCGCCATCGCGATGGTATCTTTTGCTGACACCAGCGTGCTTTCGCGGGCCTATGCCGCGCGATTGGGCGCCAAGGTCGATCCCAACCAGGAGATGGTCGGGCTCGGCGCCGCCAATCTGGTGACCGGTTTTTTTCAAGGTTTCCCGGTCAGCAGCAGCGGGTCGCGCACGCCTGTCGCAGAAGCCGCCGGCGCCCGCACGCAACTGACCTGCATCGTGGGTGCGCTTGCCATCGCTTTTTTTCTGCTGGTGGCCCCGAACCTCCTTCAGTATTTGCCCAATGCTGCATTGGCCGCCGTCGTCATCGCCGCCGCCATCGGCTTGATCGAGGTCACCGACCTCAAGCGCATCTACCGGATTCAGCCGTGGGAGTTCTGGCTATCGATCGTCTGCTTTGTCGGCGTCGCCGCGCTCGGCGTGATTCCGGGAATAGGTCTGGCAATCGCCCTCGCCATTGCCGAGTTTCTATGGGGCGGGTGGCGCCCGCACTCCGCCGTGCTGGGCCGCGCCGACGGCGTGAAAGGCTATCACGACATCACGAGATATCCGGATGCACGCCAGATCCCCGGGCTGGTTCTGTTTCGGTGGGATGCGCCGCTGTTCTTCGCCAACGCTGAATTTTTCAAGGCGCGCGCTCTGGACGCGGTGGCGAAATCGCCGACGCCGGTACGCTGGCTGGTCGTTGCGGCGGAGCCGGTCACCAGCGTGGACGTCACCGCCGGCGACACGCTCGCCGAACTGGACGAGGCGTTGCACGCACAGGATATCGAGCTTTGTTTTGCCGAACTCAAGGATCCCGTAAAGGACAAGCTGAAGAAGTTCGGATTATTGGCGCAGCTCGGCGAGCGTAACTTTTTCCCAACCATCGGGGTGGCCGTTTCCCGCTACCTGGAAATCCATGATGTCGAGTGGGAGGACTGGGAGGACCAGGCCAAGCCTTAGGAGCCAGCGTGCCGGGTTTGGCAGGTGGGCTCAAGATGGCCGGCTCGGGAGCGCTTTGGTCGCGATGCGCCCGAAAGCGGACGCGTTACGCTCACTTTGGGTTTTGTCGTTCGTGACCCATAACGGAAGTCGACGCTTCATGCGCGGGGGAAGTATTCCATCGGATTCGGACTTTTCACACAGTCTGGGCCCGGAGCGGACCTTGAAGGTCTCGTTGGACGCCGGGTATTGTTTCGATGTTCACTAGTCACCACGCCGAATGGTACTAAGCTGCGGCGATTGGGCAATCGAGGAGAGCCATGTCCTCCAATTTCATTGCAAAGGGCGCTGATGGTTACGATCAGTACATGGGGAGATGGAGCAAGCGTTTGGCTCCCCTTTTTCTGGACTTCGCTGGCGTTGCAGACGGCGAGCGCATCATAGATGTCGGATGTGGAACCGGGAGCCTAACGTTCCTGATCCCTGAGCGAGCCAATGTTGCGACCATCGAAGCCATCGACTTCGAACCACAGTTCGTCGAAGCGCTTCTACAGCGCAACACCGATCAGCGGATATCCGCACGGCAAGGTGACGCCTGTTCGATACCCTTCGGTGAAAACCATTTCGATCGCGCTATGTCGATGCTCGTTCTGCATTTTGTACCGACACCCGAACGGGCGATAGCCGAAATGCTTCGCGTTGTGCGGCCGGGTGGGATTATAGCGGCCACAGTCTGGGATACATTTGGCGGCATGCCTAGCCAGCGAATGTTCTGGGATACAATCGCTGCAATTGAGCCCACCGCGCTTGTCAGGCGCGATCCCGCTCTTGTGAGACCGATGACCTTTCCGGGCGAAATGGCCCGGGGCTTCACGGCCGTCGGCCTTGAAAACGTCGCCGAGCAGATCCTGACTATCCGAATGGATTTTGCGAGTTTCGACGACTATTGGTTTCCGCTCATCAATGGCCAAGGCACGTTAGCAGCTTTCCTTTCATCGCTACCCCAAGGCACTCCAGAGCGAGTGCAGGCCGCTGTTCGCAAGGCCTATCTGTCCGGTCAGCCAGACGGGCCGCGAAGTTTTGTAAGTGCGGCTTGGGCCGTTAAAGGAACGGTGCCTACTCGATAGGGTGTACCGCCTCTGGGTGAGCCTGCTGGCGGAGCCATGTCGCCCTTTGGCACGAACCGGACCGACTGGGCCGGCGCAGCAATGTCCGCTGTTCGAGGCAAAGCGGAAGCCGGCGTGTCGTGGTCGTCAGGACTGCTTTGACCCAAAACAGACGTCACTGACGCAAGCGGATGTCGACTACTGGCCCGATCATCGGACGGCGCGACTTACATGGCCGTGCCTTCATCCCAAGTCGTCAAGGTCTTCCGGATCAAGCTTGAGGCCGGCCGCAAGCAAATTATCCTCCAGATGATCGATGGATCGAGTGCCCGGGATTGGCAGCATAACAGGTGATTTAGCGAGCAACCATGCAAGGGACAGGGCAGCGTGCGTGAGACCGCGACGCGAGGCGACTTCCTTTATCCTCTGTGCCCTCAGGCCGCGCTTCCCACCCAGGGGATACCAGGGCAGAAAAGCAATTCCGAGACGCTCGCAGGCGGCGAGTACTTCTTCGCTGGTTCGGTTTCGCAGATTGTATTCGTTCTGAACCGACACGATTGGTGTGATGGAGCGCGCCACCTCGAGCTGGGCGACCGTAACGTTCGAGACGCCTATATGGCGAATTTTGCCCAGGCGCTGCAGATCAGCCAGCGTTCCAACCGACTCTGTGAAGGGTACATTGGGGTCAGGCGCATGGAATTGGTACAAATCAATGCGATCCAGCCGCAAGCGCTGCAAACTGCCTTCAATTGCCCGCCGCAAATGGTCGGGGCGACCGTCCGGGACCCAGGATCCGCGGTTTGGTCTCACCAAGCCGCCTTTCGTGGCAATAACCAAACCCGGCGGGTAGGGATACAGCGCCTGCGATATCAATGACTCATTCGCTTCGGGGCCATAACTATCAGCCGTGTCAATAAAATTAACGCCCAGCTCGACCGCTCGATGCAGAACCCGATTGACGTGCTGTCGATCCCTTGGTCGTCCCCAGGCATAATCTCCGCACAGCCGCATCGCGCCGAAGCCCAATCGGTTGACCGTCAGGTCGCCGAGGTCAATCGTTCCGGCAAGCGCGGCACCTGTGTGGGATAACTGTTTCATCCGCAACTCCGTCTCGTCGCAGCCGCACCGTACACGCCCCGCACTCTTAGAGGAGAATTCGCCTTTGCCAACGGTGCCGCGCGCAAACTCTTTCGGGCGACATTGCACGTCAAGCGAGAGACAAGCATAAGCGGTGAGCCTTTGCCGGTCTTTACCGCCACAGGAGCTGCATCTACACTGGCCGAAATTGCAATTTCTGGAGTGCACTGCCCCAATCGCATTCAAGCGAGATGTGCGCTTTTGGCCTTTCAACGCGGACGCGGAAATGCGCGGTACGTAATTTGCTGCGGCGCAGAAGCCAGACGCGCGATCCGCACCGGCAGAGTTCCGCAGGTTAATTTTTGATCGCCAGGGCATCCTCGAACATTCCCTTGAATTATCTAATATCTCGACGGCTATTCGAATCTGAACGGCTTGCCGGAGCGTTTCGATGGGTGTTGAGACCGAACTGAAATTCCGCGTCCCAGCGCGCGGGCTGCGGGGCCTTGCTCGGGGAAAAATTCCCGGCGGCATGACCAAAGCCTGCGAGGAGAGCAAACAGGTTTCAACCTACTTTGATACCGCAAAGCACAAACTCAGAAGATACGGGCTTGCGTTGCGCGTCCGGCAAATCGGCGACAAGCATATTCAAACGATCAAGAGCGCTGCGGGAGCACAATTCGGCCGGGGGGAATGGGAAACAGAGATCGAGGGCAATGCGCCCGACCTCAAGAAGGTCGACGGAACGCCGCTCGAACCACTCGCGTCGAAAAAATTGCGGGGCAAGCTCAAGCCGATCTTCAAGACTTCGGTTCATCGCGTGACCCTCCCGGTCCGCTCGCGGAGCAGCGAGATCGAACTGGCGGTTGACCGGGGCCGCCTGATCGCGGGACGCCGTTCAAGCCCGATTGAAGAATTGGAATTGGAACTAAAAACGGGCCGTCCGGCCGATCTGTTCCGGCTCGCAAAATTCGTCGGGAAAAAAATCGGTGCTGAACTCTATTTCAGAACCAAGTCAGAGCGCGGCTATGAGCTTGCAAGCGGCAAGAATGGCCAGGTCGTCTTCGCGGAATCCATCGAATTGCAGGATGACATGACCGCCGAGGAGGGATTCCGAGTTATCGCCCGCTCGGCTGTCCGGCATTTTGCTGCGAATGCGGACGCGGTGCGCATGCTTGATCCCGAGGGTATCCATCAGATGAGAGTGGGGTTGCGCCGTTTGCGGGCGGCGATTTCCCTGTTCTCTGATGTGCTTTCCGAAGCGCGCACCGAGAAGATCAAGTCGGAGCTGAGGTGGCTGACAAGCGAACTCGCGCCGGCGCGCGAAATCGACGTCTTCGTCAAGGAAAGGATAAGCCAGGCGGTGCGGGACATTGTCCCGCGCCGGGCTGGCAAGGCGATCGAGACGGAGTTTGCCGCAAGACGGGCCAAAGCGCTTGAGCGCGCGAGCGAAGCCGTCGGGTCGGCGCGCTGCCGGGCGCTTCTTGTCGACGTGCTGGAGTGGATCGAGGAAAGACACAGGGGCGGGCGGAAAGATACGACCACCCCCATCGGAACGTTCGCGGCGGAGATACTCCGCCGCCGTGTCAAAAAACTGCTCAAGCAGGGACGCGACCTTGGGAAGCTGTCCGCGCGCGAACGTCACAGGTTTCGCATCAGGGTCAAGAAGGTCAGGTATGCGGTCGAATTTTTTGAAAGCCTTTTCCCCGGCAAGCGCGAGCACAAGCAAATCGCGCGTCTCTCCAGACATCTGAAAAACATCCAGGATGCCTTGGGATCACTCAACGATTTCGCTGCACATCGGAAGATGGCGGCGGAAGTTGCCCTGAAGTCCCCTCGGAAGGATCGGCGCGTCCGTGCCTTTGCATCCGGCATCGTTCTTGGGCGAGAGGATGAGGCGGTCAGGCCCCTCATGAAGGCTGCAGTCAAGGAAGTGCGCGCACTGCAGGCAGACGCCTTCTAAAGCGTGATGACTGCGGAGGCGTCGCAGGGGAACTTTTGCTCCCGGTCGGCGTCTGTCTGATGCCGCAACCTCGGCGAGGTGGCGCGAGGGAGCATGCCATGTTCAAGCCGGCAATCGGAATCGTGGTGCTCGTTCTGGCGACCCTGCTTTCGGGCATGGCAATCGGCAAGGGCGGAGGTCATGGCGGTGGCCACGGCGGTGGTCATGGGGGCGGCCGCGGTCACGGCGGCGGCCACGGGCATTTCGGCGGGCATCACGGTCATTCCGGTGGCCACCATGGCGGCGGCAAGTTCGCCATCGCCCGTTCGTCGAGGGACCATTTTCGCGGCCATCCTTTTGCCGGGCGGCACGGCCCGAATCCCGGCCAGATCCGAAACGCCTCGATACGGTCGGGAAACGTCCGCAACGCGATGAATTCGCTGTCGCGCGCCGGCGGATCCCGCGCCGGACGCCTGCTCAGCAACCCCATGGCGCGCGGCCAGATCGCGGCCGGGTTTGCCGTCGCAGGCTGGCATCACGGCCGCGGCGGAAGCGGGTGGTGGCAACACGGCAACGGCGGCTATGGATGGGTTGGTCCGCTGTTCTGGCCGTTCGCCTATCACGACATCTACGATTACACGATCTGGGGAGACCGCGTCGGGTTCTGGGATTACGGCTATCCCGATATTTACGCCGGAATATTTTCGCCCTACGGCTTCGATGACCTGGAGCGCTATCTGGCGCCGCGTCCGTCCGGCCGCAGGAATCGCGGGCTTCCTCCGTTGGCGCAAATGTGCGGCGATGACAGCCGCGCCATCGCCGGCGTGCCGATCGACCAGATCCAGCTCACGGTACAGCCGAACGATGCGCAATTTGCCGCGCTCGACGAACTCGGCAACGCATCGATCGCGGCCGCGCAGAACATTCGCAGCGCGTGCCCGTCGCACGTCGTGTTGACGGCGCCGGGCCGGCTCGGCGCCATGCAGCAGCGGATCGAGGCGATGATCTCGGCGGTCGCCACGGTGCGGCCGCCGCTGGAGAAATTCTATGGCATGCTGGACGACGAACAGAAGGCGAGGTTCAACGCGCTCGCCGAAGAGCAGCGCAGGGTAGCCGTGCCCGACCATGCGAAGCGGCGATCCGCCAAACGAACTGCTCGAGCAACTGCTCAAGCAACGCCTCAATCAACGCCTCAAGCAACTGCTCAAGGTGCCGCTGAAGGCTGCGGCGCGGCGCAGTCCGCCGCTTTGGCCTGGCCGACCGGCGAGATCGAGGCGAGGCTGCAGCCGAACGACACCCAGCGCGCCGCCCTGCAGGTGCTTCAGGACACCAGCGCCGAGGCCGACGAGATGCTGAAGGCCGCCTGTCAGCCGGACGAGCTGATGACGCCTCCGGCGCGGTTCGCCGCCATCGCCAAGCGGCTCGACACCATGCTGCAGGCCGTCAAGCAGGTGCGCGCCGCGCTTGAGGATTTTTACGCCACGCTGAACGACGAGCAGAAGGCGCAGTTCGAGGCGATCGGCCCCAGGCGGTCGGCGTAGATCGTCGCCCGAAACCATGGAGGCCGGCTGCACGCCACAAACAACGAACCGGATTTTCGAACCTCTGTTGCCGGAATGTCACCACCGATTGATTTTCCCGGATGAGAATGCCGCCACCGATCGCACGATCGCATTGTTTGTCTTGCAAACGCGCTGGCTGCTGATTCCATGCAATGGTTCAAAAAGGACGCACCCAAGGAGATCTGGGACGAGCCCATCGAGGAGCCAATCGGTGATATCCAGGCCGCGCACAGGATACGGGCGATCTGCCGTTCTGCCGCCAGCAGCGCGGAAAAGATCGGCGCTTCTGCGGACCGTTCGCAGGCGAAAATCGAGTCCGAAGTAGAACGTTATGAGCGCGCGGCGAAGGTCGCTATGGAAATCGCCATGAAGATTTCCGATGGTCTGTTGCGTGACGCGGCTGTGCGCCAGATCGTCGAGCTCTGCCTCAAGGCCAATCACACCACCACTGCGCGAACGCTGTTTCGCGCCATCCAGTCCAAATTGATCAGCGACGACGTGCTGAAAGAGCATCCTTTGCTGGGCACGGCGTAGCAGCCCCGCTATTTCGCGCGCGGTGCAGTGATCGCCTTGCGGATGGCGGCGAGCGGCGCAGCGTCGTCGAATTCGAGGTTTTCGCCGTGCGGCTTCAGCCCGAGATCGCGCCAGAGGCCGGCGAGATCCGGCGTCACCGGTTTTGGTCCCATCTCGCCGTGAAGCCGGGTCAGCACATCGACGCCGACGGCGTTGTCGGCGGTGGAGAGGATGCGGTCGATCGACCAGGCCTTTTCGTGGTTGCCGCCGGCGGCGAGGACGCCGCGCATGGCGTCCTGCAAGCCAAGCCGGTTGTCGGTCCGTTTGCGGATTTCGATATCGGCGAGCAGGCAGAACAGCGCGCCGCCCCAATATTTGCGGCCCCAGGTGTCGGTGTTGTCGAGGCCCTGGTCGCCGGCCTGCGGCAGGCCCTTGGGCATGTCGCGCATCATCGCCTGCCAGATCTCCGCCGCGGTGAGATCGCCGGCCTGCACCCGTGCGACCGGCTCGACATAGACCGCAAGACCTTCCGACAGCCAGGTATAGCGATAATTCAGGTCGGGCAGGGCGGTGTGCACCATCTCGTGCACCATGACCCAGTCGCGCCGCAAGACGTCCTCGGTGGAGTCGCGGCCGAGCGGGATGCGGATCGCGGCGCCGCGATAGCCCCAGGTCGTGCCGCCGCGGATCCGGGCGCCGTCGACCGGCACCAGCAGCAGCCGCAGCTGTTCGACGGGAAACCGGCCGTAATAGGCCGCGACCGCCTTCGCCGACATCCGGACCCAGTCGAGCACCTTTTCCCGTGGCAGCGTCATCTCGCCGGGCGCGAAACTGACATGGATGGTGCTGCCTGCGATTTCGAGATCGGTCTTCGGCATGCGGTCGAACGCGTCATAGGGCATCCGGTCGCCGCGCATAAATTCCGATTGCGCATCGGCGCGGAACGAGATGGCGCCGGCCAGCATGGCGCCGGCCACGATGATCCTGCTGACGCCGCCGATGTTTTTCATCGCGACACGCTGCGGGTCATGCCGGATCGTGGTTGCGCGGCAGCTGCTTCAGTCACGAACGCGGCGACCTGTTCCCGGAGATCGTCGAGCATCGCTGCCAGCAGGATCTCGCCCTTGGCCAATGTCGCGAGGGTGGGATCGCCAAAGCTGCCGGAGCGGCTGTAATTCGGCGAGTTCACATCCAGCGGCGTCAGGGGGCCGGGCGCCTCCTGCCCAATGGCCGGGCTCGGTTCGGCGCGCGCCATCTCGACGAGATGCGGCGCCAGCGCCAGCATCAACGAGGTCTCGAGTTCGTCGGCATGGCTGCCATGGTTTTGCTCGGCCAGCCGCTCGGCGGCCTGGCGATAGCGCGGTCCGTCATGGATCCGCAGATGCATGACCTTGCCGGCATCGAGCCGCGCCAGCGCGCGTTCGACCGGTGCCAGCGTGCTGATCCCGGTGTCGAGCACGAACAGCTTTCGGCAACCGTCGGCGAGAATGCCTTGCGCGATCTCGTGCACCACGGCTTCGAAGGTGGCGCTCGAAAGGCTGCTGCTGCCGGCATAGGCGACGAAGGCCGGATAGTGTCCGTAACTTAGCGTCGGCCAGATCAGCGCGTCGAACCGCCCGGCGAGCTGGCTGGCGAGCCATTCGGCCTGGATGCGATCGGTGTTGAGCGGGAGGTGGAAACCATGCTGCTTGGCCGCCGCACCGATCGGCAATATCGCCGCCGCCCCGTTGCCGATGTGCCGCGCGACTTCGTCCCACCTCATGCGCTCGATAAAATGGCGATCGGTGTCGGTGCCCATGGTGCGGGCTTTCTTTATTTGGCGGAAACCGCCGTCAGGTTCCCCGATGTAATCCAGCCGTGCAGATAGCCCGCGCCGCGCGCCGCCGCGCCGTCGGGGTCGTCATAGGTCGCAAGCATCTCGCAGAGCACGCCGAACGCAATGCCGTTCGCGGCTTCGTCCCACATCATCGCTTCTTCAGCGGGGAGCTCGCGGAACATCGGCGTGGTGTCCTGACGCCAGACCAGGATGCGCGACGGTTCATCGAGGGTGGATGCTTCCGGCGGCGTCTCGTCGTTCTTGAGCGCCAGCCAGACCGCGGCCGCGTTGGTCGACAGATCGAGCCTCGCCGCACTGGGGTGCGGGCGGAATTTGAGATCGTTCCATTGCTCCGGCGCGAACGCGGCCATGGCGGCGAGGTCGAGCACGGACCCTTCCGCGGCGTCGAAGGCGTCGTTGAGCGCTTTTTCCAGCGCGGCGAGATCGGCCAGCACCGGGTGATCGCAGTAGGGCTTGGCGGATTTCAGGAATTCCGGCAGGCCTTGCGAGAACCAGCGCAGGTTCGGATGCTCGGAGGGCCGCGCCTTGACATAGGCGTGGCCCATCTCGTCGAACATCTCGTCGCCCAGATAGGAATGCAGCAGCGCGTGATCGTTACGCATGGCCTCGACCAGCCGCGAGCCATAGGCGTGGCGGTAGACGCCATACAGCGTCTCGCGCTTCTCGCGGGGACTGTCGAGGATTTCGCCGAGCACCGTGTCGTCATCGGTCAGGATGCCGCGCTGGAAATCAGCCTGCTGTCGCGCGAAGTCGCTCATCCCGCCCGCAGGCCCAGCGGCGGCAAGATCTTTTCGGCGATCTCACGGGTGCGGTTGACTTCCAGAAGCAGTTCGCCGAGCGGCGGGATGTTGTCGTCGCGCTCGATCATGGTCGAGACCCGGCCGAAGCGCTCGATGGCCGCGACATAGAGGTCCCAGACGTCCTCGCACACGGGATGGTCATGGGTGTCGATGATGTGGGTGCCCATGTGGCTGTGGCCGGCCATGTGGAACTGGACGACGCGGTCGGCCGGAATCCCGTTGAGAAAGACCAGCGGATCGTAGCCGTGGTTGAAGGCGCTGACATAGACGTTGTTGATGTCGAACAGCAGCCAGCAGCCGGAGCGGCGCGACAGTTCGGACAGGAATTCCCATTCCGTCATTTCGGAATTGTTGAACTGGACATAGGTCGAGACGTTCTCGAGCACGATGGCGCGGCCGAGGAAATCCTGCACCAGCTGCACGCGGCTGACGACGTGGTCGAGCGCTTCTGACGTGTAGGGGATCGGCAACAGGTCGTGCAAATTCTTGCCGTGCACGCCGGTCCAGCACAGATGATCGGAGATCCATTTCGGCTCGACACGCCGGGCGAGGTCTTTCAAGCCCTGCAGATATTCGAAATTCGGCGGCGCGGTCGAGGCGATCGATAGCGACACGCCGTGCATCACGACAGGATAGCGTTCGCAGATCCTGTCCAGCACGCGCAGCGGCTGGCCGCCCGGCAGCATGTAGTTTTCGCTGATGACCTCGAACCAGTCGATCGGCGGGTTACCGTTCAAAATTTCGTCGTAATGTTGCGCGCGCAGGCCGAGACCGAAGCCGAGGAACGGCGGCTTGTCCGATTGCCCGGTCGATTGCGCTCGGCGCCCGGGCGCCGCCGGGGAGTTGGGCAATCTGCTTGCGACGTTCATCTCGTCTCCGCTTCGCGCTTCGCCGACCGCGGCGATGGGCATCACCGACCGCGGCGATAGGTATTGCCTCAAATTATCATGGAAAGGGGACCCGGCCTACACCGGGCCCCGTTCCGGATGGTGTCGATTTAGGCGGGCGTATACTTGCCCTTGGCGGCTTCGCACTTTTCCTTGGTCATGGCGGAGAAGCCCTGACCCTTGCAGGCGTTCTGGCCTTTGCAGGCGTTCGCACCGCCCTTGCAGGCGCTCTGGCCCTTGCAGGCGTTGGCGCCGATACATTTGCCTTCGCCGGCGGCGTAGGCGACGTTCGACATGGCAGCGCCAGCCAGGAACAGGGTGGCCGCGGCAGCGGCAATCGTGGCGCCGGACTTGGAAGTCATCTTCATGAGCGTCTCCTCGAAAAGGAACTGTGAAGGTGCACCACCCGGCCAGCCCCGACAATCACGACCGGCAGATGGCACCCGGGATTAAATACGCGGCGGGTTTGGCTTGGTTACACGGCCGGCTGAATTTATTTTAATGAGCGGCCATTGGGAAACCTGATGGGGGCCCGGCATCGATGCCGAGCCCTTTTCGCCTCAATTCGGGACGATCAAGCCTTGACGAACTTGCCACCCATGGCGGTGCAAGCCTTCTCGGTGGCCATCGAGAAGCCCTGACCCTTGCAGGCATTCTGGCCCTTGCACGCGCTAGCGCCGCCCTTGCAGGCGCTCTGGCCCTTGCAGGCGTTGCCGACCATGCACTTGCCGGCCGCGGCGTTTGCCGAGGTCGACCCGGTCGACGCGACCGCGCCGGCGAGGAACAAAGTCGCCGCGGCGGCCGCGAGCGTCGCACCGGATTTTGAATTCAGCTTCATGACGTTCTCCTCGATGATTGTTTGACGACAATATGACGCCGTGCGCGTTCGATGGGGATCATCGACCCGCACAACGCAGGGGAAACAACGGATGCCAATCAGATCGCGGCGGCTTCGCGAAGGCCGCCAAGCCGCCGTGATGTGAACGCTCATCCGAAAACAGCTACGGGGCATCGGCGATTTGGTTACAGAATTTCGAAAGAAAGTTTTGATTTTTGGATTTGGACGGCCGTTCAAGTCTAACACCGGCACAGTCAGACTATTTCGTTACGCGGAGAGAATGGTAATTGACGCTGACGATGGTCAGGAAACCACGCCCTTCAATGGACCAAAGCGTTATGAAGTTGAATCGGTGGGGCCGCGGATTCGCTGCACCTCTCCCGCTTGCGGGGTCGAGACGAGCGAAGCTCGCTCTTAGGTCGACGCGCGAAGCGCGGCGGGTGGGGGCTCTCTCCCCACGAAGAGTGTCGCTCGCGGAGACACCCCCACCCCAGCCCTCCCCCGCAAGCGGGAGAGGGAGCGCACCTGCTTCGCGGCTCGCAGTCAGACCTAAACTCACCACGCTCTACACCGGGGGCGGACAAGTCTCGCTGCGTTGCACAACGGGAATTGCCGCTTGTTTTCAGTTCAACGACGCGCGCGACGGCTTCAGCTTCGCCATCTGCTTCACCGTGGCTTGCAACTCCTCGGCATTGAACGAGGGGAACGAGCAGATGCGGTTGCTGCAGGCGAAGGCTGCGGGCTCGCCAAGATCAGGGTATTCGACATCGGGGTTGGGCAATTTGCCTTCGCGCAGGTCGAGCCACTCCAGGCGCTTGTAGCGGGCCGGCAATGCGCGGGCCAAGGTGTGCAGCTCGCGGGCGCGGGGCGCGTCCTTGTGGCCGACGATGGTCATGTGGGTCGGCTCGATCGCGAGTTCTTCGTCGGCCAGCAGCACGCCGGGCAACGGGCGGATCATTCCGGCCGAGGCGCTGCTCGCATAGCGCATCGCATGCGACGCGTGCTCGCGATAACTCTCGGTGCCGTAATAGCGGTTGAGCAGGCTCATGAAGCGCGCAACCTGCACCTGATCGTCCAGCAGCTTTGCCGGTTTTGCCAATACGCCGGTTTTGGCTTCTGAAGTCTTCGACGTCACGAAGCCGCCGGCGTCGTCGCGAAAAGTCGCGACGAAATCGCCGGCCTTCGCGGCGGAGGTGAGCCATTCGCGATTGCCGGTGGCGGCGTAGAGATCGAGAAAAGCCTGGCCCATCGCAAGCGCGTCGCCGAGGAAGGGGCCGCCGCGATCCTTCTCGCCGTGACGGAATCCGCCGTCCGGCAGCGCCCGGTTGGCGTTGACCCACTTTGCCGCGCGTTCGGCAATTGCGAGCGCTTTGGCGTCGTTGGTGACGTTGTAATAGGCGGCCAGACCCGAGATCGCCCAGCCGTTCTCGCGCGCGTACAAATTCTTGTCGATGCGCGGCATGCCGAGTTTGCGGCGGCCGCTATCGCCTAGCGCATAATATTTGTGCCCGTCGGTGTCGTGATCGAGGTCCGCATCCTGGCTGACATGGAACGCGCCGCCCGGGCTTGAGAGAAAGTCGGCGAGATAGCGCTCGATGCTGCGGGCGGCGGCAAGATATTTCGGATCCTTCCACAGCGCATAGGCCTGGCTGTACTGACGCAGATATTGCGCCTGGAACGACATGATCTTTTCGAAATGCGGACGGGTCCAGGAGCCGGCTTCGGAATATTGATAGACGCCGCCCCATACCGGATCGATCAAGGCTATCGCCGCATCCAGCGTCTGCCGCGCGCGCTTGATCGCGGTGGCATCACCGGCCTCGGCACGGGTGATCGCAAGATCCAGGCTGTCGGCATCGATGAATTTCTGGTTCTCGCCCCAGCCGCCGAGTTTTTCGTCGTAGGACTCGTCATGATTTTTCGTCAGCTCGGCGCGCTGTTGCTTGCTGAGAAATGCCGACGCGGCCGGTTTTACTTCGAAGGCCTCGCCGACGGACGGTCCGGGCGAGGGATCGTCGATGATGGCCTTGAGCAGCGCCTGCATCCGCTCGGGCTCGATATATCCCCGCAGCTTGGCGATCTCGGTGCCGTCCGGGCCGAACACGATGGTCGCCGGCCAGCCCCAGTCGCCATAGCGGCTCGACAAGTCCGGGTTGGCATCCTGGTCGACGCGGACCGGCAGGTATTTCGACGCCAGCAGCTCCTTCACCTTGGGATCGGCATAGGTGGTCTTTTCCATGACGTGGCACCAGTGGCACCACACCGCCTCGAGGTCGAGAATGACAAAACGCTGTTCGGCGGCGGCGCGGCTGAACAGGTCCTCGCTCCATTCGCTCCATTTGACGCCGTCGGATGCGTGGAGAGCACTGCCCGCGAGCGCGGCAATGGCGAAGGCGGCGATGCGGACGAGTTTCATGGCGGCTCCCGGAAGCGCTGGTGTTGCGACAGCTACGCGCGCGGCAAGATCCGGGCTCAGACTTTTCGCGAGGTCACGGCATTGTGAGGCCGCGGGGGCGGCCGATCTTCAGGCCGGCACCTTGTTGTAACCGGCGGATTTCATCAGCAGCCGGTCGACGGAGGCGGCACCGGGGCCGACGATTGCAAGCCACATGAAGGCGGCAAAATAGGTCATCTCCTCGAAGCCGAGCAGCGTCTGCAGGGAATCGATGTCGTCCCATTTCGCCGCTTTGATCGCGACCAGCATGACCACCGCCAGCATCGCGGCGGGAATCCGGGTGAACAGGCCGAGGATCAGCATGGCGCCGCCAAAGCACTCGACGCTTGCCACGAACGGGGTGAGGATGTTTGGAAACGGGATGCCCCATCCGGCAAAATTCTCGGTGACCAGCGGCAGGTTGTTGAGCTTGCCCCAGCCGGCCAGCATGAAGGTGTAGCCGACGACCAGCCGCATGATGAGAGGTCCGGCCCAGGAGAAATACGAAGCGATCTGCGCCGGCAGCAGGAGCAAAAGATTAACGATGAAATTCATGCGGGCCCCCTCCAATGATTATCGTGAGGTGAGGCCGCAGGGGCGGCCGCCTCAAAATCCGGTATGCGCGAAAGCGCGGCCGCCATGGCGGCGACAAACCTGGCCATGCCGGAGTTTCGCAGCCGATGGCGCGCTTGTTACGCCTCAACCGAAATTTTGCAGTGCGGGAAAAGTCTCCAACAGCCAGATGCTGACGCTGGTAACGGCGCCGGTCAGGAAACCGATGCCGGTAATGACCATCAGGACGCCCATGGCGCGCTCGACGGTGACGAGATGCCGCTTCATCCGGGCGAACAGTTCGGAGAACTGCTCGATCATGAAGGCCGCCAGCAGGAACGGGATTCCGAGCCCGAGGGAATAGACCGCAAGCAGGCCGGCGCCCTTGATCACCGTGGCTTCGGCGGCCGCAATCGACAGGATCGCGGCCAGGATCGGCCCGATGCAGGGGGTCCAGCCGAACGCGAAGGCAAGCCCCATGACATAGGCGCCCCACAGCCCGACCGGCTTCGGCGCGGTCAGTCTTCCCTCGCGCATCAACAGCCCGATCCGGGTCAGTCCGAGGAAATGCAGCCCCATGATGATGATGACGATGCCGGCGACGATCGAGAGTTCGGCCGACCAGGCCCGGATCAGCCCGCCGATGATGGAAGCGCTGGCGCCGAGCGCCACGAACACCGTGGTGAAGCCGAGCACGAACATGCCAGCCGCGGCCATCACCGCGCGCTTCGAGGCCGTCGTCGCCCCCTCGTTGCTGACCTGCTCGATTGTCGCGCCGGTCAGGTAGATCAGATAGGGGGGCACCAGCGGCAGCACGCAGGGCGACAGGAAGCTGACGAGACCGGCAATCATCGCCGCCGGGATGGAAACATCGCTCATTGCATGACCTTCGAGAACTGCCGCAAGGCATAGCGCCGTCTTGGCTGGTACGGAACAGGCAATCGGTAAGTTTCGCCGCCTGCCGGCTCAACTCTGGTCACAGAGCCGTGTCCAAGGCTTATGATTCGAGGCATATGAAGAGGCCGGCCTCGCCGGTGAAACAGACGCACCTATCGTTCCGTATTGCGGTAACCGACCCCGCGAACCAGGACCCCGCATGCGCATCGGCATCCGCAGCGCCATCTCCGCCCTCGTACTGACGTCGATCGTCGTCAGCGCCGTCGGCGTGCATTTGTTGTGGTGGCGCACCGCCCAGCGGGTCAGCCAGACCCTTGCCGATACCATCAACGAGCAGATCGTCTCCGCTGTCGGCGATGAGCTGCAATCGATCACCTCCGAAGCGCGATCGTCGATGTCGGCGGTGCGCACCTTGTTGCTCGGAAAAGTGTTCGAGGCGCGCGACGCCGAGATGCGCGAGGTGGTGATCCGGTCGCAGTTGCGCTCGCAACCGACCATTTCCTGGGTGGCGTTCGGATGGCCGGACGGGGCGTTCTTTGCCGGGCACAAGCTTGGCAATGGCGTCATCGAAATGATCGAAATCGCGGGCGATCGAAAAGCCAGGATCAACCGCTATGAGTTCACAGGTGGCGAGACCCTGACCAAGTCCAGCCGGGTCGAGGATACCAATTATTCCGTCACCGATCAGGAATGGTTCCGCGAAGTGATCGGCTCCAACGACGAGAACTGGTCGGTTCTGACGAAGCATCCGAACGGCGAACGTCTGGCGGCCGCGTTCGCAGCACCGATCCAGATCGATCAGAAGCCCGCCGGCGTCATCGCCATCATCATCGAATTGACGCGGGTCTCGAATTTCCTGTCGCAGCTGACGGTCGGCAAATCCGCCGGCGCGTTCATCCTCGATCGCGAGGGCGGCGTGGTCGCGGCGCCCGATCCCGATGCCAGCGAAGTGATGGCGCTGAAGACCGATCATCCGCTGTTTCCGGTCGCGGTGGACGCGATGAAGAGCGCCGGCAGCGCCTACAATCCCGGCGAGGGCGAGCCGCTGAAGCGCCAGGTGACGCGGGACGGCAAGGTCTATCAGGCGGTGCTGACGCCGATCTCGTTTCCGGGCTGGTCGCTGGTCACCGTGGTGCCGGAATCGGAATTCCTCGGCCCGGTGCAGATGACGATCCGGAACCTGTTGATCGGCCTTGCGGTCCTGATCGTGATCGCGGGGCTGCTGTCGGCCTGGCTCGCGCAGCGCCTGATCGCCGCGCCCCTGATCAAGGTGGTGGGCGAGATCAGGCATGTCGAGCGCTTTGATCTGGATAAAGTGCAGCGCCATCCGTCGCGGCTGACCGAAATCAAGAACCTCTCGGGCGCGATCAGCGACATGGCGCAGGGGCTCGCCGCGTTCCGAAAGTACATTCCGGCCGATCTGGTGAAGCGCCTGGTGAGCGACGGCGATGGCGCCCGCCTCGGCGGTTCGGTGAAGGCCATGAGCGTGATGTTCATCGATCTCGCCGGCTTCACCGGCATGTCGGAGCGGCTCGGCGACCGCATCATTCCGCTGCTGTCGCGCTATTTCGATTCCGTCTCGGTGCAGATCCAGGCGCAAGGCGGCACCATCGACAAATTCATCGGCGATGCCGTGATGGCGTTCTGGGGGGCGCCGGCGCCGAACCCCGAGCACGCCGTCGATTGCTGCCGCGCCGCGTTGGCCTGCCAGCGCGTCATGGCCGAATCGGGTCTCGTCGACGACCACGGCCAGCCGGTCAAGATCCGCATCGGCATCAATTCCGGCGACATGCTGGTCGGCAATATCGGGTCGGAAGTCCGGCTGAACTACACGGTGATCGGCGACGCCGTGAACATCGCGAGCCGGCTGGAGAGCACCAACAAGGTCTACGGCTCCACCATCATTATCGGCCCCGAAACGCGGCGTCTGGCCGGCGATCGCATCGTGGTGCGCGAACTCGACCGATTGGCGGTCTATGGCCGTGCCGGCGGCTTGCAGATCTACGAATTGCTTGCGATGGCGGACGAGGCCAGCGGCGCGATCGACTGGGTGTATGCTTATGAAGCTGGCTTGGCGGCCTGGCGGGCGCGCGAATTCACCGCCGCGATCGCCGCGTTCGAACAGGTGAAGGAAATCCGCAAGGACGATGCGGCGGCATCGGTCATGATCGAGCGCTGCAGGCAGCAGCTCGATAACCCCGGCGGCGAAGATTGGGACGGCACGTCAGTCGCCAAATCCAAATAAACGGAGATCCTGACGTGAAAGTCCTGCTCACCCATACGCCGCAGGCGAGGGCGCAATATTACGGCGAGCGCAGCCTCAGCGGTTTGCAGGCGATTGCGCAAGTGCAACTGCATCCGGGTGACAACGCGCTGGATGCGTCCGGCCTGATCGCGGCCGCGCAGGATGTCGAGATCATCGTGGCGGACCGGCTCACCGCCGGCCCCGGCGAGATTTTTTCACGGCTGCCAAAACTGCGCGCCTTCGTTCGCTGCGCCGTCGATATCCGAAACATCGACGTCGAATCCGCGTCCAAAGTGGGCGTGCTGGTCACCCATGCCGGACCCGGCTTCGTCCAGTCGGTGGCCGAACTCGCTGTGGGATTCATGGTCGATCTGTCGCGCGGCGTCTCGCGCGCCAGCGCCGATTACCATGCCGGACGGAAGCCGGAGGTCATCATGGGCCGGCAGCTGGCCGGCAGCCGCATCGGCATCATCGGCTATGGCAGCATCGGCCGCTACCTTGCCCAGATCGCGAAAGTGCTGGGCATGGAAGTTCTGGTCGCCGATCCCTTTGCGCGGGTGAACGAGGCTGAGATCCAGCATGTATCGCTCGACGATCTGCTCGGCCGGTCCGACTTTGTCGTCTGTCTCGCGGTCGCCAATGATGCGACGGAAAATCTGATCGGGCAGGCGGCGCTGGCGCGGATGCAGCCGCATGCGTTCTTCATCAATCTGTCGCGCGGCAATCTCGTCGACGAGGCGGCGCTGAGCGCGGCATTGCGCGACAACCGTATCGCAGGTGCCGCGATGGATGTCGGCCGCGCACCGGACCAGATGCCGACGCCGGAATTGGCAAAGCTGCCGAACGTGATCGCCACGCCGCATATCGGCGGACTGACGCCGCCGGCGATCGAAAGCCAGTCGCTGGAGACGGTGCGGCAGGTCGAGAAGATCATTGCCGGCGAGATTCCGCTCGGCGCCGTCAATGCCATCAGCTGGACGCGACGTCCTTGATGATGCTCTGCACCATGCAGCATTCATAGCTGGCCCGACGTACCCGGCGCTTGAACAGTTTCAAAAGCCCTTGACCCCGTCATTCCGGGATGGTCCGAAGGACCAGACCCGGAATCTCGAGATTCCGGGTTCGATGCTTCGCATCGCCCCGGAATGACAGGCTAAACCTGATGCGTCTTCCCTTCTTTTACGGCTGGATGATCGTCGCGGTGACGTTCGTCACCATGGCGATCGGCGTCAATGCACGGACCGCGTTCTCGCTGTTCTTTCCACCCATCATCTCCGAGTTCGGCTGGGAACGCGGCGTCACCGCGGGCGCGTTCTCGTTCGGTTTCATCGTATCCGGCGGCGTCAGCCCGCTGATCGGCCGCTTGATGGACCGTTTTGGTCCGCGCGCGGTAATGGAAATCGGGGTGGCGCTGATGGGCGCAGGCCTGTTGCTGGCGCCGCTGACGACGCAGCCCTGGCATCTCTATCTCACCATCGGCGTGCTGGTCGGCGCGGGAAGCGTCTGCCTCGGTTATTCCGGCCAATCGCTGTTCGTGCCGAACTGGTTCATTCGCCGCCGCGGCCTTGCGATGGGGCTGGCGTTTGCCGGCGTCGGCATCGGCTCGGTGACCCTGCTGCCGTGGGTGCAGCTGATGATCGAGCAGACCGGCTGGCGCACCGCCTGCACCGCGATGGGCATTGTGGTGCTCGTCGTGCTGGCGCCGATCAATCTGCTGCTGCGCAAGCGGCCCGAGGATATCGGACTGCTGCCGGACGGCGATGCCGCGCCGACGGCCAATTCACCAAAGCCGGTGTCCAACATCGTCGATCCGGTCTGGGCCGCCACCGACTGGACTTTGCAGCGCGCGCTGCGCACCGCAAGGTTCTGGTGGATATGCCTCAGCTATTTCTGCGGCCTCTACGTCTGGTACGCGGTGCAGGTGCACCAGACCAAATACCTGCTCGATATCGGCTTTAGCTCCAACGTCGCGGTGTGGGCGCTCGGCGTGGTCAGCCTGCTCGGCATTCCCGGCCAGATCTGGCTCGGGCATCTCTCCGACCGGATCGGGCGCGAATGGATCTGGACGATCAGCTGCGCCGGATTTGCGATCTGTTTTGCGGCGCTGATCGGCCTGAAATTCGCGCCTGCCTTGCCGCTGGTCTATCTGATGATCGTGACCCAGGGCGTGCTCGGCTACGGCCTGACCTCGGTATTGGGCGCGGTGGTGCTCGAGATCTTCCAGGGCAAGCAGTACGGCAGCATTTTCGGCACCATCATGCTGGCGGCACTGGCCGGCGGCGCGGCCGGCCCGTGGGCGACCGGATTTCTGTTCGACCGCTACGGCAGCTACACGCTGGCGTTTGCAATCGGTATCGCGGTCAGCGCACTGTCGGCGCTCGCGATCTGGCAGGCCTCGCCGCGCAAGATCCGCGCGGTGGCGGGGCAGCTGCATAAGGCGCGTGGCGGCGGTTAGGATTCTTTCGACGCCGCCCCGATAGCGCGCCTGAGATCGCCGATGGCACGCAGGAAACTATCTGATGGCGTGGTCTCCGGATCGATCAGGCGATGCAGCCGAAAACCATCCTCCATCGCCAGAACGATCGCCCCCATCCACGCCGGATCGATTGCTGGATTCCTGCCGCTGTTCCTGGACGTCGTCTCGAGGATGTCGGCGATCAGCTTACGGCCAGCGCGCAGCCGCTTGGCAAGTTCGGGTCGGCGCTTTTCCGCGCGCGCCACGAACAGGATCATCTCCATGTGCAGCAAAGGCGAGCGGCCGAGCGGATCCTGCTTGCTGCGATCCATGGTCTTCAGCGCGTCGATGAAGTCGGCGAGGTTTTTGTGCCTGGCGAGAAGCTCGAGGTTGCGCCGAGTGGTTTGCTCGAGGTGATCCTCGAGCATCGCGATGATCAACTCGTCCTTGCTCTTGAAATTCGAATAGAACGCGCCGCGCGAGAAGCCGGCTGCGGCGGCGAGGGTCTCGATGCTGGCGCCGCCGATGCCCTGTTCCTCGAACACGCGCGCCGCCGCCTCGAACAGCTTGTCGCGGGTTTCGTCGCGTGTCGGTCTGGTTCGAACTCTTGACATCGTGCCGTTTTAGGTCAGAATGCAACTCGATACAACAGTGTATCGAGTTGCAGATGCCGTGCGGCATTTTTCAGCCGCCGAAACGCTGAAAAACAACGTCAAAACAATGCGGTGTGGAAATCAAGCGAGGTCACGATGAACGAGCATGTTCAGACTGCGACGAGCGAACCGCTTTTCAATCCGTTGTCACCCGAATTCATCCGCAATCCCTATCCGCATTACGCGAAAATGCGCGCCACCGATCCGGTGCATCTGACGCCGCTCGGCGTCTATGTCGCCAGCCGGCATGCCGAGGCCAGCCTCGTGATCCGTGACAAGCGCTTCGGCAAGGAACATGTCGAACGCACGATCCGGCGTTATGGCCCCAAGATCATGGAGGAGCCGGCCTTTCGCAGCCTGGGCCTGATGATGCTGCAGCAGGATCCACCCGACCACACCCGTCTGCGCGGGCTGGTCGTGAAGGCGTTTACCGCGCGCCGGATCGAGGACATGCGCCCGCGCATCCAGCAAATCGTCGACGAGACGCTCGACCGGATCATCCCGCAGGGCAGGATGGATCTGATCGAGGATTTCGCGTTCCGCCTGCCGGTGACCGTCATTTGCGACATGCTGGGAATTCCCGAAGAGCATCGCGAGGCGTTCTACACCAGGGCGCGCGTCGGTGGCCGTATTCTCGATCCCGTGCCGTTGTCGCCGGAAGAGATCAAGCAGGCCAACGAAGGCACCCTCATTTCCGAGATGTATTTCCAGCAATTGTTCGAGTTGCGCAGAAAACAGCCCGGCGACGATCTGACCACGCAGCTGGTGCAAGCCGAGGAGGACGGTCACAAGCTCTCCAACGAGGAACTGACGGCCAACATCATTCTGCTGTTCGGCGCCGGCCATGAGACGACCGTCAACCTGATCGGCAACGGCTTGCTGGCGCTGCATCGCAATCCCGACCAATTGGCGCTGCTCAAGGCCAGGCCTGAGCTCATCACCAACGCGATCGAGGAGTTCCTGCGTTACGATTCGTCGGTGCAACTCACCGGCCGGGTGGCGCTGGAAGACATTGACGACCTCGGCGGCCGGAAGATTCCGAAGGGCGAGACTGTGCTCTGCCTGCTCGGCTCGGCCAACCACGACCCGGCGGTCTATCCCGACCATCCGGAGCGCCTCGACATCACCAGACCCAACGTGAAGCCGCTGTCCTTTGGCGGGGGCATTCACTTCTGCCTCGGCGCCCAGTTGGCGCGGATCGAGGCCGAGATCGCGCTCGCGACCCTGCTGCGCCGGATTCCCGACCTGCGGCTGGATGACGCGGTGAACCCGGAATGGCGGCCGACTTTTGTGCTCCGCGGCCTGAAGCATCTGCCCGCCAGCTGGTAACCGCGTCGCCTCGAAATGGGACCAGCGCCCGGTTCTGAATTATTCGGAACCGGAAGGGCTCTGGCGTCGATGGCGCTGTGACTTCGCCATACTTCCCTCTATATATTGGGCTGCTCCGGCCTGAGTTCGCGTGGCGCGGTCTGTGCCGGGGCGGGTTCATGGGGAGACACCGTGCAGACGACGCTGCTCGGCCTGGCAATCGCTTTCATCATCGCGCTGGTGGCCGCGCTCGTCGGACCGTATTTCATCGACTGGAATCAGTTCCGGCCGCAATTCGAGGCCGAGGCGAGCCGGATCATCGGCACGCCGGTGCGCGTCAGCGGCAAACTCGATGCGCGGCTGTTGCCGGCGCCGTCGTTGCAGCTGCGCTCGGTGGTCGTCGGCGGTGCCAACGATCTCGGCAAGGTGCGCGCCGACAAGCTCGACGTCGAATTCAGTCTGGGCTCGCTGATGCGCGGCGAGGTGCGCGCCACGGAGCTTTCCATCAATGGCATGTCGCTCGATCTCGGGCTCGATCCCAAGGGCCGGATCGACTGGCCGGCCTCGACAGGAACGCTCAATCCGGGTTCGCTGGCGATCGATCGGCTGAATCTCACCGGCCGGATCGCGCTGCACGACGCCGCCAGCCGCAGCACCCTCGAACTCAGCGACATCGCGTTTTCCGGCGATGTGCGTTCGCTGGCGGGCTCGATCCGTGGCGACGGCAATTTCGTGCTGTCGGGCACGCGCTATCCGTTTCGGGTTTCTTCCGGCCAGACCGCCGACGGCAGCGGCACGCGTGTCCATTTGAATATCGATCCCGGTCCGAAGACGCTTGCGGCCGATCTCGACGGCATCTTGTCGTTCGACGCCCGGGCGCCGCGCTTCGAAGGCACAATGATATTGGCGAGCCCTCCCCGCCAAAAGGCCGGCGACTTCGACATTTCGCCGCCATCCTGGCGTGTCAGCTCCCGGGTCAAGGCCGATTACTCGGCCGCACGGCTCGAAGCGCTCGAAATGACCTACGGCACGGACGAGCGGGCGCTGAAATTATCCGGCAATGGCGACATGCGCTTTGGCGCGGCGCCACTGCTACGGGCTGCGCTCTCGGCGCGCCAGCTTGATGCCGACAAATTTTTCGCCAAGGACGGCAAGGATGCCAGCGCGACCGAGCCGGTGCGCGTGTTGCCGGCGGTGCGGGAGCTGATGTCGGGGCTTCCGCAAGTCCCGATCCCGGCGCAGATCGAACTCGCCGCCGAGCAGGTGATGCTGGGCGGCCGTCCGTTGCAGGACATCGCCGCCGCGCTGCATGGCGATGCGAAATCCTGGAGCGTGCGCAAGCTGGATTTTCGCGCGCCCGGCACCACCCGGGTCTCGCTGAGCGAGGCGACCGCAAAAGGCGCGTCGCCCGATCAATTCAAGGCCGCGCTCAACGTCGAATCGTCCGATCCCGACGCGTTGATGACCTGGCTGCAGGGCCGCGGCGACATCAGCAATCGCAGCCAGAAGCCGTTGCGGCTGCGCGGCGACGTCACCATTGCGCCTGATGGATTTTCGATCGATGCGATGAAGGCCGAAATTGATGGCGGCGCCGTCGAAGGCCGCGTTGCGGTCTCGCACCGGGACGCCAACAGCGGCTCGAAAATTTCTGCGCAGCTGAAAGCCGAGCGGCTCGACCTCGATGCAGCCACTACGTTTGTACGCTCGCTGGCAGGCCCGCAGGCCGAGTGGCCGGACGAAGGGCAGCTGGTGCTGGATATCGGCCGCGCCATTTCCGCTGGTCAGGAGTTGCGGCCACTGGTGGCGCGGCTTGGCTATAGCCCGAAGGCTTTCGCGCTCGACCAGTTGAATATCGGTCAGCCTGACAAGGTCGCGCTGGAAGGCGTCGGCCGTTTCGACCGCGTCGCATCGATTGGCAAGCTGGAACTGCATTCGACGGCGTCGTCGTTTGGCCAGATCACCGCGTTGCTGACGCCGTTTGCGCCTTCGCTGGCGGCGCGGCTCAGCGCGATGGGGGCGAGCCCGGGACCCGCGCGCGTCAAACTCGCCCTCGAGCTCAGCAAGAGCGCCGGGCAGGCCGATCGGGGCAACGCGCGCGCGGTGATCGATATCGATTCGCCGCAGCTCAAGGGTATCACCACGATCACCGCGAAGCCGCCGGTGGCTGCGATCCAAGGGGCTATTCAAGGCATCGATCTGCAGGCGCTGGGGCGCAGCGAAATCGGCATCGAGTCGAAGATGTCGTCGGGACAGGGCCGTGCCCTGCTGGCGCTGCTCGGGCTCGATCGCGCGATGACCGCCGGTGACGGCCCGGCGCAATTCGAGGGTTCGGCGACGGGGGCATGGGGTGCATCGCTGCGGCTCAAGGCGAGGATCTCTGGAAAGGGTTTGGACGCCGACGCCGACGGTACGGCCGAACCATGGGCGCAGGAAGCCAAGGGCAGTTTCTCGCTGAAAGTTCGCAGCGCCGATTTCGGGCCGCTGCTCGACCTCAAACCAACGGACACGCTGGCACAGAATATCGGCCTGTCGTCGCGCGTGTCGCTCGCAGGCAACAAGCTCGCGTTCGACGATCTCGACAGCAGCATTGCCGGTTCGCGGCTGCGCGGACACGTTTCGGTTACCCTTGGTGATGAGAAAAACATCGAGGGCGAAATCGGCCTGGACCAGCTCGCGCTCGCGCCGGCCTTTGCGTTGGCGATGGGGGCTGCCGGACACGACGCAGCGGAGCCGCTTACCACGGGGCTGCTCAAAGGCTGGCGCGGCAAGGTCGCGTTCCAGGCGCTGCGCGGCGCGCTGCCGGGCGGCAGCGAGTTGCAGCCGGTCAGCGGCTTCGTGAAGAGCGACGGCCAGTCGCTGACGTTCGATGCCATCAACGGCAAGATCGGCGGCGGTGAGGTGACAGCCACGATCGACGCGAGGCAAAGCCCAAACGGAATTGCGCTGAACGCGAGCGTGCAGCTCACGGGCGTCGATGGCACGGCACTGCGCTATCGCAATCTCGCGATGCCCGCGGGCCGCACGGCGCTGCAGATGAGTTTGGCAAGCCAGGGCCGCAGCGCGTCGGCGCTGACCGGTGCACTGTCCGGCAGCGGAACCGTGACGCTGGAATCCGCGAGGATTGCCGGCCTCGATCCGCGCGCCTTTGAAGTAGCGGTGCGCGCCAGCGACGGCGGTCAGGCCAAGGACGAGGCGCGGCTGAAGCAGATCGTCGAACCGGCGCTGTTGGTCGGCGGGCTGGCGGTCAGTTCGGCGCAAATTCCGTTCAACGTCAGGGATGGCCGGCTGCGCGTCGGCGCCACCACACTCGACGCCAATGGCGTCCGCGCCACGGTCTCCGGCGGTTACGATATTCCGGCGGACCAGGCCGACATCCGCGCGGCGCTGGCGCTGACGATGGTTGGGCCCGCGACCGGCCGCCCCGAAATTCAGTTGTTTGCGGTAGGCACGCCCGACGCGCTCAACCGCAGCGTCGACGTGACGGCCTTGTCGTCCTGGCTGGCGGTGCGGACGATCGATCACGAAACCAGAAGGCTGGATGCGATCGAGCGCGGCGAACCGCCGCCGCCGATGCCCGCGCCGATATCGCTGCCGCCGGATGCGGTGGCGCTGCCGCCGACGCCGGACGTGGCTTCGCCGAGCGAGCCGCTGCTGCCCGTGCCGGTCCCCGGCCGCGATCCGCGCCGGCCACCGGCCAAGCCAAAGGCCGCCACGCCGCGTCCGCCGCCGCCCGTCGCCACGGCGCCGGCACCCGCGCCGAATCTGCCCGCGCCGCTGACGAGCCAGCAGCAAGTTGCGCCGCTGCCGCCGCCGATCGAAGTCAGGCCGGCGCCCGGTCCTGCTCCGGTAGCCAAATCGAGGCCGAAGCCGCCGCTGTCGCTCACGCCGCAGGTCGCCAATCCACCGCAGCGGCCGGCGCTGCAGAATAATTAAAAGATCAATTAGAGCGCGATCTCACGTTCGATCCCGATCGCCTGCAGAAACGCTTGGTCGTGGCTGATCACGATCAGCGCGCCGTCAAATCCGCGCAGCGCGTGCTCCAGCTCCTCGATCGAAGCGAGATCGAGATGATTGGTCGGCTCATCCAGCAACAACAGCAACGGCGGCTGTGGCCGCGCGAACACGCAGGCCATCCCCGCGCGCAGCCGCTCGCCGCCGGACAGCGTGCCGGCGATTTGCAGTGCGGCGCGGTTGCGGAAAGCAAAGCGGGCGAGTGCGGCGTGCGCCTCGTTGCCAGTCAATTCCGGATTGAGGCGGCGGAGATTATCGAGAATGGATGCGGCCGGATCGAGCAGCCCGACATGCTGGTCGAGCACGGCGATGCGATCGGTCAGGCGGCGGATCTCGCCGCTCGCGGGTTTCAACTCTCCCGCAATCAACCGCAACAGCGTGGTCTTGCCGGAGCCGTTGGCGCCGCGGATCGCGATCCGCTCGGGCCCGCGCACCTCGAATGACAGCGGGCCGAACAATGGGCGGCCTGCAAAGGACATCGTCACATCCTTGAAGGCGACGAGTTCGCGGCCACTTGGCAAATTGGTCTCGGGCAAGTCGATCGCAAGCGGTGTCAGGACTTCGACTTTGGCGCGGGCCTCCTCAAGCGCGTCGGTGCGGCCGCCGATCAGGCGGTCGGCAAGTTGGCCGGCGCGGGCGCTGCTGGCTTCCGCGCGCTGCTTTTGAGCACCCAACATGATCCTTGCCTGGCTGCCCGAGCGTGCATAGGCGCGACCGACGCGGTCACGGCGCGCCTTTTTCTCGCGCGCTTTCTGAATCGAGCGTTCGGTATCGCGCAGCGCGTCCGACGCGCGTTCGAGTTCGGCTCCGGCGCGGGCGCGGGCGGCGTCGCGCGCCTCGGCGAAGGCGGACCACGCGCCGCCGAACACGGTGATGCCGACCGGCGTCAGTTCGACGATGCGGTCGACGCGCTCCAGCAAGGTGCGGTCGTGGCTGGCGACGAGGGCGCCGCCCTGCCAGCGTTCGAGCAATTGCGCCACGGCCTGCCGCCCATCGGCATCGAGATTGTTGGTGGGCTCATCGAGCAACAGCAGGTCCGGCGCTTCGATCAAGAGGCGCGCCAGTGCGACGCGCGTGCGTTCGCCGCCGCTCAGCGAGGCGATCGGACGATCGAGCGGCATCGCGGGCAGGCCGGTTTCGACCAGCGCGGAATGCAGTCTGGTTTCCAACGTCCAGTCGGCTTCCGCCGCATCGGCGAGCGAGCCCTCGCCGTGTTCGAGACGGCGCAGGCGGGCGATGTCGTCGGCAACCCCGAGCGCTTGCGCGAGCGTCTGCCCATCGTCCGCCAGCTGCGCGAGCATACCGATCGTGCCGGTGCGTTGAACGGATCCGCCGGCAGGTTCGCTCTCGCCGCCGATCAGCCGCAGCAGCGTGGATTTGCCGGAGCCGTTGCGGCCGACCAGCCCCGTCCGCTCGCGCCCAAACGCAAGCGTCAGTCCGTCGAACAGTGGGCGTCCGTCAGGCGTGGTGAGGCAAATCGAATCCAGAATGAGAAAGGCGGGCATAGAGAGCTTCCGAAATGGACAGGGATCGCGGCGCGGTGTGCATTGCGATGTCCATTGCTCTCTCCATGGGTCTGTATGACTGGATCGGCATTTCCTAGAAACTTGCCAGCCCTAAGGCAAGGGGCGTCGTCGCCGGTCTCTCCTGTTTGTGAGGACGCCGCCTGACGAAGTTAGGGCGAAGTTAGGGAATGTCTCGGGCAAAGCGGGGTTGATGGATACGGCTGGAGGAATCCCCATCCTCGAGACAGGAGGCGCGTGTGATCAAATCCGCGATCAGGTTATTAACACTGGCCATGTCCTTAGCGGCGCTGGCCGTTGCGTCACCGCTGGTTCCGGCCTTTGCCGCCGGAGGAGGTGGTGGTGGCGGCGCCGAGTCCCCGATGGCAACGACCCCGCCGCCGGAAACCAGGTCGGCGCCGCGGCCCGCCAAAAGCAGCACCCAAAAGGCCAAGAAGAAGGCCAAGGAAACCAGTCTCGGCGACCCCGCCTTTATCCAGGGCTATCGCGCAGCCTTCGCCACGATCTACGACCGCAACGAGTATGCCGGCGCCATCGAGCAGTTGAAGGCGCTCGGCCATGACGATCACCCGAACGTGGCCAATCTGATCGGCTACTCCTATCGCAAGCTCGGCGACTACAAACTGTCGCAAGCCTGGTATGAGCGCGCGCTAAAGGCAGATCCGAACCACGTGCTGACCTGGCAGTATTACGGTCTGTGGCAGATCGAACAGGGCAACCGCGATTCTGCGCAATATCATTTGAGCCGGATTGCCGCGATCTGCGGCAGCGACTGCGCGGAGTATCGTTCGCTCGCCGCCGCGCTGGAACAACCGCCCGGTTCCAGCCTCGTCTATTGAGGTCTGCGAGACGATCGCCGTTGGCGCAGTCCTTGCGGAATGCGCCTGCGGCTCGCAAGCACATGCCTCAATCAAACGCCGACGGCAACTTGCCTTGCCGGAAGAACACCGTCGGTTCGTCGTCATAGTCGCCCATCTCGGGATCTCCTGTCGACGCGAAGGCGACGACGCCCAGCTTGCTCAGCGCCAGTCTCTCGGCCGTTCGAAGCGCGCCGCTTTCCGTTTTGCAGGCGATCGGGGCGTCGGCCTTCAGATTTCCGCCTCTGCCTGGGTTGAAGGCCTGCACGAAGTAGCTTGTCTCCCGAGCCATGAGGCCCTCCTTTGAGTGTGCCAGGCCGTGTCGCGCTATTTTGGCTTCAGGACATCGCCTGCATCAGGGCTGCAATCTTGATGGTCGCAAAGTTGGAATAGGTGTCCGATACGGCGTAAGGCAAAATGATCTGATCATTGTGCCGCATCGCCCCGCAGGTATAAACCACGTTGGGAACGTAGCCTTCGCGTTCCGACGGCTCGGGATGCAGCAACGGTTCGACCGAACGCGCCAGCACCCTGGATGGATCGTTCTTGTCGAGCAGGGCCGCGCCGATCGAATACTTTCGGAGCGGACCGACGCCGTGCGTCAGCAGCAGCCATCCTTCATCCAGTTCGATCGGTGAACCGCAGTTTCCGATCTGCACGAACTCCCAGGGGAATTGCGGCTTCAGGATCGCCTGACCGCCGTCCCATTGGTGCAGATCGTCCGAATAGATCAAATAGAGGTTCTCATTGTCCTGACGCGCGATCATGGCGTATTTGCCGTCGATTCTGCGCGGGAACAGCGCCATACCCTTGTTGCGCGCCGCGGTCCCCTGCAGCGGCGACATTCGAAATGACAGGAAGTCGCTGGTCTCGATCAACTCCGATCGTATCGCTCTGCCGGTATAGGCGGTGAAGGTCGCGTAATAGGTCTTTCGGCCGCCATCGCTGAATTCGACGAAGCGGGCGTCTTCGATGCCCTGAGATTGGGATGCCGTCACCGGAAATATCACGCGTTCACTGATGTCCTGTTCCTCCTTGAAGGTGATCTCAACCTCTTCGCCTGATGGTCCGGATACGCGACGTCCGACCCGGGGACTGGAGGCCAGCCGCGCGGTCGGATCGACGGCGAGGCTGCCGTCGGCGGCGATGGTGCCGGTGCGAAATGTCAGCGAAGACACGTGCCCTTCGCCAACGGCCCGGAGACTGAGCACGAAGCGGAGGCCGCCTTTCGGCGCTCCAGACTGGTCGGGATGCGGTACGATGCTGGGATTGAACAGTGCAGAGGCCTCGAACGAATATTCGTTCAGGAAAAAAGCGCCGATCAGCTGGCGCTGGACGTTGGAAAAAGCGCCGTGAGCGGCCAGCGCCTGCTCCATCTCGTCAGCGCGAAACTCGAATTCCTGCAGCAGGTTGCGATGCCGGCCCTGGAAGTTCTCCAGTACGTCGGCCAACAGGCTGGCTGTGACTTTCGGATCGAGTGCGAGCACGCGCTCGACGATATGGTTGGCGCGTGTCTTGTCGGTCGGGTTGAGGTCGCGCGGTTCAGTCGTCGGCTTGAATGGGCGTACGATCACGCGCGCGGGGTCGGGGCGCAGATAGAGCGCTTGCCGATGCAGGAAAGTGGCTTGCAACAAGGTGTCCTCGGTTCGTTAGGGGAAACTGAACTCAGGCGCCGATGGCGCGAAGCGCCACCGGCGGTGTCACGCTGACATTGACGCGTGCAAGCTGACGAATATCAGCGAGACCGAGCAGATAGGACACGACCGACTCGCCGCCGCGATTTTCGTTGGCCCGGTCGGGATGCAACCCATCCCGGCAACTGCCGGTCTCGGGATCGACCAGCGCGATCGACAAATCGTTGCGGCCGAGAAACCAGGCGAAAACGTTGGTTGCGATCGCCTTCCATTCGGGGTCACCCTCCGCGCGCCAGGCGGTCAGGCAGGCGGCGATCGTCGCCGCTGCCTCCACGGGCTGCTGGTCGAACGCGCGAGGCGGTTGGCGCAGTTCACCAAAGCCGGCGGTGCCGATGGGACGGAAATGTCCCGTCGAAGCTGTTTGTTGTATCATCAGCCAACGCAGGGATCGCAATCCGGCATTGAGGTAATCAGGTGTTTGCGTGGCCATGCCTGTCAGCATCAAGGCTTGCGGCAGGCGCGCATTGTCATACGCCAGGCCTTCCTCGAACCACGACCAGTCCGGCGTTTCGACCGACGCGAGGCCCGACATCAGCTTGTCGGCAAGAAAACGCCGGATTTCTCGGGCGCGCGCATCATCGCGAGCAACGGCGCAATAGCCGTCCAGACCCAGCAGGGTGAACGCCAAGGCGCGGGGCGAACCAAAGGCCTCGACGGCCGGTAATGCCTCGGCAAACAAGGCGGCAGCCCATCGGCGTCGCGACGGGCTTGCGTCCCTGCGCGCGCACTCACCCAGCGCCCATAGTGTCCGCCCATGGCTGTCTTCGGAGCCGCGGTCTTCGAGCCAGGTTCGATTGAAGCCCATGAAATTGCGAAACCGTTTGGTGTCGGGATTCCACGCATGCTGAACGAAGGCGGCAAAGCGGGCCGTCAAAACCTCGGACAGACGGGTTTCGCCCGGGTTGTTGAGGGCGCAGGCCAGCAGCAAGGCGCGGGCATTGTCATCCACGCAATAGCCGTGCGCCCTATTGGGCACCGAATGCACTGCGTGCTGGAACAGGCCAGTATCGTCGCACATGGAAAGAAAGTGATCCAATTGCATATCGGACGCCGCAGGGCTGTGCGCGATCGCGACCGGCCCAGTACGCGCGACCACCTTGAGCCAGTCACCATGGCGCACACTTTCGAAAGCGGCCATGTAACATTCGGCCGTGCGCTCCCATGTCATCGATCGGCTGATCGAATAGGCACGCTCGCGCATCGCCTGCCGGCGAGGGGCATTGGTGAGCAATTGCGCAATTTCCTTGCCGATCGCGACCGCGTTGCCGAAGGGAACGATCACGCCACGGCCGTCATCCAGCAGCTCAAGCGCGTGCCAATAAGGCGTCGACACTACCGGCTTCCCCAATCCGAAGCTGTAGGCCAGCGTACCCGACGTCATCTGCGCTTCATTGAGATAAGGCGTGACGTAGACATCGCACATCGAAATAAATTCCAGCAACGTCGCCTGATCGACGAACTGGTCGAGGAATACGACGTGGTCCTCGACCCCCAATTCGCGCACGCGCGTCATCAGGCTCTCGCGATAGGCTTCGCCCTGGTCGCGCACCAGATTGGGATGCGTTGCGCCGAGCACGACATAGACCGCGTCCGCGCGCCGTTCCAGGATCAAGGGCATGGCGTCGATCATGACCTCGATGCCCTTGCTGGGGGAGAGCAGGCCGAACGTCAGAATAACGGAGCGGTCGCTGAATCCGAGTTTGGCCTTTGCTGCGTCGGGCTCGACAAACGGAAAATCGGGGATGCCGTGGGCAATGACCTCGATCTTGTCGTCCGGCACGCGATAGACGCGACGCAGCATCTCGCGTCCCTTGTTGGCCATCACGATGATCTTCGAAGACGCCTCGACAATGCGCTCCATGACCGCGCGCTGGGCGGCGGTCGGCTTGGCCAGCACCGTGTGCAGCGTCGTGATGACCGGCATACTGAGGCGTGAAAGCAGTTCGAGGATGTGGGCACCGGCTTCACCGCCGAAGATTCCGAATTCGTGTTGCAGGCAGACAACGTCGAACCGGCCGGCGTTCAGGAAGGCCGCGGCACGCACATAGTCTTCAATGGTGTCATCCTTGATCTGCAAGGCGACCGAAGCGGGATAGTCGTAGGCTTGCCCGTGGTCGTTCATTGCGACAATGCTGGTCTCCAGGTCCGGCCGTGAATTGGAAATCGCGCGTTCCAGATCGGTTGTGAAGGTGGCGATACCGCAGCGGCGAGGCAGCGAATTGCCGATGACGGCGATGCGGCGAAGCGGCGTCATGTTAGCGCCCCGGCTGGGCCCGCAAACTGCGGAACAGAGGGAGCAACTGGATTGGATGGCTTGCCCGGTTGTTCACAGAGCCTCTGCAACAGGGAATCGATCGCGCGGCTCGCCGGATACGCGATCAGCGCGCTCAATCCATTGTTGCCGACCTCGATGCTGGTGCGGCCGCCGCCAATGAAGACGGCTTCCCCGATCGACGCCGCGGCCAAACCGACTGCAGCATGGCCGTCGAGAACGAGCATCCAGGTCTCCGGTTCGGCAAGCAGCGCCCAGCTTGAACGCTCGGGCAGCTCAATGCGCTCGAGAACAAAATGTTTACTCGCGACGAGAACCATGCGTTCGGTGGTGAGGTGGGCCGGATTGCAAGGCGTACGAAGCGGCCATGGGTGTGCAACGGCGACCCCGTCGTTTTCGTGCAATTCGCGCTGCCGGCCATAGTCGAACAGGCGGAATGTCGCGTCGCTGTTCTGCTGAATTTCGGCCAGCACGATCCCCGCGCCGATGGTGTGGATGGTGCCGGCCGGGATGTAGATGACGTCGCCTTTGGCGACCGCTCGCCAGTGAACGAGTTCGGCGATCGAGCCATTCTGGATCGACGTACGCAATTGCTGTGGCGTTACCTGGTGCTTTAATCCAACGCCGATTTGCGCATCGGGCTGGGCGGAGAGGATGTACCACGCCTCGCTCTTGCCGTTCGGCATCCCCATCGCGCGCGCGAAAGTGTCGTCCGGATGTACCTGGATCGACAAGGGTTCGCTCGTGAAGAGCAGCTTGAGCAGCAAGGCCGGCGTGGGTGCGTCCTTGTCGGCCCGCTCGAACCATAGCTCGCCGACGGCATCACCAGACCCGTCAACATGGCTCCAGGGTTGCAGATCGCCGACCCCCCAGGGCTTGTGAACGACTCGCACGGCGGCATGTTCGGTAGGCATGAAATGTCCTGACCCGTGACGCGCACGTCGGGGCGACGTGCCGTTGGCCGATATCGTCGGTAGGATTTGGTGTGGCTAAGGCGTCGCGTTTCCGGACAGGCGCTTGAAGCGGGCCGGATGCTGAGTCCCCTAAGTGGCTACTCCAGCGTCCGATAACAAGCCGCGCGCGGCCTTTAAGGCCGTCGTGCCGGCATTATGCCGGAAATGGCGGAAATCGAACAACAATGGCATCGCGCGGCTGCGGAATGGGCCAGGCGCCGGTCGGCAAAGCCATCGGCGCCAGGCCAAATCAGGCCTGCGGTCGCGCATCCGGGCCGGCTGCGGCCGGCATGGCGCGGGTGCGGAAATAGTCGAGCACGAACAGACGTATCGCCGAGGATAAATTGCCCTGCTGGCGGTTGCTGTCGATCTCGCCGACCAGTTCGGACAGCGTCATGTTCCGCAGGCCCGAGATTTCCTTCATGCCGTTCCAGAACGCCTCTTCGAGGCTGACGCTGGTCTTGTGGCCGGCGACCACGATCGAACGCTTCACGACCGGGGACTTCATGATGCGTCTCCGCCGTCGATACGATGTTGATCAAGCAAGCTCCCGGCGCGATCCTTGGCATGTTCATCAAGCGCGCGCTCGGATTTGGTGCGGCCGAACCGTGCACGGTTGGCATCGGCCTTTTTGGCCGACGCTTCGCGCTCGTTCCGCTTCTTGAATCGCTTCAGGTTGATCACGTCCCCCATGCTCGCCTCCATCATCCGGCGAATTGAAGGTGTGATGATTTATTACGCGGGTCATTACGTAGGCAAACGTGATCACGCCGCGCGCGCGCAAACTCGATGGTCATCAGAATCCCCGTGTGGTGCTCTGTGATAGCATCAAAAAATAAATTTCGCCCTGCGAATACTAAATAATTCGTGCTCGTACCATGCGTCGGCGCGATGGCGATAGATGAACAAGCTCATTCTTTAGCGGTTATGATCAATAATCATACACACGCGCCCGTAGTTTCCCGGGGGCGCGCGAGCCTCAGCCCGGGCGCGTCATCTTGTCGGGCTGCACCAGGCGATCGAACTCGGCCGCAGTAACGAACTCCAGCCGCACAGCCTCGTCCTTCAATGTCGTTCCGCGCGCATGCGCCGATTTGGCAACCTTGGCGGCGTTGTCGTAACCGATTTTGGGCGCGAGTGCCGTCACCAGCATCAGCGAACGCTCCATCAAATCGCGGATGCGCTTTTCGTCGGCGCGTATTCCCACCACGCAATGCTCGGTGAAGGAGCGAACCACGTCCGACAACAATTCGATGGAATTCAACATACAATATGCCAGTACCGGCTTGTAGACGTTCAGCTCGAAATGGCCCTGGCTGCCGGCAACCGTAATGGCGGTCTGGTTGCCGAACACCTGGCAGCAAACCATGGTCAGCGCTTCGCATTGGGTGGGATTGACCTTGCCCGGCATGATCGACGAACCCGGTTCGTTTTCAGGCAGGATCAATTCACCGAGACCGGAGCGCGGGCCCGATCCCAGCAGGCGAATATCGTTGGCGATCTTGAACAGGCCGGTCGCCACCGAGTTGATCGCACCGTGCACCAGCACATAGGCATCGTTGGATGCCAGCGCCTCGAACTTGTTGGCGGCACTCGTGAACGGCAGTTTCGTAATCTTGGCGACGTGCCTTGCGAATATCCTCGCGAATTTCGGCTTCGAGTTGAGGCCGGTGCCCACAGCGGTGCCGCCTTGCGCCAGCGGAAACAGATCCTTCACCGCCACGCGCAGCCGCGCGATGCCGCTCTCTACCTGTGCAGCATAACCGGAAAATTCCTGACCCAGCGTCAGCGGCGTCGCATCCTGAGTATGGGTGCGGCCGATCTTGACGATCCTGGCAAATGCCTTTTCCTTCTTGCGCAGTTCGCGCTGCAGTTCGCTCAGGGCCGGGATCAGATCGTCAATAATGCGTCCGGCGGCCGCGATATGCATCGCGGTCGGAAATGAATCGTTCGAGGACTGGCTCATATTTACGTGATCGTTGGGATGAACCGGCTTTTTGGCGCCAAGTTCGCCGCCGAGCACCTGGTTGGCGCGGTTGCCGATCACCTCGTTGAGATTCATGTTGGTCTGGGTGCCGGAACCGGTCTGCCAGACCACCAGCGGAAAATGATCGTCGAGCTTGCCCTCGATCACTTCGCGCGCGGCGCGGGCGATGGCGGTGGCGCGGCGTGTGTCGAGCAGGCCGAGATCGCGGTTGGTCTGGGCGGCGGCGAGTTTGACGATGCCGAGCGCGTGGACCAGCGCGATCGGCATGCGGTCATGGCCGATGCGGAAATTCTGCCGCGAGCGCTCGGTCTGTGCGCCCCAGTAGCGATCGGCGGGGACGTCAATGGGCCCGAAACTGTCGGTTTCGCTGCGGGTGGATTTGGATCGCGGGGATGTTGCTCGTCGGGCCATCAATGAATTCCGTTACGCGGGGATGCGGAACGTTATTCTACAGCGTCGCGAATTTTCCCGCGCCTAGATTGTCTCCAGGTACTGTCCGGCGGAAATCTATTTCTTGCGGAAACGATCCAGCCGCACCACTTCCGCGCCTTCGCTCGGCTTGGCCGGTTCATCCTTGCTGTCGTCCTTGCTCTCATCCTTGACTTCGGCGGTTGCGGCCGGAGCAGGGACGGTCAGGGCGGATGGCGCGGGAACAGCGGGCAGGTTGGCGGTGGGCGTTTCGGCGGCCTCGTCGGATGGTTCGAATTGCAGCCCGAACTTCACCGAAGGATCGAGGAAGCTCTTGATCGCCGCGAACGGAACCACCAGCCGCTCGGGGATGCCGCCGAACGACAGACCGACCTCGAAGCGATCCTCGGTCACCACCAGGTCCCAGAACTGGTGCTGCAGGATGATGGTCATCTCTTCCGGATATTGCGCCAGCAGCCGCGGCGACAGTTTGACGCCGTCGGCGGTGGACAGGAAGGTGATGAAGAAATGATGCTCGCCGGGCAGGCCGTGCTCGGCAGCGTCGGTCAGCACGCGGCGCAGCACCCCGCGCAGCGCGTCGCGCGCCAGCACGTCATAACGGATGTGGTCGGTTGCCATGGTGGTCCTGTTACATTGAGATGGCGGCGGCGCCGGTCGCCCGACTCGCCTTTGCCCCATGCTACCCCGGCGGCGGCGGCAGGTCAGCAGGCGTCGTCGTCGGAATGTGCCGGCAGAAGCGTTTTCGCCGAGTGGCAAATCACAAGAAAACTGCCAAGTAAACTCGCAAGAAAGCAGCCCAAATTAAAGTGGAGGCTTCTGTTGCCAGGTGCCTCCGAACCCCGCCCAGCGGAGCTTAACCCACTAGGACTTTAGACTTGGTCTTTCAAACTGCGTTACGCAGCCTGAGCAACCGGAGCATAGTTGTCGTTTGCAACTATTGCATAGCCCGATAACGGCGGAACCATACCGGGAAAAAACACGTCCTTTACGCCCTCGTCGATCCTGTTTCGCCCCCGCCGAAACCCGCCTTCAGGGGGTGGGCTTGGGTGGAGGCGCCGGGTACTGCCCCCGGGTCCGAATGGTTTATTGCGACGGCAATTTATTTCCATAGCCGGCGAACCGGCAGCTCTAATATAAGGGCAAATGGCGAGAAAAACAGGGCCGGGATGGGCCTGGAACGCACGGGAACACGCCGAATTGGGATTGGCCTCGGCGGTGCCGCCGTTCTAGATTTCGGTTCATGGCCTCGCAATCCCCGCCGGCCGCCGTCCCGGCGCCGGATATCCCTGTACTGCACCCGCCAAAACAGCCCGGCCTGCTTGAGCTGTTCGTGGCGTTCGCCAAAATGTCGCTGGCCGGCTTCGGCGGGGTACTGGTCTGGGCCCGCCGCGGTATTGTCGACCAGCATCGCTGGATGACGGCGGAAGAATTCAACGAAACCTTTGCGCTGTGCCATTTTCTGCCAGGGCCGAATATCGTCAATTTGTCGGTCGTGTTCGGCGCGCGCTTTCGCGGCATTGCCGGCGGCATCGCGGCCTTTGCCGGGCTGGTCGGCCCACCGATGGTGATCGCCACCATCCTCGCGGCGCTGTATGCGCGCTACGGCGAGATCGACGCGCTGCGGCGGATCCTGGCAGGCGTATCCTGCGCGGCGGTCGGGCTTCTGATGGCGGTCGTCTTCAAGATGATGATGCCGCTGATCAAAAAGCGCGACCTGGCCGGCCTCGTCATGCTGCTCGCGGTGTTCGTTGCGATCGGCCTGCTGCGGCTGCCGCTGCCGACGGTGCTGCTGGTGGCGGTCCCGCTCAGCCTCGGTATCACCTTTTTTTCTGCATCGGCGGGTGGCCGCATGAATTCAGACAGCCATCCGGTTTCGACGCTCGTTTGGACTTTCGGTTTGATGTCGCTGTTTGCGGTTGGCGGCGCGAATTCGGCCATACCCGAGATGCATCGGATCGCGGTCGATGTTCACCACTGGATGAATGACAAGCAATTCGCCGATATCTTTGCCATTTCCCAGCTCTCGCCAGGGCCGAACGTGCTGATCGTGACGCTGATCGGTTATTCCGTCGCGGGCGTTGCCGGCGCGCTGGCCGCGACCTTGGCGATGTGCGGTCCGACCGCCGTGCTTGCCTATTTTGTGAGCGGCCTGCTGCAGCGGTCGAGCCATTCCCGCTGGCCCGCCATCATCCAGGCGGCCCTTGTTCCGCTTTCGATCGGCCTGATGGGCGCCAGTGGCCTGATTTTGGCGCTGACCTCGGACCGGAGCTGGGTGGCCGGACTGGTAACGGCGGCAGCCGCGATTCTGGCCTTTGCCACGCGGCTCAATCCGGTCTGGATATTGCTTGCCGGGGGCGCTTTGGGTTTTGCTGGCGTTATCTGAGGAAAATGGCTAGGCAAGACCTTGGGACCTGTGCACAAACGCCATCCAATCAGAAACGCCATCCAATCAGAGCGGGCGGGAAGCCCTGTCGGGGGGAGAGATATCGATGAGTGATACGCCGAGCCACGGGCCGGTCAATTCCATCTTGCCGAAGTGGATTCGCGGCCCGCAGGACTTCATCGGCGGGGTTGCGTTGATTGCAATCGCGCTGTTTGCGCTGTGGGCGTCGAGCGATTTGCAGGGCATGCGGGGCTTCTCGTTCGGAGCCGGAACCGCGCCGCGCATGTTCGCCTTTCTGTTGCTTGGCCTCGGCGTTGCGGTGACGGTCATGGGCGTCGTCACCGAGGGCGCCCACCTGGCGAAGTACCATTGGCGGGGCCCGCTCTTCGTATCGATGGCGATCCTCTCCTTTGCGTTCTTGATCCGCCCGATGGGTCTGATCGTCACCGCATTATCGAGTTTCCTGATTGCGGCGTTGGGCTCTCCCGAAACGAAATGGACGGAAGCCATCATCGTCGGCGTGTGCCTGACCGCCTTCTGCAGCCTGTTGTTTCCCTACGCGCTCGGTCTGCCCTTGCAGATGCTGCCCAAATTTATGATCCGGTGAGGGTGTGATGGGAGAAGTCTTTTCAAACCTTGGCCTCGGCTTCGGTGTCGTATTCCAGCTCGTGCAGTGGACCCCCGCTTTCCTCGGCGGTATGTCTATTCCCATTCCCGTCAACATTCTGCTGTGCCTGATCGGCGCATTGGTCGGAACGCTGGTCGGCGTGCTGCCGGGCATCGGCACCATCGCCACGGTCGCCATGCTGCTGCCGATCACCTTCGGCCTGCCGCCGGTCGGTGCGCTGATCATGCTCGCAGGCATCTACTACGGCGCACAATATGGCGGTTCGACCACCTCGATCCTGGTCAACATTCCAGGCGAGGCGGGCTCCGTCGTGACCGCGCTCGACGGTTTTCAGATGGCCAAGAAGGGACGGGCGGGTCCGGCGCTGGCGATCGCGGCGATCGGCTCGTTCTTTGCGGGCTGCGTCGCGACCGTTCTGATCGCACTGCTGGGCGCGCCGCTGACCAAAATCGCGCTGGCGTTCGGGCCGGCCGAATATTTCTCGCTAATGGTGCTCGGCCTGATCTTCGCGGTGGTGCTCGCCAAGGGGTCGGTGCTGAAGGCGATCGCGATGATCGTGTTCGGCCTGCTGCTGTCGATGGTCGGGTCCGACATCGAGACCGGCGCGTCAAGGATGGCCTTCAATATCCCCGAACTCGCGGATGGCCTCGGCTTTGCCACCGTCGCGATGGGTCTGTTCGGCTTCGCCGAGATTATCCGCAATCTCGATGCGGGCGGTGAAACCGACCGCAAGCTGGTGCAGCAGAAGGTGACCGGCCTGATGCCGACCAAAGCAGACCTCAAGGCTGCTGCGCCCGCGATCGGGCGCGGCACGGTTTTGGGATCGATCCTCGGCATTCTGCCGGGCGGCGGCGCGGTCATTGCATCGTTCGCGGCCTATACCCTGGAAAAGAAAGTATCGAAGCACCCGCAGAAGTTCGGCCACGGCGTGATCGAGGGCGTTGCGGCGCCGGAAAGCGCCAACAACGCGGCGGCGCAAACCTCGTTCATCCCGCTGTTGACGCTCGGCATCCCGCCGAACGCTGTCATGGCGCTGATGGTCGGCGCGATGACCATTCACGGCATCGTGCCGGGACCGCAGGTGATGCAGAAGCAGCCCGAGCTGGTCTGGGGCATGATCGCTTCGATGTGGGTCGGCAATTTAATGCTGCTGATCATCAACCTGCCGCTGGTCGGGATCTGGGTGCGGCTGTTGCGTGTGCCCTATCGGCTGATGTTTCCCTCGATCGTGGTCTTCTGCGCGATCGGCATTTATTCGGTGAACAACGCGCCGACAGACGTCATGCTCGCCGGCGCGTTCGGGCTGGTCGGATATTGGCTGATCAAGCACGATTTCGAGCCGGCGCCGCTGCTGCTCGGCATGGTGCTCGGACCATTGATGGAAGAGAACCTTCGCCGCGCGTTGCTGATCTCACGCGGTGACTGGTCGGTTTTCCTGACCCGTCCGCTGTCGGCGTTGCTGATGGCCATCGCTGCAGCCTTGCTGGTGCTGGCAATACTGCCATCGCTACGCAAAAAGCGCGACCAGGTGTTCGTGGAGTCCGAGAACTGACCTGCGTCGGCTCGCCGCAGTCCGAAGTCCACTCGACTTCGTTGGTCCTATCATGAAATGGGAATGCCGGCTGATTGGGCCGGCGTTTCCCGCAATGGCAAATAGATAACTAGGGGAACGAGATGAAACTGTATGGTCGCTTACTGGCGGGCGGTTGCCTGGCCGCGCTTGCCGGGTTGGTCGCTCTTGCCGCGCCGGCGCAGGCGCAAAACTATCCCGCGCGCAGCATCACCATGATCGTGCCGTTTGCGGCGGGTGGTCCGACCGACGTGATCGCGCGCATCGTCACCGGCCATATGGCGCAGACGCTCGGCCAGAGCATCATCATCGAGAACGTGGTCGGCGCCGGCGGCACCACCGCCACCACGCGCGCAGCGCGCGCCGCCAATGACGGCTATACGCTGATCACCGGGCATATGGGCACGCACGCGGCCTCGGTGCCGCTCTATCCCAAGCTCGCCTATCATCCTGAAAAGGATTTCGAGCCGGTCGCGCTGCTCGCCGGCACGCCGATCCTGATCCTGGCGCGCAAGGATTTCGCGCCCAAGGATCTCAAGGAATTCGTCACTTACGTCAAGGCGAACGAAACCAAGATCAACGCGGCGCATGCCGGTGTCGGTTCGGTCTCGAACGTGTCGTGCGAGTTGCTGAACTCGGTGCTGGGGGTCAAGCCGGTCGGCGTGCCCTTCAACGGCACCGGACCTGCGATGAACGCGCTGGTCGGCGGGCAGGTCGACTACATGTGCGACCAGATCGTCAACGCCGTGCCGCAGATCAATGGCGGCACCATCAAGGCCTATGCGGTCGCCACCGCCGAGCGTAATCCGTCGCTGCCCAATGTTCCGACCACCACGGAGGCCGGCCTGCCGGCGTTCCAGGCCCAGGCGTGGAATGCGATTTTTGCGCCCAAGGGCACGCCGGCGCCGGTCATCGCCAAGCTGAACGAGGCGGTCGTCAAGGCACTCGACGATGAGAACGTCCGCAAGCGGCTGCTCGATCTCGGCAGCGTGATCCCGGGCCCCAAGGACCGCACGCCGGAGGCGCTGACGGCACTGGTGAAGGGCGAAATCGCGAAGTGGACGCCGGTTCTCAAGCCGGCAAATTAATATTCCAATCAATCGGATAGGCGAGGGGCGGGACGCAGGTTCCGCCCCTTGTCGTTTCGGGGGTGGAACAACATTTTCGGGGTATAATCAGGACGCAGCCGAATCGGCGCTGTCGATCGCCGGCACCGGCCGCTAAATTGGCCTTCCCGAAAGGCTTGCGCAACCGTCGCCAAGAAGACCGCAAGAAGACCACATGAATCAGTACCACGACCTGCTCGAACGGATCCTCGCCGACGGCGCTGAAAAGCACGACCGCACCGGCACCGGCACGCTGTCGATCTTCGGTCACCAGATGCGCTTCAACCTCGGCGCCGGGTTTCCGATGCTGACCACCAAGCGGCTGCCGCTGAAGGCGATCGTGCACGAATTGCTCTGGTTCCTGGCCGGCGACACCAACATCAAATATCTCAAGGACAACGGGGTTTCGATCTGGGATGAATGGGCTGACGCCAACGGCGATCTTGGCCCGGTCTATGGCTCGCAGTGGCGATCCTGGCCGGCGCCCGACGGCCGCCGCATCGACCAGATTTCCAACCTCATCGACATGATCAAGCGCAACCCGGATTCGCGGCGGCTGATCGTGAGCGCGTGGAATCCGGCCGACGTCGACAAGATGGCGCTGCCGCCCTGTCACTGCCTGTTCCAGTTCTACGTCGCGAACGGCAAGCTGTCGTGCCAGCTCTATCAGCGCTCGGCCGACGTGTTCCTCGGCGTGCCCTTCAACATCGCGTCCTATGCACTACTGACCACGATGGTGGCCCAGGTGACGGGATTGAAGGCGGGCGATTTCGTGCACTCGCTTGGCGACGCGCATCTCTACTCCAATCATCTCGATCAGGCGCGGCTGCAACTGACGCGGCCGACGCGGCCGCTGCCGGTCATGAAGATCAATCCGGAGGTAAAGGACATCTTCGCGTTCCGTTACGAGGACTTCGCGCTCGAGGGCTACGACCCGCACCCGCATATCAAGGCCGCGGTGGCTGTATGATCAGCGGTGTGGGCGATTGAATGTCACTCGCTATCCGCCGCGCGCGTTCCGATGAGGCCGGACTTGTCCTCGCTCTGGTTCGCGAACTCGCCGAATACGAAAAGCTGCTCCACGAGGTCGAAGCCACCGAAGCAGACATCGACGCGGCGCTGTTCGGCAGTCATCCGCGGCTGTTTTGCGAGATTGCCGAGTGGGAAGGGGAACCGGTCGGGTTCGCGGTCTGGTTCATCAATTTTTCGACCTGTTCGTCCGTCCGGCGCAGCGCGGCAGGGGGATCGGCAAGGCGCTGCTGGCTGATCTTGCCAGGCAATGCGTCGAGAATGGCTGGTCGCGGTTGCAATGGTCGGTGCTGGACTGGAATACGCCGTCGATCGAATTCTACAAATCGCTGGGTGCAGTCTTGATGGACGAGTGGACGGTATGCCGGGTCAACGGTCCGGCGCTGACGGCGCTGGCGCGGGGCGCACGCTGATGGAGATCGTCCTCATTGCCGCGATCGCCGAGAACGGTGTGATCGGCGCCGGCGGCGCCATCCCGTGGCGGCTGAAATCCGACATGCAGCGGTTAAAGGCGATGACGATGGGAAAGCCGATCGTGATGGGCCGCAAGACCTTCCTGTCGTTTCCTCGCCGGCCGCTCCCCGGGCGGACCAACATCGTGGTCACGCGCGATGCCGCCTACCGCGCCGACGGCGCCGTGGTCACGACTTCCCTTGCCGACGCCGAGGCGATCGCCACCGGCGATGCGCTGCGACGTTTCGCCACTGAGATCGCGATCCTCGGCGGCGCGGAAATCTATGCGCAATGGATCGATCGTGCCGACCGGCTGGAAATCACCGAGGTGCATGCCCGGCCCGACGGCGATACGCGTTTCCCCGCAATTGCGGCTTCCGACTGGGAAGAGGTGGCGCGCGTGCGGAATCCGGCCGGTCCCGACGACAGCGCCGACTTCTCCTATGTGACATTTCGCCGGCGCGGCCCGCGTCAATTGCCGCATTAACCTCGCTAACCAATGTTTGCATTGACAATTTTGGCCTCAGGCATAGCTGCTTTGGTCATAAGCTTGCGTTGTAAGGACCCGGGCGGTCCCCTATAAAGCCGGGCGGACATACGGGGCTGGGCAACTTGCCCAATCAGGCGGACCTGGGCCCGCGGAGGAGACTTTTAGATGCCGTGGAAGAATCAAGGCGGGGGCCCGTGGGGCTCGGGTCCGAAGGGACCGTGGGGCAACGGTCCGCAATCGGTTGGGCCGCGCCCGCCCGATCTTGAGGATCTTCTGCGTCGCGGCCAGGACAAGATCCAGCAGCTGCTGCCGGGCGGCCATTTCAGCGGCATGGGCATCGCGCTGGTCCTGATCGGCGCGCTGGCGATCTGGTTCCTGTCGGGGTTTTTCCGCGTTCAGTCGGAAGAACTCGGCGTGATCCTGCGCTTCGGCAAGCACATCAAGACCGTGCAGCCGGGCCTGAACTATCATCTGCCCTATCCGATCGAGACCGTGCTGCTGCCGAAGGCGCTGCGCGTGTCGACCATCTCGATCGGCATGACGCTGATCAGCGATCCGTCCGGGCGCGGCCGCACCATGCGCGACGTGCCGGAAGAAAGCCTGATGCTGACGGGCGACGAGAACATCGTCGACGTCGATTTCACGGTGTTATGGCGGATCAAGCCCGATGGCGTCGGCAATTACCTCTTCAACATCCAGAATCCTGAAGGCACCGTGAAGGCGGTCGCCGAAAGCGCGATGCGCGAGGTGATCGGCCGCTCCATGATCCAGCCGATCCTGACCGGCGCCCGCACCTCCACGGAAGCCGGCGTGCAGGAGCTGATGCAGAAGACGCTCGACAATTATGGTTCGGGGATTCAGATCACGCAGGTGCAGATGCAGAAGGTCGATCCGCCCGCGCAGGTGATCGACGCGTTCCGTGACGTGCAGGCCGCCCGCGCCGATCTTGAGCGTCTGCAGAACGAGGCGCAGACCTACGCCAACCGCGTCGTTCCCGACGCGCGGGGCCGCGCAGCGCAAATCCTGCAAGTCGCTGAAGGTTACAAGGAGCAGGCGGTTGCCGAGGCCAAGGGCCAGAGCGCGCGCTTCCTCAAGGTCTATGACGAATACTACAAGGCAAAAGACGTGACGCGGCAGCGAATTTATCTGGAGACGATGGAGCGTATCCTCAGCAACGCCGAGAAGCTCGTCTATGACGGCGGCCCGTCGGCGCAGAACATGGTGCCGTATTTGCCGCTCAGCGAGTTGTCGCCGCGGCGTGCCCCGGCGCAGCCTACCACGGGTCAGCAGCAGCAGCAGGGAGCCAACCGATGAGGTCTCCCGTCGCAGGCATTGTCCTCCTGATAACGCTGTTTGTCGTCGTTATCGTCGGCTACAGCTCCGTCTTCACCGTGGACCAGACCCAGCAAGTGCTGGTGGTGCGGCTCGGTGAGCCCATCCGCGTCGTCACCGAACCGGGCCTCAACTTCAAGGCGCCGTTCATTGACACGGTCATCTCGATCGACAAGCGCATCCTCGATCTGGAAAATCCGTCGCAGGAAGTGATCGCCTCGGATCAGAAGCGGCTGGTGGTCGATGCCTTCGCCCGCTACCGCATCAAGAACGCGCTGCGCTTCTATCAGAGCATCGGCACGATCCAGGCGGCGAACATCCAGCTCACGACGCTGCTGAACGCGTCGTTGCGCCGCGTGCTGGGCGAGGTTACTTTTATCCAGGTCGTACGTGACGAACGCGAAGGCCTGATGCTGCGGATTCGCGATCAGCTCGACAAGGAGGCCGACGGTTACGGCATCCAGGTCGTCGACGTGCGGATCCGCCGCGCCGATCTGCCGGAGCAGAACAGCCAGGCGGTCTACCAGCGCATGCAGACCGAGCGGGCGCGCGAGGCCGCCGAGTTCCGCGCCCAGGGCGGACAGAAGGCGCAGGAGATCAGGTCCAAGGCCGATCGTGAGGCGACCGTCATCATCGCGGAAGCCAATTCGACGTCCGAACAGACGCGTGGTGCCGGCGACGCCGAGCGCAACCGGCTGTTCGCCGAGGCCTATGGCAAGGATCCGGAATTCTTCGCCTTCTACCGCTCGATGTCGGCCTATGAGACCGGGCTTCGCAGCAACGACACCCGCTTCCTGCTGCGGCCGGATTCGGAGTTCTTCCGCTTCTTTGCCAATTCGGCCGGCCACCCGCCGGCCGCCGCCGCGCCAGCCGCGCCGAAGCAATAGCTCTCCGGCCGGCCACACAACACATCAGGCGAAGCGGATGCCGCTTCGCCTGCGATAAAGCGAGACGCGCGTCCAGCGGGGAGGTTGCCATCCGATGAGGTCCATAGCGTTTGCCGACTTCCTCATCGGCATGGGAATCCTGTTTGTGCTGGAAGGCCTGATGTTCGCGGCAAGCCCGGCCTGGATGCGCCGGGCGATGAAGAGCGCGATGGCGACGCCGGACAACATTTTGCGCGGCGTGGGCATCGGATCGGCGGTCGTGGGCCTGCTCCTGATCTGGCTGGTGAGGCGCTAGCGCTCCGGGCCGTGCCGACCTTGGCGAATCGCCTGCGGAATCAACGAAATCGTGAGCCGCCGATGGCCGGTTTTTCGCCGAATTGCCCGGTTCAAATGCTTGCGCCTCAGGCCAATTCGGGGGCACTGTGGACCCAAATCGACCCGCTGGAGAGAAGCTGACATGACCGGTGCCAGACCCGCCCTGAGCCGTCGCCTGCGCATGATGGGAGCTGCGATCTCGCTTGGCGCCGCCGGCGCTCTCGCCGCGGCGCCGGCCTTCGCACGGGGCCCGGACGGCATCGCCGACATCGCCGAAAAGGTGATCGACGCTGTCGTCAACATCTCGACCTCGCAAAACGTCGAGGCCAAGGGCGGAGGCGGCGGCAGCGACCGCCAGACCACGCCGCAATTGCCGCCGGGTTCGCCGTTCGAGGAATTTTTCGACGACTTCTTCAAGAACCGGCGCGGCGGCGCCCCCAAGGGTGGCGAGCGGGGCGAGATGCAGCCGCGCAAGACCAATTCGCTCGGCTCCGGTTTCATCATCGATACCGCCGGCGTCGTCGTGACCAACAATCACGTCATCGCAGATGCCGACGAGATCAACGTCATCATGAACGACGGCACCAAGATCAAGGCCGAGCTGGTCGGCGTCGACAAGAAGACCGATATCGCGGTGTTGAAATTCAAGCCGGTGAAGCCGCTGGTCGCGGTCAAGTTCGGCGAGTCCGACAAGCTGCGTCTCGGTGAATGGGTGATTGCGATCGGCAACCCCTTCAGCCTCGGCGGCTCGGTGACGGCCGGTATCGTCTCGGCGCGCAACCGCGACATCAGCCAGGGTCCCTACGACAGCTACATCCAGACCGACGCCTCGATCAACCGCGGCAATTCCGGTGGCCCGCTGTTCAACCTCGAGGGTGAAGTGGTCGGCGTCAACACGCTGATCATCTCGCCGACCGGCGGCTCGATCGGCCTCGGCTTCGCGGTGCCCTCCAAGACCGTCATCGGCGTGGTCAATCAGCTCCGGGAATTCGGCGAATTGCGCCGCGGCTGGCTCGGTGTCCGCATCCAGCAGGTCACCGACGAGATCGCCGAAAGCCTCAACATCAAGCCGGCGCGCGGCGCGCTGGTCGCCGGCATCGACGACAAGGGCCCGGCGAAGCCCGCCGGGATCGAGCCCGGCGACGTCGTGATCAAGTTCGACGGCAAGGACGTCAAGGACCCGAAGGACCTCTCGCGCGTGGTCGCCGACACCACGGTCGGCAAGGAAGTCGAGGTCGTCGTCATCCGCAAGGGCACCGAGGCGATCAAGAAGGTAACGCTCGGCCGGCTCGAGGATAACGAGAAGGTGCAGCAGGCCGCCGCCAAGCCCAAGGACGAGCCCGCCGCCGAGAAGCCGGTGACGCAGAAGGTGCTTGGCCTCGATCTGGCCGCCCTGAGCAAGGATCTGCGCGGCAAATACAAGATCAAGGACAGCGTCAAGGGCGTGGTCATCACCGGCGTTGATAATGCATCCGATGCCGCCGAGAAGCGGCTGTCCGCTGGCGACGTCATCGTCGAAGTGGCGCAGGAGGCAGTGACGAACACGGCCGACGTCAAGAAGCGGGTCGATCAGATCAAGAAGGACGGGCGCAAGTCGGTTCTGCTGATGGTCGCCAACGGCGAAGGCGAGTTGCGCTTCGTGCCGCTGCTCGTGCAGTAGGTGTTCCGCGGAAGGGCGGCGTTTTGCGTCGCCTCTCCTGTGCTGACGGACGGCGTCTCGACCGGCCAGCCTGACCGTAACCCAATCAAGCGATGACCCGACGTCGTGGCCGGGATGCGAAAGCATCCCTGGCCGCGTCATGTCGCGCCTGCCCGCGCCCAATGTCGATTAATTGCTTCCTTGGACGGAGGCCATGACCGACGATCCGCATCTCGGACAACAGCGGGACCACCTCAACGGTCCCAACAGGCTGGCCGGGAGGTCCAAGGGAGGACGCGGGGTTTGCGGGTGGGACCGGTCAGGGGCCGGCGCCATCATTGTCACCAAGCATGCCGTCAGACCCCTGGCGGCCCACGGAGATCACTCATGCCGCGCGCCAGACCCATCCCCGTCGTCATGTTTGCGGCATGTGCCGCGCTCTGCTGGTCGATCGTCGCGCCCACGATGGCCGCGGCGCAGGAACTTGTGAAAGCGCGGCTGGCGCAGAATCTCGGCCCGATATCCGGACTGGTCATCGTTGCCAAGGCGAAGGGCATGTTCGAAAAGCAGGGGCTCGATATCTCCGTCGCCAACTTCACCTCGGGCAAGCAATGCCTGGATACAGTGCTCGGCGGCGGCGCCGATTTCGCGACCACGGCCGAAGCGCCGGTGACCGCCGCGGCGATGGCCAATCAGCCGATCGCATTCGTCGCCGGCATGGAATATTCCGATCTCAAGACCATGACAGCGGCAAAGGCCGGGATCAAAACCAAGGCCGATTTGCGCGGCAAGAAGATCGGCTTCACCGCGGGCACCGGCAGCGAGGTCTACACCTCGACGCTGCTGAAGGCCGCGGGCCTGACGCCGGGCGACGTGACGCTGGTCAACCTCCGGCCGCAGGAAATGCTGCCGGCGATGGCGGCCGGCAGCATCGACGCCTTCGATACCTGGGAGCCGCATATCGCCAACGCCAGGAAGGCGCTTGGCGAGAACGCGGTACTGCTCGACACCAAGGGTCTTTATTCCGAGACCTTCAACATCGTCGTGACGCGGCCGTATCTTGAGGCCAACGGCCCGCAGGTCCAGAAGTTTCTTCGCGCCTTGCTCGACGCCGAGGCCTGGCTGAAGGCGAACCCGGACGAGGCGATCGCGACCATCGCCGATGCCGTCGGCATGAAGCGTGACGAACTGGCAGCGATCTGGCAGGACTATATCTACCGCGTCCGCATCGACGATCAGTTGCTCGGCATCCTCAAGCTGCATGCGGCATGGCGGCTGGAGAGCGGCAACCACCCGCCGGGCGCGACGATGCCTGACTTCGCCAAGGTACTCGCACTCGAACCGCTGCGCGGCATCGATGCCGGCCGCGTCACCGTCTCGGCCAAATAGAACATGAAGCGGCTCAACATCCTGGTCGGCGCGCTCTCGATTCCGCTCTTTATCGTGGCGTGGGAGGTGGTCGCGCGGTCGGGGGTCGTCAACGCCGTGTTGTTTCCGCCGCCGTCCGTCGTCGTAGTTGCCGTGCTCGAATGGGTGCGAAGCGGGCAGTTCTTTCTGGATCTCGGCGCGAGCCTCTATCGCGTCGTGACCGGGTTCGTGGTGGGAGCGGCGCTGGGCATCGCACTCGGCGTTCTCACCGGGCAGTTTGCGCTGGTATCGAGCCTGCTGTCGCCGCTGTTTCATATCCTGCGGCCTATACCGCCGATCGCGTTCGTCCCGATCGTGATCCTCTGGTTCGGCCTGTCTGAAACCGGCAAGCTGTTCCTGGTGGTCTGGGGCGTGTTCTTCACGGTATGGCTCTCCACCCACATCGGCGTGCAGAAGGTCGACCGCGGACTGATCCGCGCGGCGCAGATGCTCGGAACGCCGCGGCGCCAGATGCTGCAGGAGATCGTGCTGCTCGGCGCCTTGCCCTACATCGTGGTCGGGCTTCGAACCGCGATCAGCATTTCGTTTTACACGCTGGTGGCGGCCGAACTGGCGGGCGCCTTTGCCGGCATCGTCTACCGGATCGAGATCGCGCAGCAGAATTTGCAGACCGGTCAGGTGATGGGCGGATTGGCCGCGCTCGGGTTGATGTCGTTTGTCGCCGACCGGCTGTTCGCGGCGGTCGCGGAACGCACGGTGTGGTGGCGATGAAGCAGATGGGACATCGATCCGAACCGGCGTTGACGCTTGCGCATCCACGGCCGTCGCTTGCAGGAGAGCGCGCGGTGGCCCGCACCATCATCAGCGTCGCCGATCTCAGCATCGTGTTCGACACGCCGCAGGGACAGGTGATCGCGGTCGATCGGGTGACGTTCAGCGTGGAGCACGGCGAGTTTGTCTGCATCGTGGGTCCATCCGGATGCGGCAAGTCGACGGTGCTCAACGCCATCGCGGGCCTGGAGACGCCGTACAGCGGCGCGGTGATGGTGGACGGCAGGCCGATGCAGCGTCCGCGGCCCGATGTCGGCATGGTGTTCCAGCAGCCGCATCTGTTCCCCTGGAAATCCGTCCGCAGAAACATCGCCCACGGCCCGCGCATGCTGGGCAAGTCGCGCAGCGAGGCCCGGGCGATCGCCGATGGCCTGATCGAGATGATCGGTCTCAATCGCTTCGCCGACGCCTATCCGCACACGCTTTCCGGCGGCATGCAGCAACGCGTGGCGATCGCACGCGCGCTTGCCAACCAGCCCCGCGTGCTGTTGATGGACGAGCCGTTCGGCGCGCTCGACGCCCAGACCCGCAGCGTGATGCAGGACAGCCTGCTCGAACTGCGCGAGCGGATCGATGCAACGGTCGTGTTTGTGACGCATGATATCGACGAGGCTATTCTGCTGGCGGACCGCGTCCTGATCATGAGCGCGGGCCCCGGACGCATTCTGCGCGATCTCGGTATCAAGCTGCCGCGGCCGCGTTCCAACGCCATCATGCTCGATCCGGCCTACCTCGCGCTAAAGAAAGATTGCCTCGAGCTGATCCGCTCCGAAGGCCGCCGCGCCTTCGATCAGTCGAGCGCCGGCTAAAGCGTTTTCAAAGCGAAGTGGATACCGGTTCGCGTTCAAGAAAACGCGTCAAACCGAAGGCTCTAACGGCGCCAAATCGTGCCTTCTTGGCACGAGTCTTGAATTGATTAGCGCAATTCAAGGAGGCGATCATGACAGCAGCACTTGCCAGAACCGCAGCCGGCATCATGCTGGCGGAATCGGACAGCCTCGTCCGCCCGCTGCCGGGTCTGCTGGATGAATTGTGCGAGGCGGATCGGCTACGGCTGCGTGGAATCGGCCGCGACAAGCCTCTCGAGGCCGGTCAGTTCGTCTGGCAACAGGGTGATGGTCAGACCGGAATCTATTTGATCCGATCCGGCCGCATTCGCAGCTACTATGTCGCCCCCTCAGGGCGCGAGGTGACGCTGGCCTACTGGTTTCCGGGCAACTTTGTCGGCGGCCCGGATTTGTTCGGCACCGGACCGCATATGTGGACGTCGGTGGCGGTTGAGGCGAGCGAGCTGACATTTCTGCCGGGACCGGCGCTGAAGAAGATCGCGCTGCAGTCCGCGCCGCTCGCGGTCGCGCTGCTGGACGCGCTCGCGTTCAAGGCGCGGTGCTACTCGGCGATGGCGCAGATGCTGGGGACGCGCTCGGTCACCGAACGGCTGCATCGCCTGCTGATTTTCCTGTCGCGGATACACGGCATCCGCAACGGCCGCGAAACCACCATCGCGGTGCCGTTTACCCATGGCGACCTCGCCAATCTGATCGGCTCCACCCGGCAATGGGTCACGGTTCAGCTCGCGCGCATGCAGCAGCGCGGCATCATCCGGTATCACCGCGGGCTGATCTCGATCCTGAACATGCCGGCGCTGGATCTGGAGGTGGTCTAGAACGAGACGAGATTAGGTTCGGCGGCGACGGCGAACCATTCTTCTCGCACCCGGGATACAACATATCGTGGGTGCTGCGAGCCGAGGGGCACAATCCATACTGTGCATGGGGTTGTTTTCGCGATTTTTTGCTTAAGCCTCGGCGGCGCGCGACATCAACGCGAGCGGCGCGCCGGGTTTGCCTGCTTCGAGCCGCCGCGCCAATGCGATCAACGCCCGGTCGGACCAGGCCGGTGCCAGCAGTGTCACGCCCATGGGAATGCCGTTCGGCAACACGCCGTTCGGGATCGCCACCGCGCACAGGTCCAGCAGATTGGCAAAATAGGAGTAGTGGCCGAGCCGGTTGTTCAGCGTGACCGGATCGCCGTGCATCTCGTCCAGCAGGAACGGGCGCGGCGCCGTTGGCACCACCAGCGCATCGACACCGGCGAGGAGGCCTTGCGTTTGCCGGCGCAGCCGCAACAACCGGTGCATCGCGGTGAAGGTATCGATCGCCGAATAGCTGCCGGCCGTTCGAAGCACTGTCTTGGTGACGTCGAGCAATCGATCGGTATCGACCTCCATCAGGGCTGATATCGACGCGCGTCGTTCCGCAACCCAGGGGCCGGCGAACATCATCTCGCCGGCCTCGGCAAACGGTGCAAAATCGATCTCGACCGCGGTGCCGCCGAGAGTGGAAAACCGGTCGCAGGCCTGCTCGTAGAGCGCGCCGCATTCGGGCATGCCGAAGAATTCGAGATCCTTGGCCATCAGGCGGCCGAACTTGAACTTGCCGGCGGCGAGGACGCCGGAAGCCGCCGGCGCAGGCCGGCTGTACGGATCTTCGGGATCGTAGCCTTGGATGACGTCCAGGATCGCGGCGCCGTCCTGCACTGAATTACAGAAGATTGAGACGCAGTCCAGCGTCGGGCAATTCGGCACCAGGCCGCGCGACGATACCAGCCCGACCGTCGGCTTGATGCCGACGACGTCGTTGAACCCGGCGGGAATGCGGCCCGAGCCGCCGGTGTCGGTGCCGAGCGCGAACGTGACGTGCCCGGCGGCGACCGCGACCGCCGAGCCGGAACTGGAGCCGCCCGAGACGTAGCGCGGGTCCGCGACGCTGGCGCAGGAGCCGTAGGGCGAGCGCGCACCGGAGAGGCCGGTGGCGAGTTGGTCGAGATTGGTCTTGCCGATGCAGATGGCGCCGGCCGCGATCAGGCGTTCGACGCTTTCGGCTGATCGTGCCGGCATGTAGCGGAATGCCGGGACCGCCGCCGTCGTCGGCATGCCCGCAACGTCGATATTGTCTTTGACGCCGAACAGGACACCGAGCAGCGGCAAGCTTTCGCCGGCGTCGGCGCGCACCATCAGCGTGCGGCAATGATCCTGCGTCTGTGCGATCGGGCGGACATGGATCCAGCAGTTGCGGTCACGCTCGGCCTCGATCCGCCGATAGGCGATCTCGATGGCCTGCAGCGGGTCGCTCCCGGCAAGAGAGGACGATGCGAATCGAAAATTGACCTGGTTCACCCGAAGAACTCCACCCGCGCTGCTTTCGCCAAAGTTGGGCGAGGGGAGTGCCACGAACAAGCAATTAAATGCTTCGTGCTCTGGTGCGGCGGTCGTTCACGCCGTCACGAACGCACCGCGTCGTCGCGATCAAGGTCCAAACCCCGTCCTGTTGACTATCCCGTGGATAGGTGGCCAGATGAGGCCGTCGGATTGGCAATTGATTATTACGCTGTCGATTTTTTGGTTGGCCTAACACCACCCATGCTGAAAAAACCACGCCTCTGGTTGCTGGTCGCCATCGTCGCTTTGGGCACGATGGCCGGGACGTCCTTTGCGGTTGCGGCCAGCCGGGTGGCCCTCGTGATCGGGAATGGCGCCTATCAAAGAGTGCCGCGGCTTCCGAATCCGCTGAATGATGCGTCCGATGTGGGTGCCTCACTCGAACGGCTCGGGTTTTCCGTTCGCCGATTGACCGATGCAACATTCGACAACATGCGCCGGGCATTCATCGAATTCGGGCGGGAAACAACAGGATCCGAGATCGCCATCATCTTTTTTGCAGGACACGGCATCGAAGTCGGGGGCGAGAACTGGCTGCTTCCCGTTGACGCCGAATTGCGCAGCGATCTCGATGTAGCGAGCGAAGCCATCAATCTCAAAACCTTGATGCTGCAAGTTTCCAAGGCGAGCCGGCTCGGCTTTGTGTTGCTCGACGCGTGCCGGAGCAATCCGTTTGCGGCCAGCATGCAACGCTCGGTGCGAACCCGCACGGTGGAGCGCGGATTTGCCCGGGTTGAACCGGAGGACAATATCCTGGTGGCTTATGCGGCGAGGGAGGGCACGACGGCCGGTGACGGAAACGGTCGCAACAGCCCGTACACCGAAGCTCTGTTGAAGAATAGAGGCGCCGGGCGTTGAAGTCACTTTCATGTTGCGACGGGTGCGCGACGCCGTCATGAGCGCGACCAACCGTCAGCAGCAGCCTTATTTCTCCGGCTCGCTGTCGAAAGACGAGATTTATCTCAAGCCCGCCAATCCAACCGTTCCTCCGCCGGCGAAACCGGCGGTCACAGCGATAGTGCCTACAACTCCGGTCACACCGAGTATCAGTGCGCCGCCGGAACCGGCGGTCGCGGCGATCGCGCCGGCGCCTCTGGCCACACCGAAAATCGGCGCGCCGCCCGACGAGATGGGGAGCCTGATTAGCGGCGTTGTCGGCGAGGTCGATGACCGCTGGGGCGAGATATTTCAAGCGACCGGGCTGTCCTATTCGGGGCCGCGGATCGTGCTGTTTCGGAACGCCACCAATGGCGGACGCTGCGGCATGGTGCAGTCGGCGACGGGGCCGTTCTACTGCCCGGCGGACAAGCAAATCTATCTCGACACGCATTTCTTCCGTGAGGTCGAGACGCGCTTTCGCGGTTGTACGGGCAATGCCTGCAAATTCGCGGCTGCCTATATCATCGCACACCAGGCCGGCCATCACGTTCAGAACCTGCTCGGTATCCTGCCGCGCGTGAAGAAGCTGCAGGAGCAGGCCAGCAAGGCGGAGGCCAACGCGCTGCAGGTCAAGGTCGAACTGCAGGCGGATTGCCTGTCCGGCGTCTGGGTCAACCGCGAGGAAAACAAACGCCCTGGCTTGATCGAGCCCGGCGACATCGAAGCGGCGTTGACCACGGCCGCGGAGATCGGCGGCGACACGCTGCAGCGGCAGACGACGGGCAGGGTGGTGCCCGATTCATTCACCCATGGCACCGCGGCGCAGCGCAAGCAATGGTTCATGACCGGCTACAAGCAGGGCACAGTACAGGCCTGCAACACGTTTGCTGCTGGGGCATTGTAGCGCGTAGCGTAGACTACGCTCCCACGAACTCATCGCGCCGATAGCCCTGCGCATAGAGCAGCGCCGTGAGATCGCCGTGATCGATCCGGGCCGCTGCGGCCGCCGCCACGGCCGGCTTGGCGTGGTAGGCGACGCCGAGGCCGGCGGCCTCGATCATGCCGAGATCGTTGGCGCCATCGCCGGTCACCAGCGTGTCGATACCGTCGAGATCGAAGGTTTCGCGCAGCTCAATCAGCGTGGCAAGCTTGGCGGCGCGGCCCAGGATCGGCTCCGTCACCTCGCCGGTCAGCTTGCCGTCTGACACCTTCAATTCGTTGGCGCGGTTTTCCTGGAACCCGATCATCGCGGCAACCGCGTTGGTGAACAGCGTAAAGCCTCCCGAGATCAGGCAGGTGTAGGCACCATTGGCGCGCATGGTCATGACCAGTTCGCGGCCGCCCGGCGTTGCCGTGATGCGCTTCTTCAGGACCTCATCGACCACGCCGACCGGCAAGTCTTTCAGCAATGCGACGCGCTCGCGCAGCGCCGGCTCGAACTCGATCTCGCCGCGCATTGCGCGCTCGGTGATGGCGGCGACATGCGCCTTCAGTCCGGCGAAATCGGCCAGCTCGTCGATGCATTCCTGGCCGATCATGGTGGAATCCATGTCGGCGAGAAAAAGCTTCTTGCGCCTGAGCGCGACAGGCTGCACGACAATGTCGATCGGCAGGTCGCCGCGCGCCTCGCGCAGACGGGCCTCGATCGCCTTGATATCTTCGCTACCAGTAAAAGGAATATCGACCGCGACCTCGTCGAACAGCCATTGTGCGGTGCCGGGCGAGGGCAGAACGGCCAGCGCACCGTCGACGATGGTGGAGTCGAGGGCGGGGTCGACGGGATTGCAGATGAGCGTGGCGACCAAGGACATGCGGGCGAATTCGCTATTTGGGAGCAAGGCCGTGCTTATCGCAGGGCCGACTGCCAGCGGCAAGTCGGCGCTGGCGCTGGCGCTGGCGCAAAAGACCGGCGGCGTCGTCATCAACACCGATTCCATGCAGGTTTACCGCGATCTGCGCATCCTTACGGCACGGCCGACGCCGGAAGAGGAGGCGCTGGCACCGCACCGGCTCTATGGCCATGTCGATGCGGCCGTGAATTTTTCGGCCGGGGCCTGGGTCGCGGATGCCGCCAGCATGTTGGCGGAGGCGCAAGCCGCAAAACGTCTGCCAATCTTCGTCGGCGGTTCCGGGCTGTATTTCAAGGCGTTGACGCGCGGGCTGTCGGCCGTGCCGCCGATTCCGGCCGCAGTGCGCGAGGGCGTGCGCGCGCGGCTGGAACGCGACGGCGTCGAGGCGCTGCATGCCGAACTCGCGACGCGGGATCCGGTCTCGGCGGAACGCCTGAAGCCGCGTGATCGCGTCCGCATCGCGCGAGCACTCGAAGTGGTCGAGGCCACCGGCCGCGCGCTGAACGACTGGCACCGCGAAGGCCTGCCGCCGCTGCTGCCGCCAGGCGAATTCAGCGCGCTGTTTCTGGCGCCGGAGCGCGACCAGCTCTACGCGCGGATCGATGCGCGGTTCGATGTGATGCTGGCGGCCGGCGCGCTGGAGGAGGTGAGGGCGCTCGCGGCACGGCATCTCGACCCGCTGCTGCCGGCGATGAAGGCCCATGGTGTGCCGGCACTGATCCGGCATCTGAAGGGCGAGATCACCCGCGATGAGGCCGCCGAAATCGGCCGCGCCGACACCCGCCACTACGCCAAGCGGCAATTCACCTGGTTTCGGCATCAATTGCCGGAGTTTGAGTGGGTGGCGCCGGAGGCGGCACGGGGGTGGCTGGAGACGTAGCCCGGTTGCGGGCCCCGCATGGCAGGGAACAGTAAATTCGCACTCGCCGAACGGCCGGAACCCGGTTACACTGCCACAATCGCGCTGAAAGCGTCCTTCCCTTGACTTCCGGGGTCTGGACGGTATAACCCGCGCAACCTTTGGGAAGTCCGAGCCGACAAATGCGTAATATTATTACCAAACTCCTTATCGTAGTCGTACCCTGGCGCACCGCCCGGGATGGCTGAGGCCATCCAAATTCAGGCGGTGTGCATGGGGGCCTCTGGGGCCCTTTTTTATTTCCCGAAATCCAAACCGACCAAGCCGCGCAAACACAGCGCATCCGGAGCAAGCCATGACCGATAGCAGCCACGATCCGAACCAGATGACCGGCGCCGCGATGATCGTGCGCGCGCTCATCGATCATGGCGTCCAGCATTTGTTCGGCTATCCCGGCGGCGCGGTGCTTCCGATCTATGACGAGATCTTCCAGCAGAGCGAAGTCGAGCACATCCTGGTGCGGCACGAGCAAGGCGCCGGCCACGCCGCCGAAGGCTATGCACGCTCGACCGGCAAACCGGGCGTCGTGCTGGTGACGTCCGGCCCCGGCGCCACCAACATGGTGACGCCGCTGACCGATGCGCTGATGGATTCGATTCCGCTGGTCTGCATCACCGGGCAGGTGCCGACGCATCTGATCGGCAATGACGCGTTCCAGGAATGCGACACCGTCGGCATCACCCGTCCCTGCACCAAGCACAATTGGCTGGTGCGCGACGTCAACGATCTTGCCAAGGTGCTGCACGAGGCGTTCTACGTCGCCACCACGGGCCGTCCCGGCCCCGTCGTGGTCGACGTGCCAAAGGACGTGCAGTTCGCCACCGGCACCTATCATCCGCCGCGCAAGTCCGACGTGCATGTGTCCTACTCGCCGCGGGTGAAGGGCGATGCGGCGCAGATCCGCAAGGCCGTGGCGTTGCTCGCCGGCGCCAAGCGCCCGGTGATCTACTCCGGCGGCGGCGTCATCAACTCGGGGCTTGAAGCCTCGAAACTGCTGCGCGAGCTGGTCGAGGTCACCGGCTTCCCCATCACCTCGACCTTGATGGGCCTCGGCGCTTACCCCGCGACCGGCAAGAACTGGCTCGGCATGCTCGGCATGCACGGCACCTACGAATCCAACATGGCGATGCATGACTGCGACGTCATGCTGTGCGTCGGCGCGCGCTTCGACGACCGCATTACCGGCCGAACCGACGCTTTCTCGCCGGGCTCGAAGAAGATCCACATCGACATCGACCCGTCGTCGATCAACAAGAACATCCACGTCGACGTGCCGATCATCGGCGACTGCGCCAACGTGCTCGGCGACCTGCTGCAGGTGTTCAAGGCGGAAGCCAGGAAGCCGAATATCAAGGCGTGGTGGCAGGAGATCGCCGTATGGCGCGCGCGCAACTCGCTCGCCTACAGGAAGAACAGCGAGGTCATCCTGCCGCAATATGCCATCGAGCGACTGTTCGAGGCGACGCGCGGCCACGACACCTACATCACCACCGAAGTCGGCCAGCACCAGATGTGGGCGGCGCAGTTCTTCGGCTTCGAGGAGCCGCACCGCTGGATGACGTCAGGCGGCCTCGGCACCATGGGCTACGGGCTGCCTGCGGCGCTCGGCGTCCAGGTCGCGCATCCGGACAGCCTCGTGATCGATATCGCGGGCGATGCCTCGGTGCAGATGACGATGCAGGAGATGTCGACGGCGGTACAGTTCGAACTGCCGATCAAGATCTTCATCCTGAACAACCAGTACATGGGCATGGTCCGGCAGTGGCAGCAGCTGCTGCACGGCAACCGGCTGTCGCATTCCTATTCGGAGGCGCTGCCGGATTTCGTCAAGCTCGCGGACGCGTTCGGCTGCGTCGGCCTGCAGGCGATCAAGCCCGGCGATCTCGACGGCGCGCTCAAGGAAATGATCTCGGTCAAGCGCCCGGTGCTGTTCGACTGCCGCGTCGCGGCGCTGGAAAACTGCTTCCCGATGATCCCGTCCGGCAAGGCGCACAATGAAATGCTGTTGCCGGCGGAAGCGACCGATGAGGCGACCGCCGCGGCCTTCGCCGGCGGCAAGGCGCTGGTGTGAGGATGATAGACACAAACTCTGCTGTCATCGCCCGGCTTGACCGGGCGATCCAGTACGCCGCGGCGTCTCGGCGATTCTCTGGCGTCTCTGGAATACTGGATCCCCGCTTTCGCGGGGATGACGAGAAGATGGAAGGTTGACAGGAAACGAAGATGTTTGATCTGGGGCAACTCGAGCGCGCACATCAGGTCGTCGGGGCAGCGATGCCGCCGACGCCCGCGCATGCGTGGCCGCTGCTGGCGCAACGGCTCGGCGCCGACGTCGTCGTCAAGCATGAGAACCACACCCCGATCGGCGCCTTCAAGGTGCGGGGCGGGCTGGTTTATGTCGAGCGGCTGCAGCGCGAGCGGCCGCAGACCCCCGGAATCATCTCGGCGACGCGCGGTAATCACGGCCAGAGCCTCGCCTTCTCTGCGCGCCGTTACGGCGTGCCGGTGACGATCTACGTGCCGCGCGGTAACTCGGTCGAAAAGAACCAGTCGATGCGCGCCCTCGGGGCCAATCTCGTCGAGCATGGCGAGGATTTTCAGTCCGCCCGCGAGGAATGCGAGCGCCACGCCGAGCGCGAGGGGCTCGAACTGGTGCCGTCCTTCCATCGCGACCTGGTGATGGGAGTTACCACCTATGCGCTTGAACTGCTGCGCGCCGCGCCGGACATCGATATTCTCTATGTTCCGATCGGGCAGGGCTCCGGTATCTGCGGCTGCATCCTGGCGCGCGACCTGCTCGGGCTAAAGACGGAAATCGTCGGCGTGCAATCGACGGAAGCGCCGTCCTACGCGCTGTCGTACGCGGCCGGCACCGTGGTGAAGACCAATAGCAGCAACACGCTGGCCGACGGCATGGCGACGCGCGTCCCCGATCCGGAAGCGCTCGCGATCATCCGCAAGGGCGCCTCGCGCATCGTGCAAGTGACCGACGACGAAATCGCCGACGCGGTGCGGGCCTATTGGACAGACACCCACAATCTCGCCGAGGGCGCCGGTGCCGCCGCACTAGCGGCCGCCCTACAGGACAAGGCAAAGCTGCGCGGCAAACGCGTCGGGCTGATTCTGTCCGGCGGCAATATCGATTTCGATCTGTTCTGGAAATGGATCGCCCGCAACGAAAATGTCACCGCCGCCGCCACGGCGCTGGTGTAAGCCGAAATTTGGGGACGACAATGAACCAGCCCGCATCCGCATACTTTCTCGAAGATCGCCACGACCCGAGCGAGTCGCACACGCTCTCGGTGCTGGTGCAGAACGAGCCGGGCGTGCTCGCGCGCGTGATCGGGCTGTTCTCCGGCCGCGGCTACAACATCGAGAGCCTCACCGTCTCCGAGACCGAGAGCCAGAAACATCTCTCCCGCATCACCATCGTCACCACGGGCACGCCGATGGTGATCGAGCAGATCAAGCACCAGCTCGACCGCATGGTGCCGGTCTACCGCGTCGTCGACATGACGCTGACCGGCCGCTCGATCGAGCGCGAACTCGCGATGGTGAAGGTGCGCGGCGGCGGCGATAACCGCGTCGAGGCGCTGCGGCTCGCCGACGCGTTCCGCGCCCGCGTGATCGACGCCACCACCGAGAGCTTTGTGTTCGAGATCACCGGCAATTCCACCAAGATCAATCAATTCATCGACCTGATGCGCCCGATCGGACTTGTCGAGGTGTCGCGCACCGGGGTTGCCGCGATCGGGCGCGGGCCCGAAGGGATGTGAACATGCTGGCGCGCGACTGGTATTACAATCAAAGGCGGCAGCTCGGGCTCGATTCCGCCGTCGCCTCGATCTATGACCGGCATGACGACAGCGACATCCGCGCCCGCGCGGCGCTGACCATGCTCGGTGTCCAGCGCGGCTGGCGGCTGGCCGATATCGGCTGCGGCAACGGCGTGCTGGCCGTCGAGGCGGCGCTGATGGGCGCCGAAGTCGACGCCATCGACATTTCGCCGGCGATGCTGGCGCTCGCCAATATCCAGGCCCGCGACCGCAAGGTCGCGGTTCGCACCCAGCCGGCGGGCATGCTGAGCTTCGCCTACCAGCCGAATTCCTATGATCTGATCGTCAGCGAGTTCACGCTGCATCATCTGCCGGATTTCTGGAAGGTGGTGGCACTGGCGCGAATCCATGCGGCGCTGAAGCCCGGCGCCAATTTTTACCTGCGCGACATCGTTTTCGTCAGCATGCCCGACGGCGTCGATCGCGACGTCGAGGCGTGGGCCGATTTCTCGATCAAGAACCACGATTTCGAGCGCGAGAGCGTGGTCACCCATATGCGCGACGAATACTCGACCTTCGGCTGGGTGATCGAACGCATGCTGACCGATGTCGGCTTCACGCTGGAATCGGTCGACTATCACGCGCCGCTGCACGGCACCTATCTTTTGCGCAAACCGAAGCCGGACCACCAACAGAGCTAGAAAAAAATGAAACCGGCCGATGTCTGCATCGCCGTCCTGGTAGCGGTGATCTGGGGGCTTGCCTTTGTCGCAAGCCGGATCGCGCTCAACGAATTTTCGCCGGAGCTGATGACGACGCTGCGCTTTGCGATCGCGGCGCTGCCGTGCCTGTTCGTGAAGAAGCCCGATGTGCCCTGGCCGCTGCTGATCGCGATCAGCTTTACGCTGTTCCTCGGCCAGTTCCTGTCGCAGGCGTTTGCCATCGCGTACGGCGTGCCGGTCGGCCTGTCCAGCGTGATCGTGCAGAGCCAGGCCCTGTTCACGATCGGCTTTGCGGAGCTGCTGTTTTCGGAATTGCCGTCGCGCACCCAGGCCGTCGGCATCGGTGTCGCCACGCTCGGCCTTCTGATGATCTGCGGCACCGTCGGTTATGATTTCAGCGTCGCCGCGTTCGCCGTTCTGATGATCTCGCCGCTCAGCTTTGCGGCCGGCAATTTGCTGCTGCGACAGGCGCAGGACGTGCGGATGTTCGATCTGTTCGCGTGGCTGTGTCTGGTTGCCGCAGTTCCCTTGTCCGCGCTGACGCTGGTCAGCAACGGGCCGCAGCCAACCTGGCACGCGCTGACCAACATGTCGCTGACCGGCTTCGTCTGTATGCTGGCGCTCGGCTTGATTTCCACCAGCATCGCCTATTGGCTGTGGGGCCGGCTGCTGCGGGATTATCCCGCGGCGCAGGTGGTGCCGTTCGCGCTGCTGGTGCCGTTCGTTGGATCCGCGGCTTCCAGTGTGGTATTCGGCGAAACTTTTGGGCCGCTGCGGCTCGCCGGCATGATCACCGTGGTCGGTGGCATCGCCGTGATGCTGCTGGCGAAGCGTTCGCATTCCTCATCAAAAACAGTTCTGCCAAAGATCGCGTGAGGTCGCCATGTCACATTCGCTTTTGATAGCCTTCGTGCTGTTCGCCACGGTGATGTTCTTCACGCCGGGCCCGAACAACATCATGCTGCTCTCCTCCGGACTGACTTACGGGTTCCGCCCGACCATTCCGCACATCGCCGGGATCACGTTCGGCTTTGCCTTCATGGTCGGCGCGGTCGGGCTTGGGCTCGGCACTATCTTCATCGCCTATCCGGTGCTGCAGACGATCCTCAAATATGCCGGCGTCGTCTATTTGATCTATCTCGCCGCCGCGATTGCGATGTCGGGGCCGGTTTCGGCCGGCCAGGACAACCGTCGCGGGCCGATGACGTTCTGGGGCGCGGCGATGTTCCAATGGGTCAACGCCAAGGGCTGGGTCATGGTGATCGGCACCATCACCGCCTATGCGGCGATCTCACCCTATCCCTGGAACATCGCCATCCAGGTCGCACTCAGCCTGCTCCTCGGGGCGCTGTCCTGCACCGCCTGGGCGCTGTTCGGCAGCGCGCTGCGGCCGGTCCTGACCTCGCCGAGGGCGGTGCGGGCCTTCAACATCGTCATGGCGGTGCTGCTATTGGCCTCGCTCTACCCGGTCTTCATGGACGCATGATGCCGCACCGCGCCATGCAGAAACGGGTTTCCTTTGACACGGAAAATGCTCTAGACAACGCCGGAAATTCGCGGGCGACCGGCGCTCCATCCCACCCAAATGCCTGATTAACCGGCCTGGTTTTGGCCACCGATGAGGAAACGACTATGCGAGTTTATTACGATCGTGATGCCGACCTGAACCTGATCAAGGGCAAGAAGGTCGTCATCGTCGGCTACGGCAGCCAGGGCCATGCCCATGCGCTGAACCTGAAGGATTCCGGCGTCAAGGACGTGGCCATCGCGCTGCGCAAGGGCTCCGCCTCGGCCAAGAAGGCCGAAAGCGCCGGCTTCAAGGTGATGGAAGTCGCCGAAGCCGCCAAATGGGCCGACCTCGTCATGATGCTCACCCCCGACGAATTGCAGGGCGATATCTACCGCGAGCATCTGCACGACAACATGAAAAAGGGCGCGGCGCTCGTGTTCGCGCACGGCCTCAACGTGCACTTCAACCTGCTCGACCCGCGCGCCGATCTCGACGTGCTGATGATCGCGCCGAAGGGCCCCGGCCACACCGTGCGCTCCGAATATCAGCGCGGCGGCGGCGTGCCCTGCCTGATCGCGATCGCCAAGGACGTCTCGGGCAACGCCCATGACCTCGGCCTGTCCTATGCTTCGGCCATCGGCGGCGGCCGTGCCGGCATCATCGAGACCTCGTTCAAGGAAGAATGCGAGACCGATTTGTTCGGCGAGCAGGTGGTGCTGTGCGGCGGCCTGGTCGAACTGATCAAGGGTGGTTTCGAGACGCTGGTGGAAGCCGGCTACGCGCCCGAGATGGCGTATTTCGAATGCCTGCACGAAGTGAAGCTGATCGTCGACCTGATCTATGAAGGCGGCATCGCCAACATGAACTACTCGATCTCCAACACCGCCGAGTACGGCGAATACGTCACCGGCCCGCGCATCGTGACATCAGAGACCAAGGCCGAGATGAAGCGCGTGTTGTCCGACATCCAGTCCGGCAAGTTCGCCCGCGACTGGATGCTGGAGAACAAGGTCAACCAGACCTCGTTCAAGGCCACCCGCGCCAAGCTCGCCGCCCACCCGATCGAGGAAGTCGGCGAAAAACTCCGCGACATGATGCCGTGGATCAAGAAGGGCGCGCTGGTCGACAAGACCAAGAACTGATAGCTCTCAAGGTCAGAACGAATTTGGGCCGCGCATCGCGCGGCCCTTTTTCATGATCAGATCCCAAGCGGGCAAAGTGAAGCGTGCCCATCATCGCGGTGATGGACTCGGCTGAGGTGGTGAGCACGGCGTCACGCGCGTCGAAGAAGGGTTGCGTCGGGCGCGCGTCACTATCTCTGCAACATCACTGCAGCCGAATTTGATTTGTTGGCGCTCGTCGAAATTTTTCAAGCAACAGAAGATCATGCAACGCAACTGCTATTCGTAGTTGCTGCTTTCATCTTCCGCGCGAATGCGAACGATCGCATCGTCTCCAGTAATTCACAGGAAATTAAGCGGGTAGGATTATTTCTAAGACGACGACCGAACGAGACTTCAAGATCTCCGCGGATTCTCTCCGCGTCCGTGCTTCGCAATCTCGGCGTCCTTGTGACATTTGAAGTCCTGGATTGAAAGCCCTCTCGCCATGAATCCGGCCGCCCAAGTCACTGTTTGGAATATTCGCAATCTTCTCATCGCCGCCGTTGCGCTGCTGTCCCTGCTCGGCCTCGCCGTATCGGGTTACGTGTTGCGCAATGCCAGCCTCGAGCGCGCCACAGCTTCGGACGCCGCATCCGCCAACGAGGTCGCCGATCTGTTGCTGGAAAGTGCCGGCCAATGGGCCCGCGAGCGCGGAGCGACCAACCTGGCATTGAATGCGGCCAATCCCGCAGCGGAGGCGCAAGTCGCGGCGATCGGGAATTTTCGCAAGGCGGCGGACCAGCCGTTTGAGCAGGCGCTCGGTCGCATGGCGGCGCAGGATTTTGCCAATCGCGACGAACTGATCGCGAACGCGAAACGTGTGTTCGAGCAACTGGTAGAGCTCCGACGCCAGGCGGCCGCTGAAATGGCCAAACCCGCAAGCGCGCGTCAGTCTCAGGTGGTGTCGCAATGGGCGCCGACCATCACCGCGATGATCGTGGCGAGTCAGAGTCTGCGCGTGGCCGCGGCGATGGACGAGGACAACATTCAGGCGCGGCTGTCGAGCCTGCAAAATCTCAAGCACTTCGTCTGGATCATGAGCGAGTATCTCGGCCGCGAGCGCGCCATGGTGGCGGCAATGGTCGCCGCCGCCCGACCGATGAAGGCTCAGGAGATCAGCGCACTCGGCGCCTTCCGGGGCCGTGTGGAAGCGGCGTGGGATTATGTCCAGGCCTATGCGGCAAAAACCTCGGCAGCGCCGCCGGTGACCGCGGGCGCCAGCCGGGTCCGCCAACGGGTGTTCCAGCGCTTCGAGGAGACCCGCAAGGCAGTCTACGCCGGGGGTCTTGGTGGCGGAAACTACCCGATCAATTCCGCCGAATGGTTCAGCCAGTCGACGGCGGCCATCGACGAAGTGATCGCGTTGAGCGCATTGGCCAGCCAGGAAGCCGCGCGTCTGGCCGAAGCCGCCCGGCGCAACAGCTTGCAGACCCTGGTGCTCAATGGCTTGCTGATGGCTTTCTCGCTGCTGCTCGCCGCAGCTACGCTCTGGATGGTGACGATCCGCATCATTCGTTCGCTTGGCCAGATGACCGACGCGATGGGTGAACTGGCGGGCGGCGGGACGTCGGTTGTCGTGCCCTGCTCGGACCGCCGCGACGAATTGGGTTCGATGGCGCGCGCCTTACTGGTGTTCAAGGATAATGCCGTCCGGGTGCAAGCCATGCAGGCCGAGCGCGAGGCGCTCGAAATTACCGCGCGGCAGGAAAAGTCAGCCGAGATGGCCCGGCTTGCCGACGCGTTTGAAGGCACGGTCGGTGAGATTATCGAAACCGTGACGGCTGCCTCGACGGAGCTTGAGGCGTCGGCGGGCACCGTGACGACGACCGCGGTGCGGGCGCAGGAACTTGCGACCATGGTCGCCGCTGCCTCGGAGGAGGCCTCGACCAATGTTCAATCGGTGGCCTCCGCGAGCGAAGAGATGGCCTCCTCGGTCAACGAGATCAGCCGGCAGGTGCAGGCATCCGCGGAAATTGCAGGCGAGGCAGTGGAGCAGGCGCGCAAGACCCACGACCGCGTCAATGACCTGTCGAGTGCGGCCAACCGGATCGGCGATGTGGTCGAACTGATCAACACCGTCGCGGGGCAAACCAACCTGTTGGCCCTCAACGCAACCATCGAAGCGGCGCGTGCCGGAGAGGCCGGACGTGGCTTTGCGGTAGTCGCCTCCGAGGTCAAGGCGCTGGCTGAGCAAACGGCGAAAGCGACCGAAGAGATTCGCAAGCAGATCAGCGACATCCAGAGCGCGACGCGGGATTCCGTGCACGCGATCGAGGAGATCGGCTTGACCATCGGCCGGATCTCGGAAATCTCGTCGACCATTGCCGCCGCGGTCGAGGAGCAGGGCGCTGCCACACAGGAGGTCGCCCGTAACGTTCAGCAGGCGGCGCTCGGCACCCAGCAGGTGGCCTCCAACATCACCGACGTGCAACGCGGCGCCAGCGAAACCGGTTCGGCGTCATCCCGGATGCTGACGTCGGCGCAGTCGCTTTCGTCGGAAAGCGGCCGCCTCAAACGGGAGGTCGGCAAATTCCTGGAGACGGTGCGCGCGGCGTGACAGTCATGCCGCCCGCGTGCAGGAGCGAGATCTATCGCTCGATCCTGTTGTGAAGTTGCCAGAAGCGGACGGTGCGCTGGGCGGTCTCCATCGACAGTTTCTTGTAGTCCCGCTCAGCGATGGCCAGCGTTTGGTCGTCGATGCGGCGCTTCATCGGCCGGTTGCGCAGGATGCTCTCGACCGTCGGCCAGTTCAGGCGGGCTGACCGGCAGGGAATCAGGATGAGGTCGGCGCGGGGCCCTTCGATCAGGCGCGCCATCATTTCGGACGGCACGTCGTTGAGTACCGCGAGTGAGACCATGACTTCATCGAACTTCTTGGCTTCCGCGAAATCATACACCGCGGCGTCGTCCAACTCCTTCAATTCCATCATCAGCTTGATGAGTTCTTCGGCCACGCGGAAGTCGCGTCCGGACGGAGGTCCCTCGCGCACGATGTCTTCGATCACCCGGCGGATCTCTTCCTGCAGTGCGGGCGGCGCAAGGGCCAGAAGCCTTGCACGAACGGCGTCCTTGGCGCGGCGCAGCAGGTCGCGCAGGAATTTTATAGGGAGATCGAGGCGCAGGCCGAGGATCTCGACCAATTCCTCATCGCTTTCGGAATGCGTGACCATGCCGGAATAGCCGGCCTCGGAGAATCGTGCGGTCGCGTTCTTCGCGAGCCTTCGAATGACCTTGGTCTGGCCGCGATCGACGATCACGTCGGTGACGGCCTCCGGCAGATTGTCGCGCGCCGAGATCGCGAGCAGATGCTCCTGCCCCTTGATGCGGGCGATTTCGACCAGCGCTTCGACGCTGAGGCGGTTGGAATGGGTGAGCACCTCGCCGGCGACCGAGATTTCGTCGTCCCATGCGAGATACTGAATGACTTCGAACGGCGCGTAGTCGAGCGGCGCCAGCCGCTTGCTGAGCTCGGCCCTGGCCCGCGTCTCGACGCGTGCGATCAGCAGGCAGAGCACGTCGTCAAAAACCTTGACCTGGTCTTCGCTGAGACGTTCGCCGTCATTGAGGAAGAGATCGGTGACCTGACGCAGGGTTTCGACCCGCCGGGCAGGCGATCCGCCTCTTACGGCGTCTTCGAGTTCGGCGATAATGGAGTGAGCCGGCTGTTGCGCCATCGTGGGCAGCCTGTTTGTTGTTTCAACTTCAGCATGCACCATGCCGAATGCGGTCTTTCGCGAGCGTTAAGGCGAAACTCCGTAGAATCGCGGGACGGCTGCACTGAAAACAGGCGCGTGGGAAGTTCGCACGTATCGTTGCGCGTTCGCCGCATGAGCGGTCCGAACATTGTCCGGTTTGCATTGCCGATTGCTTTACCAAGCATGCGACGCTGCATGCCGCCCTATTGCGCCATATCGACGTCAAACCACCGGCATTCGCTGAATTTGCGCCGTCTCCGGTACTTGGTCCGGGCTGCTATCCTCTCCAAACCGTTTCGGAAAAAACTCGAAGGCGAAGCGCTCCGACAACAGGCCATCAAGCCTCGCCGGCCGCCGGGTAGTGGCTCTTGACGCGCTACGCTAAGGGTTTCTTCACGACGAATTTCGTTAAGGCTGCTGGGCGGCGTTCTTCAATCTCTCCCATGCAATTACGGGGCGAGGGCGCGGCGCCTCCGTCGACGAGGGATACCGGCCGCCGCCGCTCATTGCACTTCTCCCGATCCGGATTACATCAACCCCGCCTTGCAGAGGGGGAGATAATCATGAGAACCGTCGTGATCACCGGGGCATCCACCGGCATCGGCTGGGCTTCCGCGAAACTGTTGCTCGATCGTGGCTTTCGCGTGTTCGGCAGCGTGCGCAAGCAGCTCGACGCCGACCGCCTCAGGGTCGAGTTCGGTGCTGACTTCACGCCGCTGCTGTTCGATGTCACCGACGAGGCGGCGGTGCTGGCCGCGGCGCGCGAGGTGCGCCGCCAATTGAACGGCGAAACGCTGGCCGGGCTCGTCAACAATGCCGGCATTGCGGTGTCCGGTCCGGTGTTCGAACTTGCGGCCGACGAGTTCCGCCGCCAGTTGGAGGTCAATGTGATCGGGCCTGTGATCGCGACGCAGGCGTTCGGCCCGCTGCTCGGCGCCGATCCGCAGCTCAAGGGGCCGAAGGGCCGCATCGTAATGATCTCCTCGGTCTCCGGCAAGAATGGCGCGCCGATGACGTCGGCCTATGCGGCCTCCAAGCACGCGATCGAGGGGTTGTCGGAGAGCCTGCGCCGCGAACTGATGCTGTTCGGAATCGACGTCATCATCGTCGCCCCCGGTGCGGTGAAGACGCCGATCTGGAACAAGGCCGAAGAGGTCGATATTTCCGGCTATAGAAACTCGCCGTTTTTCCCGTCGCTGCAAAAGGTTCGCGCCTACATGCTGCGGCTCGGCGCGACCGGATTGCCGGCGGAGAAGATCGCCGAGAAGATATTCGACGCACTGACACTGCCGAAACCGAGAGTCCGGTATTCGATCGTGCCCGATCCGGTGCAGGTATTGGTGGCGGCGCTGCTGCCCAGGCGCACGGTCGACAAGATCATCGCCAAACGCCTCGGCCTGACGCCGCAGGCATGACGGCGACGCGGTGACGGAAACAATCGGCAAGACCAACGTGGAGCTGACCGAACTGGTCAACGCGGCGCTTCGCGATCAACCGGGATGCGAAACCGCTCGTGTCAGCGGTCTTCAGCCGGTGGCGGGCGTTCGCGGCGGCCGCAACTGGGAAATCCCGAACGTGGTGCTCGGCGACAGCCTGATCAGCGACGTCGATCGCGCCGTGATCACCATTCATCGCCGATTGGGCCGCTCGTTTCATCTGCTCTGATATGACTGACCGTCATCCCGCGGCCATCGTCCGCGGGGTTCGCGCCGCCGCCATGCTGATCATCCGCAGGGCGAACACCGCGGCCAGCGGGATCAGGAACAGCGCGTAGAGCGGCATGTCCGGGATCCGCTTGCCGAACGACACCGTGAACTGAAGCAGCAAATAATAGCCGCCGATCAGATGCAACCTGCGCCAGGCGGTCGCGCCGAGGGCTCTGGCGGTGCGGTCGAATGACGTCGCCGTCATCGCGATGATGACGGCATAGCCGATGCCGCCGAAAATATAGGAGGCCAGCGAGGTCGCGGCTGCATAACCCGCCGGATCCATGATTGCGAACGCGCCGATTGCCACCGCGTGGATGCCGTGCGATGCCGCAAAGGTCACGCCGAGATAGCGGCGATTGCGGCGCTGCCATCGTGTCCAGGCGTTGGGCCAGAGCCGCGCCAGCGCCGCGGCGCTGAAGGCGAGACAGAAGAACAGCAGCGAGGTCCGCGCGGTGAAGCGGATCACCATGCGCACGCCATCGACCTCGAATTGCCGCATCCCGGCGATCCAGACCGACAGCGCGAGCAGGGTCAGCGCCAGCACGGCGAACAGCCGCCAGCCTTCGAACCAGTTTTGACGGCCGGACATCGCGCGCTCCCCTGCAAATGAATGTAATCACCAGTTACATTTGCGGCCCGCGCTTCGTCAATCCGTGTAATCGATGCTTACATTCACAAGAGGGTGATGGTAGGAGGGAGAATGCGTCCTTCAGCCAAACCTCCGTCCGCCAAAGCTCCGCCTGCCAAACCGCGCCGCCGCACCGCGCGCGTGCCGGCGCCAAAGCCCTATCACCATGGCGATCTCCGGCGGGTCCTGATCGACGCCGCGCTGCAATTGGTCGGCGAGGGCGGTCCCGAGGCGGTCAGTGTGCGCGAGGCCGCGCGCCGCGCCGGAGTGTCGCCGGGGGCGCCGTTCCGGCATTTTCCGAGTCGCGACGCCCTGATGAACGCCGTCGCCGAGGAAGCGCAGCGCCGGTTCCGGGCCGAGATCGAGGCGGCACTTGCCGAGGCACCGGCCGGCGCCGGCGACCCCTTGGGCCGGTTTCGCTGCCTGGGGCTGGCCTACCTGCGCTGGGCGATGAAGAACCCGACCCATTTCGAGATCATTTCCAGCCGCCGCTTTTTTGATCACGACAAGGCGGCGGGTGTCTCGCAGGACAATGCCGAGCTGATCGATCTTGCCGAACGCACGCTGGCGGAGGCGTTTGCGGAGGGGCAATTGCGCTCGCCGGACCTGAAACGGGTGCAGATTGCCGGCCGGGCGCTGGTCTATGGCTTCGCCCGGATGAACATCGATGGCCATTTTCCGCGTTGGGGTGTCGCCGGCGCGGACGCCGAAGGCACCGCGGCAGGCATCCTCGATCTCTTTATCGAGGGTATTGCCAAAGTTCCCGGCAAATTCGCTTGATGCTGGGGCACAAGACACCGCCCAAGGTGCCAGGAACCCACGATGGCGCCGCGCGTTGACAGACGCGGCAAGCCGTTCCGCCACCGTTCGCTGCTGCATCAATTTGGAGACTGCATGCTGAACCGGGAGGACGCCCGTGGTCAGAGAAGGTCCTGCGCAACCCGCACCACCGCCGAAGGAACCCTATCCCGCCAACAAGGCGCGAGGCGCCGAGGTGATCCTCAATACGCCGCTGCGACGGTGGATCTTCTTTGGCGGGCTTGTCGGCGCCATCGTGCTGGTGCTCGTCCTGAGCCTCGTTCGCCTGGGAAGCGGCTAACGGAGACTGCCATGAAGCGAGGCTTGTTATCCGCCGTGTTCGTGCTGATTCTGAACGCTTCCGCTCTCGCCCAGCCTGCGGGAAACGCACCTGCATTCTACATCGTGCTGAACTCGCTAACCAAGACCTGCACGGTGGTCGACAAGACCCTTCGCACCGACACGCCCAACATCACGGTGGCCAGCGACACGATCTATAAAACGCGGGCCGAGGCGGAAAACGCCATCAAGACTCTGAAGCCATGCAACCAATAGAATGGCGTCGGCAACGCACCAGGCTGCCGGCTACTTCTTGATCGGTCCGATCAGCTTTTCATAAAGCATCTTGACCGAGCCATAGCATTCGCAGGTGCTCCTCTGCATCGCCTTCGCATCGATGATCTGGATCTTGCCGCGGGCATATTTGATCAGGCCGGCCTCCTGCAAGGTCTTGGCAACCGCGGTCACACTCGTTCTTCGGACGCCGAGCATTTCCGCCAGATATTCCTGCGTGAACGGCAGGTTGTCACTCCCGGATAAGTCCCTCGCGCGGAGTAACCAGCGGCAGAACCGCGCTTCCACCTGATGCGTGGCAAAACATGCCGCGGATTGCTGCGCCTGCGCGTAGACTGTTTGTTCGTGTCGAATGAGCAGAGAGAGCAAATTCGGGCTTTTCAGGGCGGTTGATTTAAGGGCGTCGATATCGCACACGATAATTTCACCGCCAAGCTGAATGATGCCGCGGCTCAGCGATACTTTGCCATCGAGTGCCGCGGAAGCACCGACCACGCCGTCGCTGCCGACCATCGCCGCTTCGACGGTTTCCCCGGTCGAAAGCGTGATCACCAACGACACGACTGCGCTGGTCGGAAAATAGACGTGGCGAATTTGTTCGTCCGCTTCAAACAACACGTGGTGCTGTTCGAATTTTGCCGGCTTAAAATAAGGCGTGAGAAGTTTTGAGTCGGACGGCGAGAGAAGGCTGAGCAATTGATTGTCCACGAAGCGCGCTCCTGAGTGACAGGCGGGAGCGCGAAGAACTCTCAGCTATCGGTGCCTTGGCGGGATACCCGATAATTCCCGGACGGTACGTCAACTACCGGACATAGCAAGAAAATAATCCCACTATGTCGGGTATCGGACAGACGCCGAAAGCCGTTCGGCGAACGATGCGGCAGGATATTACGGGCCTGCGTCTTTCCATGTTTGAAAGATGCTTTTGTGCGCCGCGAACGGCACGATCCAAGCGGCGAGATATGCATGAGAGAAGGATCATGCCCAGAACACCGGACGTCCCGCTTTCTTGGATCGAACGGCCGCGCTGCGGTCGGTGCCTCTCCCGGATGATGCTGGCGCGTATCGCGCCGCTGCCCGACGGTTCCGAGGAACGGACTTTCGAATGCCCGAAGTGCAACGCGATCGAAACCAAGACGATTGCCGACCCGCTGAAATCGGAAGCCGTGGTGCGGCTGACGACTAATGTCCGCCCCCCGGTTTGACGAAGATCTGGGCTTGACTCAAATCGCGATCCGGGTCGCCGGCGCCTTGGCGTTGACTGCCGTGATCGCCATCTCGATATTTTTCGTGATCCTATTGATCGTCGAGCCGGGCTGACGTTTTCCGGTAATGACGATCCGGTTTGGCGCGAACCCGAAGTTCGCGGGCGGCCATGCTTCCGGCTTCGGTAAGACCTTCAAGCGTCGTGTCGCCACCCTCGGCGCGTTTGAGAATTTTGTTGGCGATGTAGCGCCGGTACTCGTGCAGTTCCGGCTTCTTTTTCAGTAACAGGCTGGCCCGCTCCAGCGCGACTTCCATATTGGCCACGGTCCTGGAATTGAAATGCTCCGTGATCATGCGCATTCCTCCATACGATTGAGGCTCAGCTCTTTGGCGGTCGCCCCCGCTTGGCAAACAGCACGCCCTGCATGTCCACGGCGTTTTGCAGAATGCCGGCGCGCTTCATCGCTTCGGTGCGCTCCGGGCCGGGAGCCATGGTGCGGGCTGCTTCAAGCGCGGCCAGCGCTTCGGTTTCGAGATCGAGCTTGGGGCGGGGGTTCTTGATCGGTCGGGCCATGGTTGTAACGCTTCGGCTATTACTGGGTTTTCGTCGGGTTATCGGGGACCGGGCCTGGCGCGGCTTGCTGCAACTGTCCCGGCCTGCCACCTGTCCAGCCCACGCTATGCGGATCCAGCGGGTCGATCGCCTCGATCCTGGTTTCGACGTGGGCGCATTTCGGGCATTGGTAGCTGCGATGCTCGAATCCTTCCGTGCCCGCCAACACGGCAACCGTCAGCATCCGCGTTTGGCAGTCAGGGCAGCGCGGACGGTGGGTGGGCAACAGCTCTGGATCGGCTCTGGTCCTCGGCATGTCCAAAAATAACGCCGTCCAAAAACGGTTGTCTGTCCGGTACCTGACCCAGAAGTCGCTAAAATCAGGTGGCCCGGCGACGATCCTTGGCCGTTGGCAAGGGCGCGCGCGGGGCTGGCGGCGGGCCGGCCGGCGGCGTGTGCGAATGCCAACCGGATTCACTAAAGCTTTGCGTTGCAACGGCAAATTCATTGCCTGTTCATGACGTTTACACTACGTTTTCATGACACGGCTCAGGTTCCGGCTGCGTCGTGGGTCTCCTGGCCGTCGCCAGCCAAGGCATTTGCATTGCGCCGGGCAGTGTTGCGTCCCATCCATGGCGCCCGCGCCAAACCCAGGTCCCTCCGCAATTGCTGCGGTCGCCGCCGGCATCGCCGCGATCGGTGCATGGCGGCTATTGGCCGTCGCTGCGCCGCATGCCGCCGCGGTGGCAATCATGTACCAGACTGAACCGGATTTCGCCGGGCGGGTCGGCTTCGCGCTGTCCTGGGGCATCCTGAACCTGCTGTTCATCGCGCTAGTGCGCCGGCCCGCGCTGTCGGGCGCGCTGTCGCTGACGCTGGTCGTGGTGCTGGTGCTGCTGTCGAAGTTCAAGCACGGCGTCGTGCAGATGACCGCGAACTTCGTCGACCTGATGGTGATCGATCGCGACAGTGCCGCATTCCTGTTTACGATTTTCCCGAACCTGCGCTGGTCGGTGATCCTGACCGGCCTCGTCACCATTCCCCTGATGTACGCGCTGTGGTGGCTCGATCCGTTCCGCATCCGCCGCCTGCCGGCGCTGGCGGGCATGCTCGCCTGCCTTGCCGCGCTCGCAGGATATTCCTTTACGTGGCCCGATGATGCCTGGCGCAGCTACTATCCCGACGGCTACCTGTCCAAATTTGCCCGTTCCGGCGTTACTGCGGTCTCGGATTTCGCCAACTACGGTTTCATGGAATCCGACGCCGTTGCCGCCGGCCGCCTCAAGGTGCCGCTGGTGGATTCATGCGCCCCGGCGGGGCGGCGGCCGCACATCATCATGGTCCATGACGAGTCGAGTTTCGACATTCGGCAGGCGCAGGGCATCAAGGTCCCGGCGGGCTATGGCAGCCATTTCGACTCCTTCGATGGCAAGGCGCGCAAGTTCGTGGCCGAAAGCAGCGGCGGGGCGAGCTGGTTCACCGAATACAATGTGCTGGCCGGGCTGTCGTCGCGCTCGTTCGGCCGGTTTTCCTACTTTGTGACCCGCATCGCGGCGGGCCGTGTCGAGCGCGGCTTGCCGCTGGCGCTGCGCCGCTGCGGCTACAGCACGACTTCGCTCTATCCGGCCCACGGCGCGTTCATGAGCGCGCGCGGTTTCCACACCACCACCGGCATCCAGAATTTCTACGACGCTCGCGATCTCGGCGCCAAGGGCATCGAGCCCGACAGTTTCTTTTATGACAAGGCCCTGAGCCTGTTGTCGCAGAACGCCGCGACGAACCCGCAATTCATCTTCGTCTATCTCGCCGCCAATCACTTCCCGTGGGAGAAACCGTTTCGCGCCGACCTGACGCCGTCCTGGACCAGGCCCGGCAACACGCCTGTGGTCGATGAATATGTCCGCCGGCAGACCATGAGCGCCAACGACTACGCGGCGTTCGTCGCCGGGTTGAAGAAGAAGTTTCCGGCACAGCCGTTTCTGATCGTGCGCTATGGCGACCATCAGCCGGAATTTTCGTCCCATGTCCTCGATCCCGGTATTGACGAGATCGCCGCCGGCAAGAAGTTCGAGAATTACGATCCGCGCTATTTCACGACCTATTACGCGATCGACGCCATCAATTTCGAACCGGTCAAGAGCCCCGCGGTGATGGAAACGGTCGACGCGGCCTATCTGCCGCTGGTGGTCCAGGAGGCCGCCGGCATCCCGCTCGATCCCTCCTTTACGGAGCAGAAGAGCATCATGCTGCGCTGCAAGGGCGTGTTCTATGCTTGCAAGGGCGGCGCAGAAGCCCGACGCTTCAACCGGCTTCTGATCGACGCCGGTTTCGTGAAAAACCTCTAGCCAGCAGGAGGGTTAGTATTCCAGCCTCCGTCAAACCAGCAGCAAGCCGGGCCGGCGATACAGCATCGCGCGGGGCCTGGTTCTATGCCGGCGTCGGCGTGGTCGCCGCGCTGCATCTTGCGGCCCTGGCGGTCCTGCTCACCACGGAATACGGATTTTTTGGCATCACGCTCTCGGCGCTGGCGTGGGTCTTTGTGAATTGTCTCTTGCTGCTGGTGCTGCCGCGGCCCGGCATTGCCGCTGCGCTGGGGCTTGTTTTGGTGGTGCTGCTGATCGTGCTGTCGCGCTTTAAGTCCGACATTTTGCAGCTAACTCTGACGTTCCTCGATTTCCTGATCATCGATCGCGATACGTTGTCGTTCCTGCTCTCGGTGTTTCCACAGTTGCGGACGCAACTGATCGTAGCGGCAGTAATTGCCGTTCCGCTGCTGTGGGCGATCTGGCGCGTCGATCCGCTTCGCGCAGGTCGCCGCCCTGTGCTGGCGGTTCTTGCCGCCACCACCGTGTCGATGTCGGCGATGTCGGTCGCAGTACCCGAGCAGGCGTGGGAGCCGTTCCAGGGCGTCAATCATATTTCCAGTCTGGCGCGCTCGGGCGTGGTTGCGGTGTCGCGGCTGGCCTCGACCGGATGGATCGAGGCCGATCCGCCGGCGAGCGGCTCGCTTGGCCTGGCCCCGGGAGCGCATGCCACAGGCCGGACGGCACTGTCGCCGGACGAAAAATGCGACGCCACGGCAAAGCGGCCGCACATCATCCTGCTGCTCGACGAGTCCAGCTTCGACATCTCAGCCGCGCCCGGCGTCAAGGTGCCGCCGGGGTATGCCGACTACTTCAAGTCCGCTGACGGCAAGCAACGGACCATGATCGCCGAGGCGACCGGCGGTCCGACCTGGTACACCGAGTTCAATGTCCTGACCGGCATGTCGGTGCGGTCGTTCGGCGATCTGAAGTTCTACGTCACGAGGATCACCGCGAACCGGATCGAGCGCGGCCTGCCGCAGGCGCTGCAGCGTTGCGGCTACAAGACCGTCTCGCTCTATCCGACCTATGGCGACTTCCTCAGCGCGCGGGCGTTCCAGAAGGGTCTCGGCGTCGAGCGATTCCTCGACATGGCGGATATGGGCGTCGCTGAGGACATGCAGCCCGACAAGTTCTACTTCGACCAGGCTCTGAAGGCGTTCGCGGACCAGCAATCGTCACAGTCGCCGGTCTTCATGTTCGTCTATCTCACGGCCAATCATTTTCCCTGGACCAGTGTCTACCGGCCCGACCTGACGCCGGACTGGAAACCGCCGGGAAATACGCCGGAGATCGACGAATATATTCGCCGCCAGATCATGACGGCAAAGGACTACCGCGATTTCACCGCACGGCTGGCGCGCGACTATCCGGACCAATCATTTCTGGTGCTGCGCTTCGGCGATCATCAACCGGCAATCTCGCAGAAACTGCTCGAGCCCGGCATCGACCGGAAATCGCTGGGCCAACGTATCATGACCGCGGATCCACGCTACTTCTCGACCTATTATGCGCTGGATGGAATCAACTTCCAGCCGCCCGATCTGTCGTCGGCCCTTGCAACCCTCGATGCGGCCTACATCCCGCTGGTGATTCAGGAAGCCGCCGGCGTGCCGCTCGATCCGTCGTTCAGGGAGCAGAAGAGCATCATGTTCCGCTGCAAGGGCGTATTCTACGCCTGCAAGGACGGCGCGGAAGCCAGGCGCTTCAACCGCCTCCTGATCGACGCCGGGCTGGTGCGGGGGCTGTAGGCGCCGGTTCAGGCAGGCTGCCGTCCTGCACAAAAGCCTACGGCTTCAGCACGCCCGCAAAGAACGCTACCGCGCGCGCTATCGCGTCGCGGGTCGCGGACCCATTGGCCTCGTTTCTCTGGCGCGAGGGGCTGGGATCGTCGAAGCCATGCGTCGCATCGGGATAGAGCTGGAACTGGATATCGCCGCCGATTCTCTGGCTTTTGGCGACGAACTCGGCACAGCGCCGCGGCGAGACTTCCTCGTCGGCCGATCCGTGCAACACCTGCACCGGTGCGTAAGGTTTGATCCCGTCGGCGAACTGGCCTTTCAGGCCGCAGCCCGGGTAGAACGCCAGTCCGGCCCGGAAGCCGGTTGCGGGCGTCGGCGCTGATGTGCCGGGCGCGATCGCTGACATCGTCGCCAGCGTGGCGCTGCCGCCGTTGGACCAGCCCTGCAACGCGACCCGATCGGCGATCACGTCGTTGCGGGTCCGCAAGTAAGCCAGCGCGCCATAGGCGTCGAGCGGACGAACGGTGATTTCATTCAATTCATCGGGCCGGGAATCGTAGCTGAAGCGGGGGAAGCCGCGCGGATACCCGCGGGGGCCGAAGCCATCGACCAAAATGGCAAGATAGCCTTGCTGAGCCCAGATCCGTCCCCATTGCTGATGACGCTTTGAAAGCGTCGAAGCGTCGTATTTGCCGTTGGCGGCCGAGGAGTACACGCCGGCGCGGCCATGCATCATCACCACCGCAGGCGTGCGCGATGCATGCGGCGCCTCCGGCATGAAGACGTAACCGACCAGCGTCGTCCGCCCGTCGGCACTCGCAAAGGTGACGCGCGCGGGCAGGGATGCCGCTGTGGCATCGGCCATTCCGAACATCAGTCCCGACATCACGGCGATTCCCGCGGCAGGCAGTGCGAGGGAGCGCGAAAAGTTCACGGCGCGTTTCCACGTGGGCCGGGACACATTAGCGCAGATCGCCTACTTCGTCCCGATCTTGTCCCACAACCACTTCGCCACCGCATCGGGCGATGAAGTCGCGTCGCCACCCGCTGCACGCAGATTGGCCTCGCGCATCACGGCGATATCGATCTTGCCGAGCAGCGGCTGCAGCGCCGCGCGCAACGCCGCATCATTGGCGCGTTTGGGGGCGAGCAGCACCATCGCGTCGTAGGGCGGGATCGCCTGCTTGACGTCGTTCAGCACCACCAGATCGTATTTCGCGATCAGCCCGTCGCTGGTGTAGCCCGCGATCACATCGACTTCGCCGGAGGCTGCGGCGGCATACATGAAGTCCGGCTGCATCTGCCGCTGCGCGCGGAACGACAGCCCGTAGGCTTTTTTCAGCCCGGCCCATTCCGGCCGTGAGAAGAATTCATAGTCCGCGGCCATCGACATTTCGGCCGCGCGCGGCGCCAGATCGGCGATGCTGCGGATGCCGAGCTGCTCGGCCCGTTTGCGCGGCATCACCAGCGAATAGGCGTTCTCGAAGCCGAGTTCGCCGAGCAGCGTGATGTTCTGTTTGGCGAGCATGGTCTTCAATTCCGCGAGCACCTCCTGGCGCGGCCGGATATCGCTGCGCTGGAACTGATTGGCCCACAGCGTACCGGAATAATCGACATAGAGATCGATATCGTTGGAGGCCAGCGCCTCGAAGATCACGTTCGAACCGAGGCCCTCGCGGGAACTGGCGGAGAGACCCGCAGCCCTCATCCGCTGCGCCATCAGCGCCGAGAGCACATACTGCTCGGCAAAGGTCTTGGCGCCGATGACATAGTTGGTTTGAGAGCGCGTCATGGCTGGGATCAGCGTCGCCGCGACCAGCAATGCTATGCCGGCGCCGCCAAGAACAGCGCGAAGCCGGCTGCGGTTGCGCAAGCCGTTCTCGATCAGCGCCAGCAATTGATCGACCGCCAGCGCCAGCACCGCGGCGGAAACGCAGCCGAACAGCACGAAGACCCAGTTCTGGGTCTGCAATCCAGCAAAGATGTAGTTGCCGAGGCTGGTCTGGCCGATCGGCGTCGACAGCGTCGCGGTGCCGATCACCCAGACCGCCGCGGTGCGGATGCCCGCCATCATGACCGGCAATGCCAGCGGCAATTCCACCGTGAACAGGGATTGCCGCGACGTCATGCCGACGCCCTGGGCGGCTTCCAGGATCGCGGCGTCGACGCCCTGCAGGCCGGTGATGGTGTTGCGCAGCACCGGCAGCATCGAATAGAGCGCCAGCGCCAGCACGGCGGGCAGGAAGCCGAAGGCGGAAAATCCATATCCGAACCACGATAGCGACAATGCCGCGAGCGCCAGCAGGAGCGGATAGAACAGCGCGAGCAGCGCCAGTCCGGGTACGGTCTGCACGATGCTGGCAAATCCGAGCAGCGCGCCGCGCATGACGGGTCGATGCCGCGCGACGATCGCGAGGGGCAGGCTGACGGCGAGCCCGAGCGCCAGCGCGGTAACGCTGACGCGGACATGATTGCCGAGATAATCCGGCAGGTGCCCGAGCGCTTCGCTCCAGCGTGGATCGGAGAACAAATTCATGCGGCGCCATCCCGCGGCAGCAGCGCGCCGAGCCGTTCCGCCTGCCGCCGCGGCGTGCGCAGCAATTCGCCGACGTAAGCATCGCCGCTACCGGAGAGTTCGGTCGGCGTGCCTTCTGCCAGCAATTTTCCGCCACCCATGACGGCAACGCGGTCGGCCAGCAGAATGGCCTCGGTCATGTCATGGGTAATCATGACCGTGGTCAGCCCGAGCCGACGGTGCAATTCGCGATAATCGTCGCCGAGTGCGTCGCGGGTCAAGGGGTCGAGCGCGCCGAACGGCTCGTCCATCAGTACGATACGCGGTTTCGCCGCCAGCGCCCGCGCCACACCGACGCGCTGGCGCTGGCCGCCGGACAATTCATGCGGCAGCCGGTCGCGATATTGCGCGCGGTCGAGCCGCACCAGATCGAGCAGTTCATCGACCCGCGCGGCGATTTCGTCCGCAGGCCAGCCGAGCAGCTTTGGCGTGATGCCGATATTGCCGGCGACACTGAGATGCGGAAACAGCCCGCCGCTCTGGAACACATAGCCGATCCGCCGGCGCAACAGGATCGGATCGGCATTGCGGACGTCTTCGCCCTCCACGGTGATGTGGCCCGCGTCGGCCTCGATAAGCCGGTTGGCCAGCCGCAGCAGCGTGGTCTTGCCCGACCCGGAGCCGCCGACGATGGCCAGCAACTCACCCTCGGCGACATCGAGCGAGACGTCGTCCACCGCCACCACGCGCGCATCCCGGCCGGCGTCGAAGGTCTTGGCGACATGCGCGTAGGAGATGAGGGACGAGGCCGGCATTCGACGTGGATTCTCCGAAAGGGAAATAGTGATAGCCGAAAAATCGGCCAATCGTGAGCCAGGCGCCAGCCTTTTTATGCCACCGGCAAGCGTAACATCGTTGGATGGCCGTCGGCCCAGGCAAGCGTCAGGTTGAGCGCTCAGTCCTTCGGGATCATCGCCGAGGCCATAAACGCTGCGACCGCAGCGGAATATTCTGCCAGGCCCTCATGACTGAAATGCATATCGTTACCTCCCCAATAGAAGCGCTCGGGACGCGATCCGGACCGCAGCTTCAATGCCTCGGTGGCATTGAAGAAGCGAAAGCCGTTGGCGAGGCAAATTCTTTGCACCGAAGAGCTGACGAGATCGTTCCAGAGGCGGCCCGCTGGGTCGGGCTTCAAGTGCTGAAGGTGCGGGTGAGAAATGAACAGCACCCGGCTGCCATCCTTGGTGTAATCCTTCAGTACGTCAGCCAGCTCCTGCAGATTGTTCCTGAAGCTCAGCAACGGCTCTGCATATTTCCGTTCGAGATCAGTGCCATGGTCCTGCGAATAGGAAAACAGGGTGAAATCCGACCGGTTCTTTTCAATCACCGCCGGCATGCGCACAAAGGCGTGCCAAAGCTTTGCCGCAAACCTCATTAGATACAAGGGATGCTTGCGAGCCTCCATCAGGCCGATACTGCATTCGCGTCCCATGGGTGAGGCCTTGACGCCGACATTCTGTCCGTGTTCGTCGCGCACAATCAGCCCGCGATATCGCGCAAAATCGTCGTACAGGTCGGTCTCGTCCACGTCGACCACGATATAGTCGGGACGCAGAACCGGCAGCAGCTTCTTGGCCTGCGGCACGAAGATGGCCGGGGAATATGAGGTGTAGCCGGCATTGTAGGTTTTCAGGCAGGTGGCCCGCTCGGTCTTGAAGTATCTTGCGACGTGGTACGGCAGTGTGTTCCTGTCGTCGTAGCCTTCCATGAATGAATCGCCGAGGAACAGGACCGAAACCGGATTTTCGCACTCGGCCTGCTGTGCTGGATCGTCGATGATCCGGATGCCGTTTGCGTCAAAGGATCGCTTGTAGCTGAAGCCGGTCGGATCGCCGTAGATGCACAGATTCTGGTCTTCCGGCGTCGGGCGATGATTCAGGACGTCGGATTGCCAGTTCAAATTGACACTCGCCATTTCGAGGTCGTACAGCGGGCCGAAATACTGCTGCAGCCGAAACCCGATCTCAAAGATCACGCCCCACGTGATGACGAGCAGTACCGCCGGTCCGACGAGGTGAAACCCCCGCTTCATCGAACATCTCCGAAATGAATTCTGAACGGATCAATAGATACACGAATTCGATAGATGGCGATGGGTCTGTCGATCGGCAAACCCCGTTCGCAAGGCAGGCTGCCAAAGCAGACCGGTCGAGCCGACAAAAAGGCGGTGTCCAGAGCTACAAAGGATCAACTACCACGTTGTGCTGCCGCGTTGAACTTGTCGTTCGTAACAGCTAAGGCATGCTGCAAAGTCTGGAGGGGATGCAGTGAACACGGTACAGCCTACGGCGGTCGCGCTTGACGATGCGACGGTGGCATTCCGCCTTGCCGACGCGCGGGTCTATACCGCGGTGGAAAAGGCCAGGCTTTCAGTCGCGCATGGCGAATTCGTCGCCATTGTAGGACCTACCGGATGTGGGAAATCGACGCTGCTCAACGTCGCCGCCGGTCTGTTGAAGCCGGCCGCAGGCGCGGTGCGGATTTTTGACCAGCCGCTCACCGGGCTCAATCGGGACGCCGGCTATCTGTTTCAGGCCGACGCGCTGTTTCCCTGGAAGACCGCGATCGACAATGTCGCCATTGGCCTCGAGATCAAGGGCGCGCCGCGGGGAATCGCCCTGGAGCGCGCGCAGGGCTGGCTGACGGCGGTCGGGCTCGGCGCGTTCGGCAACCGCTATCCGCATATGCTGTCCGGCGGGCAGCGCAAACGCGTGGGCCTCGCGCAAGTGCTGATCCGCGATCCCAAGATCCTGCTGATGGATGAGCCGTTCGGGCCGCTCGATGCCCAGACCCGCCAGATCATGGGCAATCTCTTGCTGGAACTATGGACCGCCGACCGCAAGGCGGTGCTGTTCGTGACCCACGATCTCGAAGAGGCGATCGCGCTGGCCGACCGCGTGGTGATCATGTCGGCAGGGCCAGGCGCACGCATCATCGGCGACTGGAAGGTGGCGCTGCCGCGCCCGCGCGACATCGCGGAAGTACGGATGGAAAAGCAGTTCCACGAGTTGCACCGGGAAATCTGGAGCGTGCTGAAGGATGAAGTGATGAAAGGCTACGCGCAGTCCTCGCAAGTGGCGGAGGCCGGCTGATGTCCCGCCTGACGCTGCTGTTCTGGCAATTGATGGTCGCCGTGGTCGCCCTCTCGCTGTGGCAGTTCTTCGCCACCGTTCCGGTGTTCGGCCGCATGCTGTTGCCGCCGTTCTTCTTCTCCACTCCGGTCGATGTCGCCAGCCAGGTCTACAAATGGTTCGCGACCGGCGTGATCTGGAAGCATCTGATGATCACGCTGTGGGAGTCGGTCCTGGCCTTCGTGATCGGTTCGGTCGGCGGCGTGCTGGTCGGCTTCTGGTTCGCACGCCAGCCCCGCGTCGCCGCGGTGTTCGATCCCTATGTCAAGATGATGAACGCGCTGCCGCGCGTGGTGCTGGCGCCGATCTTCGCGCTGTGGCTCGGGCTCGGCATCTGGTCCAAGGTCGCGCTCGGCGTGACGCTGGTGTTCTTCATCGTGTTCTTCAACGTCTATCAGGGCGTCAAGGAGGTCAGCACCACCGTGCTGGATAACGGCCGCATGCTCGGCATGAGCGAACGGCAGTTGACGCGGCATGTGTATTGGCCGTCGGCGTTGTCGTGGATGTTTTCCTCGCTGCACACAGCGGTCGGCTTCGCGGTGGTCGGCGCCGTTGTCGGCGAATATCTGGGATCGGCGGCCGGCCTCGGCTATTTGATCCAGCAGGCCGAGGGTGTATTCGACGTCGGCGCTGTTTTCGCCGGCATGTTCGTGCTGTCCGCCTTCGTTATCCTGATCGACTACGGCGTGACGCTGGTCGAGCGGCGGCTTCTGGTATGGCGGCCGACGGCGACGGAGAGCAGGGGGTAGGGACTCACTCCGTCATTCCGGGGGCGATACAAAGCACCAGACCTCAGGTGCGCAATTGCGTACCTGAGGTCTGGTGCTGCGCACCAACCCGGGATGACGCCTCGCGTCAGTTCAGCATCTTCGTATCATCCGGTGCCTGCGGCGGGGTCTTGATCGCGATCGCCTTGAAGGTTCGTCCGTCCGGCTTGGTGCCGCCATGGGCGGTGCCCTTGGGGATCACGACGAGGTCGCCCGGCTTCACCTTGACTTCCTTGTCGCCCAGCCAGACCGTCCCGGTGCCCTCGAGGATGAACTGCATCTCGTTGGTGTTCGGATGCATGTGCTTGGGCACGTTGCCGTCCTGGATCGAGATCGTGACGCCGTCGGCGGAGACGAACATCTTGGAGCGGAACCCGGCGGGATTGGCAGACCCGAGCGCGTCACCATTCATCTCACCGGTAGAGATGACCTGCGCTGTAATGTTCTCGGCGGCATGGGCCGGACGCAGCAGATGCGTAACGCCGACGCCGGCGGCGAAAGCGGCTGATATAGCGAGCGTCGTAGCGATGCGATTCATGGATAGGCCCCCTGGGTTGTATTTTCTTGCAAGGCAATGCTACGCCGCGAAGGCGCACTTCGCCAGCGCGACGAAACACCACGCATCCGCGATGGAATAAATCGCAGCGAGCGGACCAGCGTTGCAATAACAGGCCCTCGCATTGTCACCAAAGCCGCCTTCTCAAGGCGTGTGCGCTGCATTATCCTGCCGGCAACCCATCGGAGGAAACCATGAAGAAAATTGTTGGCCGGCTGGCCGGGGCGCTACTGGCGCTGGTGCTGACGTCGAGCTTTGCCGCAGCGCAAAGCAAGGTCACCATCGCGATCGGAGGCGGTTCGTGCCTTTGCTATCTGCCGACGGTGCTGGCCAGGCAGCTCGGCGAATACGAAAAAGCCGGCCTGGCCGTCGAATTGGTCGATCTCAAGGGCGGCTCGGATGCGCTCAAGGCCGTGCTCGGCGGCAGCGCCGACGTGGTGTCCGGCTATTTCGACCATTGCGTCAATCTGGCCGCCAAGAAGCAGGAACTGGTGTCGTTCGTGGTCTATGACCGCTACCCCGGGCTGGTGCTGGTCGTATCGCCCTCGCACAACAAGGAAATCAACTCGATCAAGGATCTGGCCGGCAAGAAAGTCGGCGTCAGCGCGCCGGGCTCCTCGACCGATTTCTTCCTGAAATATCTGTTGAAGAAGAACGGTCTCGATCCGACCAGCGCCTCTGTCATCGGCGTCGGCCTTGGTGCCACCGCGATCGCGGCGATGCAGCAGGGCCAGATCGACGCGGCCGTGATGCTGGATCCGTCGGTCACGGTACTGCAGGGCAGCTATCCCGACTTGAAGATACTGAGCGACACCCGCACCCAAAAGGACACGCTGAGCGTTTTCGGCGGCGAATATCCGGGCGGCTCGCTCTACACCACGGCGGCCTGGATCAAATCCCACGAGAAGGAAGTGCAGGCTTTGACCACCGCGATCGTCAACACGCTGAGCTGGATTCACTCGCACACGCCGGAGGAGATCATGGCGAAAATGCCGGAAGAGATCGTCGGCAAGAACAAGGAGCTGTATCTGGCGGCGCTGAAGAACACGATCCCGATGTATTCCTTGAACGGCAAGATGGACCCGAAGGGCGCGGATGCCGTGCTCGCGGTGTTCAGCGAAGGCTCGCCCGAGGTCGCAAAAGCCAATATCGACGTCACCAAGACCTACACCAATAAATATGTCGATCAGGTCAAGAAAACGACGGGATCGAACGCCAGATAAGCGTGAAGTGGTGCGTGACATCATGCAGGAAGCGATGCGGCGATGAATGGCACGACACCTTCGGTCATTCATCGCGTTGTCTCGCTCGATTTGCCGGTCTTGTCCTGGTCCTGGCCGTTCGCCGACGCGCGGCGCGCCGAGATCGATGCGCATTTTGCGCAGGCGCAGCGCGAGAATCCGCATTTGTGGAACGGGCGCGTGCTGCTCGGACGCCATCCGGTCTTTGCCGGCAGTCACCTCACGGCCGGCTATTTCGAAACCGATTTCGCCAGCTTCCTGGCGTGGCGCGACTGGGGTTTTCCCGACAAGGACGTGTTCAACGGGTTCGGGATGGGCGCGCTACGCTGCGCCGACGGCGCGTTCCTGCTGGGTGAGATGGGCCGGCACACTTCCAACGCCGGGCGCATCTATTTTCCGTCAGGCACGCCCGATCTCGATGACGTCAGGGATGGCGCGCTCGACATATCCGGCAGTGTGGCGCGCGAACTCGAGGAGGAAACCGGTCTGGCGGCGGGCGACTACCGCAGCGATGCTGATTGGCACTGCGTCTACACCGGTCCGGCGCTGGCGATGATCCGGCTGCTGCACGTCGATATGCCCGGTGAAGCATTGCGCGCCCGGATCGAGGCTAATCTTGCCTTGCAGCAATCGCCTGAACTATCGGCAATTCATCTGGTGCGCGGAACGCGCGATCTCACGTCAGCGATGCCGCACTTTGTCACCTCGTTCATTGAAGCGCAGCTGGGGCCCCAACCCTGACGTGCAGGCGTGCCTCAAAATTGGCCTGCGTTGGGTAGACGCATCCCAATGCGCTTGACATCGGTCTGCACTCCCCATGTGATAGGCGCCGTCAAGAATAATAAGACGCAAAATCTTCCAGGGAGGGATTTATGCCGGGGCACAAAATTTCACGCCTGTTTGTCGGACTGACCGCCGCGATGGCGCTGCTGGGAACGGTGGTTGTCGCCGAGGCCCAGGAAAAGAAAATCAAGATCGGTGTGATCTACGACCTGACCGGACCACTCGCCGGCGGCGGTTCCGAGCTGCAATACACCGGCGCCAAGATCATGCTCGACCATTTCAGCAAGACCGGTGTCGAAGGCTACAAGATCGAGGCGGTCTACGCCGATGCGCAGAGTAAGCCCGATGTCGCCATCAACGAGGCGATCCGCCTCGTTGAGCAGGAAAAGGTCGACATGCTGCTCGGCTTCTTCTCGTCGGCGCAGTGCGTGCCGGTGGCCGCCCGCGTCGAGCAATTGAAGAAGTTCATGTGGATCACCACCTGCATTTCCTCGGCGGTGCTCGCCGACAAGAATTTCAAATATATCTTCCGCCCACAGGCCAGCGGCGATCAGTTCGGCCTGATGACGATGGATTTCATCGCCCAGAACGCCAAGGAAAAGTTCGGCAAGGAGCCGAAGGACCTGCGGGTGGCGATCATCCATGAGGACGGCGCCTACGGCGTCGACGTGTCGAAGGGCAACGAGGCGGGCGCCAAGAAGGCCGGCTTCAACGTCGTCCTGAAGGAAGGCTATTCCGCCACCGCGCCGGATCTTTCCGCGCTCGTCACCAAGCTGAAGCGCGGACGGCCCGACGTGGTGTTCCATACCGGCTACAACCCGGACATCACGCTGCTGCTGCGCCAGGCGCGCGAGCAGGGCCTGAAATTCGGCGCGCTGGTCGGCCATGGCGCGGGCTATGGCGTGTACGAGAAGCTGAAGGAAGGGCTTGGCGGCGACGTCAACTACGTCTTCAACACCGATCCGATCTCGATCTGGCTTGCCAACCAGAAGTCGATGGATCCGAAGCTGCCGCCGATCATCAAGATGGTGGGTGAGGAGTTCGACAAGGCGAAACCCGGCGTCGCCATCCGCTCCGCCCATGTCGGCATGGCCGCGTCGAACACCTACGTCTTCATGACCGAAGTGCTGCCGCGCGCCATCAAAAAATATGGCGGTGTCGATCCCGAAGCGCTGCGCAAGGCGGCGCTGGAAGTCGACCTGCCCGAAGGCGGCACCATGCTGGGTTTCGGCGTCAAGTTCTACGGCGAGGGCCAGCAGATGGCCGGCCAGAATGAGCGCTCGTTCCCGGTGGTGATCCAGTATGTCGACGACAAATCGTATGTGGTGTGGCCGAAGAGCCAGGCGCAACGCGAGGCCGTGCTGCCGTTGCCGAAGGGCACCACCTTCAGCAACCAGTAACACGGGTTAGCGGAGAGCTTTCGGTGCTGACGGTGAATGGATTGGTGAAGCGCTTCGGCGGCTTTACCGCAGTCAACAACGTGTCGTTCCGGGTCGAGCAGGGCGAGATTCTCGGCCTGATCGGCCCCAACGGCTCCGGCAAGAGCACGATCTTCAACATGCTGTCGGGCACGCTGGTCCCGACCGCAGGCTCGATTCTGTTCGACGGCGCGGAGATCGCAGGCGCCGCCCCTCATCGCATCATCAACCGCGGCATCGGCCGCACCTTCCAGATCCCGCGGCCGTTCCACCGGCTCAGCATCTTCGAGAACGTGGAACTGGCCGGCTACTATGGCCGGGGCAGCCATAGCCGCGCCGAGGCCGACGAGGCCGCCGAAAAGGCGCTTCGTATGGTCGGCCTGACGACGGATCGCCATGCCATGGTCGATGGGCTCGGCGCCGCCGGCCTGAAGAAGCTCGAACTCGCGAAAGCGCTGGCGACCGGGCCGAAACTTCTGCTCGCCGACGAGAGCCTCGGCGGCCTCGACGAGCACGAGATGGATCAGGCTGCCGACATGCTGCGCAAGATCCGCGACGAACTCGGCATCACCATCATCTGGGTCGAGCACATCATGGGCGTGCTGATGCGGGTGGTCGACCGCGTCATGGTGCTCGATCACGGCGAGAAGATTTCCGAAGGTTTGCCGAGTGCCGTGTCGAGCGATCCCCGCGTGATTGAGGTCTACCTCGGCACCGATGCGGATTCGACCCAGGTCGCGGCCGGGGAAGCGCGCCGGCGGGCAGGGGACTAGGCATGCTCGAACTGAAATCGGTCGATGCGGGTTACGGCAGTTTCCAGGCGCTGTTTGGCGTCAACCTCGACGTCAAGGCAGGCGAGGCGGTCGGCGTGATCGGTCCCAACGGCGCCGGCAAGACCACGCTGATGCGGGTGATCTCCGGCCTGATCCGGCCTGTCAAAGGCTCGATCTCGATGCAGGGCACCGACGTGCTGGCGACGCCGGCGCATCGCATCGTCAGCCTCGGCATCGCCCATGTGCCGGAAAATCGCCGGCTGTTTCCGCGGCTGACGGTCGACGACAATCTGAAGATGGGCGCCTACATGGAAGGCGCCCGCGCCAAATATGCCGAGCGGCTGGAATTCGTGTTCGATCTGTTTCCGCGCATGAAAGAACGCCGCAGCCAGATGGCCGGCACCATGTCGGGCGGCGAACAGCAGATGTGCGCGATCGGCCGGGCGCTGATGTCGAATCCGAAACTTTTGCTGCTCGATGAGCCGTCGGCCGGACTGGCGCCGGTCGTGGTGCAGCAGGTGTTCGAACTGGTCAAACGGATCCGCGCCGGCGGGCTCACGGTGCTGATCGTCGAGCAGAACGTGCAGCAGGTGCTGCGCGTGGTCGATCGCGCCTACCTGCTCGAGGCCGGCAGCATCCGCGCCTCCGGCACCTCGGCGGAGATGCTGAACAACGACACCATCAAGCAAGCGTATCTGGGAGTGTAGGATCGCGATGCAGGGATTTCTGGACGTATTCGACATCTATCTGCTGGAGGCCGTGGTCAACGGCATCCTGCTCGGCGGAGTGCTGGCGCTGCTGGCGCTCGGGCTCAACCTGATCTTCGGCGTCATCGACGTGACCTGGATCTGCTATGCCGAACTGGTCATGATCGGCATGTACGGCATGTACTATTTGGTGCAGTTTTACGGCCTGCCGTATTGGGTCGCGGCGCCGCTGACCATTCTGCTGGTGGCACTGCTGGGCGCCGCGCTGCACTACATCGTCATCGCGCCGCTGCTCACCGCGCCGCCGATCAACCAGCTGCTCGCGACCGGCGGCGTGCTGTTCATCCTGCAGAGCTTCGCCACCGTCGCCTTCGGCATCGACTTCCGCAATCTCGGCATCCGCCTGCCGGTGCTGGCGCTCGGCGAGATGCACTTCAGCTATTCGCGGCTGCTGTCGTTCGCCGCGGCGCTGATCGGCATGATCACCGTCTACCTGTTCATGACGCGCACCTATACCGGGACCGCGATCCGCGCCATCTCGCAGGACCGTCAGATCATGTCGCTGATGGGCGTCGATACCAAGCGCATCTACCTCATCACTTCGGCGCTGGGCGGCGCGCTGGCCGGCCTCGCGGCCTGCCTCCTGGTGCTGCAATACGACGTGCATCCCTTCGTCGGCCTGTCGTTCGGGCCGATCACCTTTTTGATCTGCGTGCTCGGCGGGCTCGGCAACTTCGTCGGCGGCTTCATCGCGGCGTTCGTGTTTGCCGAGATTATTTCGCTCGGCGGCCTGTTCTCCGACCTCGAATGGGGCTACGTGCTCGCTTTCGCCTTCTTCATCGTCATGATGTTCATCCGGCCGGCCGGTCTTTTCGCGAGGCGCTCGTGAATCCGCGTCATGCCGGCTGGGCCGTTGCGCTGGCAGCGCTGATCGCGCTGCCCTTCGTCTATCGCGATCCGTATCACCTGCACATTCTGGTGCTGATCCTGATCTGGTCGTTCGCCTACACCTCGTGGTCGATCATGGGCCGCTTCGGCCTGGTGTCGCTCGGCCATGGCGGCTTCATGGGCGTCGGCGCCTATGTCACGGCACTGTTGTGGAACCATCTCGGCGTCTCGCCGTGGATCGGCATTCCGCTCAGCATGCTGGCGGCCGGCGTGCTCGCGGTCATCGTCGCCTATCCCTGCTTCCGCTTCCGCATCACCGGGCATTATTTCGTGCTGGTGACGCTGGCACTCTCCGGCATCGTGCTGCAGGTCATCACCGCGACGCGCGACTACACCGGCGGCTCGCTCGGCTACACCCCGAACCGCACCAAGGGCAGCCAGTTGCTGGCGCTGCAGTTCGACGACAAGACGACGTGGTACCTGATCGCGCTGTTCGTCTGGGTGGTAGGCCTTTTGATCTGGCGCTGGGTCGACCGCAGCATGAGCCGCTATGCCATGGAGGCGATCTCGGACGATGAGGATGCCGCCGCCGCCGCCGGCGTCAACGTCACCTTCGAAAAGCTCAAGATCACCATCATCAGCGCGCTGATGACGGCGCTCGCCGGCGCGCTGTACTGCCAGTACCAGATGTTCATCTCGCCCGATACGGTCAGCGGCATTGCGGTGTCCCTGCAAATGGTGTTCGCCGTCATCGTCGGCGGCGTCTATGTGTCGTTGGGGCCGACGGTCGGCGCCGTCATCACGATCCTGCTTGCCGAATTTCTGCGCATCTGGTTCGGGACCAAGGCGGTGGGCTGGGACAACCTCGTCTACGGCGTGCTGCTGGTGCTGTTCATCATATTCCTGCCCAAGGGCATTCTCGGTAGCATCATCGATCGGCTCAGGACGCAATCCAGGAAGCCCATGGAGAAACCGGCGGCGAAGCCGACCTCATGAGCAAGCAATCACAGCCACCGCTTGGCGATGCACTGAAGCCCTTTGTCGCGCCGTTCCGCGTCGACGGAACGGGCGAGTTTCACCTGAAATCGCACAAGACCAACGAAAAGGGTGGCCTCGACAAGGAGAAGGGCGAGAAGATCATCGAGGCCAACCGCAAGCGGCTGAGTGATTTTCAGGAAAAGCTCTACGCGCAGGACCGCTGGTCGATGCTGCTGGTGTTCCAGGGCATGGACGCCGCCGGCAAGGACTCCGCGATCAAGAGCGTGTTCGAAGGGGTAAACCCGCAGGGCTGCGAAGTCACGTCTTTCAAGCAGCCGTCGACCAAGGAGCTCGATCACGATTTTCTCTGGCGCAGCATGATCGCGCTACCCGAGCGCGGCCGGATCGGCATCTTCAACCGTTCGTACTACGAGGAATGTCTCGTGGTGCGAGTACACCCCGAGATCCTCGGCAAGCAGAAGATTCCAAAAAAGCTGGTGACCAAGAATATCTGGCGCGAACGGTTCGAGGATATCTCCAGCATGGAGCGTTACCTCGCGCGCAACGGCACCGTTATTTTAAAGTTCTTCCTCAACATCTCCAGGGAAGAGCAGCGCGAGCGCTTCCTCGCCCGGCTGGAGGAGCCCGCCAAGAACTGGAAGTTCTCGCTGGCCGATATTGCCGAGCGCAAGCTATGGGCGAAATACCAGGCCGCCTATCAGGACATGATCCGCCACACCTCGGCGCGCCACGCGCCGTGGCATGTGGTGCCGGCCGACCACAAATGGTTCGCCCGCGTCGTGATCGGCTCGACCATCGTCAGCGCGCTCGACAGGCTCGATCTGCGTTTCCCGGAGGTCGACAAGGCCGACCGCAGCGAATTCGCAAAAGTGCGCGAGGCGCTGCTGGCGGAAGAGAAGGCGACGAAGGTTGCGAAGAAGTAGGGTGGGCAGAGGCGCTCTTGCGCCGTGCCCACCATCGTTGCGCACGCCAGGAATGGTGGGCACGCTTCGCTTTGCCCACCCTACGACTTGTCAGTCCCGGCCGGCCTCCAGGCCATATTCCCGATAGATCGTCTCCGGATCGGTTTGCGGAAACAGCCGGCACTTCGCCTGGGCCAGATGCAGGCCGACGCTTCCGGGGGCGCAGCCGGCCGTCAGGAGCTTCCTGAGATCGTCCATGTGAGGTCGCGGCTGAATTTTCTCCGGAAGCTGTTCGAGCGCGACCAGGGCCGTGGCGAGGGCCTGCGTCACCACCCACTCGTCATGGCCCGTAACCCCCTTCTTTGACATGGGACAGCCTCCTGCCGGATCGGTAGCCGGCAGCTTACGTCAATAGGCGGGGTTTGCGCAAAAGTTGAGGCGGCGGCCTCGCGCAACGCAACAAAGCGCCTTTACGCTGCGGCCTTTTCAGGTCCGATCGGGCTTGCCGCCTTCGCCTGCATCACTTTCGTCCTTGACGAGTGTCAGCAGGCGCAACGTCAGGAAGGTAAACACGGCGACCGTGACGGCGACGTCATAACTGCCGAGCCCGACGGAAACGCCGATCGCGCCGGTCGCCCACAGGCTTGCCGCGGTCGCAGTGCCGTGAACCGAGCTGCCCTGTTTGAGAATGGCGCCGCCGCCGATGAAGCCGATGCCGGTAATCAGCCCTTCGATGACTTTGGCCATGCCGTCGGGTGAGTGCACGAGCAGGTTTTCGCTGGCTTGCACGAAGCCGCAACTGGCCAGGGCGACCAGCGGAAAGGTCCTCAGGCCGGCGCTTCGCGCGTACTTCTCGCGGTCCCAGCCGATCGGCACCGCGAGCGCGAAGGCGGCGGCCAGCGCAAGAAAGTGACTGCCGATCTGAAACCTGTCCAAACGCGCGCTCCGTCCATGAACCGGTCACCGGTTCATACAACTGGCGGCCGCGCACCACCATGTGGCTTTAAGCGCTGCAGGATGGTGGAACAAATACGGCATCCGCGTAACGCCTACCCGGCGCGCTCAGCCCCGATGCAGCGGTTGTGCGATCGCCGACGTTTGAATGTGCAGCTGGCGGACCGTGGTCAGCGTCGCAAAGAGAACCGCAAGGCTGAAGGCCGCCAGCAAGGTCAGCAGGAGAAACCGCTGGCTCATCCGCCGCTCCGTTTTTCAAATATCTCCACCGGGGCCAAAGATGGTTCTCGGTCCCCGGGTTTCAACCCGAACGAAAATCAGGGTGGGCATTGCCCGCCGGTCGCCGGGTCACGGCTGCGTGTCCGCGGGGGTAGAAGGCAGGGCACCATTTACCCTGCCGCGCTTTTGCCGCGTTAGGTCAACTATCCTGACCGTCTTTTGGCATTGCGGCCGGCCATATTTCTCGTCTAGAACGGCCCTGGAACGTGGTCCCGGCAACGAACCGTCAATGGTTTTGGTCGAGGATTTCGGCTCCTCAAGGGTCTGGCAATGCTGACAAGCAGCGAAAATGTTGGAGTTCAGGGTGGATCGGCTTCGGCCGTCCGTATCCCGGCGATTCCGGCTGCGTCCTTGCCCACCCTCCTTCTTGGCGGGCTGCTGCTTCTTATCGGCCCCTGAGGGCCGTCTGGGCGGTTTGCGCCTGGGCACTCAGGGGTTGCGCGAGAACACCAAGAACCCTTCAGCGCCCAGACCGCGGCGCACGACCCAAAAGGAATTTTCAGATGACTTCAGTTAAAAAGTCCGAGAAGGACCGCGTAATCGTATTCGATACCACGTTGCGCGACGGCGAGCAGTGCCCCGGCGCCACCATGACGTTCGAGGAAAAGCTCGAGATAGCCGAGATGCTCGACGACATGGGCGTCGACGTCATCGAGGCCGGTTTTCCAATTACATCCGAAGGTGATTTCCAGGCGGTCAGCGAGATCGCCCGCCGCTCCAAGAACTCGGTGATCGCAGGCCTGTCGCGGGCCAATCCAAAGGACATCGACCGCTGCGCCGAAGCGGTGAAATTCGCCCGGCGCGGCCGCGTCCACACCGTGATCGCAACCTCGCCGCTGCACATGCGCGTCAAGCTGAACATGACGCCCGAGCAGGTGATGGAACTCTCGATCGCCAACGTCACCCGCGCCCGCAACCAGATCGACGACGTCGAATGGTCGGCCGAGGACGCCACCCGCAGCGAGATGGACTACCTCTGCCGCATCGTCGAGGCCGTGATCAAGGCCGGCGCCACTACGGTCAATATTCCCGACACCGTCGGCTACACCACGCCCGAGGAATACACCCGCTTCATGCGCACGCTGATCGAGCGGGTGCCGAATTCCGACAAGGCGGTATTCTCGGTCCATTGCCACAACGACCTCGGCATGGCCGTTGCCAATTCGCTGGCCGGCATCGCCGGCGGCGCGCGGCAGATCGAATGCACCGTCAACGGCATCGGCGAGCGGGCCGGCAATGCCGCGCTGGAAGAAGTCGTGATGGCGATGAACGTCCGCCAGGACGTATTTCCGTGGTGGAATAATATCGACACCACCATGCTGACCCGGGCCTCGAAACTGGTATCGGCGGCGACCTCGTTCCCGGTGCAGTACAACAAGGCCATCGTCGGCCGCAATGCGTTCGCCCATGAGAGCGGCATCCATCAGGACGGCGTGCTGAAGGATGCTTCGACCTACGAGATCATGCGGCCCGAGATGATCGGCCTGAAGAAGTCGTCGCTGGTGCTCGGCAAGCATTCCGGCCGTCACGCCTTCGTGCACAAGCTGGAGGAGATGGGTTACAAGCTCGGCGCCAACCAGCTGGAAGACGCCTTCGTGCGGATGAAGGCGCTCGCCGACCGCAAGAAGGACATCTATGACGAGGACATCGAGGCGCTGGTCGATCAGGAGATCGCGGCTTCGCATGACCGCATCAAGCTGACGTCGCTGACGGTGATCGCGGGCACCCATGGACCGCAGCGCGCCACCATGAAGCTCGACATTGGCGGCCAGATCAAAATCGAGGAGGCCGAAGGCAACGGCCCGGTCGACGCGGTGTTCAACTGCATCAAGGCGCTGGTGCCGCACGAGGCCAAGCTCGAACTGTACCAGGTCCATGCCGTCACCGAGGGAACCGACGCGCAAGCCGAAGTCTCGGTGCGGCTTGCCCATGAAGGCCGCTCGATGACCTCGAAGGCGTCAGATCCGGATACGCTGGTCGCTTCGGCAAAAGCCTATCTCGGCGCGCTCAACAAGATCGTCATGAAGCGCGAGCGCGACATGCCGTCGTCGGCCGTGGCGAGCTGACGGCGCGTAGCGCCGTCATTCCGGGGCGATGCGAAGCATCGAACCCGGAATCTCGAGATTCCGGGTTCGTCCTTCGGACGCCCCGGAATGACGGTCGAAAAAATGAGAAAATCGAAACGCGGCGCCTGTGGTGCCGCGTTTCTGTTTGGTGCGAACACCTTTGCGGCGCCACACCGTGATTCCGGTCACAGCGAAATCATCCGGCTTTGGTCAGCTTCGATGGCGAGCCTCGGCGATCTCGATCCCCTGGATGGGCGTTGAGGGATGGACGGCCAATTGAAGGAGACATTCATGGCCAACACGCAAGCAACTGTGAACACCGACGGCCTCGCGCGGTTGTCTGATTCCAATCTGGACAAGGTCAGCGGCGGCTGGTTTCCGTTCGTCGCCTTGGGCGTGGCATTGGGAATCGGCTACTGCATCGTCGATGGAACGCTCGACCCGAAGCCCGGCCCGAAGGGTGATTTCCCGATCGGCCCGAAGAACGTGGGTTGATCGCTCAGCCAGGATTGCCGCGAAGCGACGCCGCGCCGCACAGGTGCGGCGTCGTGCGTTTGAAGGTCGCGAGACGGCGCGACCGGCCGAAGCCGATTTACTTCCGGCCGGTGGCCGGCAGCTGGACCGGGACGTGCGGCGAGGTGCTTACCGCTCTGGTGCTGCCGTCCGAATAGGTCGGGCTGCGCTCGGCCTCGCTCCGGAGGGTTTCCAATACCAGAAAGAATTTTTCTGAGAGCATGGCGTGTTCCACTTCGTTGAGGATGCCACCGCTAGTCTGGTGAAATTCGTTTCTCAGTAACACTTCAGCATGCCCGGAAATCATTTCAGGAAGGGTTCGCCAGATCACTAAAATGGCTTCATTGATGGGGAGAATTGTTTCATCAAGGCCGGTCCGCGAAATATATATCACGGAAACGCGATTGCCGCGTCCGTAAGAGCCCGGTGCTCGTGCATCGCATCAAGCCGCCTCTCAATCCGCCTTGCGGCCCCGAACCATCAGGACGAACACCACGGCAAGGCCCGACGTCACCGTGTACATCGTGAACGCATTCAGGTAGCCGATCATCATCGACTGGCGCGCGATCTCCTTGGCCGCCCTCGCAAGGCCCGGCACGGTATCGAAGTTCCAGGCGCCCATCGTGCCCGGCGTCGTCAGCGCACGATTATAGGGCGAGATCATCTCGGTCATCCGGCTGTAATTGGCCCCTGCGGTGCGCACGATCTCGGCGATCGACAGCGAAATGAAGAAGCTCGATCCGATGTTGCGCAGCAAATGGAAGATCGCGGACGCTTCCGCATAATGCTTCGCGTCGAGCGTGCCGAATGCCACCGCCGTGATCGGCACCCAGACCACGCCGACGGCAAATCCCTGGATCATGCTGTTGACGACCAGAAGCTCCATCGTGACGTTGAGGTCGAAGGTCAGCATCCACAACCCGGCCACGGTCTGCAGGCCAAAACCGAACGCCATGGTGAGGCGCGGATCGAGCCGGTTCATGAAGCCGGCCATCATGAAGCCGACCAGCATGCCGACGCCGCGCGATCCGATCACCTGTCCGACCAATGCGTCGGGGTAGCCGGCCTGCTGCTGCAGCAGCGGCGGTAGCAGCACCATCGGCGTGAAGTTCAGCATGCCGTAGATCGTTACCAGCGCCAGCCCGATCGCATAATTGCGGTCGGTCAGCAGCTTCAGGTTCACGAACGGATTGCGGGCGCCGATGCTGTGGACGAGGAAGACATAGAACGCGATCCCCGCAATCAGGCATTCGATCACGATCTCGGTCGAGTCGAACCAGTCCAGCCGCACGCCGCGGGCCAGCACCAGCTGGATCGCGGCCAGCGCGGTCGCCAGCGCGATAAAGCCGGTCCAGTCGAAGCGGACCTTGGTCAGCTGGCTGTCGGAAGGCAGCGTCCAGGCCATGCCGAACGTGGCCGCAATCCCGATCGGCACCAGCATGTAGAACGACCAGCGCCAGCTATGCGCCTCGGCGAGATAGCCGCCATATACCGGACCGAATACCGGTGCTACCGCGACCGCCATTCCGAAGATCGACATCACCATCGAGTGCTGGCGGCGCGGGAAGGTCGCAAACAGGATCGACTGCGACAGCGGCACCAATGGCGCCCCCGCGCCGCCCTGCAGGATGCGCCACAGCACCAGCGTTTCGAGCGATTGCGCCATGCCGCACAGCAGCGTCGTCAGCGTGAAGCACCCGACCGACCACACCATGACGCGTCTGCTGCCGAAGCGGGAGACCAGCCAGCCGGTCATCGGCGTCACCACCGCGGTCGCCAGGATGTTGAAGGTCATCACCCAGGCGACCTCGTCCTGGGTCGCCGACAGCGCGCCCTGCATCTGCGGCAGGATGGTCGAGGTCGTCAGCAGCGCGGTGCCGTACAGCGAAGAGCCGAGCACCACCGTCATCAGCGTCAAATAGCGTTGCGCCGTGGACAGGGTCCCGGCGACGTCCTCGGCCTCCATGCTGGTGGAACTCAGGGCGATGTCCCTTGCGGCAGCTGATGTCAAATACTAACCTAGCTTACTAATTTCAGGGCGGCTACAACAGCGCCATGCCAAATACCGACGAATATATTGGGGTTGTGATTTCGGACGTTGCCCGCCTGTTGCGGACCGAGTTCGATCGCCGCGTGCGCCGCCTCGGCATCACGCGGGCGCAATGGCTGGTGTTGACCCGCCTGCACCGGCGCCCCGGCGCCTCGCATTCCGAACTGGCCGAGATGATGGAGGTCGAGAAGGCCACCGCCGGCCGCATGATCGACCGGCTGGTGGCCAATGGCTGGGTCGAACGCCGTACCCAGCCTGACGACCGCCGCGTCAAACGCGTGTACCTGACCAGGGAGGCCGAGAAGGTCCACAAGCGCATCTGGCGGGTGGCCGAAAACACGGTCGATGCCGGGCTCGCCGATCTCGCCGGGGCAGAACGCAAGCAGTTGATGACTTTGCTGCAGCGCATCAAGAAAACCCTGGTGTCGGCGGATGACGGCGAGGCCGCGCGAACCAATGGAGCGGCGACTCCGAGAAAGCGAGCTTCCGGGGTGGCCCGGCTCAACGGCAGGGCCGCGCCATGACCAAACGGATGAAGCGATTGGCGCTCATCGGTGTGCCCGGGCTGGTCCTGGTGGGCGCGCTGATGTTCTGGCTGCAGGGCGGCCGCCACATCTCGACCGAGAACGCCTTCGTCAAGGCGGATATCGCCCAGATCGCCAGCGAGGTTCAGGGGCGCATCATCGAGTTGCGGATCCGCGACCATTCGGCCGTCGCCGCCGGCGACGTGCTGCTTCGCCTCGACCCGGCGCCCTATCGGTTGGTGCTGGCCAAGGCCGAAGCCGAAATCGATTCCGCGCGCGCCGCCGTCGAGCAGCTCAAGGCCAGCCTGCGAGAGATCCGGGCCGAAACCCGCGAGGCGGAGAACAAGCTGACGTATCTTCAGACCCTGGCCAGGCGCCAGCGTGAGCTGTCCGGGCGCGGCGTGACCTCGGCGGCGAAGCTCGAACAATCCAACAGCGAGGAGCAGGAAGGCGAGGACCGCGTCGCCGTGCTGCACCAGCGCATCGCGCGCGTCGAAGCTGCGCTGGGCGGCAAGCCCGACCGGCCGACGGATCAATTCGCGGCGGTGCGCGAAAAGCTGGCGGTGCGGGACCGCGCGGCGCTCGACCTTGCCTATACCGAGATCAAGGCGCCGAAGGCCGGTGTGGTCGTCAATTTCAAGCTGCAGCTCGGCGAGCAGGTCAGGGCGCAGACGCCGCTGTTCGCGCTGGTCACCGACCGCAGGCCGTGGCTGGAGGCCAATTTCAAGGAGACCGATCTGACCCATGTGACGGTGGGGCAGAAGGCCAAGGTCGTGCTCGACATGCATCCCGACGTCACCTGGGACGCCGTGGTGGAAAGCATCAGCCCGGCGACCGGCGCGGAGTTCGCGATCCTGCCGGCGCAAAACGCCTCCGGCAATTGGGTGAAGGTGGTGCAGCGCCTGCCGGTGCGGCTGCAGCTGGTTGCACGGCCCGGCGAACCGGCGTTGCGCGCTGGCATGACCGCCCATGTCAGCATCGATACGCGGCGCGCCCGCAGCCTCGCAAGGCTGCTCGGCGGCGGACCTGCGGTGGCGGCGAACCCCGCGCCGCAGGAAACCAAGGCGGAATAGTTTTCAGGCCATCTCTATTCCGAAGCCTTCAGCCCGGCAGAAGCCCCTTTACTCGCTTCCACGCCGGCGCCACGGCATATCCGATGATCGGGATCGAGGCCGCGCCGACCACCAGTCCAATGACCCCCGATATAGCGGCCTCGACGATCCATTTGAGCGCGCCGGCGATCGATGGAAGGGCATGGGCCGCCGCGTCGGTCGCGGCATGGACGGCATGACCGATGGACGGCGGGCCGTAGGCCTCCACGCCATGCAATACGATGCCGCCGCCGACCCAGATCATCGCGGCGGTACCGACGGCGCTGAGAATTGTCAGGAAGACGGGCATGCCTCGAACCAGGGCGTGTCCCAGGCCGCGGCCGACACTGGCGATGGCCGAGACATTGTCGTTTCGCGCCAGCGCGACGCCGGCGTCGTCGGCCTTCACGATCAGCGCCACCACGCCATACACCGCGACCGTGATCCCGATCCCGACCACCGCCAGCACGATGGCCTGCATCAAGATGGTTCCGGCGGGCAGCGCCGCCAGCGTAATCGCCATGATCTCGGCCGAGAGGATGAAGTCGGTCTTGATGGCGCTCGCGACCTTCTGATCTTCGAGCGTCTGCGCCTGCAACGCCACCGTGCCGAGTTCGGCCTCATGCTGGTGCGCGTGATGGGGCAGGACGGCTTCGTACAGCTTTTCAACGCCTTCGTAGCAGAGGTAGGCCCCGCCGAACATCAATAGCGGCGTGATCGCAGCGGGTAGGAAGTAGCTGAGCGCCAGCGCAACGGGAAGCAGGATCAGTAGTTTGTTGCGAAGCGATCCCGCCGCGATCTTGCCCACGATCGGCAGTTCGCGCTTGGCCGCAAATCCGATCACATAGCCTGGCGTCACCGCGGTATCATCGATGACGACGCCTGCCGCCTTTACCCCCGCCCTGGCGGCCTGGCTGGCGACATCGTCGAGGGAGGCCGCTGCCGCCTTTGCGATCGCCGCGATATCGTCGAGAAGGGCGATCAGTCCGACGCTCATCGATAAATCCCGTTGGTTATTCGCGGGTTCCTCGCCGAGCGTGACCCTCCGCAGATTGAGCTTTGATAGCGGATCGGCTTTTACAGCATCGGGCGGACTTTCACGATCTGCTTTTTCGACGCAATTGTGAATCGATTTGCATCATTTTCTCCTGTCGGGCTTTTTTTGCGTCCAATTGCGCTCTGAAATGCCAAAGCAAGCAAGAATGTATGATGAATAGATACAACTGGAGCGAGTTTAAGAGTTAAGAACAATTGAATCGCTCCGTCGCCTGAGCGCAGGCGTAAGAAAGCGGAGCTGCGGCAACGCGCCCCGGGAGACATCGTTGACGCGTGCGATATGTCGCCCTATATATAGCGGTATCGTTCTCAGCACTTGGGTTGAAAGGGGCCATCGGCCCCTTTCGCTTTTTCAGGCCTTTGTTTTCAGGCCGAAATTGCCGCGCTGCAATTTTCGGCCGGTAGGTCGCAAGAGCGCGCATGGTCGCTATGCGGCATCCCCAAACCTCAGGAAGCAAACAAGGCGGAATGTCGCTTCCGTCGCGCGCGCGGTTTTGCTCTAGTGTGCGCGCGATCAACTGGGGAATAACATGAGCCTTTCTGCAATTTTTGCGCGCATCGTCGCGCTGATCGGTGCTGGTGCGCTGTTTTGGCGCAGATTGCAGGGCGCGGCACCTGCGCCGGCCTGGGGCAGCGCGCCTGTGGTGCCGGAGGCGAAGCCGCAAGGCGCCATTCCGACGCTCAAGATGCCGTCGGCCAGGGGCTGGGACGAAGGGCACAAGCCGACGGCCGCGCCCGGGCTCAAGGTCAATGCGTTTGCGACCGGCCTGCAACATCCGCGCTGGATCAACGTGCTGCCCAATGGCGACGTCCTGATCGCCGAGTCGAACCAAATCGCAGGTCCGATCCGGAGCGTGTTCAGCTACGCGATGCAGGCGACGATGCGACGTGCCCACGCCCTTGGCGTCAGCGCGAACCGCATCACGCGGTTGCGCGATGCCGATGGCGACGGCGTTGCCGAACAGCGCGGAATTTTCATGGAGGGGCTGAGCCAGCCGTTCGGCATGGCGCTGCTCGGCGACACCTTCTATGTCGGCAATACCGATGGCGTGGTGGCATTCCCCTATGCGGCGAACGCCGCAAGCATCAGCGCACCCGGGCGCAAACTCGTCACCTTCAAGCCGGGCGGGCACTGGACGCGGAGCCTGCTGGCAAGCCCCGATGGCAAGAAGCTCTATGCCGGCGTCGGTTCGCAGAGCAACATCGCCGAGAGCGGCATGGAAGTGGAAGAGGGCCGGGCGGCGATCTATGAGCTTGATCTCGCCAGCGGTTCCAGCCGCATCTTTGCCGGCGGCCTGCGCAACGCGGTCGGCATGGCGTGGGAGCCGCAGACCGGCGTGCTCTGGACGGTGGTCAACGAGCGCGACGGCCTCGGCGACGAGACGCCTCCGGACTATCTGACCTCGGTGCGCGATGGCGGCTTCTACGGCTGGCCCTATTGCTACTGGGGGCAGACGGTGGACGACCGGGTGCCACAGGACCCGGCCCTGGTCGCCAAGGCGATCACGCCGGACTATGCGCTGGGCGGTCATACCGCTTCGCTGGGTTTATGTTGGATGCCGGCCGGGACGCTCCCGGGCTTTCCCGACGGCATGGTGATCGGGCAGCACGGTTCCTGGAACCGCAGCACGCTGAGCGGCTACAAGGTCGTGTTCGTGCCGTTCGTGAACGGACGCCCGTCCGGACCGGCGCGGGATATCCTGTCGGGGTTTCTCGCACCCGACGAGCGCGAATCCTATGGCCGGCCGGTCGGCGTGACCCTCGGGCCCGACGGCTCGCTGCTGGTGGCGGACGATGTCGGCGATGTGATCTGGCGCGTCACCGGCGCGTAGCTACGCGGCCCACGACTCCCGTATCGCAGCACGAAAGCGCCGGCCTGACGCCGGTTGCGGCGCTAATCTTGTGTTGCGCGGCTTGCCGGAAGCGTCGAGAATTAGTGTCGATGTTTATCAACTAAGTGCGGCTGTGTTCACAGAGAAGGCCAGTTAGTGCGCGTTGCTGGGTGGATATTGCTGATTGCCGGGGCTGTCCTTTGCGCCACGCTGGTATGGGCCGCGCTTGGATTCCTGCTGATGGGCGTTGGCCTGCTGTCACTCCTGGTGGCGGAGAATAATCGAAAGCGGGCAAGCGCTGCCGCCCAGAGCGGCGAGCGGGCGGACGAACCCATGGCGGCGGCTCCAGCGGTCCCGGAGCCGAAACCGGCAAGGGCTCACGAAGCGTCTTCCTACGATCGGCAGGCATGGCGGCGGCTTGTCGAAAGCGATGCCGATCTCGCGCGGGTCACCTCTGTCCTGGCCGACTACGGACAGCAATATGTGGACGAACTGGCCGGGGAGTATTTGGCGGAGACCGACAAGGACAGGCTTCCTGCCATCGTCGACGGGATCGTTGCAAGAGCCAGCAAGGGCGTCGCGCCGCGACGCCATGCGGCTGTTGATACCACGCTGCCCGATTCAACTGGCGGAAGCTCGAACGCAGGGGCCCATCGGCCGGATCGGCAACCCAAGCTGTTGCCGGAGGAGACATTAAAACTCTCCGAAAAATTGCCTGCTTCCGCGCCCCGGCCGGTCGAACCGGCCAAACAAGAAACGATTGGCGCATCCGTCGAGCTGCCGATCGCACCGGAGTCTGCAACGGACGTCGGTGATCGCAACAAGACGATCATCAGCGCGGACGAGGAACTCACCGCCATGCTCGGCAGATTGGCTCCGGACGCGGCCACGCCAAGCAAGAGTTGAGCGCTGCCGCGGTTCAGCCATCACATTGCCGGGATCGGCCGGCCGATCTTGCATTAGCCATACTTCGACCACGAGCGGCTGGCTTGATTTGTGCACGCCCGAGGCAATACGGGAGTTCGCAATGAAGCGGGACATCGGCGTGATAAGCGGCGCGACACTCGCGATTGGCGTGATCATGTGGGCATTCGTAGGTAATCCGGAAAGCGCGGGCCGGAGCCGGACCAGCGTGGCCCACAAGATGGATGTTGCGCCGGAATTGAAGCATGTGTCCGAGGACAGCCCCTATATGCGGTCCGAGCGCTGAGCAAGCTGCTGGCCAGGCCTGCGACGAAGCGGCGATGCCGGTTTTCCTCACCGGTATTGCCAGACCATCTGCAACGCGGCTCGCGCGGCGACGTGGTCGCCCGACCCGGAAACTGTTTCATGCGCGGTGAAATCAGCCCCGGATGTTGCTAGGCTGCTCCTCGTAGCGTTGACCCCGAGTCGTTGGATGCCGTCGCATCCACCGCGTCGTCTTTGCGGGCGACCCGGGGCAACGTCTCTGAATTCAGCCAGCGAGGCACGCCATGGTGAAACCGTTTCCGTCCAAGACGCATATCGGCAACCACATGCTGCATCCGGAAACGCTGATGCTGAATTACGGCTACGATCCGCAACTGTCGGAAGGCGCCGTCAAGCCACCGGTGTTTCTGACCTCGACCTTCGTGTTCAGGACCGCTGAAGACGGTCAGGATTATTTCGATTTCGTCTCGGGCCGGCGCGAGCCACCCGAGGGAATGGGCGCAGGGCTGGTTTATTCGCGGTTCAATCATCCCAACAGCGAGATCGTCGAGGATCGGCTCGCGGTCTACGAGCGTACCGAGAAGTGCGCGCTGTTCTCGTCGGGCATGTCGGCGATTTCGACCGCGATCCTGGCCTTTGTCCGCCCCGGCGACGTCATTCTCCATTCGCAGCCGCTCTATGGCGGGACGGAAACCCTGTTCACCAAGACGCTGGCGGGCCTCTCGATCGGCGCGGTGGGCTTCGCCGACGGCATCGACGAAGCCGCCGCCCAGCTGGCGGCGGAAGACGCCATGCGCAAGGGACGGGTTTCGATGATTTTCATCGAGACCCCGGCCAACCCCACCAACGGCCTGGTCGACATCGCGATGATCCGCCGCGTCGCCGATAACATCGGCGAGGCGCAGGATCACACGCCGATCGTCGCGTGCGACAATACATTGCTCGGGCCGGTGTTTCAGCGGCCGATCGAACACGGCGCGGACCTGTCATTGTATTCGCTGACCAAATATATCGGCGGCCATTCCGACCTGATCGCGGGCGCGGCGCTCGGCTCGAAAGCCCTGATGAAGGACATCAAGGCGTTGCGCGGTGCCATCGGCACCCAGCTCGACCCGCATTCCTGCTGGATGCTTTCCAGGTCGCTCGAGACCTTGAGCATCCGCATGGAAAAGGCCGATGCAAACGCACGGCTCGTGGCGGATTTTCTGCGCGACCACGCCAAGGTGGCGCACGTCCATTACCTCGGCCACCATGATGCGAATTCGCCGGCCGGGCGTCTATTCGCCGGGCAATGCACCGGCGCCGGTTCGACCTTCTCGTTCGACATTGTCGGCGGCCAGGCCGCCGCCTTCAAATTCCTCAACGCGCTGCAAATCTTCAAACTGGCGGTGAGCCTCGGCGGCACCGAGTCGCTGGCCAGCCTGCCGGCCAGCATGACCCATTCCGGCGTCGCCGCCGACATCCGCCAGAAAATCGGCGTGCTCGACTCCACGATCCGGCTGTCGATCGGCATCGAGCATCCGTCCGACCTGATCGCGGATATCGCGCAGGCCTTGAACGCGGCGTAGCTGTATGGTTGGCGTGATGCTTGCCTTGCTTTGGGTATACCAATTGTTCCTTCGGCCATTATGCTCAAGCCATGCCTCCGACTTGCGGTCTTTCGCCGGCACAGTGGTGAGGCTGTCTTCTCGGAAGCGAGCCTCCGCGATGAGCTTGAAACGGCCGGCGCAGATCAGCAGGTGGAATCAACGGCTGATCTTGCCTGCACGGTTCTTTCGATGGTCCGTGCGAAAGCAGTCTTCGACCTAGGCTGCTCCCGTTTCACGAACCTTTTCTGGCTCTCACCGAATACGACAACGGCATCCGCGGCGCGCCATCGGCAAGCCGCCACAGCCTTTCCGACGCAGGCACCAGGCTTGGCAGGCCGCGCCAGGGCAACACTTCGTGCTCCCTGAACATCGTAATCGTCAGGCCGGCATCGATCAGTCCGCCGAGCACGGCCGAGAGCGAGTGGATCCACTCGCGGGTGGATTGATGCGACATGATCGTGGGGTCGCCGGTGTAGGTGGTCTCGTTTGCGAACGGCAGCGGCCGGTCGGCAGGCGTTTGAAAATCGTAGGTGGGCACAAGCCTGCCGGCGGTCTCTTCCATCGCCAAGAAGCTTGGATGCGCGTCCGCGAAATACAGTTCGCCGCCCGGTGCCAGCACGGAGGCGATGACCTTTGCCCAGTCCTTCATATCGGGCAGCCAGCAAATGGCGCCCCAGGTGGTGAAGACAAGATCGAACGGGCCCGGCGTCAGGACGGGAGCCTGATCGACGGTCCCCTCGACGAAGTCGGCCTTCAGGCCGGTCTCTTCGGACAGGCGCCGTGCCACATCCAGCGCGGCCGGGGAAAAATCCAGCCCGGTCGCAATCGCGCCGCGCCGAACCAGGCACAATGTGTCCCGGCCAATATGGCACTGCAGATGCAGCACGCGCTTTCCGGCGATGTCGCCGAGTTCTGCCGCTTCGATCGCGTGCAGCGCATCCTCGCCGGCCCTGAACCGCTCGAGCATATAGTCACCGGTGGTGTCGCGCGCATGAATGGCCGCGCGCTCGTCCCAGTTCCGGCGGTTGATGTCGACGGGATCGGTCATGTCTGCTCCATCGCCTGCCCTTAGCAGGTTTCAACGTCCTGCGCGAATGTCCGCTTCGCTGTCGTGGACGCCGATTCATTCCTCTGGCATCTTATCGATATGTCATTGGCCCTGATCATCCTGATCGCTCTCGTCGTTCTCTGGCTTGCGGAACGCAGCGTTGAGCACCTTACACTGGCCGTCGCCGCGCTGTGTTTGTGCACTGCGCTGCTGCTGTTCGTCGTTGCTGATCTGGAAAGAGCGATGCTGCTGTCTTCCATCCTGGCGGCGGGCATTTTCGGAGCGTCGAAGGTCAAATACGATCACAGCGGGATCAAGCTCACGGCAACGGATCTGCCGCTGGCGTTTGCCGGAACGGTTCCGTTTTTGTTGGCACAGTATCCGCTCGCGCTGACGGCAGCTTTCGCCGGAAGCCTCGCGCTCATGGTGGCCGCGGTCGCAACCGTGCTCTACGTGCGCGGGCCGCCTGTATCCTTGGAATTCCAGGTCCTCTTTTTCGGCCTTGCCTCTATTGGCCTGTTGGCCGCCTACAGGGCAAGCGGCGGGCCGGTACCGTTCCAGCGCGGTGCGGCGCTGCGCCGGTGTTTTCTTTCCAGCTTCATTGCATCCCTGCTCAACCCGCTTGCCTGGCGGCCGTTCGGCGGGCTCGCTCTGAGCGATATCGCCAACGACCCGCTGCCGCTGATGGCGGCCGTTCCGGCGCGCCGCCCCGATTATCCCGACATTATCGTCATCCAGCACGAGTCGATCTTCGATCCGCGCATATTTGGTCTTCCGGTCGAGCCGGTTGTCGAAGAGTTCCTGTCACCGGAAAACGGTCTCCACGGCAGCCTTAACGTGGATATTTTTGGCGGCGGATCATGGCAATCGGAATTCAGCCTGCTGACGGGCCTTTCAAGCGCGAGCTTCGGTTCAAACGCCTATTTTCTCTTCAAACGAGGCGCCGGCCGCTTCCATAGCAGTCTGCCAAAGACGCTCGCGGCGCTCGGATACAGAACGATGCTGACCTCGAGCTGCCGTCGCAGCTTTCTCAACTACGACAGGTTCTACCGTTCAATAGGCATCGACCAGCGTCTCTTTACGGATGATTTTGATCCGCCCTTCGACGTCAAACGATTCGAAGCGACAAATTCCGATGCATTGTTTCTCGGTGCCGCACTCGATGCTCACATGAAAGGCATTGCTGACGATGCGTCGCCGCGCTTCTTATACGCACTGACCAACTTCAACCACGGCCCGCACAACCGAAACCTGGTTGCGCCCAACCACTTTGAAAGCGAGCGCGCGTTTGCTGCCGCAAGCCTTCCCGACGCACATTATGCCGAGTATTACGCGCGGCTCGTCGAGACCGCTGTGACCTGGAAGAAACTCAAATCCGAGCTTTCCGCTCGTTTTCCCAACCGTCCGACACTCATTGTGCATTATGGAGATCATCAACCCGTCATGACGCGGCGGATCGAGAGAAAACTCGACCTCGAGCAAGACGCGAGACGGCAGTTCCGCACGTTCTACGCCATCGAAACCTTGAACGACTTCGCCGATCGAATTCCTTGCGGACGCGGCCGCGAACTGGATATCGCCTTTCTTGGGACGGTAGCTTTGCAGCACGCCGGTCTGCCGCTTGATGAAATCTTCGCGACGCGCGCGAGCCTGCTCGAACATTGCGGCGGAGCCTACTTCGCATCATCGTCGGAGCGGAAGCGCCGGTTTCACCGTACCCTGGTTGATCTGGGCGTGATCGACGTGGCACCAACCGCGCGATATCAACGCTAAACCATTCCCTCGGGAGGCTGACGACGCTTCGTGCCGCGTACGAGCCTCGCTTCGCTTGTCGCTGTGGGATATGGCCCATGGTTGGTTGCTTCAGCAAGATTTGTTGCATATCTTCGAGAAGTTCATCGTTAGCTTCCTTTCGGGCCAGATCATATTTAAGCGATACGGAGAAATTGGTGGCTGCGCGATTGCTGTTTACGAGCGCGGGTAACGGTTCGAGCAACAATTTGGCCCGCAGCATCCGGGCCGGGGCCGGCACTTCCTTTATCGTGGGCTGCAACGACGACCAGTTCTCCCTGAAGAAGTCCGACGCCGACAAGAATTACCTCGTCCCGCCTGCCGATCACCCGGAATGGAGCGAGGTGCTGCGCTGGATCATGAAGACCGAACGCCTGCATCTCATTATTCCGACCGTCGATGCCGATGTTGAGAGCTTGTCGCGCGCGCGGAAGTGTTTTAGCGAGTATCTGTTCCTGCCGGGCGAAGCCGTGCTGAGTGTTTCCCGCGACAAGTACCGTCTCATTTCACTGCTGCGCCGCAACGGCATCGACGCTCCCGAAACCTATCCGGTGCGGGACCTGAAGCAGATCACCAGAATCTTCCAGCAGCTCAAAGGCGGCCGGCCATTGTGGTGCCGGGTCCGGAGCGGGGCCGGCGCGCTCGGCGCGCTGCCGGTCCAGACGCCCGAGCAGGCACGGAGCTGGATCCGGTACTGGAAGGAGATGCGCGGCGTGCCGGTCGCGGCGTTTGTGCTGTCGGAGTATCTGCCGGGCCGGGATTTCGGCTGCCAAAGCGTCTGGAAGGACGGCGAGCTGATCCTCATCAAGACCTACGAACGGCTTTCCTATCTCGGCATGGGCAGCCAGCCGGCGCGGGTCTCCTCCGTGGCGGCCCTCGCCAAGACGGTCTTCGAACCCAAAGTCGTCGATACCTGCGTGCGGGCCATCAAGCTGCTCGATGCGAGGGCGTCGGGCGTTTTCAGTGTGGATCTCAAGGAGGACGTGCGCGGCATTCCCTGCATCACGGAAATCGGCATCGGCAGGTTTACGTCTTCGACCAACATTTTCGATCTGGTCGGCAAGCACAACATGGCGAGGACTTTCGTCCAGCTGGCGCGCGGCCAGAAGGTCAGGATCGAAGACAGCTACGAGGCCACGCCGGACTGGTACATGATGAGAGATCTCGATGGCGCGCCGCGCATCTTCCAAGCCTCCCAATTCGCTGATAACATTCAAAGCACTTGGCAAGGGGCAGCCTCGGGTCGGGGCCGCTTGGCAACAACGGGAAGGGGCAAAAGCGGATGGCGTACATTCAAGTCAACAAGAAGGTAAGCACGACAGGGCGCACCTATATTCGGGTCGCGGTCACGCCCAAGAGCGCTGAGGGCAAGTCGATGCTTCGTCAGTTCGTGGCGGGAGTGAAGGACTTTGAGACAAAGTGGAAAGCCACCGCGGCCGCAAAAAAGGATCGCCTTGCAAGAGAAGCAAGAGCCAAGAAGCGCGCTGCCAAGAAAGCCGGCAAGAAAACCGGCAAGAAGAAAGCCGCCAGGAAGAAGTAACGCTGCCGAGATCCGGGATCCAGTCGTCACCGCGATCGCGTTCGATGGAGGCCTCGACAGCCATGAGCTCGAGGCCCTTCAGCTCGAACTGCGCGCGCTCGCGCACGCGTGCGGGCTGGAGGTCACCGCCCTGGAAGTTGCGGCGCCAGAAACCAAGGCTGCTGCCAAGCGCGGCTAGGGCATGACGCGTTCAGGCCGAACCGAAGGCGCCTTTAAGCCACCAGCGCTTGAAGCTCTACCGCCTGTTCGCGGCTATGCACGGCAATAGCGGTGTGGCTGTAGAGGGCATTCGACTGAAGGGTAGCGAGTCGGTCCAGCAAACTGCCGCCCTTGACGACGTGCAAGCCCATTCCCTCATCCGAGGGAAAGATACCCAAGACGACATCATAGGCCGCGACCACATCCCGCAATGCGGCGGCCGGGTCGTTTGAATGTTCAATGAATGCGCGAACGTCCGCTGCGAGATCGCGCAGCTCGTCAAAATTTTCCAAAGCGATACTCCAACGCAACCAACTGCCCGAATCTTGAATGCAGAAGGTTACCGAACCATCAACAAATCCCCGGTGAGTGAGCTTTGCGCTGGACTGGCAGGATATGGCGCCTTCCTTGGGCTCTTCTCTTCGATCTCGGACTAGGACAATGAATCAAGCTGCGACCGCGCTTGTTCGGCCCAGAATTGCATACCAAGCTCCTGAAACAGGACTGCGGCCATGGTGAGGTGCTGCTCGGCGCTTCCGCTCTGGCCGGCCGATCTGTAGCGTTTTCCGAGCCCGAGGTGACATTGAGCCGCCAGGGGGCGCAGGTCGAACGCCTCGGCCTTTCGCAGCGCCTGGAGAAAGTTTGTCTCGCTCTCGTCAATCGGGGAGGGGTCACCCAGTCCGAGCTCGGCCAGCAGCCGGAGTGCGTGGGCCTCATAGCCGTACTCGCCCTGTTTGCGGGCAAGAACGAGCGCCCGTCTGGCGGTCCGTTCGGCGTCGGCGGTGCGGGAGCTGCGAAGATAGGCTTCACCGAGGCGGACCAAAATCATGGCGTGGCCGCCGAAGCGATGCATGGCGCTTCCCTCACGTTCGGTCTCCTCCAGCAACGCGATCGCCTCGTCGGTGCGATCGGCCAGGCAATAGGCGTGTCCGAGCGACACGCCGATCAGTGGAAGCACCAACGGCAGAGTCCATGCGCGGGCAAGCGTGAGACCCTGCTCGAGGACGTCAATGCCTTGCGACACTTCGCCCTGAAGTGCGAGCACGGTGCCCTTGCAGTAGTAGGAAAAGGCCAGGCTATAGACCTGGTTTGCCGTTTCGGCGATTTCCACGGCCTCCTTGGCAGAGCGCGCGGCACGCTCAAACTCGCCGAGTTCGGCCAGCGAACACGCCAGATAGCCGCGCATGAAAACGCCAAGGACCCCCGTCGTGCCCATCATCTCGGTGGCGATATCGCCGCGAAGGCGCTCGACAGCCGCGTCCAGTATTTCCGAGGCGCGATGATGATTGCCCCTTGCGGCACACAGCGCCGCGAAGTGGCCGCTCACCACCATCCGAAGCGGCAGTTCGTCCAGTTCTTCCGCAATGGCCATGGCGCGTTCGCCGGCTTCCGTGGCGGGATCGAGTTCGCCCATCAACCGATAGTACTGGCACAGGAACGATGAAGCCTGGCCAAGCCGTCGCTTGTCGCCGAGCTGAGTGGCCTGGACTTGCACCTTCTGGAGGTGATCCAGGCATCGCTCGAGGTGACCCAGGGGATGCAGGGAGTTTCGCAGGTCAAACCTGATGTCGATGGAGAGTTCGATATTCTCCCTGGTTTCGGGCACCTTCTCGAGGATGGAGAGGGCCTGTTCGAACCAGACCCGCCCGTTCTCGAGCGCCGAACGCGACAGCGCTTTCTGCCCGGCCTGCCGCAGGTATCGAACGGCTTTCTCCAGCAGCTCACCACGAACCGCATGCTGTGCCAGGCGCTCGATGTGTTCGCCGAGCCGATCCCGGTACAAGGTCTCGATCGCATTGACCAGCCGCGCATGGAGCGAGCTCCGCCGCGCCCGTAGCAGTCCGTTGTAGGTCACTTCGTGCGTGAGCGCATGGGTGAACGAGTATTCGACGTCTGGATAAAGTCCGGTCTCAAAGAGAAACTCGGCCGTCTGCAGGTGTTCGAGCGCATGATTGAGTGCTTCTTCGGTAAAGTCGGCCATTGGTCGAAGCACCGCCAACGGAATCTCGCGGCCCACGACCGAAGCGATCTGCAGCAGATTCTTATCGCTGGGGAGTAGCCGATCGATGCGCGCCGCCAGGATGGCCTGTACCGTGGGCGGAACCTGAATATTTCCAATCGGACGCATCAGGCAATAATGACCTCGTTCTCCCGACAAGGCCTGTATCTCGACCAGGGCACGGACGGTCTCCTCGAGAAAAAACGGATTGCCGCCGCGTCCGATGAGCAGCTGCTTGAGCGGATCAAGTTCGGGATCCCGGCCAAGCAGCACTTCCAGCAGATCATGGGCGTCATGGGTCGGCAGCGCGCTTAGCCGGACCTGACGGTAGTTTGGCCTGCTGCCCCAGATGTCCTGGTAGCCGGGACGATAGGTGACCAATAGCAGCAGGCGAGCCGAGCCCAGATCGCCCGCCAGGGCGTCGAGCAGGGCTTGCGTCTCGTTGTCTACCCAGTGCAGGTCTTCGAAGATCAGAAGAACCGGCTGCTTGCGAGCGGCCTCCAGTATCAGACCCCTTACGGCATCGAGATAACGCCGCCGGCGCTGCGCTGGATCGAGCGTGTGCCAGCCGGCGTCATCGACGGGGATGTCGAGCAGGGCCAATAGCGCTGATAGCGTCGGTTCGAGCCCTTCGTCGAGCGCGAGTGTTTTCTCGACCACCTTGCGGCGTATTTCGGGCTGCTCGTCGCGGTCCTGGATCGCAAAGTAGCTCTTGAGCAGCGCGACCACGGGCAGGTAACTCGTCGCTCTTCCGAGCGAGATCGCCGTGGTCTCGAGCACCAGCCAGCCAAGCAGCCGATGCGAGTGGGTGAACTCGTAAAGCAGACGCGATTTGCCAACGCCGGCCTCGCCGATGACGGCCACCAATTGGCCCGTCCCCGTGGCCACCGGCTGCTGTGCACGGCGGAGCTGATCCAGTTCGCTCTCGCGGCCAACGAACTGGGTCAGGCCCCGAATGGTGGCTGCCTGCAAACGGGTGCGCGCGGGGCCCGCGCCAACGAGTTCATAGACCTCCTCGGGCTCGGCAAGCCCCTTGATCGGTACTGGACCGAGAGACTGCGCGGTGATGTATCCTTCCGCCAAACGGACGGTCTTCGCTGTCGTCAGGATCGAGCCGGGCCGCGCCATCTGCTCCATGCGGGCCGCCAGATGCGCGGTCTCGCCGACGACGGTGTATTCCATATCGAGGTCTTTGCTGATGGCGCAGACGACGATTTCTCCCGAGTTGATTCCGACCCGGATTTTGAGCGGCTGTTCGGCGCGGTCCGCCAGTTCGGCGGCGGATTCCTGTATCATCAGCGCGGCGTAGCAAGCGCGCACCGCATGATCCTCGTGGGCCAATGGCGCGCCAAAGATCGCCATGATCCCATCACCCAGAAGCCTGTTGACCGTACCCTCATAGTAGTGGACGGCCTCAATCATCTGCTCGAGCACGGGATTGAGGATCGCCTGCGCGCTCTCGGGGTCCCGGCCGTATATCAGCTCCAACGAACCCGTGATATCGGCGAACACCACGCTCACCTGCTTTCGCTCGCCCTCGACTTCGGTTCTGGCGTTGAGGATTCTTTCGGCGAGGTGGCGGGGGGTCTGCGGTCTCAGCGCCATGGAGCGCGAAGACAAAAAGGTAGGCGCGCTCCGGCCGGTCGGGCGACCGCAATCCGAGCAAAACTTCGCCGTCGGTGAAATCTGGTTGCCGCAATTCGCGCAAACAGGTGCCAGAGCCGAAGCGCATTCCTCGCAGAACTTCGCCCCCGCGCTGTTTTCGTGCTGGCAACCCGGGCAGATCATCTAAGCTTCCAGGAAAAATCGGGTAAACGAAAAAACGGGCAAGCGAAGGTAGCGTCCGGCACCACTGGCAACAAGTCAGTATTTCGGGCATCGCTCGACTGGCACGCGTCGGCTTTGTGACAAAAGGTCGTCTCGCAAGAATTCGGATTTGACCCGGCCCGCGAACCGCCGCCAATGGTATGATTCCCGCGATTGCCAGGGAATCGCTGAGCGAACTGGTTGTTGGCAGTGAACCGGCAGACTCGAGGTAACATGGACCGGACAGTGGGTATCATTGGACTGGGCATCATGGGGGGCGCCATCGCCCGCAACCTCGTCGAGCGCGGCTGGCATGTCGTCGGCTTCGACACCGAGCCGGCGCGCAACAGCGAGCTTGCGCTTGCCGGCGTGACCATCGTCGATGGTGTAGGTGCTGTCGCCGCCCGGGCATCGACGATCATGACAAGCCTGTCCAGCGCCGCGGCCGCCCATGCCGTCGCGACGGAGATTGCCTTGGGCACTCAAGGCGAGCGCATCGTCGTCGAACTCAGTACGTTCACGATCGCTGACAAGGCGCGTTTCAGGGACATCCTCGAGCCTGCAGGTCATATTGCGCTCGATTGTCCGCTCAGCGGGACCGGTGCCCAGGCCGCGATTCGCGACCTCGTCGTCTATGCCAGCGGCGATAAAGCCGCGATCGCGCGGTGTGCCGGCTTGTTTGCCGACTTTGCCACGCAGAGTGCCGATCTCGGCGCTTACGGCAATGGCAGCCGAATGAAGTTTGTCGCCAATCACCTGGTCGCCATTCACAACGTCGCCGCGGCGGAAGCGATGCTGCTCGCCGAACGGGCCGGCCTCGATTTGACTCGGGTGATCGAGATGATCGCTCCCGGCGCGGGCGGTTCGCGGATGTTTCAGATGCGCGCCCCGATGATGGCACGCCGCAGCTATGAACCGGCGACGATGCGGATCTCGACCTGGAAAAAGGACATGGCCATTATCGCGGAGTTCGCCAGCGAACTCTGCTGCGAAACGCCGCTCTTTACGATGACGCAGCCGGTTTACGCCAAGGCCATGGCGATGGGACTGGGGGATCAGGATACGGCCGCCGTGTTCGAAGTGTTGAAGGCAAACGGCGCGTAACGGGTCTTCCCCGAACGTTCTCCCGCCGCGCCAGCAGCAGCCATTGGGTCCGGCGGAACAGCGAAGCACCGACTTCCGCGGAAGGAACAAATTTCAGAACTCAACCGTTCTACATGCCACTTTCCGATCAGCCATTCGTCCCGCTACTATCGGCCAGTGGCCCTCGATCCTGCCTTCCGGACAAGAGAAGGTGTCGTGGGCATGCGTTGTGGGTCCAGGGAGGACAAAAATGGCCACGATCGTCAACGAACCGCTGTCACGCCATGCGCTCGCCTTCGTTCTTGCGGGCGGTCGTGGCAGCCGGCTGATGGAGCTTACCGACAGGCGGGCCAAGCCGGCGGTCTATTTCGGCGGAAAATCCCGCATCATCGATTTTGCCCTCTCCAACGCGGTGAACTCCGGAATTCGCCGGATAGCGGTTGCAACCCAGTACAAGGCCCACAGCCTGATCAGGCATCTGCAAATGGGCTGGAATTTCTTTCGTCCGGAGCGCAACGAGAGTTTCGACATCCTGCCGGCGAGCCAGCGCGTCTCGGAGACCAACTGGTACCTCGGAACGGCTGACGCGGTTTATCAGAACATCGACATCATCGAATCGCACGATGCCAGATTCATCGTGCTGCTCGCCGGAGATCACATCTACAAGATGGACTATGAACGCATGCTCAAGCAGCACGTCGAGCAGCGCGCCGACGTCACCATCGGCTGCCTCGAGACGCCGCGCGCAGAGTCGAGCGGCTTCGGGATCATCGACGTCGATGACGAGGGTATCGTCAAATCCTTCCTCGAGAAGCCGGCCGATCCGCCGCCAATGCCCGGCAAGCCCGACACGTCGCTGGCCAGCATGGGGATCTATGTCTTCGATTCGAAATTCCTGTTCGACGAATTGCGGCGTGACGCGAACGACCCGAATTCGAGCCACGATTTCGGCAAGGACGTGATCCCCTACCTCGTCAAGAACGGCCGGGCGGTGGCGCACCAGTTCTCCACCTCCTGCGTCAGGTCCTCCGACGACGATCCACGGGCCTACTGGCGGGACGTCGGCACCGTGGATGCCTATTGGGCCGCCAACATCGACCTCACCGACGCCGCGCCCGAGCTCGATATTTACGACCGCGCATGGCCGATCTGGACCCATGCCGAGATCTCGCCGCCCGCCAAATTCGTTCACGACGAGCAGGATCGGCGCGGGCAGGCGGTGACGTCGCTGGTCTCCGGAGGCTGCATCATATCCGGCGCCACACTGCGGCGCTCCCTGCTGTTCACCGGGGTTCACGTCAATTCCTATGCCAGCATGGAAAATGCCGTCGTCATGCCTTACGTGAATGTGGGCCGGCATGCGCGGCTGAGGAATGTCGTGATCGATCGCGGCGTTCGCATCCCGGAAGGCCTCGTGGTCGGCGAGGATTCCGAACTCGATGCGAAACGGTTTCGAACCACGGCGCAAGGCATCACGCTCATCACGCAGCCGATGCTCGACAGGCTCGGTGCATGACGCAGGTTCGCGTTCTTGCGGTCGTCTCTGAAATCTATCCGATCGTCAAGACCGGCGGCCTTGCCGACGTCGTCGGCGCTCTTCCGATCGCCTTGCGCGCGGACGGCATCGAAACGCGAACCCTGGTGCCGGGATATCCCGATGTCATCAAGGCGCTCGTGGTCGCGGAGGAGCTCCTCCATGTGCCGGATTTTTTTGGCGGACCGGCCCGCCTGCTCGGCGGCTCGCATGGCAGCCTCGATCTGTTCGTGCTCGACGCGCCGCATCTCTATGCGCGGCCCGGCAATCCTTACGTCACGCCCGATGGCATTGATTGGCCGGATAACGGCATGCGCTTTGCCGCGCTTTCGAAGATGGCGGCCGAAATCGGCCAGGGCGCCATTCCGTCCTTCGTGCCTGACGTGCTGCATGCCCATGACTGGCAGGCCGGCCTCGCGCCTGCCTATTTGCACCTTACCCATCGGCCCCGGCCCGCCACCGTAATGACGGTTCACAATCTGGCCTACCAGGGCCGGTTTCCGCATCACATGCTCGCTGCGTTCGGCTTGCCGCCCGAATCTTTTTCGATTCACGGCGTCGAATATTATGGTGCGATCAGCTTCCTGAAAGCGGGCCTGCAATTTGCCGATCGCATCACCACGGTTTCGCCGACCTATGCGCGCGAGATTCAGACGGATGAGGGCGGCATGGGGCTGGGCGGGTTGCTGCGCGAACGATCCCAGGTCCTGAGCGGCATCCTCAACGGCATTGATATCTCGGTCTGGGACCCCGAGATCGACCCTGACATCGCCGCGCGTTTCAGCGCGACGGAGCCGGCGCCGCGTGCGGTGAATAAATTGGCGCTGCAGCGCCGGCTTGGACTTGATCCGTCGCCAAACGCCCTGCTGCTCGGCGTGGTGAGCCGCCTGTCCTGGCAGAAGGGACTGGATATCCTGCTCGAGAACGTCCCGACCATCCTCGGTGAAGGGATGCAGTTGGCCTTGCTCGGGAGCGGAGATGCGGATCTCCAGCAGGGTTATCAGGCCGCCGCCAAAGCGCACGCCGGGCGGATCGCGGTTGTGATCGGCTACGACGAAGCGCTCGCCCATCTCATTCAGGCCGGTGCCGACGCCCTCGCGGTACCGTCGCGCTTCGAACCATGCGGTTTGACCCAGCTTTGCGCCTTGCGATACGGCGCTGTCCCGATCGTATCGCAGGTCGGCGGCCTTGCCGATACCGTCATGGACGCAGGGGAGGCCGGCACCGCCGGTGGTGTTGCAACCGGCTTCACGTTTGGGCCAGTCACGGCCGAAGCGCTCGATGGCGCCCTGCGCCGCGCCAATATCCTGTGGCAGGACCGGCCAGCCTGGCGAAGCTTGCAGACCAATGGCATGTCGACCGACGTATCATGGCGCAATCGGGCGAGCCGCTACGCCGCCCTGTATCGCGACGTCGTCGCGGGCCGCCGGAATCAATAAACACCCCGGTTTGCTGAGCTGCCTTGCGCCCATAGCGGTGGTTGGCGCAGCGACGCGCCCGGCATTATCGCCCGGTCGCCCTTCGCGTACAGCAGATTGACCCACACGTCGACCATATCCATATGGGGCCAGCAGAATCGGATGAAGCCTCGGGCGGCGTCATTTCAAATGGTTCGTTCGGGAGTTGTTATGACGACATTGTCTATCCTCGATCTCGTTCGCGTCACCGAAGATACCGATGCGCGCGGCGCGTTATACAACGCCCGCGATGTTGCGGTTCATGCCGAGGCCTGGGGCTATCGCCGCATCTGGGTGGCGGAGCATCACAACATGGCCGGCATCGCCAGCGCCGCGACCTCGGTCGTGATTGGTCATATCGCTGCGGGAACAAAGACCATCCGCGTCGGTGCGGGCGGCATCATGCTGCCCAACCATGCGCCTTACGTCATCGCCGAGCAGTTCGGGACGCTGGCGCGGCTGTTTCCGGGCCGCATCGACCTTGGGCTGGGCCGCGCCCCCGGCACCGACCAGCTGACGCTGCGCGCGTTGCGCCGCACGCCCGAAGCCGCCGAAAATTTTCCGCAGGACGTTCTCGAGGTGCAGGCCTTCCTGGCTTCGGCCGGTCCAAACCAGCGCATCCAGGCCGTGCCGGCGGCCGGAACGGAAGTGCCGCTGTGGATTTTGGGATCGAGCAATTTCGGCGCGATGCTGGCGGCCGAGCTCGGGCTTCCCTATGCCTTCGCCTCGCACTTTGCACCCGAACTCCTCCTGCCGGCGCTGCAGATCTACCGCAGCCGCTTCAAACCGTCCGAGCAGCTCGAGCGTCCCTACGCGATGGTCGGCGTCAACATCATCGCTGCCGGCAGCGATGAGGAAGCGCTCAAGCTGGCGACGACGCAGCAGATGTCCTTTACCAACATCTTCCGCGGCGCGCGCGGCCTCAGCCAGCCGCCGATCGACGACATCGAAAGCTACTGGTCGCCAGCGGAAAAGGCCCAGGCGATGAGCATGCTCGCGCGCTCCATCATTGGCTCGCCCGATACGGTTCGTGCGGGCATTGATACGCTGGTTGCGGAAACCGGCGCCGACGAACTCATGATCGTGTCCGATGTCTACGATCACGCCAAGCGGCTGCGCTCCTTCGAACTGATCGCCGGTGCCGCAGCATGAAGCACATCGGATTTCTATCGTTCGGGCATTGGACAGCCTCGTCGCAGTCGCAGACGCGCTCGGCGGCGGACACGCTGCTGCAATCGATCGATCTCGCCGTCGCGGCCGAGCAATTGGGCGCCGACGGCGCCTATTTTCGCGTCCATCACTTCGCCCGCCAGCTCGCCTCGCCATTTCCCTTGCTCGCAGCTGTCGGCGCGAAAACCAGCCGCATCGAGATCGGCACGGCCGTTATCGACATGCGCTATGAAAATCCGCTCTACATGGCCGAAGACGCCGGCGCGGCCGATCTCATTTCGGGCGGGCGGCTGCAACTTGGAATTAGCAGAGGCTCGCCCGAGCAGGTCATCGATGGATGGCGGTATTTCGGCTACCAGCCGGCCGAAGGCGAGAGCGATGCCGATATGGGCCGGCGCCATGCCGAGGTCTTTCTCGACGTGCTGCGCGGCCAGGGCTTCGCGCAGCCCAATCCGCGCCCGATGTTTCCGAACCCGCCGGGATTGCTGCGCCTTGAACCGCATTCCGAGGGACTGCGTGAGCGCATCTGGTGGGGCGCCGGCTCGAACGCTACGGCAATCTGGGCGGCGAAACTGGGCATGAACCTGCAGAGTTCGACGCTCAAGAACGACGAAACCGGCGAGGCTTTCCACATCCAGCAGGCTGCCCAGATCAGGGCCTACCGCGCGGCCTGGAAGGAGGCGGGCCATGCGCGATCACCCCGCGTATCGGTGAGCCGCAACATCATCGCCATCATGGGCGATCGCGATCGCGCCTATTTCGGCCTCGGTGGCGAGGATGATGACCAGATTGGCTTTATCGATCCAACGACCCGGGCGATCTTCGGCCGGGGTTATGCCGCCGAGCCGGACGTTCTGATCGAGCAGCTCAGGAAGGACGAGGCCATCGCTGAGGCCGACACGTTGCTGGTGACGGTCCCCAACCAACTCGGCGTCGCCTACAATAGCCATGTCATTGAATCGATCCTGCGGCACGTCGCTCCGGCGCTCGGGTGGCGTTAGAGCGTTTTCCAGCGAAGCCTGCCCCGGACTTGATCCGGGGTGGATACCGGTTCGCGTCAGGAAAACGCGTCAATCGAGAATCTAGAACTCCGTTCCGATTCAATCGAAACGAAAGGCTCCAGGGCCGTTGACGCAAAGGCCCCCGGCAACGCGTCGGCTACTTGCTACTTGCTGGCTTGCCTGTAGGCTCGGCCAGATAAGAAACGAGAACTCGGGGAGGCGGCAGATGGCCAGGTATTTGGCAGCAGCGGTCGTTGCTATGGTGGCCGTAGCTGGACCAGGCGACGCACGGGCCCAGGATTATCCCACCAGAACGGTCACGGTCATCGTTCCCTTCGCCGCCGGCGGGCCGGCCGATATCACAGGCAGGATCGTCGCCGACATCTTTGGCCGTCACCTCGGTCAGAAATTTGTGGTCGAGAATGTCGTCGGTGCCGGCGGCACCACGGGAGCGCTGCGCGCCGCCAAGGCTACGGCCGACGGATACACCATCCTTTCCGGTCACCTCGGCACCAATGCGCTGGCGCCGGCGTTCTATCCCAGCCTGGGCTACGATCCACAGAAGGACTTCGAGCCGATTGGACTGACGGCCGAATATCCGGAATTGCTGGTGGTCCGCAAGGATTTTCCCGCCAACAACCTCAAGGAATTCATTGCCTACGCGAAGTCCAATCCGGACAAGCTCAATGTCGGGCATGCCGGGCTGGGCTCGGTGTCCTATATCGGTTGTCTGCTGCTTCACGCGGCGATTGGCATCAAGCCAACGATGATTCCGTTCACCGGCACGGCCCCGGTGTTGAATGCCATGCTGGGAGGTCAGGTCGACTATGAATGCGATCCCGTGCTCGGAACATTGAGCCAGGTGCAGGCAGGCAACGTCAAGGCGCTCGCGGTCGCCGCGAGAAAACGCAGTCCCTTGCTGCCCGATGTCCCCACATCCCATGAGCAGGGCTTGCCGGAATTCGATATTGCGCCGTTTTACGGCGTGTTCGTGCCAAGAGGCACGCCGCCGGCGGTGGTCGAGAAGCTTGCTGATGCCCTGAACAAGGGACTCAACGAGGAGGCCGTGCAGAAGCGGTTGGCCGACCTCGGCGCCGACAGCATAGAGCAGGCCCGCCGCGGACCAAAAGCCCTCGCGGATCTGGTCAAAAGCGAAACCGCGCGGCTGATGCCGATCCTGCGCGCCGCGGCGGCGAAATAAGCACGGCAAGCGTATCGCTGCTCGAATCCTTCCGGAGCGCGGTGATCTCCTGCAGATGCTCGAGCAATTGCCCTGCCAAGGCGGGCGGCTTAGGATAAATAAAAAAGGGCGGAGACCAATGGCGCTCATCACGACGATCGACACCGGGCTCTATCGGATCCCGCTGACCGTCAGCCTCTCGGACAGCACGCACGGCAACATCGACGCCTTCGAATTGCTAACTTGCCGTGTCCGCGATTCCGACGGGGCCGAAGGGGTTGGCTATACCTACACAGTCGGCCGCAATGGCGGCGCGATTGCCGATGCGCTGCGGCGGGAGATTCCCGAACTGGTCGAAGGCCGCGAAGCTGACGATACCGAGGCGATCTGGCATCAGGTCTGGTGGGCCTTGCACTATGGCGGCCGCGGCGGGCCGCCGGTGCTGGCGCTGTCGGCGCTCGACATCGCCCTGTGGGACCTCAAGGCGCGCCGTGCCAAGCTGCCGCTGTTTCGTCTGCTCGGCGGCTTCGATGCGCGCGTACCCTGTTACGCCGGCGGCATCGATCTGGATCTTTCCGTGGAGGCGCTGCTGCAGCAAACCGACGACAATCTCGCCAAGGGCTTTCGCGCCATCAAGATGAAGGTCGGTCGTCCTGATCTCGCCGCCGATGTCACGCGGGTGCAGGCGATGCGCAAGCATCTTGGCAACGGCTTTCCGCTAATGGTGGATGCCAACATGAAATGGTCGGTCGAGGAAGCCATTCGCGCCGCGCGCGCCCTGCAACCCTGCGACCTGACCTGGCTTGAGGAGCCGATCATTCCCGACGATATCTCCGGTCACGTCCGCATCATGGCCGCCGGTGGCGTGCCGATCGCGGCCGGCGAAAACCTGCGCTCGCTCTGGGAGTTCAAGAACTACATTGCGGCCGGAGCGGTGTCGTATCCCGAGCCCGATGTCACCAATTGCGGAGGCGTCACAGCCTTCATGAAGATCGCGCGGCTCGCCGAAGCGTTCAACCTGCCGGTGACCAGCCACGGCGCACATGACATTACCGTGCACCTGCTCGCAGCCTGCTCAAACCGCTCCTATCTCGAGGCGCACGGATTCGGGCTCGATCGCTATATCGAGCATCCGCTTGCCATCGAACACGGCATGGCAATCGCGCCGGCGCGACACGGTCATGGCATCACGTTCGACTGGAGCGGGCTTGCGCCACTCGCGTCGTAGATCGGATATGGGGCTCGAAGGATTTTGCTCGATCGAACCCCAACTGAGGCGCGGGAGGGATCAGTTGAGCCCACCACCCAATAGCAAGCATTGGCAAGTCATTGGCTGTCGCGCCACGCAGTGATGTACAAGGAAGACCTGCGCACTTCTTTGGCGATTGTCCTCGACAAGCCAATGTCGGCGAGCATTCGGTCATCAAGTTCGAGGAGCTGCCCGTACTGGCGACGTCGTTCCCACCTCTGTGCTGTTCGATCCAGCCACGCGAGCGGGATTCTCCAGGACCATCCAAGGCCCGGAAAGGAGGAGCCCGGAAAGGAGGAGACTGTGTCGAGGGTATTGGTTGAATTGCAGGTAGTGCTGCCGCAAGGCATGGTTTCACCTCCGTATTGGAGCGAAACAACACTTGGCTGCGGGAGCTCATCGGGCGGTTGTCAAAGGCCCGAGTGATTTCTGTACCATGCCCACCTCTGATGTTCAAGCGATGGCAGGGAGCATCAACTCCTCGGGTGAGCCACGCGCAGGCGATGCGATCGACTTTGACTTTCTGGCGGGTGATCCATTTCATGCTGGGTCTGCCTTGAATTAATATTGTTAGCGGACATCAGGCGTCCGAAAGGACGAGAACTCCGCCATGCGCAGGTGAGATGACGTAAAGCTGGTCCGGCGACACCAGCGCCGTGGTATGCGCGTCCGGACCGGTCACGGTTCGTGTGGCATGGCCGTTGCGCGGATCAATGGAACAGACGAGCCCGGGCTCCCCGATGGCGACATGAACCAGACCGGTCGCCGGGTTGAAAAACGTGACATCGGGCGGGCCTCCGATCGGCCAGACGTTGATGACTTCGCCCGAAGCGCTGCTCATCTCGACCAGAGTTGAGTCGTCGCAGGCAACGTAAAGTCGTCCTCTTGAATGATCGATGTCGAGACCGTGGGCGCCTGATGAGGGCACTTTCCAATGCGTTACGGCGCCGAGGTCGGGCAGGCGGGCCACCAGCACCATCGACGGCTCGCGGATGCAGAGGAACAGCCGTTCGGCGGCGGCATCGGTGACGCACCAGCGCGGCCGTCCCGGTAGCTCAATCGATACGTGTGTATGATCGCTCAATCCGATCAGTTGCAGCGTTGGCCCTTCCTTGTCGTCGCCGATGCAAGCAGCGATGGCGAGGCCGGATCGGGCAACGATCACAGCGCCGTTCGGTCGCCTCCCGGTCTTGGGCATGGCGCGAGTTTCCAGGGTGACAGCATCAAGCAAGGCAATGCTGGCGCCGCCGCGGTTGGTTGCCAGAATCTGACCGTCGTCGGCGACGGCGCCGGCCACGCCTGGAAATCCCGGCAGCGTCGCAATATGCCTGCCGGCGTCGTGGTCGATCACCTCGATGCAATCGCGCGCGGTGTGCGCAATGAAGACACGTCGGCTTTTCGCGTCAAAGGCCGCGTGATCAAACTCGCTGCCCGCGGCTTCCGGGATGGCGATGATTCCGATTGTTTTCAGCGGCATGACGGCCTCACCGTGCTAGGTGCTGCGCTCAAAACAACCGGGGAACAGGAGGAAAGAAAACCAGCCTTGGGTTCGTCCACGCGCAATCTCCTCGAATATCGAGTGTTGCGCAGAACTTGGACGGGAACGCCGTCTGGTGGGGAGTCTGCTTTTCCCCGCCGGACCAAGCTAGTCTGGCAAGAGCGTTGCCGCAAGCCTCATGTCAGGGACCGCGCGCGAGCAATGCTGTCGCGATCAGCGATAGGCCAGCGAGCAGAAGAAGCACCAGCACCACGTTGCGGAATGCCTCGTCGTCAATCGTTCCATAGAGCTTGAAGCCGCTCCACAGGCCGGCGACCATGAATGGAAAGCCCAGTCCGTACAGTTTGAGGGTTTCCGAAGTGAAGGCGCCGGTAATTCCCATGGATATGGAGATTACCACGAAGGCCGCGAACAGCACCGGTTGGAACACCGCCCGTTGCTTATCCTTTGTCCAACCGCGCCATTGACAGGAGATGGTCGACACGACGCCACCAAGTCCGGTCAATCCGCCTACGAGGCCGTTGACGATGCCAATGGCGATGTCGGGACCGGCTCCTATTTTGATAGGCTTGAATGCCGGCCGCGCCAGGCCGTAAACCGTGTAGAGCACGAGCAGTACACCGACGCCGAACTGCAGATATACCGGACTGATCTGGTTCAGCAGGATCACACCGATCGGGATTCCGATCGCTGTGCCCAGTGTGAGTGGCCAGATTTTTTGCCAGTCCAACGCCTGACGCAGTTTAAGGATGCCGTAACCCTGCGTGAGCAGACCGTAGCCGGCGATCAGCGCTGCGGTTTGGATCGGTGTAATGATGTGCAGCCATATGCCTGACACGACGAGGCCCATGGCGAACCCCGAAAAGCCGCTGACGAAACCGCCGGCAAAAGCTGCCAAAACAAAAAGAGCGAGAATCAGTCCATCCATAGGTCGCTTCCCCCTGGCGAGGTGGCGAGCACTTGGATGGACATCCATCTGGTGGGGAGGCTGCGAATCCCCATAGGTTCAAACCAGTGGCTTGATCGAGCCCTTTTTCCTAACTCTTCGCGCTGGCCGTCCTGTCAAGCGCCGCGCGAAGTCCGCGGGCAAGCTTCAACGCATCGTCATTGGCCCAGAAGTGAAGGAAGAACAGCCGTGGCTGTTCGCCGAGCATATGGCTGTGGACGGCGGTGACGTCGATGCCGTTCGTCCGCAATGCGTTGATCACAGGGTTCACCTCATCGCCGGAGAGCACGAAATCGCCGGTGATCGCTGCCTTGCCGCCACCGGTGGGTTGAAAACCGATGGCTGTCGCCACGCCCATCGGCCCGACCGGACTGAGCTGCATGCCATTTTCCGTGATCGGATCACGGCGCGGCACGGCGAATTGATAGACGCCGCCGTTCGGCTGTCCCTTGACGCCGATGATCTGATCGAGTTGCGCCGTGTCGAGATCGACAGCAGGCGGTGGGGCCGCGGCTTGCGGCGTGAGCGGGGTCTTGCTCGCCGCCAGAGCTTCCCTGATGACGCTGGCCATCTTTGCGGGATCGCCGTGGCCTCCCACGTGCATGTAGAACGTAGCAGGCGAGGCGCGCAGCAGATGATTGTGAACGGCAGTGATCTCGAGCCCGCCTTCTATCATCTTGAGCATGACCGGATTGATCTCGGTCTCCAGCAGCACGAGGTCGCCCATCACCATGGCGCCCCCGTGCATCGGCTTGAACGCGACCCAGCCGCCGAGCGCCAGTGCAGGCCTGATGGTGACGCCGTCGAGGGTCACGGTCAGATCGGTGCGGGGAAAGCCGTAGCGGTGCACGTCGCCCGAGACCGCGGCCTTTCTTCCGAACGCGTCATCGATCTTGTTCCAGTCGATGTCCTGGGCGGTCGCGGCTGTCGTGAACGAGGCCGCAAGCATCGAGGCCATAAGCCAAAGTTTGATACCCATCTAGTTGTCCTCCGGGTTTGAGGTGGTGTCGGATGGTGCCGCATCTGGCATCAGAACGCCGGGATCGATGCCCATTGCACGTAACGCAATGGCGAAGCCTTCGTTGAGGCGCGCTGCATCGCCGAAATAGGCGACTGACGAGCTCTCGCGGACAGAATCGGTTGGCGCTGCGTCAGCGTCGATTCGTCCGCATGGGGTTGTTGGTTGGATTTGTGATTTTCGGCCATCCATGCGCAAACCTCTCGACAAGCGAGTGTTGCGCAGATCTTGGACGGGAACCGTCTGATGGGGAGTCTGCATTTCCCCGTACGTGTTTTTAGTCAGAGTGCAGTGCACACGCAACAGTACCGGTGAATGAACATGCTCACTTGAGCGGCTCGAATAATCACGAAGCCGTGCGCATTCAATCGGAACCAAACCATTCATCGCCCCTTATCGCCGGCATCCAGCGTCAAGAGGCAAACATGAATATAACTAAGACGATTGTAGCGTGCGCAACGCTTGTACTGATCGCCTGTTCGGGCACCTTTTCGCCTGCTCATGCCATGACCCAGCAGGAACTCGTGGCCAAGCTGGAATCCGCCGGCTACTCACAAATCCGAGACATCAAATCCACGCCCGAAGGTACGGTCGTCAAGGCGACGAAGGGCGGCAAGGAAGTATCCCTCGTCGTCGACAGCAGCGGTCAAATCCAGGAGCGCCGTTAGATTGGTTCGCTCGTCGCGGCACGAAATTCCATGACGGTCGTTCCTGGTATCGATGCTGAAAACGTCTCATCTGTTTGTAGTGGACGCATTCGGCGTGTGATCGTCGTTGAACTAATTCGTCTCGCCGTAACTCACCTCGTCAAACAGCGTGACGCTGTCGGCTTTGGTCCACAGCCCAACCTTGCCGGCATCGGCGAATGTGGAATCCTCGACCTCGAACAATTGCTTGCCGTTGAAGGACACGCTGAAGCGCGAGGCTTTGAAGTCAACACGCAAGCTGTGCCAGGTGTCGGCCGGCACCTTGACATCCGTTCCGTAGCCGCCTTTGCGGCCGACAATGTCCAGCGGGCTTCTGACGCCGTTGACGGTCTTGTAGAGAACGACATTGTCCTCAAGCGCATTGGCCCGGGTCACGTAGTAGTTGTTCGCATCTTTCGCCCGCCAGATAATGCCGGCGGCGCGGTCCTGCGATCCCGCGATCGCCTTGAATTTTACCTCGACAAATCCGTCCTTGATATTTGCGTCGTCCTTTAGAAGCAGGGGGTAGGTCGCCCGGCCGGATTGCTTGAGCACCTTCGATTTTGACGGCGCCGTCGCATCGCTTTCGACCGTCCATTTTGGATCGCCTGATCCTGTGAGGGTGGCGGTCCAACCCTCAGGCGCAACGCCGGTCCGGGCGCCTTCGAAACTTATTGCGGTGTTTGACATGTCATTCACTCCGATGAGGAAAAACGCAGCCGCGATGATGGCTCTCCAAAGCTTTGCCGTCAGTTGAGAGGGGTTGGTCAGCTCATTTCCGCAGGGATCGGATTGGCCGGAATGACGTCGGTCCCGGCGCGATTGACTTGCCTGACCAGAGGCAGGCTGCAGATCGAGTTCGTTTGGAAGAATTGGTGGCTTTCGCTTGTCCATGTGCACATTGTCTCGACGTGTCGAGTGTTGCACAGTGCTTTGACCGAAGCCTCGAGGGGAGACCGTATTTCCCCTGCGCACGTGATAATTCAGCAAGGCGATAAATGCAACAGCGCGCAACGGAAGCCGCGGTTAAAATCCGCCTTGATCACCCAAGCCACCGAACGGGATCAGTTATGGGCAGCAAAGGTTTTGTACATCTGCTGACGGGTTTCGCTCTGTTGATTTCAACGGCGTCTCCCGCACAGGAATCGCTCATTACCTATAAATCCCTGGCGCCTGCGATCGCACTGGAACTAGCCCAATCCACACTCGCGAACTGTCAGCAGCGCGGTTACCAGGTTGCAGTCGCCGTGGTCGATCGCTTCGGCGTCGTCCAGGTCATTTTGCGCGATCGGTACGCCGGAGCACACACCCCCGCAACCGCTTCGGGCAAGGCGTGGACAGCGGCGACCTTCCGCAGCAGCACCAGCAACCTGTTCGCCATCAGCCAGCCGGGCATGATGCAGGCGGGCATTCGCAATCTTCCGGGCGCGGTCGTCATTGGCGGCGGACTCGTCATCGAGGCGGGCGGTTCGCTGGTCGGTGCGATCGGCGTTTCGGGAGCGCCCGGCGGCGATGCCGACGAAGCCTGCGCCAAGGCCGGAATAGATGCGATTCAATCCAAGCTGGATTTTTGAAGCGCAGTTCCGGCCTGCACGGTTCAAGCAGATGGAGCCCTGCACTGTTGCCCGCCAGCAGATCGATTCGGATTCGCAGAACCAATGTCAAGCCCCCAGAATAAAAAATATTTCGCTTTTACGGAATCCAAATCAGGGGTACATGTTTGGCCATCCCGTCCTACTCAGAAGGGCGTCGGCCGTCGTCACGGACGTTGGACGGGTTGCGGTGGACGCTGATGTTGCGAAGACGAACGCGACAAAAGCGTACGGCGAAGACGTGTGGTCCTGACGTCGCGGTGCTGGCGTCAATGCACCTGGAGGCAATAGCTTCCAGGGCGCAACGGAGGCAAAAGAGCCGTTCTCCGGGGCACCGTAGCTGGCTGTTTTGGTGGTGCCCGGTGATCGCCGGCTCGCTGGCGCTACGCGCTACTGCCTCCGGCGGCTTGCGGCCTTGACCCCAGCCGCTCACCGGTCTTTTGGTGCCAGGCGCTCTGCCGAAGGCCGAGCGGCGGGCCGCTCGTCATCCCACCACGTGAAGTTTTGATCCTATTTCTGGCGCCTGGCGATCATGATGTCGGTGATGATGGCGAGCTTGCGCATGGCGATATGGGCGACCTTTCTTCCTGTCTTTGGTATCAGGCGATCGTAGAAGGCCCGAGGCCGGGGTTGTGCTGGGTCGCGGCCCTTCAGATACCATGCAGAAGAGATTGCGGACCTTGCGGCGTCCGCCCTTGATGTGGCGCTCGCCGCGCCGCTGCCGTCGTCATCGTAAGGTGCGGCACCAGCAGGGCAGCGCCGATCTGGTTATTGACCTTACTCTGTTCCGCATTTCCGTAATCAGAGGCGGCGGTCTGCAGCGCTCCGCACGCTCTCGATGATCTCGGCAAGTTCCGCAAACGTGGCGGGCCTTGATCATGGCCGCGATCATGTCCCAGCTTGGCGATTTCGACGGCGATATCTCAACATCCGCGTGCATTTTAGCACCGGTTTCGGTCCGGCGTGCCGCCCTGTTATGGGGAAGCCATCTGCAGGTCGAGCAGTCCCAGACGCGCGTTCACGATCTGCGCGCTTCCTCGCGCGCCGCACGGCGCCTGACTCGGATCGTCGACGAACGTCTCGGCAAAACCAGGCTGATCATCTCGGCATCGATCGTATCAGCCTGGAAGAAGCGCCGGCCGATCGGGCGAAGTCGCGAACCTGCTGATCGACGATGCGAACTCGATTTTGGCGTCACGCAGCGCCTTGGCCCACTGCGCCTGCAGCGCCGCCGCTCGCCTCCATCACCGCCTTGCCGACCTTCTTCCGGCGCAGCCACGACGCCAGCTCGCGCCGGCCCTCCGCCGCTTGCAAACGCCGACAGCGGGCGAATGCAAACATCTACCTTGTCCTTGGCAACATCGATTCCGCGACACGAGATTGGCTTGCTTCACTACGTCCAGCTCCTCTCGCAGTTCGGTCCGGGTCGAAGCCCATGCAACTGTTCCTGCTGAGGAAGACACCGACCTGTCCCACGCCCCCCGACAGGCCTCATGCTTCCCGAGCTCGCTCGGGCTCAAGTCCAGCGACGGGCGCCTACGAGAACCGCCCGTTCGCCCATTCTGGCAGATTTTGCGGACACAAGAGCTCGTTATAATCCGTAAAGCCATTGCGCAGGGAATGCCGGATGCGCGCTGCACCCGCTGCCCTGTATGCTCGTGTGCATTTTGTTTTGTGCATATCGCACACGGGACCGCGGGTGCAGCGCGCACCCGGTCTTCCCTGCGCCCTCTCTTTTCGAGGGCCATTGGTTGCATGCCTCGGGCGCTACGCGCGGCGAGGGCGCGGAGCCATGTCCCTCCGTTCGGCAGCGGCAATCACCTCTTGGCGATCCATCCCTGAACAAGTCGCGGTATTTTTTTGCGATGCAGCAAACCTTGAAGCGATCGGCCCCTGCTAACGGGCAATGGTGTTTTGTCCGGCTTCTCTGTATTGGTTCGATTGGCATACAAGCTTCGGAGCCGGGTTGTTCGCGCTCCGCAAAAAATACGCGGGAGGAAACATGCGGAAATTGATTTTGGCTGCGGCATCGATCGCGGCATTGGCGCTAGTTGGGCCGGCCTCGGCGCAGTCGCCGATCGTCATCAAGTTCAGCCACGTCGTGGCGCCGAACACGCCGAAGGGGCTGGCGGCCGAAAAATTCAAGGAGCTTGCCGAGAAATACACCGGCGGCAAGGTCAAGGTCGAAGTCTACCCGAACTCGCAGCTCTACAAGGACAAGGAAGAGCTGGAAGCGCTGCAGCTCGGCGCCGTGCAGATGCTGGCGCCGTCGAACGCCAAATTCGGCCCGATCGGCGTCAAGGAATTCGAGGTGTTCGATCTGCCGTACATCCTCCCCGACCTCAAGACGCTCCGCAAGGTCACCGACGGCCCGCTCGGCAAGCGCCTGCTGGGACTGCTCGATGCCAAGGGCATGACCGGTCTGGCCTATTGGGACAACGGCTTCAAGATGATGAGTGCCAACAAGAAGCTCATCGCGCCCGCCGACTACAAGGGTATGAAGTTCCGCATCCAGTCGTCCAAGGTGCTTGAAGCGCAGTTCCGCACGCTGGGCGCGATTCCGCAGGTGATGGCGTTCTCTGAAGTCTATCAGGCGCTGCAGACCGGCGTGGTCGACGGCCAGGAAAACACCTGGTCCAACATCTACACCCAGAAAATGCACGAGGTGCAGAAGTACATCACCGTCACCAACCACGGTTACATCGGTTACATCGTGGTGGTGAACAAGAAATTCTGGGACGGCATTCCCGCCGATATCAAGCCGCAACTCGACAAGGCGATGCAGGAAGCCACCGCCTACGGCAACGGCCAGTCGCAGAAGGAAAACGACGACGCCCTGGCCGAGATCAAGAAGACCGGCAAGAGCGAGATCATCGCGCTCACACCGGAGCAGGACTCGGCGATGCGCAAGGCGCTCGATCCGGTTTACCAGGATGTGGCAAAGCGCGTCGGCCAGCCGCTGATCGACGAATTCCTCAAGGAGACGAGGGGCGCGACCAACTAAGGCGACCGACTTGGGGTGCCGCGCGCTTTTCAAGCGCGTGGTAGGGGCAAATAAATCGTTCTCCGTCATGCCCGGGCTTGTCCCGGGCATCCACGTCTTTTTCGCTTGGCAGCAAGAAAGGCGTGGATGGCCGGGCATAGGCGAGCGGAAGCGACACCGTCCTTCAGACGGCTATGCGGCCATGACGAGCTTCGATAATTGGGGGAATTAGATGTTTCTTCGCATCCTCGATCGTCTTGAGGAGATACTGATCACGACGCTGATGGGGCTCGCGACCTTCATCATCTTTCTCGCCGTGATGCATCGCTATCTCATCGGCATTCCGCTGCTTTACCCGCTGCTGTTTCCCATCCACATGTCCTGGGCGCAGGAGCTGTGCATCTACATGTTCGTGTGGGTGGCGAAGTTCGGTGCGGCCTATGGCGTGCGCACCGGCATCCATGTCGGCGTCGATGTCGTGGTCAATCTGCTCAACCCGCCGTGGCGGCGGGCCGTGGTGCTGTTCGGGCTGTTCTGCGGCGCGTTCTTCACCGCCGTGATCGGCACCATGGGTGCCAAATTCGTCTACGGGTTGATGCACACCGACCAGGTCTCGCCCGATCTCGAAATTCCGAGCTGGTTTGTCTACCTCTGCATTCCGCTCGGCTCCTACTTGATGTGCTTCCGCTTCCTCCAGGTCGCGTTCAAGTTCTGGCGCACCGGCGACCTGCCGCATCACGACCACGCCCATGTCGAGGGTATCGACGTCGAAGCACCCGGAATCGGCGCCGCGGAGGCCACGCGATGACCAGCCTGTTCATTTTTGGGCTTCTGGTCGCGCTGATGCTGACGGGCATGCCGATCTCGATCGCGCTCGGCATGACGGTTCTGACCTTCATCTACACGATGACGAACGTCCCGACCGAATCCGTGGCGCTGAAGCTGTTCACCGGCATCGACAATTTCGAGATCATGGCGATCCCGTTCTTCATCCTGGCGGGCAACTTCCTGACCCATGGCGGCGTCGCGCGCCGCATGATCAATTTCGCCACCTCGATGGTCGGGCACTGGTACGGCGGGCTCGGTCTCGCGGGCGTGATGGCCTGCGCGCTGTTCGCCGCGGTGTCGGGATCTTCGCCGGCGACCGTGATCGCGATCGGCTCCATCATGATGCCGGCGATGGTGAAGCAGGGTTTCCCCAAGCGCTTCGGCGCCGGCGTCATCACCACGTCAGGCGCGCTCGGCATCCTGATCCCGCCCTCGATCGTGATGGTGATCTATTGCGTGGCGACCGGCGGCAGCGTTGCGCTCGACCCGTCGGGCGCCCGCGTGTCGTCGGCCTCGGTCGGGCAGATGTTCATGGCCGGAGTCATTCCCGGCGTCATGCTGGCGACGCTGCTCGGACTGACGACGTTCTATCGCGCCTGGAAATACGACTATCCGCGGCTGCCGCGCGCGAGCTGGTCCGAACGCCTGGTGGCGTTCCAGAAGTGCATGTGGGGACTGCTGCTGATCCTGATCGTGCTCGGCGGCATCTATGCCGGCCTGTTCACGCCGACCGAGGCCGCGGCGATCAGCGCGGTTTACGCCTTCGTCATCGCCGTGTTCGTCTACAAGGACATGACGCTCAGGGACGTGCCGCGGGTGCTGCTCGGCTCCGCCAACATGAGCGCGATGATCCTCTACATCATCACCAACGCGGTGCTGTTCTCGTTCCTGATGGCGAACGAGAATATTCCGCAGCAGATTGCGGCATGGATCACCTCGATCGGTGTCGACTGGATCATCTTCCTTTTGATCGTCAACGTGCTGCTGCTGATCGCCGGCAACGTGATGGAGGCCTCCTCGATCGTGCTGATCATGGCGCCGATCCTGTTTCCGGTGGCGGTCAAGCTCGGCATCCACCCGGTGCATCTCGGTATCCTGATGGTCGTCAACATGGAAGTCGGGATGTGCCACCCACCGGTCGGGCTCAATCTCTATGTGGCCTCCGGTATCGCCAAGATGGGCATCACGGAGCTGACCATCGCAGTGTGGCCGTGGCTGCTGACCATGTTGGGATTCCTCGTCGTCGTCACCTACGTGCCGGAAATCTCGCTGTGGCTGCCGCGTGCGCTCGGCATGCTCTGATTCAGGAAGGGCGAACGGCGCGACATTACATCTTGGTAAGGGAAGGCACTCTTGCCCATCGTTAAGTTGATTGCCGCCCCGGGCGGGGCCATCTTCAGGCAACCTTTCATTGGAGGTCAGCATGAGGAAGTTCACCATCGCCGCGGTCGCGGTGCTCGCCATCGCCGGTTCGACCGCGGTCTATGCCCAGCACCGCCATTGGTCGCACAGTCACATGCGGATGAACCCGGAAGACCGGGCGGCGTTTGCCGACGCGCGGATCGCGGCGGTCCATGCCGGCCTCAAGCTGAACGCCGAGCAGGAGAAGCTGTGGCCGCCGGTCGAGGCCGCGGTGCGGGAATTTTCAAAGCTGCGGATCGATCGCGCCAATGCGCGGATGGAAGCGCGGCGGGATGATTCCAGCCAGCAGAAGCCCGACGATCCCGTCACCCGCCTGCGCGAGCGCGCCGACAGCATGGCGGCTTCCGCGGCGGCCATGAAGAAAATCGCCGATGCGGCCGATCCGCTCTACAAGACGCTGGATGACGGCCAGAAGCGCCGTCTTGCCGTGCTCACCGGAATGGATCGCCGGTTCGGCGGCCGCGGCGAAGGCTGGCGGCACCGGCATATGGAGCGTTTTGAGCGGGATCGCGACGATGGCGGCCGCGATCGCGGCTTTGACCGCAACCGCTACGACCGGGATGGCGGGCCGGACCGCGGGGGCGCCGAGCGGCTCTGAGCGCCGGTTTCCGGAAGCGGGTCCCGGCGGGGGCGGAAGCCGCTGGAATCCAGCGGTTTTTCGCCGTCCCGGGCTGGCGCCAAAGGCCGGGAAAACTCGCTCGGGTTTGCTGGACATCGGGGAATCGCTTTGCTAAACGACGCCCTCTTGCGGAGGCTTTTCCGGACCTTTGGCTCCGGGCGCATAGCTCAGTTGGTAGAGCAGATGACTCTTAATCATCGGGTCCCAGGTTCGAGCCCTGGTGCGCCCACCAAGCTTTTCAAGAAATTTACAGTCTAGCCAGGCGGCTATTCCGGTAGGCCCGGCGACCGGCGGCGCACGCCTCGGCGTCGCTGAGATATGAATCGGCGATTCGGCGACTCCGCCCTGCCGGAACGACGTGAACGACAGCTCATCACGCAGACCTGCGGCTGCACGTCGGAACTCCGTTCCGTGCGACTGCTCACCCTTCCCCTCGGAACGCCGCGCAGAAATCGCGACGAATCGGGTGAAACGACCCCAAACAAAACGAGACGGAACCTGCTACTTGCAGGCGGTAGCACGGGACAGAAGCGACCTACGTGCGAATGGAAAAGCCAGGTGATACGTAATACCCTGAGCTTGATACCCAGAGCTTGGCGGCCCGGTGACGAGGACAGGATAACGATGAGCGACGACAGGACCAAACTGCTTCGCTCGCTTTCGATCGACCGCGGTGCGAGCGAGCCTGTCCGGTCCACGAGCCGGCGCCGTTGGCTGCCGATCGGAGCGGTCATTGCGGCGTGCGTCATCGTGGCGTGCGCAGCCCTTGCCGTCACCGTATTTCGGACCCAGGATCGTCCCCAGGACACCTCATCGCAACCGGTTGCACAATCGCCGGCACCGCAACTCCAGCCGCGCGAGCAGGCCGCCGCTGGCAGCGAGTCCGGCAATTTGGCTGCGTCCGGTTATGTGGTGGCCCGTCGCAAGGCCACGGTCGCCGCCGAGATCACCGGCAAGGTCGTCGAGATTTTCGTCGACGAGGGCATGACCGTCACCGAGGGGCAGATCGTCGCGCGGCTCGACAGCGTGCTTGCGGAAAAGGATCACGAGTTGGCGCAGTCGCGCGCCGAGGCGGCGGATGCCGCGATTGCCGCGATCACCGCCGACCTGCAGGATGCGACGCGGATCATGACCCGGGTACAGACACTGTCACAGAAGAATTTTGCGACCGACGCCGACCTGACCAAGGCTCAGGCCCGCGTCGGCGTGTTGACGGCGCAACTGCGTCAGGCACAGTCGCAGTTCAATTCGGCAAGCATCGATGCCAGGCGCAGTGCTTCGGTGCTCTACAAACATCAGATTCGCGCGCCGTTCGCCGGCGTCGTCGTCGAACGCAGCGCCCAGCCCGGCGAGATGATTTCGCCGATGTCGGTCGGCGGGTTCACCCGCACCGGCATCTGCACCATCGTCGACATGGATTCGATCGAAATCGAGGTCGACGTCAACGAAGCCTTCATCGGCCGGGTGGTTCCCGGCGGTGCCGTCAACGCGGTGCTGGACGCCTATCCGGACTGGAGCATTCCGGCCGCGGTGATCGCTATCGTGCCGACGGCCAATCGCGAAAAGGCCACGGTGAAGGTTCGTATCCGCTTTGTGCAAAGGGATAAGCGCATCCTGCCCGACATGGCCGTGAAAGTGACGTTTCTGCGCGACGCCAGGGCTGACGGCGCCGCCGCCGGCAAAACCAACGCGGCAAACTAGTCCGATTGAATTCGACGGGAGAGAAAAAAAGTGACAGCGGAACAACCGATGGTTCGCCTCGCCGGCGTCAGCAAGCGCTTCACCAAGGGCAAGGAAACGATTTCAATTTTCGATCATCTCGATCTGAGCATTCCCCGCGGCGATTTCGTCGCCGTCATGGGACCGTCCGGCTCGGGCAAGACCACGCTGCTCAACCTGCTCGGCGGCATCGACGGCGTCGATGAAGGCGAACTTACCGTTGCCGACCGGCGCACCGATGGCCTATCGGAGGGCGAGCTTGCCCGCTGGCGCGCCGCCAATATCGGCTTCATCTTCCAGTTCTACAATCTGATGCCGATGCTGACCGCGGCGCAGAACGTGGAATTGCCGCTGCTGCTCACCAATCTGCGGCGCAAGGAGCGGGCAAGCCGGGTCGAGACGGCGCTGTCGGTGGTCGGTCTCGCCGATCGCGTCAAGCACCATCCGCGCGAAATGTCGGGCGGCCAGCAGCAGCGCGTTGCGATCGCGCGTGCCATCGTTTCGGATCCCAACCTCCTGCTGTGCGACGAACCCACCGGTGACCTCGACCGGCATTCCGCTGACGAAATTCTCACGATCCTGCAGCTTCTCAACAAGGATCTCGGCAAGACCATCGTGATGGTGACCCACGATCCGGCGGCGGCGCGCTATGCCAAGCGGATTCTGCATCTCGACAAGGGCCAGTTCGTCGAACAGGAGCTCGCCGCGTGAACGACTTCGACCTGGTGCGGAAAAACCTGTTTCGCCGCAAATTGCGCGCCATCCTGATGATCGTGTCGATCCTGGTGGCGTTCATGATCTTCGGCGTGCTTGCCGGATTCCATCGCGCCTTCACTGCGGGGACGGATCGCGCTGCCGCGGACCGGCTGATCACCGTCAACAAGATCAACTTCACGCAGCCGCTGCCAATTGCCTATTTCAACCGCGTGCGCGCGGTGGACGGGGTACGGCAGATCACACATGCCAACTGGTTCGGCGGCTACTACCAGGACCCGAAAAATTTCGTTATGTCGCTGGCGGTAGAGCCGGCGACCTATTTCGATGTCTACCGCAGCGAATTCGAGATTGCGCCCGATCAGCTCAAAGCCTTCAAACAGAATCGCAGCAGCGCGGTCATCGGCGAAAAACTGGCGCAGAAATGGGGCTGGAAGGTCGGCGATCGCGTGCCGGTCGCGAGCAACATTTTCACCCAGCGCAGCGGTGGGCACACCTGGGATTTCACCATTGCCGGCATTGTCAAAGGCAAGGTCGAGCATGTCGACACCAACTTCATGTTGTTCCAGTACGCCTATTTCGACGAGACCCGCTCGTTCGGCAAGGACACCATCGGCTGGTTGATCCTCCAGACCAACTCGCCGGAGAACAACGATCGTGTCGCGAAGGCGATCGACGCGATGTTCGTCAATTCCACCGCGGAGACCTCGACTGACACCGAAAAGGCTTTCGGCCAGGCTTTCGTCGCGCAGTTCGGAAATATCGCGCTGATCGTGTTTCTAGTGGTCGGCGCGGCATTCGTCACCATCCTGATGATCGTCGGCAACACCATGGCGCTGTCGATCCGCGAGCGCACGAGAGAGATCGGGGTGCTGAAGACACTGGGCTTCTCGGGTCCGCGAATATTGCGATTGGTGCTCGGCGAATCGGTGCTGCTGGCGCTGCTCGGCGGCCTGCCGGGTTTGGCGATTGCCGCGCTGATTGCGATAGCGCTACGCAGCAGCCTTGCCGAGATCGCGCCGGCATTCTCCGTATCGCCTGATATTGCGCTGCAGGGGATTGCGCTGATGATCGCGTTGGGGCTGATCACCGGAATCATTCCGGCGCTCAATGCGATGCGGCTCAAGATCGCCGCCGCACTCGGACGAGGATAGACCATGCGTTCGCTCCTGCTTCAGGTGATTGCAGTCACCTCGATCAACCTCAAGAGCATCGCGCAGCGCCGCTGGCTGTCGCTGTCGACCGTGATCGCGATCGCGCTGGTGGTAATCGTGTTGCTCGCCTTCCTCGCCATGGCCAATGGATTCCAGCGGACCATCGCCGGGTCGGGCGCCGACGATATCGCCATTGTCTTGCGCGCGGGCTCGCAGGCGGAAATCAACAGCACCGTTTCCCGCGACCAGGTTCGCCTGATCGAGGATGGACCGGGCATCGCCCGCGGCAGCGACGGCAAGCCGCTGATCTCACCCGAACTCTATCTCGTGGTCGACGGCCTCAAGCGCTCTACCAAAACCAAAGCCAACCTGCCGCTGCGCGGCATCGGCGAGCAGGGCGCCACGTTGCGCAAAGGCGTGGCGATCACCGCAGGCCGGATGTTCGATCGCGGCAGCAACGAGATCGTGGTCGGCAAAGCCTTGTTGCGGGAGTTCGAGGGTTTTGAACTCGGCAGCACCGTGTCCTTCGGGGCCACCCGCTGGACCGTTGTCGGCGTGTTCGATGCCGGCGGCAACGTATTCGAATCCGAAATCTGGGCCGATCTTCCCGTCGTGCAGAGCCTGTTCAATCGTAACAATGTCGTCCAGACCGTACGCGCGCGGCTCACCAGTCCGGCGGCGTTGAGCGAACTGAAGAACTATAGCGACAACGATCCGCGGCTGAAGCTCGACGTCAAATCGGAAACCGCCTATTTCGCCGAGCAGGCGTCACAAACTTCCGACCTGATCCAGAAGCTGGGCTGGCCGCTGGCGATCGCCATGGCCTTCGGCGCGCTCGCCGGCGCGCTCAACACCATGTACTCGTCGGTGGCGGCGCGCGCGACCGAAATTGCCACATTGCGGGCGATCGGGTTCGGCGGTTTCCCCGCCTTCATCGGAACGCTGGTGGAATCGCTGTCGCTGGCTGCGATCGGCGGGCTGGTTGGTGCAGCCGCAACCTACCTGATTTTCGATGGCATCACCGCCTCGACGCTTGGCGGCAACTTCACCCAGGTGGTGTTCGACTTCAAGCTCAGTCCGTGGCTGATCGCCGAGGGCGTTGGTCTCGCGCTGGTCGTCGGATTGATCGGCGGGCTTTTTCCGGCGCTGCGCGCCGCGCGCCTGCCAATCGTCAAAGGGCTTTATGCGACCTGAACATCGACGCGATCAAGTGCCAACGAGCCTTTCGCAACGCTCAGAGCTGACCGATCACCCGTTCCGCGCACTTCAGGAAATTCCGGACCAGCGGATTGAGCGAATCCCGGCGCCAGCAAACCGCGACATCGATCGCATCGTCGGCATCGAGGAAGGGCCTGAACACGACGCCCGTTGGGCATCCGAGTTCGGCGCAGGCGGGAAGGATCGCCAGGCCTTCCCCGGCCAGGACCATGCTGAGAGCCGAGTGGACCGTTTCAACCCGGTTCGTAACCGGCATGGCGACCTGATGCCGCCGCAGCAGCGCCGCCACAATAGATGTTGCGGGATCCTCGGTGGGCGCGGGCAGACTGATGAGCGGACGCCCCTGCAGTCGGTTCACCGGTACCGCCGCGGAGCGCGCCAGCGGCGAGCCGGCCGGCATGGCAAGCATCAATCGCTGCGTTCCGATGGTGGAGGCTTCAATCTCGCTGTGGCGAATGGCCGGCATGCACAGCGCGACGGTTACGCTGTGGTCCAGCAACCGCGCTTCACGCGTTGACGCGCTCAGTTCGATGAATTCGAGGTCGACTTTCGGAAGGGTCTTGCGGAGTTCCGGCACGAGTTTAGGCAACACGGCATGGGCCAGCACGAACATGTATCCGACAGACAATCTTCCCCGGCGCCCCGCGGCTACCGCGCGGGCTGCCTCGAAGCCTTCGGCCGCGAGGGCCAGCGCTTCACGCGCGCGCGACAGCAAGGCGCGACCGGCCGCCGTCAACTCCATTCCCTGGGCGCCGCGACGAAACAGCGGGGTTCCTACTTCCGATTCCAGTTTGCGGATCTGGACCGACAGTGGCGGCTGCGCCATGCGCAGGCGGACGGCCGCCCGGCCAACGCTGCGTTCTTCTGCAACGGCAACGAAATAGCGGAGACGCCGGAGGTCCATTTTTGCCATACCGAAATCGTATGGGTAAGTTGTGCGATGGTATTGGACTTGAAGTCAATGTGAGTGTCATCTTGCCGTCAAATTCGGTCCTGGGGATTTGCGCGTCATGAGCGATGAACTCTGCTTCCTGCCGGCGACCGAACTCCGTGCTCGGGTCGCCCGCAAGGAGGTTTCGCCGGTTGAGATCATGCGTGCCGTTCTCGCGCGTGCCGAGCGGATGCAGCCCTCGTTGAACTGCTTCATCACGCTGTGCGGCGATGAGGCGATAGCCGCGGCAGGGAAGGCGGAGCGCGAGGTCATGGCCGGCGGGCCGCTGGGCCTTCTTCACGGCATTCCGTTCACGGTGAAAGACCTGGTCAACACCAGGGGAGTGCGAACCACCTTCGGCGCGATCCCCTACAAGGATAACGTTCCCGACCATGACGCGGTCGCCGTGGCGCGAATGCGGGCAGAGGGTGCCATCCTCGTAGGCAAGACCACCACGCCCGAGTTCGGCACCAAGTGCCTGACGGATTCGCCGTTGTTCGGCCGCACGCGCAATGCCTGGAGTGACGCGCGCTCGAGCGGCGGTTCCAGCGGGGGAGCGGCGGTAGCGGTCGCCAGTGGCATCGCACCTCTTGCGATCGCGACGGATGGCGGCGGCTCGACGCGGATTCCGGCGGCCTGCAACGGCGTTGTCGGGCTCAAGCAAAGCAACGGCCTTATTCCGCACAGCCAGGTGCACGACGCGTTCGGCAACCAGACCTACGTGACCCCGATGACACGCACCGTCGCGGACACCGCCCTGATGATGCAGGCAATGTCGGGAGAAGACGCTTCCGATCCGTGGTCGATCGGAATTCCGCAGGGGGATTTCGTCGAGGGATCGGCGCCAAGCGGCAACCTGCGCGGGCGCAAGATTGCATTCTGCCTCGCGCCATCAGGCCGGCCAGTTGCGGCCGATGTCGCCGCTTCATTCAAGGGCGCGCTCGCCGGGCTGCAAGCCCTCGGGGCTGAGGTCGAGGAAATGCCCGCCGACGGATTTGAGATAGAGCCGATCTGGCGCGCCATCAATCACACCGCCTGGCGCGCACGGTTCGAGCAGCTTGCGGCCGATCATGGCGACGTGCTGAGCGAAGCTTTCATGAAGCAGCTGGCGCTGGCCACCAGGGTCAGCGGTGTTGACTATCAGCGGGCGATGTTTGACCGTACGTCTCTGTTCCGGCGGATTCAGACATTGTTGCAGAGGTTCGATATTCTCGCGATGCCAACCATCACTCGCACCGCGCTTCCGATCGATCAGGACCTGTTCGGCACGATAGAAATCGACGGGCGGGTATTCAGCGACGTGCGGCCGAACTGGTTTCCCTGGACAATGCCGTTCAACATGACCGGCCATCCGGCGGTGAGCCTGCCCTGTGGCTTTGGCGCGGACGGCCTGCCAATCGGTATTCAACTCGTCGGTAAATTCCGCGCCGACATCGAATTGCTGCGCGTCAGCGCGCTGTTCGAGGCTTCGCAAGATCTTCTCGGCCGCTGGCCGAGTCAAACCGGATAATCGAACATGCGGCCGCCACCACGCTTGATCGCTAACGAGGGGCCGGCCGCTAGCAAGGAAATCGGGACTTGAGCGTCTTCATTTTCCGCCGCTTTCTGACGCTGATAGCGACGCTGGTCGGCGCGTCGCTGATTATCTTCCTTGTTCTGGATGCCTTGCCCGGCAACGCCGCACAGATGCTGATGGGCGCGGATGCCTCGCCTGATGCGGTCCGGGCGCTGACCGTCAAGCTCGGGCTGGATCAACCGCTGCACTATCGGTACCTGCATTGGATCAAGGGGATGCTGACGGGGGACCTGGGAAGCAGCTATGTCTACGGCACGCCGGTCGGCGGATTGATCGCGGAGCGGCTCACGCTGACAATGCCGCTGGCGATCATGTCGATGTCGATGACGGTCGTGCTGGCGCTGACGGCTGGAATCTATACGGCGGCAAATCACAACAAGTTCGGCGACGTGGGTGTGATGTCGCTGACGCAGTTCGGTATGGCGCTTCCAAACTTCTGGTTCGCCATCCTGCTGATCCTGCTGTTCTCGGTGAAGCTGCAATGGCTTTCGGCCGGCGGCTTTGCGGGCTGGGACGAAAGCATTGTTGCCGGGATCAAGTCGCTGCTGTTGCCTGCGATCTCGCTATCGGTGGTGCAGGCGGCGATCCTCGCCCGGGTCACACGCTCGGCGGTGCTCGAGGTGCTGCGTGAGGATTTCGTGCGCACCGCACGCGCCAAGGGCTTGAGCAAGCGCGACGTATTGTGGCAGCACGTGCTGCGCAACGCGATGATCCCGGTGATGACAATCATGGGCCTTCAGTTCGCCAATCTGCTGGCCGGGACCATCGTGATCGAGAACGTGTTCTATCTGCCGGGTCTCGGCCGGCTGATCTTCCAGTCGATCGCCAATCGCGACCTGATCGTGGTGCGCAACTGCGTGATGCTGCTCGCGGCCATGGTCGTGGTCGTCAATTTCGTGGTCGATGTGCTCTACGCCTTCATCGATCCGCGCATCAAGGTGCATAACCTATGAGCGTCCCGTTGAGCGTTTCGGGTGACGTGCAGGCCGCCACCGCGCGTTCGCGGCCTGCGACCGGCTTCTGGCGGCGCGCGCTGCGTCATCGCAGCTTTGTCACCGGCGGCACGCTCACGCTGCTGGTGGTCGGTGCCGCCTTGCTGTCGCTGGTATGGACGCCGTGGTCGGCTTATGAGATCGACGTGGCGTCCAAGCTGCGGCCGCTGTCGGCCGCGCACTGGCTCGGCACCGACGTGCTTGGCCGAGATATCGTCTCGTTGCTGCTGGTCGGCGCCCGCTCCACCATCATGGTCGGCGTCATCGCGGTCGGGATCGGCCTCACGTTTGGCGTGTGCCTCGGGCTGATCGCCGCCGCACGCCGGGGCTGGACCGAAGAGCTCATCATGCGGATGAGCGACTTCACGTTCGCGTTTCCCGCAGTGCTGTCGGCGATCATGCTGGCGGCCGTCGCAGGCCCGGGCATGGTGACCTCGATCGCCGCCATCGGCATCTTCCAGGTTCCAACCCTGGTCCGGCTGACCCGCGGATCGGCCAATGCGATCTGGGCGCGGGAGTTCGTGCTGGCTGCGCGCGCCTCGGGCAAGGGCGGCTTCCGGATCACCATCGAGCACGTGCTGCCGAACATCCTTTCGGTCCTGATCGTGCAGGCGACGATCCAGTTCGCGCTCGCGATCCTGGCCGAGGCCGCGCTGTCCTACCTCGGGCTCGGCACGCAGCCGCCGCAGCCGTCCTGGGGACGCATGCTGAACGATGCGCAGACGTTGCTGTTCCAGTCGCCGATGCTCGCGGTCTATCCGGGCGCTGCGATCGCAATCGCCGTGCTCGGCCTCAATCTGCTCGGCGACGGGTTGCGCGATCTGCTCGATCCCCGGCTGGCGCGGGAGCGATGAACATGAGCGTGCCCGCCAACACACCATTGATCGAAGTCAGGGATCTCGGCGTCCGGCTCAACACCAGCCGCGGGCCCGCGCAGGCGGTTCGCGGGATCAGCTTCGCGCTGAAGCGCGGCGAAACCTTGGGTCTCGTCGGCGAATCCGGATGCGGCAAGTCCGTCACCGCGCTCGCGCTGATGGGCCTGCTGCCCGAGAGCGCGGTCATCACCGGCAGCATCCGGCTCGACGGCCGCGAACTGGTCGGCCTGCCGGATGCGGATTACTGCAAGCTGCGCGGCAATCGCATCGGCATGATCTTCCAGGAGCCGATGACCGCGCTCAATCCGATGCACACGATCGGGCACCAGGTGGCCGAGCCGCTGCGGCGCCACACCAATTGTTCGGCCGCGCAGGCGCGCAAGGAAGCCATCGCCTTGCTCGATCGTGTCGGCCTTCCCGACCCGGCGAAACGCGTCGACGCCTATCCGCACCAGTTCTCCGGCGGCCAGCGCCAGCGCGTTACCATTGCCATGGCGCTGGCCTGCCAGCCTGACGTGCTGATCGCCGATGAGCCGACCACGGCGCTCGACGTCACCATCCAGGGACAGATCCTCGAGCTGATTGCGGACCTTGTCGCCGAGCGCGGCATGTCGATGATCCTGATCTCGCACGATCTCGGCGTCATTGCCGAGAGCGTCCAGCGCATGGCGGTGATGTATGGCGGCACCGTCGTCGAAAGTGGCGCAACGGATGCCGTATTCACGCGCATGGGACATCCCTATACGCAAGGCCTGTTTCGGGCTCGCCCGCGTCTTGGTGCGCGCAAGGGCACCCGGCTGCAGACCATCGCCGGCACCGTGCCCGAGCTGGCCGATCTGCCCTCCGGTTGCACGTTCGCCGACCGCTGCGCGATCGTCGAAGATCGTTGCCGCGTGGCGCTGCCGGCCACCGTGGACGTCGGCGCCGGGCATGGCGTGCGCTGCCTCAGGACGGATATTTCGTTGGCTGAGGCGGCCGGAGTTTTGAGCGCATGACCATGCTGGACCAGGCGCCACCGCCCGCCGAGCTGCCGCTGCTCGATGTGAAGGATCTGGCGCAGCGCTACACGCTGCCGCGGGAAAGCATGTTCAAGCCGGCCGGGCAGGTGCATGCGCTCAACGGCGTCACCGCGCAGGTGATGGCAGGCCGCAGCCTCGGCGTGGTCGGCGAGTCCGGATCGGGCAAGTCGACCTTCGCGCGGCTGGTGATGGCGCTGGAACGGCCATCGTCAGGTTCGGTGTCGCTCCTGGGCCGCGACCTGAACCGGCTGCCGGCCGACGAGCTTCGCCGCGCCCGGCGGGATTTCCAGATGGTGTTTCAGGATCCCTATGGTTCGCTGGACCCACGGCAGACCATTGTGCGTATCGTCTCGGAGCCCTTGACCGCGATTGGGCGCGTGGATCGCACCGCGCTGCGTCAGCGCGTCGCGACCGTGCTGCGGCAGGTCGGATTGCGTGACACCGACATGGACAAGTTTCCGCACGAGTTCTCCGGCGGCCAGCGCCAGCGCATCGCGATCGCGCGCGCGCTGATCACCCAGCCGAAGCTGATCGTCGCCGACGAGCCGGTCAGCGCGCTCGACGTGTCGGTGCAGGCTCAGGTACTCAATCTCCTGCAGGATCTGCAGGATGAGTTCGGGTTGAGCTACATCCTGATCAGCCACGATCTTGCCGTCGTCGATTATCTCTGCGACGAGATCGCGGTGATGTATCTCGGCCGGATCGTCGAGCAGGGCCGGCCCGAGGATTTGTTCGCGCACTGCGCCCATCCCTACACGCGCGCGCTGCTCGAGGCCGTTCCGCGCGCCCGGGCCGGTGGTTTGCGTCGGCGTCGCGGGGCGCAGGCGATCGCCTCGCAGTCCGTGGGCGCAACGGGATGTCCCTACGCTTCACGCTGTGCGTTGGCCGATCAGCACTGTCGCGAGATCGCGCCTGCGCTGCGCAAAGTGGGTCCGGCGCAGCTGGCCGCGTGCCATCGCGCCGAGGCGGTGATGGCATTGCCTCCGGTGTCGTCGGAGGAGAGTTAGCCTTTTGTGCGGGACTGGCTTAGTCTGGTCACGCGATATGTCAGGGGAACACGCGAATGTTTAGGAAATTGGCCGTTTTTGCATTGGTCGCCGCGTTCGCCGCCGCGCCGCTGCCGAGCCTGGCGCAGGGCAAGAAGGATAGCGTCGTCATGGGCATGACGCTGGAGCCGCCGGGGCTCGATCCCACCAACGCAGCCGCCGCGGCGATTGCCGAGGTGGTGCTCTATAATCTCTATGAGACGCTGACCAAAATCAACGAGGACGGTTCGGTATCGCCCTTGCTCGCCGAGAGCTGGAAAGCGTCGGACGACCTGAAGACCTATACATTCAAGCTCCGCAAGGGCGTCAAATTCCACAACGGCGAACCGTTCGATTCTGCGGCGGTAAAATTCTCCTTCGATCGCAACGCGGCGCCGACCAGCACCAACAAGGACAAGAGCCTGTACCAGGCGTTCGAGTCAGTCACCGCGCCCGATGCGGAGACGGTCGTGATCGCGATCAAATATTCCGAACCGAACCTGCCGTTCCTGCTCGGTCAGGCCGGCGGTTCGATCGTCGAGCCGAAGAGCGCGCCGACCAATGTGACGCAGCCGGTCGGCACCGGACCCTATACGCTCGGCGCCTGGGCCAAGGGATCGTCGATCACCCTGAACAAATGGCCCGACTATCGCAACGCCGCAGCGATCAAGCTTTCCAAGGTGACCATCCGCTTCATCGGCGATCCCTCCGCGCAGGTCGCGGCGCTGCTGTCGGGCGACATCGACTTGTTTCCGCGCGCCGCGGTGGCGCGCAGCGTGGCGCAGTTCAAGGCCGATCCGCGCTTCAATGTGCTGATCGGCGGCTCCAAAGCCAAGACTATCGTCGGCATCAACCACAAGAGGAAGCCGCTCGATGATATCAGGGTTCGCCGCGCCATTCTCGCCGCGATCGATCGCAAGGCGATGATCGACGGCGCCGTCGATGGTTTTGGCTCGCCGATCGGCAGCTTCTATACGCCGGGATCGCTGGGCTATGTCGACACCACCGGCATCAATCCTTACGATCCCGAAAAAGCCAAGAAGCTGCTCGCAGAAGCGGGCGTCAAGGCGCCCCTGGAGCTGAGCCTCAGGCTGCCGCCGCCGCCTTATGCGCGGAACGGCGGAGAAATCCTCGCGGCCCAGCTCGCCAAGGTCGGCATCATTGCCAAGATCGAGAACGTGGAATGGGCGCAGTGGCTGTCACAGGTCTTTGCCGGTAACGGCCCGCACAATTTCGATCTCACCATCGTCTCGCATGTCGAGCCGTTCGATCTCGTGAAGATAACCGAGCCCGACTATTATCTCGGCTATAACAACGATGCGTTCAACGCGCTCTACCAGCAGATCAGGGCGACACCCGCGGAGGCCGAGCGTGCCAAGTTGATCGGTGACGCGCAGCGTATGCTGGCAACCGATGCGGTCGCCGGCTTCATGTTCCAGCCGCAATGGATCACCATTGCGAGCAAGAAGCTGAAGGGCGTCTGGAAGGAAGTCCCGCAATTCGAGAACGACTTCTCCGCCTGGGCATGGGACTAATCGCTTCGTGCGCGGCTAGCGCACCAGCGGATTTGCTGTTGCGGCGACCACTGCGCGCCTGATGGACGACGCGGCTGACATCGTTGGTAGGGGCTTTCAAACAGCGCAACGGATGGGGCAGCGAATTGCTGCCCCATCGCTTTCTGCATCAAGCGGACCATGAACCCGCTGGAATACGGCGCAGTGCGCCGGATCCTTCGCCGGCCTGTTACGCCACCTTCACCATCACCGTGCGGCCGTTGATGTGGCCGATGGCATAGGTGCTGCCGTTCATCGTCTCATAGTGAAACTTCTGATGGCCGCCGCTGACGGCATTGAGTTCGTTGTCACTGAGTTGGGTGTTGCTGGACTGGGTGGCCATGACTTTCTCCATCTGGTTCGACCGGAAGCGGTTATCGCTTCCCTCTCGTCGATGGTTGGAGAATAGAGGGCCGCGCTTGTACGCGCTGTTCCCGAGGGAACAGGGCCGGAATGGCGAAGTTTGGACCCTTCGTTCCATTTAACGTGTTGAAAATAAACGATTATAGGCGAGGGGTGAACTGGCGAGGAGATTCTGAGGCCTCTCCCCGCGTGCGGGCAGCTGATCCGGCTTGCGAACGTCAGCCGCGCTCCCCGCATGTCATCCATTTGGTTTACGATTGGCTGTTGAGTTGATCGGCAGATCGAGCTGCGCGACGACACGGCGCGCCCGCTGTTCGCTTCCGGTTGCCTGCACTTGGCGGCTCCGCTAGCATCAATCCCGCAATGGAAGCGGGTTGTACGATGCGTTCTGGAATTCAGCGATCACGGCGCTATTTCGGGCAACCGCTCGATCGACGAGATGCCCTGGGCTTCGTCGGCACGCTGTTTGCGGCTGCCGTCCTCAATGCGCCATCGCGCGCCGCCGATCCTGCCGGCCGTGTCCAGGAGATCAAGGGCGAAGCGTTTGCCGATGCCAGCAATCAGCAGCGGACGTTGGAAAAGGCGTCCTCGCTTTTTGTCGGCGATCGCGTCGGCACGGGCGCATCCTCCCGATTGACGATGTTGATCGGCGAAGACACGACGATCAAGCTCGGCGAAAAAGCGAAACTCGTCATTGACCAGTTTCTTTCGACGACCGGCGGTGAAATTACGCTGCAGTCCGGTCCGATGCTTTTCGACCGCCCGAGCGGGAGCCGCCCCGTTCCAGTGAAGATCAGGAGTTCCTACGGCCTCATCGCCGTCCGCGGCACAAAATTCTTTGCCGGCCCGAGCAACGGCGTTTTTGGCGTGTTTGTCGACCACGGCTCGGTCACCGTTTCCGGAGGCGGGAGCGAGGTCGTGCTGCAGGCGGGGCAGGGGACAAACCTGGACAGTCCGGGCGCAAAACCCTCGCCAGCCGTTGCGTGGGGATCGGAACGGATTCGCGGCGCCTTGGACAGCGTCAGTTAGCTTCTCCACTTGGTTCCGGGCGGTATATGCGGAAGGCTTGGCGATAGAGATACTGGCAGACGCGGAGAGATTTTCCGACCTGACGTCAAATCAATTGCAAACCGAGGCCTTTCATTCAGGCGATAAATGTCCAGCAAAGATATTCTCGTTTCGCTCCTGTCGAAGACAGAGCTGTTCAAAGGCTTGGCCGTCGAAGATATCGAGGCCTGCATTCCGTCGTTTCGCGAGGCCAAATTCAAGAAGGGACAAGCGCTGTTTACGCGCGGCGAGCGCGCGACGGGACTCTATCTCGTCGCCGAAGGACGTGTGCGACTGGCGATCGCCACCGAGGATGGCCGCGAACTGAGCTTCCGGCACGCGACAGCGGGCGAATTGCTGGGTGAAATTGCAGCGCTCGACGGCGGCACAAGGAGCGCGGATGCGACCGCTCTCACCGCGGTGACGACCTACCGGCTCGACAAGGAGGATTTTCGCAAGCTGTGGACCGCGCGGCCGGTATTGTCCGAGCGGCTGATATCGTTCCTTTGCGGCCGGCTGCGGGACACCAGCGGGCAGCTCGAGTCGATCGCGCTTCATCCGATGCATGTCCGATTGGCGCGCTTCTTCCTGGTCGCGATCGGCGATCGCAAGCCCGTGCCGGGAAAGCGGCTACCGCTGGATCTCGGCATGTCGCAGGGCGAACTCGCCTTGCTGCTCGGCGCCAGCCGCCCGAAGATCAACGAGGCACTCGGCAAGCTGGAGGAGGTTGGCGCGATCGGCCGGACGCTGGATCGCATCTTCTGCGATCCGCAGAAGCTCGCCGAAGTCGACGGGGCTCATGCTTAGCCAGCTCGGCAAGACCCACTCGGGCCTGCTTGCCGGAATCCTTGCGCTGGTGCTGTTTCTCGCGGGCGTATTGCTGATGCCGACGGAATGGCGGAACGTGTCGCGCGAAAGGGCGTTCGACGCGGTGCTTGCCGCCGACCGGCTGATCCGCCGATCGAAGCTTGAAGGGACTGCAAAAGCGGCTTCGGTCATCGTGGTCGATATCGACCGGCGCACGCTTGACGCCTTGGGGCCGTGGCCGTGGCCGCGCGAGACGATGGCGCGCCTGGTCGAAGCGGTAGCCGGCGGCAAGCCGGCTGTCGTCGGGATCGACATCCTGTTTGCGCAGGCGGACACCCGCTCTCCGGCCGCGTTGGCGCGGCAGCTCGGCGCGCTTACCGGCAATCAGGAGATCGGCGCGCTCGCCAACGACCTCCCTGATGGCGACAAACGCTTCGCGGCAGCAATCAAGAGCATTCCAGTGGCGCTCGGATTTGTGCTCGACGCCGACAAGCCCGAAGCCGTGCCGGGGGTGCCGGTTCTCGCGCGACGCCCGATAGGGCTTGATCTCTGGCGCATGCCCGGCGGCCTCGGTCCGATGCCGCCGCTGGTCGACGCGGCGAAAGGGCTTGGCGCGCTTTCATTGCCCGGAGACGCGGACGGCAAGATCAGGCGCGTGCCGCTGTTCGTCGGGGTCGGCGAAGCGACGCGACCGGGCCTGGCGCTGGAAGCGATCCGATTGTTTCAGCGTTCTCCGGCCTATTCCGTCGATACCAGCCCGCAGCGGATCATCGTCGGTGATCTCGAGGTGCCGCTGCCCGGTGACGGTCTGTTGCGATTGGCCGGCGCCGAGATCCGCAAACCGGAGGCGCGCACGATCTCCGCTTTGGACGTCGTCAACAATGCTACTGCGCGCGCGCGGCTGGCAGGAGCCATTGTGCTGATCGGCGGGTCGGCGCCGGAACTGGGCGGATTGCGCGAAACGGCGATTGATCCGCTTGTCCCGTCGGTCGAGATTCAGGCCGATGCCATCCGGCAGATTTACGCTCGCCGGGCGCCGCAAGCGACGCCGTTAGGCTTCGCTCTTACCTTGATCATGGGATTGATCGCCGTCGCTGCGGCGTCGGCGCTGTCGCCTGTGTTGGGGGCCGTTGTCGGCCTGTCGGCTTTGTTGATCCTTTGGTCGGGGGCCATCCTCGCGTCTCTGCTCGGCGACCGGTTGATCGATCCCTTGATGCCGTCCATCGGAGGCCTTTTCGTCTTTATGACAGCTTCCGTCAGCTCTTATGCTCTGGTAAGCCGCCGCGAAGCGCGCATTCGCAGCCGCTTTGAGCAGCATCTGGCGCCCGCTGTGGTAAAAAGGATCGCCGAGAATCCGGGTCTCCTGAAGCTGAACGGCGAGAAGCGTGAAATAACCGCGCTGTTCACCGATATCGAGGGTTTTACCGCGATGACGCATCGCGCAGGGCCCGAACAACTGGTCGCCGTGCTCGACGAATACATTGAAGGAACGACGGCCATTGTAATGAAGCATGGCGGGATGGTCGACAAGATCGTCGGGGATTCCGTGCACGCGTTCTTCAACGCGCCGCTCGATCTCAGCGATCATCCGCAACGCGCGCTCGACTGCGCCCTGGAGATGCGGATCTGGACGACGGAGTTTCAGTCGCGGCCCGGCCCCGCCGAGATCGGCTTGGGCCGCACCCGCATCGGTATCGAAACCGGCGTCGCGATCGTCGGCGACATCGGGATCAGGTCGAAGCTCGACTACACCGCCCATGGCGATTCCATCAACTCGGCGGCGCGCCTGGAGGCGATGAACAAGCGCTATGGATCGACGATCTGTGTTGGCCCGTTCGCGGCGTCGCGATGCACGTCAACCCTGTTCAGACCGCTCGGGGTTACGTCATTGCGCGGCCTTGATGTGCCCGTCGAGGTTTTTGAACCGTGGCCGCCGGAGACGTCGGCGGATTGGCGCGAACGGTATCTTGCGGCGTATCGGTTGATCGAGGGCGATAAGGCCGGCGCGGCGCAGCTGTTTGAGGGACTGGCCGCAGAGTGTCCCGGCGATCCCGTTCCGCGCATGCTGGCCGCCGAGTTGCGGGCCGTGCTGTCCAGGTGACAGATGGGGCGCTCACGGCCTGGGCGTCGCACCGCGTCCAAGAATGGCGGCAACAGCGGAATTGCCTTCCGCTTCGAGCGCTGCGATGCGCCCTCGCGCCCAGAGATAGGCCGCGTCAAAAATCTCGGTGTGGCGCTCGAATTCGGTGACCCCAACTCCATCCGGAATCGGCGGCCGCATGACGTGATCGAGCGGTGCGGCCGGGATTGTATCGTAGCGCTGATGGGCGACGAGGCTTCGCCACAGCACATTGACCGCGTTTGGCGCCGCCGGAAGCAGTTTTTTGCGGAACGGCATCAGCATCGCGGCAGCCAGCTCCAGCCGGCCGGGCAGCGCCGCATAATCGACGTCAAAGGTCTCCACCGCGGGTTCGCCGAAATGCACCACCAGGTTGGGGCCGCTCTTCAGTTGGTGCATCGGATCCAGTGGAACATTGTCGATCAGGCATCCGTCGACCAGCATCGCGCCTTCCTTGGTGTAGAAGGGCGGCAGCAGTCCGGGTATGGCGCTCGATGCGCGCACCGCCTGCCAAAGCAACCCGGACTGGATCAGTTCGAGGCAGTGGGTCGAAAGGTTGGTCGCAACCGCCGCGAAAGGCCGCCAGCAATCCTCGATCCTGCAATGCGCGCCGTATTGATCGGCGAGCGCGCGATCGAACGCCTTGTGATCCAGCAGCGCGTATCGCGGCCAGGTCGGGCGGCGGAAGCTGCGGCTCTTCACAAAAATCTCGTGCGCGCCGCGTTCGAGGTGGTCCGCCTCGAAATTCTTTGCAAAACCTGCCGCCATCGCCGAGCCGACGCTGGTGCCGACAAAGATGTCGAACGTCACGCCGCGTTCGCGAAACGCCTTGTAGATGCCGGCATGGGCGGATCCGAAACTCCCTCCGCCTGCGGCCACGAATCCGATCGCTCGCCCGGACAGGAAACGGACCAAACTGTCGATGTCGACCTGATCTTCCAGCGCGACGTGGTGGTGCATGAAACAGGGCAGGCGGGCGAGCCATGCCGCGGTGCCGCTGACTTCGCCGCTGCGCCGGTCGTGGACGCGCACGATGCGCCGCGCCGACACCGGATGGACCTGGCAAGCGAAGGCTTCGATTTCGGTCAGGCCTTCGGCAGGCGCATCGCCGCGACAGGCCAATACAACCATGTCGGCCTGCCGGATCGCCTTCCGCGTCCAGGCCGGCACCTCGCCGCTGCCGAGATAGATGACGAGCGGCGAAACCTGTTCGAGCTTGTTGAGCCAGTCGGTGACTTCGGGGGCATCCAGCGCCCGCCCGGGAAACATCGAACTGACGCGGGCGGGATCGACAATCTGGGCGTCGGTCCCGGCGAGGGTCTCGCGCATGCGTCGATAAAAGGCGTCTGGAATCGGCTCATGTCCACCATCGATCAGCGCCACCGTGCGCGCCATGGGCGAGGTGCGTGTCGTTGGAATGTGTTCTGTGCGTTTGGCAAACCGAAGTGCGAGCGCTGCAAGCAGTGCCTCGGCGATCGCCGGCGTGCTCTCCGCGAGGCTCTGGTAGGCGGCCCGTGTCAGCACCAGCACGCTGGTGTCGCGGATGGCGATCACGTTGGCCGTGCGGGTAAGGTTGGCGAAGAACCCGATTTCACCGACCAACTCTCCAGCGCGGAGTTCGGCGATCGGCAGCGAGTCGCCGGTTCGGCGTACCGCAAGCGCGCCGTGCAAGACGATATAGAGGGAATCGGCGGGGTCCCCTTGCGCCACCAGCAGTTCGCCGCGGACCAGGTCCTGCCGGACCATGGCGTCGAAGGTCTTGAATCGCTGCTCCGGCGTGAGCGCCTTGAACAGCGCAAGGTCCTCGGACACGTTCCCCCACGCAAATACTGGCCCTGGCTTACTCATCGGCGCCTTCCACTGCGAGGCTGCGATGCTATCGCCAGCCGGGTCCGACGGCGAGCGATATCCGATCCCACAGCGTTAACCGCGCTATTTCGCGACAGTCGCCGACAGGCTGGCCGGCAAAGGCGGTTCAATGCTGCACAGCAAAACGGGATGTGGCACCGTCATGCCCGCCAGGCATTTTCAGGGAAGGAATCGTTCGTAGGCGAATGAATGGTTTGCCCTGCCCGTGGATCCGCAAAAACAAAAGAGACCGCCCGTTGAGACGGTCTCTTCCGTGCGTCACCTCCGTTTAGTTGAAGATGCTGCGGATGAGGTTGCGGAGCCAGCCGAGGCCGTCGCCGCCGCCGGTGCCATTGCCGCCGCCGCCGCCCGTGCCGCCACCGGTGCCGCTGCCGTGCCCGGCAGGTTTACCGCCGTTGACGATGGAGAGCTCTTTGTCATTGAGAAGTTCTTGGTTCATGGTCGTCTCCTGTCTAGCGAAGGGATGATCCGCTTCGTCTATGGTCAGGAGGCTACGGCCTGCACGGGCCTTGGCGCAGTGACTGGAGTCACGTCGCGACGAATGCCTCAGCGGCGTGATTCATATCACTAAAGCAACTGGCGCTTGGCAAAGGAAGCAAACGTTCCCGGCGTGCTGCTAAGCTCATCATAGCTGCCGCTTTGCACCACCTTGCCGTCGACCAGCACGATGATGCGATCCGCCTGGCGCACGGTGGAGAGCCGGTGCGCAATCACGATCCGCGTCACATTAAGGTTGCCGAGCGAGTTGCTGACGATAGCCTGCGACTGGTTGTCGAGCGCACTCGTCGCCTCGTCGAACAGCAGAATGCGCGGGCGGCGCGCGACGGCGCGGGCGATCATGATCCGCTGCCGCTGGCCGCCGGAGAGCGTATTGACGCCTTCGGCGACCACGGTGTTCATGCCCATCGGCATCGCCTTGATGTCGTCTTCCAGCCCGGCGAGCCGCGCCGCTTCCCAGGCCTGGTCGAGCGGCAGCTGCACGCCGCCGCAGATATTGTCGTAGAGGCTGCCGGTCGTCAGCTTGCCGTTTTGCAGCACGACGCCGAGCTGACGCCGTACCGCGCTGATGTCGAGCGTGTCGATCGCCTTTCCATCCAGGAATACGGTGCCGGACTCCGGCTTCTCGAATCCCAGCAGCAGCCGGAACAGCGAGGACTTGCCGCTGCCCGACGGGCCGACGATGGCGACGTATTCGCCCTGTGCGATTCTCAAGGAGACATTCTCGAGCACCAGTGGACCGCTCTCGGCATAGCGGAAGTTCACGCGCGAAAGCTCGATGTTACCGGACAGTTCGCCCGGGGATTTCCGTTCGTCCGACAATTCGGCGGCGCCCGAAATCAAGGGCCGAAGCCGGGTGATGTGCGGGATCGCAGTCAGCGTTTCGCTGATACCGGATGCCCAGGCGCCGATCGAAGCCATCGACTGCCCGAACGCGGAGAAGAAGGCCAGGAAGCCGCCGACGTCCAGCAGCAACTTGCTCTTCAGGTAGGTCGCCGCCGCGAAAATGATGAGGGTGGCGATCAGCGGATACGCCGTCTCGAAAACGCCAACCGCATTGGAGATCTTCTGCGACGAGATGAAGTTGCGCTTCTGTGCGGCGAATTGCCTTGACCACACGGCAAGCGCGCGCGCGGTCGCGTCGGCGACGCGCAGCTTTCCGATGCCGGCGATCAGTTGCAGCACGAAACCGCCGATCTTGCCCTGCTGGGCAGAATACTTGTTCTCGTAATGGAGGCGGAGCGCGCTGGAGGCAACGATCAGCAACGCCCGGATCAGCGTCAGCAAGACCGCGATCAGCCCCAGCTTGAGATCATAGTAGAGCATCAGGCCGATGCTGAACCAGGCGAACACACCCATCAGCATGCTGCGCAGCGCACGCCCGGTGAAGACCCGGCGCGCCGCGTCGATGCCCATCGAGCGGTCGACGAAATCGCCGACGGTGTACTCACGAAACAGCGACGTCGGCAGCCTGAGCACCCGGTCGATCACCGCGGCCTGCAGCCGCCAATCCATCAGGCCTTCGACCTTCAGCATCGCCAGCCCCTCCATCGTCTGGATGCTGGCGATGGCGATGGCCGTGACGGCGAGGGCGAGGGCGCAGAATGTGAGCTGATCGAGTTCGCTGCGGGGGATCACCGAATTGACGAGGAGGTTGGTGATCAGCGGCGTCACCAGCGACAGCAGCCCGATTGCGACGATCGCAATCACGATGCGAAGGAAGCTCCCGGTGGAGTGCCGGAACGAAAAGGTCAGCAGGTCCCGGAACCGAAGTGGACGGGCCGGAAGCGCCGGATAGAACGATACCGCCTCCGGCGCCAGCTCCATTGCGACCGACCGATCGACCGGCCGCTGCGTTCCCGTCGTTGTGTCGAGCATCACATAGCGGCGATTGCCGCGGCGAAGCAGCGCCACCGGATTTCGTGCCGCGCCGTGCCAGGCGACCAGCGGCCCGGCGTCCTCGGTCCACCACTCGCCCCGCAACAGCGTCTGACGCACGCGCAGCCGTGCCGCGCGCGCGATCTCGACGGCACCCGTAAACCCACCTTGGGCCAGCCCGGACCGGGGTGGGACGGCGAATGGCATCCGGATCGCTTCCACGACGATCCGGCAGGCGTTGAACAGGGGATCGGCCGAGTCCGTTGCCATTGCGGCGTGGGCGGAGCGCTGGACGACGACGTCAGAGAGGCGTTCAAAGGATTCCGCGGTCTGCGTCGTCATCAGTTCGGTGCGAAGCACGAGACGCCGTGCCTCCCGCTCGACATCGCGGGCCAGATGTTCCCGGACGCAGCTGGCTACGCCGAGATGGAATTGATCGAGGGCGCGCCACAGTTGGTCCGCATCCGGCATCGCCTCGCTGCCAAATGCGCTGCAGCCCGATTGGCCTGCCTCGATCCACATGCCTGACGTCAGCGGCAGCGCCGGACTTCCAGGGGCAATCGATGGTTCAAGCCCCATCGGCTTCGCCGCCCCGGCTTCCAGCGAAACCCAGACAATACTGCGGGCCGGGCCGCGGCGCCGTTCGCCTGGCGGGATGGCGGCCGCGCCGTCGCTCGCGACTTCGAGCATGTCCCAGCTCGGATTGGGCCCGGCGATCAACCGCGCAAGCCGCCTGATCCAGGTGGTGACCGCGTCCTGGGATTGAACGTCCATGCGCGGCACAAGCTGCGCTTCGGTGCCCGGGCTACCGACCGCGAGCACTTGAATTTGCGGGTCCGACCGGGTGAAGCCTTCTTGCAGGTCGAGAACGATCTCACCGCTCTCGGCCCGAAACAGATGGTGCCGGGCGCCGTCGGTACTGCCTTCGACAAGCCGGACAGCGAAGACGTCGACATGCCCCGCGGTGACCTGGAGTGCGTAACCGCGGTGATCAAGCAGCTTTGGATGGCGTCCATCGAATGCGATGTGGCCCGCCGGATCGGCGGTCCCGTCATGATTGGCCATCGCGCGGGCCTGCTGGAGCAGCGATTCACTCATTCCTGCGCCACCAATCGTGCGTACGCGCCCTGAAGGCCCATCAGTTGCTCATGGGTGCCCCGTTCGACGATCTTGCCTTGCTGCAACACGATGATCTCGTCGCAGTCACGGATCGTGCTGAGGCGGTGCGCGATGATGATGCAGGTGCAGCCGCGCCGCCGCAGATTGTCATCGATGATCTTTTCGGTGATCGGATCGAGTGCGCCGGTCGCCTCATCGAGCACCAGGATGGAGGGATTGGAGACCAGCGCCCGGGCGATCTCGATCCGCTGGCGCTGACCGCCGCTGAAATTGGTGCCGCCTTCATTGATATAGCAATCGTAATTTCCCGTCCGCGTCGCGATGTCCTCGTGGATCACGGCATCCTTGAGGGCCTGCGAAAGGTCGGCCTCGGTGACGGTCGAGTCCCACAGCGTGAGGTTTTCGCGTGCCGTTCCCTCGAACAGGAAGATGTCCTGATCGACATAAGTGATCGAATTCGCAAATACCTGCGGCGGAATCTCCGGCAGGTTCCATCCGTCGATGCGAACGTCGCCTGCCCAGGGTTTGTAGAGACCGCAAATCAGCTTTCCGAGCGTCGATTTTCCGCTTCCCGAGGCGCCGACGAGGGCCACCCGCGACCCCGGATGGATGTCGATCGAGATGTTGTCCAGCAGCGGCGGCTCCAGGATCGAGTAGCCGAATTTGATGTCGCTGAGCTCGACCCTGCCGGTCAGCTTTGGCGGGAAGCGCTCGGGCGCCACCGTCGGCTTGTCTGACTTTCCGAGCGGATAATTGTAGACGTCTTCGAGGCGCTCCAGCCCGCCCTTGATGGTCTGCACGTTGCCGAAATAATTGACGAGTTCGGTCACCGGTTCGGAGAAGCTTGCCATCAGGGATTGGAAAGCGACGAGGCCTCCGAGGGTCAGGGATCCCTCGATGACGCGCAGGCCGCCGACGCCAAGAATTGCTGCCACGGTCAATCCGGTAAACAGCGTCGGCAGCATATCGAGATAGACCGAGGAGGCGCCAAGTTCCTGCTCGGCGTTCAACGCCTTGGCCTGAATGCCGGCCCATTGACCGAACGCCTCGTCCTCCAGGCCGCTGGCCTTGAGGGTTTCGATGCTGCGGACGGCGCTGACGGTGGAGCCGACCAGCTTGCCTTGCTCCAGCGCAAGACTGCGGCTGAGATCTTCGCGACGTCCGCCGATGAACTTCAACGCCAGCACATTCGCCAGCGTCATGCTGACGCCAATGATGGCCAGCGGGAGATCGTAGATGGCCATGGCGGCGGCGAAGAACACGATCGACGTCAGATTAAGCGCGTTGGAGGCGACACCGGTCGAGAGCAGGCGGCCGATCTGCTCGTTGGCGCCCACGCGGTTGGAGATATCGCCGGCGTGGCGCTGGGTGAAGAATTCGACCGGCAGCGCCATGACGTGCCAGAGAAAACGACTGACCATGACGACCGAGAGCTTGGTCTGCAGCCGCAGCAACAGCGACTGGCGCACCAGCGTCAGCAGCGCGCGGATCAGCGCGGTCAGGGCCATGCCGATCAAGAGCGGAATGAACCAGCTGCTGGTGCGCTGGATCAGGATGTTGTCGACGAATATCTTTGAAAAGCCGGCAGCGACGATGGCGGGCACCACCAGCGCCAGGCTGACGAGGACCAGCAGGCCGACGGCGGTCTTCGAGGAGCGCAATTCGCGCAGCAGCAATCGCAACCCTTGCGGCTTGCTGCCCGACCGCTTGAAATCCGCGGTCGGCTCCATGGTGAGCGCAACGCCGGTGAAGGCGAGATCGAGTTCGGCCATGTCGGTGCGCCGGCGTCCGACCGCGGGATCGTTGATGTAAACATCGTTGCCGTCGATCCCTTCGAGCACCACGAAATGGTTGAAATTCCAATGGATGATGCACGGCATCGGCAGTTCGTGCAGCGTCGTGGGCTCCTTGCGAAAACCCTTGGCATCGAAGCCAAAGGTGCGCGCCGCCCGGACGATGTTGCTGGCCTTGCTGCCGTCGCGCGAGACGCCGCAGGAAACGCGCAGCTGCTCCAGCGGAATCCACGCGCCGTGGTGGGCGAGCACCATCGCCAGCGCCGCCGCGCCGCACTCGACGGCTTCCATCTGCAGGATGGTCGGCGTCTTCTTGACGTTCCTGCGCCAAAATAGCCTTCGAAACCGGTGCCAGAGCGAAGGCGGCCGGAACTGGGGCGGAGGCGGTTGCTGCGGTGGGGCGCTATCCATCAATTCCGGTCAACCGCCTGAACAGGGGCACCACCAGATCGAGCGGCCGTTGCCGCCGTGTGGTGATTTCCGCGCGCGTCAGCGTTCCGCTGGAGAGGCGGATGGGCGGCCCTTGTCCAACCGCCCAGCGGTAACCGCTGACGGTTTCGGGGTCCGGCTCCAGGCTGACGGTTGCGGCGTAGGCGGCTCCTTCCTTTGAAAAGCGACTGACGAGATTTTCGTTGTGAAGTACGGCTGCCATGCCTTGCGGCGTCATCGGGAAATCCGAGATCGTCACGACGGTGCCGACCATGGTCCCGAATTCCTCGCGCTTCACCGTGGAGGGTTCAATGCGAACCGGCATTCCGAGCTTCACGTTCTTGCCGCGCTCGGCTGGAATGTAGATCAATGCTTCCAGCTTCTGGCCTTCGCTTTCGATCGCGACCACGGGTGCACCGACCGCAAGCACGGCGCCTGCGGAGACCTTGATTTCGAGCACACGACCATCGACCGGGCTGACGATCTTGGTATTCTGGGTCAGCAGCCCCGCTGTCGCCTCCATCTGCCGACGGGCGTCATTGAGGGCAAATTCGGAGGTCTGGCTTTCGCGTTCGCGCTGGGTTTCCAGATCGCTCTGTGTCGTCCGCAGCTTCAGGATTTCGTTGAACGTGTCTTCTTTTCGCTGCTGGGCGTCGTTGAGATCCCGGCGACGCTCCTCGAGCGTGCGTCGCGTGGTCAATCCCTTGGCCATCAAATCCTCGAGGGTCTTGACGTCGTTGGTCAGATACTCGATGCGCTGCGTGGTCGCCTTGATGACCTGGTTGAACGCTGCTTCGAGCTTCGCAAAATTCTGTGCCTTTGACGCCAGCTCACGCTTGGTCTTCTCGACCAAGTCGATGTGCTGGCGTTCCTTCTCGCGAAAGACTTCGACGGCGCCCGCATAACGTTGCTGAATGTCGGTTTGAACGATCTCCGCGATCGGCTGCCCCTGGGTGACGCGGTCACCGACCATGACGCTGATGGTGGCCAGCCTGCCGGAGGCGGCAGAGGACGCCTCGACGACGCGGCCGCCGCCGCTGATCAGAATGCCCTGGCCTTCGGCGCGGGTAGGAACGCGCCCGACGATGCCCCATGTGACGGCAGCGATCAGGGCGATGCAAATCGCAAACACCAGCATCCAGTCGAACGGTCTGGTGATGCGGACGAGGTGGTCAAGCTGCTCGGGCGATGCGGCGCGCTGCAGCGCGACGGCGCGAAACGTCCGCTGCGACAGATCGGTCATTTTCCCGGGTCCGTAACCGAACCGGGGACGGCCGCCCCAGCCGCGAGCAGTCGCTGATTTTTTCGATCACGCACAGCCCTTTTCCTCTCGGGGCGGATAATACACCAAAGCCGATGCAGAACAACCAAACCGGTCTGCCCGGCCGCGCCGGAACGCGCGTTGGTCGTGCAAAAATGACGCAGGCCGGGTCCGGTCCGCCCTAGCAGCGCAGGCAATCGCGAACTATGCTTGTCGAGCATGTTCGAGGCTGATCCAATGGGCGTAACCGCCGTCCGGAAATTGACAGGCAGAGTGGTGGGCGGCGGGATGAAGCCCGCTCGCGCCTCGGACAGCCCTCGCGTTGCCGGCCTGCGCCGCGGATGGGTGTGGCCGCTCGCCCTCGGCATCGCGCTGCTCATGCTGGCGCCGAACGTGGCGAGCAGCGGTGTCCTCAGTGAAAGCGATTTCAAGAAAGTCGAAGCCATAAAGCCGCTATTCCAGAACCTGATGGGTGATCTCGTTCAGACGTCCAAACGAGCGGATATTTCCAGTGGCGATGCCGAGTGCATCACGTCGACGATCCGGGAGCTTCTTCAGATCTCCGAGGAGCTTTCGAGCTACGAATATCTCATTACCATCGAAAAAGAGATGACCGACATGGGCGAAAACAGCCCGGTGAAGGGCGTCGTCAAATTCGCGATCGAGAAGTCGAACACCATCCTTGCGGAGGAACGCAGGCGATTGGTTCAATTGTCGGACCGCTGCACGCGCTTCCCGCTGGCCTTCGGCAAGACCCAGCAGGCGCTGCAGTTCATCGACACGACCACCAATCTTCTCAAGTCCATACAAGTGCGTCTGTGAAGGCGTGGCATTCATGCGGGTCCCCTTGATCTGCGATTGCCAGATTAGGTTGGCGCGCTAGCTTCACCGTGATGGACGTCACAAAGCGCTGACTCGGCCTGAATCGAAGGTTTGCTTGCGGTCGGTGCCGACTGGATCGAACTCCAGCCGGAAAGCAGCGTGCGGCGCACCCTGCATGACGTCGATAATGTGATCTTCCGCACCAGATACGTCTCGCGGAAAGCTAAAAGCGACGGCCTGACGTTAGAGCTAAGAGCGATATAGGCCCGCCGCGAGAAAAGCCGCCGCCTCAATTGGTGGCCTCTCGTCTGCCCAGATCCGTGTCGCTTGTCGGCACGTTTCGGAGGTGACCGATCTGACGATCCATGTCCGTTATTTGGGGGAAGGTCGGAAGTCGTCGACCGCGACATTTCCTGCCGCCGAATGAACCCGGATCGGACATGTGCGGTCACGTCCTATGTTGCGGAGCGCATTCGCTCAATCAGACCGTAGATATCGCCGAGTACGTAGAGGTCCCGAACCTTGGCGCCGTCGAACGTGAAGATCGGCATCCCGGTCCACCAGACATGGCGACCGCTCGGAGCCACCCCGAACACCTCCTGACGATGGTAGCCGTGAAAGCGCATCTTACCACTTACGCGATTGCGTTCCTCGACCAGAACGAGCATGTCCGTGGTGTAGTTGCCGAAGGCGGTTGTTACCCAATCCACGTATTCGGCAAATTGGCCATGCCCGACCAGCGAGGGACCTAGCGAGCCGCGAAACGTGAATTCCGGATGGAAAATGGAAGGGATTAGACTTTTGTCCGCACGATCCCACATCTCCTTGTAGAACGTGCGGACGATCTCTTTTTGAGGTGAAAGGACGGCGCCGTCCAGGTTTAACACTGGCTCATCCATGAACCACTCCTTGGGCCGCGACCTCATCGCGTCCGCCAAAGCGCCGCTGCCATGAACAGCGGGAAGTCTGGCAGTCGGGCATTCGCCTAACGCTTGATCGCGACGCACGTCAGTCCTGGGGAATCAGAGACGCCACGATGTGATCCTCTGGACGATGGCTTTCGGACAATCCATCAATGACGCCTGCCCGATCCGCCAGGTTGCGGTTCTGACTCATCTTGCGCTTGCCATCGAGCCTCGAAATCGGCATCCGCAAACCGATAATTCCCCTGAGCTGCGTTTTGATGAAATCAGTCGGGGCGTCCGTCACCGCCCAGCGATCCTTTCGCGGTTGCTCGTGCAATTCCGTCAGTCGCGTTATCACGTCGAGTAGCCGATCCGCATCGTCGAAGAACTCGACAGGGCCATAGGCGTGAACGGCAACATAGTTCCACGTCGGCACGACCTTGTGCGTCTCCTGTTTGGTCGCGTACCAGGATGGAGAAACGTAGGCCTCCGGCCCAACGAATATCGCCATCGCCTCAGCTGATGGCGTCAGCTGCCACTGAGGATTGGCTCTCGCCACGTGCGCATAAAGCGTGCCGCTCGGACCTTCGTTTTCGTTAAGAAGCATAGGGAGCGGTGTTCCGATAAGCCCTTCTTGCGTCGCGGTAACAAGGGTTGCCGAGCGTGCTTCACGCATGGTCCGATGCACATCGGCGATGTCGTCGACGCGAAACGCTGGCGGAATGTACATTGGCAAGGCTCCTCGGTGCCGAGTGAGAACTGATGACGTCAGTTTAGGTGTTGATGCGTACTGCTCTACCCGACATACTGGACCACCAGAAGGACCAGTCTGGAGTGTTTATGGTGGGCCAGTATGTCGTCAAGAGGCTGCCTGGGCCACATGGGGCGCGGCAAATCTACCAGGCATTGAAAACGCAGATAGAGGATGGCGTTTACGGCCCGAGCGACAAGCTGCCTTCGACGCGCACCCTCGCCAACGAATTCGGAGCTTCCCGTACGACAGTTACTGCTGCCTACGAGCAGCTTCTGGCGGAAGGCTTCATAGAGACGGGACAAGGGCGCCGGTCATGGGTCACGCCGACGCTCCGAGTGGCCCGCTCCTTACGGCAAAGCAGCAAACGAACGCCAAGAACGGCTCGACTATCGGCTTACGCCAGGCAGGTCGCCGACTTGGGGGGGCCGCCGGTCATGAGCGAGCCTCTGCCGATCGACTTTCGCTACGGTGATATTGCCGCCGCCGACTTTCCGAGGCTGGCGTGGCGGCGTGCTTTAACGAAGGCCGCGATCACGTTGGGTTCGCGCCCCCTTCGGTATCAGGAGCCAGAAGGGTCAATAGCGCTGCGAACGTCGCTCCAAGCGTATTTGTGGCGCGCCCGGAGTTTGCGATGCAGCCATGAGCAGATCATCATCGTCAATGGATCACAGCAGGGGCTCGATCTTTGCGCCAGATTGTTGCTCGACCCCGGTGACCCGTTTGTGATCGAAACTCCATGCTATTGGGCTGCCCGGCATGTGTTTGAGAGCGTCGGCGCCTTACCTGAATTCGTGTCCGTCGATGAAGAAGGGCTGCGGACGGAGTTCCTCGAGCGTATCAACAAAGCTCGCCTTTGCTATGTGACGCCTTCGCATCAATTTCCGTTGGGTCACGTCCTTTCGGCATCGCGCCGGACTCAACTGTTGCGTTGGGCCGGCAATGCTGGGGCCTATATCGTCGAGGACGATTACGACGGCGAGTACCGATACGACATTCGGCCCATACGACCGTTGCATGCGTTCGATGAAGCCACTCACGTAATCTATCTCGGGACGATTTCAAAGACGCTCTCTCCACTTTTGCGTCTGGGATACCTCGTGCTGCCGCCAGAACTGGTCGACGCTTTCCGTGCCGCGAAGCGTCTCACCGACCGGCACTCGCCGACACTGGAGCAAGCCGCTCTCGCGGAGTTTATCCAATCGGGTGCCTATGAGCGGCATATCAGAAAGCTACGGCGGAAAAACGCGCAGCGTCGGGCCGCGTTACTCGATGCATTCAGCGAATATTTTGGCATCACGGTCACGGTTCAAGGTTCGGAGGCCGGGCTCCATGTGGTCGCCTGGTTTGGAAAGTACAGTTCGACACAGGAAGAGCAGTTGGCGAAGAAAGCGAGGTCCGCCGGCGTCGGCATCTATCCTGTTTCCGAATTATATGGACATGGGCGAGCAGCAGCCGCGAAAAGGAGAGCAGGGTTCGTTTTCGGGTACGCTGCACTCGAGGAGCGGGACATTCGACTGGGCGTTGCACGCTTGGCCAATGCTTTGAGAACCGCATGAGCTTCCGCTGCTGGCACTTTTTCGGATCTGCCGTGATGTCCGAATGACGTCGATGTGACCTTCTGCGCCGGATACGTCTCGCGGAAAGCTAAGCGAGACGGAAAAACTGCCCGCCTTGTGGTGAGAGGTTGAAGCTGGTTCGAACAATAGTGAACTCGTGCCCCGGCGCCATCGTGAGCGCCCGTGCGGGCAGCGCAGTTGGGTCGATTGAGGTACCTCGGCGTTTCTTGGGCGAACAGCTCAGTGCTGCCGGACAGCGGTTTCCAGGAACTCCTGCACAGAGCGCGGCACCTCATCGTATTCAGGAAAGCGCCGACGCAACTCGTCGGCAATGTCGACCGTGACGTCGCGTGACCAGCCCTCGGCGGTATTGAAGGCAACGATCCGCACCGGATGGCTAAAGTGGTCTTCCAGGAGACGGCGGATTAACACCTCGCGGCTGGTGCCGTCCTCTTCTGCCTCGCACCAGGCGCGTCCGAGCCTGCCAAAATCGTTTAGCACCAGATAGACGTCGCGGCCGCCGCGATGCGGCACGATGGATGGGGAGCGAGGCATTGGCAATAACTCTCGCGCAAAACCAGAGCTTGGAAGCCTACCCCGTTCCAGTCTCCCTGCGCTTGGAAAATCCGAGGTAGCTCAACCGGAAGATAGATGAGGGCGCGATGGGCGGCTATGCTCACGCCGCTGGAATCTCACGCATCTCATCCAGCAAACCTTGGCCTCAGCTCTTGCCAGCCTCCGAGCTGGGGCCTTTTCCTTCCAGGTCACCGTTGCGCCGGACGACTGGATGATCTTCGTCCATTTCGCCGTTGGCGTAGAGCCATGAGCGAAAGTGTCGGTTATTGCGGGACTCGCGACGTGGTGTGCAACACCATCAACCAATGGCCATTCCGCTTTTCGTACATGTTGGTCGTGAAGGCGGTAAAGCTTACGGAGTCTGCGCTTTTTGTTTTCCCTTGAACGATCTCTACCCCGACGACCCAGGCGACGTTCTGCACGATGTGTATTTGCGGCTCCTTCGTCGAAACTGAAATCTCGGTGAAGCGATCAAAGGTCCCCTCCCAACTCTTGCGAACCGCGGTCCATCTTGTCCGAACTGTTGGGGCGCGTGTCGCCCAGCCACTTTGCCTCGCCGCAACGTCCCGGTTTCCACCTGTTGATGTTGTTTACTGCCGGCAAGGGGGAGCATTTTCTCGATTTTCGTCGTGTGGCGTGCAAGGCGGGCACGCTTGTCCATGCGCGCCCTGGTCAAGTTCAACAGTTCGTTCTTGGCCAGGATCTGGAGGCCGACGTCCTGCTCTTCACGCCAGAATTCATCTTTCCCTCGATCTCGGTTTCGAGCGGAACGGCATCTGCAAGCTTGATCGACGATATCGCCACTGAAGACGTCACGGAGCTTCGGTCTGATGCGTTGGGGAATATCGCCAATGTCATGTCGGCCATAAGGCGAGCGTACAGCAAGGCAGATGACTCCAGGGTATCAGCCGCCATCTTCCAGCACCTGCTGCACGCCATGCTCCTCATGATCGCAGGCCATTACGTCAAGCGCGACGCGCCTTCCATAACGGATACCCACAAGAGGACCTTCCAAAAATTCCGCCGAGCAGTCGATGCAGAATTCAAGCAAACGCGGAGCGTTGAGCACTACGCCGAAGCTATCGGATGCTCCGCGAAGTCACTGCGCCGAGCTTGCACCATCGCGTGCGGCGCTCCGCCCAAGGCTGTGATCGAGCAACGCCTCATCCTGGAAGCGAAACGCTTGCTGGCGCAAACTGGCCTGACGGTGGAGGCTATTGCCATCAGGCCAGGCTTTAGTGAACCAACAAACTTCGTGAAGTTTTTCAGACGCCATGGAGGGATACGCCCGCTGGACTTTCGGCTAAAATTTCCTGGCGCTCGTGCAGCCTGACTCCTGGCTTCGTCACGACAATCTCACGCGAATTATCTGGCTTCGTTCCGCTCGTGCCTATGCGGTTACGCTAACGAGTCCGCCGCTAGTTTACCGTCGCGCCGGACGATTGGATGATCTTCGTCCATTTCGCCGTCTCGTCGGCGAGAAATCTTGCGAAGGCCGCGCCCGAGATACTGGCCGGCTCGGCGCCGAGTTCGGTGAAGCGTTTCTGCACCTCCGGCATTCTCAAAATCGCCTCAACCTCGCTCGCCAGTTTCGCGAGCACCGGCGCCGGGGTCTTTGCAGGCGCGACCAGGGCGAACCAGGCGGAAGCCTCGAAGCCGGGCACGCCGGATTCGGCGACCGTCGGCACGTCGGGGAGGGCGCTTGCGCGGGCGGCGCCGGCCACCGCGATCACCTTGATGGTCTTGCTCTGAACCTGCGGCAGCACCGCCGGGATGTTGTCGAACATCATGGGGATATGCCCCGCAATGAGATCCTTCATGGCGGGCGCTGCGCCCCTGTAGGGGAGGTGAACGATATTGATGCCGGTCATGCTCTTCAGCAACTCGCCCGCAAGATGGTTGGTGGAGCCGTTGCCCGACGATCCAAAGGTGATGGTGCCAGGCTTTGCCTTGGCGAGCGCAATCAGGTCCCTGACATTGCTGGCTCGGATCGATGGATGCACGGCAAGCACGATCGGCACTGTGGCCACCAGCGCGATCGGAGCGAACGCCGTCGCCGGATCATACGGCAGGTTCTTGTAGAGCGCCGCGTTGATGGTGAGCGGCGGAGGGGCCGTCAGCAGCAGCGTGTAGCCATCGGGCTCCGACGTCGCGACCGCGTCAGCGCCGATATTGCCGCCGGCGCCGGCGCGGTTCTCGATCAGGAATGTCTGTCCGGTCCGCTCATTGAGTTTTTGCGCCACGATGCGGGCGATGATGTCATTGGAGCCGCCGGCCGGAAACGGCACGACGATCTTGACGGGACGGGATGGATAATCCTGCGACGAGGCGGCGCTGCCAAACAAGAGGGCGCCGAAGGCGACGAGAATGGCGCGACGACAGAATGGCTTCATGCTGCGTTTCCTGCTGCCCGGCATCCGTCCTGCTTTTGCAGGATCCTGTGGCTGTTGCCGATATCGTTGCAGGAGTAATGCGAATGTCAACCATGGTTGGTACCTAGGCCGGAACCACTTCCCTGCGGGGGATCGTGCCGATCGCAATGCCGCCCAGGATCAGCAGCATCGCGACGACCAGGTCGGCCGTGATCACTTCACCAAGAATGATCGCAGAGCTTGCGACACCGACGACGGGGGTCGCCAGCAACCCGAGCGAGGTCACACCCGCAGGCAGGCTTCGATTGACAGTCGACATTGCCCAATTGGCCAGCGCCGTTCCAAAAACCCCGCTGAACAGAAACAGCCCGACCAGCTGCGCGCTCCATGTCGGATGCGGCACACCATCCTTCAGGAGCGCCAGCACCGAGACCACCAGCGTGGCCAGCAGCATCTGCCAGAACACCAGCTGAAACGGCGTTGATATCCAGCGATGGGCGCGCACGTACACAATGCTGACCGCCCAACACAAGGCGGCCAGCAATATGCAGCAGCTTCCGGCCAGCAGATGGGGGTCATTCCAGTTGAAGGCGAGCGGATTGAACATGACGGCGAGGCCAGTCAGGCCAACCGCCATTCCCAGCGTACGTGATGGAGTCATTCGCTCACCCAGAAACAGCCAGGCGGCGGGCATGACCCAGAGCGGCGTGGTGTAGCCAAGGACGATCGAACGGCCCACGGCGGCGAACTGCAGGCCGTAAGCGACCAGCGCCGAAAACGCCACCAGGTGGAATATCGAAGTGACGAACACCACGGGCAGGTCGCCGCGGCGCGGCACGATCATCTCGCCGCGCACGCAAAGCAGCGCGGCCAGCGCCACCGTGGCGATGCCGGAGCGGATGGCCGTCGTCCATAGCGGCGTGACGCTTTGCACGAGCGTCTTGGTAAGCGTCCAGTTCAGGCCCCAGGCCATCACGATCACCGCAAACAGCAGGAGTGCGCCGCGACGCGACAAAGGAGGCTGCATGCTGATTCCGTCGGTTGGCCTGGTGAGATCGGACCATAGCCTTGACTGGTATGAGTAACAGGTCCATTTTCAGGAAAATCATGGAGCCAGTTTTGTCCAGTCTGCTTTCCGGGACGATCGATCTGAAGTTCGCCCCGCAGGATGGCGGGCACCTGACACGTCAGATCTATGATCGTCTGCGCACCGCCATCTTGTTGGGCGCCTTGCCGCAAGGATATCGGCTTCCCTCCAGCCGGGTGCTGGCGGATGATTTCAAGGTCTCGCGAAACACCGTTTCATCGGTCATCGATCAGCTGGCCGTGGAAGGTTACATCGTCGTCGCGCGCGGACGCCGCCCGGTGGTCGCGGCGGTTGAGAAGATGCAGCTGATCTCCACTGAGCAACCTGCGGATCATCAGCGGTCCGGCTTCATGCGGGTCTCGCGTTGGGCCAGGCAGGTCAGCCGATCCGACTGGCACTTCACCAACGAAGGCGGCCGTCCGCGGCCATTTGCTCCGGGGCTCGCCGATGCCCGCGAATTTCCACACGAAGTGTGGGCGCGCTGTCTGCGCCGTGCGGCCCTCAGCCGGCATGCGGCGGGAATCAGGGCCAATCATCCGGCGCTTCGCGCGGCGCTGCTCAGTCATCTCGTGGAGCATCGCGGCGTCAAGGCTGACGCGCGAAGACTTATCATTACGTCGTCGGCCCAGGCGGCGATCGAATTGATCTCCCGCGTCGTTCTCAACGAGGGGGATCTGGCGTGGATCGAAAGCCCGGGATATGGCGGCGCGCGTGTAGCGCTCGAGGCGACGGGTGCCCGGGTCAAAGGAATTGCGCTCGATCCAAGTGGACTGCGCCTGGCGGGGCGGACCGAGCGGCCTCGGGCGATCTTCTGCACCCCGTCGCACCAATACCCGACGGGCAGGCTGATGCCGATCAAGCGGCGCCAGGAACTGCTGGCATTCGCCGCGGAGGCGGATGCTGCGATCATCGAGGACGACTACGACAGCGAGTTTCACTTCGACGGCCGGCCGGTGGTGGCGCTGCAGGGTATCGATACGACCGGCAACGTCTTCTACGTCGGGACCTTCTCGAAACCGATGTTGCCGGATATCCGCGTCGGCTATGCGATCGTGCCCGACGGCCTCGTTGAGACATTCGAGAGAATGCAGCGGCATACCGGCCAAATGGTGATGGGTGCGATGCAGCTCGCGCTGGCGGAGTTTATCGGTGATGGGGACTTTGCAACCCATATTCGCCGGATGACCCGCCTCTATCGCGGCCGCCGCGACCGGCTGACGCAGGCGCTGACTTCAGCGGCCGGCGACAGGCTCGCCATCACGCCGCCGGCCGGCGGCATGCAACTTCTCGCCCGGCTGGAGGGCGGATCGGATGATTGCCGTCTCGTGGCCGATCTCGCCGCGATTGGAGTGACGGCGCGACCGCTTTCCCGTCATTTCACCGGAAAAGCCGCCGAGCACGGGCTGTTTCTCGGATTCGCCGCCTGGAATGAAACCGAAATCGACGCGGGCGCCGAACTCATCGGCACGACGCTTAATCGGCACACCTCATCCTGAGGTGCGAGCCTTGCGGTGCACTTGCACCGCTGGGCGAGCCTCGAAGGATGGGCCACGGGCACTTCTCATCCTTCGAGGCGCGCAAGCCAGCGGCGCAATTGCGCCGCCGAGCGCACCTACGGGTGAACGCAATTGCGTTCATCCCGGGGATGACGCGATAGGCGATCTGCCTTCAAACCGCCGGACGAAAGTGTCCGGGCGAATGTTTGGTGTCGCGCCGGATCAGGCGCCGAAGGGTGGAGGGCTCCGCATAACCCACCCGCCGGGCGATCTCGTCAACCGGCAGGCGCGTGGTCTCAAGCAAAAGTCTTGCGGTCTCAAGCCGGATGCGTTGAACGAACTGAATGGGCGTGACGCCGCAGGTCGCAGCGATGCGCCGGGCAAACGTGCGCGGCGCGAGCGCGACGGCCTCCGCGAGTTCGTCCATCGCAAAATCACGCGCGATATTTTTCCGCACCCATTTTTCGGCGCTGGCGATTTTGGGGTCCTGGCTCGCCAGGTAATTGATCGCCATGAACGGTACCTGGGAGCGACGCTCGTCCAGCAGCAGATAATTGGCGCAGGCGTGGGCGAGCTTCGGTCCGGCAAATTTGCCCACGATGGCAAGCATCAGATCCATCTGCGCCATCGCCGCGCCGCCGGTTGCGATAGGCCAGTCGGCGACGACGATCCGGTCGGTCACCAGTTCGACCATCGGATAGCGCTCGCGAAACAGCGGGCCGAGCCACCATGTCGTGGTCGCCCGCCGGTTGTTCAGTAGCCCTGTTTCCGCGAGCAGGAAGGTGCTTGCGCACGCCGCAGCGAGCGTGGCGCCGGCTTCGAACGATTGAGCGAGCATATCGCACGCACGCCGGCACGCCGGGCTCTTCAGTTTTGCGTCGAGTTCGTCCGCTGACGCAACTCCGAGGCCCAGACCCGGGACAATGACGAGGTCGGTGCCGCGCAACCTGTCTCGGCTCGGGCGTGGCCCCAGACGCACGGTCGTGACATCGAACGGTAAAGCGCGCTTGCCCGTCTTGCTGATCTGGTTGGCGGCCGCCATCACGTCGTGGGTGATGCCTGCGCTCGAAGCCAAACAGCCCTGGATCTCGACGACCGTCACCCTGGTCATGGCAAAAAATCCCTGATCAATGTCGTTTTTGACACTAGCCGGTGACCGCTGGAATCGCAATGATCGGCACAAATGCACCATTAGGTCGGAAGACGCTGTTTCTTTACGGGGAGCCACACCAATGCCGAACCGATCCATGAAGCAGGATGACCCACTCGAGGATTTCGAGTGTCGCGAGATCGCGCTCGATGGCATTGCGAAGGCGGTGCATGTCGCCGGCGCCGGGCCTGCGGTCATCGTGATGACGGAGATGCCGGGCATCAGCCCTTACGTCGCGCGTTTCGCCCGCTGGGTTCGTGACGCCGGATTCACCGTCTACATGCCTTCGCTGTTCGGCCGAGACGGCGCGGTTCCGACGCCGGAAGAGGGCGCCGCCGTGTTTCAGCGTGCCTGTGTGAGCGCCGAGTTTCGCGCCCTGGCCGCCAATCAATCAAGCCCGGTGACGCGATGGCTGCGGTCGCTGGCGAGATTTGCGCATAAAGAATGCGGCGGCCCCGGCGTCGGCGCCATCGGGATGTGTTTTACGGGCAATTTCGCGCTGACGATGATGCTGGAGCCGTCGATGCTGGCGCCGGTGCTCTCTCAGCCCTCACTGCCGCTGAACGATCCGGCTGGCATCGAAATCGCGCCGGACGAAATCAAGGCGGTGCGCGAGCGGCTCGATCGGGAAGATCTGACCGTGCTGGCCTATCGCTTTGAGGGCGACAAGTTTTGTATGGCGCAGCGCTTTGCGGCCTATCAGGAAGCGCTCGGCGATCGCTTCATCGGCCGGGTGCTACCCGACAGCGCGGCGAGCAGCGATGTTCCGCCATTTTTCGAGCGCTACGTTACGACGCCGCACAGCGTCGTGACCGCCCACCTGATCGACCAAGCCGGCCAGCCAACCATCGCAGCCCGCGACGAGATTTTGGAATTTTTCAGGTACCGGTTGGCGCCCTGACGGGCCCGGCGCCGTGTGACGGCGGAACGTCTCGACCCACCCGCCAATTTGCATCAAGCTGATGCCTCTGCATAATGCCACGCATGTGAAGCAGGTGGTAATTGCTGCTGGCGGCCCGGCATTGTGAGAATCTCCATGAGCGCAGAAATCAAACCCTATCGCATCTTGGTCGGCGACGATGTGCTCGACGATCTGAAGTCGCGGTTGCGGAACACGCGCTGGCCGGAGGCCGAACTGGTCGACGACTGGAGCCAGGGCGCGCCGTTGAAATGGATCAAGGAGGTTTGCCGGTACTGGGCCGAGGAATATGACTGGCGCGCCCGCGAAGTGCGTCTCAACCGTTTTACGCAATTCACGACGGAAATCGACGGGCTCGATATTCACTTCCTGCACGTCCGCTCGCCGCATCCGCAGGCGATGCCGCTGATCATCACCCATGGCTGGCCGGGTTCGGTGGTCGAATTCCACAAGGTGATCGAGCCGCTGACCAATCCGACCGCTTTTGGCGGCAACGCTGCCGACGCATTCCACGTCGTTTGTCCCTCGCTGCCCGGCTTCGGGTTTTCGGCCAAACCGACCAGCACCGGCTGGGGTGTCGATCGCATTGCCTCGGCCTGGGCGGTGCTGATGGATCGCCTCGGCTACGCGCGTTATGGCGCGCAAGGCGGCGACTGGGGATCGGCGGTGACGACCGCGCTGGGCGCACAGGATGGCGAACATTGCGCCGGCATTCACATCACACTGGCGATGGCGGCGCGGCCCAACGTGGAGGGACAGCCGACGCCCGAGGAGGCGCGGGCGTTGCAGGGCATCAAATACTACGCCGATTGGGATTCCGGTTATTCCAAGCAGCAAGCGACCCGGCCGCAAACCCTCGGCTATGGGCTGACGGACTCGCCGAGCGGCCAAGCGGCCTGGATCCTCGAAAAATTCTGGGCCTGGACCGATTGCGACGGGCACCCCGAGAACATCCTCGGCCGCGACGAGCTGCTCGACAACGTCATGCTGTATTGGGTGACCGCGACCGCCGCCTCATCGGCGCGTCTCTACTGGGAGAGCTTTGGGCCGAAACGCCGGACGCCGCACACCGTCACGATACCGAGCGGCGTCGCGGTGTTTCCCAAGGAGATCGTCACACCGGTGCGGCGCTGGATGGAAGGAAGCTACACGGATATCCGGCATTGGCGTGAAATGCCGAAGGGCGGTCACTTCGCAGCCTTCGAGCAACCGGAGCTGTTTGTCGGGGAAGTGCGGGACTTCTTTGGGACGTTGCGTCGGACTGCCACTTAAGTCAGCCATTCCGGAAGTCCGCCCGCGGCAACGCTCGCCAATTGAGGCGCGCACCCGCCACATGTAGTAGGGATGCCGAGAGCAGGAGCCCAGCCATTCTTTGCATGGGGTTGTTTTCGCGATTTCTATCTGCGCCCCCGTACGGCGCGAACGGCCGCTAAGCGGCACGTATTTTGCATTTCTCTGGATAACAGGGGAGTGCATCCATGACATTTTTGATCCGCCGGCGCGAGTTCGTGGCCGGCCTTGGCGCCGGACTTTTGGCTGCCCCGGCGGTCGTACGGGCACAGGGCCAACCGGTCGTCATCCGCGCCGGGGCGCTGAAGCTGATCCATTCCATCGCGCCCTATTTCTACGATCAGTTCGTGCCGGCGGGCTACAAGGTCGAAGTGCTGCCGTTCGAAACCCCGACCGAATGCAAAAATGCGGTCGTGACCAAATCGGTGGATTTCGGCGCATTCGGCATCGCGGCCGCGCTGCTGGGTGCCGCGGCCGGCGAACCCGTCGTGGTGATCGCCTCGACCTGCAATCGCGGCATGGCGATCATCGCCAAGAAAGACGCCGGGATCGCCGCGCTCAAGGACCTCAAAGGCAAGCGCGTCGCGGTTTTTCCGGGCACCACGCAGGAAGTATTCTTCCTGGAGCGACTGCGGATGGAAGGCATGACCATCAAGGATGTCGAGCCGGTTCGCGTCTCCTTTAGCGAAATGCATATCGCGCTGTCGCGCGGCGACATCGACGCCTATGTCGGCGCCGAGCCCGGCCCCGGCGTCTCGCTGTCCAGCGGCGTCGGCACGCTGGTAGAGTATCCCTATTCGACCGCGATGGGATCGCTCAACATGGTGTTCGGCACGCATCGCGATGTGATCACCGAGAAGCCGGACCTTGTCCGCGTCATGCTGGGGATCCATCAGCGTGCGACCGACTTCGCATCGACCAACAAGGCGGCCATGGTAGCGATGGCCTCGAGCAAGCTCGGGCAGAAAAAGGAAGCCATCGAAGCCTCGGTCCCGAATGTCGAACTGACCTGGCGGCTTGACGCCAAGCAGATCGAACAATCGAAGATCTATGCCGACCACATGCTGGCGTTGAAGCAGATCAAGCGGCTGCCGGACTTTTCGACCTTCATCGACACCAAATTCGTCGATGCGGTGAAGCCGACCTGAACGTGAGCACGCTCGCGTCTCCCACCGGGGAAAACGCGGCTTCAGCAGAAGCCTCGGCTTCGGTGCGCGAGGCGTCATGGCTGTCGATCTGGTGGCCGCGCGTGCGACCCCTGCTGCTGGCCATGGCCTTTCCGGCGGCGATGCTGGCGGTCTGGCACTTTGCGACGGTGGGACGGCCGGGCAGCCTGATCCCGCCGCCGCATGAAGTCTGGCTTGAACTGCAGGATCTCGCCTTTGGCGGCATCAACGACGACGCTTACAGCAAGACCCTGCACATCCATTTGCTGGCTTCGATCAGTCGTGTCTATGGCGGTTTTGCACTGGCGCTGGCTGTCGCGTTGCCGCTCGGCATGCTGATCGGGCGCGTGCCGCTGGTCCGGCAACTGCTCGATCCGACCATCCAGATTCTCCGGCCCGTTCCGGTCACGGCCTGGCTGCCGCTGGCGATGATCATCTTCGGGCTCGGGCCGCGCTCGGCGTTCTTTCTGGTGTTTCTCGGCGCGTTCTATCCGATCCTGGTCAACACGATCTTTGGCGTCCGCTCGGTCGAGCCACGATTGTTCGAAGCGGCCTCGATGCTGGGCTGCAGCGAATCGGCGCAATTCTTCCGTGTCGTGTTGCCCGCTGCGTTGCCGTCGATCTTCACCGGTATGCGGCTTGGATTGGGATTTGCCTGGGTCGTGATCGTCGTCGGCGAAATGACCGGCGTGCAAACCGGCCTCGGCGCCATCATCATGGAAGCCCGTCAACTGTCGCGCACCGAGATCGTGATTTCAGGAATGATCGTGATCGGCGCCTTCGGTTTTCTGTCCGATCAATTGGTCATGCTGATCGGTCGGCGGTTGCTGGCCTGGAGTCCGTCGCATGGCTGAATCCCCGATCCTGGAAATGAAGAACGTCGGCAAGACTTATTTACAAAACGGCCGGCCGATCGAGGCGCTGCGTGGCGCCAATCTGCGGGTGAAGAAGGGTGAGTTCATCTGCCTGATCGGCGCCTCCGGCTGCGGCAAATCCACCCTGTTGCGCATGGCCGCCGGTTTCGAGGCCGCAACACACGGCGACGTTCTGATGTGGGATGTGCCGATATCAGGCCCGGGCCCGAGCCGCGGCATGGTATTTCAGGATTACGGCCTGTTTCCATGGCTCAACGTCCGCGACAATATCGGCTTCGGTCCGAAATCGCGGGGGCGGACCAAGGCCGAAATTCGTGAAACGTCCGATCGCTTCATCGAACTCGTGGGTTTGCAGAATTTCGCGGACGTCTATCCGCATCAACTTTCCGGCGGCATGAAGCAGCGCGTGGCGATTGCGCGCGTGCTGGCCAACGACGCCGAGATCGTGCTGATGGACGAGCCATTTGGTGCGCTCGATGCGATGACGCGCGAACGGCTGCAGGACGAACTGGTCGAGATCTGGTCGCGAACCGGCCTTACCGTTCTCTTCGTGACGCACTCGATCGAGGAAGCCATCTTCCTGGCCGACCGGGTGGTCGTGATGTCGCCCGGGCCGGGCCGGATCGACAACGAGTACAGCATCGATCTGCCGCGGCCGCGCGATATTGCAAGCCCGGAGTTCAACGAGTGGCGACGGCTGCTGTCCTCGCAATTGCACAGCCATCACGGCCGCAAGGCGGGGTGATGAAGTCAAGTTGAATCGGTGTGGCGGCAGACTCGCTGCACCTCTCCCGCTTGCGGGGGAGGTCGACGCGCGAAGCGCGGCGGGTGGGGGCTCCCTCCACACGATGACTCGCGGAGAGAGCCCCCACCCCAACCCTCCCCCGCAAGCGGGAGAGGGGGCGCAGTTCCCTTCGCAGCGGCTATTCGACCTAATCCCATCACGCTTCAGAGATACCAGGCGAGCACGGCCTTGAGCAGGGCGTTCTCGATCACCGGCAGCACCACGATCTGATTCATGCCGGCGGCGCGCGCCGCCTGCGACGCTACCGATTCATCGACCTTCAAATGCTCGTTGATCGCCGGCATGCCGGTCGCCCAGGCGCCGCCGATGCTGCCTTCGCCTTTGCCGATGCTCTTTGACGCGTAAAGCGATTCCAGTTCGGTGTTCTTGCTGCAGTCGCCGGACTGAAACACCAGTGCCAAGCGCGACGCGTCCGGCACCCAGATTTCAAATCGCTTGGCGATCGGGGTGGCCTGCGCGGAGAGGAACGTCATCACCCAGGTCTTGTCCGGCGAGGTCGTGTAGGGAATGCCGACGCCGCAATTGATGCCGATTTCGGAAGCTTCTTCCCAGCGCAGGAAGCGCTTGGAATTGTGCAGATCCTTGATGATCAGCGGCATGCCCGCTTTCCAGGTCCGGCCGGGCAGGCCAAAACCGCGCGGAAACTTGGTGTGCCGTGAATTGAACTCGAACATGTCGGCGGTGCCGTAATAGCCGTCGACCAGTCCCATTTCGTGGCTGACGTCAGCATCATTGTGCCAGAGCTCGATGGCGCCGACGTGCTTCTCGTCGTCACCGCAGAACAGCACCATGACAGCCATCAGGAATTCGCCGGCGAATACCGGCAGCGCCACACCGCAGGTCAATCCGGCCTCGATCGCCTCGTCCGTGCGCTTGAAGTAGGAATTCGCGAACTTGGTGAGGATCACCGGATGGCCGGAAGCCCAGGCCTTGCCGGGCAATCCTTCGTCGTAGGCGAACAGCACGTTTTCACTGACCGCCTTGAACTCCGCATATTCCTCGCTGCAAAGACTGCCGCCGAACTCCAGCCGCGTGCGGGTTCGGTCCGGCACCCACAGTTCAACCACTCGAATGAACGTCTTCATCGGGACGCACCCATCGCCTCATCGACCGCAAGCATCGGCGATTTAGCGGCGGTGTGTGCGATCAAATTACAGGCAAGGCGCGCCCAAAGATCGTGCGGAGCGTCAACGGGCCGGGTGGAACCTCAATTCCGGTAGGACGGATCGGTGCGGTCGAGTTTGCGCAGCAATGCGGGCCAGGCGAGTTCGCCATTGCGGGCCGGCCGGTCGACCCGCGGCCGCATCTTGTCGTAAGTTTCCTCCAGCACGCTTTGCGGCGGGTAGGTCAATTTGGTGTTGCAGGACAAGGCCATCACCTGCACCTGGCACGCCCGTTCCAGCCGGAACAGCACGTTGAAGGCGGACGGCACCGTGCGGCCGACGACGAGCAGGCCGTGATTGCGCAGGATCATGGCTTCATGATCGCCGAGGTCTCTCACCAGCCGTGCACGCTCGTCGACATCGTCGGCGATGCCTTCGAAATCGTGGTAGGCGATGTGGAGGAACCTCATCGAAGTCTGCGCCAGCGGCAGCAGTCCGCATTCCATCGCCGAAACCGCCATGCCTGCCGGCGTGTGCGTATGCGCGACGCAATCCATGTCGTGCTTGGCCATATGGATGGCGCTGTGAATCACGAAGCCGGCGACGTTGACGTCGTAGTCGGATGCATTGAACAGCGTGTTGCCCTCGACATCGACCTTGATCAGGCATGATGCATCGATTTCTTCGTAGAGCATCCCGTAGGGGTTGATCAGGAATTGGTCGTGTGTCCCCGGTACCCGGCAGGAGATATGGTTGGCGACCATCTCGGTCATGCCGTACATCGCCGTGAGACGGTAGCAGGCCGCCAGATCGACCCGCGCCTGCCACTCCTCCGCGCTCACCTGTTCCCGCACCGATTTCACGACTTTGATGGCTGGCGAACTGGCGGGAGGATTCATGGCGTTGCTCCAAACGGGCCGTTATTGAATTGGGGGGCCGGATTATTGGCGGGCAGGATAGCTGCGGAACTCGCTGCGCCGCAAGGCGAGCAGTACCGGTTTAATGCAGGGCTGACGGGCGAAATCCGAATGCGCCGTTGGCGCCAAATGCGCTTCGATGCCAGTATTACGGCAAGTGTTTCCGCCAGGTGAGTGCCATGAATGAAGGTCGCTATCGGCTGATCGGATCGACCGCGTCGCCTTATGCCATCAAGCTGCGGGCGCTGATGCGGTATCGCCGGATTCCTTTCGATTGGGTCATCATGAACAAGGCGCGGCGGAAGGCGACCGAGCATCTGCGGCCAAACCTGATCCCGGTGTTGCAATATCCGGACGGCACGTTTCACGGCGAGACCACGACGCTGGCCTACGATCTGGAGCGCCGTCATCGGGAGCGTTCCGTCATCCCTGATGACAAGGTGGTCGCGTTTGTCTGTGACCTTCTCGAAGACCTCGCCGATGAATGGGCGGTCAAGCCGCTGTTTCTGTATCGCTGGTGGGATCCGCAAGATCAGGCTTATGTCTCGCGCTGGGCCGCCGAGGAGTGGTCGGTGTCGGAGGCCGCGACCGGCAGCGCCGAAGAGGTCGAGCAGTTCCGCCAGCGGCAGATTTCACGCATGGTCATTCTCGGTGCAACCGCGGAGAACAAGCCACTGCTCGAAGAAAGTTACATGCGAATGCTCGCGGCCTTCGAGCCGCATGTCGGCATGACGAACTATCTGTTCGGCAGCCGGCCGTCGCTCGCCGATTTCGCCTGGTTCGGCCAGCTCAGCGAGATGGCGACCGATCCGACGCCGATGCGGATCATGCGCACGAAAGCGCCGTTCACGGATCACTGGGTGCGGCGACTGGATGACGCTTCCGGCGTTGAGGGCGAATGGTATCCGCGCGAGCGGGCGCTCGGCGGAATGGCGGAGGCGCTGCTCGGAATTGCCGGCGAACTCTATCTGCCATTCCTTGTCGCCAATGCGAAAGCTTTCGAGAAGGGTCTCGACCGGCTGGAGATCAATGTTTGGGGGCTGCCCTACGCACTGGCGCCGTTCAAATATCAGGTGAAGTGTTTGCAACAGCTCCGCGACAAGTTTGCGGCGCTGGATGCGGAAGATCGTGCGGCATTACAGCCGATACTGGAGCGCACCGGGTGCTGGTCGTATTTGATGGCTGGCTAGCGAATGACGAATTTTGGTTGAATCGGTCTGGCGGCAGGCTCGCTGCACCTCTCCCGCTTGCGGGGTCGAGACGAGCGAAGCTCGCTCTTAGGTCGTATCGCATCGATAGATGCGATACGGGTGGGGGCTCTCTCCACGAGTCGTATCGCGGAGAGAGCCCCCACCCCAGCCCTCCCCCGCAAGCGGGAGAGGGGGCGCAGCTCATTTGTGGTTGCTATCGAGTCAACTTCATCATGCGTAGGCAATCAACCCCTCGGCAACAGGGGCCGAACGGGATCATTTCCGGTGCCGGCTTCCCAGCGCGGCAGCGATCGAGTCAGGGTCCCTGATGCGCTCGATCAGCAGGTCGATGCGGTCGCTGCCCCAGAACAATTCGCCGTTGAAGACCATGGTCGGCACGCCGAACACGCCGAGCTCCTCGGCCTCGTCGATGATGCGGTCATGTTCGGCCCGAGCCGGGCCGCGGATGTAGGCTTCGAATTCGCTGGCAGAGCCGCCGACCGATGCGATCACGTCAGAGATATCCGACAGCTCGTCGATTTCGAGATCATGGCTCCAGAAGCGCCGGAACACCGTATCGTGGTAGGAACGAAACAGGCCATGACGTTGCGCGAACAGCATGCCGGCGCTGGCGTAGAAGGCGTCATAGATGCGTCGCGGCCCTTTCATGGTGAGGCCCTGCGCGTTGGCATAACGCCGCGCGTCCATATAGGCGTAGCGCACCTTGCGCCAGAAATGCGGCGTACGCTCCTCGACGGTGCCCATGAACTCGGCGACGCGCAGCGTATAGGGCAGCCATTCCAGCTCGACGTCGTATTCTTGCTCGAGTTCGAACAGCCGCTTGTTGGCGACGAAGGCGTAGGGACTCTTGTAGTCGGTGTAGATTCGTACGCGCGGTTTGGTCATCGCCGGTCCCTATCCGATCGGACAATTCTTTCCGATCCGAACGGCGGAAGCAATCCGCAGAAGCCCCATCGAATGTTGGAAGTTGTCACCGACGCAAACGAATGGGCCCCGGTGCATCTAAGGCATCGCGGGGCCCGGCATCTTCGTTTTAGCGAAGGATTTCTGGTAGGCACCAGTTGTATATCATGATCGCCAAGCGCGTGGCCTTTGCGCTTCGATCCTGCGGATATGTTTGGATTTTAGAGCGGCGCAATATGGCTAGCAGCTGCTGTTCACCAAGTTGCGTCGAGACCTTGCGGTTGAGCAAGGTCACTGGTCTGAGCCGGTGGCGTCATGCTCCTCTCCAAGAGTGGGCCGACGGACATCTGTCCGCATCCGCTGCTTGCAGTTCGATCACATGATCGGACGCCGATGCCTGCGAAGCGGGGAGCCAAACGCTCCGCTACCCCGACAGGTGCAGCAGGCGAAATGCTGCGGCAGATATCGTCAGGTGTCAAGTTGCGCCGTGCAAAATCACGCGTGGGTTCCCGCGCATAATCCCGCCAGATAGCAGATGGGAATTGGTCCCTGCGCTTGCCGTAACCTGAAACAGATCGAGGTCACGCCCTGGTCTGGCGATAGTGGGTGAAATCCGGATCGTGAGTCATCGCCCAATAGTCCACAAATCGCCACGGCATCGCCGAAAAGACCCGACCCTGGCTGTTGCGGTAGTAGGTCGACATGCCCGGATGAGACCAGATCAGCTGGGCATGCTCGGCATCGACTTTCTGGATGTACTGATCGTGCGCGTCGTGGCGGACATCGATGGCGGCGATGTCGCGTTCGATCATCTCCACCAGGCAGGCGCTGATGTAGCGGCTCTGGCACTCCGACTGAAAGATCACGCTGCCGCCATGCGCGGGTCCCGAGTTAGGGCCGAGCATCACGAACAAGTTTGGAAAATCCGGCACGGTGAGTCCGAGATAGGCGGTCGGGTTATCGTTGGCCCAGGCTTGTCTGAGGTCCTTGCCGTCACGCCCGGTGATGTTGAGGCGCGCGGCCATCTCGGTGACCTTGAAGCCGGTCGAGACCACGATGATATCGGCCGGACGCGACTTGCCGTCCGACGTGACAATGCCGTCACGGCTGAAATGATCGATCTTCTCGGTGACCAGTTCGACATTCGGCTTGGTCAGGGTCTTGAACCAGTTATTGTCGAGCAGGATGCGCTTGCCGTAGGGCGGGTAGGTCGGCACGCATTTCTCGACCAGGTCGGGACGGTCCTTCAGTTCCGAAAGGATGAAGTCCGTCAGTTCCTCGCGATGGCGGTCGTTGCCCTTGTTCACCGCGCGATCCGGATACGGCCAGCTCGGATCCTTGCGCAGGAACGGCAGCAGGCCGTCGCCATAGCGCCAGAACATGTTGAAGCGATACCACTGCACGTAAAACGGCAGATGCGCGAGCAGCCATTGTGCGCCGTCGCTGATCGGGTCGGAATAGCCGGCGACCGGCCGGGCCCATTGCGCCGTGCGTTGATAAACGGTCAGCGACGCCACGCGGTCCGCAATCGACGGCACCAGCTGCATCGCGGTGGCGCCGGTGCCGATGACAGCGACGTGCTTGCCGTCGAACTTGATGTTGTCCGACCACAAGGCGGAGTGCAGGGTCTGGCCTTTGAAGTTCTCTTCACCTTTGAAATGCGCGGGCGAGGGATCATTGAGCTGGCCGATCGCGCTGACGAGCGTCGTCGATTCAAAAATCTCCTCGCCATGCACTGTCTTAAGCGTTGAAATCCAGCGCCGCTTGCTCTCATCCCAGCGCGAGGACGTCAGCTCGGTGTTGAGCCGGAGGTGCTTTCGAATGTCGTATTCGAGCGCGACTTTCTTGAGATAGTCGAGCAGTTCCTGGCGCTGGGCGAAGTAACGTGTCCACGGATTTCGCGTGCCGAACGAGAAGGAGTAGGAATGATTCGGCGTGTCGACGCCGCAACCGGGGTAGCGATTGACGTACCAGGTGCCGCCGAGCTCGGCGTTCTTCTCGACGATGGTGTAGGGAATGCCGAGCCGGCCAAGCGCGACGCCCAGCGCGATCGCGCAAACCCCGGCGCCGACGATCAGGACATGCTGCCGCGCCAGCTTCTCGCCGGCCGGAGCGGTGGTCCAGCGCGCGTCGCGGGGAATAAAACCCATTTCCTCGCGCATCAAGGGCGCATATTCCGGTGTGACGTTCTCGCCCAGCGTCGCGCGCATCATCCGCAGCATCAATTCGTCGCCGGGATCTGATATCACCGGCTTCGGCTCGCCATTGGCGAACAGTTTGACGACGGCGGCGCGGATTTCGTCCTGCACGTCGCGGGGCAAGCCGGCTTCGGGATCGGGAATCAGACGGACGTCGCGCCGCGGCTGGTATGGCGGCTTCAGCCAGCGCTCGTCGCCGGTCATGTGGACCAGCACCATCAGCAGCACGCGGATGTCACCCTCGGCGATCGCGGATTCGAGATCGAGTGTCTTGCGGGGCATTTCGATGTTCATGCGCTTATCCCTTTTACGCGCCCGGAGCTTCACGCAGGCCGCCATAGGCGGCCCAGGTGGTGCCCGCGATAAATCCGGCATCGACTGGCAGATTGATTCCGGTGACACCGCTGCTCATGGGTGAAAGAAGCCACGCGATCGCCTGCGCCACTTCAATGGGCTCGACCAGCCGGTTCATCGCGGTCGGACTTTCCAGCAGGCGCTTGTTGAGCGCGCCCGAGGCAATGCCGGCTTCCAGCGCGACGGTCCGGGTGAAGCCGGGAGAGACGGCATTGACCCGCACGCCGCTGCGGCCCCATTCGGCGGCCAGCGTCTGCGTGATCTGAATGACGCCGGCCTTGGCGGCGGTATAGGCGTGGATCGGACCTGATGTCATGCCCGCAACCGAAGCGACATTGACGATGGCGCCATGCCGGCGCTCGGCCATTTTGACGCCGACGCTGCGGGCGACCAGAAATGTTCCGCGCAGGTCGATATTGACTTCGCGGTCCCATTGATCCATCCGCACCCGCTCGACCGGATGCATCTTGCCGAACACACCGGCGGCATTGACGAGGCCTGTGATCGGGCCGTGAGCCGCCTCGATATCGGCGATGCCGCTGACGACGGCGCTCTCGCTGGCGACATCGAACGGCGCGGGCCACAGCATCGTTGTGGTGCCTGAAAGCGGCTCCGGCGCAATGTCGGTGATCACGACACGCCGGCCGTGCTGAGCCAGCAGCGTGGCGGTCGCAGCGCCAATGCCGCGGCTGCCGCCGGTGACGAGAATGATACCCTCAGCGCTCATGATCGTTGCCCTTGTCGGCTGAACTGAAAAGCCCGCGCGTCATCAGCTTCCGGTAGGCGGAGATGACGTGATCCGGCACGGCCGTGACGGCTCCGCCCGAGTAGGAATACCGCCGGCTGAGATAGCCGCGCGCGCCCATCAACATCTGAACGATGGCTTCGAACTCTTCATCGCTGTAACCGTCGATCGTGCCGGCAAGCCGCGCGCGCTTCAGGATACGGACATAGGCCGTCGAGATGTTGTCGAAATGCTTCTGGTAGCCGATCGGCGCAAAGAATTCGGCCTCGTTGAGGATGCGCAGGAATTCCGGCACCTCGCGGATGAAATCGAAGAAGGCACTGAAGCGTTCGATCTCCTGCCGCGCGGTTTGCGCGGTGCCGGTGCGCGCGCGGATGAAGCGCACCATGTCGATGCCGATTGTTGGCAGCAACTGATCCAGCAGTTCCTGGCGGTTTTCGAAATGATTGTAGAACGTGCCCTGCGCGACGCCGGCTTCCTCGGTGATCCGGGCGACGGAGGCCTCGGCATAGCCGTATTTGCCGACGATCTTGGTCGCGGCATCGAATATCCTGCGCTTGGTCCAGGCGTTGCGCTCGACGCGGTTGAGCTTTGCGACCTTGCCGGATTTGGCTTGCGTTGCCTGCGTCATGCGTGAGTCTCCAGTTCGGCGCGCAGCACGCGCTTGAGCACCTTGCCGGATGGATTGCGCGGCAGGCTGTCGCGGATGATCAACTGCTTCGGCACCTTGAAGCCGGCGAGCCGGGCGCGGCAATGATCGGTCAGGGCAGGCAGTTCAAGCGCGGCGCCTTCTCCCAGCACCACGATCGCGACAGGCTTCTCGCCCCAGCGCGCGTCGGGCATGCCGATGACGGCGCATTCGCGCACCTGCGGCAATTCATAGATCACCCGCTCGACTTCGGAGGACGCGATATTCTCGCCGCCGGAGACGATCATGTCCTTCTTGCGGTCGGTGAGATAAAGAAACCCGTCCTCGTCGAGATAGCCGACGTCGCCGCTGCGGAACCAATCACCGAAGAAGGCGGCTGCGGTCTTCTCGGGGTCTTTCCAGTAGCCCTGCGTGATCTTCGGCCCGCGCAGGCAGATTTCGCCGTTCTCGCCGGGCGGAAGGCGGTTGCCGGCGTCGTCGCGGATTTCGATCTCGACATGGGCGATGGCGCGGCCGGTGGAGCCGATCTTGTCGATCTCGCGGCCGGCTTCCATGAAAGTGTCGCCGCCGCAAGTCTCGGTCAGCCCGTACGCATCGATGTAACGGGCATTCTCAAAGTATTCAGAGAAGCTGCGGATGCGCGCTTCCGGTGTTTTCTCGCCGCCGCCGATCGCCCATCGCAGGCTCGATACGTCGTAGCGTGCACGGGCCCGGCAGGTGAGGATCGCCGTGGTCATGACAGGCGCGAACCAGGCCGCGTTCAGCCGCTCGGCTTCAATCGCCGCCAACGCCTGTTCGGGTTCGAAGGTGCGATGGATCGAAAGCATGCCGCCGTGCCAGAGCACGGCAATCCCCGGCAAGTCGAGCGCGCCGACATGGTAGAGCGGGCCGACCACCAGCAACCGCGTCTCGGCGTTCAGTCCCAGCACCATTGTCTGGTCAGCGGACTTCCAGAACATGTTCTCATAGGTGAGCATCACGCCCTTGGGCCGGTCCGTGGTGCCCGACGTGTACATCAATCGCATCAGGTCGCGCGGTTGCTGCGGATGCATCGGGGCGGGCGCGATGTCAGGTGCGAGCCGCGAGACGCCGGATTGCGCGGCCTCGTCGAGCAGCACCACCGGCGCGTCACCTGCGGCGACGCCTGCCAACTCTTCATCCGCGATCAGGATGCGCGCGCCGGAATTGCCGATGATGTAACCGACCTCGTCCGCCGACAGCCGATAGTTGATCGGCAGAAACACCGCGCCGATATGGCTGGTCGCAAACACGAGTTCGAGAAACGCGGTGCTGTTCTTCATCAGCACGGCGACGACATCGCCAGCGCCGATCGCGTGCGCGGCCAGCCAGCCGCCAACCCGGCCGATGCGGCGGTCGAAGTCGGCATAGGAGATATCCACGCCGCGGTATTTCAGCGCACAGCGGTCGGGTGTCCGCCTGGCGTGAAAAGCGATGAAGCTCGAAAGATTGATCATTTCTCTGTTCAAACGGCCGGATCCGGCCCGATCTCGCGTTAGATGAATTATGACTCGTAATTCATCTTTGGCTTGACGTCACCCCCCTTGCTCTGAAATCCTTTGGGTACGGAGACGACACGATCTCCGGCAGGGATTTGGCCAGGAATCTGGGAACGCAAACCCGAGAGGGAGGGAACAATGACGAGAACCCGAAAACCGGGCATTAGCCGCCGTTCAACATTGGCGCTGATGGGCGCCGGTGCCGTGACGTTCGCAACTCCATGGGTGGCGCGCGCGCAGGCCAAAACCATCAAGGTCGGCATGCCGACGATTCTCTCCGGCCGGGTGGCGCAGCTCGGTACCTCGTCGCGCAATGGCGTGATGCTGGAAGTCGAGAAGGTCAACGCCGCCGGCGGTCTGGCCGGTCGGCAAATCGAGATGGTGGTTCGCGATTCCAAGGGACAGCCGCAGGAAGCCGCCCGCGTGGCGCGCGAATTGGTCAATACCGACGGCTGCGAAATCCTGATCGATGCCGAGGCGTCATCCGGAGCGTTCGCCGTGCACGAAGTCGCGCGCGATCTCGGTGTGTTGTGCCTTCACACCAATTCGGAAACCTCGGCGCTGACCGCCGATCCCAAACAGCACATTCCCAATGCATTCCGCACCGCGCGCCAGGGTGTGCATGATTCGATCGTCGGCGGCAGCTACGCGGCCGCGATATCGAAGGCAAAGGGCCTGAAGAAATGGGCCACCTGCTCTCCGGACTACGCCTACGGCCGCGACACCACGGGCGAGTTCACGCTGTACCTGAAGCGCTTTGCGCCGGACGTCGAGATCATCAGCGAGTCCTGGCCAAAGCTGTTTCAGCCTGATTACACCGAGGTCGTCACCAAGATCCTGCAGGCCAAGCCGCAAGCGCTGTATTCCTGCCTGTGGGGCGGCGACCTGACCTCTTATATCGATCAGGCCAACATCTACGCGCTGTTCACCCAGATGGAGGTGTTCGCCGTCAACATGGCCGACTACACCGCACTCACGGTGGTGAAGAATTTGCCGAAGGGCATTCATTCCGGCAACCGCTACATCAAGACCTATCCTGCGACGCCCGAGAACGCGGCTTGGGGCGATGCCTACAGAGCGAAATACAAGGAGTACCCGACCAACTGGTCGTGGGAGAACTCGACCGCGATCACGTTGCTCGCCGAAGCTTCGAAGAAGGCGAATTCCGCCGACGGCAAGAAGATTGCGGAGGCGATGCGTGGCCTCAAGATCAAGTCGCCGTTCGGCGCCGACGGCACGGTGACGATGCGGGGTGAGGACCAGACCCTGATCGGCTATGCGATCGGCTGGGGCACGACGATCCCGCAAGAGCCGTATGTTCCCGAGGTCAAGCCGGGCGACTGGAAGACTATTCTCGAACTCGAAGCCGAGTGGAAGAAGAGCAAGGGCTACGCCTGATCGATCGACGAAAAAGCGGAGGCGGCGTGAGCCGTCTCCGTTCATCGCCCGGTGTTTCCTGCGCGCCGACCATCTCGCACGCCGTAACGGATATTTCCCTTGGATCTCGACGCGCTTACCGGCTGTCTTGCCAGTTCCGCCTGTCTGGTGACGCAAACCACCAGCGGCTTCATCATCGGCATGTTGCTGTTTCTCGTCGCCGTCGGGCTGACGCTGATTTTCGGCGTGCTTAAGGTGGTGAATTTCAGCCACGGCGCCTTCTACATGTTCGGCGCCTATTTCGCGATGACGGCCTATCAATTGTCAGGCAGCTTTGCGCTGGCGATGCTGTGCGGCGCGGCCGGCACCGCGCTGCTAGGCTTGATCTTCGAACGCGTCTTCATGAGCCGGGTCTACGGCCGCGACGTGTTGATGCAGGTCCTCGTCTGCTACGCCTTCGTGCTGATATTTGACGATGTCGTACGGATGATCTGGGGACCGGAATTCAAGTCGATGGGCATGCCGGCGGCGTTCCAGGTACCGCCGCTGTTCATCGCCGGCGGCGTGGTGCCGCCGTATTATCTGCTGCTGATCGGCGTCGCGCTGGTCGCCGCGATCATTCTCGGCCTCGGTCTTTCCCGCACCCGGATCGGCAAGGTGATCCGTGCCGCGGCGCATAATCCGGGCATGGTGTCCGCGCTCGGCATCAACACCGGCCTGATCTATGGCGGCGTGTTCGCGCTCGGCGGCATGCTGGCAGGCTTGGCCGGCGCGCTCGCCGCACCCGTCCGTTCGCTGACGCCCGGTATGGGATTTTCTGTTCTGATCGAATCCTTCATCGTGACTGTGATCGGCGGCATGGGTTCGATTCTGGGTGCGTTGATCGGTGCGATCCTGATCGGCATGATCCGTTCGTTTGGTTCGCTCGGCTTTCCCTTGTTCACGGAAGGCCTGATGTATCTGTTCATGGTGATCGTGCTGGTATCCCGGCCCACCGGCCTGTTCGGCAAGGAGGTCGCATGACCGACTTGCAGGCCGAACAAGCGGGCAAAGCGCTCGACGTCATCAGCACCCAGGCAAAGCCGCGCCCCAATCGGGCTGCCCTGATTGCGCTTGCGGTCTTTGTCGTGCTCGCCCTGCTGCCGATGCTCACCAGCAGCAAATTTCTGCTCGATTTCGTGATCCGCTGCGCGGCCTACGGGCTGTTCGCGACCTCGCTCAACCTTCTGATCGGCTACACCGGCCTGACTTCGTTTGGCCATGGCATGTTCTTCGGCCTTGGCGCCTACAGCTTCGGGCTAATGATGCAGAAGACCGGTGTTGCCGTCCCGGTGGCTTTCGTTGCGACGCTGGCGATCACGTTTGTCGTCGCCCTCGTCATTGGCGCCATTTGCGTGCGGCTGAAGGAAATCTATTTCGCCTTCGTGACACTGGCATTCCAGATGCTGATCCATTCCACCATTCTGTCCTGGGTAACGCTGACCGGCGGCGATCAGGGATTGCGCGGCGGCATTCCCCGGCCGCCATTTCTGGGCATCGATCTGTCGAACCATTTGCATCTTTACATTGCCAGCAGCGCGCTGCTGGTGATCGGGCTGTTCCTGATGCATCAGATCGCACAGTCGCCGTTCGGCTACACGCTGCGCATGATCCGTGACAACGCCACGCGGGCGAGCTTTATCGGCATCGATGTCTGGCGCGCCAAGTTGACGATCTTTGTGCTCGCAGCGCTGTTCGCCTCGACCGGCGGCGTTATCATGGCGCTGTTCGTCTCCGGAGCCTACCCGGAATTCGCCTATTGGACCATTTCGGGCGAGGCCATCTTCATCAACATGCTCGGCGGCGTGACCACATTCCTGGGGCCGATGGTCGGCACCGCCCTGTTCCTGATTCTCAACGATACCGTCACCCGTGTGACCGAGTATCACGGCATCGTCCTCGGCATCGTGATCCTGTTCTTTGCGATCGGCTTGCGAAAGGGTCTGATGGATTTCGCGATCGAATGGTACACGCAGCGCCGTGAACGTTCCCAGGAGCGCGGCTAGCCATGCTGGAGATTCGCGCACTCTCAAAATCGTTCGGCGGCGTCAAGGCGACGGATAATGTTACGCTCGATTTTACCGACGGTTCGCTCACCGCGGTGATCGGCCCCAACGGTGCGGGCAAGAGCACCTTCTTCAATCTGATCACCGGCGCGCTGAAGCCGGATGCCGGCCAGATCCTGCTCAACGGGGTCGATCTCGCCGGACACTCGCCGCCCGACATCGTGCGTCACGGCATCGGACGCGCATTCCAGGTCGCCAGTATTTTTCCCTCGCTCACGGTGCAGGAGACGATGCTGGCCGCCGTCGGCGCCGATCAGCGCCGCGCCGGTGTGATGCATCGGCGGTTTCCGTTGGCTGAAACCCGCGATCGGGCCGAGCACGCGATGGAATTGCTCGGGCTCGCCGGTAAACGTAACCGGACGGCGGCGACGCTGTCGCATGGCGACCAGAAGCTGCTCGATATCGCGCTGGCGCTGGTGCTCGATCCCAAGGTGCTGCTGCTCGACGAGCCCACCGCCGGCATGGGCACCGAAGAGCGCTGGCGCATGATCGACAAGGTCAGGGAGCTCTGGGAGACCCAGAAGATCACGGTGGTGTTCATCGAGCACGACATGGACATCGTGTTCAAGATCGCGCCCGAAATCGTCGTGCTGTGCTACGGCAGGATTCTCGCCACCGGCAAGCCCGACGCGATCCGCCGCAACGAGGCTGTGATCGAGGCCTATCTCGGCACCGAGCATCACGCGGGAGCCGCGATATGAGCGCGCAGCCGGTGGTGCAGGTCGAGGATCTCGACGTCTATTACGGCACCAGCCAGATCCTGTTCGGCGTTGGCCTCTCCGTGCGCCAGGGCGAAACCATGGCGCTGCTCGGCCGCAACGGCGCCGGCAAGTCGACCACGATGAAAGCGATCATGGGCCTGGCGCCGGCGCGGCGCGGCAAAGTCACCTTGCAAGGCAAGGTCGTGTCCGGGCTGAAGCCGTACCACATCGCCCGCGCCGGCCTCGGCTTCGTGCCGGAGGACCGCCAGATATTCCCCGAGCATACGGTCGAAGACAATCTGGAGATCGGTGCCAAGAAAGGCCCTGACGGCCAGGATGAATGGTCGATCCGGCGCGTTTACGATGTGTTTCCGCTGCTGCAGCCGCTGCGGCACCGGATCGCGGGGCGGCTGTCGGGCGGCGAACAGCAGATGCTGGCGATTGCGCGCACCCTGATGGGCAATCCGGCCTTGCTATTGCTGGACGAGCCGAGCGAGGGGCTGGCGCCGATCATCGTGCAGCGGATCGGCGAGCTGCTGCGGCAGCTCCGCGGCACAGGTGCCACGGTCTTGATCGCCGAACAGAACATGCATTTTTGCCTTGGCCTTGCCAGCCACGCGACGGTTATCGACAAGGGCCAGATCGTCTACACCTCCGGTATCGAAGAGCTGAAAGCCAACGACAACATTCGGCAGCGCTATCTGGCGCTGTAGGCGCCGGCTCGAGCATGACATGCCCTGGTTAAAGGCAGCGTCATCCTGAGGAGCGAGCGGAGCGAGCCTCGAAGGATGGGCCACGGGCGTCTATCCTTCGAGGCGCGCAAGAGCGCGCACCTCAGGATGACGGTAGACACGGTTGATCTCCGGGAGAATAAATGGCTATCGACCGCACGCTATCGCCGACGCACGAGGCGCCGTACCGCGGCTTACGGGTGCTCGATTTCGGGCAGGGCATCGCCTCGCCCTACTGCGCGATGCTGCTCGGCGTCTACGGCGCCGATGTCATCAAGGTCGAGCCGCCGGAGGGGGATTGGTCGCGCTTTCTGGGAACGACCTACGGAAACCACACGACGCTGTCGGCGGTCTATAACCGTGGCAAGCGCAGCCTCTGCCTCGATATGAAGCACAAGGACGCGATCGCCATCGCCCGGCGGCTGGCGATTGATTGCGACGTCCTGATCGAAGGTTTTCGTCCCGGCGTCGCCGCGCGGCTTGGAATTGGTTACGAGGAACTGGCGCGGGACAATCCCGGCCTGATCTATCTGTCCGTGAGTGCGTTCGGGCAGAGCGGTCCCTACTCGAAGCGACCCGGCTCGGATTCCGTCGCGCAGGCATTCTCCGGCCTGGTGTCGATCAATCTTGGCAACGACAAGACCCCGCACCGGGTCGGCACGACCGTCTCCGATGTCGTGACCGGCGTGTATGCTTTCCAGGCGATCGCCACCACGCTGTTCGCGCGCGCGACTGTCGGCACCGGCCGCTGGATCGACGTCAATCTCTGCCAATCGACGGCGGCGCTGCTTGGCCACAAGGTCGCCGAGCATATTCTGGAGGGCGGCGCGCCGCGGGCGCTCAACGTGCCGGCGGGCTCTTATCAGACCAGCGACGGCTGGATGATGGTGACGCTGGTCAATGAGCCGCAATACAAGCGCCTGTGTACCGCCATCGAGCGCGAGGACCTGGCCGGGGATCCGCGCTTTGCCGACTTTGCCAGCCGGGCCGACTCGGCTGACACGCTGATCTCGCAGCTACGCGAAGTTTTCGTGATGCAACCGACGGAGGCATGGCTTTCGCGATTGCATGCGGCCGATCTCATTGCCGAACGGATCCTCAATCCGGGTGAATGGCTGCGCAACGCCCACGTCGAGGCGACCAACGCCTCAGTGTGCCAGGATACGCCGGGCGTCGGCCCGGTTTACACGCCGCGCACGCCGGGCATTGCCAGTCTTTCCGAAGACAACCTATGTCCCGCACCGGATATCGGACAGGATAGCGTTGCGGTTCTGACCGAGGCCGGATTCGATCGCAACACCATCGATGACTTGATCGCGGCCGGCGCGGTGCGTCGGGCCGGACAATAAGAAAGCCACTATCATGAGCGCTGAACTCGTTCGCTACTCCGTCTCCGACAAGATCGCGGAAATCATGCTGGACCGCCCGCCGGTCAATGCGCTGAGCATGCCGCTGATCGATGCGCTGCTCGCGGCCTTGCAAAAGGCAAAGGACGATCCGTCGGTATCGGCCGTCATCATCGGCAGCCTGCACAAGGTATTTTGTGCCGGGCTCGATCTCGATATCGTCCGGGGCAAGCCCGGGATCGAGACCAGGAAATTCCTCGAGCGGCTATACTTCGCGCTCAACGACACCCAGTACCGCATGGGCAAGCCGACCATTGCCGCCGTGGACGGTGCGGTGCGAGCCGGCGGCATGACGATTGCGATTTCCTGCGACATGATCATCGCCGGCGAGGCCTCGACCTTCGGCTACCCCGAGATCGATGTCGGGCTGATCCCGGCAATCCACTTCGTGCAGTTGCCTCGGCTGGTTGGAAAGCATCAGGCGTTCGGTCCGTTGTTTCTGGGCGAACCGTTTGATGCCGCCACCGCGTTTCGCATGGGTCTCCTCAGTGAGGTCGTGCCGAAGGGAACCGCGCTCGATCGCGCCCGGGAGATTGCGCGGAAGCTGGCTGCCAAGTCGCCGATCGTGATGAAGATCGGCCGCGATGCCTTCATGCGCGCGATCGATGCCGATTTCCGCCGCTCGGTCGAGAATGCAGCCGAGAGCTTTGCGCTTGTGGCGACGACTGAAGATTGTCAGGAAGGGTTGAGTGCGTTTGTCGAGAAACGCACGCCAAATTACAGGGGACGCTGATGGCGGGACTTTATTTCGAGGAGTTCGAGGTCGGCCGGGAATTTCACCATGAGTTCAGCCGGACCGTCACCGAGATGGACAATACGATGTTCAGCCTGCTGACGATGAATCCGCAGCCGCTGCATATCGATGCGCATTTCGCCGAGAATACCGAATTCGGCCAGCGGCTGTTCAACAGCATTTATACACTCGGCATCATGATCGGCATGAGCGTCTATGATACGACGCTGGGAACGACGATCGGCAATCTGGGCATGACCGACGTCAAATTTCCAAAGCCGGTTTTTCACGGCGACACCCTGAAGTCCCATACCAGGATCGTCTCCAAGCGCGCCAGCAAGTCGCGGCCGGCGCAGGGGATCGTCGAGTTCGAACACACCATGACCAATCAGCGCGGGGAGGTGGTCGCCAGTTGCCGCCGCACCGGCCTGATGCATTGCAAACCGAAGGCATGATGATGCGATCGTTCCTGTTCGTTCCGGGCGACAGCCTGCGCAAGTTTGAAAATGCCAAGAAGACCGCCGCGGATGCGTTGATCCTCGATCTCGAAGATTCGATCGCGCCGGATGAGAAGGCCGGTGCCCGGCGCACCGTGCGGGAGATGCTGGACGCGCGTAACCCGGCGCAAAAGGTTTACGTCCGTATCAACGCGCTCGATACCGGTATGACGCTGGGCGACCTCGCCGCCGTGATCCCGGGGCGGCCCGACGGCGTGGTGCTGCCGAAATGCGCCGGGGCTGCCGATGTCAATAAACTGTCGCTGTACCTCGATGCGTTTGAAGCCGCCGCTGGTATCGAACAGGGAACCACGCGGATCGTGACGGTCGCAACCGAGACCGCGCGCGCCGTGCTCAAGTTGCTCGACTTCGAGAACATGAGCCCGCGGCTGTGGGGCATGATGTGGGGTGCCGAGGATCTCGCGGCGTCGCTGGGCGCCTCGCGCAATCGGACCGCGGGCCGCTATCACGGGCCGTTTCTGCTGGCGCGCGACCTCTGCCTGATCAGCGCCGCCGCCGTCGGCGTCGTCGCCATCGATACCATCGCCACCGACATCAACGACCTCGATGCCCTGCGGCAGGAATCGATTGTCGCGCGTCAGGATGGATTTCTCGCCAAGGCGGTGATCCACCCCAAGCACGTCGACGTCGTCAACGCCGCCTTCCTGCCGACGGATGAAGAGATCGCCTGGTCGGAGAAGATCGTGAAAGCCTTCAATGACAATCCAACATCCGGCGTGGTCAAGATCGACGGCAAGATGATCGACAAGCCGCATCTGCGCGCGGCTGAGAAGATTCTTGCGCTGCGGGTTAAGTAGGGTGGACAAAGGCGCTCTTGCGCCGTGCCCACCATCTAATCCGACCGTTGGTCCGAATGGTGGGCACGCGGAGCCTGTCATCGGGCGCGCGTTCGCGCGACCCGGTGGCTTTGCCTACCCTACGGCAACAAACTGTGCGGCAATGACTCTTCGTGCGACAAATTGGCCCGTCGGGCAAAATTTCGCTTTTACGGAAAGCCAAATCAGGGGTACATCCTTGGCCATCCCGTCCTACTCAGAAGGGCGTCGGCCGTCGTCACGGACGTTGGACGGGTTGCGGTGGACGCGAAGGTGCCCTTGACGAAAGGTGCTGGAGCGTACGGCGAAGACGTGTGGTCCTGACGCCGCGGTGCTGGCGTCAATGCACCTGGAGGCAATAGCTCCCAGGGCGCTACGGAGGCAAAAGAGCCGTTCTCCGGGGAGAGCTCGTTATAAGCCGTAAAGCCATTGCGCAGGGAAGGCCGGGTGTTCACCGCTGCCCTGTATGCTCGTGTGCATTTTTGTTTTGCACAATCGCACACGAGACCGCGGGTGCAGCGCGCACCCGGTCTTCCCTGCGCCCTCTATCTTCGAGGGCGGGAAGTTTCTGGCAAACCTCGGGCGCGATGCGCCGCGAGATCGTGAAGCTGTATTTGCGATGACCTATCCACGTCGTCCCGGCGAAGGCCGGGACCCATACGCCGCGGCGGAAATTGTTGAGCACGATGGTGGACGACTTCCTTCAACAACAGATGACCGGGGTTATGCGTCCCGGCGTTCGCCGGGACGACGCGTGGAGAGAGCGTGAGCGCTAGAATGGACCACCTCTGCCCGAGGTGCATGGGTCTGGGTATACGGAGTGAATTGACTCCGAGGCTTGACCGGCGGCAAATGCGCCAACCAACAGTCGCAAGGGAAAACACCATGGTTGACGCGCTGATCATCGACGCCTGCAGGACGCCGCGTGGCATTGGCAAGGCCGGCAAGGGCGCACTCGCCGGCATCCATCCGCAGCAACTCGGCGCCACGGTGCTGCGGGCGCTGGCCGATCGCACCGGCATCAATACCGCAGATGTCGACGACATCATCTGGGGCACCAGTTCGCAGCGCGGAGCGCAGAGTGGTGACCTTGGCCGGATGTCGGCGCTCGACGCCGGCTATGACGTGCGCGCCAGCGGCGTCACGCTGGACCGGTTCTGCGGCTCCGGCATCACCAGCGTCAACATGGCGGCCAATTCCATCATGTCGGGCTCGGAAGATCTCGTGATCGCGGGCGGTACCGAAATGATGTCCATGGAGGGCCGCCGCGGCGAAGGGCCGTTCATGATGGACAACGGCAACCTCCGTCTGCGTGCCCGGCACCCGCAGTCGCATCAGGGCGTCTGTGCCGATGCGGTGGCGACGCTGGAGGGCATTTCGCGGCGGGATGTCGATGCCCTCGGCGTGGAGAGCCAGAAGCGCGCGGCCGCCGCCATCAAGGGCGGTCATTTCGACAAGAGCCTTGTGCCTGTTTATCGCGAGGACGGCAGCCTTGCGCTGGACCGCGAGGAATATCCGCGGCCGCAGACCACGCTCGAGGGACTTGCGGAACTGAAGCCGGCCTTTACCGCGGTCGCGGACTATCCGCTCGACGACAAGGGCACCACCTATCGCAACCTCATTCTCGACAAATATCCCGATCTCGATATCAACTTCATGCACCATGCCGGCAATTCCTCCGGCGTCGTCGATGGCTCGGCAGCCATCTTGCTGGCTTCGCCGAATTACGCCAAAGCATACGGCCTGAAGCCGCGGGGGCGCGTCGTTGCGATGGCGAACATGGGGGATTCCCCGACCTTGATGCTGAATGCGCCGGTGCCGGCGGCGCGCAAGGTACTGGCCAAGGCAGGCCTCACGCTCGACGATATCGATCTGTTCGAGATCAACGAGGCCTTTGCCGTCGTCGCCGAAAAATTCATCCGCGATCTCAAGCTCGACCGCGACAAGGTCAATGTCAACGGTGGATCGATCGCGCTCGGGCATCCCATCGGCGCGACCGGTTCGATCCTGATCGGCACCGTTCTCGACGAACTGGAGCGGCGTGATCTCAAGCGCGGCCTGGTAACGATGTGCGCGGCGGGCGGCATGGCGCCGGCGATTATTATCGAGCGGGTTTAAGCTGCCGGAAACTGCAGCTCGAACGCGGCGCCCTTGTCGGTCGGCAACAGCCGGATCGATCCACCGTGACTCTTCATCACGGCCTGGGCGATCGCGAGCCCCATTCCGGTGCCGCCGGTGTCGCGGCGGGTGGTGAAAAAGGCGTCGAATATCTTCTCCCGGTTGGCTTCCGATATCGGGTCGCCGTCATTGCTCACGGTCATCGTGATGGTGGCAGCTTCATCGAACGCTTCCAGCCGCACGTTCCGGGCATTGTGGCGGATGGCGTTGTCGGTCAGATGCGACAGGACGATCAGCGCCTTCTCGCTGGACATGCCAATCGAGCGCTCCAGGCAGCCGGAGGCGTCGATCGCGCGGGTCGGGAACCGGCTCCTCAATCCACTGACGACCTGGCTCAATTCGGTGTGGTCGTTTTGCGGCGCGGTTTCGGCGCGCGCCAGTTCGCGCAGCCGTTGTGTCATCGCTTCCAGGCGCTCGGTGTCGCCCAGAATATTCGATACGAAATTCTTCTGCTCCATCCGCGTGAGATTGTCGGTCTTGCTTTGCAGCGAATCCAGCAAGAGTTCCGCGGCACCCTTGATCGACGTCAGCGGCGACTTCAGCTCATGGGTGAGATGCGACGAGAAGGTCGCGATGTAATCCGATCGCCGGGACAGTTGCTCGGCCATATCGAGAAAGCTGTGCGACAGCTGGGCAAACTCGCGGGTGCCGTAATGGGCGAGGGGCTGAAAGGCGTCGCGGTCGCCGCGGCTGATACGGGCGGCGCGATCGACCAGTTCGCGCATCGGCCGGGTGATGGTGCGGGAAAACACCAGGCCAATGATGACAGTGGCGAAGATGACGGCGAAGCCCGCAAGGATGAACTTGCCGCGCTCCTGATAGAGATGATCGAAGATGTTGCTCGGCGTCCTCGAGGTGTAGATGACGCCGGCAACGCGGTTGTTGACGACGACGGGCATGGCCGAAAACACGTGAACGCCGACGCCGCGGCTGATCGAGTAGATTGGCGGCGGCGGCTTGTCGGGGACGCGAATCCGCAGCGCGGCGCGATACTGTCCCTGCAACGCGGCCGCCACCTCCTCGATGTGGGCCAGCGATTGGCCTACTTCGTTGCGGCCGGCGATCACGACGCCGCGGGGATCGAGGATCCGGAATCCAGCCAGTGTCACCTTCTGCGTATCCAGGATGATCGGCAACAGCCGCGCGCCGATCTCGACATAGGCCTGAGATGCGGGCGCACCGGCGGCAAGTGCATCGGGTCGCCGTCGCAGCAGGTCGGCGCCGGCGGCAAGGTCGAGTGCGGGGCGGATGGGCGTCATCCGGTCCTCCGGAACAGGACGCGCCTCGGGCGGGAGTTCGGCGCCAAGGACGACCCCGGCATCGAGGCGGGCTTCCACTTCCCGCGCGTAGACCGCGGCCAGTACCCTGCTTTGGGCGATCAGCTCGGCCTGGGTCTGGTGAATGAGCTGGTTGTCATAGAGCCGAAAGAAGAACAGCCCGACCAAAGGCAATGCGGCCACGGCAGCCAGCGCGGCAAAAATAATCATTCCGACCGACGGCCGCCATTTCTCGCCGGTCCGCGGTATCATGCCTGCGGCTCGCATCGCCCGAGCTTGAAGCCGACGCCGTGGATGGTCTCGATGACATTGTCGCAATTCACCGCGGCCAGCTTGGCGCGGATATTGCGAATATGGCTGTCGATGGTGCGGTCCGACACCTGGATATTGAGCTGATAGGCGGCATTCATGATCTGCTCGCGGCTGAAGACCACCGACGGCCTGGTCAGAAATGCCCGGAGGATTCCGAACTCGATGGCGGTGAGACGAAGTGGTGTGCCGGCGAACGCCGCGACATGCTGTTCCGGATCGACCAGGAGTTCGCCCTGGGAAAGCGCCGCAATTGCCTTCGGGTCCGACCCGCGCAGGGAGGTGCGGCGCAGGATGACATTCACCCGCGCGACGAGTTCGCGCGGGCTGAAGGGTTTGGTCACGTAGTCATCGCCGCCGATCTCGAGACCCAGCACGCGGTCGATTTCGTCGTCGCGTGCTGAAAGAAACAGGATCGGAACGTCCGATGACTTTCGCACCTCCCGGCAGACATCCAGTCCATCGAACTCCGGCATGCCGATGTCGAGAATGATGAGGTCCGGCCTGTCGGCGGCGAAGCGGGTCAAGGCTTCCTTGCCGTCGCGCGCCTCGAACACCGTCATCCCGGCCTTCCGGAGCGCGACCCGGATGACCTCGCGAATGTGCAGGTCGTCATCAACAATGAGGATACGGTGCGTCAAACATCTCTCCGGACAATGGTCGTCGTCAGCTTGCGGCCGAGCTCTTCTGTTGGGCGTCCAGAGTACGCTGGAGCCGCCAGCTCCGAAAACCCCAGCTGCGCCAGGAAGCCACATCTTTACGTTGCTGTTCTACAAGGTAGTCGCGGCGGAAAACAAGGTTTGGATCGAAGCTGCGGAGGGCGATCGCCCTGTCGATGGCCGGCAGGGCCTGGGGCCCGAGATGAAATAGATAATTCATGTCGACCGGGACACCCTTGCCCGTGGCTTCCCGGCTATGGCCGACATTGTAGTCGGCGATAATGGCGGGAAAATTGACCAGCGAACAGACATAGAGCGTTGCTGTCAAAGTGATGAGGTTCGCGCGGATCAGCCAATCGTTCGAACGGTTGAATTTGATGCGGGCGACGATGAGCAGCAGTCCGAAGGCGACAACCAGCATCCAGATAAAGGCCGCGACGCGCCACCAGGTCAGCAGGTAGATCTGCACATAGAGATCGAGTCGCAGGATCGATGACGCAACGAGCAGGACGTTCTGCGCGACCCACAGATAGACGAGCGGCCGGATCACCTTCGACTGCTCGGCGGGGCCACCGGGTCTCATTGCGATCAGTACGAATCCCGCAGCCAGCAACGCCGTAAGAATCAGGGGATAGGCGCCGCGATGCGCATAGGCGGCATAACTGATGTCGGCCGGCAGCGCTGCGTTGCCCCAGAGAAAAAATACATCCATGGCGGTTTGAACCGCAAACAGCAGATTGAACAGGATCAGCGAACGCAGGATGGTCGCCACACCGAAGAAATCGAGGCCTTGAACTGGCGTCTCGTGCGCCGCGGTTACCGTCACGGCCAAGTCGGGCGTCACCTCGGACTTGCGGCGCCATCGCACATGGATAAAGGGCCAAACGAGCGACAACGCGGCCGCCCAAAACATCACTCGACCCGGGCTGATATAGGAGGTGGCGCTGCCGGGGTTCAGCAAGCTGATCCATTTCTCAAGCAGCGGATTGGCCGATACGAACAGCAATGCGAAGATGCCGCCGAGAGCCACCGGAACGAACCACACGGCGAAACCTGCCGTCAGCGCCGGGAGATTGAAGGCGCCGATGGCGTCCCGCAGCAATCTGAATGGACCGATCAGATAAAGCTCGCGGAGCGCTGCGGCTTGCTCGCCGACACCGGTCAGTTTGCGATCTGTCGCCAACGAGAGGCCGACACCGAGCGCCAGGACCATGAAGAAAAGTGAAGCGGCGTTGAATTCCTCGACCGCCGGGACGACGCCAAACAGCACAAGGAGGCCCGCAGGCAGAACCTGCGCTTTGTTCAGCCTCGCGAAATTGGCGAGGAACGCAGCGCCGGTCAACGCAAGGGCAAAAATGACGGCGGATATTCCGGTTCGCTGCCCGTAGAACAGCCAGTCGGCCAACGCCGCGAGAGCCAGCGCAATTGCCGGCCTCATCGGGAAAGCATTTTCCTGAATGGAGCCTGCATGGGGTGCCGGCGTAGAGGATTCAGCCATCGTTGCGCTGCCTGTCTGGAGGGAAACATTGCACACCAGCGCCGCCGAACGGGGCTTACAGAGCCACCAACCATCATTGGCTAAACGTGAGGGAATGGACATTCGAGGCGTCACCGGTTTGCAGGCCGAACTATGCGCGGCAGCTGTGCAAATGCCGGGAAGGCCGTCTGCAAGAGTTCAGGATTTTTATGCAGTTTCTGTGCAGCAGCGTTTATGCGCTCGCGCGGGATGGACAAGTTTAATACGCGGTGATCCCACCTTGTCACACGCGCGGCATCGTCCTTCATGCAAATCATCAAACGTTTCGGCGTCGTTCTGGTCTGGTTCGCGGGGCCGGCTTTCGTTTTTGCCGCAGCCAACAAGAACGACCCCTACCTGATTGCACTGCGTGGTGCGGGTAACATCGTTCTCGTCGTGGTGAGCGTTACCGTTCTCGCCTGTCTGATTCGTGGCGGTCTCTGGCGCCGGCCCGGCATTGCGGGAAAGCTGCTGGTCCTGCTGTGGTGTCTGCCCTCGCTGTCAATGCTGTGCGCGCACACTTCATTCGAGCTGCGCAAGCGAAACGTTCTGCAGACTGACGTCGCGCAGGCGCGACACCTCGGACAGCATTTCATGGTGGGGTATTCGTCATTCCCCGAAGTGGTTGCCTTGGCCGAGAGAGGCCTGATTGCCGGCATCTACATCACCAAACACAATGTCCGAAGCGCACCGGAGGCGCTGAGATCCGAAATTTCGGCGCTTCAGGACAGACGCCGCGCTGCCGGCCTGCCACCTCTGATCGTTGCGGCCGATCAGGAAGGCGGCATCGTTTCGCATCTGTCGCCGCCCTTGACCAAATTGCCTGCGCTATCGACGCTGGCAGCCCTTCCGCCGGATGCTCGCGCCGAGAAAGCAGGGGCGTTCGGACGAATTCATGGACAGGAACTGACGGCGCTTGGCATCAACCTCAATTTGGCGCCGGTGCTGGATTTGCGACCCGACACGAAGCGCAACCGGTTCGATTTCAACACGCTGATCGGCTACCGCGCGATTTCAGATGATCCGGCCATCGTGGCCGACATCGCTCTGTCGTATGTCCGTGGGCTCGAGGCCTCCGGCGTCGGCGCGACCGTCAAGCACTTTCCGGGACTGGGACGGGTTCGTGCCGATACCCATCACTTCAGTGCTGGTCTGGACACACCTCTGGCAGAGCTTGAGGCGTCCGACTGGCGGCCGTTTCGGGATGTGCTGGCGGGCTCCAGGGCGCAGTTAATGATCGGCCATGTGACGCTGACGGCTGTGGATCCCGACCGCGCGGCGTCGCATTCCCGGCTTGTCGTTGACGGGATCGTTCGCAAGAAATGGAATTATCAGGGCGTCATCATGACCGATGATCTGGTGATGGGCGCGATCTATCAGAACAATGTCTGCACGGCAGTGGTTGAAGCGCTCAACGCCGGCGTCGATCTGCTGCTGGTCGCCTTCGACGGTGTGCAGTTCTACCGTATCTTTGCTTGCGCCAAGGATGCGTATTCTCAGGGGAAACTCGATCCGGCGATGCTGCGCGACAGCGAGGCGCGGCTGACGCGTGGGTTGACGCTGGATTGAGGCTGGCGCTATCCGTTGGGAAGTCGAGCAACGCGATTTTGCATGCCAATCAATTTATTCATGGCCGCATCATAACGATGTGGGTATCGCGCCGGTTAATATCGCGAGCTAAATGCGGGCTTGTAGTCCTGCCGTTTCGACCAAGATGCATAATAGGCAACGCCCACCATGATTGCGATTCCGGCAAAACTGACCAGAAAATGCATTGCAACTGAATTCGGCCCCGTAATCAGGATGAAATGCCCGGCAAAGGAAAGGAATACGCCGGCGCAGAAGACCGGCAACCATTCTTCGCCACACTTCACAATCGGCCGCAGGGCTGGCCGCTGAAATCCACGCCAATCTTTCGGGACTGGAAACGAGAAGAGAAAGGCAAGAGCCAGCAAGTGAAGCACCCTGTAAGGCGCGAGATCTTCGTTTTCAATGGGGAGGATAAAGTGGAGCAAGGCGTTCGGAACGATCCCGGTCAACTGCGGCAAGTTTCCCGCTACGGTCACTACCAAGGCGAACAGCAGATAGAGCAAAGCCGTCATGCGCAGGATCGGACTATCCTGGAGCAAACGAATTGCCCGCATTTGCCCCGCGCTACCCAAAGCGAACCAGGCGCCCAGCACAAACAGCAACTGCCAGGAGAACGGATTGAAGTGCCAGTGCCCGTCCGGATATGAGGACAGATTCCAGTCGAATTTGCCGGCGGCGAGGTAAAGTGCGATTGATCCGGCTGCCGTCAGGTTCGGCCGGCGCAACATTCCGAGCAACACGATTGGGAAAAATGCCATCAAGACGATGAAGAGCTGCAACACATCGAGGTTGAGCGGTTTGGCCTGGAGCAGCAAGCCGTAGATCAATGTCCGGATCGTATGGCCGAGGATGCCGGCGACATTGAATTCGTGGATGAGCTCGGGCGCAGCGGATTGCCTCGCGACATATCCGATCAAGTCGATATAGATCACGAACAGGACGACATAGGCGGCGTATAGCTGCCATACGCGCCTGAAGATGCGCGTAGCGGTGACCACGAAACCACGCTCCAGCATCATTTTTCCATAGAGGGTCGCGGCGGTATAGCCGCCGACAAACACGAACAAGTCGGTTGCGCCGCTGAACCCAAAATTCCGGAGCGTCAACGCGCTGACCACGTTATGCGGAATGTGATCCAGAAATAGAAACCAGGCCGCGATGCCAAGCAGCAGACTAAGCCGGGGATCGCCATCGCGAGCGGCAATCTCGGCCTTCATTGACGGATACATGGAGTGTAAAAACTTTGCAGGCCGGAGAGAATCGAATTGATTATGTAGCGTGATCGTCTGCACTGTCCGAATAGACTTTGCGTGAAGTACAGCTAGGGAAGATTCCGGCAATTAAACCTGGTCGACAATCACAATCTTTTGAAAGCGGAGGTTGATGCCGCCCAGAGTTCATGCCGTCTCGTGCTTGCGCAAATCGCGCAGGCGATCGAACTGGTCGGCCTGTAGATCGGCGCCCGACGTGCCGATATCGGGAAGGGTGGCCTCGCCGAGAATGTCCGCGGTGATATCCTCGACGGAGGAATCAACGATTTCATGGATAAAGCTGATGTTCTTGTATTCGCCCGACTCGATCCGCGAGATGACCTCGCGCCGGGTAATCTCAGGATCGACAATAGCTTCGCGGCCGCGCCGGCCGTAATCGATCATCACGACGAAATACTGCATACTTCTCAATCTGCCCGAATTTGTTGAGCCTACAGCCATTGTATTTCGGAAAATGAGAAGAAGTCAAGATAAAATTCCGAAAAACGGAAAGAAGCGGAGTGCGATTCGGCCCGCCGGGGCTGACGGACCGAATCACCCTCACGATTTGCTGTCAGGCGCCCGCTGATTCTCAGCTGGTCTGTCCGCTATTTTGCCTTAGCCGACTTACGTGTCTTCGCAGCTGCCTTGTTGCGCAGGCGTTCGATCTGGCCCCGCGGCAGGGTGACGCAGATCTCGCCGATCCATTCGAGTTTCACGCCATTGATCGGCTTGGCGTTGAAGCTCTTGAGATTGACCAAAGGTGAGGACTTTCCTCGCTCGATCGTCTTCAGATAGCGCTCGCCGGTCTTCAGGCGCACCACAGCTTCTTCGCCGTAGAAACTCGACACTGGATGGCGCTGCTCGCGGAAAACCACGATAACGTCACCATTTTCGTACTTTGGCAGCATGGAATCGCCTGCAACCTCAAAAGCGATGGTCTCTTCGGCCATCGGGAAGGGCAGTTCCACCTCGCCAAGGCCTTCCGGCGGCACCTGTTCATACTCCGGCTCGATCGATGCGCCGGCGCCGACGCGGCCCATGATCGGCACCGAATTCAGCCCGAGATATTCCGTGATCGGCGCGATCTCGGAGGCCTTGATCAGCCGTATCCCGGACAGGATTTCCGAGACTGCGCCTGCCCGGACCCCCATGGCGTCCGCCAGGCCGCCCTTGCTTTTGCCCGTCCTTTTAAGTGCCCGTTCGATCATTCTGACGTCCAGCATCGCTTCATCCTCCTGAATTTCGGAAACACCCTATGGTTACGATTACCAGAAATCAAGCTTGACTTTTAGTTCTGAATATCGGAAATATATGAGGGCGTCGGGCGGCGTTGAAGGAAACAGGAAATTCAGTAATGGAACCAACGGATTGGCCGCCCGAACACTCGGGTGCGCTGCGGGAGCTTTTTGCCCTGCATTTGTCCTTTGCCAGGATCGCGGCAGCTATCAACAGGAAATTCAGTACCGCTTACACGCGCAACGCCGTGCTGGGGCGTGCCAAGCGCATGGGGCTCGTTGGGACCGATCGGTCCGAATCGCAGCCGGCGCTGAACCGGTCGGGCCGGATTCACCTGGTCGAGCAGACGTCGCCCAGGTTTCCCTGGCCGGTGCCGCCATTCAAGGGCACGAAGCCGGTCGAACTGCGCTGCGTCGAGATCGATCCGCTCCATCTTTCCATCGCCGAACTGGAGCGCGGGAATTGCCGCTACCCTTACGGTGGGGACGAGGAGGGTGAAACCATCACCTTCTGCGGTCATCCACGCCGGCCCGGCTCGAGTTACTGCACCGCGCATTTTCATTTGAGCCGCGGCCCCGGCACGCCATCGGAACGCGCGGCGTGCACGGTCTTGCTCAGGCTGGTTGAGACGGCATGAACGACAGGCCAAGTCCTTCCGAGCGCAGTTCAAAATACCATCATTTTTGAAAGGAGAACGTCCGATATGCCAAGAGCCACACGCAAGAAGCCCTACAACCCTGCGAAAGCGCATGACCGCAGATCCCGCGATCTGCTGCACAACGCAGAGGTCGCGGCCGTCGAGGTCGACAATCCCCTGGCGCTGGGACCCGGTGAGAAGATCGTTACCCTGCGGTCGATCCGCAACGATCCGCTTGCCCGCCTGCATTCTCATCGCCAGGTCGACGAAGCGCAGTACCAGGGCGGGCGAGCCTTTCAGGGCGATTGGGAAAGGGCCGAGCGCGGCCTCCGCGCGGTCGACCCGACCCGGGAATACGTCGATGGCGCGCAGATGCGCGAACCGATCACCGAAGGCCAGCGCAAGGCCGTGCTGCGGCTGAATCGCGCCGAGCGCGAACTCGGCGCCGACGGCTCGGCGCTGGTGCATGATGTCCTGGTCCATGGCTTGACTATGGAGCAGGTCGGACAGAAGCGGGGACTGAGCACCCAGCGCTGGAAGGACTATTTCGCCCGCCGGTTCTGCGAATGCCTCGATCGGCTGGCGTTGATCTATGGATTCGCAACGGGCGATCCCGTCAAAGCGCCCCCGCGATGAAGGCCCTACGCCAGCCCGGCGCGGCGGAACCCTTCCAGATAGTGCTCGCGATCCGAGTCGAGCTTCCAGGGCAACTGGGTCGCGATCCAGGCCAGTGAAATATTGGGCTGGGTCCGCCGTAGCTCGTCGAGCGCAGCTTTGGCGACGTCGATCTTCCCGGCCATGCCGGCGGCCACGGTGAGCACCCGGTAGGCGCCGGAAAGATCGCCGCGCTGGCGGGTCGCTTCGCGTGCGAGTGTGATCGCTTCACTATAGTTCTTTCCGACAAACTGGGCGTAGGCGGCGACGCCGTAATAGATCGAGGAGGAGGGATCGCGCGGGCTCTGGCGGATGGCGCGTTGCGCGGCGGCGTAGGAATCCTGCCAGCGTCCGCTGTACGAAAGAGCCAATGCGTAGTAACCTTGCACCAACGAAAAATTTGGATTGAGCTGCAACGCCAGTTCGAACTCGGCGAGCGCGTGGTCGAGGCGACGGGTGGAGAAATAGACGCTGCCGAGCGCCGTATGCGCCCAGGCGTCCTCGCCGTCAACCGCGATGGCCGCGAGCGCCGCGCGCTCGGCGACCGGCGCCACGGTCGCAATATCCGTCCAGCCCAGATGTACGCCGAACATGTGGTTGGTCGCGGAAAGCGACAGCGCCTGGCCGTAATTTGGATCGATCGCAATCGCCTGCTCCAGAAGCGCCTGAGCGGCTTCGCTATCTGTCCGGCTTACACGCCAATGATGTGACAATGCCCGCATCACCAGATCCCACGCGTCCACGCTATTCGGTGGCTTGCGTCGGCTGCGGAAATTTTCGGCGGCATAGATCTGCGGCTCGATCGCCGCGACGATCGCGTCGGTGATCTCGTCCTGCACGGCGAATACGTCGACGAGATCGCGGTCGTAATGCTCTGCCCAGATGTGGCTGCCAGTCGCCGTGTCGTTGAGCTGTGCGGTAATGCGCACGCGATCGCCGCTCTTGCGCACGCTGCCTTCGACGACGTAGCGCACCCCCAGTTCGGCCGCGACCTGCTTCAGATGCACCACTTTGCCCTTGTAGCTGAACGAGGAGTTGCGGGCGATCACGAAGAACCAGCGCAATTTCGACAGCGCCGTGATGATGTCCTCGGTGATTCCATCGGAAAAATACTCCTGTCCCTGATCGCCGCTCATATTGTCGAACGGGAGCACGGCAATTGCCGGCCGGTCCGGTGACGGCAGCGGCGCTTGTTCGATAAGGGCTTGCGTCTCCGTCGCAGCCAGATGAACGCCGTTTAGCGGCTCATTCACGGCGCCCACGAAACGAATGCCCTTCCTCGGAATTGTCCGGATCAGCCGTTGCTCCTTCCCGCAGTCGCCGATGGCGTTTCGGGCCGCGTTGATGCGGCTGTCGAGCGTTGAGTCCGACACGATCCGACCACCCCACACCAGGGCAATGAGATCGTTCCTGCTGACGATGTGATCGCGATGCTTCAACAGATGAACCAGCAGGTCGAATACCTGCGGCTGTATCGCAACCAATTCGCCGTCGCGGCGCAACTCGCGAAGATTGGTGTCGAGAGCGTGCTGGTCGAATTCAAATTTCACGTTCGTTACCGCACCCCTTCTCAAGAAACAATCAAGTCGATCTCATGGGGAGATCAAGCATCAGGCAAAGTCTTCGACGCGCCTTTGAGTCATTCTGCAAAAATCGAAGTCGCGACCCTATTGTTCTCAACGGAGTTAATTTTATGCCCGAAGCCCAAGTCATGGACTCAGCCATGCCGACAAATCGGATGCTTAAATTCACTGCATTTCTGTTCGGTGCTGTGGCCTATTTCACATTTCTCTTCACGATTTTGTATGCGATCGGGTTCGTATCGGACCTGGGCGTGCCGAAGGCCATCGATACTGGCGAGAAATCGCCCCTTTTTGAAGCACTCGCCGTCAATCTCGCGTTGATGTCATTGTTCGGCATCCAGCACAGCGTGATGGCGCGTAGGGGCTTTAAACAATGGTGGACACAGTATATTCCAAAGCCGATCGAGCGCAGCACCTATGTGCTCTTCGCAAGCCTGACGCTGCTTTTGCTGTTCTGGCAATGGCGGCCGATTCCGACCGTCGTCTGGCACATCGAAGAGCCTGAAATGGCCGCTACGGTCGCCATATTGTCCTTTGTCGGCTGGGTGATCGTGTTCACCAGTACATTCCTGATCAATCATTTCGAATTGTTCGGATTGCATCAGGTCACCAGCAATCTGACCGGTCGGCAGATGCCGAGGCCGACCTTCCGGACCCCGCTGCTCTATAATTTCGTGCGGCATCCGATCTATCTCGGTTTCATCATCGCCTTCTGGGCCGCGCCCACGATGAGCGTCGGACATCTCTTGTTCGCGGCAGTGACCACGGCCTATATCTTCGTCGGTATCCTGTTCGAGGAACGTGACCTCATCAACATGTTTGGTGATGAGTACCGTCGTTACAGGGATCGGGTATCGATGTTGTTCCCATGGCGCAAACTGATCTGATTTTCCCTCGATGAGGAGACACAAGTTATGAAGCACACGGGAAACTGTTTTTGTGGTGCGGTCGAAGTGCAGGTGACGGGGTCGCCGGAAGGCATGGGATATTGCCATTGCCGCTCTTGCCGGTCGTGGTCGGGTGGACCGGTGAATGCCTTCACGCTATGGAAGCCGGAGGCGGTGGAGATCATTTCGGGCAAGCAATACGTGGCGACCTTCGAAAAGACGCCAATGAGCCAACGCAAATACTGTGCGAAGTGCGGCGGGCATCTGATGACAAACCATCCGACGCTCGGCCTCGTTGACGTCTTCGCTGCGACACTCCCGACCCTTGCCTTCACGCCCGGCGTTCACGTCAACTACGCCGATACGGTGCTGCCGATGCGCGACGGCCTCCCCAAGCTGAAGGACTTTCCCGCAGAGTTGGGCGGATCGGGCGAGACGCTTCCGGAGTAAGGGAACGGGCTCGCATAGCGAAACCGCCGCTCGATTTCCGGGTAGACCCGGATCGGGGCGGCGTTGGTTTGCAAGAGAGCTATGTCAAAGGCAGGTCCCGCCCTGCAAATTCGGGGTTTGGCGCTAGCCGCAGGCTTCCGGTAAAAGGCCTTGCGCTTTTCGCGGCGGCGGCTGTCTGCTCCGCGAAGCAAAATAACACGGGGAAACACTCGACATGTCTGCCAGACCGCAATTGCCGGAGCGCACGCCGCGCGCCAAGGGCGAACCGACCGCCCTCGATGGTCTGCTGGTCGTCGATTTCACCCGTGTTGTCGCAGGGCCCGCCTGTACGCAAACGCTGGGCGACTTTGGCGCGGAGGTCATCAAGATTGAAAATCCGGACGGCGGCGACGATACGCGGCACTATGAGCATGCGGAAATTGGCGGCGAGAGCGCGGCCTTCCTCAGTCTCAATCGCAACAAGCGCGGCGTTGTGCTCGATTTCACCAACCCGGCGGCGCTCGAGGTTGCGCGCGAACTGATCGCGAAAGCCGACGTTGTGGTGGAGAATTTCTCCGGCGGCGTGATGAAGAAGTTCGGCCTCGACTATGCGTCGGTTGCCCCGACCAATCCGCGGCTGGTCTATTGCTCGATTTCGGCCTATGGCCGCAAGGGAGAGTTCGCCTTGCGCCCCGGGTTCGACCCGATCACGCAGGCCGAAAGCGGTTTCATGTCGCTGAATGGCTTTCCGGATGCACAGCCGGTACGGACTGGCCCGCCAATCGTCGACATGGCGACGGGAATGTCGGCCTGCAACGCCATCCTGCTTGCACTGATCGCGCGCGACCGGCTCGGTCATGGCCAGCAGGTCGAGGTGGCGTTAATCGACACCGCGGTGGCGATGACCGGCTTTTACGGGATGGCCTACCTGATCACCGGCGAGAACCCTGGCCGCTTCGGAAATTCACCGAACGGCTCCCCGACGGTCGGCGTGTATCAGGCCTCCGACGGCCCGCTCTATATGGCCTGCGCCAACGACCGGCTGTACCGCCGACTTGTGACCGAAGTGCTGGAACGGCCTGACCTCGTTACCGACCCCGAGTTCGCCCACCGGAAGGACCGAACGGCCAATAAAGAAAAGCTGCGCGCCATTATTGCCGGCGTTTTTGCCAGCGACCGGCTCGAGAACTGGATGGCGAAGATGAAGAAGGCCAACATACCGGTCGGCTATCTGCGCACCGTCGAGGAGGGCTTCAACGCGCCGGAAGTGCGCGATCGCGACCGCCTCAGCCATATCCCGCATCCGACCGCAGGTTCAGTGCCCAACATCGAAACGCCGCTCAATATGAGCCTCACACCCACGATCGACCCCGTCGCCGCGCCGCTGCTGGGCGAGCACACCAAGGAAGTGTTGCGCAAGACGCTTGGATACGATGATCGCCGTATCGTGGCGTTGGCCGAGGCGGGAGCTTTCGGAAAGACGGGCAATACCGGCTGATCGGCCGTCTCGCGTTTCAATCGTGTCCACGAGCGCCGGGTCTGATCCATTCGGACCGGTCCCGGCGCCGTACCCTTACCGCCAATCACGTCGACGCCACCGAATGGGTCCGTTTCGGCCGTTCAGTTCGGCTTGCTGCGCAGGTTGTTCTTTGGCATAGTTTCAACCTGCTGGGTTTCCGCCCGATCGATCTCCAGGCGAGCCATTCGAAGTATCAGGGTAGCTGTCGTCAGCCCGAGCCGTTCGGCTTCTTGCGCAGCGGTATCTACTTTCTGGGCCAAGCCCTCACGTTTACCTGGATATGCCATTCCTGTTCCTCTTCTAGGGTGCGAGATGAAAAGTCCCACTTACGTTGCAGAGCTGCAGAAAAAACTCGGAGCTCCATCGAGCGAAACGATCGAAAGCCTGCGACTGTTGAAGGCGTTCATGAAACTTCCGTCCGAACAGCGTTCCGAAATCATTGAACTGGTCGAACGATTGACGACGGATCCTTCGCCTAGCGATCTCTCATTGTCCTGACCCCCATTTTCCTGCAGGCGTGCCTTGCTTCAATTGTTCGCTTGACTGGCAGGCGGACGGGTTGCGATCGCGTAGACCGCGCCGCCCTCCAGCGCTTCGGATTGGTGGGGGGTGCCGGCGGGCAGCAGGATGGTATCGCCGGCGCTGACGATACGCTCGCCGCCATCCCAGATGAAATTCAGCCGGCCTCTGATGATCACTAGGATTTCATCGACCGGATGGGTGTGAAGGGTATGCACCTTGCCTGCAGCGTCATGCTGCAATTCGATGCTGCCTTGCTCGGGGAGCAGGTTCAGGATGACGGGATCGATAGCGAATTCGGTTTTCTGAGCTGTGATGATTTGGGTCATGCCGCTTGCTCCTTGTCTTCGATCTGAGACGGTTTGCTCTGCGCGAGCTTGGTGAAGGGACAGCCGCCTCCGGATTCGTTGTCGTCATGCAGGAAGTATTGCTGGTACTCGCGCCCGTCGGCCGCGCCGTAACGGCCGAGATGCGGTGAGGGGCTCGTATTGTCGTAGGGAATGAGCCGCTTCCGAACTTCGGCGAACGCCGCGTTGGCGGCCTTTTCGCTACCGAGAATCTTCTCAAACACCCATCGTGGCTGGAAGGTGAGCATGAAGGCGCTCGATCGGCGGCTTTGCCGCATCACATGCGCCGGCGTCGTGCACACCACGAAAATCGGCTCGCCGGCGAACGAGAACTCCCACATGGGATGATCAATCTGTTCGGGAATCTGCGCCGGCCACGGACTCTTGTCGAGCCGCGCCAACTGGTCGAGCGTCAGCCACATCTTGCGGTAATAGGCGTCAAGCGTCTGCACCGGACGAGGTCGGGTAAATACGATCAACGAAGTGTTGGGACCGTACGATCTGGACTCGGAGACGTACCGTGCGAGCTGGGCGCCTAGAATCTCGATGTCGTAGGGATCGAGGAACAGATAGCGTAGTTGGTCCTGGCGGTGGCCGGTCACGCCGAAAACACAGGGAAAAGGTCTCGCTTCGCTGCTCATCTGGGCTTCGAACTCGGAGAACATGACACTTTGCCAACTGCTCACCGCATACTTCGAAGCAACTTCCTCTCTTCTCAAAAACAAGCACTCCATAACGCCCCTCACTTTCAATGCGACTAGCGAACTATCAATTTGCTCCTCATCAAGAATGGCCCGGCGATACCCGGCAGCGACATGAGCAGCAGAATCCCGATAAGCATGCTGTAGCCGGCGTCGCCGATCGCGGCAGCGCCTTGCACGCCGCCAGTCGCGGCAAGGGGACTGGCGGCAATCATGGCGAATCCGATGATGGGCTGCGCCGCGCCGGCGAAAATTCCCGCAGCCGTCGTGTTCACGGACGCGCCGACGCCGATCAGGTCGGAGGTGTATAGTTTCTTGGTGCATTTCAGCACCAGGGGCACCGTCCCCCCGGCGACCAGTCCGAGGGCCGAAAACACGATGGTGACGTAGATCAGACCGAACGCATGTGCGATCGGCGGCAGCAGCATTGCAATCAGCACCATCCGTAGTACGCAGATGCGGATCAGCGCGGTGTCGAGCGCGGCTGCTGCACGGTCGGCCAGGTGACCGAGAAAGATCGAGCCGACCGCGTTACCGACCATGAAGGCGAGCAGGGGAGTGGCCGCCGCCGTCGGCGAGATATTGAAGAAATGAGCTACCATCGGAATGCCCCAAACGCCCGACAGTGTCGTCACCACGGCGAAGTGAGAGGCAAAAGTCATGGCGCAGCCCCAATTGGCGAACTGGGTCAGAGATTGTCCGGCGGCCATAACGACGCTCTTCAACGTCTTGTTGCTGTGCGACACCGGATCAGGCTTCAGCACGACCTTGGCGAAGGCAAGGTTGGCCAGGCCGACGGCGGCGATGAACAGGAAGCACGCGCGCCAGCCGAAGCCGGATACCGCGGCCGCGAGCGGTGTCGTCGCGATGACCCCGCCGACGTAGCCTGATACTTGCGAGATGCCTGACATCACGCCGAACCGCTCGTCGCTGAAACTCTGCGCCACGAGCTTCAACAGCGCCGTGAATACCAGCGCGTCGCCGCAAGCAATGACGAGGCGTGCCGCAAAAACGTCGAGCATATTCGGCGCCAGCGCAAATGCGGCACTCCCCAGCGAGGATGCCACCATGCTGCACAGCACCACGCGCTTGACGCCGTAACGGTCGACCAGAAGGCCTGCCGGAATCTGCATCAGGGTGTAGCCCCAGAAGTAACTGGAGGCGAGCATCGCGACGCCGGCGGCATCGGTGCCGAAGTCGTGCATGAAGTTCAGGCTGACCGATTGCGGCGACACGCGCTGAAGGAACGCGATGGCGTAGGCGATGGCCACCGCTGCCCAAGCCAGATAGGCGCGATCGGTGAACCGCGAGACCGGTGCGAGCATGGCCTGCTGTCCGGGCATCGACATCATATCCTCGCGTATCCGACCGAGAACAGGGCATCGGCCGTATCGGGAATCATGCGCGACATAGCGGCGTCGACCAGCGACGCAGTGCCATGATAGGCCTGCCGGTGGTGCTTAATGTGACCGTAGGCCCCCCGCATGATCATGCCAGGTAGCTCCAGCGGTTTGCCGGGGTACAGCGAGGAGCACAACTCAATGCAGGCCGCTTGCAGTGCGGGATCCTGCGTGTCCCCAAGCAGCGAGGGGGTTACCTTCTCGCAGATCTTGGCATTGGCCGCCCATACGATGGGATTTCGCGTCCGCCATCCATAGAGCACGCCGTCACCCTTCTCGGCGGCGCCCGAGCATTTCAGAACTTCCGAAGTGAAGAATCCGTAGAGCCCGCGGCCCTGATGGGCGGGGAGCACTTCGGTTCCACTGCGATAGATTGCAGATCCGCCGGAGATCCTCAGCACGCGATAGACCGAAAACGCGGCCAGTCCGGAACTGCCAAAAACCAGAATGAGGCTGTACTTGTTGTCGAACGGGGAGGCGTCCGCCGTCCAATGCGGCTCGCTGGCTTTCCAGTTGACGGCGATGATGCCGTTCATCGCGTCCATCAGCGGTTGCCGGTCAGAGCCCGCAACGCCTGATGCGTCCGGAAAGCTGTAGACTGCGTAGTCTGTCCAGGGCGATTTGATCGCCTGATACCGCCTGTCCAGATTTCGCGTCATGGCCGAACTCCAGTTGCGCACCATGAGCTATACAGGCGAGCCTCGAATGGCTTAAAGGACAATATGCCCTCGAAATCTGCCAAGCCCCGACGTTCCCGGCCCCGCGAAACGGCGTCGACGCGGCGTATCGCGATCGTCGCGTTCCCGGGGGTGACCCTTCTTGATATCTCTGGTCCGGCCCAGGTCTTCGCGGAGCTGGCGGCGATCGAACTGCCTGGTCCGGGCTACTCGCTGTGCTATCTCTCGGCCTCGGGCGGGTTGGTACCGACCGACGTTGGGATGATGGTCGATACCGCCGCAATCGATAGCGTCCGGCCGCACCAGGTCGATACGCTGGTGATCCCGGGCGGACCCGGCATTTGGGAGATCCGCAACGACGCCCCGCTAATGCAATGGATTTCGCAGACGCTGCCGAAGGCGCGTCGGGTGGCTTCGGTGTGCCTCGGCGCTTTCGCGCTGGCCTGGACCGGCGTGCTGGATGGAAAACGTGCCGCGACCCATTGGCGCTATTGCCCGAGACTGCAGGACAGCTTTCCCAACGTCCGCGTCGAACCGAATGCGATCTTCGTCAAGGATGGCAGGGTCTGGTCGTCGGCTGGTGTCAGCGCCGGCATCGATCTGGCGCTCGCCATGATCGAGGAGGATTTTGGCCACACCACGGCGCTCGACGTTGCACGAAGGCTGGTGGTGTTTCTCAAGCGGCCCGGCGGCCAGAGCCAATTCTCCACCGTGCTCGCCGCGCAAGCCTCCGACGTCGAAGGGAGGTTCAGCGCGCTGCACGCCTGGATCATCGAGAATATCGCAAGCGATCTCAGGGTCGAAACACTCGCTGCGAAGGCCGGGATGACGCCCCGGACCTTCGCTCGTACCTATACCAGCCGTACCGGCATGACCCCGGCGAGCGGCGTCGAGGCGCTGCGGGTGGAAACCGCGCGGCTGTTGCTGGAAAGCAGCCAGGTCGGCGGCGTCGTCGAGATCGCCAAACGCGCCGGCTTCGGCGATGACGAACGCATGCGGCGCGCGTTCCTGCGGCACCTCGGCGTATCGCCCACCGAATACAGGAACCGTTTTTCGGGCGGTTGAGCGGCGCCGCACTGCTTGCGGCCACGAAGTCCCCCTGTGTTGGTCCCGAAATTGCGCCAAGCTCTGACGTTTTTGGCCACAATCCAAATCGACCTTGGTGACATGAAAACGCTGGCCTTCATTTCGATTCTTGCGCTGCTCACGGTTTCCGGGGCGGCTTATACTGACCAGCTTTTCACGAGCGACCACCAGGCGAAGCGAGGGGCGGATTGAGCATGCTTTCAATTGATCAATGCCTGCGACTCATCAGCGTGCCGGCCGTGGTGGCGGCATTTTTGATTGCCTCCCAGGTTTCGGGTGCGGGAATTTTCCAATCCCGGCCGATATACCTCGCCAGCGAATAGCAGCCCTCCGTTTCAGCGCCGCATTAACGCGTTCAAAGCGGTAGCTTTTCCCGTTTGTCTGCGGCTAATGTGCCGCCAAAACGGGAGAGAAACACCATGAATGATGGGACCCCCATCCAGCCGGCGAGGAATGTCGAACTCGGCGCCAGCGGCGAAGAATTCCAGAATCTCCACGAATTCGTCCGCAAGGCCCGGGCCCGGCTGAACCAGAACGCCTGGGATTATATCGTCGGGGCCTCGGAGACCGAGACCACTATGCGCCGCAACCGGATGGCGCTGGACGAGATCGCATTCCGGCCGCGGGTCCTGCGCAATGTCGCACAGGTCGACGCTTCCACCGAGGTATTCGGCCGCAAATTGCGCCTGCCGGTGATGATCGCGCCCGTCGGCGCGCTGGAGATTTTCGATCCCGATTCAGGTGCTGCGGTGGCGCGAGGAGCCGGCCGGTTCGGCGCGGCCCATATGCTGAGTTCGGTCTCCGAGCCCGGGCTCGAGGCTACGGCAAAAGCCGCTCCCGATGCGCTGCGCATCTTCCAGCTTTATGTCCGCGGCGACGATGCTTTTGTCGAAGACACCGTCAGCCGTACCATCGAAAATGGCTATTCCGCATTCTGCTTGACGGTCGACACCGCGCACTACAGCCGGCGCGAACGCGATATTGCCAAGCGCTATGTCCGCGAAAGCCGCATCCGGGCCACTGGCGGTGACTTCCAGAAGGGGTTGGAATGGCGGACCGTGAAGCTGATCAAGGACAAGTACAAAATCCCGCTGGTGCTCAAGGGGATCGCGACCGCGGAAGATGCGGTCATGGCGCTCGACCATGGGGTGGAGTGGATCTATGTGTCGAACCACGGCGGACGCCAGCTCGACCACGGCCGCGGCTCGATGCATGTGTTGCCCGAAATCGTTGACGCCGTTGCCGGCCGCGCCAAGATCATGGTCGACGGCTCGTTCTGCCGCGGCACCGACATTGTGAAGGCGATCGCCCTGGGGGCCGATCTCGTCGGCATCGGCCGCCTGCAATGCTGGGCGCTCGCCGCCGCGGGCGAGGCCGGCATTATCAGGATGCTGGAATTGCTGGAGGATGAAGTGATCCGGTGCCTTGGGCTGCTCGGCGTCACCCGTCTCGCCGAGCTCGACAAATCCTATCTGCATGCGGCGACGCCGACCAATCTGCCGAGCGTGTTCAGTGCATTCCCGCTGCTGGATATTGAACCCTATCGGTACTGAGCACGGCGAGCGCTGGCCGATGTGGTTGGATGGCGTCAGACGACGCTGCCAGGGGCTGATTGTCGCATTTTCATGTGAGGCACAAGAAGCTGCCGCGATGCCGACAAAATCTGATCGAAATGCACCAATAGTCGACGAGAGTGATGGACAATCCCTTCGCTGAATTCAGCCTCGAAAGAACGATCGGCCTTCGTTGGACGCTGCGGGACATTCAGGCCCGCCGGCTGAAAATGTCGCCCGTCAGCGACGAGGATCTGCAGGTTCTGACCGAACTCGGTCTGATTGAGCTGCGAGACGAGGGGCCGGTGCTGACGGAGGCGGGGGCCGCCGTGTTGTGACTGCGATCTAGAGTTTCGGTCCTGATTGAATCAGAACCTAGGCTCCAGATTTTTGTTTTGACGCGATTTCTACTGCAGATAAGTCTACGCAATCTGCGCCAGCTTGACTGCTATGCGAACCGGTACCCACTTCGCTCGAAAACGCTTTAGCGGGCCTTCAAAAAGCTCTCGCCGGAGCCGCATGGGGTGCATCGGTACGTCAGCACATCGTAATTTTGATCGCGCGGCTCGATCGTGGCCAGCCTCATCTGCGCACCGCATTTGATGCAGGGCATTTCTATGCTGGTGCGAAAGCGCGTGCAGGTTGGCGTCGGCCGGAATGTTTGCAGCATTTGGTCCCCATGTCCCCAGAGCGACGCAAACGCCACAAACGCCAAACTCCAACCCCGAATCACTGTGCCACACTGTTGACACGATTGGAATTGGGCGGGCCAGCCCGTATCGCTACGGGGTCTCGTAGGAAATGATTCCTTGTCGACTCGTTGAATGGTTGGCCGCGGAAGTGCTGCGTTGGCCAATACGGCGCAGACGCCGCCTTGAACTATGCTAACCTCCCATGGACGACATTGGAGAGGCGACCATGATTGAACCGAAACTCGAAGTTCCGGCCGAACTGCGCGATCTGGCCGAAAAGACCATCGATCAGGCAGAAAAGGCGTTCGGAATGTTCTTCGATGCGGCCGGCAAGTCGATGACCTCGATGCCGGGGCCGGGAACCGAGATTTCGAAGCAGGCGCTGTCGTTCACTGAGCAGAACATGAAGGCAGCGTTCGAGCACGCCCGAAAGCTGGTTCATGCGACCGACCTCCAGGAAGCGATGCGGATTCAATCGGAATTCCTGCGAAGCCAGTTCACCAACGCCGGCGAGCACATGAGGCAGATCAGCGGCGGCGTCATGTCGGCCGCCAAGGACGCGACCAAAGGCAAGTTCTGAACGGTGGCCGCTAACGCCGGCGTGCGATCGCCACTCCGAACAGGAACGCAACGAACAAGCTCGCAAGCGGCGCTTCCCGGGTGATGGCGCTGACGGTGGAGAGCGGCTTTCCCGGTTGCCGCGCCGTTGCGATCGCTTCGCTGAGACGATCGACCGCGGCCCGAAGTGCGGCGGACAGCTCCGTGATCGTGCGCGATACATCGGTTGCAGTATCGATCGCGCGTTCGGCCATGTTGGGCTGCAGGGGTGGTGTTTCGATACTCAACGCTCGGCCCTCGCTGAAATCACTTCGGCAGGCTGCAAATGCGTGAGGGAGAGATTTGTTCCGTCAGAGTCCCACTTCTTGGACGGCCGGAAGGCGGAACAATCGTCAGCCCCGGGATTTGATTCAAGATGATAATCAATCCGGGTTTTCTGAAAATGGCGAACAATCATTCGAAGGAAATCCAAGCGACACGCCGTGGCGGGGCACCGCTGGTGGCGGCCATCGTAATCGCCATTCTTGGCGTGCTGGGTATCTTGATCGTTGATTACGGCCCATGGAATAAACCCAAGGTGCAGACTGCCGCGCAGGCCCATTACAGCACCACGGGTGAGGCCGCCCGGGCGGCTGGCGCGAAGGTGATACCGACCGAACCGAGGCCGCAACTAGAACCCGATGCGCCGGGGCCCAAGCCTGTTCACCCGGTGAATCCTGCAACGCCACCCCAAAATCTCTAGTCGCCGGCAGGCTCTCCCGCCGCGGCGGGTCAACTTCACAGGGGATGATCGTTGCCGCTCAGTTCGTATCCAGCAACCAGGTGCCGGTCTGCGTCATCAGTTTTCGCTTGTTGGCCAGCCCAACCGTCCAATTGGCGTGAAACACGAATGGCTCGATCGTGCCTTGCAGCGGCGCAACGGCCGGTTCACTCAATAGGTGCCGATAGCCGATCCCGTTCACGAACAGTGCTTCGGGCAACAGGTAAACATTTCCGAGCAGGCCCGGGTTTTTCGCAATCATCGCATCCAGGGTATTCTGTTCGTCGACCTGCGGCTGACCGGCTGGACGCGCGTCATAGTCCCCGAGCATCGCATCCAGCAGTCTGAGCGTCGTGTTCGACGACAGCGTTGACAAGAACCCCCAGCACAGCAGCGGCGGAAACCGCCGCAAGCCCTCGGTCTGGAAGGCGAGCGGATAGAATTTTGCGACGGCGTCGAGATACCATAGGGGATCGGCAAGCCAGCCGATATCGAGATCCGCATAGACGACATGGCGGTAGCGATCCAGCAGCCAGCGGATGTAGCGGACCTTCTCCCAATTGACCGCGATGAACGGCTCCGTTCCGTAATCGACATAACGTTCGGGCATCGCGTTTGGCGACGACTGGCCAAACTCCCCGAAGGAATGCACCACCGCGCCGGCGTTGAGAACGATGGGATCGATCGTATCGGCGGCGTTGTCCGGCCGTGCCACATGGACGATCCTGGGATCGACGCCGACCCGGGCCAAACCGGTCAATGAATTTTCGAGGAAGTCTTCGAGGCCTTTGGTGGCCACCAGTGCAACGATGACATGTTCGTTCATGGTGCTACCGCATCAGGTGGAGGTTCGGCTGTCGAGTCCTAAACGGGCTTGCGCTTTGTGGCAATGTGCGCGCTAATTCAGCGACCGTTGTCCCTGACAATCACGATTGCCGCCGGCCCAAGCATTCATGGCTGAGACTTTCAATCCAAAATCCGGTTCGCCTGACCGCGTCGTACGCTGCTTCTGGCACGGCCCGTTTTCGCCCTATGAAGCGCTCTGCCTGTCGAGCTTCGTGGCGGCCGGCATTGCCGTCGAACTGTTTAGCGAAGCGCCGGTAGCCGGTTTGCCGGCGGGCGTGACACGCCGGGACGCGCGCGAGATTCTTGACCATGAGGTTGCGGTCTATCGGCATGAGTTTGACGGACCGAGTCCGTCGCTGCATTCCAACCATTTTCGCTATGCGCTGCTTGAAAAGGTCGGCGGCTGGTGGATCGACACCGACGTGCTGTTGATGGCGGCCACGCTGCCTGCGACTGACATCTTTGTCGCAAGGCAGTCGGACCACGAACTGAACGGATCGGCACTGCGCTTCCCGCCGGGACATCCCCTGATCGGCGCAGCACGCAAGCGAACCGCGGCGGTGCTGGAAGACGCGCGCTGGGGCGATACCGGGCCCAGGCTGTTGACGGAGTTGCAGCCCGAGCATGCGCCCGATTTGTCGATCGCACCGCGCGAGAGCGCCTACGCGATCGGTGCGGATGAATTCCAGAAATTCCTGCTGCCGGAGGCGTGCGAGGAGGTCGAGTCGCGCACCGCTGATTCCACCTTCGTCCACCTGTGGAACGAGATGTGGCGCAAGGCGGGTGTGCCGAAGAACATCGCGCCACCCAAAGGAAGCTGGCTCGACCGGATGTTCGAGCGCCATCGGATTGCGGTGATGTGGTCCGACCGTCTTGACGCTGATCATGTCGCGCGATGGGCGGCTTTGCGGCGCGACAGGGATCACGCCGGCCATTACAATCTCGTGCACGACCGCGAACTGGCGCGCCTGCGTGCCGAGCTGGAGGCGCGGCCAGGTGTGCGGCTTTCGGGATTTGATAGAATTATCAGTAGCCTGAAGCGACACTTTGGAAGCAGCCGCGGCAGATGATGTTTCGATCCCGATTTCGCGTTTGACACGTCGGGCAAATCAGGGGCACGAATACATCATCGCGAAATCAGGCTGGTGACCGCCGCAATCAGCGTACGCTGACGAAGGCGCCCCATACGGCAGCAAGCGCCGCTCCCACCAAGACGATAAGCGGGTTGGCACAAAACGAGCTGCCATACTGGCACATCGTGACGCCGAGCGAGCCGATCTCGTGATGGCTTGCCGCATAAAACAAGCCCGACAGGATCGCGAGCACGGTTGCGACGAAATACATCAACGGCCTCCTTGCGATCTAATGGGGCGTTGGCTGATGCCGTACGCCCAATGCCTTCATTTGAATGTCGATGCACCAAACCAATTTTTTGCACTTGACGCGTCGGGCAAATCAGGGGCACATCACCATCATCGCGAATATCGTAAAGCTCGTTCCGGTAAACCGGCTTCGGGCTTTTTTCATTTGCGGCGATGCTATTCGCAGGGAAGTTTCAAACTATCGAACCTGTTTCATTGCATTTTCGGTAATTTATTGACGGTCCAAAAATCATTTGACACGTCGGGCAAATCACCGGCAGATTATCATCATCGCGAAAATCGTGCAGAGCCCGGGCGGAGAAATCCGCAGCGGGCTTTTTTGTTTGAAATTTTCCAATCGGATGGCGGCCGCTTGTTCAGGACGCCACTATTCCCAACGCTCGTCGCCTGAGGCGTCGCGGGCGCGCCGCCGTCCGAACCTTTGAGATCATCATTAGCCGGCGCGCGCAAACTGCCGGCGTGCGGCGTGTGCATAAGCCACCGCCGCAAGCGGCCCCTGAAACAGGGATACGGTTCGCGCCCGAAATGATTGCACCCCAGCGATCATGGCGGCACACTTTTTTTGGAATGAAGCTGATGACTGCTTATCTGATATCAGCTCACGCTGATCGACCTGTGCAAGCGATTTTCCGACAACCAGGGGCCAGGCTGGTGGCGCCGATCAATCAGCCTGCACAAAATATCCTGAAATAATCAACGTGAACTAATGAGAAGGCGCACGAAGAAAACTAGGATAACCCATAGTCTGTCCAAGTGATTTCTAATTGGTGGTGCATCTGGGGCGTGGGGGCCTGATATGACGAAAGAGTTTGGTACGTTTATGCAGCGGGAGTTGTGATGCAGCCGAACAGGAGTTTTGCAATCTGGGCGGCAACGATCGCGTTACTCTGCGCTGTGAAAGCACAGATTGCGCGCGCCGATCCGGCGTCCTGCATCGAAAAAGTATCTTCCTATGTTGCGGAGGTGGACCAACTTCTAGCAAAGGAAAGAAATTGGATTACTCCGTTCGACGACCTCAATGATCGATATTTTCCGTTTCAGGGTTGCGACACCGACGCCTTGCTGGAGGTCGTTTGGGAGGCGCGCTTTAGACAGTCGATAACCTACAATCCCCGAGCGAAGGAATATTTGATTCAGTTCTCAAGCAACGACGTAAGGGTCGGCTTTTCATATCGCGCATTGGAGAAAAAATCGAATCGTCCTTTTGCCGTCTGGGTAAACAAGTAAGGGATTCATCAAGTGCCTGAAAGAATTTTTCTTACCTACACCAACGCGACCGCTTTGCCCTACCAGGGTGCTGTCCTCGGGCATCATGTCGTGCTGAATTATGTTGATTCCAATGGGAAGCATCACACCCTCCAAGGGATGCCAGAACAGAAATTCGATCGTAACGCGACAAAGCTGAGCGCGTTCCTTCGAGAGGAAGTTCTTTCTGACGGCGCTAACAACAAGGATTCACCATTTCAGCGGCTTAGAGCGAAGACGGACGAACCTTCCGATTCCGTATCAAGCCGGCCACGTATGCTAATCGCTGAGGGCCAGAATCTACGTTCGCAGTGGGACCGAATGACGGACTTTGGCGATGAGGTGAATTCGACAGGCTACGAGTATCGTCCCCTATCGCAGAACAGCAACTCGTTTGCGGCGGCAGCCTTGAAGCGCGCGGGCTTTTTCGGACCAGGGACTGCGTTTCCTGAAATTTTCGATCGCCTGCTTGTGGTCGACCCGGTAAGCGGCGAAACGCGGCCGGTGCGCGTTCCAGGTTTTGATCAGCGCTTGATGAACCCAATCAACCAGACGGCAACACCGTTGACGATGCCGGCAAGACCTTTCGTCCCGGCTAGTGCAGCTCCTGTAGGCGATCGGCAAGGCTCATTCGATCGACGTTTCGGAGACCCTTCAGCGGGAAGCGCCCCACTAAATCCAAACTTGCCAGCTTGGATGAAGGACGTCGGAGGAACGCTGGTGGACGCTAACCGTCGGCCCGAGCGGTATTTGGGCCGACGCATCGCGGGTAAGCCGGAGGCATCCGTCTTCGATGTGGGGGCACCGGCCGTGCCATTCGTTCCGTCCACCGACGTTCTTTCTCGCGGTCGCCCGAGTTCACTCGACGACCGTTTCGGAAACTGGACTTCTTCTCCTGCCGGTATCACGCCGCGCAATCCGAACTTGGCTCTGCCGCCGACTGAGCCCGGCAGGCCGCCTGGGATATTTAACGACACGCCGATGCCGTCGTGGACAACTCCACCGCCGCTCGGTGGACTGATGAACAATTCCCGAGCGTCCAGCAATAGCGACCGTAGCTGGATCGTGACCGGCGTCGCTTCAGACAACCCGACGCCGCCGCGCCAAACCGGGGGCAACAACCCGGTGCGATATTTGGGCCGAAGGATCGCCGATCAACCGCAGGCTTCCGCGTTTGATATGGGTGTGCCTGCCGTGCGGTTCGCTCCCTCAGATGATCGAAGCTTCTCGGGTGGCCTTGCGGGCCGCATCGCCGCACTCACGGGTATGGATCCTGACAAGCCGGGCCAGCCGCCACCCGGTGGGCTGCTCGGGCTCTTACTCGCGGCCAGGCGTTAGCCTCGAAGGCCAACTTCGTCTTTTGAACGTTCTTGTCATGCGAGCCGACAGCTTAGGCGCGAGTCGGACAAATCATCGGCACGCGAAGCCCGGGCGGAGAAAATCCGTCGCGGGCTTTTCAATGAAATTTTCGAATCGGACGGCGGCCGCTTGTCACGATGCCTCATCTCCCAACGCCTGTCGCTTGGGGCGTCGTCAGCGAGCCGCCGTCCGAACCATCAAGAGCACCTTTAGCCGGCACGCGCGAACGTGTCGGCGTGCGGCGTGGCCGAGGCCACGGCCGCAAGCGGCCCCTGTAGCAGGGATACGGTTCGCGCCCGAAATGATTGCACGGCAGCAATCATGCCGCACATTTTATTCCAGAGAGAAGCCGATGACCGCCTATCTGATATCGCTCGCGCTGATCGGCCTGATCGCAATCGCCATATGGGAGGAGCCCTCATGAATGCCGCTATCGTCCAGTTTATCCTGCGTCCCAGGAACGCCTCCGAGCAGACGGATTTTCCGACCATCGCGTTTCGCTCCGTCGTGCGCGATCTTGCGAGCGATCAGGTCGATACGGCGCCGTGCGAATATGTCGAGCCGGAAGGTGACGAAACCTAATGCCAAAAGCTCTCACCTCAATCCGCTCGCTGGCGCGGAGCCACACCAGAACAGCAATAACCGTCCTTGTCAGGATCATGAAAAGCGAAGATGCGACGCCCGCGGCGCGGGTTTCCGCAGCGACCGCCATTCTCGATCGCGGCTGGGGCAAGGTCACACAACCATTGGAGAGCGGCAATGATGGCACGCTCAAAGTCATCCATCGAATCGAGCTTCGCGCAGACTTGCAGCACTTGCGGCGCTGGCGCCGAAGCGTCGAACAGGCGCAAAGCTATACATTCAAGGCGGTCATAACCGTGATCGTTACTGGATTTGTCGGGGCGGTCTGGCTGGGTATCAAGGCGACGCTGGGCAAATGATCGGGGCTCTACCGACGCAGGCTGTGACGAGCCGTCGGCAAGATGCTCTGAACGCCATTGATCAGCGACGGAAATCTAAGGTTCAGGTGTACTTGATGATGTACAGGATTCGCGAGGTCGATGCGCAGGACGATGACATCGCAGATGCGCTCGCCGAACTTCACTTGCTGACATTCTTCGACGGCGCGCCGGTTCCAAAATTCGATCATGGGCATTGGTGGCTCGCTCGTTACGAGACTGAGCCGGTTGCCTTTGCAGCGATCATCCCCTCTACCCACGTATCCAATGCCGGCTATTTCTGCCGGGTCGGTGTGCTGAGAAAGCATTGGGGACGGGGGCTTCAATTGCGCTTGATGCGCGCGCTCGAGGCACGGGCACGACTCAATGGCTGGTGCTCGGTGATCTCAGACACCACCGACAATTTGTCCTCAGCGAACAATTTCATTCGCGCCGGCTATCAGCTTTATCAGCCACAAATCCCATGGGCCTGGCCAAATACGCTGTATTGGCGCAAGCTCATTCGATAGCATCGCCGACGTTCGACATGATCAAAGAATTCCATACGCCCGGTGGCCTTTTGGCTGCCGGGCTTTCTTCGTTTTGGGGCGCACGTAGGGCTCCATGGCTTCCGACACGCGAACCGACCCGTCAGGCCGGCATGGGGTTGCGTCGCCAGGAGGCGGTCATGGGTTCAAGCGAAGGTCGGATCCCGACCCATTGTGGTCGCAGCAGCACAATATGGCGGGACGAGCATGTTCCGTGCGCCTTGATCATTGGCGACCAGGGGGTAGACTGGTGAGGCTCGACCGCTTCAAGTTCGCAACGACGGATTGGGCAAGGAAACGCCAATGGCAGGGGACAGCCGCAGGCCAGACGCAGTCTCACCCGCGGGACCGGGTACGGACAGCTATGCTGCTATCGTCGCGCGGGCCAGAGCGCTGATCCCGCAGCTGCGCGAACGCGCTTCTAAAACCGAACAGCTGCGACGGCTACCGCCGGAAACCGAGCGCGATTTACATGATGCCGGCCTGTTCCGGGTCGTGCAGCCCAAACGCGTCGGTGGCTCGGAGCTTGACTATGTCGCGCTGGTCGATTGTGCCGATGCGCTGGGGCAGGCCGATGCTTCCGTGGCGTGGAATTTTGCCAATCTCGCCAGTCACCACTGGATGCTGGGCATGTTCGACCGGCAGGCGCAGGACGCGGTCTGGGACAAGGACGCCAATGCGTTGATTGCTTCTTCTTTCATCTTTCCAGCTGGTCGTGCCAAAAAAGTTGATGGCGGATATGTGCTGAACGGCCACTGGCCGTTCTCCTCCGGCGTCGAGTCCTCTGAATGGAACATGCTCGCCAGCGTGGTTTCATCCGACGACGAGGCCGACGGCATCGAATACCGGATATTCCTGCTCAACAGGCGCGACTATAAGATCAACGATACCTGGAACGCCACCGGCTTGTGCGGAACCGGGTCGAACGATGTCTGGGTCACGGACGCCTTCATTGCAGAACAGATGACGATCGCGGTAAGCGATCTCACCGGAGGGCCAACGCCGGGGAGTGTCGTTAATCCAAACCCGCTTTATGCGTTGCCGGTCTTCTCGTTGTTCCCCTATGTATTGTCAGGTGTCGGTCTAGGTAATGCACAGGCCTGTTTGAATGATTATGTCGAATTCGCACGTCATCGCGCCTCGACCTATAATCGCACCAAGTTAAGCGATATGCAGACGACCCAGATCAAGATCGCGGAAGCCTCCGCCAAGATCGACGCGGCGCGGCTGATCATGCGCACGAATTGCATCGATGCGATGGCGGATGCTCGACGTGGCCACGTTCCGGATTTAGCAGACAAGACGCGATTGCGGCGGGACGGCGCGTTTTCTGTCAACCTCTGTACTGATGCCGTGTCGCTGCTGTTTGCGGCAAGCGGCGCGCGCAGCCTGTTCACGTCTGGTGCCTTGCAGCGGCAGTTTCGTGATGCCCATGCGGTGAATTCGCACCTCGCATTCAATTTTGATGCGGCGGGAACCAACTATGGACGTGTAGCGCTTGGCCTGCCGTCCGAAAACCTGACGCTCTGAGGCTCGCTGGATGTCTGACTCACCCAAACATCCGGCCGATCCCGCTAACGAATTTGCCAGCGACAACTCGGCGATCGATCCCCGTGACTTTCGCAATGCGCTCGGTACATTTGCCACGGGCGTCACGATCGTGACAGCGATGGCGGCCGACGGAAAGCCGTATGGCGTGACCTGCAACTCCTTTGCCTCGGTCTCGCTGAATCCGCCACTGGTCTTGTGGAGCCTCGGCATGTTCTCGCAGGGCTTGACTATCTTCCAGAACGCCAGTCATTTCACGGTCAATATTCTGGGCGCTTCCCAGCAGACCCTAGCCTCGCAGTTCGCGAAATCCTCCGGCGACAAATTCGCCGGCGTGAGCTGGACGCCGGGGCTCGGCAGTGCGCCGGTGCTTGCCGACAGCGTCGCGAATTTCCAGTGCCGTGCCGCCAGTCGATACTACGGCGGTGACCACATTATCTTCCTGGGGGCCGTCGAGGCCTATGCCTATAATCGGCAGGAGCCGCTGTTGTTTGCGCGCGGCGGCTTCGGCCGATTTCTGGCCGATGACGGCGGTAAATCCTGATGAGCGGGAAAGATCAGCCAAAACGCGCTGGCGCCAGGCAAAGGCGTCTCTCGCCCGACGATCGTCGCCAGGAATTTGTTGCGAAGGCGACCGAATTCTTCTCGGAGGAGGGATTTGGCGGCGGAACGCGCGCACTGGCGCGGCGGCTTGGCGTTACGCAGCCCCTGCTCTATCGCTACTTTCCGAGCAAGGACGATTTAATCAAGGAGGTCTATCGCACCGTCTATCTCGATCCGCTCGAAACCGGCTGGGAAAAGCTGCTTACCGATCGCGCTCGGCCGCTCCGCGACAGAATGTTGGAGTTCTACGGCACCTATACCGACGCGATCTTCACCCGGAAATGGCTTCGCATCTATCTCTATTCCGGCCTGAAGGGGCTCGACATCAACCGCTGGTATGTCGGCATGGTCAAGGACAAGATCCTGACCCGGATCATCCGGGAATGCCGGCATGAGGTGGGACTCGCGGTGCAAAGCAAGCCGAGTGCGACTGAACTTGAACTCGCCTGGGTGCTTCACGGCGGGATCTTTTACTACGGCGTTCGCAAATACATCTACGAGTCTCCTGTGCTCGAAGACAAGGACCGGGTGATCGGCGATGCGCTGGATGTCTTCCTCGCCGGTTTCGAGCGAGTTAACGAAACCTCGGTCGACCTTCGACATGCGCCGATCAAGGCGGTGGGATAGATCAGCCGCTTATTTTCCAGCCATTGCTGCGCGATACCAGTCGCCGATCTCGCTCGCGGTCATCAGCGCGACGCCGTCATGACCGATGACGTAATCCAGCAGCGTCTCCAGATATTTGATCCGATGCGGGACCCCCGTAATATAGGGGTGGATCGAGATCGCCATGATCCGCGCATTCGATGCGCCTTCGAGATACAGCCGGTCGAACTGATCCATGCCGCGCTTCAGGAATTGCTCGGAGGGCAGATGTTGCAACGCATGGACGACGATGTCGTTGGTTTCGACAGAATAGGGAATCGTCGTCATGGTGCCGTAGGGCGTGGCGATATCCTGGGGCAGGTCGTCGATCACCCAATCCGCCAGATATTCGATGCCGTTGAGGCGCAGGAGATCGAGCGTTTCGTCGGTCTCGGTCAGGCCCGGGCTCTCCCACGATCGCGGCGCCTTGCCGGTGAATTTTGCGATTGTTTCGACTGATCGCTTGATAGTATCGGCTTGATTGTCGAGCTTGTGCATCGGGCCCTGCAGGAATCCGTGGCCCATGAACTCAAAGCCGGCTTCGAGCGCGGCGGACGCAACGCGGGGATAGGTATTGCAGACGTTGGCGTTCAGCGCCAGCGTCACCGGCATTTTGCGGTCAGTCAAAGCCTTGAATTGCCGCCAAAAGCCTGCCCGCATCCCGTACTCATGCCAGGACCAGTTCGGCACGTCAGGCAGTAGCGGCTGCCCCATCGGTGGGCTCAGCACTGTCCGCGGCATCGCATTCTCGATCCGCCATTCCTCGACGTTGAGGATCACCCACACCGCGAGCCTCTTGCCACCGGGAAGCGTAAGCTTCGGTCGATCGATTTGGGCCTGATAGGGAATGCGATCGCTGAGAGCCACGGCGGATTTCCTCGAATGATTTGTAGGCTGTCCGGATGCCTAGGAGCAGCCCGGCATGTTGGCGTTAATGCGCGGCATGACTTTTTCGGCCATCAGGATCATCGACTGGCGTCCAAGCTCACGATCCTTCCAGTCCTTGCCGGCATAGAGCAGCGTGCCAAAGGGCCCGATCTCTTCCTGAAAAGCCAACAGTTGGTCGGCCACGCTATCGGCCGTGCCGTGAATGATGAGTTTGTCGCAGATCGACTCCAGTGTCACGTCATCGTCGGGTTGATCGCCGCGCGTCTTGAACAGTTCGATGCGGCCGCCGCGCTTTAGCTTGGTGAACAGCGAGCGATAGTAATAAACGTACGGCCCGTTCGGATCGGTAGCATAGGCCTTTGCCGTTGCCGCATCCTTGGCGACGAATACGCTCTTGGCGACCCGCCAGTTCGCCGTCTCTGCAGGGCGGCCGGCGCGCCCGCAGCCTTCGACGTATTTCGGCCAATGGCTCTTTACCCACGCCGGCATCAGGAAGTTCGCCGAGATCGGGTCCCAGCCGCGTGCAGCAGCTTCGGTCACGCCTTTCGAGAACGGCGCCACTGCCGTCACCACGATCGGCGGATGTGGCCTTTGCAACGGGCGCGCGATAAAGCCCTGGCCGATGTCCTCAATCAGGTTTTTTTGTACCGATACATTCCAGTACTTGCCCTGGAGATTATACGGCGGCTCGCTCGCCCAGATCTCGAGGACCTGATTGATCGCCTCCAGGAACATCGCGTTGCGGTCTGCGTCGAGATTGCCGAAAACTTCGGCGTCGGACAGCAATCCGCCGGGGCTGATGCCGAAGATCAGGCGGCCGTCGAGCATGTGATCGAGCATCGCGATCGAGGCTGCAAGCGCCGCCGGATGGGTGTTCGGCATGTTGATGGTGCCGGTACCAAGCCTGATTTGCCTGGTCGCCGCGGCAAGCCAGGCGATAAAGGCGATACAGGACGTAATGTTCTCGGCCTTGTCGGTGACGTGCTCACCGACATAGGCCTCGCTGAACCCAAGCTCGTCAGCCAGCAGGAAGGCTTCGCGATCCTCTTTGAGGGACAACCGCCAATCCTTGTCAACAGGATGGACCGGCATCGTAAAGAATCCGAGCTTCATGGTCTGCTCCTCCCCAGGGGCAGGCGTTTCGTTTGGCGGGAAACGTGCTTCGACTGCAACATGATAACAAGCCTCAACGTCGCAGGCATCGAAATAATCACTCGATAAACAAACTTGACCTTTGAAAATTGTCGCCGTCTAATCCAGAGAAAATGCCGATGTCCGGCCGGGGAGGTTACGTCGCAATGAAGGCCTCGGCTTTCGCTTACGCCCGCCCAACCAGCGTCGCAAGTGCGCTGGAATTGTTGGTCGCGTACGGAGACAAGGCCAAGGTATTGTCAGGCGGTCAGAGCCTGATGCCGGCGATGAACCTGCGCCTGATCTCCCCCGAATTCATTGTCGATATCGGCGAAATCACTGAACTTCGCGGGATGGTGGTGAAGGACAGCGTCCTGACCATCGGCGCGCTAACCCGCCATGTGGACCTACTGCGGTCTCCGGAAATTGCGGCCCATGTCCCGCTGTTGAGGGACGCCACTTCCCATGTCGCGCATCCGGCGATCCGCAACCGCGGCACGCTCGGCGGGAGCCTTGCACACGCGGATCCGGCGTCCGAACTGCCGGCTTGCATGGTGGCGCTGGGCGCAACCATCATTGTTCGTGGGCCATGCGGCGAGCGGCGAATCCTCGCCCAGGAATTCTTCACCGGCATTTATGAGACAGCACTTTCGTCGCAGGAATTGCTGGTCGCCGTCGAACTGCCGGTCGTCGGGAAGAATTCCGCGCACTTCTTCCATGAATTTTCACGTCGTCATGGCGACTATGCCATTGTCGGCCTGGCGGCACAGGCGGTGATCAACCATGGTCAATTTGATGATCTTCGCCTTGGCTTCTTTGCTGTCGGCAATCGGCCGCTGCTTGCCGAGGCCGCCGGGAGACTTGTTAACGTCGCGGTCACGCCGGAAGTGTTGATCAGCGCCTCCGCGGCGCTGAGCGAAGAACTCGATCCCCAGGAGGATCAACAGGCAACGCCTGCCATGCGCCGATACTTGGCGAAGCTACTTCTTGGACGTTGCGTGTCCACACTGCTTTCTCGCCCAGGCCTATACGCTGGAGCACCATCGTGACGACCCCGGTGGCCATTTCACTTGAGGTCAATGGCGAGCGCGTCGAGGCCCATGTGCTGCCGCGGTTGAATCTGGCGGACTTCCTGCGCGAACATTTGAAATTGACCGGAACACACGTCGGTTGCGAGCATGGAGTCTGCGGCGCTTGCACGGTCCGCGTCAACGGCGAGATCGTTCGCTCCTGCCTGGTGCTGGCGATACAGACACAAAACGCAGCGGTCGAAACCATCGAAGGATTATCCGATAGCGGTGAGATCGCCGATCTGCAGGCTGCGTTCCGCGATCGTAACGCCCTGCAATGCGGCTTCTGCACGCCGGCAATGCTGATGGCTGCGCAGGATCTGCTGAGGCAGACTGCCGAACCGGATCGGGAGCAAATTCGAGAGCATCTTTCCGGCAATTATTGCCGCTGCACTGGATACCAGGCAATCGTCGATGCGATTGAGACGACCGCGCGGTTGCGCGCAGGACGCGCGCCATGACACGCACGCCTGAAAGTCGCGACGCGCTTTCGGTACTCGACCGACCGAACTCCTATATCGGCAAGACTGTGCCGCGGCCGAACCTCGACCGGCTGATGCAGGGACGCGGGCTGTATGTCAGCGATATCGAATTGCCACGCATGGGGCACGTCGTATTCCTGCGTTCGCCATATGCGCATGCGAAGATCGCCGGCATCGACGCCTCTGCAGCCAAGCGCATGCCGGGCGTGATCGCCATCGTGACCGGCCAGGAACTTGCTGCCGTCATCACGCCTTGGGTCGGTGTGCTCTCGCATTTGAAGGGCCTGAAGTCCGCTCCACAAAGCGCGATTGCGGTCGATCGGGTGTGCTGGCAAGGCGAAGCGGTGGCGGCAGTCGTAGCGACGAGCCGCGCGGCCGCCGAAGACGCGGCGGAGCGGGTCTCGGTCGCCTATGAAGAGCTTGACGCCGTGACGGACATGCGTACCGCGCTCGATCCTGCTACGCCGGTGATCCATCCTGTGCTCGGCGACAACCTGGCCTTTGAGCGCAATCACGACGCCGGCGCCGTCGACCAGGCCTTTGCGGCCTCCGACGAGGTGGTGGAAGCAGAATTCATTTTTGGGCGGCACACCGGCGTTACGCTGGAGCCTCGGTCGGTGGTGGCCGACTGGAACACGGCCGAAAAGCGGCTCACGATCTATCAAGGCACGCAGGCGCCGCATATGGTGCAGAATATTGCCGCGCTGCATCTTGGTCTTGCGGAGTCCCAGGTTCGCGTGATCTGCAAGGACGTCGGCGGATCCTTCGGCATCAAAGTCCACATCTATGCCGACGAGATGGCGACGTACGCGCTGTCGAAACTGTTGCGGCGGCCGGTCAAGTTCGTCGCCGACCGGGTCGAGAGTTTTAACACCGACATCCATGCGCGCGACCATCGCTGCAAGGGCAAGATCGGCGTCAAGCGTGATGGCACCATTACCGCGCTCGAGATCGACGACCTCACCGGTATCGGACCCTATTCGATGTATCCGCGCACCAGCGCCATCGAGGCCAATCAGGTCGTCAATCTCGTCGGTGGGCCCTATGTGACCAAAAACTATCGCGCCCGGGCGCGCGTCGTGTTCCAGAACAAGAACGTCATGTGCCAATACCGCGCCGTCGGTCATCCGATCGCCTGTTCGGTGACCGAGGGGCTGGTCGATCTGGCGGCGATGAAGATCGGCATGGATCCCGTCGAAATTCGTCGTCGCAATCTGATTGCCGACGATGCTTATCCCTGTGCCTCGCCATCAGGTTTGCGCTTTGAGCAACTGTCGCACCATGCTGCGTTGGCCAAGCTGATCAAGATGATGGATTACGACGCGTTACGCGCCGAACAGGCCGCGCTGCGGACCCGGCACGTTCATCGCGGGATCGGCATCGCCAGCTTTATCGAAGTCACCAATCCCAGCGCGGCATTCTATGGCGTCGGTGGTGCCAGGATATCGTCGCAGGATGGCGTGGCGGTGCGGCTCGATGCCCAGGGGGCAGTGATTTGCCAGACCAGCATCACCGAGCAGGGACAAGGATCGGAATCGCTCACCGCCCAGATCGTTGGTAGCGTTCTCGGCGTTTCGATGGATCGCGTGCGCGTCATTCTGGGGGATACCGACAACACGCCCTATGGAGGCGGCACTTGGGCCTCGCGCGGCGCCGGCATCGGCGGCGAGGCGGCGCTTCAGGCCACCAAAGTGTTGCGCAAGAACGTGCTCGATGTCGCCGCCGCCATCCTGCAGGCGACGCTGGGTGAACTGGACATCGTCAACAACTGCGTTGTGAATGTCAGCGATGGCGCGCCGCGCATCGAATTGAGTGAACTGGCGAGGATCGTTTATTTCCGCCCCGATACGCTGCCGCCGGGCATTCAGGCCGAGTTGATGGCGACACGGCATTTTGTTCCGCGAGAATATCCCTTCGCCTTCACCAACGGTGTGCAGGCCTCGTGGCTGGAGGTCGATACCGACACCGGCTTTGTCAAATTGTTGAAGCACTGGGTCGTTGAGGATTGCGGCACGATCATCAATCCGCAGCTGGTCGACGAGCAGATCAGGGGTGGGGTGGTGCAAGGTCTCGGCGCCGCGCTGTTCGAAAAGTGCATTTACGACGAACGGGGCCAGCTTACCAACGCCAACATGGCCGACTATCTGGTGCCGATGTCGGGCGAAATGCCGGATATTGAGGTAGGACACGTGGTGTCGCCGACGCTGGAATCGGAATTGGGCGCGAAAGGCGCCGGTGAGGCCGGTACCGCGGGTGCGGCCGCGGCGGTTGCCAATGCGGTCAATGACGCGCTCAGGCCGTTCGGCACGATCATCACGGAAATTCCACTGACGCCCCAGATCGTTCTGACCGCGCTGGGCCGAATCTGAGCAGCGACGACGCTTGCACTGAGAGTGTTCACTCTGCTGCAGCGTTCGCAATCGAATCCGCCGGCCGGTTGGTAACGACGACCTTGATGGCATCGTCAACGCGCTCGCGTGCGTATCGCAAGGCGGTCGGAAGATCGGCCAGTGGAAACGTGTGGGTGTGGATCTTGGTCGCGTCGAAGCGCTTTTCCGCCATCAGCGCCATGGCGCGGCGCGTTGCACTGCGGCCTTCGCCGCGGATGCCGTAAGCGTAGATGTTGTTCTTCACGAGGTGCGCGAGGTCCATCGTGACCGGATCGTGCAGGAATGCCGCGAGACAGATTTTTCCGCCGCGGTTGGTCATGTGAATGGCCTGATTGATCGTCGCCTCTGTTCCGGCGCATTCCACAACATAGTCGGCGCCAATGCCGTCGGTTAGTTGTCGGACAATTTTGACTGCGTCTTCGTCGTTAATATTGATCACGCGGTCAGCGCCGAGTTCCTTGCCGATCGCGAGCCGTCTGTTGCGCGTTCCCGTCAGGATCACCGGGCTCGCGCCGAGCGCCTTGGCAACGGCCACCGCGAGCAGTCCGATCGGTCCAGGGCCGATCACCACGACGCTCTCGCCAGCCACCAACCCTCCCAATTCGGTCAGGCCATACATCGAGGTGCCGGCGGTGACGACCAAGGTCGCCTCCGCATCGCTCATGGTATCGGGCACCCGAGCCAGCGTGTTGATGTGGTTGACGGCATACTCAGCAAAACCGCCATCGGTGGTGAATCCGTTGGCGCGGTGACCCTTCTCGGGCTTGCCGTAATTCAGGCATGACGTGTACATGCCCTGGCGGCAGCGTTTGCACTGGCCGCAACCAGCGTGGATCTCCACGCTAACACGCTCCCCAATCTCGAACTCGTCGACGTCAGGCCCGAGCGCTGCGACGGTGCCCATATATTCATGGCCCGGCGTGAAATTCTTGTTGAAGGGCAGGCCGCCCTGAATGCTCGCCGGCGAACCGGAATGAATGATTTCAAGATCGGTCGCGCAGATCGCAACCGCATCGATCCGGACCAGGACTTCCGCGCGCGCAGGAACAGGCACTGGCTTTTCCCGCAGTGCGAGCTGATCCGGCTTGCCGAGCACCCAGGCTTTCATGCGGGCAGGGACGGGCAGGTTGGGGGAAGTCCTGACGCCAGCGGGCTGGTACATCGAGCGGGTCCTCTCGGCGCGAGTCTACCGGAAATCGCCGGTGGACGAAATTGCTGGATGATCGAAGCGTTGCGGCTGCCGTTTGCTGCATAGCAAAACGGTTTGTCGCAAATCCTTCATAAGCGGTCTGTACTTGGTTCCCGGTTGGTGCTGAAATCCTTTCACGGCCTCGCTAAATCGGAGTTATCCATGAAGACCGTCCGCTGTGTTCTTGCCTTGCTGGCGCTGTCGCTGTTCGCGCCGGGGCAATCCGCCAAGGCGGCCGACGTCATTTGCTACAATTGCCCGCCGGAATGGGCTGACTGGGCCTCGATGCTCAAGGCGATCAAGGCCGACCTCAACTACGATATTCCGCACGACAACAAGAACTCCGGCCAGGCGCTGGCGCAGATATTGGCCGAGAAAAGCAATCCCGTCGGCGACATCGGTTATTTTGGCGTCACCTTCGGCATGAAGGCCAAGGCCCAGGATGCACTTGAGCCCTATAAGCCGGCCAACTGGGATCAGGTCCCGGCCGGCCTGAAGGACGCTGACGGTTTCTGGACCACAATCCATTCCGGCACGCTTGGCCTGTTCGTGAACAAGGATGCACTTGGTGGCAAGCCGGTGCCGGCGTGCTGGAAGGACCTCTTGAAGCCCGACTATAAGGGCATGGTCGGCTATCTCGATCCGTCGTCCGCCGCGGTCGGATATGTCGGTGCGGTCGCGATCAATCTGGCGCTTGGTGGCTCGGCGGCCAATTTTGATCCCGCGATCAGCTTCTTCAAGGACCTGAAGAAGAACGACCCGATCGTCCCCAAGCAGACTTCCTACGCCCGTGTGGTATCGGGCGAGATGCCGATCCTGCTGGATTATGATTTCAACGCCTATCGCGCGAAGTATTCGGAGAAAGGCAATTTTGAATTTGTGATTCCTTGCGAAGGTTCTGTGGTGTTTCCCTATGTCGTTGGCCTTGTCAAGAACGCGGCGCACAAGGACAAGGCCAGGAAGGTTCTCGACTATCTTCTGTCCGACAAGGGTCAGGCGATCTGGACCAACGCCTATCTGCGTCCCGCGCGGCCGATCGAACTGCCTGAGGCCGTGAAGAAGAAGTTCCTGCCCGACAGCGACTACACGCGCGCGAAAAATGTCGACTGGGGTCAGATGGAAAACATGCAAAAAGGCTTCGTCGACCGCTATCTCGCCGAAGTTCGCTGATGCAATATGGCGTCCGGTTAGAGCGTTTTCGAGCGAAGTGGGTACCGGTTCGCGTGAAGAAAACGCGTCGACAAAGTAGAGCTTCGGTTCTGATTCATCAGAACTGAAGCTCCGGGACGCCTTCTGCTGATGTCGCATAGATCCTTTGTCTGGTTGTGCCTGCTGCCGCTTGCGGTGGTGACGGCGGCGTTTTTCCTGCTCCCGATGGCGCGGCTGGTCGTGACCGGGACGGAGGGCCCACAGGGCGTCGCGGGCTATCTGGCGATCCTGACCGAGCCGCGTTACCGCGCGACCCTGATCAATACGGTCGTGCTGGCGGCTGTGACCACCATTGTGACGCTGATAGTGGCGACGATTGCCGGAATGTTCCTGCAGAGGCATCGCTTCCCCGGCCGCGCCATCCTGATTGCGATGCTGACGTTTCCGCTGGCGTTTCCCGGTGTGGTTATCGGCTTTCTGATTATCCTGCTCGCCGGGCGCCAGGGGCTGATTGGTGATCTTTCCAACCGCATGCTTGGCGAAAAACTGGTCTTTGCCTATTCGATTTATGGGCTGTTCCTCGGCTATCTCTATTTCTCGATCCCGCGCGTCATTCTCACCATCATGGCGGCGGTGCAGAAGCTCGACGTCGGCCTCGAGGAAGCCGCCCGTTCGCTGGGCGCCAGTCCATGGGCGGTCCAACGTGATGTCGTGCTGCCGGCGCTGGCGCCGGCTTTCGTGGCCTCCGGTGCGATTGCCTTTGCGACCGCAATGGGAGCGTTCGGTACGGCGTTTACGCTGGCGACCAACATCGATGTGCTGCCGATGCTGATCTATACCGAGTTCACGCTGGCCGCTAATTTCTCGACGTCAGCCGCGCTATCGGTCGGGCTCGGCATCATCACCTGGTTCATCCTGGCGCTCGCCCGCTCTTTCAGCGGCAGCGCAGTCGCGGCGACCGGATGAGACCATGCGCGATCGTCTGATTTTCACCAGCCAGCTAATTTTCACATTGATCGTCGCCGCATTCCTCGTGGTGCCCGCAATCCTGTCGATTTCCGCTGGCGTCACCGTGAACTATTTTCGCGGAATCCAGTCCGGCGTAACGCTGCAATGGGTCGTCCAGGTCTGGGAGCTCTATGCCGGCACTATCCTGCTGTCATTCGTGATCGCTTTTGCGACCCTCGCCGTGACGCTGGCTGTGGGTGTTCCGGCAGCCTACGCCTTGCAGGTGCGGGGAGGGCGGCTGTCGCGCATCGTCGAGGAGATCATTACCCTGCCGCTGGCGATACCGGGTCTCGCAATCGCCCTGGCTTTGCTGCTCACCTACCAGGGCTTCAGCGACTTCCGTCGTTCATGGCTCTTCATCCTGGTGGGGCATGTGATCTTCACCATGCCGTTTATGGTGCGATCTGTAATGGCGGTGTTCGCAGCGATCGATATCAAGACGCTGGACGAGGGTGCGGCGTCGCTCGGCGCATCACCATGGCGGCGCTTCCGGGACGTGATCGTGCCGAATGCCGTGCCGGGAATACTTGCCGGCAGCCTGATGGTGGTGACACTGTCGCTGGGCGAGTTCAACCTGACCTGGATGCTCCATACGCCACTGACCAAGACGCTGCCCATCGGGCTCGCGGACAGTTACGCCTCGATGCGGCTCGAAGTCGCGTCGGCCTATACGTTGATCTTTTTCGTGATGATCATCCCGCTGCTGGTGGCCATGCAGCTCTTTGCCGAGAAGGAACAGAAGAAATGAGTGCGTCAGTGGGACATGGCGCCTCGGTGCGTATTGAGGCCTGTGGCAAGACGTTTATCGATGGAACCCGCGCGCTCGAACCCGCGACGCTCGATATTGCGCGCGGTGAGACGCTGGTGTTGCTTGGTCCGTCTGGATGCGGAAAGACCACGATGTTGCGTATCATCGCGGGACTAGAATTGCCTGATGCCGGCGGCAGGGTATTATTTGACGGCAAGGACATCACGTCGGTGCCGATCGAACGGCGCAACGTCGGCATGGTGTTCCAGTCCTATGCGCTCTTTCCCAACATGAGCGTAGCTGACAATATCGGCTACGGCCTGAAAATTCGCGGTGTGCCCGCCAAGGAGCGTGCGGCGCGTGTCGCCGAACTGGTCGCGCTAACCAACATTTCCGGGCTTGAGAATCGCCGCATCGATCAGCTTTCCGGAGGGCAGCGCCAACGCGTGGCGCTGGCGCGGGCGGTCGCGATCCGGCCGGGGATCTTGCTGCTTGATGAACCCCTGACGGCGCTCGACGCGGCGCTGCGCGATCGGTTGCGCGGCGAGCTCAACCGCCTGCTACGCGCGCTTGGCATTACCACTATTTATGTGACGCACGATCAGTCTGAAGCCATGGAGCTGGGCGATCGCGTTGTCGTCATGCAAAAGGGCAAGATCGCTCAGATAGGTAACCCGCGCGAGATTTACTTCACGCCGCAAACCCGCTTCGTCGCTGAATTCATTGGCGCCGCGAATATCATCGAGTCGCCGATCGAGAACGGTCATCTTGTATTGCCGGGAGGACGACAGGCGATCGGGGGCGACGCAAACATGCCGGCGGCCGTTACCATGATTCGTCCCGAGACGATCGGCGTCGTCGAGATCGGGAGTGCTCCGCTGTCTGGCGTCATCGACAGCGTCAGCTTCATTGGCGATCGGCAACGCCTGGTCGTCAGCGGCGCATCGAACAAGTTGATTACCATTGACGCTCCCAACACGGTACAAGCCAAAGCCGGCGAGCGGGTCGGACTACTGATTTCGCCGGAAGCCGTCCGTTTGCTGCCATCTGAAAACTGAGGACGCCGATGTCGCCAAAGCCGGTTCGTATTGCCCAAATCTCCGATCTGCATATCAAGCCGCCGGGCTCGCTCGCCTATGGCCGGGTCGACACTGCCAAGGCCCTCGAACGTTGCGTCGCGGCGTTGAACGAATTTCTGCCGGCGCCTGATTTTGTGGTCATTTCGGGAGATCTCGCGGATACGCCGACCGTTGAAGAATATCAGTATCTCGCGCGGCTGCTGACGCCACTGAAGCTGCCGTTTGCCGGCATTCCCGGCAATCACGATTCGCGCGAATTGATGCGCACAGCGTTTTCTTCCGCTCCGTATGCATTGGCGTCAGGACCGCTCAATCAGAGGATTGAAATTGGCGGCCTTGATCTGCTGCTGCTGGATTCAAGCGTACCGGGAAAGCCGCATGGCTCGCTTGAAGAGCCCACGCTGCATTGGCTTGACACAACGCTCTCGGATTCTCCCGGCCGGCCGGCACTCCTGTTCCTTCATCATCCGCCGTTCAAGGCCGGCATCTGGCACATGGATCGCCAGAACCTTCTCAACGCAAGCCAGTTCGAACTTATCGTGCGTCGTCATCCGCGTGTGCAGCTCATCGCCACCGGGCATGTTCACCGTGCCGCTTTGACGATGTTCGCGGGTGTGCCGACCACGATCTGCCCGGCACCCAACCACGCGGTCGATCTCGATCTTGCTGAACTCCGCCAGCCGTCGTTCAAGGTGGAGCCGCCGGCCTTCCACCTTCATACCTGGTTTCCTGGCGAGGACTTCGGCAGCATGGTCACCCATCAGGTGCCGATCGGCACATTTGATGGCCCGCACCCATTTTTCGGGCCCGACGGGAAATTGCTTTAGGTTGCTCTAAGTTAGCCACCGTCCGGCGCCGTTTTCGGCAAATTGTCGCTCCGCCGTCGATAGCCTCCTCACTGCTCGAACAGCCGTCGTCCCCGGCAAGTCGCTTGACGCTTCGGCTCATGCTTCATTTCATTGCAGACCGCATTGCCAAGTTGGATGTAGAGGAGCAATCATTCTCCGGAAGAGGTGGCCCATATCCCAAATGCTGACCGCATGCGGAGAATCCTGAAATGCGCCTGCTCCATTCACTGTTTCCGGTGCTCGTGCTGTTCCTGAGCTGCGATGCAACCGCACAAACGTCCTATCCGGACCGGCCCATCAAGATGATTGTGCCGCTGGCTGCAGCGAGTGCGGTCGATGTTGCGGCGCGGATCGTGACGCAGAAAATGGCCGACAATATCGGCCAGCAATTCGTGATTCTGAACCTGCCCGGGGCCTCGGGGATGATCGGCGCCGAACAGGTCGCGCGGGCTGAACCGGACGGCTACACGATCGGCGGCTTCAACGACAGCGTTATGACCATGGTGCCCAATCTGCAGTCCAGGATGCGTTGGGACATATTGAAGGATTTCGAACCGGTATCGCTGGTTGCTACCGTGGAGTGGGGGCTGGTCGCCAGCAATCGGGCCAGCTTCAATAACGCGGCAGATTTGATCGCAGCCGCAAAAGCAGCACCTGGCAAGATCGATTATAGCTCGGGCGGCCCGGGCAGCCCGCAGCATTTGGCCATGGCAATGTTTGCTTCCGCGGCCGGCATATCGCTGACCCACGTGCCCTATAAGGGCGCGACGCAAGCGGCAACCGATGTCGCCGCGGGCCAGATTCCAGTCGGCTTCCAGGGGCTCGGGACGGTTGCGGCCCTGGTGCGCGGCGGCCGGCTCAAACTGATCGGCGTGACTACCGAGAAAAGACTGGCGCAATTCCCTGACGTGCCGACCGTCTCCGAATCCGGCTTGCCGGGCTTCTTCTTCAACTCATGGTTTGCGATCCTTGCTCCTGCCGGCACGCCGCAAGAGATCATCGCGCGGTTGAACGCCGAGGCCTTGAAGGCGGTCGGTGATCCCGAAGTACGCCGCAAGCTGGAGGAATTGGGATTTGCGGTGCGCGGCAGTTCGTCGGAGGAGCTGCGTGTCATGACGCGCGAGCAACTCGCCAAATATGCGCGCGTGATCAAGGAAATGGGTATCGCGAACGAATAAGCCGCCGGAGAGAAGCGTGGCGGGAGCTTCCGTCTGGCGGTCCATTCTGTGTCGCCATTACGAATGACGGACGCATGCGGCCGGAGGTCTTTGCTCAAAGGTTGACCAGGAGTTGTGTTCTCGAAGGTCAGTTACGCGCCAAAATAGGTGTCTCAACGGCATCTGGCTATTTCCGCCTGACGGGATAGCTCGATGGCCGTACTATCCGATGCGGGTTTCAGGGTTATCGGGGCGTTAAAATGCCTGTGTTGCCTTTGCGTTTCGGCCCCTAAATCGACGCAGTAGGATGCTTTCTGGTTGAAAAGCCAACCGCCGTTGATTACGGAAGAGCTACATCCCGGACAGTTTCTGGAGTTGACTGGCGTGCCTCAACAAAGGACGGGTGAAGCTCAGGGATTTTCAAGCAGCAAACTGTCGGTTTTGCGCAAGCATCCCTATTTTGCCGATCTTGAGCCGGAGGCTTTCGACCAGCTCTGCCGTTACGCCAAACACGTCACGCTGAAGCGGGGAGCGACGATCTTTGCCAAGGGAGATCCCGGCAACAGCCTGTTTGCGGTGATCTCGGGCACGGTGAAGATCAGTATTTCGTCGCCTGATGGCCGCAACGCGATCCTGAACCTGATCGGGGCCGGGGAGATTTTCGGCGAAATCGCGCTGCTGGACGGTTCGGCACGCTCGGCCGATGCAACTGCGAACAGCGCTTGCGAACTCTTCACGATCGACCGGCGCGAATTCATCCCCTTCGTGCGCAGCCAACCCGGGCTCGCGATGAAGTTCATCGAACTGTTGTGTACGCGGATTCGCAGGACCAGCGATCAGGTCGAACAGGTCATCCTGCAGAATCTGCCGGGCAGACTGGCCAGCGCCTTGCTCCGGTTGACCGAGAAGCAAAAGCTTGAGCCGCAGGGTCGAACCATTGTGATTACCCAGCAGGAAATCAGCGAGATGGTCGGCATGACGCGGGAAAGCATCAACAAGCAGTTGCGGGCCTGGGCGGCGCGCGACTGGGTGCGGCTCGAGCACGGCGCGATCGTTGTGTTGAAGGCCGAGCCGCTGCAGACGCTGGCTGACGCCGGGGCGGGAGACGAAGGCGAATAGCGCGCGCGGCCGGCTAACTCGCCGGCGCGTTTCGTGATATTCTCACAGATCGAACACTGCCACGGCGCGGATCGGGGAAGCGGTCCCACCGCGCCACTTCATCGGCAGGCCGATGAAGGTGAACTGGCCTTTACCGAGCAGCGCTTCCAGATTGCACAGGCTCTCGATGTGGGTGATGTCGAGGTCGAGGCAGGCCTTGTGAACGAGCGCATTCACGTCGCCTTCGGGACCCGGCCGCATCGAGTCGATGCCAAAATGCACGACGCCCTGCCGTGCCAGGCATTCGGTCGCGGCGACGTTCACGCCGGAATTATCGCTTGCATATTCCCTGCGCGGGAACGTTCGTTCGTGGTGACCGGTGCAGAGCAGAACGGTGCCGCCTTTCGGGACCGGCAGGCCGGCCTTCCTCGCCGCCATTTCGAGATCGGAGGGCGTAATCTCGGCGCGCGGCGGAATGTGGCGCAGATCGAGGCAGATACCGGGCACGATACATTTCTCCAGCGGATACTGGTCGATCGATATGCCGCTGTTGCCGAAATGCCGTGGCGCGTCGATGTGGGTGCCGGCATGATCGACCATCGAAATGAACATCGATGCGAGTCCGTGAACATTACCGGACTCGGCAAGGGATTCTTCGTGGGTCTTCCAGACACCATGCATCACGGGTGGATGGCCCGGATAACTCGGGGTGCGATGATAGAGCTCTCGGCTGAGGTCGATGATCTTCACGGCAGAATCCTTTAAGAGCTGCTAAGGCGCGCCACCGATGAAGCCGGCGCGCTCGCGTTGTTCTTGTTGCCCGGCGCCGATCAACAAGCCGATCAGCGCCTGCGCCTGGGGAGCGTGGCTGGCTTTCGTGGCGATGCCAGCCGTGTACATGGTGGCGAGTTCGCAGCCGGGTGGCAACGCTCCGGACAGTATGACCCCCCTGGTGCCGAGGATCTCGGTCGATTGCGTGCAGCCGATTGGGCGTCGAGCATCCGATGTCGCCATTTCGCGCATGGCGGTCGCACCGTTCGGGAAAATCCTGAGCCGGGCGGCGACCTCATCGGCGATGCCGAGTTGCGCAAGGACCTTTGCGACGTGAGTCCCGGCGGTCGAGGCCACCATGTCCGGCACGAAGATGGCGTCCGCCGCCAGCAAACAATCGCGTAGGCCGGCAGCATCCTCGACCATAACCTGGTGATCGCCGGCGCGAACGGCGAGGGCGGTCTGTACCAGGCCAACATCGGAGATCGAGGAGGCAACAACCAGCTTCTCCCCGGCAAGCTTGGCCACGATCGCCGCCGTCAAAATGACGATGTCGGCCGGTACGCCCTTGCGCAATTTGTCGGCCATGGCGCCAACCGCGCCAAACTCCCCAGTGATATCAAATCCAGTCTGCGCCTTGAACGCGGGCGAGAGGCTTCCGACCAGCCCCTGTGCCGCGCCGCCGCTCAGGATGTTCAGGCTGCTCACGAGGCCTGCTCCATGGCGGCGATGATGCTGTCGCGCGTGATCGGAAGATGGCGCACACGCACGCCGAGCGCGTCGAACACGGCGTTGGCAATGGCCGCCGTGACCGGGCCATGGGCAGCTTCGCCGGCGCCGACCGGATCGATCTCCGGCCGCTGGATCAATTCGACTTCAACCTCCGGCACCTCGCTGAACCGAAGGATCGGATATTCCGTCCAATTGACGCTGATGACGCGTTGCCGGTCGAAGCGGACGCGTTCTTTCGACACCCAGCTCGTGGCCTGGATCGCGCCGCCTTCGATCTGGTTGATGACACCATCAGGATTGATGGCTTCGCCAACATCGACCGCCAGCGTCAATTTCCGGACGCGTATGTCTTCGTCGCCCTCTATTTCCGCGACCACGGCACAATAGGCGCCGGTGTTCTTGTAGCGCGCAAAAGCGATGCCGTAGCCGATGCCGGGTTGCTTCTCCGGCTTCCAGCCGGCGCGCTTTGCAGCAGCGCGGATTACGTCCTTGGCCCGCTCATCTCGCAAATGGCGCAGCCGGAATGCGACCGGATCTTCGCCGCGCTCGGCGGCGATTTCGTCGAGGAAGGATTCGATCGCGAATACATTGCCCTGCGCGCCGAGCGTCCGCAGCGCGGAGGTGCGGATCGGCATGGTCGTCAGGCGATGGCTTTCGATCTGCCAGGACGGGAAGTCATACAGTGGTACGGCGTTGCGGTCGCCCCCGCCGCCATTGGTCTGCGGCGGATTGGTCGAGATCATCCGGGGAAATGGATTCTCCAGTTCGAATCCCGCCAGCAGTGCCGGCTGCACCGCGCGCCCGGGCCGTGCCGCATGGCCGTTGCTCCAGATGGAATGGCGCCAGTCGATAATTTCGTCCCCTGCGTCGAGATCGGCCTCAATCTCCATCGCCATAGCAGCCCCAAACGGGGCATCCGACATCTCGCCTTGCCGCGACCATTGCACCCGCACCGGCCGGCCGTCGGCGGCCTTGGCGAGCAGAACGGCGTCGAGCGCGACGTCGTCGGCCGCGTTATGCCCATAGCAGCCGGCGCCTTCCAGATGCTCGACCGTGATGTTCTCGGCGGGCAGTCTGAGAACCAGCGCCAGATCGGTGCGCAGGAGATAGACGCCCTGGCTGTGGGTCCAGACGTGGACGCGGTCGCCATTCCACTGCGCCATGGCGCAGGAAGGCGCGATCGAGGCATGCGCAATGTAGGGGCGGGTATATTGCCGCCGGATGGTACGTTTGCTGGCACCGGGCGTCGGTGCAGTTCGCTTGTCGATGACCGTCGTTTCCGATGGCTGAGCTTTCAGAAACGTGGCCAGGTCGCTCTCGTCGGGCAGGGTGTCGCCATCGGACCAGCTCGCGCCCTTGCGCAAGGCTTGCAGCGCTGTTTCCGCGCCATGCTCGGTTTCACAGATGACGCCCGAGAAACTGCCATCGCGCACCACCGCGACGAAGCCGGTCATCGTGCGGACACTGTCATCTTTCAGCCCGGTGAGTTTCGCGCGCGCATTCTCCGGCCGTAACACGCGGCCGTGCAGCATTTTCGGCAATGCCCAATCGTGAATGAAGCGCGCCTTCGCGAATACCTTGTCGGGGATGTCGATCCGCTGCACCGAGTTCCCGGCCAGTGCGCGGCGCGTCGCCGGTTTCGGCTTCACGTCGGGCGTCGCGTCGCGATCGAGCGAGACTTCTTCGGCAAGCTCCCAATAGCTGGTCGTGACATTGCCCGGTCCCGAAATGGTGCCGTCCTCGATACCGAGCGCAGCGACATCGACACCCAGCCGTTCCGATGCCAGCTGAAGAAAGATCTGGCGTGCCTCGGCGCAGGCATGCCGCACCGCGCGTCCGGATTGTTGCACGGAGAGGCTGCCGGAGGTGACGCCCTCGTTGGGACTGCAAGCGGTCGATGCGCGCGCCATTTGCACGCGGGAAATATCGACATCGAGTTCGTCAGCGGCGATCTGCGCCAATGCTGTTACGATGCCTTGCCCGATTTCCACCTTGCCTGGCGAAACCGTCACCTGTCCTTGTACGGAGAATTTCAGCCAGGATGACAGCTTCGGGTTTGCCGCAAGACTGACCGGCAATTTGGGTGAAGGTGGCGCGGACGCTGGCTGCTTCATCCGGCCTCCATCTCGTTCGCTGCGCGCAATACCGCCCGCACCATGCGGTTATGCGAGCCGCAACGGCAGAGGTTGCCGTCGAGCGCCTCCTTCACCTCCCGGCTGGTGGGTGCGGGATTTCGTTTCAGCAGCGCGGCTGCGCTCATGATGATGCCAGAGACGCAATAACCGCATTGCAGCGCCTGCTCGGCGATGAACGCGCGTTGCAATGGATGCGGTCGCTCAGGGCTCCCTAGTCCCTCGAGAGTCGTGATGTCCTTGTCCGCCACCGACCATAGCGGCGTATCGCAGGCGGCCGCGGTGCGATCGCCGATCATGACGTTGCAGGCGCCGCATTCGCCGGCACCGCAGCCGAAATGCGGCCCGATTATTCCGAGTTCCCCACGCAAGATATCCAGTAAAGAGCGGTCTGGATCGGCGTCGACATCCGTCTCGACGCCATTGAGGCGAAATCGAACGCTTGGCATCGTGTCCGGATCCTGGCTGGCGGTTCTTATTGCGGCTTGTCGAATTTCTTGACGACCTCAGCCCATTTCACAATATCGCCGCGCAGGAATTTGTCGAACTCTTCCGGGGTCATCGACATCGGAACCGCACCCTGCTGGGTCCACAGCTTGACGACATCGGGGCGTTTCACCGCCGCGTTCACGGCCGCATTGATTTTGTCGATGATTGCCTTCGGCGTTGCCGCCGGCGCCATCAATCCCAGCCAGATCGTCGCCTCATAGCCGGCAATGCCGGCCTCGATCACCGTCGGCGCATTGGGCAATACGGTCGAGCGTGTCTTGCCGGTGGTGGCCAGCGCGCGGACCTGATTTCCCGTGACATTGGGCGCCATCGCCGGAACCGCGTCGATCATCATCTGCACCTGGCCACCAATGACGCCGCTACGCGCTTCGCCACTGTTGCGGTAAGGGACATGCACGAGATCGATGCCGGCCATGGCTTTGAACAACTCGCCGGCCATGTGATAGGGCGTGCCCTGGCCGGACGATGCATAATTCAGCTTGCCGGGCTGGGATTTGGCCAAAGCAATGAATTCCTGCAGCGTCTTCGCCGGGACGCTTGGGTGGATCACGATCACGAGGTCGGAGGAGTTGACCGGCGCGATTGGCGCGAGATCGCGCATCAGTTCATATTTGCGCTGCGGCACCAGCGATTCATTCGCGGTCTGGGTATTTGACATCATCAGCAGCGTGTAGCCGTCGGGTGGTGATTTGACCGCTTCCTGCGTACCGATGACGCCACCGGCGCCGGTGCGGTTTTCGATCACGAAGGGTTGGCCGAAGCTTTCCTGCAGGATGCTGCCGATCTGGCGGGCGGTGACATCGGCAGGGCCACCGGCACCGAACGGGACGATCACCCGGACCGGTCGGGAGGGAAAGTCCTGCGCCAGGCCCGTTGTCGCAAGAGCCTGCGCGGCGAAAAGCGTTGCCGCCAGCGCAAGCGCCCATCTCAAGCGCACCATTTCAACCTCCCGAATCCAGCCTTGTTCTGCTTGGCCTGTTGCCGGCCCAATCTGGCTTCAGGGCAAGTCTAGCGATCCGCGCGGTGATCGCCAGTCCCTTCAGATGCGACGTCCGTACTGGCTTGCTTGACCCCAGCCCCATTCCGGAAGTGCCATTGTCCTATTTGAAGTGCCCTTGTTCTATTTGACGGATTGCATCAATCAAGCCGCAACCATCTGCATGGTCGACGCGACGCCTGCGATGGCCAACGCAAATAGAATCATTGAGAGTGGGAGAACAGGTTACTGATCCTGGACGCTGCCGCGAGGAGTTTGACATGAAGTACCCCTGCATCGCTGTTGCGGCACTTTTGCTCGCCAACAGTAGCACCGTCACAAATGCCCAGACCCTTCCGGCCTATATGGCGCCGATCTCGGGTAAGTCAGCTGCAGCCGCCTCGGATATCGCGACCAAGGATATGCTGGCGCTCAACACCGGCATGTTCGAACTTTATGGCGATGCAGCAAAGGTCTTCCAGAAGAACATCCTGGGCAAGCATCCGGTGATCCTTGGCCTGTTCTCCGGCGCCGGCGGACGGATGATCCTTTACCGGCCGGGAATGGCGCCAATGGACGCGCCGCAGGTGCCGATCGTCTATCAACTGCTCAAGTCGGTCGGGCACAGTACGATGGCGCTGGCCCAGGTTGTTGGCCCCTATATCGATAATCCCGATGACAAATCCTGGCGCGGCTCGATGCTCGCCTATCGCAGCCGCATGCAATCGGCGCTCGACGGCCTCGACGCCACGCCGATGGAACCCGGCTGGCGCGACAACAACCGGACCATCCTGCAGAACAACCTTGCGTTCATGGATGAGTGCCTTGCCAAGGGCGTTGTTCCCTTTGCCACGCTCGAAGCCTTCGGCAAGAAGCAGGCGCCGTATCTGGCGAAGAACGTGACATGGGCTGCTCAGACCCAGGTCGGACACTGGATGACGGTGTTGGCTGACTGGAAGAAGCAACTTGGCGCCGACTGGGACAAGACCTATGCGGCGAGCAACACGATCTATGTAGCGCGCCAGAACAACGTCTTGTTTAGCGTGCTCGCGCAATTCTTTGGCCCCGATGCCATCAATAACCGCCTGCTGTTGATCGAGACGATTTCCTTCACGACGTCGCCGGCGGAAATGCTGGAATCGTTGACCCGCATCATCGCCGACCGTTCAGTCGGTTCGCTATTCTTCGGCAATTACCATCTGATGGACTTTGAATTGATGGGGGGCGATGCGCGTGTCGCGATCACGGCCGAGACCACCAAACGCGGCATGACGACGTTCCTGCCGCCGGCGGTTCCGTTCGGCTCAAAGCAATGGCCGGCGTTGGTGACGTCTGGGCCGGGCCCGGCGTCGATCGCCGATCTGAAGTAGTTTCGCAGGACATGCGCAGCCGGTTTGAGAACCAGCTGCCATCCTCTATTGTTTTACGGCGAATCAATTTGCATCCGTCGTCAGAACCCTTCGTGTGCGTCGACTATTGCTGCTTCGATATGCGGATGACAGCCTGGAGCGTTTTCCAGCGAAGTGGATACCGGTTCGCGTGAAGAAAACGCGTCAAATCAAGAATCTGGAGCCTGTTTCGATTCTATCGGAACGGAAAAGGCTCTAGACCAACAGGTGGAAGCATGCGGCCCTCGCGGCGCGAGTTTGTGAAGTGGGTGTCGGCGAGCGGCATCGCCCTTAGCCTGTCGCGGCTGAGTGCGGCGGAGGCAGCGGGATTGCCGCCACGCGCAGTGCTTCCGGGACGCCAAGGCTGGAACCCGGCGGCCAATGGCCTTGGCCGTGTTGACGGCGTCGCAAAAGTCACCGGCGCAAAACTCTATGCGTCTGATTTCCGCGCATCCGATCTGCCGGGCTGGCCGCAAAACACCTCGCACGCGATCCTTGTTCGCGCGCCCGACGCCGCGCGTGTCTATACTGGAATGGACCTGGCGCGGCTGAGCGGCGCGCTCAAGCCGTCGGTGGTGGTGACTGCAGCCGAACTCGCCAAGATCGGCACCCGGGTTCCTGCATTCTATACCGGCGACCTGTTCTGTCCGGTCGGCAAGACGCCGATCTATCTGGGGCAGCCGGTCGCGCTGTTGATCTTCGAGACCTTTGACGCCTTCGACCAGGCCCGGCTGGCGTTGCGTGACGGGACGTTCGTCAAGTTCGGCGAGGAAACCGGCCCGGTCGCGATGCCGGGTTACGGCGCCTATCGCTTCACGCGCGTGGCCGGTGCAACACCCGATGCGCCCGATGTCTATTCGCCGATCCTGGCCGGCTGGGTCAGCCCGGGACGCTCCCAGAATTCGCCGCTCCCGGTGTGGTCGCCGCTCGCAAAGGACACGCCGGCGCCGTACTCCAGGGCCGCGGTCCATGGCGAACAGATCCGCAGCGAACTCGCGGCAAACAATCCGAACCTGCTGGTGCTGGACCGCGAGTTCGACACCCAATCCGTCGATCCGATGTTTCTCGAACCGGAAGCCGGTCTCGCGTGGTACAACAACAAGAGCGAAAGCCTTGAACTCGTTCTCGGGGTCCAGTCCCCCTACGAGGCTGCGGAATCGATTGAGTATCTGCTGGGCAAGGCCCAGGCGCCGTTCAAGCCGGCGCGCATCAATGCCCAGTTCACGTATGTCGGCGGTGGCTTCGGAGGCCGCGACCACACCCCCTTCATATTCTACGTGGCGCTGGCAGCGATGTTCTTTCCCGGCCGTCCGGTCAGGCTGGCACACGATCGCTATCAGCAGTTCCAAGCCGGCATCAAGCGCCATGCCTTCAAGATGCGATCCCGGATCGGCGTCGACCGGGCGACAGGCAAGATTCAGGCATTTGCCGCGGACCATGTCCTTGACGGCGGTGGCCTCGCCAATCTTTCGGGCCAGGTCGCAACCGTTGCTGCGACCGCGGCCATTGGCATCTACGACATTCCGAAGGTCGACGTGACCACGGTCGCTCTGCATTCGCGCGGCGTCACGGCCGGATCGATGCGGTGCTACGGGACGCTGCAGGCGATGACAGCGCTGGAGGTCCTCGTTGACGAGGTGGCAACGGCTCTGCCGCTCGATCCGATCGAGTTTCGGCGCCGCAACGCGCTGAAGCAAAACGGCCGGACCATGTGCGGCAATCGCTACAGCGTCTCGGTTCGTACGCCGGAAATTCTCGACAAACTCGAGAGGCATCCGATCTGGCAACAGCGCGCGCAGCAAAAATCGGCCGCGCAGCCGGGCATTCTCGTTGGCACCGGCGTCGCCTGCGTGACCAAGGACTACGGCACCGGCGCCGATTGTTCGCTGGGGCGAGTCGAGCTCTCGGCGGAGGGTAAAGTCACGATCTATTGCGACCATGTCGAGATGGGCAACGGTATCGGCACCGCACTGGCTAATCGGGTCGCGATCTATCTCGGCGCGGTCGCTGACGAAGTGTCGGTCGCGCGCGTCGATAGCTACGACGTTCTCGGATTGATCACGTCGGGCGATTCCTACACGATGGATCAGAAGACGCAGGATCGGGCGGAGAAGGACCCGCGGTGGGTGCCCGCGATCAGTTCGGCGACCAGCGCCTCGATCGGGGCGCATGTCGGCACCCATTCGGCCGGAGAGGCGGCACGCGTGATCTTCCGCTTCGGCCTGTGGCCGGCGGCGCTTGAGCTGTGGAGCATTGCCCCGAACGATCCACGCGCCAGGGACTGGGCAAAGGCGCAGTGGAAAGACGGGCAGCTTTCGATGCCTGGTCTTGCGCCGCTGCCGTTGCCGATGCTGGCCGCGAAAGCGCATGCACGCAATCTGGTGACCGGCGCAGTGGCACACGGCTTTTCCCGTTGGGAATGGTCGCGCGCGCGCTTTCCAATCGCCGGCGAGCAATACCGCGCCGAGATCGATGCTTTGGCTGTCCGCAACGGTAATGGCAAATTTTCCCGCATCGACCGCGTCAGCGTCAGATTCCCGCCAACCGTCAACAACCAGTCCGGTAACACTTACACGTCGATGTGCGGATCGCTGGTCCGCGTCGAAATTGAGCGCGCCACCGGCGTGCTGCGGATTGCCAAGGCCTACAGCGTATTTGAATGCGGCCGCGCATTGGTGCCGGAAGTGGTGCTGGGCCAGGCGCAAGGCGGCTTTGCCATGGCTGTCGGCTATGCGCTGCTGGAGAACCTGCCACCTTACGAGGGTGGTCCCGGCAACGGCCAGTGGAATCTCGGACAGTATCTCGTCGCACGCGGATCGGACCTGCCATTGCACGACCTCGAGATCGAGAGGTTGCCGCCGCTGACGCCGGACGAGCCGCCAAAGGGCATCGCGGAAGTCGTGATGATCCCGGTGGTGCCGGCGATCCTGAACGCCATCTTCGACGCTACCGGCCGCCGCTTCCAGTCCCTGCCCGTGACCACCAGCCTGCTCAAGGGAGTCCTCGCGTGACTAAATTGAGCATCACGATTAATGGCCGAGCGCACGGACCGATGGACGTGCGCGACGATCTCTCGATGAACGATTTTTTGCGTGAGTATCTCGGCATGACCGGCACCAAGTTCGGCTGCGGTGCCGCGCAGTGCCTGAGCTGCGCTGTTATCGTCGATAACCCAGACGGAACAAGTTCCACCAGCCCGACCTGCGTCGTGTCAGCGGCAAGTTTCGATGGCAAGGCCATCCGTACCGTCGAGGGGCATGCGAAGAATGGCGAACTCACGGCGCTGCAGAGGGCATTCATCGAACATTTCTCGTTCCAGTGCGGCTATTGCACGCCCGGCTTCCTGAACGAGGGTCAGGTGCTGCTGGAGCGTCTGGCGAAGGCGCCGGTCGCGCGCGCGGAACTCGAAAAAACCATCGCGGAAGCGCTCGACGGACATCTCTGCCGCTGCACCGGCTATGTCAAATATCACGAAGCGGTGCGCGACGTGATCCTGGCGGACTCCAAGCGCTATCTCGTGGCGAACCAATGAACGGGCGTGAGGGGAAGGCCGCATGAAATCGGAACTGCGGTTTCAGCTTCTCGTCTCCATCGTCACGGTGGCAACGAGCGTGTTTGCTGGCTACGCGGTTTCCGAGACCATGCCGCAGAGCCTTGCAAGTCCCGAAAGCTTTGCATCGATTGCCGATACGGACGCGCGATCGGCGGCGATGTTCACTGAACTTGGCAAGGTGCTCACCCATCCGCGCTGCACCAACTGCCATCCGGCCACCGACCGTCCGCGGCAAGGCGATGACAGCCGGCTGCACCAGCCGCCAGTCGCGCGCGGCATCGACGGCCATGGCCTTCCGGCGATGCGCTGTTCGATCTGTCATCAGAATGCGAACTTCGAACCCGGCCGCATGCCGGGCCATCCGGAATGGCATCTCGCACCGCGCGAAATGGCGTGGGAGGGCAAGACGGTTGCCGAGATTTGCAGGCAGCTCAAGGATCCCGCCCGCAACGGCGGTCGCAAGCCCGAGGACCTGATCCATCACATCAGCGAAGACACCCTGGTCGGCTGGGCCTGGGCTCCCGGCGTTGGCCGCAGCCCCGCACCCGGTACGCAAAAGCAGGCCGGCGCGCTGGTTGAAGCCTGGGTGAAGTCAGGCGCGGCCTGTCCTGCGCAGTAATCGCGGCCGCTAGGGCGTGGACTCGCTAACGCGCAACCATAGCCGGATTGACGCAAGCTCCCGCGCTGGCGCCCTTTTGGTCGCTATACCCCTGAAAGCGGACTCGTTATGCTCACTTCGAGTTCTTCCGCTTCTGGACCCGAAGCTGACATAAGCGGGAGATTTCGCTGCTACGCACAAGCTTAAAGGCGAGCGCCCCGGTTAAATCGGAATAGTTTTGTGATGGCCGTCACATACCGACGTGAGATGTGTCGCTAAACGTGGGCAACACCAGCCCGGATGATCGCGCTGGTAAAAATCAAACGGAGATTATGATGACCAATGACGCGAGCGAAGTTCTGAATGTGCGCGAGCTTGATGCGGTGTCTGGCGGCTTCATCCATCTTCCTTTACTTGCCTACAAAGTGGCGTCCGCCAGCAAAGGCGGCGAAGGAACGGGTGGTGGTATGAACGACCCGGCCCAAATGTTTCAACAAATTATGCAGCAATTGACGCAGGGGCAGTAAGTGCAGCCAAGGCCGCCATTGAAATCTGGCTCGAGAACAGGCGAGTTGGATTGATCCCGCGAGACGAGTAAGGTCGCCTCAGTTGGCTCTTTTTCATTCCGGCCCCACGTCGCCTGTTGGCACCTTTGAGACATGCCGACCGACCGTGACATGTCCGCTCTCAGGGGGAGACCCGAAGTCGTCGGCCAACGACAAAAGCGACGCAAATGACCCGCTGCGGAAGTCGCCGTTGAAAATGGCGCCGATGCCCAGTGTGTGGCTCTCAGCTGCGCTTGCCGTCCGACAGCTGGAGATACTTCGGCGTGGACTCCGCCACGCGCGCAAGTTCCTTACGCCGGAACAGCGTCACGATGCGCCTTGCCATCCGACAGGCCGCCGCGCCTAACCTCCTGTACGGTGCGCGGTCGAGGTGCACAGACAGGGCGCAGCGTCCGCGAGAATCTGCTGAGTGAACGGAAGGCTTAACTGAGCATTGCGCAAAAGGCTTACTACCAGCTGCGCATTCCGCTAACCCGAAATAGGTAGTTTCCTCAACGAACCCGAATTGCGATTATGCACGGCAATTGCGGTGGCCGCCGGGGTCGTGGCGGCGACGTGCTTCCTATCAGAGTCAGCGAGAGGCCGCTTAGCTCCGAAAGGTCGGTGCGGCTTTAGCTCCTTGAGCTGTAATCGCAACTCGCAGTTCAAGCAGGGAGCAATGGCAAATGTTTATTCAGTTCTGTCAATGTCCTCATTTCCTGCCGTTCTCACGGTTGGCAATGTCCAGGCCCAAGCATGCTCCGGAGGGCCTTGTCTCCGTTACATCCGCCGCCACGCCCATTCCAGCCTCCAAGCCGATGTCGATCGGCATCGGCAGAGAGTTTGCCCTCGTGAACCAATTACGCGCCATCTCTTCGCCCGTCAGCAGGCTGCGGTGATCAGATCTGAGCGCATCTTGCCGACTTTTGCATTGTCTTTTGCATTGTCGCATCGGTCGGACGCAGGGGTATCGATCAACAGCTTGGTAACCGGAAACTAGCGATCTTTGATCTGTATCAAGGAGATCAAAAGGTTCAGTCACGATGGACGATCCAACTGCCTGGAGCCTTTTCCGCTCCGATGGAATCGGAACCGGGCTCTAGATTCTTGATTTGGCGCGTTTACTTGACACGAACCGGTGTCCACTTCGCTGGAAAACGCTCTAGTCCAGGCGCCGACGATGTCCGATCCACGATCATCAACGCCGGAGACAAATTTCCGCCGAGGCATTAGGTATGCCGGCGGTCTGGTTGCAATCGGAGGGATCTATTTCGCGCTAGCAAAAGGCGGCCTTGCTCTCGCCTCCATTCATCCCAGTGCAACGCCAATTTGGCCACCAACGGGTGTCGCGCTGGCGGCGGTGCTGTTGTGGGGATATCGGACTTGGCCCGCGATTTTCGCGGCGGCGGTGATCGCCAATGCGACGACCGCCGGCTCGGTTACTACAGCAATCGCGATTGCGACCGGTAACTCTCTTGAAGCGGTCATTGGCGCTTACCTGATCAATCGATGGTCGAGCGGATGTAGTACGTTTTCGAGGCCAGATTCTGTTGCGAAGTTTGCTCTGATTTGCGTCGTGATTGCGACACCGATCAGCGCCACCATTGGACTGACCAGCCTGGCAACCGCCGGGTACATCGAACGGACGAATTTCGCGAACGCCTGGGTCACATGGTGGTTGGGAGATGTGACCGGCGCGCTGGTCATTGCGCCCGTTATCGTGCTTTGGGCATCAAGCCACTACCCTGCCTTCAACCGCAACGAATTTTTGGAGACGGTCGGCGTGCTCGCAGCAGCCGCGGCTGTTGGACTCATTGCGTTCAGCCCTCTGATCGAGCAAACGCCGGGCCGAGATCCACTGGGTTTTCTTGCGATCCTGCCAATGTTGTGGGCGGCGCTGCGCCGCGGTCCACGTGACACCGCAACGGTTGCGCTGGTGCTTGCGGGCATCACGATTTGGGGGACGCTCACAGGCGGCGGCCCCTTCGCGACCACGGATCTCAACGTTTCATTCCTGCTGGTGTTGATGTTCCTGATCAGTATTACCGTTCCAAGCCTGTTACTGAGTGCCGACGTCGAGGTGCGCAAGAAAGGGGAGGAGAATCTGCGCCGCGCGCAGATCGAACTCGAACGGAAGGTCGCAGAGCGTACGCACGAGCTGGAGCTCGCCAATGCAGCAAAATCGCGCTTTTTTGCCATGGCAAGCCATGATTTGCGGCAGCCATTACATGCACTAGGCCTGTTCGTTGCGCAGCTGCGCACGCCGCTCAAATCGGGGGAAAGGACAAAGACGATCGAGCGGGTCGATGCAGCGCGCAAAGAAATGAATGAAATGTTCAATTCACTTCTGGATATTTCCAGGCTCGATGCCGGGATCCTTACACCTACATTTACCGAATTCCCGATCGCGCGCTTGCTGCAAAAAATTGAGAATACATTTGATCAGGCAACGCGAGAAAAAGGTTTGCGGTTACGCGTTAGGCAAAGTGACGCCTGGGTGCGAAGCGACGCCATGCTGCTCGAACGCATTCTGCTCAATCTGGTATCCAATGCCGTGCGCTATACATTGCGGGGCGGGATCATCGTCGGATGTCGTCGGCGCGGTGAAATGTTGCGTATCGAAGTAAGGGATAGCGGTCCCGGCATTCCTGAGGATCAGAAGCAGAATATCTTTAGCGGGTTTTTTCAACTTCCTGCCCCAGAACCGGATCGATATGGCAGCTTGGGCCTCGGCTTGGCTATTGTCGACAAGCTACGCCTGCTTCTCAACCATGAAATCGACTTAGCTTCGACTGTAGGCCGAGGTTCGCGATTCGCGATCCTGGTTCCGGTGGCCGATGAAGGCGTCACGTCCACCGAGCCCGTCGACTCCCCTGCGGCCTTTGCGGTCGAAGGCAAGGTAATTCTTGTTATTGCCGATGCTCCAATTGTGCTGGAGGGAACGAGCGGATTGCTTGGCAAATGGGGATACTCCGTCCTTACCGCTGGATCCGACGAGGTTGCACTTACCCGACTTGCTGAGCGCCAACAATGCCCCGATCTTATAATCTCGGATTATCATCTTGCGAACGGAAAGACCGGGAGCCAAGCCATTGAACAAGTTAATGCGGTGTTTGGTTCATCAATTCCGGCCATCCTCATCAGCGGCGATACGGCACCTGAACCGTTACGTGACGCCAAGGATAGAGGATACATTTTGCTGCACAAGCCTGTCGAGCCAATGCGGCTCCGCGCTGTCATCCACGAGCTCTTTAGGGATCATGGCGATAGGAGAGACACCGGCGGGCCGTTATGACTCAGATTTTGGCGACAATTCCCAGCCCATTTTTCCAACTTTTATCACTGCCTCGGTGCGGCTCGTTACGCCGAGTGCCTTGAGAACGACCGTAATGTGGTTCTTCACTGTCGGCACTGCCATGTTGAGGGTCTTGGCAATGATCTTGTTGCTTTTTCCCTTCATCAGGAGCGCAAGCACCTCAATCTGCCGATCGGTCAACCCGAGATCCTTGGGAGAGTCGTTCGTGGCTAGTTGGTTTGTAAGCTGCGGAGACGTGGCTTCCTCAAGAATCTCCGAGGGAATGTAAATACCGCCGGAGAACACTAACTCGATAGCGTTGAGCATGACCTCACGTTCGGTACTTTTCGTGATGAAACCCAGAGCGCCAAGTTTGAAAGCGCGCTTGACTGTATCTTGATCGTTCGAGGACGAGAGCATGATGATAGCAATGGTCGCATAGCGGTCACGGAGTTCGCGAAGGACAGAGAAGCCATCTCGATCAGGTAAATTAATATCAAGCAAAATGAGGCTGATGTCGGGATGGTCCTCGACTATGTGCACTGCCTGACGGCCGTTTGAAGCTTCAAATATGACGGCTTCTCCCTTCAGCTGTTTCAGGACAGCGTGCAACGCCTCGCGGATTAATGCATGATCGTCGACAATAAGAACTTTCATGAAAATCTCTCCGTTTCCCATTGCACGGAGATCCATTGAAAAAATCTTACACCCACCTTCGGGTCTCTGGCGAGGAAGAAGACTGGCTCCGAAACCGTCCATCCTCCGTCCTGGGCAGTCAGGCACTCAAGGTAGAAGCCGCATGCCGTTGTATGCTGAAATTGAAATCACCTCGCACCGGTGCGAACCACGAGGGTCGCGGGGCCAGAGTCTCCTTCGGCTATGCGCAATGGTGAAATGTCCAGATGTGTCTGACGGATGTCAAATCGATGCCCAGATCTGTGCGGTACCTTGATCCTAGGACCTAGGAACCTCTCTGTGTGGACCTCTGGCTGATTGACGCGCTGTGCCATTGAATGATGATCGTCACCAGGCGGCGCTCGAAGGTTCTACCAAGCGCCGCATATGATCGTTATCGCGATAGCTTCCGTGGCCGGGTTCGGCGTGAAGCGGCGCTAGACTGCGGCGTTGTCACGATCCGGCGGTGCGGCGGCGATGTTTTTTATCAAACCCGGTCCCTCTTGAACCATGCTCGCACGCCGGACGGGGCAACCAGATGCATGATCGAACTGCCACCCTGAAGCCGTTGGCAGGCGCGCTGCCGGAACTGGAAGACTACGGCCGCGATCTGCGCATTGATGCCTGCCGCGGCATCGCGCTCTGGTGGATATTTCTCGACCATGTCCCCAACAACATCGGGAGCTGGTTGACGCTGCGCAACTACGGCTTCAGCGATGCCGCGGAAGTGTTCATGTTCGTCTCGGGTGTGACCTGCGCGCTGGCCTACGGCAAGGCACGGTGGTGCGGGGGCTGGACCGGCTTGATCCGCCGGACGCTGTGGCGAAGCTGGGATATTTATGTCGCATTTCTGCTGCTCACGCTCGCCTGCGCCATCATGGTTCACCTTGCAGGCAGTGACCGTCTTGCCGACGAGAGCAATACGCGCATTCTGTTGGAACAGCCGGGCGTGACGCTCGCGCACGCGGCGATCCTGCAATACCGCCCCGTCAACACCGACGTCTTGCCGCTCTTCGTGCTTTATCACCTTTTGTTCGCGCCACTGCTGTGGCTGCTGCTGCGGGTGCCGAACGCAACGCTCGGCGCTTCGCTGTTGCTTTACACACTGGTGCACGTCTTCGGCTGGTCCATCCCGGCATGGCCGAGCAACCACTGGTACTTCAATCCGCTGGCCTGGCAGCTGCCGTTTGTGCTTGGCGCCTGGTGGATCATCGAGGGCAAGAGATTCCGGCCGTGGGTGACCTCACGCACCGCGCTTGTGGCAGCCGTTCTCTATCTGGTGTTCAGCCTCATCATCGCATTGAGCTGGAGCATCAAACCGCTGGGAGCGCCGATCCCGCAGGCGCTGATGACGCTGCTTTATCCGATGGACAAATCGAATCTCGATCCATTGCGGCTGCTGCATTTTCTTGCCCTTGCGGTCTTGGTGGTATGGTCCGTGCCTCGCAATTGGCGAGGACTGACGACGGCGGTGATGCGCGGCGCCACTCTCTGCGGCCAGAACTCGCTGCCAATCTACTGCCTCGGCGTTCTGCTGACGTTCGCCAGCCACCTGGCGCTGCTCCACATCTCGGAGGGGTTGACGATGCAGATCGCGCTCAGTGTTGGTGGCGTCCTGGTGATGATCGTGGCCGCGAAGCTGCTAAACTCGATCAAGATCAAACCCAGGCAGCAGCCGCACGCAAAGCCCGTCGAGCTGCCCGTCGAGCAGCCAACCAAGTTTGAGCTGGTCATCAATCTCAAGACAGCCAAGGCGCTCGGCGGTGACGTTCCGCCCACCGCTCGCCCGGGCCGACGGGGCGATCGAATAAAGATGCTGTTTGCTCCGATGCGCGAGTCCGACTGCGGCGCTAGTCCAGTGCCAGCAATCGCGCACGCCTTCCGATCACCGGCGAAAGATGTGGATCAAGATGTGAATTAGATCACAAGGACTGTGGAGCCTGCCTTTTATTCTTCCGGCCATCGTACAGGAGCCAAGGCCATGATTTCAAAGCCAAGGACCCACAAGCGAGCGGTGCTGATCGCGGCGTACGTGATGTTTTCCTGCGTAGTGGCATTACTGTCGGTCAACCTGACATCACCCACCAGCGCCGAGCTTGGCGCTGACTGGCAGTGCAACCGGTTTGCGCTCGTCGTCACGACCTGTACCCCGGTGCGTGCACACGAGACCGTTTCCACCGGCTTGCGCAAGCCGAGCTAGTACACGAGAAATCGGACACCCCGCTGCGAATGTCTGCTGGGCAGGTGTGCAAGGCAGGTAATTGCCGGTGTGGCCGTTCCAGGCGTTGGCCGCAGCCCCGCGCCCGGTACGCAAAAGCAGGCCGGCGCGCTGGTTGACGCCTGGGTGAAGTCAGGCGCGGCCTGTCCCGTGCAGTGATCGCGGAGCTCGTAGAGCCCTTTTGCTCGCTATACCCCCGAAAGCGGACTCTTTATGCTCACGTCGAGTTCTTCCGCTTTTGACCAAAGCGGATATGGACGGCAGCGCGGCGATCATCCTGGTCCACAATCATTCGAGCATCCCTGCGCGATAATCACCTACGCCCAAAACTATCGCATGGACGGGAGATTCCTCGATCAGATTCAAACCTAGAAAATCGCGCATTACTGAGTCTTGAATGGCACATGTCGGGAGCGAAGAAATGCCACTATTCGTCGCTGCCAAAAGCATGTTCTGCGCCACATGTCCCGCTTCCAACAGTACACTTCGGTAACCGTTTGGGTGTGGGTACTTCCACATTGTACGTTTGAAGTGAGCGACGAGAATGATGGCCGCTGCTGCGCTATCCAAGTTGTTCTGATTCGCGAGTAGGTCGCCCAATGCGGGGATTCTATCAGTGGGAATCAGCCGCAATGAATGGCCTGCGCCCGAGTAATGATATAGCCCACTCGCAAGACCCTCAACACGTCGGACATAAAGATATGCTTCGAATGGATTGCGCGCTCCGCCGGACGGCGTCCACTTAAACGGTAACCGGCCGAGCAACTCGTCGTCCACAATTTCGACTATTCCAAGCCCTGCGAATAAGCAGTTCGCGACACTATTTAACGGAATCGCGGAGTCAACAAACAACCTTATGCTACGGCGCGCATCCATGTTTGAAAAAACTGGATCGGCGGTATCGACGGGAGGGAGTCCGATAACGGAATCGGTTCCATGCTCAGTGAATAGCGACGGAGAGGGCACCGATGTATGGCGCTGGAGCAGGAATTCGTGAGCCTCTTCGCGTGAGGACCATCTGCTATCTCTAATTCCAAAGTGGTAAAGCCCGGCCGTGAGACCCCACTCCCAGTAATCCCTATATTGCTGGTCAAGGCTTGCTGAGGCAGTCCCCTCAACGACAAGCGCCGAGGCGTCCTGTAACTGCATGACTTGCTTCACAACCGATGAAGGGGCGTAGTTAGACAGCATTGTCACGATAGCTGAAATCGTGGCCCATTCATCGACCGCTGACAATATCATGAGAGCATTGCTGCTACAGCTAAACTCCACGCGCGTGACAAAATTGTAAACGAGCAGGTCTTTGCCGTTTGAATAATAAACCAGCGACCCCGCGCGCCTGATGCGCGGCTGTTCGGTCATTTCTTCAGCCGCCTCGGCTGCCATCCCGTGCGTGTAGGATCAGGGTCAAGCTTTGAGTTCGTATAAATGAATTGACACTGAAAAATTAGACGTGCCTCTGACAACTTCTTAATAGCCAGATCAAGCTCTTCCTTTCCGGAACTATCCTTGATTTTGGCTATTGCTTCTTTGATGAGCTTATCACCTTCGATGTGAAAGCCTAACGCCGTCCGCTTTAGCCACTCGATATACTCCGGCTCATCGAGATAGATCGGCTCGCCCTTCTCGCCCTTTTGAATCTTTAGAGCGACCTCAAGCAGTTCGTCCGGCGTAAAGTCATAGTTGTCCGCATAACCAATAGTTCCGGGCATAGCAATTTCTCCACCGGCTTGAATGCTGAAATACTACCATAACGATTGTAGCAGTTGCGACTATGCCGTCCAAGTGTATTCGGGACGAGATCAGTCCACACGGGCGATGTCGAGGCCTGCTGATTAGGCGGAGCACCAACCGGACCTCCCGGTATGTCCGGTATTTCGCCGCTGCCAAACCAACGGCGGACCTTCGCGGCGGCGCATCGCTCGAAGGACCAATTTTGTGGGCCGGACCCACACGGTGGACTACAGCGCGACGTTCAATTTCAGTGCCGGTCAATACGACGCACTGACGGCCCCCGACGGCGGCTTTTGGCACTAAACGGCGGATTTCCAATGTCCGCTTTTCAGCCCCTTCTGGGAGCTGAGCGGACATCGCGATTTACGAATACACGGCCTAGCTAGTTGGGCTGCTTTTGACGCAAAGCGCGCTTGCGCAGCGGGCCGCCGCCTTGCCAAATTGGGGGATGATGAAGAAGAGCCATTGATTTGCCCGACGTGTCAAGCGTAGCTCTCTAGGATGTCCGGTGCCGGTGACTCCCTCTTTCTTTGCAAGCGGTTCCTTTCTTTGCATGGGGTTGTTTTCGCGATTTTTTGTCTCGCGCCCTGCGGTGTGTCGTCCATAGCGCGCCGAAGATGCGTGTGAACGCACTGGCGGAGGCACCGCGCTCCACGCCAATGGAGAGGGGCCTGTCTCGGCGCCTGATGCATGGCTTGATTGCTGTTTTCGCCGGTGTACCCGCCGATAAAGCCCCTCGGCGACCTCGGATTTTGATGTTACCTATCGGGGCATGAACCAGCATGCCAAGGTCGACATCCGCCACTCCACCTGTCCGCACGATTGCCCATCGGCCTGCGCGCTTGATATCGAGGTAATCGACGGCCGCAGCATCGGCCGGGTGCGCGGCTCCAAGCGGCAGACCTACACCGCCGGCGTTGTCTGCGCCAAGGTCGCCCGCTATGCCGAGCGCATCCATCATCCCGACCGGCTGTTGCATCCGATGCGCCGCACCGGGCCGAAGGGCTCCGGTCAGTTCGCGCGGATCTCGTGGGATGAAGCGCTCGACGAAATCGCTGCGCGTTTCGATCAGGCCGAGAACGAGTTCGGCGCCCAATCGGTGTGGCCGTATTATTACGCCGGCACCATGGGCCTGGTGATGCGCGACGGCATCAACCGCCTTGCCAATGTGAAGAAATATTCCCGGTTCTACCAGACGATCTGCGCCAACGTCGCGCGCATCGGATTTGCCATCGGCACCGGCAAGATCGCCGGCGTCGATCCGCGCGAGATGGGCGTGTCCGACCTCGTCGTGATCTGGGGCACCAATCCCGTGAATACCCAGGTCAACGTGATGACGCACGCGATGCGCGCCCGCAAGGAGCGCGGCGCCAGGATCGCGGCGATCGATGTCTACAACAACGACACGATGAAGCAGGCCGATATCAAGATCCTGCTCAAGCCCGGCACCGACGGCGCCTTTGCCTGCGGCGTCATGCACGTGCTGTTCCGCGAAGGTTACGCCGATCGCGACTATATGGAGCGCTACACCGATTGCCCGAATGAACTGGAATCGCATCTGGCGACGCGCACGCCGGAATGGGCATCAGCGATCTCGGGCGTGCCGGTCGAGGAAATCGAGGCGTTCGCTCGCCTGGTCGGCCAGACCAAGCGTGCGTTCTTTCGGCTCGGTTATGGCTTTACCCGCAGCCGCAACGGCGCGGCGCAGATGCATGCGGCGCTGTGTATCCCGGCGGTGACCGGCGCCTGGCAACACGAAGGTGGCGGCGCGTTCTTCAACAATTTTTCGATCTGGAAGTTCGATGAATCCATCATCGAGGGCCATGACGCGATCGATCCATCCACGCGCTGGCTCGACCAGTCGCAGATCGGCCGCATCCTGACCGGCGATGCGGAGGCCTTGAAGGGCGGGCCGCCAGTCAAGGCGATGCTGATCCAGAACACCAACCCGATGGCGGTGGCGCCGGAGCAGGCGCTGGTGCGCCAGGGTTTTGCGCGCGAAGACCTGTTCATGGTGGTGCACGAGCAATTCATGACCGAGACGGCTGTCATGGCCGATATCGTGCTGCCGGCGACCATGTTCATGGAGCACGACGATCTCTATTACGGTGGCGGCCACCAGCATATTTCGGTCGGCGCCAAGCTGATCGATCCGCCCGGCGAATGCCGCTCGAACCACGAGGTGTTGCAAGGCCTCGGCCGCCGTCTCAATGCCGTCCATCCGGGCTTTACGATGTCGCCGCGCGAATTGATCGACGCCACGCTGCAGAAGAGCGGTCACGGCGATATCGCGGCCCTGGAGGCGGACCTGTGGCGCGACATCCAGCCGGATTTCCGCACCTCGCATTACCTCGACGGTTTTGCGCATGCGGACAAGAAGTTTCACTTCAAGGCCGACTGGGCGAATCCACCTTTCGGCAACGCCGGTATGGGGCCGTGGGCGCAGATGCCATCGCTGCCGGACCACTGGACCATTATCGAGGAGGCGGACGAGGCCCATCCGTTCCGGCTCGCCACCAGTCCCTCGCGCAGTTTCCTCAACACCAGCTTCAACGAAACGCCATCGTCGATCGCGCGCGAAGGCAAGCCGTCGGTGATGATGCATCCCGAAGATGCGGCCACGCTCGGGCTCGCCGACGGCGACGTTGTCACACTCGGCAATGTCAGGGGCGAGACGAATTTGACCGTAAGACTGTTCGACGGTCTGCGACGTGGCGTGTTGATCGCGGAATCGATCCAGCCGAACAAGGCCCATATCGGTGGCCGCGGCATCAACATGCTGACCGGCGCCGAGGCGGTTGCCCCCGTGGGCGGTGCGGCTTTCCATGACAACAAGGTTTGGGTGAAGAAGGCGGCACCCACGGCCTAAATCCCGCTTGCAGTTCCCCGCCATCCTGCCGCAAATGTTCGCCAATCCATGGCAAACCAGGCGAGCGGAACAATGACCGACAACAGCAGCGTGATACGCGAGAAGCGGGGCCAGGCGTTCTGGATTACGATCAACCGGCCCGACAAGCGCAACGCCATCAATGCCGACGTGGTCGCCGGCATCGCGAAGGGGTATCGCGACGCCCATGACGACAAGGAAGTCCGCGTCATTGTGCTGACGGGCGCGGGCGACAAGGCGTTTTGCGCCGGTGCCGACCTGCAGAACAGCGGCGCCGCCTTTTCGATGGATTTTTCGAGGCCGAATGTCGACTACGCTGACCTTTTGCGTCTGTCGCAGAACGCCACCAAGCCCGCGATCGCCCGGGTCGGCGGCGTCTGCATGGCCGGCGGCATGGGTCTGCTGTGCATGACCGATATGGCGGTCGCCGCCGATCATGTCATCTTCGGGTTGCCCGAGGTGAAGGTCGGCGTATTTCCGATGCAGGTGATGAGCCTGTTGCAATCGATGGCGCCGCCGCGCCTCGTCAATGAATGGGCACTGACCGGCGAGCCGTTCGATGCCAAGGCGGCTCAGGCTGCCGGACTGCTGAACTACGTGGTGCCGTCGGCTGAACTCGACGCCAAGGTCGATTGGCTGATCAGCCGCATCGTCGACAAGTCGCCGACCGCGATCCGGCGCGGTAAATATGCCATGCGCGCGATCGCCTCGATGTCGTTCGACGAAAGCATCGCCTACACCGAAAGCCAGATCGCGTTGCTGGCCATGACGGAAGACGCCAAGGAGGGCCTCAAGGCCTTCGGCGAGAAGCGTAAACCGTCATGGCCGGGGCGGTGACGGTTTGAAACGTCGATTCCGGAGCGCCATTGTCGGTCATTGCTTCACGATGCCAAGACGATAGCTCCAGTGAAGTACGAACTGCCGCACCAGGTACGGCATCATCGCGCGATAGATTTGCAACTGGCTCGGGACATGCCCGAGCGACCTCTGACGCAGCTTCTGCATCTCCTCCCTTCCGCGCTCGTAATTCCGGGTTGTTTTTTGTTCGTCGTGGACACGGAAGCAGGCGAGAAAACGTGGTAGCCGCGCCATCCGGAAGCCGACGGCCTCGGCGCGGAGCATGAAGTCCCAATCCATTGCATAATGAAATCCAGTGTTCATCGGTCCGACCTTGTCCCATATGCGTCGGCGCCAGAACATGGTCTCCTGCGGAACATAGCCGGCGTATTTGAGCGCCTCGCTGTTATGCGCCGGGAAAACCGCCCGGCCGATTTCCGAGCCGGCATAGTCGATGAAGATGCGATGTCCGTATACGAAGTCAATATCGGGCCGCTGTTCGAAGAAGTCGGCGACGCTGGCGAGCGTACCCGGCAGCAGGGTGTCGTCGCTGTTCAGATAAGCCATGATGTCGCAATCGACGTTGGCGAAGCCCCTGTTGATCGCGTCAGACTGCCCGTCGTCTGCCTCGCTTCGCCATGAAATCCTGTCGCCGTAATCCTTCAGAAGCCCGACCGTGCCGTCGCCGGATGCGGCGTCCTGAATATGATAGAAAAGGTTGGGATAATTCTGGCCGAGTACGCTGTCGATCGTCGCGCCCAGGAAACGCGCGTAGTTGAAGGTCGGCGTGACGATGGCGATGCGCGGCGGCTTGTTCGGCAAGGCCGGCGCGGCTGGCAGCGTGCGCAGATCGAGCGAACGAGGCGGGTGCTGCTCGAACGTCCACATCGGCGGACGCAACCACAATCGCCTGACATGGGCGCGCGATCTTGCGTAAGCCTGCTTCAACTGGCTCTGGCTGGCGTCGAGCGCATCGAGCCGCCGCTCGATGGCCTTCAACCGTTCCAGTAGCTGCCGCCCAACCTCGTCGTCCATTCCGTCGCAGTCCGATCGGTTGCCTTTTCCGGCTATCCTGCGTTGGCCTTCAGCCCCGCGGCCTCAATGCCCGCCACGGCGCAGATCTCGTCGTTGTCAGAGGTGTCGCCGCTGACACCGACGGCGCCCAGCAGAACACCGCCCTCCTGGATCAGCACGCCGCCGGGCACCGGTATGAGGCGACCTTGTGCCATCGTATTCACCGCGCCGACGAAGTAGGCCTGCTCCTGTGCGCGCTGGAACAGCGCGCGTGAGCCCATACCCAGCGCGAGCGCGCCGTAGGCCTTGCCGTGGGCGATTTCGGCCCGCATCAGGCTGGTGCCGTCCTGCGCGGCCGTAACTTTGACGCAACCGCGGGCGTCGAGAATGGTGACCACCAGCGGCTTCAGTTTTTTCTCGACGCCTTTGGCAAGGGCGGCATCGAGGATTTTGCGGGCGACGTCGAGGGTGAGTTCAGCCATGGATCGGTTCCTTTGCGTGTGGGGACAGAGTTGAATTGGGCTTTGCGCGGTCGAGGCTCATGGCCAGAACGCGCGCGACGTGGAGGGCGGAGCGCCGGCTGCCATCCTTGATCTGATGCCGGCACGAGGTGCCATCGGCAACGATCAGCGTGGTCCGGTCCGCGCGGCGCACGGCCGGCAACAACGACAGTTCGGCCATTTCCATCGAAGCCTGGTAGGTCTCGGCACCATAGCCGAAGGCGCCGGCCATGCCGCAGCAACTGGACTCGATGATTTCGACGTCCAGGTCGGGCACGAGGCGAAGCGCCTTTTCGACCGGCTTGAATGCACCAAAGGATTTCTGGTGGCAGTGGCCGTGAACCAGCGCCTTGGCAGGCATCGAACCGAGTGGCAGCCGCAGACGGCCGGCCTCCGCCTCGCGAACCAGGAATTCCTCGAACAGTAGAGCATGCGCGCCGATGCTCTTGGCGTCGTTATCGGAGCGCAGCGAAAGCAGTTCGTCACGGAGCGTCAGGAGACAGCTCGGCTCCAGTCCGACGATCGGTACGCCGCGTGCAGCGAACGGCGCGTAGGTCGTGACCAGTCGGTCCAGTTCAGCTCGCGCCTGATCGACCAGGCCTGCCGACAGGAACGTGCGCCCGCAGCACAGCGGTCGGGCGCGATCTGCGGGCTTGGGAAGGTGGACGCGGTAGCCGCCTTCGACCAGCACGCGCAGCGCGGCGTCGAGATTTTCCCGCTCATAGGCACGGTTGAACGTATCGGCAAACAGCACGACTTCGCGGCCGTCTTCCGGCCCGAAGGCCTCGGCATCGGTCCGAAACACATCGCGCCGGAACGCGGGCAGGGCGCGTTGCGCGCTGATGCCGGCGAATTTTTCAAGCAGCTTGCGCAGCAACGGGCTGCCGTTGCGCCAGTTGGCGAGCGGGGCGAGGCGGGCCGCGAGGCCGGCATAATGGGGCAGATATCCGACCATCCGATCGCGCAGCGAAAGCCCGTGCGTTGCCGCACGCGCCGCCAAGACCTCGATCTTCATCTTGGCCATGTCGATGCCGGTGGGGCATTCGTGGCGGCAGGCCTTGCAGGAGACGCAGAGTTTCAGCGTGTCCATCATCTCGTCGGATGCCAAGGCATCCGGCCCGAGCTGGCCGGAGATCGCCAAACGCAGCGTATTGGCGCGGCCGCGGGTGACGTCCTGCTCGTTACGGGTCGCACGGTAGGACGGACACATCACGCCGCCCTCGAGCTTCCGGCAGGCGCCGTTGTTGTTGCACATCTCGACCGCGCCCTGAAATCCACCGCCGGCGCCGGGATAGGTCGACCAGTCAAGTACGGTCTTCAGCTCACGGATGCGATAATCCGGCGGATAGCGAAACAGCGAACGGTCGTCCATCTTGGGCGGATCGACGATCTTGCCGGGATTGAGGACATTGTCCGGGTCGAAGCGCTGCTTGACCTCCCTGAAATCGGTAACGATCCGCGAACCGAACATCGCTTCATGGAATTCGGAGCGGACCAGACCGTCACCGTGTTCGCCGGAGTGCGACCCCTTGTATTCGCGCACCATCTCGAAGGTTTCCTCGGCGATGGCACGCATCGCCTTGACGTCCTTTTCGAGCTTCAGATTGAGCACAGGGCGTACATGGAGGCAGCCTTCGGACGCATGAGCATACATCGTGCCACGGGTGCCGTGCTTGGCAAAAATTCCGTTGAGGCGTTCGGTGTAATCGGCGAGATGCGGCAGCGGCACCGCACAGTCCTCGACGAAGGAAACCGGCTTGCCCTCTTGCTTCATCGACATCATGACATTGAGGCCCGCCGCACGAAAATCGGCGATGCCGGTCTGCAGTGCGGGTTCTGTGATTTCAACCACGCCACCCCATTTGCGCTGCGGCTTGTCCCAGCCGAAGCCGAGATCGGCCATCAGCTCGCCGAGTTGTTTCAGGCGACGCAAATTTTCAGCCTGGTCTTCCTCGGCAAATTCCACGATCAGCACTGCATCGGGGTCCCCGCGCACGGCGGTGCTGATGATCGGCTGGAACATTGCGATCTCGCGGCCCAGCGCGATCATGGTGCGATCGACCAGTTCCACGGCGATGGGGCGGAGCTTCACCAGGTGCTGTGCCGCATCCATCGCCTCATAGAAGCTGCCGAAATGGCAGACGCCCAGCACCTTGTTGCGGATGACCGGCCACAGCTTGAGTTCGACCTGTGTCGTGAAGGCGAGCGTACCCTCGGACCCGACCAGCAAGTGCGCCATGTTGTTCGCTGCGTTGCGCGGGACCAGCGCATCGAGATTGTATCCGCCGACGCGCCGCTGTACTTGCGGAAATCGTTCGGCGATTTCGGCTGCCTCGCGCTTGCCGAGATCGAGCATGTCGCGGAACAGCGCGAGCCCGCTATCGGGCGAATTCACGCGCGCGAGGTCGCGCGGCACCTCGCCGAAATGCAGTAGTGTGCCGTCAGCCAGCGCCGCATCCATCGAGCGCGTGTTGTCGCGCATGGTGCCGTAGCGCAGCGAACGTCCGCCGCAGGAATTATTGCCGGCCATGCCGCCGATGGTGGCACGCGATGCCGTCGAGACGTCGACCGGAAACCACAATCCGTGCTGCTTGAGCTGGCGGTTGAGGTCGTCGAGCACGATGCCGGGTTCGACCACGCAGGTTCGATTTTCGACATCCAGCGAGAGGACGCGGTTCAGGTGTTTGGAAAGGTCGACGACGATTCCCTCATTGACGGTCTGGCCGCATTGCGAAGTGCCGCCGCCGCGTGGGGTGACGATTCGGCCAGCGTCCCTTGCGATGGCCAGCGTCCGCAACGCCTCGTCCATGGTCCGGGGGACCACCACGCCAAGGGGCATCATCTGATAGAAGGACGCATCGGTCGCGTAGCGGCCGCGGTTGAACGCGTCGAAGAAGACGCCGCCGGTAATCTCGCGGGCAAGACGCACGGCAAGGGCGCTGTTTTCAGGCGAATTTTGTGACTTTTCGGCCCCTGTTGCCGCCATTGCCTTGGTCTCGTGAGTGCGCCTCAGTGTCTTGCCTGCCGGGGTCCGCCTTGGCAAGGCAAAGCCCTGCTTCTTGTGCATTGACGGGTCCCGCCGGGCGGGGGACAAGCCCGCCGAATAGTGATATTCGAGCGCTCTCGAAACCAAGACTCGTGAACGACACGACCGGGAAGGACGACGCCCCATGACTGTGCACTCTGGACGGCATTTTCTGCAGATTCCGGGACCGACCAACGTGCCGGACCGGGTGCTGCGCGCCATGGACATGCCAACCATGGATCACCGGGGTCCCGAATTCGCCGAGGTCGGCCACGCGGTGCTGGCGGCCATGCAGCGGGTGTTCCGCACCAAGCAGCCGGTGATCATCTACCCGTCGTCGGGCACCGGGGCCTGGGAAGCGGCGATCGTCAACACGCTGCAGCCCGGCGACAAGGTCCTGATGGCCGAGACCGGCCAGTTCGCCGTGCTGTGGCGCGGCATCGCCGACAAATTCAAGCTCGATGTCGATTTCCTGCCCGGCGACTGGCGCCACGGCGCTGATCTGGAGCAGATCGAGGCCCGGCTGACGGCTGACCGCCAGCACAAGATCAAGGCGGTCATGGTCGTGCACAACGAGACCTCGACCGCGTGCGTCACCTATCCGCTCGAAGTCCGCAAGATTCTCGACCGCGTCAAGCATCCGGCGCTGCTGATGGTCGACACCATCTCCGGCCTTGGCTCACTGGAATATGAACACGACGCCTGGGGCATCGACGTGTCGGTCGCAGGATCGCAGAAGGGGCTGATGCTGCCGCCAGGTCTCGGTTTCAACGCCGTATCGGAAAAGGCGCTCGCGGTGGCGAAGACTAACCCGGCCATGCGTTCCTATTGGGACTGGCAGGAAGTCATCGCGATCAACAAGGTCGGCACCTGGCCCTATACGCCGGCAACCAATCTGCTGTTCGGGCTGCGCGAAGCGGTCAAGATGCTCGAGGAAGAGGGACTGGAAAACGTCTTCGCCCGCCACAAGCGCCACAGTGCCGCGACGCGCGCGGCCATCAAGGCCTGGGGCCTGGAAACGCAGTGTCAGGAACAGGGCGCGCACTCGCCCGCGTTGACCGGCGTCGTGATGCCGGAAGGCCATGACGCCGATAACTTCCGCAAAGTAGTGCTGGAAAACTTCGATATGTCGCTCGGCACCGGCCTCAACAAGATCAAGGGCAAGGTATTCCGGATCGGCCATATCGGGCATTTCAACGATCTGATGCTGATGGGGACGCTGTCGGGCGTCGAGATGGGTCTCGATCTGGCCAAGGTGCCGCATCGAGGCGGGGGCGTGCTGGCGGCGATGGAAGTGCTCAAGGGACGCGATGTCGTTTCGATGCCCAAGGTCGCCGTCGCCTGAACCGGTCTCGACCCGAAAACGAAAAGAACGGAAAGAACTGCGATGAACGCACCTGTAGCTGCAACTGAAGACCTGCTCTATTCCGTCGAGGACGGTATTGCCCGGCTAACGTTCAACCGGCCGCAGGCGCGGAATGCGCTGACATTTGCGATGTACGAGCAGATGGCGACGATCTGCGAGAGCGTCAACCAGGACCGCTCGATCAAGGCGATGATCCTGACCGGCACGGGCGACAAGGCGTTTGCATCGGGTACCGACATCTCTCAATTCCGTGCCTTCAAGACCGCCGAGGACGCGCTCGAATATGAGGAGCGGATCGATCGCGTGCTGGGCACACTGGAGAAGGTCCGGGTGCCGACGATTGCGGCCATTGCCGGTGCCTGCACCGGTGGTGGCGCCGGGATTGCTGCCTGCTGCGATATCCGGATCGGCACCGCGACGACGCGCATCGGCTTTCCCATTGCGCGCACGCTGGGCAATTGCCTGTCGATGTCCAATATCAGCCGCGTCGTCGCGCTGGTCGGGCCGGCGCGGACCAAGGACCTGATTTTTACAGCGCGGTTGATCGAGGCCCCGGAGGCGCTGTCGCTCGGTCTGCTCAACGAAGTGGTGCCTGACGTTCCGACACTGCAGCGCCGGGCCGATGAAACCGCCAAGCTGGTTGCCGGTCATGCGCCGATCACGATGGAAACCGCCAAGGAAGCGGTGCTCCGTATACGCCGCACGCTGTCGCGCGAGGAGGGCCGGGATCTGATCCTGCGCGCCTATATGAGCGAGGATTTCCGCGAAGGCATGGATGCCTTCCTCAACAAGCGAACGCCGAACTGGAAGGGCAAATAGGCTCGGCCCGGGTTCAATTGATCACGATTAGGGTTCCGTATCGTCGCGAACATGGTTCGCTTGGCTCATGCGAAAGTCATAGGCAGTGTGGGGTGGTTCGACTTGAACTGGTGCTGTTAAATCCGCACAATGGGACGGTGCGTGGTTACGTTTCTATTATTAAAACAAATACATAGGGAAGAAACACGTGGGACAGATCCTCAAAGCCACGGCCGCCTTGGCGGCCATGATCGTCAGTGCGCCGGCGTTCGCTGCCTGGGAGCCGACCAAACCGGTTGAAATCGTGGTCGCAGCAGGCGCCGGCGGCGCCTCCGACCAGATGGCGCGCATGATGCAGGCGGCGATCCAGAAGAACAATCTGATGAAGCAGCCGATAGTGGTCTCGCTCAAGGGCGCCGCTTCCGGCGCCGAGGCGCTGATGTACATGAAGTCCAGCGACGGCGACCCCAACAAGGTGCTGATCGCCTACTCGCTGATCTACATGCTGCCATTGTCGGCGAAGATTCCCTTCAACTGGCGCGATCTCACGCCGGTGTCGGTGGTCGCGCTCGACCAGTTCGTGCTGTGGGACAATGCCGCCGGACCGAAATCCGTGAAGGAATTCATTGCCGCCGCCAAGGCCGCAAGTTCGCCGTTCAAGATGGGCGGCACCGGCTCCAAGCGTGAGGATCACGTGCTCACCGTGTTCATGGAGCAGAGGACCGGCGCGAAATTCTCCTATCTGCCTTATAAATCAGGCGGCGAGGCCGCGACGCAACTGGTCGGCAACCATACCGAATCCAACGTCAACAACCCGTCCGAAAACCTCGAGGTCTGGCGCGCCGGCCAGGTCCGCGCGCTGTGCGTGTTCGACAAGGAGCGGATCGCCTACAAGACCAAGGTCACCGAGACGCAATCCTGGAACGACATTCCGACCTGTAAGGAAGAAGGGCTCGACGTGCAGTATCTGATGCTGCGCGCGATGTTCCTGCCGGGCAAGGTCACGCCGGAACAGCAGGCATTCTATGTCGATCTGTTCCAGAAGGTGACGCAGACCACGGAGTACAAGGAATACATGGAAAAGCAGGCGTTGAAGCCGATCTTCCTCACCGGCAAGGATATGGTGAAGTTCCTCGAAGAGGACGACAAGCTCAACGCCTCGCTGATGAACGAAGCCGGTTTCGTGGCGAAGTAGCCAACCGCAGCGCGTTATTTCTCGGCCGGACCGTATCCAGCGATCCTGCCGAGAACGTTCTTGATCTCTGCTTTGGGCAGCAACCGCGGCGTGCCGATCTGAAGGCAGCCGTAGTATTGTCGCGCCAGCGCCTCGACCTCCACCGCAAGCCACATTGCCTTCGACAGCGAAGGTCCGACGGCGATCATGCCGTGATGTTCCAGCAGACAGGCCAATCGGTCCTCGAGCGCCCGCACGGCGTGTTCCGACAGCTCCTGGGTGCCGAATGTCGCGTAGGGCGCGCAGCGGATGGTGTCGCCGCCGGCGACCGCGATCATGTAGTGGATCGGCGGGATTTCCAGACCCATGATCGCGAGGATCGTCGAATAGGGTGGGTGCGCGTGCACCACCGCGTGGACCTCGGGCCGTGCCCTGAGGATGTCGAGGTGAAACCGCCACTCGCTCGACGGGCGCTGCGCCGGATCGAACGAACCGTCCAGGCCCATGAATACGATCTGCTGGGGCTGCATCGCCTCGTAGGGCACGCTGGTCGGTGTGATCAGCAGGCCGGTCTCATGCCGCAGGCTGATATTCCCGGAAGTGCCCTGATTGATGCCCAGTGCGTTCATGTTGCGGCAGGCGTCGATGATGGACTGGCGCTTTTCCCGCTCGTTGCTGGTCGGCATCCACTTTCTCCTGATCGCTGCGCCGTGGCGCCGTCACATCATAAGGCCTGTCAGAGGCCTTTGCAGTGGGCGAACAATGGTTGATTATTGCGTCGCAGTATAGTCGAACATCTGCGCGGTTGTACGTCGGAGCGGTTCCGCCGCAACAAGCAATGTGGGAGCAATCATGACGAATGCCGTGCTTGGCATTATCGGCGGATCCGGCATCTACGATCTGCCGGGGCTGGAAAGCGTCCGCGACGAGACGATCGAAAGCCCTTGGGGCGAAGCTTCTGCGCCCGTCAGGCATGGCGTCATTGCCGGGCTGCCGATCGTATTTCTGCCGCGGCATGGGAAGGGGCACGTGCTGTCGCCCTCGGATATCAACTACCGCGCCAATATCGACGTGCTGAAACGGGCAGGGGTTACCGACCTGGTTTCGCTCTCGGCCTGCGGTTCGTTTCGGGAGGATCTCCCGCCTGGCACATTCGTGCTCGTGGATCAGTTCGTGGACCGCACCCACAAGCGCGAGAGTTCATTCTTCGGCAAAGGCTGCGTTGCCCATGTCTCGATGGCTCATCCGGTGTCACCGCGCCTGTTGGTGCATCTGGCGGCGGCCGCCAGGGCCGAGGACATCGCGGCCGTCCAAGGCGGCACCTATGTCTGTATGGAGGGTCCGCAGTTCTCGAGCCTTGCCGAGAGCCTTGCCTACAAGGCGCAGGGCCATTCGGTGATCGGCATGACCAACATGCCGGAAGCCAAGCTCGCCCGCGAGGCCGAGATCTGCTACGCTAGCGTCGCTATGGTCACCGATTTCGATTGCTGGCATCCCCAGCACGACGCAGTGACGGTTCAGGACATCATTCGCGTGCTGAATTCGAATGCCGAAAAGGCCAAGGGCCTGGTCGCGCGCCTTGCCAGGGATTTCCCGCGCCAGCATGAGCCGTGTCCGATCGGTTCGGACCGGGCCCTCGATACCGCGCTGATCACGGCGCCGGAGGCGCGAGATCCCAAATTGCTCAGGAAACTCGACGCGGTGGCCGGCAGGGTGTTGCGCTCATGAAGGTCGATGGCAGACATTTTCGCAGCATCTGGCTCGAGCCCGATGGATGGTCGGTCGGGGCGATCGACCAGCGGCGGCTGCCGCATGAATTCGTCATCGCGCGGATGACGACTGCGGCGGAGGCCGGCGAAGCCATCCGATCCATGCTGGTGCGCGGCGCGCCGCTGATCGGCGCAACCGCGGCTTATGGCATGGCGCTGGCGATGCGCGCCGATGCCTCCGATGCGGCGCTCGACTTCGCCTACAAGATGCTGATTGCGAGCCGGCCGACGGCCATCAACTTGAAATGGGCGCTCGATGAAATGCACGGGATGCTGCGGCCCTTGCCGCCGTCAGGACGTGTCGTGGCGGCCTACAAGCGTGCCGCTGAAATCGCGGAGGAGGACGTCGCGATCAATCAGGATATCGGCCGGCACGGTCTGGCGCTGATCGAAGCGATCGCCGCAGCCAAGCCGGGCGAGACGGTCAACATCCTGACTCACTGCAACGCCGGATGGCTGGCTACGGTCGATTTTGGCACCGCGACGGCTCCAATTTACCTCGCGCATGATCGTGGCCTGAAGGTTCATGTTTGGGTCGATGAAACGCGTCCCCGTAATCAGGGCGCTTCGCTCACGGCATGGGAACTTGGCCACCACGGCGTCCCGCATACGGTAATCGCCGACAATACCGGTGGCCACCTGATGCAACACCGGATGGTCGATCTGGCCATCGTCGGAACCGACCGGGTAGCTGCCAATGGCGATGTCTGCAACAAGATCGGAACCTACTTGAAGGCACTCGCCGCGCACGACAACGGCGTGCCGTTCTATGTTGCACTGCCGTCGCCGACGATCGACTTTGGTATCGACGACGGCATAAAGCAGATTCCGATCGAACAGCGCGCATCCGATGAGGTGGCCAACGTGACCGGCCGCACCGCCGATGGGCGTATCGAAACGGTGCGCGTGGTGCCTGCGGGATCGGCGGTCGCCAATTATGCGTTCGACGTCACGCCGGCACGGCTGGTGACGGGGCTGATCACCGAGCGTGGTGTGCTGAGGCCTGAACGTGCTGCACTTGCGAGCACGTTTCCCGATCGGGTCCGATAGCGTTCCGTGGAAGCCGGCCCGGGTTGAGAAAACCCGCCAAACCAAAGTAGCCGCTGAAGGTTACATTGACGCCGGTAACGCCAGCACTGTATCCCGTATGCCACCAGTTAGCGGGACAGATCTCATCCAATGTCAAATACCGACATCGAAATCGTCGTCGACGATCCCACCGCACCGGAGGCCAATTCACCCGTCGTGACGAGCGTGCGCATCGTCGACGTCGTGGTGTCGCTGCTGTTGCTGGCCCTGGCGCTGACGCTCGGATGGGACAACTGGCGCACCGGCGCCGCCTGGGACTCTACCGGCCCGCAGGCCGGTTATTTTCCGTTCTATCTGTCGGTCATCCTTGGTGGCGCCAGCCTCTATGGCCTCGTCACCGCGTTCCTGTCGCGCAAGGAGGCCGCCGAGACTTTCGTCACGCGGGCGCAACTTCGCCGCGTCATGGCCGTGTTCGTGCCGACGCTGCTGTTCTGTCTGGCCATGCAATTTCTCGGGCTCTATGTCGCAAGCTTCCTCCTGATTTCGGTCTTCATGCGCGTGGTCGGCAAGATCGCGTTGTGGAAATCACTGCTGACCGCCTTCGTGTTCACCGCTGTGATGTTCGTGACCTTCGACATCGCGTTTGACGTCATCATGCCGAAGGGCCCGCTCGAAGCGGCCCTCGGCCGCTAGTAGATCGCAGGAAGTTCGATGGAAGCCTTCGGTCTACTCATGCACGGCTTTGCCGTCCTGCTGACGTGGAAGACGCTTGTTCTGATGATGGTCGGGCTGGTGCTCGGCATTTTCGTCGGCGTGCTGCCGGGGCTGGGCGGGCCGAACGGCGTAGCGATCCTGCTGCCGCTGACCTTCACGATGGATCCGACCTCGGCCATTGTAATGCTGTCCTGCATTTATTGGGGTGCCCTGTTCGGCGGCGCCATCACCTCCATCCTGTTCAACATCCCCGGCGAAGCCTGGTCGGTCGCGACCACGTTCGACGGTTATCCGATGGCGCAACAGGGCAGGGCGGCGGAAGCGCTGACCGCGGCCTTCACCTCGTCCTTTATCGGTTCGCTGGTGGCGGTGCTGCTGATCACGTTCCTGGCGCCGATGATCTCGTCCTTTGCGTTGAAGTTCGGGCCGCCGGAATTCTTCGCGGTTTATCTGCTCACTTTCTGCTCTTTTGTGGGGCTCGGCCGCGAGGCCAAGCACAAGACGGTCATTTCGATGTCGCTCGGTCTGTTGCTCGCCGGCGTCGGCATGGACACGGTATCCGGCCAGCTTCGTATGACCTTCGGTTCGACCGACCTCTTGCGCGGCATTAATTTTCTGGTCGCGGTGATCGGCCTGTTCGGCATCAGCGAGATCCTGCTGACGATGGAAGAGCGCCTCGCGCTGCGCGGACATGCCGCCGGCATCAGCCTGCGCGTCGTGCTGTCGGTCTGGAGGGACCTGCCGAAATACTGGATGACGCTGTTTCGTTCGTCGTTCATCGGCTGCTGGCTCGGCATCACGCCGGGCGGTGCGATCGCGGCCTCGTTCATGGGCTATAATCTCGCCAAGCGCTTTTCCAAGGATCCGGACGGCTTCGGCAAGGGCCGCATCGAAGGTGTGTTCGCGCCGGAAACGGCGGCGCATGCCTCGGGCACCGCGGCACTGCTGCCGATGCTGGCGCTCGGTATTCCCGGCTCCGGCACCGCGGCGATCCTGCTCGGCGGCTTGATGGTGTGGGGCCTCAACCCCGGGCCATTGCTGTTCGTCGAGCACAAGGATTTCGTCTGGGGCCTGATCGCCTCGATGTATCTCGGCAACGTGGTCGGTCTCGTGCTGGTGCTGACGACGGTGCCGATCTTTGCCTCGATCCTGCGGGTGCCGTTCGCAGCCGTCGCGCCGATGATCGTGGTGTCCTGCGCGATTGGCGCCTACGCGATCCAGAACGCCATGTTCGATATCTGGCTGATGCTCGGCTTCGGCGTTGTCGGCTACGTCTTCAAGAAGATCGGAATTCCGCTGGCGCCGTTTACGCTGGCGCTGGTGCTCGGCAACCGCGCCGAGGATGCGTTTCGCCTGTCGATGATCGGCTCCGGCGGCGACATGAAGGTGTTCTGGTCGAACGGCCTGGTTGGTTCGATTACAACACTGGCGATCGTTCTCTTGTTCTGGCCGGTGATCGACAAAGCGTTTAGCAGCATCACCCGGTTGATGCGGACGGCAAAAAGCCCTGCATAGCCCGATGTTTGGCTCGGCTTCAGGGTTTCTTCACCTAGCTCCGACCAACCCGTGGATGGAACTCGATTGCGTCCGCTTGTTGCTCGTGGGTAACAGGCTACGGGCGAATTCCCTGTATAGTGGTTCCATGTTCAATTTCACCTTTTAGGGGAAACCGATGAAGCGCATTTTGATCGCAAGCGCCGCGATTGCTTCGCTGTCCGTTACCAACGCACTGGCGGCGGATATGGCGCCGCGGCCCTATACCAAGGCGCCGGTGATCGTAGATCCCGGCTATAACTGGACCGGCTTCTATGTTGGTCTCAATGGCGGTTACAGCTGGGGCCGGTCCGATTCGACGGTTGCGGTGGTCCCGTTGTTGCCCGCGCTCACGAACGTTCGTCACAACGTTGACGGGTGGCTTGGCGGCGCGCAGGCGGGCTACAACTGGCAGGTCGATCGGCGCTGGTTGTTTGGTCTCGAAGCTGACATTCAGGGCACCGGTGAACGCGGCAGCGCGACCACCTTGCTGGGTTCGGTACGAATACCCGTTGGTGACAATGCAATCGCCCTTTCGGCCAGCAACGTCCGCAGCACGGAGCTACCCTGGTTTGCAACCTTCAGGGGCAGGACCGGCGCGCTCGTCGATCCGAGTTTGCTTTTGTACGTGACGGGCGGCCTGGCGGTTGGCGAGGTCAAGTTCAGCACGCAAACCACAGCCACGGCGCAATTGTTTGGTCCGGGAGTTAACAGCACGACGCCGATCGGCGCAGCCGTTACGCTCGCAGGACCCGTATTGTCGGGAAGCTCGACCCGGGTTGGCTGGACGGTCGGCGCGGGTCTGGAAAAGAAGTTCACCCCCAATTGGTCGGCGAAGGCCGAATACCTCTATATGGACCTGGGGTCGCAGACCTATTTCGGCGGTACCGCCGATGAGGTCAGGGTGAAATTCCACGACCACATTGCCCGCGTCGGCATCAACTATCAGTTCACCACAGGGCCGGTCGTCGCCAAGTATTGAGCGGCGGAACGACCGCAACAAAAAAGCCCCGGTATTCCGGGGCTTTTTCATGCGCCGAATGCCCGGCACGACGAATTCCCGGCATTTGGGCTGTCTGTCAAACCACCCAGTGTTGCCTGAGGTCGGCGATCTAGTCCTTGCCAAAGCCGAATTCGCCCTCCGGCGACCGGTACTGGTATGCCGGTTGGCGTCTGCGACAGCTTCTCCTGTCATCGACAAGGCGTTTGGGAGCGTCACCGCGCTGATGCGAACGGCGAAAAATCGGATTTGCCTGTGCTTAGGTCGACTTCAGCGGTTTCACGTTGACCCGGCCCACCCCATTAATGGAACCCGTTTAAATCCCCTTGTTGCTGACGGGTAACAGGCCACGAGCGGATTCTCTGTATAGTGGGTTCCATGTTTAATTTCATCTTTTTGGGGAAACCGATGAAGCGCATTTTGATCACAGGCGCCGCGATTGCCACGCTGCTGACGACAAACGCATTGGCGGCTGATCTCGCGCCGCGGCCCTATACCAAGGCCCCGGTCGTCGCCGTCGTTTATGATTGGACCGGCTTCTATATCGGCGGCAACGCTGGTTACAGCTGGGGCCGCGCAAGCACCGACGGCACGCTGACGGGAACCCAGAATGTCAGCGTATTCCGTACTGCAGGTCCGGACCTTCTCAGTTCCACCAACACGGTCCTCGCAGCCTTGCCTTTGACCGGACGTGCGAACGTCGACGGCTTCATCGGTGGTGGACAGGCCGGTTACAATTGGCAGCGCGGAACCTGGTTGTTCGGCCTGGAAGGTGACATTCAGTATAGCGATCAGCGCGGTAGCGCCGACGTCTGTCTCGTCGCCGGATGCGCTGTTGGCACGGGCATATTGACGGCAAACTACAAGCTCGATTGGTTTGGTACCGTGCGCGGTCGCGTCGGTTTCCTCCCGACCGAGCGCATCTTGCTGTACGCGACCGGCGGTCTGGCTTACGGCCACCTGTCGGCGACCGCACCGCTGATCCCGCTGAGCTGGGGATCGACGCGCGCCGGTTGGACGATTGGTGCCGGCGCTGAGGCCGCCATTGATCGCAACTGGTCGGTCAAGCTTGAATACCTCTACATGGATCTCGGAGACGTCGGCAGCAGCGGTGCGTCGGCCACAGGCGTCGTGAACCAGTTGAATACCCCATTGCTCGGCCAGAACACCGTAACCACCACAACCCTCACGTCCAGCTTCCGAACCAAGTTCACCGACAACATCGTGCGCGTCGGCCTGAACTACCGGTTCGGTGGCCCCGTCGTCGCCAAGTACTGAGCGGCAACGGCTACGCGATACAAAAAGCCCCGGTTTTCCGGGGCTTTTTCATGCGCCGAATTACCGGCATTTGGGGCGTTCCGTCAGACGACCCTGCGTTGCCTGAGGTCGGCGATCTCGTCCTTGCCAAAACCGAATTCGGCAAGCACTTCTTCGGTCTGTTCGCCGAACTCCGGCGGGCGTGCCGCCATGCTGCTTGGCGTGCGCGACAGCGTCACCGGCTGACCGACCAGCTGGATATGCCTGTTTTCGTCGTTGGGCACGTGTTGGGCGATGCCGAGATGCTTGACCTGGTCGTCCTCGAACATCTGGTCAATCGAGTAGATCGGGCCACAGGGCACGCCGGCGGCGTTGAGCTCGCTGACCCAGGTCTCGGTGGATTTCGTCTCGGTGAGCTTCCCAATGGCGGCATTGAGCGCGTCACGGTTCTTCGAGCGGGCGGGAGCGGTGGCGTAGTCGGGATTAGTGAGCAGTTCAGGCGCGCCGACCGCCTGCGCGCAGCGTTCCCAGATTCGACCGCCGGTGGTGGCGATATTGATGTAGCCGTCGGACGTCTTGAACACGCCGGTCGGAATGCTGGTCGGATGGTTGTTGCCAGCCTGCTTGGCCACGTCCTTTTCCATCAGCCAGCGTGCGGCCTGGAAATCCAGCATGAATATCTGGGCCTGCAACAGCGAGGTCTGCACCCACTGGCCCTCGCCGGAGACGTCGCGTTCCAGCAGCGCTGTCAGGATGCCAAGGGCACAGAACAGCCCGGCGGTGAGGTCGGCCACGGGAATGCCGACCCGCATCGGGCCCTCCCCGGGGGCGCCGGTGACCGACATCAGTCCGCCCATGCCCTGGGCGATCTGATCGAAGCCCGGCCGCTTGTGGTAGGGGCCGTCCTGTCCGAACCCGGAAATGCTGCCATAGACGATGCGCGGGTTGATCTGGCGCAGGCTCTCATAATCGATGCCGAGCTTGGTCTTGACGTCGGGGCGGAAGTTCTCGACCACGACGTCGGCTTTCTCGGCCAGGCGCTTGAACACCTCGAGCCCCTTCGGATCCTTCAGGTTGAGGGTCATGGCCCGCTTGTTGCGGTGCAAATTCTGGAAGTCCGAGCCCTGGCGCGGGCCGCCCGGCTGTTCGCCGGCCGCGTCCTCCAGCAGCGCGTCGATCTTGATGACATTGGCGCCCCAGTCGGCCAGCTGCCGCACGCAGGTCGGCCCCGAACGGACACGGGTCAGGTCGAGCACGGTGAAACGGGAAAGGGCCTGCGAAGCGCGCGGGGAGGGCATCAAGGTGTCTCCAGCCAACAGTTGGTCGAGGTCAAATTATCGGGGAAATGCATGGGCTTGTCATGCCATCATCGCGGATGGTGTCCGCGCCGGGATGCATAGCATATCGCGGCTCGAACATGTTGGGTTGCAGGTGCGCCGCAGGACACAAATCGCGAAAACAACCGCATGCAAAGAAACGATTGGGTCACCGCCCCGAGCACCCGTGCTGCATTGCGTCCGGGGGGCACGAGAGCAAAAAATGGTCCGTCGTCATGGCCCGACCCGATCTCATCTCACGCCTAGCGCGATAGCCGCCGCAACTCGGCTCGTGCCTTCGCTGCCAGGGGATCGTCCGGATGCCTTGCGATGAACAGCTCCAGGGCCTGAACCGTGTTCTGTCGCCGCGCCAGTTGATATTCTTCCTCCACCGCCAGCCCGGGATCGCGTGCGGGCGGCGTGGTCTTTTCGGCCGCCGTGCCGGGCTTTGCATCCGAAGCGATCGCCTTGGCCATGGAGAAGTGACCCTTCTGAAGCAAACGATCCGAATCCGGCAGGAAGATCGTTACAGCCAGCAGAGAGATCGTCAGCGCCCGCGCGGGCCTTTTGCCTAGCACATTTCGCATTCTGAGCCTGCGGCTTTATCAGCGATCCCGTATCGGTTGCTTGAACCTGCCTCGACCGCTAAATGGGCCTTGCTGCGGCGGAACCGCCGCTGGCGTTGGAATGTGCGGTTTCAGCCGACACCGTTGAGCGGTAATCGGGGGCGCACGCAAACGTTCCACCAGCTTAGAGCAGGGGCCACGAGAATGAGCGTCAATGTGAGAGTGGCGGACGACTAAAATGGTCCATGTGCAATATGGCTGCGGGCATAGCGCGCCGGAGGGTTGGCTGAATTACGACGCATCCTTCACCCTGCGCGTGGAACGCCTTCCGCTTGCTGGCCGGCTGGTCAAGAAGAACGCGCAGCGGTTTCCGGACAACGTCAGCTTCGGCGATATCGTCAGGGGGCTGCCTTTGGCCGACGGATCAGTCGATGGCGTCTATGCCTCTCATGTCCTGGAGCATCTGTCGCGCGCTTCGATGCTCATCGCCTTGCGCAATACCTACCGGATACTGCGTCCGAACGGCATCTTTCGCCTGATCGTTCCTGATCTCGAAGCGAGGGCGCGGAGATACGTTGCGGACCTGGACGCGGCGCGCCCCGACGCCAACGATCGGCTGCTTCGGTCAAGTTATCTTGGGGTCGAAGCCGATCCGAAGGGGCCGCTTGGGATTGCCTCCGAAATGTTCGGACGCAACAAGCATCTTTGGATGTGGGACTTTCCCGCCATGGCGGCGGCGTTGACCTCGGCCGGGTTCACGTCGATCCGGCGTTGCGAAATGGGTGACAGCGGCGATCCCGCATTTGCCGCCGTGGAACAGCGCGATCGGTTTTTCGATGAGCCGACCGGCATTCGTGAGTTGGCGGTCCACTGCCAGCGGCCCGCCGGCAGCTGAACTGCCGCTCGGGCTTTCGTGCCGGAAATATACGGCTCGCTGCCGACCCCAGGGCAAGTGCCGGTTGGCGTTCGCAGCTCAGCCGGGTAATAGCAAGCTGAGAAAACGGGATCGCCGGTTGTTGGCATGCGGCCGAGCTTCCCCGGGATGTTGGCTGCTGAACCTGCGGCCTTTTGAGCCTTGAGCATTGGAATCTGGTTGATGGACCAACACTTCGCTGAATCAAAGAAGCTCGCTGAAGACATCGAAGGCATGATGTCTCCATTTTCCATGGCGGTCGTCGACTCGCTTCTGGCCTTTCAGCAGCTCCGCGGGATCACTGGCGATATCCTCGAAATGGGGGTGTATCACGGCAAATCGGCCGCCATTCTCGGACGGCGCATGGCCGCGAACGAAACCCTGCATCTCTACGACATCGCCGACTATTTCGATCGAAAGAATCTGGAGCGGGTCGGCGTCGATATCAAATACAACATCGCCAACACGCAGCGGCTGTTCCGCTGGAATTTCCGGAAGCAGAAGAAATCGATCCGGTTCTGTCACATCGATGCCAGCCACATGTTCGACCCGACCGTCCATGAGATGGCCATCGCCGACTACGTCCTCGCCAACGACGGCATCGTATGTCTCGACGACTATACCAACCTGAATTATTCCCAGATCCTTGCCGCTACCTTCAAATATCTCTTCACCAAGCCGACCAACCTGACGATGTTTCTGGTGACGGCCGAGAAGGCCTATCTCTGCCGAAAGAGCGCCTTTCCGATGTACGGCCAGTTCGTTCTCGACCAAATTCGCGCGGAAGTATCCAGACGCGGCGTCGACCCGTGCCTCGCCAGAACGGACGCAACCAGCAATTATCGGGCGTTCTATCTGCGCGAAAAGGAAGCTGGCGAGACCGACGATATCTACGGACGCTCGATCTACGGTCATTTTTATGAAAAGCCGTGAGGCGCAGCCCCTCCGCCAGCACGTTCACGCACCAGCAGAAAATGGTCCATCGTCACGGCGGGCCTGATCGCATTCCGCTCTGGTTTGTCGGGACGGGACTGTCGGGCTTTTCCGGTCCAGCAAGCCAAAGCGGCAGCCCCTCCGCCAGCACCGATTTCAATTGGGCGAGCGAGTGCTGATCGGCATAGCTGTTGAATCTGAAGGCATCGGCCTTGCCTATCGCCAGCTGTTCCAGCGCCGCAAGTATTTCCGTGGCATCGTTGTCGCTCGCCAGCCCGATCCCGTGGGCCAGAATGCGTTCTCCCATCAGTGAATTCCTCGTCGCCAGAATCGGGCGCTGAAGTCCGGCGGCCTTGGTAAGCGAGTTCGACGAACTATTGAAGCCGCTATAGACGGCATAGATGACATCACAAGCGGCGACGAGGCTGTTGTAATCGCGCTCGTCCGCCATGTAGCCATCATGGGTGAGGACGTTCTCGGGCGCTTGCGCGTAGAAATTCCGCAATTGCGGTTCGTTGTTTCCAAAGCTCTGCCAGTAGACTTCGCCGACCAGCGCGAAAAAGAACCGTTGTGGATCGGCCTTCGCGATGACATCGAGCAGCGTCATGATCCCCTTGTGGGGGGCAATCGTGCCGATCTGGAGGATGATCGTGCGCCCGGCGGCACGCTCTCGAATTTGTTGCGCAACCGGCGGCAACTCACTGGCCAGCTCCAGATCGGCGACATCAGGAACCAGCAGGAATTTCAGGCGCGGCACAGCTTTGGCGTATAGATCGGCGGCATCCGGCACCAGGAACACGCCGCCCCGCGCGGTTCTCGATTCAAAATACCTCTCGATACGCGCGTCGGACGATTCTCTGAGCCGCGGATGAAACCGAATGCCGGCCCATGGCCAGCCGCCGATCGTGTCCAATGCGACGACGTTGGCTGGTCCCTCTGCCATCAGATCGAGATACAGGAAGAACACCAGGTCCGGTGGCTTGCCGCCCGCTATGGTGACGGCCTTCTGCACGCAGCGGAGCAACGCACTGAACATGATGCGGCCCGCATCGGGAAACAGAAACTGCCGCAGCACACGCGCCCCGGGGATACGCGCCAGCTGGCTCGCAGTCGTCTGCTTCAGCTTTCTCCATCCGCCGCGCGCCGATTCCGGAACGAATCGGCGGGCAATGCGCCGCGGCACCACGATAAGCCTGCGCAGGATCCCAATGGCGCTCTCTTCCTTCCAGACCAGCCGGGCCCGCTCGATGGCGCTGAGGCGCGCGCGCGTTACATCCTCCTCGACTCGAATTTCGGGCGGCGTTGCCGAAAACGATACAAACGAAAAGCGCGATTGATCGACGTTGCTTCTTGTCAGGTATTCGGAAGTCCCGCCGTCCGTGGCCGCGACCAGGATGACTCGATGCCCGAGTTCGAGAAATGCCCGCGAATAGAGGCGCGCGTAGGCGTCGAGATGGCCCTGGCCCGAAATCGAGTTGACGAGGAAAATGGACTTCATAGGGGTGTTCGTATGCGGTTGCTCCGCTGGCTGCAAGCAGCAGAGCGCGCGTCCATTCCCGCCGCAGTTCCGATCGGTCGTTGTCGGGAGCGTGTTGCAAATGAAGTCTGTGGATGGCGGAAAACGGCGGACAGCATTCGTTTCGTCGGAAGCCCTGCGCAAACGACGCCGCGACATTCCAGGATTGTTTTCCGCCATTGGCAATCGGCTGATAATTAGGCGCGCGATGTGCGGGCAAGCCTGGTCGCCGACGTCGTGTCGGCAGAATCAAAAGCGCGCCGCCTGGGGCGAGGCGCAAGCCCGACTTGGAATAGTTTTTCCCAAAACTTGGTTAAAAGTCTAATCATCGCTCAAAAAATCACATAACCCAGTTGGGTTATGCCACAACTTGGCCGTCAAATCGCACGCCGCGCGTTTGTGAGCAAATACAACTAGTTATGTTCGTATTCCATGCGGTCGTCGCAATCATTAACAGTCGACCGTTCATATTAGTGTTAATTTTCCGTGACTTATTGCATTCCAAGATGATTACTGGAATCTTACCGGCACAGGAAACACCTCCGGACTAATCGGGGGGCAGGGGTTGGCGATGAGTTGCGTTTGGCGTGCGGATCTTCCGCGCGCACTAGAAATTGTGTGCGGTTTTGAGTCGGCTGGTTCGCTCCGTTGGGAGCGCGTCGCCGGAATTTCCGAACATTTCAGGATTCTTTTCAGGCTCCGCGCGCGGCGTTAATCGCGGCGGGGCATTTTTTTGCGTGTGGAGTACTTGAATGATTTTGTCCATTGATTGCTTCGACTGCGCGCGCCGCCAGGTCCGACAGCAGCAACCGGGAAGTTTGATCCGGTCTCGCACCACGATTCTTCAAACTAGCACTCAGCAAAAATCATCACGTTGATCAGCGGCGCAGCGGCCTGAACAGGTCGTCGGCCGAATTTTTATTGGGACGCATCAGCGTCCAAGGGAGAAATCAAAATGGCTAATTTAACGGTTGGCACCGGTGGCACCTATGCAACGATTCAGGCGGCGATCGACGTCGCGGCCGACGGCGATGTGATCATTGTCAGCGCGGGCACCTATAATGAGGACCTGATCATCAATGTGGGCGTCACGATCCAGGGCGCCAATGCCGGCCTCGACGGCAGCGGCGTCCGCGGCGCGGAAACCATTATCACGGGCCAGTCGTCGATCACCACCAGCTCGCAGGTGACGATCGATGGCGTCGAATTCCTCGACGACAAGCCGCTCACGTCGCTGACGTCGGGCGATAACTTCGTTGCGCTGAAGATCCTGACTCAGGCGGCCACAGTAACGGGCCATGTGATCGAGAATTCGATCTTCATGCGCGATCCGAGCTCGACCACCGCGCCTGGATTCGATGCCAACACGTTCAAGGGCAGCGGACTTCAGCCGACGCATCGCGCGATCGAGATCGCCAGCGTGGGCGCGGGCACCGCGATCACGATCGAGAACAATCTGATCACAGGCGGAAATCCGTATCCCTATGCCGGCGACGACTGGCGTTCGGGCGTTTATTCCAACGGCGGTGCCGGCGACACCTACATCCAGAACAACACTTTTGAGAACACCCGTTCGGGCATCAACGCGGACAACTTCGCGCCAACCGTCCACATCACCGGCAACTCGTTCGACCATTCCGGTACAGGCATTGCCGTCGGCGTCGGCTCTGACGTCGCCAACGTCACCAGCATCACCAACAACGTTTTCGGCGTCGGCGTCGACAGCGAGTTCAATTTCCGCAACCTGACGACGGGCGTGACGTTCGATGCCGAGGCGACCGGCAACAGCCTGTCGCCGGCCGCGGTAGCGGCAAACGAAACCTTCTACATCCAGGCCGGAAGCGGGAGCGACCACGTCTCGGGCACCAGTGGAGACGATGTTTTTGTCGCGGCTGCCGGCGACGGCAACGATTCTTATGATGGTAGCTCTGGCATCGATACGGTCAATTATTCGCCTATCAATGGGGCGGGCGCCCAGATCATCGTTAACCTCGCGAGCGGAACAGCCAATGGTTCCGCTGCCGGTTCGGGATCGGACACCTTCGTGAGCATCGAGAACGTGATTGGCACTCAGCTCGGCGACTCGCTGACGGGTGACATCAACAACAACCGTCTCGACGGGCAGGCTGGTGACGACGATGTCCGTGGCGCCGACGGCGACGACACGCTGATCGGCGGTGCAGGCAATGACGATCTGCGCGGCGGCGCAGACGACGATACGGCAATTTTTGCAGCGACTGCTGCAGACGGAATCGCGACCCAGGCAGGCGGCGTTCTCACGATCAATGCCGGCACCGACGGCACGGACACTGTGCAGACGGTCGAACATCTCGTGTTCCTTGGCGCCGATGGCGTCGCAGGTGGCACAGGCGCGAATGAAGACATCACCATCGATGTCGATGCCAGCGGCAATGCGCAGGTCTATGCGCTCGACGATTCCGGCAACGCGGTCGAGGATGGCGCCAGCGCCAGCGGCAACGTGCTGACCAACGACATCAATATCGACCAGGGCGTGGGCGATGAGAAGATCGTGACCGCCGTGAATGGATTGGGCGGCGGCGTTGGCAATGGGGTGTCGGGGTCTTACGGGACTCTGAATCTGTCTTCCGACGGCAGCTATACCTACGTTCCGACCAGCGCGGTTCAATCGCTCGGTGTGGGCGATCTCGTGACCGATACGTTCACCTATGACGTCGACGACGGTTCGGGCAACCCGGCCACGGCCAATCTCGTCATCACCATCACCGGCAGCAACGACGCGCCGACGGTCGATGTCGGCGGCGCTGCCACCGGTGTGTATGCGGGCGGCGCGCTGGACAATGTCGTGACGGCGGACGTTGCGGCCAACAACAAGTTCGAGCCGGTGCAGCAGATCGACGTCGCGGCGATGCTGGCGTTGGATCCGACGACGATCGACATGGACGCGGTGCTGACGGCGATCCAGGGCCAGCTTCCGGCTGGCTCGGGCCGCGCCGATGCGATTGCGATCGTGTGGGATCACATCGACGACAACTACAGCTACTACAACACCTACATCAACACGGTGTCGGCATTCCTGTCGATCGAGTACGCGAACTATCTGGAAGGCGGCGGCAAGCCGCTGCTGGACGTGATCGTGAAGTACACACCGGACGGTGGCGATGCCGGCACGGCGCCGGATCGCGTGCAGTCGCTGCATGACAATCTGCTCGGCAACCTGTCGAGTGGCGGTCTGCTCGACAAGCTGAGCACCAGCGGCAGCAATCCTGCGCCGAACGAGGCGTACTATCAGGCGATCCTTGCCAAGCTTGCCACCGAAGATATGTCCGACCTGCTCACCCGCCCGTACTACAGCGGCAACGAAGGCTCAACGAACAACGCGCTGGCGTTCGACCAGGCCAACGGGCTTGCCGGCGGCGCCAGCCAGCTGGTGGCGACGGATGTCGACGGCGACACGATGACCTGGAGCGGCAACGCCAACGGCACCTATGGCACGTTCGCGATCGCCGCTGACGGCAAATGGACCTACACGGTGGACAACGCCCGTGCGGAGACCAGGGCGCTGGCGGAAGGCCAGGCGGTGACCGAGAGCTTCATCGCGACGGTAACGGACCAGAACGGCGCGACGGCGACCCAGACCGTGACGGTCACGGTCAACGGCTCGAACGATATCGCCCAGCTCGGCTTCAACCAGGGCTTTGAGTCGGATTCCGCCGGGATTCTGTCTGGCATGGTCGCCGGATCAGATCGCGGTACGATTGTGCGCGTTGCCTCGCAGCTGTCTGCAAACGGCACGACCGTAACGGCGGCCGATGGCGGCCAGTTCGCTGTTCTCACCGACAACACGGTCAATGGCGGCGCTGGCGGTTCGACAGGTGCGTTCACGCGGTTCGACGGCTATCGCAGCACCTTCACCGATGGCCTGACCTCCGGCGTCAAGGTTTATCTCGACACCAGCTGGGCGGATAACCAGGGCTTCGAGTACTCGGTTGCGGCCAACGGCGCGGACGGCAATCATCAGCGCGACTTCGTGTTCCACGTCGTCAGCGAGGGGTCGGGTACACTTTACGTCGGCGGCAACAACAATGCCGGCTTCAACTCGAACGATCCGGCCGCGAACTCGGAAGAGATCACGCAGAGCGGCTGGTACACGCTGCAGCACGTGTTCCACGATGTCGGCGGCGTGCTCTCGGTCGACCTCAACCTGGTCGCCGAAGACGGCACCGTGACGCACATCGCGACGTTGTCCAGTCCGCTGGATACGATTCCGGCGGAAGTGGGTGGCAACCGCTACGGCTGGTTCACCTCGATCAACGTTCCCGGCGGCATCGCGGTCGACACCGTGACGCTGGGCGACACCATCGGCCGCGTCGTCGAGGACAGCGGATCATACAGCGTCGACGGCCTGCTGCCGTTCAGCGATGTCGATACACTCGACACGCACGACGTCGAAGTGGCGCCGTCATCCGTGGGCTATCTCGGCACCCTGACGGCTGACCTCACCGAGGCGACGGCGACCCATGGCGGCGCCGTGACCTGGAACTACACGGTCGACAATGCCGACATCAACCACCTCGCAGA